>NZ_JAKGRW010000057.1 GCF_021555175.1 Nocardioides alcanivorans | reverse complement strand
GTTGGTCGCCGGAGGTCGGGGCACGGCGAGATGGGCCAGGTGCTCCACGTCGAAGGCGCTGGTGAGGTCGGAGGGCGCCTGACCCCCGGGTGTCACGTCGAGGGGTCACGTGCGGTGTCGTGACGGTCGTCCTCGACCGGTGTCGGTGGCTTGGAGGGCAGGAGGTCGGCGACGAGCTCGGGATCGTCGACCGTGCCGGCGAGCAGCGCGGTCCGCACGCGGCGGATCTGACGCAGCAGCACCCGGGCGTCGGCCGACCGGTGCTCCCGGTCACGGGCCGTGGCGCGCGCGACGAGGGCGTCGACGTACGCGGGGATGCCGGGGACGACCGAGGACGGTGCTGGGACGTCTTCGTGGACGTGCTTGTAGGCCACCTGGATCGGCGACTCACCTTCGTGGGGGCGCTTGCCGGTGAGGAGCTCGAAGAGCACCACGCCCAGGGCATAGACGTCGGCGCGGGTGTCGGCACGACCGTCGACGACGAGTTCCGGCGCGAGGTAGGAGACGGTGCCGATGAGCACCCCTCCGGTGGCGGTGTGCTGGGTGTCGGCGCTGATGGCCTTGGCGAGGCCGAAGTCGGCGACCTTGACCTTCGGACCCTCCGGCCCGTCGGCGATCAGCACGTTCTCGGGCTTCACGTCGCGGTGGATCAGGTTGGCCTCGTGCGCGGCGGCGAGCGCGGCGACGATCGGCTCCACCAGGGCGACGGCCTTGGTGGGCGTGAGCGGTGCGTCGTGGCGGATCACGTCACGCAGGGTGCGGCCGGGCACGTACTCCATGACGAGGAAGACAGTGCCGTTCTCCTGGCCCTGGTCGTGCACGGAGACGACGTTGGGATGGGAGAGGCGGGCGGCGTGGCGCGCCTCGCGCACGAAGCGGGCGGCGAACTCCTCGTCGTCGCCGAGACCGGCATGCATCACCTTGACGGCGACGGTGCGCTCGAGGCGCTGGTCGATGGCCTCGTAGACGGTGGCCATGCCGCCGCGGGCCACCCGGGGACCGATCAGGTAGCGACCGTCGAGCACCCGACCGACCAGTGGGTCGTCCGGGTCGGTCACACGTGCTCGATCCACGGGTCGTCCTCTACTCCTGAGCGGAAGGGAAGGGGTCCGCCGGCGCCATCCTACGTAGGCCCGGGGAGAGGTCCCCGTCACGCGTGCTGTCGGCGTGGCGGAACACGTGGCTCCGGGCCTCTAAGGTGGGAGCCATGAACGACAAGGCTCCCGAACTCGGCGATCTCGTGCCGACCTGGCTCGACTGGTCCCAAGCAGCGCAGGCGCTCGACGTCAGCGTCAACAAGTTGCGCACCATGCTCAAGGAGCACCAACTGGCCACGGCCGCTCCGCGCGAGGGCGCGGGGCTGCAGATCCCGGCAGAGATGATCCAGGACGGTCTGATCGTCAAGGGCCTGCCCGGTCTGCTCACCCTCTTCCACGACGGTGGTTGGAACGACCGCGAGTGCATCGAGTGGATCTTCACCGACCAGGAGCTGCCCGGTCGCCCGATCGACGCACTGCGGGAGAACCGGGGCTCCGAGGCCAAGCGCCGCGCCCAAGCCATCGCACTGTGACGCTCGACAAACGCACCCTCCGGGCGATCAGCACCGTGCTGGTCGCCCTCGTCGCCGTGGTCGTCTGGTGGTTCCAGGCCGGCAGTGACGAGGCCGACAAGGGGCCGGATCCGTCAGCCGTCGTTGAGGTCGACACCGAGTCCGGACTCGGTCTGGTCTCCGTCGACAGCCTCCCCGCGCAGGCCGAGGACACCCTCGACCTCATCGATGCCGGCGGTCCCTTCCCCCATGACCGTGACGGTGTGGTCTTCGGCAACTACGAGGGGATCCTGCCCCAGAAGCAGCGCGGCCACTACCACGAGTACACCGTGCCCACCCCCGGCCTCTCGCACCGCGGCGCGCGTCGGATCGTGACCGGGGACGACGGCGAGTACTACTGGACCCCCGACCACTACGCCACCTTCCTGAGGATCGACCGGTGAGCGGGCTCGCGGCACTCGTCGCCGGCCACGAGGCTCCGGACGTCTGGCGGTGGACGAGCAACCGCACCGTCGAAGAGGTACGTCGCGCGGTGGCCTCCGCCGGTTGGCGCTTCGGGGCCGTGGACGGTTGGACGCTCACCGGCCGCGACCAGGTGCTCGAGGCGATCGGTGTCGCCCTGGACTTCCCTGACCACTACGGCCGCAACCTGGACGCGTTGGCTGATTGCATCGCAGAGCTGACGACCGACACGTTGCTGCTCTGGGACGGCTGGGCCGTCCTCCTCGAGGAGGACATCGCCGGCTTCCTCGGCACGTTGGCGGTGCTGACCGACCTCAGCCGGGCCTCCGCCGCGCACCGCCGAACGGCCACCGGTGCGCTGACGCCGCGGTTCGCCGTCCTGCTGCGGGGCGATGGGCCGGAGCTGCCCGACGTGGCCACGCTCGACTGACCCGCGATGGGGTGATGCATCCCACGGCTCGCCGCGGGAGAGACCTTCGCGACACCGGATCTCGGCGCGCTGAATACGGAGTTTCGGGGGCGGCGGATAACATCTGCCCTCGTGTCCACAGGTACATCTGCTACGTCGCGCCGTCGCGTCGTCTGGGTCCTGGTGGCCGTCGTGATCGCCGTCATCGCTGCTTTCAGCAACTCCTTCGGCCGCGCCGAGCCCACCGGCAACTACCGACCCCCGCTCGCACCGGCCGCGTTGGACACTGGCTGCTATCCGTTGCCGGACGGGGTGGAGTTCGACTTCCCGTTCCAGGTCCGCCGAGACGGTGACGTCGACACGGCGGAGGGGAGCGGCGCCGGATGTGGCTGCAGTACGACCTGATCAGCGACGAGGAGGCCCGAGCCGGGCTGCTGGAGGCGTTCACACGGGCCGGTTTCACGGTGGTGAGCGACGAACCGCTCGCTGCTGAGGTGACCAAGCCAGGGGTCGGCCCGGTGTCGTGGCGCATCGCGCCGCTCGACGTGGCCGACGACGTGGCCGTGCAGGGAGACGTGCACCTCGACCTGCCGGTGGTCGAGGTGCAGTCCGACGACCCGGTCTGCTCCGACCGCTTCGCGACGAAGAGGTTCCACGGATGATCGACCGCTTGCGCGACCTCCGTCGCGGTGACCAGTTGCTGCTCGGACTGCTCCTGGCCCACGTGCTGGTGAAGCTCGCCGTCTACCCCTACGTGATGCACGCCGAGCTCATCGGTGACGAGACCTCCTACGTCAACGGCGGTCGAGCCCTCTCCAACGCGCTGCGCGACCTCGTCGCGTTCAACGGGTTCGACACCGAGGAACTCTCCCGCAACGTGGTCAGCAGCGGCTGGTTCATGCCCGGGATGATGTTCTTGTGCGCGCCGCTGTTCGTGGTGTTCCCCGACGCACCGATCGAGCTGATCCGCGGCTATCTCGGCGTGGTGTCGCTGCTGCTGTCGATCGGTGCGGTGCTGGCCGTACGCCGTACCTTCGGCATCCGCTACGCGATCGGACTCGCGGTCTTCCCCGGCCTGGTCCCCATGTGGTCGAGCTTCACCTACTCCGCCTGGGGCGACCTGACCGCCGGCATCGTCGCACTGTGGTTCCTGTGTCTGCTGGTGCCGGTGCTGCGTCGGATCCGCGACGGGGTGCCCCCGTCGTGGACCGAGGGCGCCAAGCTCGGGCTGCTGGCGATCGTGGTCGTCTACTTCCGTTCCTCCACCGCCGTGCTCACCGTCGGACTCTGTCTCGTGCTCGGGCTCGCCGTGCTCTTCCTGCTGCGCGGGCGCGAACGGGTGCGCGGCTTCCTTGCCATGGTGCTGGCCGGGGAGTCTTCGTGATGGTGCTGGCGCCGTGGTCGGTGAGTGCCTCCCGGGCCCTCGACGACCGGGTGATCACGACGACGACCGTCCAGACGGTGCGCGCCAACACCTTCGGGGACCACTACCAACTCTGCTTCGGCCGCTGCGACCCGACGAGCACGATCTGGTTCACGCCGGTGCGCTACGCCCGCGAGGTCTCGCGGGCCACCGGCGTCGGCGAGGTCGAGATGTTCGGCCAGATGTCTGCCTATGCTCGCCGTGACGTGACGCCCGAGAGCTATGCGCGTGACGTCTTCCGCAACACGTCGGCCTACCTCTTCAAGCCCGGTGGGTTCGCCATCCATCTGCAGCCACCCAATGCCGGCAAGGACTTCGGCTATTGGGCCATCGCCGGGACGACCACGGTGATGTTCTTCCTGGCGATGCTGCTCGTGCTGGGCATGTTGCTGACGATCTTCCGGACCTCCTTCGAGAACAGGTGGACCGCGATCGTGCTCAAGCTCGGCATCGGAGCGCTGCTGACCCAGCCCTTCGTGCACATCGCCGGCGCACGCTACTGGACCACCATCGCGCCGCTCATGAGCATGGCGTGCGTGCTCCTCATCGGTGAGCTGCTCAGCCGCCGCAAGGGGCAGGTGGAGCCGCTCGCCGACGTACCCGAGGGTGGGGCAGTGCTTCCCACTGCGACGGTGGCCACGTGGCTCGACCGGGTGCAGTGGGTGTTGCTCATGGGCTTCGTCGCCGTCGTGGCGGTGCTGGCAGTGCTGGCGATCTGACCCTCGGCCGGGGCCTGACGGCTCCGGCTGGAACACTGGGCCCGACGAAGTCGGTGACCTGACTGACCGACGGTGTCGGTGGATGACGTGGAGGTAAGTGGATGAGCGTGACGCCGGAGCGGGCCGACCGCCGGAAGGTCGCCTACGTCCTCCCGGTCTACGAGGAGGCCGAGAACATCGGGGTCTTCCACACCGCGATCCTGGAGTCCACTGCGACCCGCCCCGATCTCGACTTCGAGTTCGTCTACGTCAACGACGGCTCCAAGGACGACTCTCTCGATCGACTCCTCGAGCTGCGTGCCGAGGACTCCCGGGTCAGCGTGATCAGCCTGTCGCGCAACTTCGGTCACCAGATGGCCGTCACCGCGGGGCTCGACGCCGTCGCGGACGCCGATGCGGTGATCATCATGGACACCGACCTGCAGGACCCGCCGCGAGTCAGCATCGAGATGATCGAGATGTGGGAGGGCGGCGTCGATGTCGTCTTCGCGCAGCGCCGCAGCCGCAAGGACAGCGTCTTCAAGCGCTCCACGGCGTGGCTCTTCTACTGGACCCTCGACCGACTCGCCTCGATCGAGATCCCGCGCAACGTCGGCGACTTCCGCCTCATGGACGCCCGCGTCGTCGCCGAGGTCTCGCGCTACCGCGAGCACGAGCGCTTCCTGCGCGGCATCGTCGCCCATGTCGGATTCCGCCAGGAGGCGTTGCTCTTCGACCGCGACGAGCGGCATGCGGGCACCACCGGCTACCCGTTGAAGAAGATGCTGAAGTTCGCCGCCAACGGCATCCTCGGCTTCTCCACCACGCCGCTGAAGATGATCTCCCGACTCGGGTTCGTGATCTCGGGCATCAGCGTGCTGCTGGCGCTCTACGTCTTCGGTGTGCGCATCTTCAACCCCGAGGACGCCGTACCCGGTTGGGCGTTCCTCGGCGTCGGCATGTTCTTGCTCAGTGGTCTTCAGCTGATCATGATGGGCGTCATCGGCAGCTATCTCGGCCGGGTCTACGTCGAGGTCCAGGACCGGCCGCTGTATTCGGTCGCGCTCGCAGCCAGGGGTGACCGGGGCGACCGACGGGAGGCGTCGCGCTGATCCGCGATCTCTTCAGCCGCACCGTGGTGCGGTTCGCCGCGGTGGGGTGGTCAACACCGCCATCGACATGGCGCTGTTCCTGCTGCTGCAGGGGTGGCTGGGCATCGTCGCTGCCAACTTCGTCTCCACCAGCGCGGGCATGACCTTCAGCTTCCTGGTCAACGGCCGCTTCACCTTCCGGGCCGAGCGGCCGACGCTGCGCGCCGCTGGGCTGTTCCTGGCCACCACCGGCGTCACCATGTGGGTGCTCCAGCCGATCGTGATCCACCTGCTGCTGGAGTTCCTCGACACCATGTGGCTGGTGAAGTTCCTGGCGATCGGGGTCAGTTTCGTCGCCAACTTCCTCGCCTACCGGTTCGTCGTCTGGCCAGTACGACACCGGAAGGCCTGAACGCCCGGTTCCCGGGCCGGGGTCAGAGGGTACGACGTGTGGCCGCGTCGGCGAGCTGGCGCAGCGGTCCCCGGGCCTCGGCACGGAAGGGACCCTCCTCGAGAGCGCGTAGCGAGGTCGTGGTGAGCTCGTCGATGAGCTCCTCGACGCGCTCGGCGGCACCCGAGTCGCGGATCAGGCCGCGGAGCTCCTCGACCTCGGCGTCGGTGAGTGCCGTGCCCAGCGCCGAGTCGAGCCGGTCGTGGTCGGCGCTCTCGAGCGCTGCGAGGGTGTGGGCGACCAGCACGGTGCGCTTGCCCTCGACGAGGTCGTCGCCGGCCGGCTTGCCGGTGACCGCCGGGTCGCCGAAGACGCCCAGCTGGTCGTCGCGCAGCTGGAAGGCCTCGCCGAGAGGCAGCCCGTAGCCGGTGAGGGCCTCGAGCTGTTCGGGAGTCGCGCCGGCCAGGGCGGCGCCGATGTGGAGCGGACGTTCGATGGAGTACTTCGCCGACTTGAAGCGCAGCACCGTCATGGCAGTGGTGACATCGGCCTTGCCGCGGGCCTGCACCGAGACGTCGAGGAACTGCCCAGCGACCACCTCGGAGCGGCACAGGTCGAAGACGTCGAGTGCGGGACCGACCCGTTCCAGGGGCAGGCCGCACCGGCGCAGCAGTTCGTCGGCCCACGTGAGCAGGAGGTCACCCAGCAGGATCGCCGTTGCGGCGCCGTACTGCTCGGGGTCACCGGGGAGACCGAGGGAGCGGTGGTGCGCGGCGAACGCCCGGTGGGTGGCGGGGCGGCCACGTCGGGTGTCGGAGGCGTCCATGTAGTCGTCGTGCACCAGCGCGCTGGCGTGCAGCACCTCGAGGGCGGCGCAGGCTCGGAGGAGCGCGGCCGGGTCAGTGGGTTCGGCGACGGCTTGGTGGCCCCACCAGCAGAAGGCGGCCCGCAGCCGCTTGCCACCACTGAGAGCGATCCGAGCCTCGTCGAGCAGGAGCGTGGCGTCCGGCCCCAAGGCGGCGAGGCGGATCGCCTGCTCGTCGACGAAGGCGTCGAGGGTCTGCTGCACCTGGTCGGCGAAGGCGGACACGTCATGGGCGGGCTCGGCGGTCACACTCCAGAGGGTAGTGATCGTGTTTCCCTGCGTGGACAGGGGTCGGCGTCCGTGCCCGGGACGCCTATGCTTCGAGCCATGGCAGCGCACGAGCCCCAGCACATCGGGGAGTTGGTCCGCAACGGCGGTCGATCCTTCTCCTTCGAGTTCTTCCCGCCCAAGGACGAGGCGGGCGAGGCGCAACTGTGGCAGGCGATCAAGGACCTCGAGCCCTACCGGCCGACCTTCGTCTCCGTGACCTACGGCGCTGGCGGCAGCACCCGCGACAAGACGGTCGCGATCACTGGCCGCATCGCCCGCGAGACCTCGATGCTGCCGATGGCCCACCTGACCTGTGTGGGCCATACCCGTGCCGAGATCGAGAACATCCTCGACGCCTACAGCTCCGAGGGCGTCAACCACGTGATGGCGTTGCGGGGAGACCCGCAGGAGGGTCCGCGTGCGGAGTGGACGCCCACCGAGGGTGGACTCAACTACGCCATCGACCTGGTCGAGCTGGCCCGCTCACGCAGCAACTTCCGGGTCGGCGTGGCCGCCTTCCCCGAGGGGCACCCCTCGGCGCGCTCACTCGACGACGACGCCGACGTGCTGGTCGCCAAGGCGAGGGCCGGCGCCGACTTCGCGGTGACCCAGATGTTCTTCCGTGCCTCTGACTACTTCGAGCTGGTCGAGCGGGTCCGTGCGCGCGGGGTCGACATCCCGATCCTGCCGGGCATCATGCCGATCCTCAACCTCAACGCGATCCGTCGCCAGGGCGAGTTGATCGGCACGAGTGTCCCCGAGGACGTCGTCGCCCGGATCAGCGCCAACGAGGGCGATCCCGCGGCCGTGCGCGCCGAAGGCATCAAGGTCGCCGCCGAGCTCTGCGACGAGTTGTTGGCCGGGGAGCCCCGGGCCTGCACTTCTACACCCTCAACCGGTCCAAGGCGACGTTGGAGATCTTCGAGGCGCTGCAGATCACCGTCTGAGTCAGACGTCGCCGATCTCCTGCGCGACGAGCGCACCCGACAGACCGACGTACGGCAGGCCCGAACCGGGGTGGCGTGCGCTCCGGCCGCGAAGACTCCCGGGATCGGGGTGCGGGTGGAGAGCCGGTCACGCAAGGTGCTGCGGCCCTGCCACAGCACGCCCATGGGTGAGCCCCGCCAGTGCTCGACCTGGGCGCGTGGCGACTGGTCGATGCGCACCTCCACGTGGTCACGCAGGTTGAGGCCGCGGCGGGTGAGGGCGATGACGATGTCCTCCGACAGCAGGCCGCGACCCAGGATCGTGACGGCGCGAGCGCCGTCGGGGGCGCGGACCCCGGCGCGCACCACCAGCATCGGGTCGCCGTGGAAGACCGCTTCGGTGGGGATCTCGGGGAGGTCGTCGCCGGTCAGCCCCAGGTGGCAGACCACCGGCGGGATGGCCGGCAGAGTACGCCGCACGTGCGGGGCGAGTGCCGGGAGCAGCCGGGGGTCGATCGCGCACACGACGCGATCGGCGTCGATCTCGCCGGAGTCGGTCGCCACCGCCACGGCCCTGCCGTCACGCACCACGATGTCGGTGACCGTGGTGCCGGTGCGCACGTCGACCTTGCGGGTGGCCAGTCGGTTGGTCATCACCTCGGCCAGGAGGCCCATCCCGCCGGGTACGGTCCAGGCACCGAAGTTCTGCTCCAGGTAGGAGACGACACCGGCCCATGCCGGCACGTCACGCGGGTCGTGGCCCTCGATGACGAACGGGTGGGCCGCCATCAGACGCAGCCGGTCGTCCTTGCCCCTGAAGGACGACTTGACGCGCTTGGCCACGGATTCGCGAGTGAAGATCCGATGGACGACGGCCTTGTCGGTGACCTCGGGACGCCACGGACGCTCGAAGTAGTTGCGCCTCAGTACGTCCCAGTCGTCGGCGAACGCGCCGACGTACGCCGCCCACTGGTCTCCCAGCCCCGGTCCCAGTTGGTCGATCGCGTCGATCTGGGCCGCACGGGAGCCGCCGGGCAGGGCGACGGAGCTGCCGTCGGCGAAATGGTGCTCGCGAATGATCTCGCGCGGTACCAGCTCGAGTTCACGCTCCAAGGGGCGACCGGACTTGCGGAAGAGGTCGCGGATGACTGCAGGCAGCAGGGTGCTGGTCGGACCGGCGTCCCAGGCGAAGCCCTCGGACTCGACGAACGTCAGTGCGCCGCCGAGCTGGGGAGGCGTTCGACCACGGTGACCTCATGCCCCCGCTTGGCGAGCCTTGCCGCCGCCGCCATGCCACCGAAGCCCCCACCGATCACCACCACACGCGCCATGCGTCGAACCCTAGAGGTGGGGCCTCCGGCGTGCCTCAGCGGATGCGCGGTACGGCGGGCGGTCGGCGGCTGCGCCAGCGTCGTAGTCCGCGGCGGACCAGGTTGACGGCGAACCAGAGCAGCACGGCGCCGGTCACCAGCAGGAAGGCGGCGATGACGGCGGCGAGTTCCGGGTGCGCGACGGCGAACCAGACGACACCGAGCACCGTGAGGTCCTCGAGGGTGCTGGCGATGGTGTTGGTGACTGGTTCGGGAGAGGTGTTGATGGCCAGTCGACCACCCATCTTGACCACGTGGGAGGCAAGCGCGGTGCCGCCGCCGACGACGCCGGCCACCGCGGCATTGAGGGTGTCGACCTCGCCGGCGAGGAGCACCCCGATCACCGCGCCGACGGTGGGTCGGACCGCAGTGGAGATCGCGTCCCACGTCGAGTCGATCAGTGGGATCTTGTCGGCGACGAACTCCATGGTGAAGAGGGCGGCCGCGATGAGCAGCACGTCCCAGCGGCCGAGGACGTCGGGGATCTGGTCATGGCCGGCGCGTTCGGCGGTGCCGAGCACGAGGACGACGAGGTAGGCGTTGACGCCGCTCGCCCAGCCGCTGGAGAAGACCAGCGCCAAGGACTCCATGTCTGCTGATCGACCGTCAGGAGGCGGACTCGACCACGCGGGCCAGCGTCTCGGTGTCACGGGCGACCACGGCGGTGCCGTCGTCGAGAGTGATGATGGGGCGCTGGATCAGTCGGGGATGCTCAGCCAGTGCGATGATCCACTGCGTGCGGTGCTCGGTGTCCTTGGGCACCTGCCTGAGGCCGATCTCCTTGGCGATCGGCTCGGTGGTGCGGGCGATGTCCCACGGCTCGAGGCCGAGGCGCTCCAGCACGTCGGTGATCTCGGCGACCGTCGGTGGCTGTTCGAGATAGCGACGCTGCACGTAGTCGGCTCCGGCCCGGTCGAGTTCGGAGACTGCGGTGCGGCACTTGGAGCAGGCGGGATTGATCCAGATCTCCATCAGTTGACCTCGATCTCCTGGGCGCCGGTCATCGCGACCAGCTCGTCGAAGGTGGTGCTGAAGACGGCGGCCGGATGGCCGGCTGCCGCCCACAGCACCTGGTGGTGGCGCAGCGCGGTGTCGATCCAGGTCGGCAGGGGCCGGGGATGGGCGAGTGGGGAGACGCCGCCGATCACCTGGCCGGTGTGCTCCTTGACGAAGTCGGGCTTGGCCCGGGTCAGGGGCCCGGTGTGCTCGGCGACCTTGGCGGTGTCGACCCGGTGGGCGCCACTGGTCAGGATCAGCCGCGGCGCGCCATCGGAGGCGAAGAGCAGGCTGTTGGCGATCGCCCCGACCTCGCAGTCGAGCGCCTCCGCGGCCAGGGCTGCGGTGTGCACCGTGTCGGGCAGCACCACGATCCGGCCGGTGCCACCACGTGCAGTCAAGGCCTCCCGGAACCTGGCCACGGTCGGATGCGCTGCCGTCTGCCCTGCCTTCTGCTCCGCAGTCATGACGACACCCTAGAGCGCGGCGACCACGAAGGTTCAGGAGAACCGCCGCCGTGGGGTTGAGCTGTGTCGGAGGGGGCGTGTACGTTTGGCCGTGTCGAACATATGTTCGACACTCCCGGCGGGAGCGTCCTCGACCCTCGCTCCCGCCGGGCACAACGCAGGGGTCGAGGCGCAAGGGTCGAAACGTTGGGTCGAGTCAGCCAGCAACAGCTCTGGGGAAGGAGCAACCTATGCGCAGACATGACGATCCCGTGGAGGTCAGGGGAGCACGTCGTGGGGGATCCGTGGCGTGATCGCCCACGCCCCGTCCGATGGCAGTTGGCAACGGGTCGGGTGCGACGCCTGATGATCGGCCACCTCCACACCCTGCCCGAAGCCACGCTCAGCTGCCTGGAGCGCTCTGCGGAGTCCCTGCATGAGGCGATCATCGCGAGCGACACCTGCACCCGCTACGCGTGCGCCCACGTGGCTGCCCTGCGGGCTGCCTCCGCGTTGATCGCTGCCCGGGCGCGGCCGGGCCGGGCCGGGCGCCGACAGCTCAATGCTTGGGTGCTGCTGCGTCAGGTGGCTCCCGAGCTGGAGGAGTGGGCCACCTTCTTCGCTGCCGGCTCCGCCAAGCGGGCTGCGGCGGAGGCAGGGGCGTCACGGGTGGTCAGTGAACGTGAGGCCGACGACCTCGTTCGCGAGGCCGATCGCTTCCTGGCCGTCGTCGAACGTTCGCTGGGACTGTTGCCACACGTGCCCTGGGAACGCCAGGTTCCCTGGCGATCGACCTGCGGGGCTTGAGCCAGCGCCACACCGCGCGCCACGGCCCGGGAGTCCCCGAAAGGGTCAGCGCCCCCGGTTAGTCTGTGGAGCATGTCTGCTGCTGAGCGTCGCGGCGCCGCCCGCACCGCCGTTGTCTGGGACGACCTGCGGGAGGTGCTCGCTGACGCGGGCGCCGTCGTCGACATCGGCGGTGGCACGGGTGGTTTCGCGGTGCCGGTGGCTGAACGCGGCCACCGGGTCACCGTGGTCGACCCCAGTCCCGATGCGCTCGCGGCACTGGCCCGACGGGCCGCCGAGAGCGGTGTGGCCGATCGCGTGGTCGGCGTCCAGGGCGACCTGCACGACCTGGCTGACGTCATCGAGCCGGGCAGTGCCGACCTGGTGCTGTGTCACGGCGTGCTTGAGGTGCTGCCCGACCCGAGCGAGGCGCTCGCCAAGATCCATGACGTGCTCCGCCCCGGTGGTGCGCTCAGCCTCGTCGTCGCCCAACGCCACGCAGCGGTGCTCGCCCGAGCGATGGCTGGCCACTTCGCCCAGGCGCTCGCTCTGCTCGACGGGGGCGAGGACCCCGAGCCGGGCCGCGGCGTGCGGCGCCGCTTCACCGCCGACGAGGTCGTCGAGTTGCTGCGGGGAGTGGGGTTCACGCCCGGGGATCCGCACGGGGTGCGGGTCTTCGCCGACCTCGTCCCCGGGTCGTTGCTCGACCTCGAGCCCGGCGGGCACCAGGCGTTGGTTGCGCTCGAGGCTGCGGTCGCCCAGCGCCGGGAGTTCCTGCCGCTGGCTGCTCAGGTGCACGTGCTCGCCACCCGCTGAGGTCGCCGCTTCGCCTCTCCTCGGGGCCGTCGGGGGATGTCGAGCCTCCACGGAAAAGTCACAAATCGGGGATGCGGCTACCGCCTTTGACTTCGGCTGCCTAGACTTGTCCCAACGCCAACAGGCGTCTCGTCGTTGGGAGGAATCCGGTGCCACTCTCCGAAGAGGAGTTGAGACTTCTCGAGCAGATGGAGCGAGCCCTCTCCGAGGAGGACCCGAAGTTCGCTTCCACGTTGCGCGGCACGACTGTCCGCCAGGTGGCGCGTCGCAGGGCCGTCCTCGCCGGGGTCGCCTTCCTTGTCGGTATTGCCGTGCTGATGACTGGCGCGATCATGGCGCAGATCCCTGTCGGGGTCATCGGTTTCGTGATCATGCTGGCCTCGGCCACCTGGGGGCTCACCGCGTTGCGTGGTCAGAGCGCCAATCCTGATGCGCCCGCTGCCAAGGAGACCAAGCACACCGGGTTCTCCGTCGTCGACGGCGGCAAGAAGTCGCGTTCGCGTTCGCGCTCCCACTCCGACACCTCCTTCATGGAGCGCATGGAAGAGCGCTGGCGACGCCGGCGCGACCAGGGTTTCTGACCGCCGGCTCGCATCGCCGTGAGTGATCACGCGTAGGAGATCGTCGGCGGGTTCCGGCCAGATCCGCGCGCCCTCGACCGCGATCGGGGCGCTCTCGGCTACTTGCTGAGGACGGAGCAGGGGAACCAGGTGGCGCGCCGCCTGGCCCGAGGGTGGCCCCGGCATGCAGGGCGGCGGTGCTCGTGCGCACCAGCTCTGCGAGCTCGGTGCGATCCGGCGGGGCGGAGGCGGGGGCATAGCGCTCCCGCTCGAGCAGGGCAACCAGCCTCTCGACTGCTTGGGCTGCGGTCGGGTTAGCCAGGGGGCCCGTCGCAGGGCGTTGTTCGCGTGCCGGCGGCGGTACGGCGCCCAACCAGTCCATGACCGCACGTCCGGTGTCGCGTGGGCTCCGGTGCTCGGGCCAGGCACGGCCGAGGTCCGAGGCGACGTCGTGGACCTCCAGCCAGGCTTGTTCGACGTCGCCGGTGGCCAGCCTGCGGTGGGTGCGGCGACGGCGTACCCACCCGGGCGCTACGGGAAGCAGCAGGAGGAGCAGCGCTACCGGGATCAGCCCGAGCCAAGCGAGGTTGAACCCGTCCTTCTCGGAGCCCTTGCGCGCGGGTGCCGCGTCTTCGGGAGCGGTCGGCTCCTGTGTCGGCTCCTGGGTGGGGTCCTGGGAGGGCGCCGACGTGGTCGGGGCCTCGGTCGGCTCGTTGGGCCGTGGGCCGTCCTCGCCGCTCCCGACCGTGTATTCGGGCACCACGGTGGCCCGGTCCTGCGGGGTCGGCTCGAACATCACCCAGCCGTAGCCGTCGAACCACAGCTCGGGCCATGCGTGCATGTCGTGACTGCTGAACTCATAGGTGTCGGTGGCGATCCGGTCGGGACGGAGGAGGCCGACCGAGACCCGGGCCGGGATGCCCAAGGAGCGAGCCATCAGTGCCATCGATGCTGCGAACTGCTCGCAGTAGCCGACCCTGCCGTCCTCGGAGAGGAAGCGCTGCAGGGCGGCGTTGCCGTTGCCGACCACGGCTCCTTCGTCGGTCTCCAGCGAGTAGGTGAAGTTCTCGGGGCTGCGGAACCAGTTCTGGAGTGCCACCGCCTTGTCGTAGCTCGACTCACGGCCGTCGGTGACCTCCTCGGCCAGCCGGTGGACGATCTCGGGCAGGTCGTCGGGCAATGAGGTGTAGTCACGCACCATGGACGATGTCGGGGGCCGTGCGCCGGCCAGCGCCTCCTGGTCGATCTCCGGGCGGGACTCCACGAGCTCGTAGGAGAGTCCCGCCGTGGTGATGTCGTCCTCGGCGGAGTGGAAGTCCATCACCGAGCGGTCGTAGCGCCAGTCGGTCCCGGCTCGGGCCTGGGAGACCACGAGCGGAGTGGGCAGCCACAACGACGAGAAGGAGTCGTTGATCTGCACGGTCATGTCGCGGTTCTCGCGCGGCACCCTCGACTCCAGTCCCACGGGCGCCGGCACCGGGCCGGTGGCGGCATTCGCGGCTGGCAGGTCGCGGTCGCCGGGGCGCCACGTGCCGCCGCTGTACTGGGTCAGCGCGGTGATCCGCAGATAGGTGGGTCGGATCCCGACCGCGGTGACCTGCATGAGGGGGATGTCCTCACCACGTTGGAGGTCACGGTGGAGATCGGCCATCGGGTTGGTGATCTGCACTTCGTTGTCGCCTCCGCCGCCGCTGCCGTCACCGTTGAAGAGTGCGAGGCTGAAGGTCGGCACGGCCAGGGAGACGACCAGGGCCGCGACGACGGCGACCGTTCCGATGGCCACGGGATGGCGTCCGGGGTCGACTCCGTCGAAGGCCCGGAAGATGTCGTTGTCACGGGGGTGCCGAAGACCCGGCCCCAGTTGCCGATCCTGATGCTTTCCTGGAGACAGAGCATCAGGAGGAAGCAGGCGGCGGTTGCGGCGAAGAGGAGCCAGTGCACCCCGACGTCCTCGTGCACGCTGATCGGGACGGTCTGGATCGCGAGGAGGGGCAGGCCTGCCAAGGGCACCCGACGCAGCGTGACGGCGAAGAAGTCCACCAGCAGGTGCAGCACCAGCGCGCCGAGCAGCGGTGCCGCGACCGCCTCGTCGACGGTGCCGGGGACCGGGGAGCCCACTGGCCGAGGGAGGAGATCGAGGCATCGAGATGACGCACGACCTCGGTCAGGGAATCGGGGTCGGCCATGCCGAGCTGCCCCACACCACGTTGGCGGCGAGGAAGATCCCCAGCAGCTGTACGCCGACCACGACCACCGCAGGCAGTCGGGCGAGTCGGCTGAGCACGCCGAGCACCGAGACCAGCACGATGCCGCCGGCGAGCGGCACCAGCAGGTCGCCGGCGCGTTCGTAGAAGGTGCCCCAGGCCAAGAAGGCCACGATGCTGGTGAGCGCCGTCGCCGCGGTGAGGGGCAGGGTGTGCAGGAGGGAGGAGCGGCTCACGGTGTGTCTCCCGATGGCAGGTTCGGGCGGCGTCCGGCCCGTCGGCCGAGCTCCTTCCACAGCGCGGGGAGCGAGTCTCCCGGGCCGACGGAGACGGCGGTCCAACCGAGGCCGGAGAGCCAGGCGGCGTCACCGGCCCCGCTGCGGCCCCGCCACTGCTCGACATCAAGAGCGAGCGCCAGTGGATGACTGCCGTGCAGCCGCATCCGCCGCAGGGCGGCGTGGTCGTGGTCGTCGAGATGCCCCAGCACGGCGATCAGCAGGGCATCACTGTGCTGTTCGACCAACCAGTCGGTGCCCAGGTGGGAGCGAGGGGTCTGCTGCATGACCGCCAGCGACTCCAGCACGGTGCCCATGCTCTGCGCGACGTCGCGCTCATGCCAGGTGCGGTCGGGATCGGTGCCGTCCGCGGTCACCAGCCGCACCTGGAAGCCACTGCGGGTCAGATGGGCCGCGATGGACGCAGCCGCCACCACTGCGGTCTCGAGCGACGATGCCGGGCCGCTGCCCCGGTGGGCGATCGTCCGGTTGTCGACGAGGACGGTCGCACGTGACTGCCACGGCTGCTCCTCGCGGCGCACCATCAGCTCACCTCGGCGCGCCGAGCTGCGCCAGTGCACCCGACGCAGGTCGTCGCCCGTGCGGTAGTCGCGCACGGTGACGTCCTCGGCGCTGCCGGTGGCGAAGGCGCGTGGTCGGTTGTCGCCCGAGCCGACCCAGACACCTCCCACCGGGATGTCGGGGAGGGCGAGCGTGCGGGGCGTGACGACGAGGGGAACGGTGCCGGGTACCAACCGTTGCAGCTCGACCATGCCGAAGGGATCCTGGATGCGGACGGCGAGGGGCCCGATGTCGAAACGACCGCGCACGTCGGAGCGCACGGCGCAGGACATCGTCCGCGTCTGGCCCGGTCTCATGCCGTCGACGACGAAGCGCGGGCGGGTGCCCAAGGCGTAGGGGAGACGTTCCTCCAGCAGCAGCAAGCCGGTGGACCGCTTGCCCTGGTTGGTCAGCTGCAGGCGCACCTCGGCAGGCTGGCCGGCGGCGACCAGCAAGGGGTGCACGCTCCGCTCGAGCCGCAGTGAGACCTTGGTGCGGCCCACGACGAACGCGCACAACAGCGGCAGCACGGCCAGCAGCAGACCGATGCGCATCAGCGCCGGCTGTCCCAGCACCGCCGCTGCCGCCGCGGCCGTCAAACCCGCCGCGAAGAAAGAGCGTCCGCGAGTGGTGAGGCCCTGCAGTCCGGTGCGCACGTCAAGCCGGCTCAGGAGGGAGTGGGCACGGGCACGGCGGCGATCAAGCCCTTGAGGATCGCATCGGCGTTGCGTCCCGACATCGCGGCTTCGACGCTGGGCACCAGGCGGTGGGCGAGCACCGGGTGAGCCATGGCGACGAGGTCGTCCGGAATCACGTAGTCACGACCGCTCAGCGCCGCACTCGCCTTGGCCGCCCGGACGATGTGCAACGTGGCGCGGGGCGAGGCACCCAGGCTGAGCTCGGGTGTACTGCGGGTGGCTGTCGTGATGGACACCGCGAAGCGGAGCACCGCGTCAGCGGTGTGCACCGACTGCACGGAGCTGATCAGCTTGCTCATCTCGGCGGTGTCGGTGACCGACTCGAGGTCGTCGAGAGGGGAGCGGTCGGCCCGGTTCTTGAGCATGGCGATCTCGGCAGTGGCCACGGGGTAGCCCATCGACACGCGGGCCATGAAGCGATCACGCTGGGCCTCGGGGAGCGCGTAGGTGCCCTCCATCTCGATCGGGTTCTGGGTGGCGATCACCATGAAGGGCGTCGCCAAGGGGTAGGTCGCATTGTCGACCGTGACCTGCTGCTCCTCCATGCACTCCAACAGTGCGGACTGGGTCTTGGGGAGGCCCGGTTGATCTCGTCGCCGACCACGATGTTGGCGAAGATCCCCCGGGGCGGAACTCGAACTGGCGCGTCTCCTGGTTGTAGACGCTCACGCCGGTCACGTCGGACGGCAGCAGGTCGGGGGTGAACTGGATTCGGCGCACCGAGGCGTCGATGGAACGGGCGAGTGCCTTGCTCAGCATCGTCTTGCCGACGCCGGGCACGTCCTCGATCAGGAGGTGTCCTTCCGCGAGCATGACCGCGACTGCCGTCCGGACGACCTCGGTCTTGCCCTCGATGACCGTCTCGATGTTGGTGCGGATCCGGTTCGCGACGCGCACCACCGCATCCAGGTCGCCTGCCACCGCTGCCACATGTCCTCCACTCGCCGTGCTTGGGATCAGTCAACCGTACGGCGCAACTGGTCGCCTGCGTCCCCCGCTGCCGTCGATTTCTCCCACGGGCGCCTGCGCCTTCTCGCGGCCGCCGCGCAGAGGATGCACCCCGCCGATCTCCACCACGGCTCCCCACTGCTCCGCCAAGGGCAACAGGGCGACGGTTCGAAGCCTCTGTTCCCCACTCCTTGCTCCACTTCGCCCCACCACGCCCCTCCACCCCCGCTCGTACGCCGTCGCTGAGCGTGATCTGCCGCCTGTGGCCGGTCGGGTTCGACCTGCGACGCGCTCCGTGGAGGGCGCGAAACTGCGCTCCCGACACGCTCCGCATGGTTGACGGTGGGGGAAAGTGGCGTAAAGTGGGGGAAGTGGAGGAAGACTGGCGCTGAAGGGATGGTGACCGATGTTTTTCGGCACCTTCACCCCGAAGCTCGACGACAAAGGTCGTCTCTTCCTCCCGGCGAAATTCAGGGACGAACTCAAGGAGGGCCTCGTGGTCACAAGGGGGCAGGAGCGGTGCCTCACCGTCTGGTCCCTCGACGACTTCGCGACCCTCACCGAGCGACTCAAGGAAGCCCCGGTCACCAACCGGGGTGCGCGTGACTACGTCCGCATGCTCTTCTCCGCGGCCTCCCAGGAGACCCCGGACAAGCAGGGGCGGATCACCCTCCCGCAGGTGCTGCGGGAGTACGCCTCGATCAACCGCGAGGTGATGGTGATCGGCGCGATGAACCGACTGGAGATCTGGGACCCGACTGCTTGGCGGAGCTACTCCGAGGAGCAGGAGTCCAAGTTCTCCGAGATCAGTGACGAAGTGTTCCCCGGCTTCTGAATGCACCACGTCTGAGCCGCTCTGCGCCACAACTCCACAACTGGTTCACAACGCGAGGTCTCGCGCCCGCTCCCACACCCGCCTTCTGGGGCACCTTCCCCGGTTCCAGACGACGGGCTTCCCAAGGGGAGCGGGCAGGGACCTGGCGAGGTGAACCGCCCACCACCAACAACGCCAGGGGTCATCACATGAAGCAGTACGTCGGCACACCACCGACGACTCGACGCGCCCACCACCAGGGACGTCGGGACTGATCGGCATGACCTCTCCCCGCCACGTCCCCGTCATGCTTGACCGGGTCGTCGCGCTGCTCGAGCCCACCCTGGCCACCCCCGGTGCCGTCGTCGTCGACTGCACCCTCGGTCTGGGCGGCCACAGCGAGGCGTTGCTCCAGGCGTTCCCCGAGTGCCGGCTGGTCGGCATCGACCGCGACTTGCACGCGCTGGAGCTCAGTCGGCAACGGTTGGCCCCGTTCGGCGAACGCGCCACCCTCGTGCACGCGGTCTACGACGAGATCGGTGAGGTGCTCGGCAATCTCGGCATCCCCGGTGTCCACGGCATCTTCTTCGATCTCGGCGTCTCCTCGATGCAGCTCGACGAGGCCGAGCGTGGCTTCGCCTACGCCAAGGACGCACCGCTCGACATGCGGATGGACGACTCCCGCGGACGCACCGCGGCGGACGTGCTCAACGAGGCTTCGGTCGGTGAGCTCACCCGGATCCTCCGGGTCTACGGCGAGGAGAAGTTCGCTCGCCGTATCGCCGAGCACGTCGAGCGGGCGCGTCAGGTCGAACCGTTCACCACGTCGGGCCGGTTGGTGGAGCTCTTGTACGACGCCATCCCCGCGCCCGCGCGACGGACCGGAGGACACCCGGCCAAGCGGACCTTCCAGGCCCTGCGGATCGAGGTGAACGACGAGCTTCGGGTGCTGGAGCGGGCGATCCCCGCTGCGCTCGACGCGGTGGTCGTCGGTGGCCGGGTGGTCGTGGAGTCCTACCAGTCCTTGGAGGACCGGCTGGTCAAGCAGGCCTTCACCGCGGTCACCCGCAGCGAGGTGCCGCCGGACATGCCCTTCGTCCCGGAGGGGATGGAGCCCAGGTTCAAGGCGGTCATCCGCGGCGCCGAGCAGGCCACTGACGACGAGACGGACATCAATCCCCGCGCCGCGTCGGTCCGACTCCGGGCCGTCGAGCGCGTCCACGCAGGCGAGACGAGCAAGGAGGGGCGCGCGTGAGTGAGTGGAGCGAGCGAACCGTTCGGAGTGAGCACGGGGAGGGACGCGCGTGAGTGAGTGGAGCGAGCGAACCGTTCGGAGTTCATGTGCGCCGAGGCGCGCGCAGCGTAGGGCGCGGAGCCTGCGGAGCAACCGGAGTGAGCACGGGGAGGGACGCGCATGAGTGAGCGGGCCGCAACCGTCCGGAGCAGGCTGCCTCGTATTGCTGAGCAGGCGGTCCAACGTGCCCGCCTCACCGTCGTTCCACGCCGCGACCGGCCCGGCAACGGCGTCCCGTTCGTGGTCTTCGTCAGTCTGCTGCTGGTGGCCGGCGTCATCGGCCTGCTCATGCTCAACACCACGATGCAGCAGAACTCCTTCCGTGCCACCGCGCTCGAGAAGGAGGCGCAAGCCCTCACTGCCCAGCGTGAAGGGCTGGAGCTCGACCTGGCCAAGCTCAATGACCCGCAGGCCGTGGCCGAACGTGCCCAGGACCTGGGCATGGTCGAGGCCAACGTGGCCGACTACGTCGATCTCGCCCAGGGCAAGGTCATCGCTTCGGGTGCGCTGCCGGCCACTGCCGACAACAAGCTGTCCATCAAGGCCAGGGCGCCGGACAAGCCGGACGTGCTCAACCCGCCCAAGAGGATCAAGTGGCGAGATGCGGACAACAACCGGCGCAACCGCGACACGGGTGCAGCCTCGTCGGATCGGGAGTCCGGGACGGGTAGGAATGGGGAGCAAGCAGAGTCCCCGGCCGACCGGAGCAACCGTTGACCTCACGCCAGTCCTCCCTCGGAGGGACACGCGGCAAGGCGCACCTGCGGCTCCGGCTGGGGTTCATCGTCATCGCGATGGTGCTCTCGTTCTTCGCGGCGCGGCTCGTCCAGCTGCAGGTGATCGACCCTGGCTCCATCGCGGCGATGGCCGCGAAGGAGGGCACCGTGCGCGTCGAGCTGCCCGCAGCCCGAGGCGCGATCCTCGACCGCACCGGCACCGAGCTGGCGACGTCGGTCAGCGGCGTCATGGTGGTGGCCGACCCCCAGATGACGAAGAAGGACGCGCCCGAGATCGCGACGATCCTGTCCGACGAGCTCGGCCTGGACTACTTCGAGACCCTCGAGCGCCTGCGTCGCGAGGACTCCCGCTTCCAGTACCTGGCCCGTCGGCTTCCGGCGACGAAGGCCACGGCGGTCGTCGAGACGTTGGTGGAGCAGGGCTACAAGGGTGTGACCACCCGGCGTGACCCGATCCGCGGCTATCCGGCCAAGGACATCGCGGCCAACCTGGTCGGTTTCCTCGGCGAGGACGAGCCGTTGGGCGGCCTCGAGCGCACCTTCGACGCGCAACTCGCCGGAGTCGACGGCGAAGCCCGCTACCAGGTGGGTGGAGGCAACCGGATCCCCCTGGGGAGAACACCACCGTCAAAGCACAGGACGGCGAGGACCTCCAGCTGACCATCGACCGCGACGTGCAGTGGTATGCGCAGCGGGCGCTGCGCAACGCGGTGGAGCGGGTCGGTGGGGAGTCCGGCACGGTCATCGTCGCGGACACCGCTTCCGGCGAGCTCCTGGCGCTGGCGGACTACCCGACGTACGACTCGAACGACCCGCTCGGTACGGCTGCGAGCGATGACGATCTCGGCTCCCGCGCCGTCTCCGAGCCCTACGAGCCGGGCTCGGTCGAGAAGGCGCTCACCTTCGCGGCGTTGCTCGACCAGGAACTGATCACCCCCGCACCCGGATCACGGTGCCCTCCGAGCTGGAGCGAGCAGGGGCCAAGCCGATCGGTGACCACTGGGACCACGACACGATCCGCCTGACGGCCGCCGGGGTGCTGGCGAAGTCGTCCAACATCGGCACCGTCATCGCGGCCCGCCAGTCCGACAAGCAGAAGCTGGCCGACTACTTGGCCGACTTCGGACTCGGTCAGCGCACCAACGTGGGCGTGCGCGGCGAGACCGCCGGGATCCTTCCCCAGGGCCAGTGGAGCGACGGCGCCCGCGACACCATCGCCTTCGGGCAGGGCCTCAGCGTCAACGCGCTCCAGATGACGGCAGCGATCAACACGATCGCCAACGGCGGCGTGCACGTGGACCTGAGCCTGGTCAAGGGCTCGACCACCACCGACACCGGGCTCGAGGTCGGCACCGACCACACCGAGACCCGTCGCGTGGTCAGCGAGCGCGCGGCGAAGGACACCGCCGAGATGATGGAGCTGGTGGCCCAGCCCGACGGGGTCTCCCCGATGGCGGCGATCCCCGGCTACCGGGTCGCCGGCAAGACCGGCACCGCCCAGCGCGTCGTCGACGGCCGCTACGACGGCAGCTTCACCGTCTCGTTCGCCGGGTTCGCTCCGGCCGACGACCCGAGGTTCACGGTCTACGTGGTCATCCAGGACCCGCAGAACGGCCAGGGCGGCGGTGGCGCCGCCGGCCCCGTCTTCGCCAAGGTGATGACCTACCTGCTCAACAAGTACGGCGTGCCCAGCACCGGCACCACGCCGAGCACCCTTCCCGTCGAATGGTGACGGCGCCCGTCGTGGTCGAGCTGAGGCACTCCTTGGGTAGCCTCAGGTGGTGACCGAAGCGGAAGTTCGACGGACGAGGCCGGCCGAGAGCCGCCGTACCCCACTGCGTGAGTTGGCCGCCCTGCTCGGGCTCCCCGAGTCCGACGACGCCACCGAGGTCACCGGTGTCACCCTGAGCACCGACCGGGTGCTGCCCGGCGACCTGTACGCCGCCCTCCCGGGCGCCCGCGTCCACGGAGCCAGCTTCGCCGGTGCGGCCGTGGCGTCCGGCGCCGTGGCGGTGCTGACCGACGCTGCCGGCGCCGAGATCGTCGCCGATGCGGGGGTCCCCACGCTCGTCGTCGAGTCGCCGCGCACCGTCCTGGGGGCTGTCTCCGCCCATGTCTACGGCCATCCCACCCGGTCGCTGCGGATGATCGGGGTGACCGGAACCCAGGGCAAGACGACCGTCACCCGACTGGTCGACCTCGCCCTGACCGGTGCCGACGTGCCCTCGGCCGTCATCGGGACCATCGGCACCAGGATCCTCGGCGACGAGGTGCCCACGAGGTTGACGACCCCCGAGGCGCCGGACCTGCAGGCGCTCTTCGCCCGCATGGTCGAGGCCGGCGTCGAGACGTGCGCGATGGAGGTCTCCAGCCACGCGTTGGCGATGGGTCGCGTCGACGGGATCGTCTTCGACGTCGCGGTCTTCACCAACCTGGGCCGTGACCACCTCGACTTCCACGCCGATCTCGAGGAGTACTTCCAGGTCAAGGCCTCCCTCTTCACGGCACGACGGTGCAAGCGGGCCGTCGTCAGCAGGGACGACGAGCACGGCCGCCGCCTGGTGGCGCACGCGCAGGTGCCGACCGAGACCTTCTCCGTCCACGATTCCGGTGCCGACTGGAGTGCACATGCGGTGGTTGCCACGGCACGGGGTTCGGCCTTCGACGTGGTGCACGGTGACGACGCGGTGGCCACGGGGGTGCCGATCGCGGGCGAGTTCAACGTGGCCAACGGCTTGGCGGCGCTCGCCGCCGGCTCCCTCTCGGGCCACGACCTGCCCCGGCTGGCTGCGGCGCTGGTCTCCGGTGCTGGGGTGCCCGGTCGCCTGGAGCGGGTGGAGACGGGGCTAGGTTTCGAGACCGTCGTCGACTACGCCCACAAACCCGACGCGGTCGAGGCCGCGCTGAGCACGCTGCGTCCGCTGACCGATGGCCGACTGATCTGCGTCATCGGCGCCGGAGGAGATCGTGACACCGGGAAACGTCCGGTGATGGGCGAGATCGCGGCTCGTCTCTCCGATCTGGTGATCGTCACCGATGACAACCCCCGCTCGGAGGATCCGGCTGCCATCCGTGCAGCTGTGCTCGCCGGGTGTGCCGGCCCCGCCGAGGTCCTCGAGATCGGAGACCGACGCAGCGCGATCCGCGCGGCCCTGGGCCGGGCCCGTCCCGGTGACGTCGTGCTGGTCGCCGGCAAGGGGCACGAGACCGGCCAGGAGGTCGCCGGCGTGGTGCACCCGTTCGACGACTGCACCGTCGTGGCCGAGGAGGCCGGTGCACTGGTCGAGGAGGCCGGTGCACTGGTCGAGGAGGCCGGTGCACTGGTCGAGGAGGCACGTCGGTGATCGCGATGACGCTTGCAGAGATCGCGGAGGTCGTCGGCGGTCGGGTCGAGGGGGACGCGGCGCTCGTCGTCTCCGGCGCGGCCAGCATCGACAGCCGTGCGGTGCCCCCGGAGGGGCTCTTCGTGGCGCTTCCCGGCGAGCGGGCCGACGGTCACGACTACGCGGTGGGCGCGGTCGAGGGTGGCGCCACCGCCGTACTGGGCAACCGAGACACCGGCGTCCCGACGGTGGTGGTCGATGACCCGGCCCGGGCCCTGGCTGCCCTGGCCAGCCATGTCCGTGGTCGCCTCACCGCCACCGTCGTCGGCATCACCGGATCCCAGGGCAAGACCGGCACCAAGGACTACCTCGCCCAGGTGCTCGCCAGCGCGGGCCCGACCGTCGCCACCGCCGGCAACTTCAACAACGAGCTCGGCGTGCCACTCACGGTGCTCCGCGCCGCCGCCGACACCCGTTTCCTCGTCGTGGAGATGGGTGCCCGCGGCAGTGGTCACATCGCCCATCTGTGCGGTGTCGCTCGACCACACCTCGGCGCGGTGCTCAACGTCGGCTCCGCCCACGCCAGCGAGTTCGGCAGCGTCGACGACACCGCCCGGGCAAAGGGCGAGCTGCTCGCCGCGCTCCCGGCCGGCGGCGCGGCCGTCGTGAACGCAGCCGATCGACGTACCCGGGTGGGACTGGAGGGCGCGCGCGTCGCGCGGGTGGTGAGTTTCGGTGCCACCGACGCCGATCTCACCTGGAGCGAACCGGAGTACGACGACCTCGGTCGCGCCCGTACCACGTTGCACTGGCAGGAGCAGGCCGCCGAGGTCCGGCTGAAGGAGATCGGGGTGCACCAGGTGGCCAATGCGGCCGCGGCCGGTGCCCTGGCGCTGGCAGCCGGCCTCGAGCTCGACCAGGTGGCCACCGCGCTCAACGGGGCGGTCAGCCAGTCGCGCTGGCGGATGGAGCTGTTGGAACGCCCCGACGGTCTCGTGGTGCTCAACGACGCCTACAACGCCAATCCCGAGTCGACGCTCGCCGGACTGGAGACGTTGCAACGCATCGCCCGGGCCAGCGGCCGACCCGCGGTCGCCGTGCTGGGGGTGATGGGGGAGCTGGGGGCGGGCCATCACGCCGGCCACGTCCGGGTGGGCCGGGCCGCCGCCGAACGCGGTATCGACCTCGTCATCGCTGTCGGCGACGAGGCTTCGGGCGTGGTCGAGGGCGCGTCGAGCATCACATCGTGGACGGGTTCCGTCGTGTCCGCGCCTGACCGGGAGTCGGCTCTGGCAAAGTTGCGCGCAGAGATCGGACCGCGCCACGTCGTCCTCGTGAAGGCGTCGCGTGCAGCCGGACTGGAAGTGTTGGCCCAGCAACTGTCGGAGGAGTCCGGAGCATGAGAGCAATCCTGCTCGGTGGGGGATTGTCGCTGATCCTGTCGCTGCTCGGCACCCGCTACGCGATCCGAGTGCTCTCGGCGCGAGGCTATGGCCAGGAGATCCGCGAGGACGGTCCCACCACCCATCAGACCAAGCGTGGCACCCCGACGATGGGTGGCATCGTCATCATCCTGGCCACGGTGATCGGCTACTTCTTCGCGAAGATCGTGACCGGCAACACGCCCAGCGCCTCGGCGCTGTTGTTGCTCTTCCTCTTCGTCGGGATGGGCACCGTCGGGTTCCTCGACGACTTCATCAAGATCTACAAGCAGCGCAACC
Organism: Nocardioides alcanivorans; assembly: GCF_021555175.1. Taxonomy (GTDB): domain Bacteria; phylum Actinomycetota; class Actinomycetes; order Propionibacteriales; family Nocardioidaceae; genus Nocardioides; species Nocardioides alcanivorans. The sequence goes on along the minus strand of NZ_JAKGRW010000057.1, from coordinate 210,966 downwards.
TCGGCCTGCGCAGCAAGGCCAAGATGATCGGGCAGACCGTCATCGCCCTGGTCTTCGCGGGCCTGGCACTGTCGCCGTGGTTGGAGGACGACCGCGGCCAGACCCCGGCCTCGCGGCACCTCTCGTTCATCCGTGACCTCGACCAGTGGACACTGCCGGTCGTCGTCGTGATGCTGCTCATCTGGCTCTTCGTGACCGGGTTCAGCAATGCGGTCAACCTCACCGACGGCCTCGACGGCTTGGCCGCGGGTTCGGCGATGATGGTCTTCGGCGCCTACACGATCGTGAACATCTGGCAGAACAACCAGTGGTGCGGCCAGGAGAACATCAACTACGGGCGCTGCTACGAGGTGCGGGATCCGCTCGACCTGGCGATCATCGCCGCCGCGATCACCGGCGCCTGCTTCGGCTTCCTGTGGTGGAACGCCTCCCCGGCGCAGATCTTCATGGGCGACACCGGCTCCCTGTCGCTCGGGGAGCGCTGGCCGGCTTCGCGATCCTGACCCGCACCGAGCTGCTGCTCGTCGTCATCGGCGGTCTCTTCGTCGTGGTCACGCTGTCGGTGATGATCCAGGTCAGCTTCTTCAAGGCGTCGGCCCGCAGCGGATTGGTGCGGAAGGTCTTCCGGGTGGAGAAGGGGCACCGGGTCTTCCGGATGGCCCCACTGCACCACCACTTCGAGATGCTCGGGTGGGAGCAGGTCAACGTGGTGATCCGCTTCTGGATCATCTCCGGCCTCTTCGTCGCCACCGGCCTGGGGGTCTTCTACGCCGAATGGGTGGCGGGCACGTGAGGGACGCGTCAGCTCTCGGCCGCGCCGACCAGTGGGACGGGGTCAAGGCGGTCGTTGCCGGCTTTGGCGTGTCCGGGATCGCCGCGGTCGACAACCTGCTCTTCCTGGGCGCTGACGTCACGGCCCTCGATGAGCGGGAGAACTCCCACGGTGAACGCGCCGACCTGCTCGAGTCGCTGGGTGCCAAACTGCGACTCGGTCCCGGCAGCACCGCCACGCTTCCCGACGACGTCGACGTCGTGGTCACCTCGCCCGGCTGGCGTCCGGACGCGCCGCTGCTGGCGCAGGCGACCGCCCGCGGCATCCCGGTGTGGGGAGAGGTCGAGCTCGCCTGGCGTCTGCGTGACCTCGAGCGCCCGGCGCCGTGGTTGGCGATCACCGGCACCAACGGCAAGACCACGACGGTGCAGATGCTCGACTCGATCCTGCGTGCGGCCGGCAAGCGCAGCCTGGCGGTCGGCAACGTCGGCACCCCGATCGTCGAGGCGGTCATGGATCCGACGCCGTACGACGCACTCGCGGTCGAGCTCTCCAGCTTCCAGCTGCACTGGACCTCGTCGATGCGGGCCGAGTCGGCAGCGGTGCTCAACCTCGCAGAGGACCACCTCGACTGGTACGACGGCGCCGACGGCATGAGTCGCTATGCCGCCGACAAGGCCCGGATCTTCCACCAGGTGGAGAAGGCCTGCGTCTACAACGTCGCCGACCCGGTGACCGAGCAGATGGTCGTCGATGCCGATGTCGTCGAAGGGGCGCGGGCCATCGGGTTCACGCTCGGGATGCCTGCCGTCGGGATGCTCGGCCTGGTCGAGGACATCCTCGTCGACCGCGCCTTCATCGCCGAGCGGGCGACCAGCGCCGCCGAGCTGCTCACCATTGGTGAGCTCGCCTCCGACGCCCCCACTTCGTGGCCAACGCGCTGGCCGCGGCTGCGCTGGCGCGCTCGCACGGTGTCAGTCGCTCGGCGGTGGCCGAGGGTCTGCGGAGCTTCCGCCCCGACGGCCACCGGATCGAGAAGGTCGCGGTCGTCGGTGACGTCACCTGGGTCGACGACTCGAAGGCGACCAACCCGCACGCCGCCCAGTCGTCGCTGCAGGCCTACGAGTCCGTGGTCTGGGTGGCGGGGGACTGGCCAAGGGGGCCCACTTCGACGACCTGGTCCGTACCGTCCGTGATCGGCTGCGGGGCGTCGTACTGATCGGTGCCGACCGCGACGTGATCGCTGCTGCACTTTCGCGACACGCTCCCGATGTGCCCGTGGTGGTCGTCGGCGGCGGCGAGACTGGCTCCGACGCACTGATGGACGACGTGGTCGCTGCTGCGGCCGGACTCGCGACTCCGGGGACACCGTGCTCCTGGCGCCGGGATGCGCGTCCATGGATCAGTTCGCCGACTACGGCGAACGAGGTAGGAAGTTTGCCGAAGCGGTGCACCGCCTCGGCCGGTGAGGAAGGGGACGCGCGTGGCCAGCACCACCAGTGAGCGTCCTCGCACCGAGCAGCGCTTCCGGACTCCGTCGTGGTGGGCCACGGTCCGAGAGGCGATCGATCGCCCGCTCACCGCCTACTACCTGCTGCTCGGCGCCTCCGGGCTGCTGCTCACCATCGGACTGATCATGGTGCTGTCGGCCTCGAGCGTCTATGCGTTCAAGATGACCGGCAACTCCTACTCGATCGTCGAGAAGCAGCTGATGTGGGTGGCGATCGGTCTTCCGGTCGCGTTCATCGCCAGTCGCATCCCGCGGGTGTGGCTGCGACGACTCACCTGGCCGATGCTCATCGTCGCCATGCTGCTGCTCGCGGCGACCCAGACGCCGTTGGGCGTGCGGGTCAACGGCAACACCAACTGGCTGGCCCTCGGGCCGATCCAGATCCAGCCGTCCGAGGTCGCCAAGCTCGCGGTGGTGCTGTGGGCGGCCCACATGTATGCCAAGAAGGACAAGCGGCTCCACAACTGGCACCCGATCCTCATGCCGGTGGTGCCCGGGGTGCTCGCCGTGGCCGGACTCATCGTCATGCAGCACGACCTGGGGACGGCGCTCGTCATCTTCGCGATCCTCATCGGGATGCTCTGGGCGATCGGTGCACCGGGACGGCTCTTCGGGTTCGCCCTCGCACTCATCGGTGTGGTCGCGCTCTACCTGGCCAACAGCAACTCCGAGCGGCAGCAACGGCTCTTCAACTTCATCGATCCGTTCAAGGACTACCAGGACGCGGGCTGGCAGCCGGCTCACGGGCTCTACGCCCTGTCCACCGGCGGGCTCTTCGGCCAAGGCATCGGGGCCTCGCAGCAGAAGTGGGGCGACCTGCCGGAGGCTCACACCGACTTCATCTTCGCGGTGCTCGGCGAGGAGCTCGGTCTGGTCGGCACGTTGCTGGTGCTGGCGCTCTTCCTCACCATCGCCTACGCCGCCATCAGGGTCGCGACGCACACCAAGGATGCGTTCGTGCGTTATGCGACCTTCGGGATCATCATCTGGCTGATCGGTCAGATGATGGTCAACGTCGGAATGGTCCTCGCAGTGCTGCCGGTCATCGGCATCCCCCTACCCCTGATCTCCTACGGTGGGTCGGCCCTGTTGCCGTCCTTGGCGGCGCTGGGCATCCTGATCGGGTTCGCCCGTTCCGAGCCCGAGGCCGCGCGTGCGCTCGCCGCCCGCAAGCGCCGCCGTACCGCGGGTCTGTCCGCACCCACGTCACGTCGACCCTAGGTAGAAGAATGCGTGTCCTGCTCGCCGGTGGGGGAACTGCCGGCCACACCTCGCCCCTGCTCGCCACCGCTGATGCGCTGCGTCGGTGGGATCCGGCGACCGAGATCACCTGTCTGGGCACCCCGCGGGGGCTGGAGAACAGGGTGGTCCCCGAGGCGGGCTACCGGCTGGAGCTGATCCCGCCGGTGCCACTGCCGCGCAAGCCCAGCGGCGACCTCTTCCGCGTGCCCGGTCGGTTGCGGGCTGCGGTCAAGGAGACCCTCGCGGTCTTCGACCGGGTGCAGCCCGACGTCGTCGTCGGCTACGGCGGCTACGTCTCGATGCCGGCCTATCTCGCTGCCCGGCGCCGCAAGCTGCCACTGGTCGTCCACGAGCAGAACGCACTGCCCGGCATCGCCAACAAGGTGGGGGCCCGGATCGCGCAGCGCGTAGCGGTGAGCTTCCCCGACACCCCGTTGAAGAAGGCGGAGTACGTCGGCCTCCCGATCCGTCCGATGATCTCGGGGCTCGACCGGGATGCGCTGCGCGCCGAGGCGCGCGCCCATTTCGGACTCGACCCGGAGCGTCCGACGCTGCTGGTGACCGGTGGCTCCCAAGGGGCCCGGCGTCTCAACCAGTCGGTCTCGGAGTCCGCCCAGGCACTCGGTGCGGCCGGCGTGCAGGTGCTGCACGTGGTCGGGCCCAACGGCTCGGCCGAGCCCGTGGAGACCGGGGTGCCCTACCGGGTCGTGCACTTCGTCGACCGGATGGACCTCGCCTACGCCACGGCCGACCTGGTGCTGTGCCGTGCTGGTGCCTCCAGCGTCACCGAGGCGGCTGCGACCGGCCTGCCCGCGATCTTCGTGCCGTTGCCGATCGGCAACGGGGAGCAGGCGCTCAACGCCAAGCCCGTCGTCGACGCCGGGGAGCGCTGCTGGTCGCCGACGCCGACCTCACCGCAGACAAGGTGCGCGAACTGGTGCCGGCGTTGGCCAACGATGCAGAGCGGTTGACCGCCATGGGCGCCGCGGCCTCGGACCTGATCCCGCGCGACGCCGACGACAAGCTCGCCCGGATCATCGCGGAGGTCGCCCGATGAGGGTGCCGGTCCCTGCTCGGATGCTGCCCGCCTCGGCGTTGGGACGGGTGCACTTCATCGGCATCGGGGGTGCGGGCCTCTCGGGCATCGCCCGCATCATGCTGGCTCGTGGTGTCGTCGTCAGCGGCAGCGACGGAGCCGACTCGGCCGCGCTGGCTGCCTTGCGCGAGCTCGGCGCCCGGGTGCACGTGGGCCACGACGCGGCCCACGTGCACGACGTCGACACGCTGGTCGTGTCGACCGCGATTCGTGAGGACAACCCCGAATACCTGGCGGCCGTCGCGCAGGGGCTGCGCATCCTGCCCCGCTCCGCCGCGCTCGCCTCGGTGATGCTTGGGCGCCGTACCGTCGCCGTTGCCGGCACCCACGGCAAGACGACGACGACCTCGCTGCTCACCGTCGCGTTGCAGGCGGCAGGCGCCGACCCGACGTACGCCATCGGAGGAGAGCTCACCTCGACCGGCGTCAACGCTGCCGAGGGGACCGGTGACCTCTTCGTTGCGGAGGCGGACGAGAGTGACGGGGCGTTCCTCCACTACGCGCCGTATGCGGCCGTGGTCACCAACGTCGATGCCGACCACCTCGACCAGTGGGGCACGGAGGAGGCCTATCGAGCCGCCTTCGACGAGTTCGTCGCGACGCTCGATCCGGCCGGGTTCCTCGTGCTCTGCCTCGATGACCCGGGCGCCGCCGCGCTGGTCGCGACCGCGACCGAGGCAGGGCGCCGGGTGCTGACCTACGGCCTCGACGAACCTGCACCTGGATCCGCCGAACCTGCACAAGGTCATCTGCGAGCGGTGGATGTCGTCCACGACGGCACCCGTACGACGTTCGCCGTCGTGCGTGGCGGCGAGCGTCTGGGCGAGGTCACCCTCCGAATCCCCGGGCGCCACTACGTGCTCAACGCGCTGGCGGTGCTCGCCACCGGGCTCGAGCTGGGACTGCCGTTCGACGAACTCGCCCGCGGGTTGGGGAGTTCACCGGCACCCGGCGCCGCATGGAGCGCAAGGGCGAGGCGGGCGGCGTACGCGTCTATGACACCTATGCCCACCACCCGACCGAGATCCGTGGCGACCTCCAGGCTGCTCGCGAGGTGGCAGGTGCCGGTCGCCTGATCGTGGCCTTCCAACCCCATCTTGTCTCGCGCACCCGGCTCTTCGCCGAGCAGATGGGCCTCGAGCTGGCGGCTGCCGACGAGGTCGTCGTCGCCGACGTCTACGTCGCGCGCGAGGAGCCTGACAGTGCGGTGACCGGGCGGCTGGTCGCCGACGCATGCCCGCTCCCCGAGAGTGCGGTGGAGTTCGCCCCCACCCTCGAGGAGGTGGCCGAGGCACTCGCCCGTCGTGCACGCCCCGGCGACCTCGTGGTGACCCTCGGCGCGGGCGACATCACGACCGTGGGACCGAAGGTGATCTCGTTGCTGCAGGGTCGCGAGGCCGATGCCTGACCTCTCGGCGCGTTTCCGGCGTCGCGACACGGACCCCGAGGAGCTCACCCGGCGCAGGTTCGCGCGACGCCAGTGGCTGCGCCGCTGGCTGGTGTGGCGGGTGCTGCTCGCCGCGGCACTCGTCGTCGTGCTGGCGGCGGTCGGCGTCTGGCTGGTCTGGTTCTCCTCGGTGCTGGGCGTCTCCGGGGTCGACGTCGAGGGCACTGACCACCTCGGCGAGGACGAGGTGCGGGTGGCCGCCGCAGTCCCCGCTGGCGAGCCGCTGGCCACTCTCGACATCGCCGCGATCGAGAAGCGGGTCGAGGAACTGCCGGCGGTCAAGAACGCCGACGTCTCGCGGTCCTGGCCCGACAAGGTGTTGATCCAGGTGGAGGAGCGGCGGGTCGTCGCCGTCTTCCAAGTGGGGAGCGCTACCGCGGCATGGACGAGTCCGGTGTGGTGTTCCGCAACTTCGGCAAGCTCCCCGCCAACTTCCCGCTGCTGCGCGCCGACGGTGAGCTGAGCGGCGAGGTGCGCACCGAGGGCGCCACCGTGGCGGGCTCCTTGCCCCGCACCATCGCCAAACAGGTCGAGTACATCGAGTTGCGCACGATCGACCAGATCGACCTCCATCTCCGCGACGGCCGGACCGTCGTGTGGGGAGTGCCGAGGAGTCCGCCGAGAAGGCCGCCGTCCTCGCGGTCCTCCTCAGCGAAGAGGCCACGGTCTACGACGTCTCCGTGCCCGGTCGCCCCACCACCCGATGAGGTCTTTTCACGATCGTCCCTAACAGATTTGTCGTCACGGGTCCGATTTGTCTACAAATCTGTTAGGGACGATCGGTCCTGTGGAGAGGGTGTTGCGGAAATATCGCGGACCTGCGGGGCGTGTCGGCGGGGTTCGGGGCAGTGCCCTGCCTACTGTTCTTTGCATCGAGAGGTTGACATAACTATAACCCTTCAGTTGAGGGTTAGGGTTCATGGCAACCGATCGGTTCTTCCCCACAAGGCACCAAGTCAGGTTCACGGGTCCCACCGGATCTTTGGACGACACCGATCGGAGAGGCACGCACGACGTGGCAGCAGCACAGAACTACCTGGCCATCATCAAGGTCGTGGGCATCGGTGGGGGCGGTGTCAACGCCGTCAACCGGATGATCGAAGTCGGCCTCAAGGGCGTCGAGTTCATCGCCATCAACACCGATGCACAGGCCCTGCTCATGAGCGACGCCGATGTGAAGCTCGACATCGGTCGTGAACTCACCCGTGGACTGGGTGCCGGTGCCAACCCCGAAGTGGGTGGCCGAGCGGCCGAGGACCACGCCGACGAGATCGAAGAGGTCATCAAGGGCGCCGACATGGTGTTCGTCACCGCTGGAGAAGGCGGTGGCACCGGCACCGGTGGTGCTCCGGTCGTCGCCCGCATCGCCCGCTCGCTCGGCGCGCTGACGATCGGCGTGGTCACCCGCCCGTTCGCCTTCGAAGGCCGTCGTCGTGCCAACTCCGCCGAGGAGGGCATCGAGCAGCTGCGCGAAGAGGTCGACACCCTCATCGTCATCCCCAATGACCGGTTGCTCTCGATCAGCGATCGCAACGTGTCGGTGCTGGACGCCTTCAAGCAGGCCGACCAGGTGCTGTTGCAGGGTGTGTCCGGCATCACCGACCTGATCACCACTCCCGGTCTGATCAACCTCGACTTCGCCGACGTGAAGTCGGTCATGGCCAACGCCGGATCGGCGCTCATGGGCATCGGCTCGGCCCGGGGCGAGGACCGCTCGGTGGCCGCCGCAGAGATGGCTGTCTCCTCGCCCCTGCTCGAGGCGAGCATCGACGGCGCCCACGGTGTCCTGCTCTCCATCGCCGGTGGCTCCGACCTGGGTCTCTTCGAGATCAACGAGGCCGCCGCACTGGTGGCCGAGTCGGTGCACCCCGAGGCCAACATCATCTTCGGTGCCACGATCGATGACGCTCTCGGCGACGAGGTCCGGGTCACCGTGATCGCTGCCGGGTTCGACGGCGGCATGCCCAAGCGCCGTGACGAAGGCACGGTGCTCCGGCGCCAGCCTCCGCAGCAGACGCAGGCCGACACCCGGGCAGCTGCCCAGGCGTTGTCGGGGCAGCGCAACACCGACCGGGTGCAGCAGCAGGCGCAGCCTGCCCAGCGGCCCGTCCAGCAGCAGGAGCAGCCCGCCCCTGCTCAGCAGCAGCCCGCTCAGCAGCGTCAGCAGCCGGCACAGCAGCCGGTGCAGCGTCAGGCCCCGCGCCCGGTGGAGTTCGACGACGACGACCTCGACGTCCCGGACTTCCTCAAGTAAGCCCCGTTGTTCACCCATCGCGAGCGCATCGGCTCCGTCGACCTGGCCTTCACCGACCGGTTCGGCGGCGTCAGCGAGGCGCCGTACGACGAGCTCGACCTGGCGCTGCCGACCCCCGACCGCGTCGCCGAGTCCGAGGCCAACTGGCAACGGGTGATGGCCGAGTTCGCCCCGGGTGGAAAGCGTGTCGACATGCGTCAGGTGCACGGCAGCGTGGTCACCGCGCTCGAGGGGCCGAAGGACCCGGCACCCGAGTGCGATGGCCTGGTCACGGTCAGCCCCGACACGGTGCTGGTGGTGCGGGTTGCCGACTGCGTGCCGGTGCTGCTCGCCGATCCCGGCGCGGGGGTGGTTGCTGCCGCTCACGTCGGTAGGGCCGGGCTCGCCTCCGACGTGCTCGGGGTCACCCTCGATCAGATGGTCGCCGCCGGTGCCCGCACCATCGTCGCTCGCATCGGGCCCCACGTCTGTGGGCGGTGTTACGAAGTGCCCGCCGCTCTGCAGCGGGAGGTGGAGGCGCTCGTGCCCGGAGCGGCCGCCACCACGTCGTGGGGTACGCCGTCGCTCGACCTTGCGGCCGGCGTGCGGTCACAGCTCGCGCGGCCGGAGGTCGCCGAGGTCGCCGAGCTCGGGGTGTGCACCAAGGAGTCGCCCGATCACTATTCGCACCGCCGTGACGCGGAGCGTTCGGGACGCCAGGTCGGACTGATCATGTGGAGAGGGAGGCGCGTTGAGCCGCCGCCACGAACTTGCCGACGGGTTGGCCCGCACCCGTGAGCGCATCGCCCGCGCCTGTCGGGCCGCGAGACGTGACGCCGACGAGGTCACGCTCACCGTGGTCACCAAGTACTTCCCGGCCAGTGATGTCCGTCTCCTGGCCGACCTCGGCGTCACCGACGTGGGGGAGAACCGTCACCAGGAGGCCCAGGAGAAGGCGGCTGAGACAGCCGACTTGGGGCTCCGCTGGCATTACATCGGGGGTCTGCAGTCCAACAAGGCCGCGGCCGTGGCCCGCTATGCCGACGTCGTGGAGTCGGTCGACCGCCGCAAGTTGGTCGGTGGGCTCTCGCGCGGTGCCGTCGAGCGTGGGGCGGTGCTGCCCTGCCTGCTGCAGGTGAGCCTCGATCCGCCGGAGCAGGGCGAGGGGCGCTCCGGCGTACATCCGGACGACCTGGCCGCGCTGGCGGAGGCCGTGGTCGCGGCGGAAGGGCTGGAGCTTGCCGGCCTGATGGCAGTCGCACCGCTCGGTGCGGACGCCGACCAGGCGTTCGCTCGGCTTGCCGTGATCACCGAGCGGTTCCGCGCCGATCACCCCGATGCCACGGTCCTCTCGGCCGGCATGAGCGGAGACCTCGAGGAGGCGATCCGGCATGGCGCGACACACGTACGAATTGGCCGCGCGGTCCTCGGGGAGAGGCCCTCGGTCCAGTAATGTCACCAACATCCAACGTGCCCGACCTGGGCGCAGAACACCGGAGGAAAGACTCATGAGCGGCGCCATGCGCAGGATCGGTGAGTACCTCGGCCTGGTCGAGGAAAGCGACCGCATCTACGACGAGGAGCTCGACGACCAGGCCGAGGAGCCGGCTCGCCAGCAGGAGCGCCGTCCGGCGCCCGTTGCCGACCTGGCCGAGCGCCGTCGACCCCAGCCGGTCCCGACTTCAGGAGCAGTTGCCGAGTTGTCTCGCATCACGACCCTCCACCCCCGTACCTACAACGAGGCCCGCACCGTCGGTGAGAACTACCGCGAAGGTGTGCCCGTGATCATGAACCTGTCCGAGATGGAGGACGCCGACGCGAAGCGCCTGGTCGACTTCGCTGCGGGTCTGATCTTCGCCACCCACGGATCCATCGAGCGGGTCACCGCCAAGGTGTTCCTGCTGTCTCCTCCCAACGTCACCGTTGCGGCCGAGGACAAGCAGCGGATCGCCGAGGGTGGCTTCTTCAATCAGAGCTGACGCCAGGTGATCATCGGACAGATCATCCACATCGTCCTGTGGGTGTTCATAGCCCTGCTGTGGGTGCGCTTCATCTTCGACTGGGTGCAGATCTTCGCCCGGCAATGGTCCCCCGGGGGACCACTGCTGGTGCTCCTCGAGGTCGTCTACTCGGCCACCGATCCGCCGATCAAGGCACTGCGACGGGTGGTGCCGCCGTTGCGTCTGGGGACTATCTCCCTTGACCTCAGTTTCCTTCTGGTGCTGGTGGGGGCATACCTTCTGTTGCAACTCAACGCAGCGTTGCTGCTGTGAGCCGTTTGCCGGTCGCCGTCAGTCCCACGGCACCCGGTGACCTGTCTGGGCCCTGAGCCCAGGCGCTATTGTTCGGGACAAGAAACTGACCGTGACTACAGACGAATTGGGTGAGGTCATGCCGCTGACGCCTGAGGACGTGAGCAACAAGCGCTTTACTCCTGTCCGGCTCCGTGAGGGCTACGACATGGGTGAGGTGGACCAGTTCCTCGACGAGGTGGAAGCAGAACTGGCCCGACTGACGAAGGAGAACGAGGACCTGCGGTCCAAGCTGGCCGCAGCGCAGTCCGGCGCTCCGGTCCCGGCCGCGGAGCCCGTGCCCGCGCCGGCCCCCGCTCCGGTCGTCGAGACCAAGCCTGAGCCGGAGCCGACTCCGGTTCCGACGCCTGCTGCGGCTCCCGCACCGGCACAGGTCGAGACCATCAAGGTCGAGACCGTGGCGCAGGCCTCGGGTGCGGCAGCGCGCCTGCTCGAGATCGCCACGCGCAACGCTGACGAGCTTGTCGAGGAAGCCAAGAACGACGCGGACAAGATCGTGGGTGAGGCCCGCACCAAGGCCGAGCGCCTCGAGGCGGAGTCCAAGGCCAAGGCCGACCGCACGGAGATGGACGCACGTACTCGTGCCCAGCTCCTCGACTCCGAGACCGCGGAGCGCCGGACCCAGATGTTCGGTGCCCTCGAGACGGAGCGCGACAAGCTCCAGGCAGACGTCGAGGGTCTGCGCTCCTTCGAGCGTGAATACCGTTCGCGCCTGAAGAGCTACTTCACCGAGCAGCTCAACTCGCTCAACGCCAACAGCGACACGGGCGCGGAGATCGCCGAGGCCAGCCCGGCCCCGAAGCGACTGCGCTCGATCCTGGGTGACGAAGAGGGCTGAACCTCCTCGCTCCACGCGTACGACGGCGGTCGGCTCCCAGCGGGAGCCGGCCGCCGCTGCCATTTCCCTGAGCAGCGGGTCCCGCAGATGTGCGTGGCGCATTGAGTAAGCCGGCGGCACCCACTAGCCTCCCTCCCACCTGACCGAGTGTGACGACCGTCGCGCGTCGGTCTGACAGGACGGAGTCCCGATGGCGCGCAGCAGCAGGAAGTCAGTGATGGGCAGTGCCGCAGCGGCGGTGAAGCGCGTCATGTCACCGAAGCCGCGCGGGGAGGACGAATCCTCTGCCGCCACGCAGAAGGCAGCAACGAAGGCGGCACCTGCCAAGAAGGCACCTGCCAAGAAGGCGCCGTCAGCGAAGAAGGGCCCGGCGAAAGCCGCAGCGCCGGCGAAGAAGGCCGCGGCGAAGAAGGCGGCGAAGGCCGCAGCGCCGGCGAAGAAGGTGGCGCCGAAGCAGGGTTCGACCAAGGCTGCGGCACCTGCCAAGAAGGCTGCGCCGGCCAAGAAGGCGGCGCCGGCGAAGAAGGGCGCGGCAACGAAAGCAGCAGCCAAGAAGGCGACGCCTGCCAAGAAGGCTGCAGCAACGAAGGCGGCGTCGGCGAAGAAGGCTGCGCCGGCCAAGAAGAGCGCGGCCAAGGCGCCAGCCAAGAAGACGACGCCTGCCAAGCAGGCTGCACCAACCAAGAAGGCCGCACCAGCCGCGAAGAGCGCGCCAGCCAAGAAGGTCCCCACCGCCAGGACCTCCGCGAAGCTGGCGGTGCGCGAGGACGAGTCGGAGTGGACCAAGGCCGAGCTCAAGGAGGTCGTCGGAGAGCTCAAGGGCGAGGCCGAGCGGCTGCGTGCCGAGCTGGAGGAACACCAGCAGGAGATCACCGTGCTCCTGCGTGACTCCGGTGACGGAGCCGGTCACGACCAGGCCGACATCGGCGCCTCCAGCTTCGAGCGCGACCACGAGCTGAGCGTCTACAACAACAGTCGCGACATGCTGGCCCAGATCGAGCACGCCCTGGAGCGCATCGACGACAAGACCTATGGCGTGTGTGAGTCGTGTGGCAACCCGATCGGGAAGATGCGGCTCATGGCCTTCCCGCGTGCGACACTGTGCATGTCATGCAAGCAGCGCGAGGAGCGCCGCTGAGTTCCAGCGGCCGGAGTTCACCTTCCCGACCCGGCGATCGGCGTACCAGCAGGCTTCTCCTCTGGGCAGTCACCGTCGTCCTTCTGGTTGTCGACCAGACGACCAAGCATCTCGCCGAGACCCACCTGGTCATCGGCGAGACCAAGCCGATCCTCGGGGACCTCCTCGGGCTCCGCCTGGTCTACAACCCCGGGGCCGCCTTCAGCATGGGCACCTCGGCGACGGAGCTGCTGACGGGGTTCGCCTGCATCGCGGCGATCGTCGTCCTCGTGCTGTCGTTCCGGGTTTCCAGCAGGTTGTGGGCCGTCGGCCTGGGTTTCCTGCTGGCCGGCATCGCAGGCAACCTCACCGACCGGCTCTTCCGCGAGCCCGGCTTCTTCCGTGGCCACGTCGTCGACTTCCTCGCCCTGCCCAACTTCCCGGTCTTCAACGTCGCCGACATGTGCATCAACGTCGCCGCCTTCGTGATCATCGTCCAGGCGGTCCGTGGCATCCGTCTCGACGGCAGCCGCGAGGCAGCGGAGGAGAAGACCACCGAGCTGCCCGGGAGCAACGATGAGTGAACAACGCGTGGTGCTGATCCCGGAAGGCCTCGACGGGGAGCGTGTCGACGCGGCCATGGCACGCATGTTCGGCCTCTCCCGCACCAAGTCGGCCGAGCTGATCGCCACCGGGCTGGTCGAGCTGGACGGCAGCGGCGTGGGCAAGAGCGACCGGGTCACTGCCGGAGCCACCCTCGACGTGACGATCCCGCAGGAGCAGGACCCGCTGGCCGTCGTCCCCGAGACCGTCGAGGGCATCAAGATCATCCACGACGACGACTCGATCGTGGTGATCGACAAGCCCGTCGGCGTCGCTGTCCACCCGAGCATGGGATGGACGGGCCCGACCGTCGTCGGTCATCTCGCCGGCGCTGGCTTCCGCATCGCCACCAGCGGTGCCCCGGAGCGTCAGGGCATCGTGCAGCGCCTCGACGTGGGCACGTCGGGCGTCATGGTGATCACCAAGTCGGAGTACGCCTACTCGCGGCTCAAGAACGCCTTCCGGCAGCGCACCGTCGACAAGACCTACCACGCACTCGTGCAGGGCCATCCCGACCCGCACGAGGGCACCGTGGACGCCCCCATCGGCCGGCACCCGAAGTCCGACTGGAAGTTCGCCGTGATGGCCGACGGCCGGCACAGCATCACCCATTACGAGACGCTCGAGGCCCACCGCTTCGCGAGCCTCCTGCAGATCCACCTCGAGACCGGCCGGACCCACCAGATCCGGGTGCACATGTCGGCGCTCAAGCACCCCTGCGTCGGTGACATGACCTACGGGGCGGACCCCGCCTTGGCGCGCCGGGTGGGCCTGGAGCGGCAGTGGCTGCACGCCGTACGCCTCGGTTTCGAGCACCCGGGCACCGGTGACTACGTGACCTACGAGTCGACGTACCCCGACGACCTGCAGAACGCGCTCGACGTCATCCGCGACGCCCACTGACCGTGGCGGCGACCCTGAGCCTGCGCCCGGGCAGCGTCGAAGACCTTCCGCAGGTCGCCGACGTGATGATCGGAGCTCGCCGCGCAGCCCATCCGGCCATGCCGCCCCTGGCGCGTCCCGAGGTGGAGGTACGTCGCTGGGTCGCCGCGTGGGACCTGACGTCCGTCGATCTCTGGGTGGCCGAGTGGGACGAGGAGATCGTCGGCTTCGCGTCGGCCACCCCGACCTGGCTCGACCACCTGTACGTCGCCCCTCACCACGCCGGCACCGGCGTCGGGTCCGCGCTCCTCGCCCTGGTGCAGGCAGTGCGGCCCGAGGGAGTGGGGCTGTGGGTCTTCGAGACCAACCTCGCGGCCCGGCGCTTCTACGCACGGCACGGCTTCGCCGAGCTGCGTCGCACCGACGGTTCGGGCAATGAGGAGCGCGAGCCCGACATCGAGCTGAGCTGGCGGCCTTGAACTGCGCATCGGCGTAGCCTCGGTCCATGGACCCGTGGGGAGGCGCGCGCGAGCAGTACCAGGCCTTCGCCGAGCATGCCGTGGACTCGCCCTGCTTCGTCGACTGGAGTCGCCGCGTCGCCGACGACGAGGAGGTGCTCGCCTGGCTCGATGGGCTCCCGGCCGTCAAGCAGCAGCCCAACCTCGTCTTCGCCGCGGCCCGCTGGCACGGCGCTCCGGCGCCCGGCCCCTACGAGGGCTTCCGGCACGTCCTCCTGGAGGACGGCGGGATCCGCGCCACCATTCTCAGTCGTGCCACCCAGACCAACGAGGCGGGCCGGATGGCAACACTCGTGCCGGCGCTGGGCCAGATCGGTGGCGAGATCGCGCTGATCGAGGTCGGTGCCTCAGGTGGGCTCTGCCTTCATCCGGACCGCTGGGACTACGACTGGTCGCCGCTGGGGGAGTTGCGCGGAAGCGGGGGACCCACGCTCGTCTCGGTCCCGCTCGCTCCGTTCCCGGTGCCCACCCGGCATCCTGACGTCCGGTGGCGAGCAGGAGCAGACCTCAACCCGCTCGACGTCACCACCGATGACGCCGCCGCTTGGCTCACCAACCTGGTCTGGCCGGAGCAGGACGACCGGCGTGAGCTCCTCCAGCAGGCCATCGCGGTCGCAAGAGCCGAACCGCCTGAGATCCGCCGTGGCGACCTGTTCGACCTGCTGCCGGGGCTGCTGGCCGATGCCGGGCGGTGGGGCGTCCCGGTGGTGCAGCACACGGCCGTCATCGCCTACCTGCCCCACGAACGGCGCCGCGACTTCGACGAGATGATGCGTGCCCTGGTGGCCGAGGGCGCCTGCCGGTGGATCAGCAACGAGGACCCCGACGTGCTGCCGGAGGTCGCGAGGGCGGCTCCGGAACGGCGCAGCGATCGGTTCGTGCTCGGGATCGACGGGCACGCCGTGGCGTGGACCCACGGTCACGGGCGGGACTTCACCTGGTTCGGCGCCGGCACCGTCGGGTGAGCCGTGGGGCTGGTCACGCCGGTCGCCGAGAAGTGTCGGAGTGCCCTGCCAAGATGGCCCTGCACACGACGTAGGCTGTCTTCCTGCCCGCCACGAAGGCAGGTGTCCCTGCGTCGTGAGCTCCCGTCCGTCTCAACCCCCAGGAGTTGCTCACATCCATGGCCGCTGGCTCCGGTGACTCGTTCGTCCACCTCCACGTCCACACCGAATACTCGATGTTGGACGGCGCCTCCCTGCTCGATGGGCTCTTCACCCGGGTGCGCGATCTGGGCATGACCACGATCGCCATGACCGACCACGGCAACCTGCACGGTGCCTACGACTTCTGGTCGAAGGCGAAGAAGCACGACGTCAAGCCGATCATCGGCATCGAGGCCTACGTGACGCCGGGCACCGCGCGTGGTGAGCGTCGTCGGGTGCGCTGGGGCAAGGGCGACGTCGCCGAGGAGGGCGGCAACGACGTCGCCGGTGGCGGTGCCTACACCCACATGACGATGTGGGCCGAGACCACCGAGGGCATGCACAACCTCTTCCGGCTCTCCTCCCGCTCCAGTCTCGAGGGCTACTTCTACAAGCCCCGCATGGACAAGGAGATCCTCGCCGAGCACAGCAAGGGCATCATCGTCTCCACCGGCTGCCCGAGTGGTGCGATCCAGACCCGGCTGCGCCTGGGCCAGTACGACGAGGCCCTGCGCGAGGCCGGCGAGCTGCAGGACATCTTCGGCAAGGACAACGTCTTCCTCGAGTTGATGGACCACGGCATCGACATCGAGAAGCGGGTCCGCGAGGACCTGCTCCGGCTGGGCCGTGACATGGGCATCCGGCCGATCGCCACCAACGACTCCCACTACAACAACCCCGAGGACGCCGACGCCCACGACGCCCTGATCTGCGTCGCCTCCGGCAAGCGCCTGGCCGACCCCAACCGGCTCAAGTTCGACGGTGGCGGCTACTACATCAAGTCCGCGGCCGAGATGCGCGAGCTGTGGGCCGACCGCTTCGGCATGCCCGAGGCGTGCGACAACACCGTCGAGATCGGTGAACGCTGCAACATCGAGTTCACCGAGTCGACCGGCGGCTACATGGCCCGGGCCGACATCCCCGCGGGCGAGACCGAGGAGTCCTGGTTCCGCAAGGAGGTGTGGCGGGGCATCGAGTCGCGCTACCCCGGTGACCGGCTCACCCAGGAGGTCCGCGACCGGGTCGAGATGGAGCTCGGGATCGTCTCCCAGAAGGGCTACTGCGGCTACTACCTCGTGGTCGCCGACTTCATCAACTGGTCGAAGGACAACGGCATCAGGGTCGGCCCCGGCCGTGGCTCGGGCGCTGGCTCCATCGCTGCCTACGCCCTGCGCATCACCGACCTCTGCCCCCTCGAGCACGGCCTCTTCTTCGAGCGGTTCCTCAATCCCGAGCGTCCCTCGATGCCCGACTTCGACATCGACTTCGACGACGGACGGCGTGGTGAGGTCATCCAGTACGTCACCCAGAAGTACGGCGCCGAGCGGGTCGCGCAGATCGCCACCTTCGGCCGACTCAAGTCGAAGGCTGCGATCAAGGACGCAGCGCGCGTTCTCGATCACGGGTTCGCCATCGGTGACCGCATCACCAAGGCGCTGCCGGCCGACGTGATGGGCAAGGGCGTGCCCCTCAAGGAGCTCTTCAACGAGCAGCACAAGCGCTACGGCGAGGGTGGCGAGTTCCGCACCCTCTACGACCAGGACGTCGACGTCCGCACGATCTACAAGACCGCGGTCGGTCTCGAGGGGCAGATCCGCAACTGGGGTGTGCACGCTGCCGGCGTGATCATGTCCAGCGAGCCGTTGATCGACATCGTGCCGATCATGACGCGGCCCCAGGACGGCGCGGTGATCACCCAGTTCGACTACCCGATGTGTGAGTCGCTGGGTCTGGTCAAGATGGACTTCCTGGGTCTGTCCAACCTCCGGATCCTCGAAGACGCCTTGGTCAACATCGAGGCCAACCGCGACGAGAAGGTGGTGCTCGAGGAGCTCCCCTTCGACGACCGGGCGACCTACGAGCTGATGGGCCGTGGTGACACCCTGGGCGTCTTCCAGCTCGATGGTGGTGGCATGAGAGCGCTGCTCCGGTCGATGCAGCCCGACAAGTTCGCCGACATCACCGCCGTCAGCGCGCTCTACCGTCCGGGCCCGATGGGCGCCGACTCACACAACAAGTACGCGCGCCGCAAGAACGGCCGTGAGCCGATCGAGCCGATCCACCCCGCACTCGAGGAGGCCCTCGAGCCGGTGCTGGGTGAGACCTACGGTCTGATCGTCTACCAGGAGCAGGTGATGGCGATCGCCCAGGTCCTGGCCGGCTTCACCCTGGGTGCCGCCGACAACCTCCGCCGCGCGATGGGCAAGAAGAAGAAGGAGGAGCTCGACAAGCAGTACGCGGGCTTCCAGGCAGGGATGCTCGAGCGTGGCTACCCGCAGGAGTCGATCGACACCCTGTGGGCGATCCTGCTGCCGTTCTCCGACTACGCCTTCAACAAGTCGCACTCAGCGGCCTACGGCGTCATCACCTACTGGACCGCCTACCTCAAGGCCAACTACCCGACTGAATACATGGCTGCGCTCCTGACGTCCGTGAAGGACGACAAGGACAAGATGGCGATCTACCTCAACGAGTGTCGCCGGATGAAGATCCAGGTGCTGCCCCCGACGTCAACGAGTCGGCCGCCAACTTCACCCCGGTGGGACGCGACATCCGGTTCGGCCTCACCGCGATCCGCAACGTGGGGCACAACGTCGTCGACGGCGTCATCCTCGGCCGTGAGAAGGGGCGTTACAGCGACTTCAACGACTTCATGGACAAGGTGCCCTCGACGGTCTGCAACAAGCGGGTCATCGAGTCCTTGATCCAGGCCGGCGCCTTCGACGAGATGAAGCACAAGAGGCGGGCGCTGCTGGCCATCCACGAGGCTGCGGTCGACCAGTACGTCGACATCAAGAAGAACGAGGCCATCGGTCAGGACTCACTCTTCGGAGGGCTCTCCGAGGAGGACTCCGGGTTCGGGGTCTCGGTCACGATCCCCGAGATCGACGAGTGGGACAAGATGACCCTGCTCAGCAACGAGCGCAACATGCTGGGTCTCTACGTCTCCGATCACCCGCTGCTGGGTCTGGAGCACGTGCTCTCCCAGGGCACCGACTGCAGCATCGGTCAGCTGATGCTCGACGAGGACCGGCCCCACGGCTCGATGCTCACGGTGAGCGGCCTGGTCACCAGTGTGCAGCGCAAGATCACCAAGCGCGGCGACGCCTGGGCAACGGTGACCCTCGAAGACCTCGATGGCGCCATCGAGGTGCTCTTCTTCCCGAGTGCCTACCAACTGGCCGGCCCCCATCTGGCCGAGGACTCGATCATCCGAGTCAAGGGCAACCTGTCACGCGACAAGGACCAGCCCGAACTGCGCGGTCAGGAGGTCAGCCTGCCCGACCTCAACGACGGACCGTCGGGACCGGTGGTCATCTCGTTGCCGTCCACCCGGTGCACGCCGCCGGTGGTGGAGTCGCTGAAGGACGTCTTGGCGACGCATCCGGGCATGACGGAGGTGCAGTTGAGGCTGCTGACCCGCAACTCCACGACCGTGCTCCGTCTCGATGACCGGCTGCGAGTGACACCCTCCTCGGCGCTGTTCGCCGACCTCAAGCAACTTCTGGGGCCCGGATGCCTGGGACAGTGACCGACGAGCGCGCTTCTCGCGCGGGTCTCCTCCGCCAGGCCGCAGTGACGCTCGCTGCCTTCGTGGTGGCCGGAGTGGTGGCTGCGGGGTGCTGGTTCTGGTGGTGGTCGCCGGCTCCGGAGACCCACACCTATCTGATCGATGGCGGCCGACCGTTCTTCGAGCCCGACCAACAGTTCCGCAGCACCGGGCTCTATCTCGCGGTCGCCGTGCCGTTGGGGCTGGTGCTGGGGGCGATCTTCTTGTGGATCCACGACCACGACGAGCTCGTCACGCTCGGCCTGGTCGTGGGGTCGGCGATCGTGGCGGGGTTGGTCATGGTCGGGGTCGGGGCACTCATCGGCCCCGGCGAGCCGGCTCCGATCGACCTCACGGCCGACTACCCCGATGGCTACCCGAGCGTGCAGGCGGCACTGCGTGCCTCACCGGTCGCCTGGTTCCTCGGCTTCCCGGGAGGTGCACTCGTCGGCTCCGTGCTGGTGCTGGTCGGGTTCCCGGGCGACGCCGCCGTACGCCGTGTCGACCCCGCAGCCGTCGACGTGCCGCCGTCCGGCCAGCAGCCGGTGTCCCACGACGCCTGACCACGAGGTCAGTCACCGGGCGATCGCGGCATACCGTCCCTCGGTGACCTCGACCAGGTCATCGGGTGCGAGCGCGACCTCGAGACCGCGTCGACCACCGGAGACGTGCACGGTCTCATGCAGGATCGCGGTTTCGTCGATCACCGTCGGGTGAGTGCGTTTCTGCCCGATCGGGGAGATGCCGCCCACGACGTAGCCGGTGGCCCGCTGCGCAATCGCGGGATCGGCCATGGCGGCCTTCGAGCCACCCATCGTCCGGGCGAGCGCCTTGAGGTCGAGCTGCCCCGTGACCGGCACGACCGCCACGACGAGGCAGCCGTCGACGTCGGCGAGCAGCGTCTTGAAGACCGAGGTCGGATCGACCCCGAGCGCCTCCGCGGCCTCGAGGCCGTAGCTGGTGGCCCGCGGGTCGTGATCGTAGCCGAGCAGGGTGTGCCTGATCCCGGCTGCGCTGAGGGCAGCCACTGCCGGCGTACCGGCGGGCGCTCTGCGGGCGGCCATCAGTTCGGACTCCAGGAGTTGCGGCCAATGCCGAGTGCCGGCAGCGACGGCAGCGCCGACATCGTGCGGATCTCCTCCTCCAGCAGCTCAGTGGCCAGAGCGAGTCGCAGGGTGACGTCGGACTCCTCCAGCAGCGCCTGTCGTTCCGGCATGGTGAGCATGCTGGCGGCGGAGATGCTCCACGACAGCATCGTCGGGTCCTGGGGAGCGCGCCCATCAGCAACTCCTCACCGCTGATGTCGGAGAGCACGTGTCGATAGGTGTCGAAGGTGCTCGTGGCGCGGAGCACGAACTCCTCGGCACGTTCGGGAAGCGGGTCACGGAGGAGTTCGACCTCTCCCTCGGGATAGTCGCCGTCCTGGTGGAGCCGGTCGAGCCGGATCCGGGAACGGCCGACGGCCTCGATCTCGACGCTGCCGTCGGGGGCGACTTCGGCCTCGGTGAGCTGGAGCAGGCAGCCGATCCGGAACCAGGACTGCACCGGTGTCCCGACCTCGTGCCCGTCACGGATCGCAACCGTGCCGAAGAGCCGCTGCGCGGGATCGTCCTCGTCGAGCAGGTATTCCACCATCTGCAGGTAGCGGTCCTCGAAGACCCGGAGTGGGACGACCTGTCCCGGCATGACCACCGTGTTGAGGGGGAAGATCGGGATCGTCGCGCTCACGTTCGCCAGCCTACTGGCCGCGTGTCGCGCTCCGCGGAGCGTCCGGGCGCGTCACGCGGCAGGATGTCCCCATGTATCGCGTGAACCGCCATGTGCTCGAGGTGGGCGTCGGCCTCTGGCTGCTCGTCGACCTGCAACGGGTCTGGGCACCGTCCTTGATCACCATCTTCGGTCAGGCGGCGAGCACGCCCCGGAGCTGATGGGTCTCTTCGCGCTCGCAGTGGTCGCTGCGCCGGGGGTGCTGCTCTCGTTGCTGCGTGACAGCGGAGCGCATCGCAGGGCAGTGATGGCCACCTGGTGCCTGGTGGGAGCGCTCCTGGCCCGTGTCGTCGTCCAGGTGGTCGACGGTGGCAAGCCACAGCTGTGGGGGGCGACGGTCGGGATGGTGCTCGCACTCGCCTGGCTGTCGCTGTCGGCACGACACCGTGGCTCGGACCTGCTGGGAGGTGTCTTCCTCGGTCTCGCCGCGGCGAGCTTCTCCCACGCCGCCCTCGGCACGTGGGGCGCGGTGTGGCGCGACGACGCCTGGGCCTGGGGACTGCTGGCACTGCAGGCGGCACTCGTCGGTCGGGCCTTCGTCACCCGGGAGCAGCCGACGGACGGTCCCGCGCCCCGGATGCTCTGTCTCGCCCTCCTGCCGGCGCTGCTCCTCGCCGGGATCGCACTGGCCAACGTCGGTCGGGCCTCCGCTGACACCGGCCACCTCGGTGCCGCACTGGTGGCCGGGACGACGGCGGCGGCCGCAGGAATCGTGCTGTGGCGCCCGTCCCTGCCGCGCAGCGTGGTGGTCGTGGACGCCGCTGTGCTCGTGTTCGCCACCTTCATCGTGATGTACGGCGACCCGGGCGAAGGCATCGCGTTCGCGGCAGCGGTCGGTGTGATCGCACTGGCCGGCGTACTCATGGCGCTGGTGGGGTCGGCGGCCGAGGCTCCGGCCGGTGGCCGCGACCCGATCTGGGCGCTGTGGGCCGGCGGGCTGGTGTGGGTGGTGCTCTTCTTCGCCTACTACGCCGGCTACGACCTCGGCTATCGCGCCGACTGGCTCGTGGTCGCCCTGGCAGCGGTGCTGGCAGTTGCGGGTGTCTGGGCCGCCTTCCGCGACGCGCCCGCCGCGCACGGTGGACTCCGCAGGGGGCACGGCCTGCGGTGGCACTCGTGGCCGCTGCGGCGGTCACATTCGCATTGGCTTGGGTTGCCCCACACGCCACCGTGCGTCCGGTGACCGTGGAGGCGGTCGATCGCAACCCCGGGCTGACGGTGATGGCGTGGAACCTCCGGATGGGCTACGGCACCGACGGCCGCTTCCGGGTGGAGGAGGTGGCCGAATTGATCGCCGAGGAGGCACCCGACGTGGTGCTGCTCAGCGAGGTCGATCGTGGCTGGCTGCTCAACGGCGGTCAGGACCAGCTCAAGATCCTGGCTCGGCTGCTCGACATGGAGGCCCACTTCGGGCCGGCCGCAGATCCGGTGTGGGGCGACGCCATCCTCACCGCCGAGCCGGTGCGCTGGGAGACGCAGCCGCTGCCGGACTTCGGCGCGGTGACCGGCGCACAGATCATGGCGGCGACGGTGACCAAGGGAGGTCAGGAGTACGACGTGCTCTCGACCCATCTCCAGCCCGCCGGGCACGGCCCCGACCAGGGTCGGTTGTTGCAGGCGCAGCGGATCGCGGACTTCGCGCAGGAGCGGATCACCGAAGGCCGCCCGCTGATCCTCGGCGGCGACTTCAACCTGTCGCCGGGCACGGAGAGCTGGCTCGCGCTGCTCGACGCCGGTCTCGACGACGGTCTCGCCGATGCCCGACCGCTGTTCACCTCGCCGGCTGATGCGCCCGAGGAGCAGATCGACCACCTCTTCGTCTCCCGGGGCACCTGGGTCACTGCGGCGTGGGCGGTCAGCACCCAGCTCTCCGATCACTTCCCGGTGCTCATCACCGTCGCGCCGCCGACGACGGTCTGACCCGCTGGTAGCAGTTGTGGCGCCCCGCCGAACGCCGAAGCGGACTCCTGCCCGGCCCCGGAGTATCCTTGGCACTCGGATCGAGTGAGTGCCAGACAGGCAGCGTCGGAAGGCGAGGAGGAGCGATGGTTGTCGAGGACCGGCGGCTGGCGGTGCTCCGAGCCATCGTGGAGGACTACGTCTCCACGGAGGAACCGGTCGGCTCCAAGGCCTTGGTCGAGCGGCACCAACTGGGGTCTCCCCGGCGACGGTCCGCAACGACATGGCCGCCCTGGAGGACGAGGGGTTCATCACCCAGCCGCACACCAGCGCCGGTCGGGTGCCGACAGACAAGGGCTACCGGCTCTTCGTCGACCGCTTGACCCAGGTCAAGCCGATGTCGACGGCCGAGCGACGGGCCATCGCCTCGTTCCTCGACGGCGCCGTCGACGTCGACGACGTGGTGCAGCGCAGCGTCCGGCTGCTCTCCCAGCTCACCCGCCAGGTGGCGGTCGTGCAGTACCCGACGCTCAGCAACAGCACCGTGCGCCACGTGGAGCTGGTGTCGCTGACGCCGACTCGCCTGCTCGCCGTACTCATCCTCAGCACCGGTCGCGTCGAACAGCGCCTGGTCGAGCTCGACACCGAGGTCTCCGACGACGGCCTCGTCGAACTGCGCACCACCCTCAACTCCGCCGTCTCCGGCTCCCTGATCGCAGACGCGGTCACGGCGCTGGGGAGTACGGCGCAACCTTGCGCCCGGAGCTCGCCGCGGCCGGCCGGCTGGTCGCCACCGTGGTGCGCGAGGCCATGTCCGATCATCGGTCGGACGGGCGCGTCGCAGTGAGCGGCGCAGCCAACCTGACCCGGTTCGGCGAGTTCGACACCACCATCCGGCCCCTGCTGGAGGCGATCGAGGAGCATGTCGTGCTTCTCAAGCTGATTGGAGAGACCGGCAGCGACGGGCTGGTCACCGTCCGGATCGGTCACGAGGGACCCGTGCAGAGCCTGGCCACCACCAGCGTGGTGGCCGCGGGTTACGGCCCGGGTGAGCAGTCGGTCGCCTCGCTCGGCATCGTCGGCCCCACCCGCATGGACTATCCCGGCACCATGGCCAGCGTGCGGGCCGTGGCCCGATACGTCTCCCGCATCCTTGACGAGGCCTGACCCGCCCGGTCAGGTACAGACGAGAACACAGAAGGACAGATGAGTCAGGATCTCTACGAGCTCCTCGGGGTCTCCCGGGACGCCGACGACGCGACCATCAAGAAGGCCTACCGGAAGCTGGCGCGTCAGCTGCACCCCGACGTCAACCCCGACCCGGAGACGCAGGAGAAGTTCAAGGAGGTCAGCCACGCCTACGAGGTGCTGAGCGACCCCGACAAGCGCGCCCACTACGACCGGGGCGGCGATCCCTTCGGCGGCGGCATGGGTGGCGGCTTCGGGCAGGGGGCCGGCTTCTCCTTCACCGACATCATGGACGCCTTCTTCGGCGGCCAGGGGGGACAGGCCCAAGGCGGCAGGGGCCCGCGATCGCGGGTACGCCGTGGCCAGGATGCCCTCATCCGTCTCGAGATCGAGCTCGCCGAGGCCGCCTTCGGTGTCACCCACGAACTCAAGGTCGACACCGCGGTGCTGTGTGAGACCTGCAAGGGCGAGGGTGCTGCTGCCGGCAGCCACCCGGTCACCTGCGTCACCTGCCACGGGGCCGGCGAGGTGGCCCAGGTGCAACGGTCCTTCCTCGGTGAGATCCGCACGTTGCGTCCCTGCCCCGCCTGCCGGGGATTCGGCAGCACGATCCCCGACCCCTGCCGCGACTGCTCGGGCGACGGCCGGGTGCGTTCGCGTCGCACCATCACCGTCAAGATCCCTGCCGGAGTCGACACGGGCACCCGGGTGCAGCTCTCCGGTCAGGGCGAGGTCGGCCCGGGTGGCGGTCCGGCCGGCGACCTCTTCGTCGAGATCCAGGTGGCCCCCACGACACCTTCAAGCGTCGCGGCAACGACCTGCTGTGCCAGGTCAGCGTGCCGATGACGGCAGCGGCGTTGGGCACCCGGCTCACACTGCCGACGCTCGAGGCCGATGTCGCCGGGGAGGGCAGTGAGGTCGAGACCGAGTTCACCCTCGACATCGCGCCCGGCACGCAGTCCGGCACCGAGCAGGTCCTGCGGGCGCGCGGCGTTCCCGGGCTCCGCTCGACCGGTCGCGGCGACCTGATCGTCACCGTCATCGTCGACACCCCGTCGAAGCTCGACGAGCGTCAGGGCGAGTTGCTGCGCGAACTGGCGGCGCTGCGGGGCGAGGAGGCGCCGCAGGGTGCGCTCAACAACCAGCACAAGTCCGTCTTCGGTCGCCTGCGCGACGCGTTCAACCCGCACTGATCGCATGAGCGCCCACGTGCACTGGGTCCCTGAGCTCGGGGGCGCCGAGGTCGGGTCACTGGTCGAGGTGACCGGCGACGAGGCCCACCACGCGGTGGCCGTACGCCGGCTCCGAGTCGGTGAGGAGGTGGTGCTGACCGACGGACGTGGCACGTCCCTGACCGGCACCGTCGACGAGGTGGCCAAGCGCCGTTTCACGGTGCGCGTCGACGCGCACCGGTTCCTGGCGCGTCCGGGGCCCGAGTTCACAGTGGTGCAGGCCGTGCCGAAGGGTGAGCGCGGAGAGCTTGCCGTGGAGATGCTCACCGAGCTCGGTGTCGACACGATCGTGCCGTGGGCGGCGCAACGCTGCGTGGCGCTCTGGCGCGGTGAACGGGCCGAGAAGTCCCGCAACAAGTGGGCGGCAACCGCGCGTGAGGCTGCCAAGCAGGCCCGCCGGAGCTGGTTCCCCGACGTCACACCGATCGCCTCGACCGACGAGGTCCTGGCGCTCGTCGCCGATGCTGCCCAGGTCTTCGTGCTCCACGAGGAGGCGACGATGCCGCTGGCCGGTCTGGTTCCGGACGCGACCGGGCCGATCGTGCTCGTCGTCGGTCCCGAGGGTGGGGTGAGTCCGGAGGAGGTCGAAGCCTTCGCACGGGCCGGGGCACCCGCCGTACGGTTGGGGCCGGAGGTGCTGCGGACCTCCACGGCAGGGGTGGCGGCGATGTCCGCCTTGTTGGCGGGCTCGGCGCGCTGGCACTAGGTTCTGCGTGATCTCGGGGCCGTTCAGGGGGATCCCTGATTCAAACGGCCCTCAGGGTGGGAGAGTCTTGACTCATGAAGCGACAACTACTGGGGCTGGTGCGGCGCGGTGCGCTGCGGCTGATGCCCGCTCGGTCAGTCGATCTGTCGCGCCTGGACAAGATCCCCGACAGCCTCTCGTGGCCGCTGAAGCGTGATGGGTTCGACCCGCCGGCACGACTGGCCGAGGTCCGGGCGGTCGATCCGGTGCACAAGCTGGGATCGTTGTTGGGCATCGACATCTGGCTCGTCACCGGCGAGGAGGCCGGGCGGCAGGCGTTGACCGAGCAAGACGTGTTCAGTACCGACATCAGGCCCTACGTGGGCAAGCGTGGGGCCGCCGACGGAGACATCGGTGGGCTCGGGTTCACCGACCCGCCCGACCACACCCGGTTGCGCCGCCTCATCACGCCGGAGTTCACGATGCGCCGGCTGCAGCGGATCCAACCGTCGCTGGACCGGATCATCGCCGGTCAGCTCGACGAGATCGAGTCCCGTGCGCGGGTTCATGACGTCGTCGACCTGGTGCCGTCCTTCGCCTTTCCCATCCCGTTCCTCATGATCTGTGAGCTGCTCGGTCTTCCCGACAAGGACCGCGAGACGTTCCGCGAGCTCGGTCACGCCCGCTTCGACGTGACGACCGGTGGGGTGGGGGCGCTCGGTGCGATCTCGGAGTCCCGCGAGTTCCTGAAGGAGGCGACGGCACGGCAACGACGGGAGCCCGGTCCCGGGCTGATCGGCCAGATCATCCGGGAGCAGGGCGACGAGATCTCCGACTACGACCTGGCGGGCCTCGCCGACGGGGTCTTCACCGGCGGCATGGAGACCAGCGCGGGCATGCTCGCCATGGGCACCTCGGTGCTGCTGGGGCACTCGACCGCCTGGAAGCGGATGGGGGCCGAGCCCGACTTCGTCGCCCCGGCGGTGGAGGAGCTGCTGCGCTATCTGTCGGTGGTGCAGGTGGCCTTCCCACGATTCGCCAAGCAGGACGTCGTGGTGGGCGGTCAGCACGTGCACGCCGGCGACGTGGTGCTGGTCTCGTTGCCCGGCGCTGACCGTGATCCGGTCTTCGGCGACGCTCCCGACAGCTTCGACCCGGACCGCCCGGTCCGCTCGCACCTCGCCTTCGGGCACGGCATCCATCGCTGTGTCGGCGCCGAGCTGGCGCGCATGGAGCTCCGTGCGGCGTACCCCGCCATCGCCCAGCGTTTCCCCGAGATGCACCTCACCGAC
This sequence comes from Nocardioides alcanivorans, assembly GCF_021555175.1. Lineage (GTDB taxonomy): Bacteria > Actinomycetota > Actinomycetes > Propionibacteriales > Nocardioidaceae > Nocardioides > Nocardioides alcanivorans. The sequence continues at coordinate 183,638 of NZ_JAKGRW010000057.1, read as the reverse complement.
GACGACCACGAGTTCATGCCGAGCTCCCTGGTCTACGGCGTGCGCCAGGTGCTCGTCCGTCCCCACGGCTGAGCGACGCCGTACCCCGGCAGCGACGGCCAGGACCAGATAGTCCCTGACGTTCTTGCACCAAGATCGAATTCTTGGGAGCAAGAACGTCAGGGACTAACCCAGCTGGGGGTTGGTCACTCGACGACGATGGTGCGTGTGTCCTCGTCGGGGCCGGAGCCCTCAGCGCCGCCGGAGGGGTCGTCGTTGTGGAAACGGAGGACGTACTCGCCCGGCTCCAGGTCACTGACGTCGATCTCGACCTCCCAGGGGAAGAGCTTCTCGTCCATCCAGCCCTCGGCGGTGCCGAAGCCGGAGGCGACCTCTTCGCCGTCCTTGAGGATCTGGTAGCCGACCCAGGCCTCGAAGCCGTTGTTGACGCCGGTGGCCGTGAAGGAGCCCGAGACGGTGGCGCCCTCGGACGGTGAGCTGATGCTCATCAACGACAGCGTCTTGGTCGCCTTGCCGGCGTTGAGCGGCTCGGCGGTCGGGACGCCCAGGATGGTGTCGCTGGGCGAGCCGCCGAGGGTGATCTGCACCGGCACCCGGCCCTCGCCGTTGGCTGCCTGGGCGGTGTACACGAGCTGCTGCAGGGCCATCTTGGCCTCGCGGGCCGTGACGCCGGACGCCAGGTCTGCGGGGACACCACCCAGGTCGACGGTGATGAGATCGGAGGTTGCCTCCGCGGAGTTGACCGCGGTGCCGTCGGGCCAGGCACTGCGGTAGTCGGGGTCGTTGGGTGTGCCGACGACGGCCGCCTCCAGGGCGGGGGTCAGCTTGTCGCTGCCCGACAGGCTCTGGAACTCCCGGTAGAGCACCGGACCACGACCAGCATCGCCGACGTAGTAGACGGCGACCGCGGAGGACTCGACGGGCTCGTCGGTCTCGGAGGTCGTGTCGCTCGTCTCGGCCTCGGTCGGACTGGGGTCCTCGGACGTGCTCTGGGAGGTGTCGTCGGTGGGCGAGCCTGCGGGATTGGCGTCGTCCTTCTTGTCGTCGCCGCCGAACCCGCCGGACCAGGCGATCACCCCGATCACGGCGGCAGTGGCGATCGCGGCGCCACCGGCGCCGAAGAGGACGGGACGTCGTGCGGACATCTTCTTCTCCTTGGTCTTGCTCTTGATGGTGGTGATTCCCTCGTGCGGTTCGACATCGCCGACGGCCTCGTTGAGGAGGCGACGGATCTCGTCGTCGTGTTGGTTCATCGGCGTTCCTCCGTCGTGCCGGCGGCCGCGGAGCCGGCCAGGTGGGTGCGCAGGGCGGCGGCCCCACGGGAAGCGTGCGACTTGACCGCGCCCCTGCTGATGCCGAGCGTGTCGGCGATGTCGGCCTCGGACAGGTCCAGGTAGTAGCGCAGTGCGAGCACCTCGCGCTGGCGCCGGGGAGGGCAGCCAGGGCGTCGAGTACGGCGGCGCGCAGCTCGCCTGCCAGGACCTCTTCGTCAGCGGCTGGCCCGGTGGGCATCGGGGCACGGGCTTCACGGGCCTCGTGCCGGGTGACGACGCTGCGGTGGCGCAGCACCGACCGGCTGCGGTTGACCACCGACTGGCGCAGGTAGGCAAGTGCCTTGTCGGGATCGCGCAACTTGCGCCAGCGACCGTGCATTGCGATGAACGCGTCCTGCACCACCTCCTCGGCGGTGCCGACATCACGCACGAGCAGCACCGACAGGCGCACGAGTTGCCGCCAGTGCGCGGCATAGAGCGCGCTCACCGCGGTGTCGGCGTCCCACGGCTCGTGGGACCGGCTCACCGGGTCTGCCCGATCCGAGAGGAGTGCATGGGTGGTCACGCTAGTACGACGCGCGTCCCGGGCGGTCGGTTTACCTGCGGGGCGGCTCAACGTGTCGGAATCCCGGCTGTGGTTATCCTCACGCCATGAGCGCAAGCACTGACTGCATCTTCTGCAAGATCGCGGCCGGCGAGATTCCCGGCGACATCGTCGGGGAGACCGAGCTGTCGGTGGCCTTCCGCGACCTGATGCCGCAGGCGCCGACCCATGTTCTCGTGGTGCCGCGTGGTCACCACGAGAACGCTGCCGCCGTCGCCGAAGCAGCCCCCGACACGTTGGCAGACATGTTCCTGCTGGCCCGCACGGTCGCCGAGCAGGAGGCGCTGGAGGGGTACCGCGCGGTCTTCAACACCGGCGCGGCCGCGCAGCAGACCGTTTTCCACGCGCATCTGCACGTGATCGGCGGGCGCCCGTTCACCTGGCCACCGGGCTGATCGGCGCCACCCGAGCGCTCTCGACTGTGTTCCAGGCGACCTCGGCTGGGATCCGGGCGACCTCGGCTGGGATCCGGGCGACTTCGGGTGGTCATGGGAATGTGCCCCCGCGGGGCGGCGCCGTACGATGGACGGCACGATGACAGACACCCCTCACAAGGATCCCAACCGCACCCGGCACACCGTGGTCGTGCCGGCCAGCATCAACATGGTCAGCCTGCTCGGCCCAGCCGACGAGTTCCTGACTCGCATCGAGCGGGCCTTCGACGTCGACCTGCACGTGCGCGGCAACCAGATCACGATGCACGGCAACCCGGCCGAGATCGCCCTCGTCGAGCGCTGTCTCGAGGAGCTGGTCACCCTCATCCGCACCGGTCAGGGCATCTCCGCCGAGACCGTCGAGCGGGTCGCCGGCATGCTCCACACCGAGACGCAGGCGCGTCCTGCCGACGTGTTGAGCATGAACATCCTGAGCAACCGCGGACGCACGATCCGGCCCAAGACGCTCAACCAGAAGCGCTACGTCGATGCGATCGACAACAACACCATCACGTTCGGCATCGGCCCCGCGGGCACCGGCAAGACCTACCTGGCGATGGCCAAGGCCGTGCAGGCGCTGCAGGGCAAGGAGGTCAACCGGATCATCCTGAGCCGCCCGGCCGTCGAGGCGGGGAGAAGCTCGGCTTCCTGCCCGGCACCCTGACCGAGAAGATCGACCCCTATCTGCGGCCGCTCTACGACGCGCTGCACGACATGATGGATCCCGAGACGATCCCCAAACTGCTGGCCGCCGGCACCATCGAGGTCGCCCCGTTGGCCTTCCTGCGTGGCCGCTCGCTCAACGACTCCTTCATCATCCTCGACGAGGCGCAGAACACGACCCCCGAGCAGATGAAGATGTTCCTCACTCGGCTGGGCTTCGGCTCCAAGATCGTCGTCACCGGCGACGTGACCCAGGTCGACCTCCCGGGCGGCACCAAGTCGGGGCTGCGGGTCATCCAGGACATCCTCACCGACATCGAGGACATCTCCTTCAATCGCCTCACCAACCACGACGTGGTGCGGCACCGCCTGGTCGGCAAGATCGTCGAGGCGTACGACGAGTTCGACACCCGGGGCGAGCGTGCCCGGGCAGAGCGCAGAGGACAGCAGCAGTGACCATCGAGGTGATCAACGAGTCCGGGCACGAGCTCGACGTGCAACGGCTCTCGAGGCTGAGCCGCTTCGTCATGGACCAGATGCGGGTGCACCCGCAGGCCGAGCTGTGCATCAAGGCGGTCGACGAGCCGACCATCGCCCATCTCAACGAGCAGTGGATGGAGAAGGAGGGTCCCACCGACGTGCTTGCCTTCCCGATGGACGAGTTGCGCCCCGGCCTGGTCAACACGGAGCTCGAGGAGGGCGTGCTCGGCGACCTGGTGCTGTGCCCGACCATCGCCGAACGTCAGGGTGAGACCGCCGGTCACGGCAAGCAGGCCGAGATCGACCTGCTCACCGTCCACGGCATCTTGCACCTGCTCGGCTACGACCACGCCGAGCCGGACGAGCACAAGGAGATGTTCGGCCTCCAGGCCGACCTGCTCGTGCAGTGGCAGCAGTCCGCCGCGACGCAGGCCTGATCCCCGATGGAGTCTGCGGATCTCTGGTCGCTCACCGCGATCGTCGTCCTCGTCGTGCTGGCGGGGCTGCTGACCGCGGCCGATGCCGCCCTGAGTGCCTTCTCACGCGCCCGGGCGGAGGAGATCGCCTCCGAGGGCAAGGCAGGCTCACGCCGCCTGCTCCAGGTGCTCGACGACCCGGCGCAGTACCTCAACACGGCGCTCTTCCTGCGCATGCTCTTCGAGGTGTCCAGCATCGTGGTGGCCACCCACCTGGTGGTGTCGACGGTCGAGGGCTGGTGGCAGACCGTGCTCATCACGATCGGGGCCATGGTCATCGTCTCCTTCGTGGTGATCGGGGTGGCGCCGCGCACCGTCGGCCGGCAGCACTCGGTGCCCGTCGCACTCGCGTCGGCCGGACCGTTGGTGCTCATCACCCGGGTCCTCGGCCCGTTGCCCAAGCTGATGATCCTGCTCGGCAACGCACTCACCCCGGGCAAGGGTTTCAGCGACGGCCCGTTCTCGTCCGAGACCGAACTGCGCGAGCTCGTCGACATGGCGGAGGCGTCCAGCGTCATCGAGGACGGTGAGCGCAAGATGATCCACTCGGTCTTCGAGCTCGGCGACACCGTGGTGCGCGAGGTGATGGTGCCGCGCAACGACGTGGTCTTCATCGATCGTCACCGGAACCTCCGGCAGGCGCTCTCGCTCTTCCTGCGCAGCGGTTTCTCCCGGATGCCGGTGGTCGGCGAGAATCTCGACGACGTCATCGGCGTCGCCTACCTCAAGGACGTCTCCAAGCGGGTCTTCGACGACGCCGAGGCCGAGCTGACCGAGCGGATCGACCAGCACATGCGCACCGTCCACTGGGTGCCCGGGGTCAAGCCGGTCGACGACCTGCTGACCGAGATGCAGGCGCGCCGCCAGCACATCGCCGTCGTCGTCGACGAGTACGGCGGCACTGCCGGCCTGGTCACCATCGAGGACGTGCTCGAGGAGATCGTCGGCGAGATCACCGACGAGTACGACGCCGGTGAGGTGGAGGTCGAGGCCCGTGAGGACGGCTCCTTCCTGGTCTCCTCGCGCTTCCCGATCGACGACCTCGACGAGCTCTTCCCGGGTCACGACGTCGACGACGAAGACGTCGACTCGGTCGGCGGCCTGCTGGCCAAGGCACTCGGCCGGGTCCCGATCCCCGGCTCGGCCGCTGCGATCCACGGGCTGCGCTTCGAGGCCGAGGGCACCGCTGGTCGACGCAACCGGGTCGACCGGGTGCTCGTCAGTCTCGAGACACCGGCCGACGCGCTCGACGCCGAGACTGACTACGCTGATCCCCATGCCTGAGGCCACCGAACTCTCTCCCGAGGACCGCAAGCTCGTCACCCTCGCCCGCGCCACCCGTGCGCGGACCGGAGCGGCGCAGGGGGCCGCCGTACGCGACCTCGACGGGCGTACGTACGCCGGAGCGACGGTCACCTTGCCCTCGTTGCAGATCTCCGCGGTCGGCGTGTGCCTGGCCATGGCCAACTCCTCGGGATCCCAGGGACTCGAGGCCGTCGTGGTGATGGGCGCCGACGTGCTCGCGGAGCCCGACGCGGCTGCGATCAAGGAGTTCGCCGGCGACGATGTCGTCGTCCACCTCGTCTGACACCGCCTGCACGACACGGCACTCCAACTGAGCGGAAAGAAGTTGGCAGGTGCATCCGACCGGACTACGTTGGGGGTGTGACTGCTCCAGTCGTGACCTCCCCAACCTTGCGAGGATGGGGCCAGCACGAGGCGGCCGTGTCACGGCTGCGTGCCTCGATGGCCTCGATCCCACCCGGCCGGCCCGTGAGGCTCGCCAAGAAGACGTCCAACCTCTTCCGTCCGCGTGAACCGGTCACCGGCGCGCTCGACGTCTCGGGTCTCGACGGCGTCATCGCCATCGACACCGCGGCGCACACTGCCGACGTGCAGGGCATGTGCACCTACGAGGACCTCGTTGCTGCCACGTTGCCGCACGGCTTGATCCCGTTGGTGGTGCCACAGCTGCGCACCATCACCCTCGGCGGCGCGGTGACCGGCCTGGGCATCGAGTCCACCAGCTTCCGCAACGGCCTGCCGCACGAGTCGGTGCTCGAGCTCGACATCCTCACCGGTGACGGAGAGGTGGTCACGGCGGCCCCCGACGGCGAGCACGCCAACCTCTTCCACAGCTTCCCCAACTCCTACGGGAGCCTGGGCTACGCGACCCGGCTGAAGATCGAGCTGGAGGCGGTGCCGGCTCTCGTGTGGGTGCGCCACGTGGCCTTCACCGACGCCGATGAGTTCGGCCGGGTGGTCGAACGGGTGGTGGAGACCGGGCAGTGGGAGGGGCACCGGGTCGACGCGGTGGATGGCGTCGCGTTCGCACCGGACGACCTCCGGTTGACGCTCGCCCACTGGGGCGCCGGCCCGCGTGCGGGGCGGGAGCCCTCCGACTACACGGGCCAAGCGATCTACTACCGCTCCGTGGCGGAGCGCGACGACGACCTGCTCACCATGCACGACTACCTGTGGCGTTGGGACACCGACTGGTTCTGGTGCTCAGGCGCGTTCGGGCTCCACAACCCCACCGTTCGCCGGTTGTGGCCGCGCCGCTGGCGTCGCTCCGACGTCTATCACAAGCTGGTCGGACTCGACCGGCGTCACGGCATCGTCGACCGCATCGACAGGTGGAGGAAGCGACCGCAGCGAGAGCGCGTCATCCAGGACATCGAGGTGCCGGTCGAACGGCTGGGCGAGTTCCTCGACTGGTTCGACGCAGAGGTCGGGATGCGACCGGTCTGGCTCTGCCCGCTGAGGCTGCGCAACGGCGACACGGGCGCTGAGCGGCCGTGGCCGACGTACCCCCTCGAGCCCGGCCGCACCTATGTCAACGCAGGTTTCTGGGGCACCGTGCACGTCGGCCCCGATGCACCCCATGGCCCGGTCAACCGGGCGATCGAGGCCAAGGTCGAATCACTCGACGGCCACAAGTCCCTCTATTCGGAGGCGTTCTACGACCAGGAGACGTTCGATCGTCTCTACGACACCGACAACCTCAACCGGCTGCGGGATCGCCATGACCCCGACGGCCGGCTCACCTCACTCCACGACAAGGCGGTCCGACAGCATTGAGCCTCCTCACCTCAGTTTCTCTCGCCGAGACCGTCGACGGACTGCTCGTCGACGGTCTGCCCATCCGCTTCACTGCGTACGACGGAAGCGCGGCCGGTCCCGAGGACTCGCCCTACACACTGCACCTGGCCAGCGAACGCGGTCTGGCCTACCTGCTCACTGCGCCGGGTGACCTCGGCATGGCGCGCGCCTACGTGAGTGGTGACCTCGAGGTGCACGGCGACAGTCCCGGCAATCCCTATGCCGTGATGAGTCTGCTGCTCAACCACCTCGACTTCCGGCGCCCCGGCGTGGTCGAGACGGTCAACCTGCTGCGCAACATCGGGCTGAGCAACCTGGTGCCGCCTCCGCCACCCGCCTCCGAGCACCTGCCGCGCTGGCGTCGTGCCGTCGAGGGCCTGCGGCACTCGCAGGCACGTGACGCCGAGGTGATCGCCCACCACTACGACGTCTCCAACCGCTTCTACGAGATGGTGCTCGGGCCGTCGATGACCTACACCTGCGCCGTGCACGCCGACAACGACGTGTCGTTGGAGGAGGCACAGTTCGCGAAGTACGAGCTGATTGCGCAGAAGCTCGCGCTCAAGCCCGGTCAGCGACTGCTGGACGTCGGGTGTGGCTGGGGCGGGATGGTCCGCCACGTGGCCAAGGAGCACGGGGTGAAGGCGCTCGGCGTCACCTTGTCGGCCAACCAGGCCGCGTGGGGGCAGGCGAAGATCCGGGAGGAGGGCCTCGAAGATCTCGCCGAGGTTCGTCACCTCGACTACCGCGACGTGAAGGAGGGCGGGTTCGACGCAGTCAGCTCGATCGGCCTCACCGAACACATCGGGGTCGCCAACTACCCGGCCTACTTCGGGTTCCTGCGGGAGCGGCTGCGTCCTGGGGGCCGGCTGCTCAACCACTGCATCACCCGGCCCCACAACCGGCCCACGAGCACCGGCCAGTTCATCGACCGTTACGTCTTCCCCGACGGCGAGCTCACCGGCTCGGGCACCATCGTCGCGGCCGTGCAGGACGCCGGGCTCGAGGTGCAGCACACCGAGAACCTGCGCACCCACTACGCCCGCACGCTCGCCGGCTGGTCACAGAACCTGGCCGACAACTGGGACGAGTGCGTGGCCGAGGCCGGCGTCGAGATCGCCCGGGTCTGGGGCATCTACATGGCCGGGTCGCGCATCGCCTTCGAACGTGACGAGATCGAGTTGCACCACGTGCTGGCCACGCGCAACCACGACGACGGCGACAGCGAGTTCCCGCGGCGCCCCGACTGGACCCCCTGACGCCGAGGTCGCCCAGTTTCCTGCCCAGGTCGCTCAAGTCGTGGCCAGGGCATGGCGCAGGCTGGGCGGCCCGTGGGTCCTGGACCTGCGTGTCGACGTACCCTAGGGCGGTGACGACCCGAGCCGCCCAGTACACCGCGACGGTGCTGCGTCGCGAGCAGCTCTCCGACCACCTGGTCCGCCTCACCCTCGGTGGTGACGGATTGGCCGACTTCACCTCCACCGGGATCCCCGACGAGTGGGTGGGGCTGGTGGTGCCGGGCCAGTTCCAGAGCCGCTACTACACCGTACGTCGCTGGTCGGGCGGCGAGCTGGTGCTCGACGTCGTGGTCCACGAGAGTGGGCTGGTGACCGAGTGGGCAGCCGGTGACTGCGTCGGCGACGAGGTCGTCATCAACGAGGCCAAGGGCTCCTTCGACCTGCCCGAGGGGCCCGATGGCTGTTGCTCGTCGGTGACCTGACGGCACTCCCTGCCATGGCTCGAATCGCCGAGTCGGTGACCGACGTGCCGGTGAGGATCTGGGCCGAGGTGCCCGACGAGGTCGCCGACTACCTGCCCGAGGGGCCGGCGATCACCTGGCTCGACGCGGAGTCCGGCACCAGTCACCTGAGCGACGCCGTGGAGACGATCGAGTGGCCCGATGGTGAGGGCTACTTCTGGATGGCGGGGAGTCCGCCCAGATGCGGGCGATCCGCAAGAACCTGATGCGGGTGCGCAGACTGCCGAGCCATGCCTACGACGTGATGGGCTACTGGCGGGCCACGGCCGGCAGGCAGCCGCGGAAGGTCGACCCCGGTCCGATCTATCGGGCGGGCAAGGCAGCAGGAAAGACCGATGAGCAGATCTGGGCCGAATACGACGCCGCACAGGAGCGCAACGATGCATGAGACCGGCGAAGACTTCCGCAGCGGGTTCGCCTGTTTCGTGGGACGACCCAACGCAGGCAAGTCCACGCTGACCAACGCATTGGTCGGTCAGAAGGTCGCGATCACCTCGTCGCGCCCCCAGACCACGCGCACGGCGGTGCGTGGCATCGTGCACCGCGACGACGGACAGCTCGTGTTGGTCGACACTCCCGGGTTGCACAAGCCCCGCACACTGCTGGGAGAGCGCCTCAACGACATCGTGAAGACCACCTGGGCCGAGGTCGACGTGGTGGCGGTGTGCTTCCCTGCCGACGAGAAGATCGGCCCTGGTGACCGCTTCATCGTCAACGAGCTTGCCAAGGTGCGCCGGACGGTGCGGATCGCGGTGGCGACCAAGACCGACCTGGCCACGCCGGAGCAGCTCGGCGAGCACCTGCTCGCCATCCAGAAGCTCGGCCAGGAGACCGGCACCGAGTGGGCCGAGATCGTGCCGGTGTCGTCGGTGTCCGGCGACCAGGTCGACCTGCTCGCCCAGCTGCTGGTCGCGATGATGCCTCCCGGCCCGCCGCTCTATCCCGAGGGTGACCTCACCGACGCGCCCGAGGAGATCCTGGTCGCCGAGCTGATCCGCGAGGCCTCGCTCGAGGGCGTGCGTGACGAGCTCCCGCACTCCATCGCGGTCGTCGTGGAGGAGATGCGGTTGCGTGAGGACCGCCCCGCCGACAAGCCGCTGCTCGACATCCATGCCAACGTCTTCGTGGAGCGTTCCTCGCAGAAGGGCATCGTGATCGGCCACAAGGGTTCGCGGCTGCGTGACGTGGGCACCAACGCCCGCAAGCAGATCGAGGCGATGCTCGGCACCCCGGTCTTCCTCGACCTGCACGTCAAGATCGCCAAGGACTGGCAGCGCGACCCCAAGCAGCTGCGGCGGCTCGGTTTCTGACGCGGCCCCGACGGGTCAGTCCGGCGCCCAGCAGATGCCGTGGCGCCGGCCGGCCTGCCACTGGGCCTTGTCGGGCCATTCGTAGCCCCACTCGTAGCTGAGTGCGTCGGTGGCGCTGGCACGGGCGGCCTCGGCGCACGGCTCCTGCCCGGCCCCGCGGGCCGGGCCTCGCCGGGCCAACGGCCCGACTTGGCTGCGGGGATGTCGACCGTCGCCACCGAGCGCCAACTGTGCTCCTGGGAGCATGCGACCCGGGCGAAGTCGGCCGTGCCGGGCTTGGCGGTGCCGCACATGCCGAAGCGGTCGCGGCCCTCGTCGGTGTCGAGCACGCCCTTGAGCGGTCCCGGGAGATTTCCCAACTTCTCCGGCGCGATGACCGACACCAGGTCGCATCGGATCCAGGTGGCACCGCGGTCGGACTCCTCGACGCTGGGGCCGAACGAAGCGACAGCGAGCATGCTCAGGCGCTGCTGCTCGGTCGTTCCGCCCACGTAGGAGGCGAAGGCGGAGTCGCAGGCCTTCGCAGGCTGCTTGCTCAGACGCTGGGAGTCGACCGCGAGGAAGTGGCCGTCGACCGTGCCCTTCAACGAGGCGACCTTGATGGTGCGTGAGGTGTGGGGCTTGCGACACGCCACGGTGGAGTCGTCGGCCGTGGCTCGGACAGCGGTGGCGTAGTCGATGCGGTGGCAGGTGCCGTTGGCGGGCGCGGGAAGTGGCTCCTCCGGCGTACGCGGGGCAGCCGACGGGGTGGGCCCGTCCGGCTCGGCGTCGCCGCCGTCGGAGGAGCAGGCCGCCGTCGCGACCAGCAGCAGGGCAGCTGCGAGGAGCCGACCGACGGAGCTGGCGCGGATCACTTGCGAGTCCTGGCCCAACAGATGGAGCGGCGGTTGCCGGCGTCCCACTCCGCCTCGTGGAACCACGTGTAGGCGAAGTCGTAGTCCGATGGGTAGTTGAGCCATGCACCGACCGACTTGGAGCAGTAGTCGCGCGACTTGACCTCCACGAGTCGGTCGCCGGGATAGGGATCGTCGTCGGCGCCGACCTTGATGGTGGTGACCGCACGCCAGGTGTGGGGTTGTGAGCAGGGGATCTTCACCGACCCGGCGACGCTCGGCCCGTCGGCGCACACCATCCACTTGTCCTTGGGCTTGCCCAGCATCAGGTCGCGAGCGGTCGTCGGGAGCTTGAGGTATTCCTTCGACTGCTCGCCGCCACCGACGACATCGCAGCGGTACCAGCGGGCACCGTCCTCCCACGCCTTCTCGGACGGTCGGAACCAGGCCCAACTGATCACCGAGCGCATCACCAAGGACTCGTCGGCGCCGAGGAACTCCTGGAAGGCGGTCGAGCACGTCTCGTAGGCGAAGGTGCCGAGTTCGGCGTCGTCGTAGGCGGCGTCGTCGAAACGCGTGGGCAATTCGCCGGCTGCGTAGGTCTCGGCCGTGTGGAACTCGTCGCAGTCGACGGCGCGGGTCGCGTTGCTGGGATGGGCGACGTCCTGGGGGTGAGCAGCCGGCACAGGCCGACCTCGGGGACGTCGATCGAGTCGACCAGGTTGGGGTCTTCGCCCGGGTTGTCGCCGTTGTCTCCACACGCGGTGAGTGCCACCAAGATGGCGGCAACACCGAGCACCGCGACACGCATGCGGCGGGGCTTCAGCACGGTTCCTCCGAGGGCAGATGGGCGGCCTGGACAAACCCTATCCGTGACCGTCGACGATCACCGAAGGGATGGAGAGATCGTTGCGGCGACCGTGGCACCGAGGTCGCGAGCGGCGTCGAGGTGCGCGGGGGTCACCTCGCCCAGGACGTCGACGCCCGCGTGCACCTGCCGCCAGCCCAGCGCGCCCACGATCGACTGCACCGAACGCACGGCGCCGGTCGTGTCGTAGCGCCCGTGCACCCACCAGCCCCAGGGCCGCTTCGCGGTCGCACCCTCCGGTTGGTCGCTGGCGCCGCCGGAGTCGTCGAGGGCACCGCCCACCGCGAGGAACGTGGAGTCGAAGAAATGCTTGAGGGCGCCCGACATGTAGCCGAAGTTGGCCGACGTACCCAACAGGTAGCCGTCGGCGGCGAGCACGTCGTCGGCGGTGGCCTCGAGCGCTGGGCGCACCACGACCTCCACATCGGGGATGTCCTCGTGCCCGGCTCCCTCGAGTACGGCGTCACGCAGCTCCCGCAGCGAACGCGTGGGGGAATGGTGCACGACCAGTAGTCTCGACATGGATCCTCCTGAGGTTGTCGGTGGCGCCGCGGCGTCCGATCCGTCTCATCTCCACCCACCCTTGCACGCCTGCTCAGGGAGGTGGGTTAAAGTGGTCTTCGTCATGATCTCGATCAGCCTCCTCCTTCGCTGCCGCAGCGAGGTCTGAAAGCCGGACCCCCTCGTTGCGGAGTTTCGCGGTGCGCGCCCGGCACCCCATCGATCACCCGAACGAGGAACCATGACCAACCTGAGCAACACCGCCAACAACCAGCAGCCCAGTGGGATGCCGTACCAGCGCTACACGGCGTTCGTGCCCGTCGACGTGCCCGATCGCACCTGGCCGACGAAGCGCATCACCCACGCACCGCGCTGGCTGAGCACCGACCTGCGTGACGGCAACCAGGCCCTGATCGATCCGATGAGCCCGGCCCGCAAGCTGGCGATGTTCGAGCTGCTGGTCCGGATGGGCTACAAGGAGATCGAGGTCGGCTTCCCGAGCGCCAGCCAGACCGACTTCGACTTCGTCCGCCAACTGGTCGAGGAAGACCGGATCCCCGACGACGTCCAGATCTCGGTGCTGACCCAGGCGCGTGAAGACCTGATCTCGCGCACCATCGAGTCGTTGGTGGGCGCCGACCGCGCCACCGTGCACCTCTACAACGCCACGGCCCCCTGTTCCAGCGGGTCGTCTTCGGGGTCACCCCCGACGAGTGTCGCGCGATCGCGGTCCGCGGCACCGAGCTCGTCATGAAGTACGCCGAGCAGCTGTTGGGCGGCATCGTGGGGACCCAGGACTTCGGCTACCAGTACAGCCCGGAGATCTTCACCCAGTCCGACACCGACTTCGCGCTGAGTGTGTGCGAGTCGGTCTCCGACGTGTGGCAGCCCGAGGCCGGGCGCGAGATCATCCTCAACCTGCCGGCGACCGTCGAGATGTCGACGCCCAACACCTACGCCGACCAGATCGAGTACTTCGGCAGGGGCCTGACCCGGCGCGAGCACTCCGCCATCAGCCTGCACCCGCACAACGACCGGGGGACCGCGGTCGCCGCCACGGAGCTGGCCCTGATGGCCGGCGCGGACCGCGTCGAGGGCTGTCTCTTCGGCCATGGCGAGCGCACCGGCAACGTCGACCTGGTGACGCTGGCGATGAACCTGTTCAGCCAGGGCATCGACCCGCAGGTCGACTTCTCCGACATCGACGAGGTCCGGCGTACGGTCGAATACTGCACGCAGCTGCCGGTGCATCCCCGTCACCCCTATGCCGGTGACCTCGTCTACACCGCTTTCTCCGGCTCCCACCAGGACGCCATCAAGAAGGGGCTGGAGGACCTGGAGCAGAAGGCCATGGCGCAGGGCATCTCGGTGCGCGACATCGCTTGGGAAGCTCCCTACCTGCCGATCGACCCGAAGGACGTCGGCCGCACCTACGAGGCCGTCATCCGGGTCAACAGCCAGTCCGGCAAGGGCGGGGTCGCCTACATCTTGAAGGCCGAGCACAATCTCGATCTGCCGCGGCGTGCGCAGATCGAGTTCAGCAGGGTCGTCCAGGAACGCACCGACAGCGAGGGTGGCGAGATGACACCCGACCAGATCTGGCAGGTCTTCAGCTCCGAGTACCTGGAGCGCGAGACGCCGCTGAAGCTGAACTCGGTCCACACGTCCTCCGCATCGGGGGAGAAGGACCAGCTCACCGTCAACATCTATGTCGACGGTGAGATCCGCGAGCTGGTCGGTTCCGGCAACGGGCCGATCAACGCCTTCACCAACGCACTCTCCGAGATGGTCGCGGCCGAGCAGCAGCAGGGGAACCCGGCCTTCGAGAACCGGGGCGAGGTGCGGGTGCTGGACTACGCCGAGCACGCGCTCTCCGCCGGTGGCGACGCGATGGCTGCCGCCTACGTGGAGTGCGCCGTCCGCGACAAGGTGCTGTGGGGTGTCGGGGTCGATGCCAACATCGTCACGGCCTCGCTGAAGGCGGTCATCTCCGCGATCAACCGCGCCAACTGACCTGCGGCATTCGCTGCTGCGGTAGTTCGAGGACGTCGCAGAGCTGGGCGCTCCCGTCGCGCAGCGGATGCGCCTCGCCCGTGGGCACGAACCCGTAGGCGACGTACGCCGCTCGGGCGATGGGGTTGGCGCGATTGACGCCCAAGACGATCCTGTCGTCGCGCTCGCGGGCCCAGACAACCAAGTGGTCCAACAGGACCCGGGAGTGGCCGTGGCCGCGGTGGTCGCGCTCCACCCACATCGCGACCACCGTGGCCAGCCCCGGCTCCGGCTCGAAGACGGCGGCGCAGCCGATCGGTTGCCCGCCGTGCTCCACGACGAGGGTCGGATTCGCCAATCGTTGGCGCCAATCTGCTTCGGTGAACGCCCGCTCTCGCTCCAGGGTGGAGCCGAAGGCGTCCGGGCTGTCCGCAAGAGCCGTGAGGCGGAGATCCCGCCACCGCGGCCAGTCGTCGGGGGAGAGGCGTCGTACGTCGACCATGGTGTCAGTCGACCACGTCGGGTCGCGCCGACGCATCTGCAGGCAGCGGGCCCGGTGGCCAGCGGGCGCTCTGCTCACCGAACCCAGCACCATCCTCGGCGACCATCTCTCCCGAGCCCGCGCCGTCGCGAAGATCGTCGCCGGAGGAGCACGCCTTCGACACCTTCTCCACTGCGCCGGTGCGCACCGAGTCCGTCTTCAAGTTCGGTCTGCTCGGCATCGGGGTGGGCGGCCACCCCGGTCGCCCTCGGCATCGCTCGGAGAGCGCTCGACGAGATCGTCAGGATCGCGAGCGTGAAGGGCCGCGTCGGCTACGCCACTGTCATCGGTGACTCCGAGCTGTTCCGACTCGGGTTCGCCAAGTACGAGGCGCTCCACCGTGCTGCTCGTGCCTGCGTCTACGAGGTGCACGGCGAGGCCGAGGCGTGGATCAACACGGGCAACGACCTCACCGAGGTGCAGAACGCGCGGCTGCGCCAGGCGGTCACCTGGGTCCAGGAGGTCAACGCAGTGAAGTGGGCGCCCTGCTTTCGGGCAGCGCCGCGGCTTGTGTTCAGGCTGTTTGTTCGAGGGTGAGGTTGATGGTGCCGAAGCGGGTGACCAGGAACTGGTGGGCGTGCCTGTTGGTCCATAGGTAGTTGTCGTCGGGGGTGCGTTCATAACGCCACCGTCCCGAGGTCTTCACCAGATGATGTCGCCGACACAGACAAGCCAAGTTGTCAGGTCTCGTCTGGCCCGGTGGTCCGCCGTCGTCGGGGGAGACGTAACGCTCGATGTGATCCAGATCCGTGTCCCAAGCGGACTTGGTGCAGCCAGGGTAGACACAGTGCTGGTCGCGCATCCGCACCAGCTCCGCCATCCAGGTGGGTGGGTCGTGTCGATCCACCGCTTCGAGGCGACCCATGTCGATCACCGGGGTGACGGTGGCCAGCGAGCCGTGGCGGGCCAGCCAGTCCTTGAGCTGGGCGGTCAGGATCTCGCCCGTCCGGTCGGTGGAGACCACGCCAGGATCACCGCCCACGCCGCTGCCCTCACTGTGGGCTGGCACGGTCCTGGTGTCGTCGACGCCGGTCGGGCCAGTCGCGCCGGGGAGGGTGAGGAGGTCGGTGAGGTTGACGTGGGCGAAGATCCGTAGTCCGCGGCGGCGGGTGAAGGTCTCGGGGTTGTCCGTCAGCTTCGGCTGCACGCCCGCGGTGGCCGCGGCGCCGGTCTGCACGTTGCCGCCGGGCCCGATCGTGTCGTCCACGAGCCGACCGATGGCTTTGGCCAGACGGTGCTCGATGGGGTCGTTGTCGCCTTCGCTGCGCATCCGCTCGGCCTCGTCACGCAAGAGTTGGTGGAAGCGCTCGAGGTCCAACGAATCACCCGTCGCCAGGAGTTCGGAGGTGCCGCTGACCTCGTTGGCGCCTTCTGCGCAGTCCTTGTTCAGGTGTCGCAGAGTGACGTTCCAGTCGCCTTTGCCATAGGGCGCGTTGGGGTCGATGAGCTTCTCGGGGTGGAACTTCGCTGTGGCACAGGCGATCCACTTGTTGATGGTGGGCCACCCCCATCGGCCTGCTTCCTCGAGTTGGGTGTCGAACCAGCGTGCTGCCTCATACGAGAGGTTGCGGGTCTGCTGAGCCACTCGACGCGCTTTCCACGTCGGCACCTCCAATGCTTCGACCCGTTCCCACAGCCTGGGGAGGCGGTGGTGCAGATCCAGGGTGTCCGCCACCAGGGCGAGGGCGGAGGGGCGGGAGATGCCCGCAGCTGCGGAGTAGTCCTCGACCGCGAACAGCGCGACATCAGGGGTGCCGGCCCCGGCGAGCTTGTCCTCACAGTGGTTGAGGACGAACGCCTGGTCCCCGGCAACGGCAGCGGGGCGTTCGGGAGTCGGCGGGTTCAGCACCGCCAGGCGGTAGACCAGCCGCAACTGCCGACGTCCGACCTTGCGGTCATCAACAGCGTGCTCGGCCACGAAGCCCAGCAACGAGCCCAGGTCGAGGTCATCGACCTCATAGGGCTGGTGACGGGCGTCGATCTCTAGCATGAAACCAGTCAACCAAACGACACCGACAGAACCCGACGACCAACAAAATCCCAGGTCAGGCGGCTAGTTTGTCGTCACGCGGGCCTTTTCCTGATCACCCGTTGAGCGCTGCCGCGACCTGGGTTCGGTTGGTGACGCAGAGCTTCTGCAGCAACTTCTCGACGTGTCCCTCCACGGTGCGAGGGGAGAGCACCAGACGAGCAGCGATCTCTGTGTTGGAGAGTCCTTCGGCGACCATGGCGGCCACCTCGCGCTCACAGCTGGTGAGCTCCGTGAGGCCGGGGTTGCGCGAAGCAGGAATGGTCGCCCTGGGCACGACCTCGTTGAGCGCGAAGGCGATCGCCTGCGCCACTCCCGAGTTCGCCGGCACCGACCTCTCCAGCCTGCGCAAGAGCTACGACGGCGCCTCGGCCATGCCCAAGGAGGTGCTCCGCGAGCTCACGGAGCGGGCGCCCGGCCTGCGGCTGTGGAACTTCTACGGTCAGACCGAGATGGCCCCGCTCGCCACCGCGCTGCCGAGGTCGGAGCAGTTCACCCATGGCGGATCGGCCGGCTAGTCTCACAACCACGGTGGATCGAGGCGGTGCCTGCGGTCGTCGTACCGCGGGAGGGAGCCGACGTGGGTGCCGAGGAGCTGCTGGTATTCGCGAAGTCGAGGCTGGCTTCGTTCAAGGCCCCGAAGTACGTCGTGCTCGCCGACACGCTGCCCAAGAACCCGAGCGGCAAGATCCTCAAGCGTGACCCGAGGGAGGCGCACGCCTGCCTCGGCGTCGACTGAGTCCCGACGTGGACTGGACTGGGCACGGGCGTCGGGCGGCGACCTCAGCGCGGTCGAAACGCCGCCTCGGCGTCTCGTTCTCGCGCTGCTGCCCGGTCGCGCTCGCGTACGGCTTGGCGCATCTGGTCGAGGTTCTCCCGCAGGACGTCGGAGATCAGCTCGTCGGTGCGCGGGTCGTTGAGCACTTCGAAGACCAGGCGGAAGACGGTGTCGCTGACCAGGCGGACCACGTCGTCGTGGAAGGGGAGCCGCTTGAGCCGCCCGATCCTGCTGTCCTGCTTGACCAGCTCGACGATCATCGTGTCGAGCTCCTTGCGGTTCTCGTGGAGTGCCGCGGCGATGTTCTGCGTGTAGTGGCCGGTCTGCAGGACAGCAGCCACCTCATCCATCACCGCGACGGTGATCGGACGCTTGATGGCCTCGACCAGGGTGTCGGTGGAGTGCTTGATCACGGCGGCAGTGACGCGGTCGCCGACAGCGCGATCGGCGACCCGGCCGAGTCGGATGAGCACGACGACGATGCGCAGCAGTCGGAACGAGCGGAACCAAGGGTTCGTCAGCGGGATCATGCCGATGATCTCGTACCAGTTGCGCAGCGGGAAGCGCCAGCTCTCGCGGCTACGACGCCAACGCCACAGGAACTCCACGAGGAAGAGGGCGCAGATGGTGTAGTCGGCGATGATCACTCGGCGCTCGACTCTCGGGGAGACGTCCCAGAAGGTGATCCACGCCAGCAGCGCCACCGAGACCACCGCGATGAGCAGCATCGTCCAGTCCGCCCAGCCGGACGGCGGCTTGGAGGGATAGTTGCTCAAGGGTGAGGGCTTGCCGCGTTGCATGCCCTCACCCTTGCAGGTTGCTCACTCACTCCGAGCTGAGCTCCTCCCGTAGGTTTCGCTTGAGGATCTTCCCGGCGCCGGACTTCGGGAGTGGCTCAGCGGCGATGTGCACGACCCGCGGCACCTTGTAGCCGGCGATGAGCTCGCGCGCGTGGTTGCGCAGGTCCTCGGCCGTGACAGTGCTTCCGGGACGTGGATGGACGACGGCATGCACCGCCTCGCCCCACTGCTCGTCGGGTACGCCGACCACGGCCACCTCCTGGACGTCACCGTGACGGTAGAGAGCGTTCTCAACCTCGGTGGAATAGACGTTCTCACCACCAGTGATGATCATGTCCTTGAGCCGATCGACGACGAAGACGTAGCCACCCTCGTCGACGTATCCCATGTCACCGCTGCGATACCAGCCGTCGCCGGGGAGCGCCTGTGTCGTCTCGTCGAGGCGATGGAGGTAGCCGAGCATGACGTTCTCTCCGCGGATCACGATCTCGCCGACCTGGCCCGAGGGGACGACGTTGTCGTCGGAATCCCGGATCTGCACGTCGACGCCCACCGCGGGCCGCCCGGCCGAGCGGAGGCGACTGCTCGCCAGCGCGTCGTCCCCACGCAGGCCGAGACGGTGGTCCTCATGGGTCATGAAGGTGACGATGGGTGCGGCCTCGGTCATGCCGTAGACCTGGCACCAGTCGCAACCGAGCAGCTCGTTGGCCTTGGCCAGCACGGCCTGTGGCATGGGAGATGCGCCGTAGAGGACCGATTCGAGCGAGCTGATGTCGAGCTCGTCCGGCACACCGGCGCCCAGCAGCATGGTGATCATCGTCGGCACAAGCATGGCTCGGGTGACCCTTTCGGCGGCCACTGTCTCCACCCACGATCCCGGGGTGAATCCCGGGGTGATCACGTGCGTACCGCCCACCCAGGTCAACGCCACGGTGGAGGCGCCGTCGGCGAGGTGGAACATCGGGCCGGCATGCAGGTAGCGGTCCCGATGGGTATAGCCGAGGCAGATCAAGGCGTGCTTGGCGTTGGCCATGAGGTTGGCGTGCGAGAGCAGTGCTCCCTTGGGGCGTCCGGTGGTGCCTCCGGTGTAGAAGACACCGGCGACGTCGTCGCCACCCACCTCGACCGGGCGAGCGCCGACACCGGCGGTGGTGAGAGCCTCGAATGACTCGCAGTCGTCCGGCGTCGGCCCGGGGCCGGTGTGCACCAGGTGTTCGAGCGACTCGCAGGCAGCCAGCAGCCTGCGGCCCGATTCGAGGAAGGCGTCGTCGACCAGCAGCATCTTGGCCTCGGAGTCGTCGAGGATGAACTGCAGCTCGGCGAACGACAGTCGGGTGTTGACGGCGTTCAGCACCCGGCCGCTGCGTGGCGTACCCAGCCAGGCCACCAGGTGCGCGGCGTTGTTGTGAGCGAGCACGGCGACGACGTCGCCCTTGCCCAGCCCGAAGCCGTCGAGTGATCCGTCGAAGGAACGGACCCGACGGTCGAGCTCGTCGTAGGACCAGCGGGTGGTGCCGTCGACGACGGCCTCGCGGTCCGCGAAGAGCGCAACGGCACGTTCCAGCGCGGAGGAGACGGTGACGCGTGACATGTTCGGCGATTCTCCGGTCAGTGCTTGCTGTAGGTGCAGTTGCCGCCGACGACGAAGTCGGGGAGCTCGTCGCCCTGCTGCTCGAGGATCTCGACATAGAGCTTGCGGGTCACGGCGGCGTCGAAGTGGCCCACGTAGTTGCCTTCGGCGTCGTAGTTGAGGAAGGCGCCGTGGATGATGAAGAGCGCCTCGGTCTCCTCGGTCGTGCTCGAGACCAGGGTGTGGGTGGAGCCGGCCGGTTCGTAGATGTAGGAGCCCGGCGTGTTGAGCGACTCCTCGCCGTACTCGCGGTAGTGCCAGCTGCCCTTCGTGGTGTAGCCGTGGACCGCGCCGGTGTGCAGGTGTGTCGGCAGCACGGTGCCGGGAGCAAAACGGGTGTTGGCGACGAGGAAGCCACCTTCGATGTCTGCCACCAGCAGTTGGATGGAGAGACCCGGCGCGAGGATGTCGCGGGCCCACGGGATGTCCCGGGTCTGCATGGTCAGGGCGAGCGGGATCTCGACGGTGGTGGTCATGGTTCCTCCTGTGAGTTGAATGTCCGGCCAGCCCCGGACTGTGTCCATGGTCACTCCTCCTCTCGCGCCTCTTCTTGACTTAGCCCGACATCTTTTTTACTTTTCACGACATGGGTGACCTCGTGCGGGCGTCCGGCCTGCTCAACATCCCCGAGCTCATCGAGCGCCATGGGGGAGATGCGCAGGCGCTCATGGCTTGGGCGGGGATCGATCCGGTCGTCGTGGGCGACTACAACCGGTTCATCACCTACACCTCGCTCACGGCGCTGGTGGGGAAGGCTTCCGATGAGTTGGGCGTGCCCGACTTCGGTCTACGAGTCTCCAGGCTGCAGAGCCTGGAGATGATGGGGCCGATCGCGGTGATGGCACGCAACGCCGAGACGGTGGAGGCGGCGCTGTTGGGGGTGATCAAGTACCTGCACACCTACAGTCCGGCGATCCGGGCCGGACTGGTCGAGAGGGGAGGACCTCCCGGTTCACGTTCGAGATCACCTTGAACCGGCTGCCCTATCGGGCGCACCTGGAGGAGTTGGCGATGGGTGTGATCCTCGGCATGTTCGAGATGCTGGCGGGCAAGCAGTTCCGGCCGGATCGGGTCACTCTGGCGCATGCCCGGATGTCGGAGATCGACGTCTATCTCGATCACTTCGGTGCGCCGGTCGTCTTCGGCGACGAACGCAACTCACTCATCTTTCCGACGGCAGTGCTGAGGCAGCGGATCGAAGGCGGTGACTTCCAGGCCCATGCCCTGGCCCGGCAGTTCCTCGGCAGCCAGCACCGGCACCTCGATCTCGATCAATACGTGCATGAGCTGATCGAGAAGCTGGTGCCCCTGGGGCAGGGGACGCTGGAGCAGGTCGCCGCGGCACTGACCATGCATCCGCGGACGGTGCAGCGACAGTTGAGGAACCTGGGCGCCAGTTTCGAGACGTTGCTCGATGACTGGCGCAAGGAGGTGGCCCTGGAGCTGTTGGCGCGTCCGGACGTCTCGATGGCAGAGATCGCCCAGCAACTCGGCTACGCCGAGCAGAGCACCTTCACTCGCAGCTGCAGGCGGTGGTTCGCCCAGACACCACGCGCCAAGCGACAGGAGCTGAGGGCCGACGTACGTCGGCCGCAGGCTTGGTGAGCGATTGGAGCCGTGCTGTCGAGGAGAGTCACGGGTCACCACAGCGCCAGTGATACGACGGCGACTCAGGCGTGTGCCGGGGCACCTCAGAGGAGCGCCGGAGAGGGCTCCCGCATGCCGCTCAGACGCTTGTCGATGAGGTCGACGGCTTCGGAGGCGATCCGGTTGAGGAGTTCGGCGCAGGTCGGGATGTCGTGGATCAACCCCTGCGCCATGCCGACCGACCATACGCCCGCCTCGGGGTCGCCGAGCTCGTAGACGGTGCGGCCACGGATCCCGTTGACGAGGTGCTGGACGTCTTCGAACTGACCGCCGCCGGCCATGATCTCGACTGCTTCGCGCGCCACCGCGTTGCTGTGGACCCGTGAGGTGTTGCGCAGCGGACGGAAGAGGAGTTCGGTGTCGCGTTCGCTCGAGGCGACGATTGCCTCCTTGATGCGGTGATGGATGGGGGACTCCTGCGTGCACAGGAAGCGGGTGCCCATGTTGACGCCGTCCGCCCCCAAGGCCAGGGCGGCGACCAAGCCGCGTGCATCTGCAATGCCGCCCGCGGCGATCACAGGGATGTCGAGCTGTGCGGTCGCAGCAGGAATCAGGATCAGTCCGGGTACGTCGTCCTCGCCCGGATGACCTGCGCACTCGAAGCCGTCGATGCTGACTGCCGTCACGCCGACGGCTTGCGCCTTGAGTGCATGCCGGACGCTGGTGCACTTGTGGATGATCTTCACGCCGTGCTCGGCGAAGTAGTCCATGTAGGGAGCTGGGTTGGCTCCCGCCGTTTCGATGATCTGGACGCCGGCGTCCACGATCGCATGCCGCAGCTCGTCATGGTTCACGGTGCGCATGGATGGCAGGATCGTGAGATTCACGCCGAAGGGGTTGTCAGTGTGCTCACGCACCCTGCGGATCTCGGCCGCGAGGAGCTCGGGATCGGGGAAGGTGAGCGCGGTGAGCATGCCCAAGCCGCCAGCCTCGGCAACCGCTCCCACGAGCTCCGCCTTGCCGACCCACTGCATGCCGCCCTGCATGATCGGGTGCTGCACTCCGAAGGTCTCGGTGAAGCGGGTGCTGAGCTGCGGGGCGGGGCTGGTGGGGCCTGGGATGTGAGCCATGGGTGGGACCCTTCCGGGGTCGGGAGTGTCGTAGAGTTGACGCATGTGTCAAAATATGCCGAGATTGACGACCATGTCAATTGGGGTTCCGAGCTCTCGGAGGTGATCTGCGTGACTTCTCGATCGCGAGTGCTGGTGCTGGGCAGTGGGGGGATCGGGAGCCTGGTCGCGGCCAGGCTGGCCATGGATCCGGATGTCGACGTGACGCTTGCTGTTCGTCGTCCGACTTCCAGCCTGACGTTGGTGGAGGGTGACAACGAGTTCGTCGCGCCTGTCCACATCGTGACAGGACCGGCGGGGTTGGAGCGGTACGACTGGGTGGTGGTCGCGACGAAGGTCTATGACGTGCCGGGGCTCCGATCCTGGTTCGAGTCGGAGGTGTGCGATGGAGCGCGATACCTCGTTGCGCAGAACGGGGTCGAGCACGCCGAGCGCCTCGCGCCGTGGGTCCCGGCTGGGCGGGTGTTGCCGGCGATTGTCACGTACGGCGCCGAACGGGTCACCCCAGGGCGGGTCGTACAGACTCTGGCAGGGAGTGTGCGTTTGCCCTCAAACGCTCTCGCTGACGAGTTTGCGGCAGTTTCCGCGGCTGGCTCCTTGCAGGTCGACGTCGTGGCGGAGTTCGCGACCGCACTGTGGACCAAGTTGGCCCTGAACCTGGCGAGCAACTCGCTCACGACGATCGCCGACGTCCCGGTTCGTGAGGTCGCCCTGCGGCCTGGGCTTCGTGACGTGGCGACTAGCTTGGTGACCGAGTGCTGCGCCGTGGCTCGGGCCACCGGTGTGGAATTGGAGGAGTCTGTAGTCGATGAGATGGTGACGCGGTTTGCTGAATATCCACCGACGTTGCACTCGTCGATGTGGCAGGACCGACACAGTGGTCGACTATTCGAGCACGACGCGATCAGCGGAGCGCTGACGAGGATCGGACGCGCTCGCGGCATCGACACTCCTTGCGCGGCGCTGATCACCTCGCTCCTTGATGGAATCGAGATGGGATGCTGATCTCACTGTGCGCCCGTTCGTTCCTTGAGAGGATCATTGATGCCAGCACCGACTGAGTCGCAACAGGCCAGACGAGACCAGGGCCCCGTGACGGATCGAGGTGCCCAACGTCGTGCGGCGCTGCTGGTGGCCGCGAGGGAGGTCTTCGAGCGCAAGGGCTTCGTCGACACCAAGGTGAGTGACATCGCGAAGGAAGCCCACGTCTCGCACGGCACCTTCTACACCTACTTCGACACGAAGGAAGCGATCTTCAAGGAGGTGTCCAAGTCGGTCATCGAATCAATGTTGCTCTCCATGGCCACGCCGGTGCCGACCGACGACTTCCATGCCAGGATCAAGGATTCGGTCCGCCGATTCGTGCATGCCTACCGTCCTCACGCCACCATGATCGGGCTGATGGAGCAGGTGGGCACCTTCTCGCCGGAGTTGAGGGATCTGCGACTCGACATGCGTGAGACCTTCGTGAGCAGAACGCAGCGCGGGATCGGGCGGCTGGTCGAAGCGGGGCTCACCGATGCAGACATCGACGTCGAGTACACCGCCGAATCATTGGGTGCGATGCTCGAGTACGTCTGTTACGTCTGGTTCTCCCTGGACCGTCAGTTTGACGAGGACCGTCTGATCGAGACCTTGGCCGGTATCTGGGAGAAGGTGCTGGCGCCCGCTCGCTGACAGTTCTCAATCAATGCACCGACGGCGGGGGCCATCGCGGTCGCAGCCTGTTGCGTCTTCTCTTGACAGCAGGGGTGGTGATGTGTCTCACTGTCATTCACTGACGTCGTGTCAGTGAGTGACGGAGGTTCTCGATGAAGGACGATGCTGCCGGCGGTCCGAGCGACCGGGGCACGATCCGGAGCCGCTACAAGGCGCAGACGCGACGCGCCTTGGCGGAGGCGGCGGTCGCCGAGTTTGAGGAACGCGGCTATGTCCAGGCCAAGATCGAGGACATTGCTCGTCGTGCGGGCACCAGTCGAGCGACGTTCTACGTGCACTACAGCGGCAAGGCCGAGGTCATGGAGAACATGTGGGACCTGGTTCGCCGCGAATTGGTGGTGCTCTACCGCAAGCTCGTCGCCACGGAGACGCGCGACGTTCGGGCGTTGGCTGACTGGCTGAGTGACACCTACGACTTCTACACGGTCAATCGGCAACGCCTACTGGCGGTCCACGAGGCCATTGCGGTCGAGGCGGACCTGGCTGAGGCGTATTCGGAGCGCTTGGCCAACTTGGCTGACATGGTGGCGCCCTTGGTGCGCCCCGAGTTCGGCGACACTCCTGAGCTGGCTCGCACTCGCGCGGCAATGCTGACGATCCAGCACGAGCGCGTCTGCTTCCTCTGGCTCCTGCGCGGGGTTCCCTTCGAACGTGACGAGGCTGCGCAGACCTTGGCCGAACTCTGGTTTGAGCAGATCGGCACGGAGCCGTGGGTGAGAACTTGAGACTTGCGTCAAATCACTCGGCTCAAGGCCTTGACGCAGCCGGTGACCCAAGCCACACTTGACACGCGCATCACTTGATATACGCGTCAAGTTATCGGAGAGATTGAGGACCAGATATGAAGATCCAGGACGTGAGGCTCACCTCGTTCCGCATTCCGCTGCCCGGCGGGATGGAAGAGGTGATGATCAAGGGCCAGTCCATTGCGCCCTACGTCACCGACTTTCTGGCCGTCGAGGTTGTCTCGGACGACGGCCTGGTTGGCGAGGCCATCAGCCCCTACGGCGGGCTGAGCCTCGGACACTCGATCGCGGACCGCATCAGGCCGTTCCTGATCGGAAAGGACCCCGGCCACCGCGAGGCCATCTGGCAAGAGATCTGGAAGCTCGACCGTCTTTTGTACACGACCCAGTTCGCCATCGGCACGGTTGACCTGGCGATCTGGGATCTCTACTGCAAGTCGCTCAACGAGCCGCTCTATCGGGTGCTCGGCGGCGTGCGTGACAAGGTCCCGGCCTACGCCAGCGGCATGACACTGCCGACTCCGGCTGGCTTCGCTGAGGATGCGCTGATGTACAAGGAAGCTGGGTATCAGGGCTACAAGCTGCACGTCAAGGGTGAGTGGAAGGAAGACATCGAAGCCTGCGCGGCAGTTCGTGACGCGGTCGGTGACGACTACACCCTGATGATCGATCCGGCTGGTGCCTACACGCAGACCCAGGCGCTCAAGGTCGGTCGAGCACTGGAAGAACTCGACTTCCACTGGTTCGAGGAGCCTCTCCGTGACTGGGACATCCACGGTTACAAGATGCTGGCTGACAAGCTGGACATCCCGGTCATGGCACTCGAGGTGATCCCGGGTGCCGTCTACGCCAAGCCGGAATACATCGTGAGCCGCGCGGTCGACATCGTTCGTGGTGACATCTCCTTCACCGGCGGTGTCGGCCAGGTCATGAAGACTGCGCATCTTGCCGAGGCGTTCGGCATGAACATGGAAGTGCATACGAACGCGAACAGCCACATCGATGCCGCACATCTGCACTGCATCGCGGCCATGAGCAACAGCGAGTTCTTCGAGCAGCTCGTGCCGGAGAAGTTCTTCCACTTCCCGGCCTGCGAGCCGATCAAGATCGACTCCGAAGGCTTCGTGCACCTGCCCGAAGGCCCCGGCATCGGTGTCCCGCTCGACTGGGACTACATCAAGGCCCACAAGGTCGCCGAACTCTGATCTCGGGATACCTGAAAGGAACTGGGCAATGAAATTACGCAAGAGCATTGCGGTACTCGGGACTGGCGTTCTGCTGGCCGCGGCTGCGGCCTGCGGAGGTAGCTCCTCCGGATCGAGCAGCGACGGTGTGCTGAATGTGGCCTACCACCTGGCGCCTGGATCTCTCGACCCGATCGAGGTCCCGATCTGGCAGTTGACGACCTACACCGAGCCAATGTACGACGCCGTGACCTACGTCGACCCCGACGGAAACGTGCAACCGATGTTGGCGACTGAGTGGAGCTTCACCGACGACACGCTGGACCTGACGTTCCGCGAGGACGTCGCGTTCCACGACGGCACTCCCTTCAACGCGGACGCGTTCAAGGTCAACATCGACCGTCTTCTGGCTGCCGACTCTTCGCCCGTCGCCACCATGTTCGCCGCCGTCGACGGCGTGGAGGTGACTGGTGAGTTCACCGCGAGCATGAAGCTCAACGAGATCGACTCCTCCATTCCCGCCGCACTCGGTGATCGCGGAGGACTGATGGTGAGTCCCAAGGCGATCGCCGATGGCGTGGACCTCACCAGTGAGGATGCAGGTTCTGGCCCCTACGAACTCGTTGAGTACAAGCCGGGGGAGAAGGCGGTGTACGAGAAGTTCGACGGATACTGGGACGCAGCTGCCCAAGGCGTCGACAAGATCGAGATCGAGGCGATCGGTGACGGTCAGGCACGCCTCAACGGAGCGACCTCGAAGAAGTACGACATCACCTATCTCACGCCGTCGCAGTTCGAAGCGGCCAAGGGTGCAGGTCTGGACGTCGAGCAGAAGACCGGGCTCTGGTTCATCAACATCTTCACGAACCGCCAGCGCAGCGAGCTGGGCAACCTCAAGGCTCGTCAGGCCATCGCCCACGCCATTGACCGTGAGGCCATCTGCCAAGCCGTCTACTTCGATCGTTGCAAGCCGACCTCGTCGATCTTCCCGACGGAGTTCTGGGCGGGGTCGGACGATGTGCCGGCCGACTACTACGAGTTCGACCAGCAGAAGGCCAAGGACCTGCTCAAGGAGGCCGGACTCCCGAACGGCTTCGAGTTCGAGATGCTCTTCGCGGCCGGCGCAGATCCTTATCCGCAGTTCGCCGAGCTGATGCAGAGCCAGCTGAAGGAGGTCGGCATCACGATGAAACTGAAGCCGGTCGACATCAACCAGCTCTCGCCGCTCTACTTCTTCGACAAGAAGGCGGACGCGATGCTTGGAGGCGGCGGTCAAGTGGCCGACCCCGGCCAGTCGCTGCAGAAGGAGTTCGCAAGCGGCAGCACGCTGAACGCGAGTGGCGACGCACCAGGTGGACTCGATGACGTGATCAAGCGGTTGGCGGAGACGACCGACCAGGCAGCTCGTGAGGAAACCGCCCAAGAGGCCACCAAGATTGCCGCGGACCAGGTCCTGAATGTGCCTCTCGTCCAGCCGGAAGTCCTCTTCGCGCTGAACCCCGACACGATCGATGGCTACGACGCCTCCTACGTCGGCGCCTACGCGCCGACTCGCGGCGTGACGCTCAAGTAGTGCCAGCGGGGGTGGCGGACCAACTCCGTCGCCCCCGCCCTTCCAAGAAGGGACAGCCCGATGGGCAAACTCCTCATTCGCCGGGTCCTTGCGATCATTCCTGTGCTCTTCCTCGTGTCGATCCTGGCCTTCTCACTTGTCCAACTCGTTCCTGGCGACCCAGCGGTCACTTTGGCCGGGGACTCACCCAGTGATGCGCAGATCGCACTCATCCGCGAGAAGCTCGGTCTCGATCAGCCGCTTTACATGCAGTACTTCAGCTGGCTCGGATCGGTGCTGACCGGCGACTTCGGCATTTCACTCTTCAGTTCGCAGCCTGTGACCGAGGCGATCACGCAGCGCCTGCCGGCGACACTGTCACTGATCGTCGGTGCCCTGGCCGCGGCGATCGTCATCGGCCTACCGCTGGGCGTCATCTCGGGCTCGCAGCACGGGCGGTGGGCTGACCGGATCTCGAGCGTGGTGACGGCGGTCAGCCTCTCGGCGCCGAGCTATGTCATCGGACTTGTGCTGATCGTGGTCCTCGCCAACAAGATGCAGCTGTTTCCATCAACTGGATACGTTGCCATCGAGGATGGCATAGGGCTCTGGGCACAGCACTTGATTCTCCCGTCGATCGCGCTGGGCATGGTCCCCGCGGCAATCCTTGCTCGGCAGCTGCGCAGTGCTCTCGTTGGCGTCCTTGCTCAGGACTACACGCGGACCGCCACGGCCAAGGGACTGCCAGGTCGTGTGGTCCTCCTGAAACACGCCTTGCGGAACGCCGCGATCCCAGGCGTCACTGCACTGGGCACGCAGATGGCTGTGGTGATCGGCAGCACTGTGCTGATCGAGCAGATCTTCGGCATTCAAGGGTTGGGCAATCTCGCCTACAACGCTGCCCTCCAACGCGACATTCCTGTCATCCAAGGGGTCGTGCTGACTTGTGCCGTCGCAGTCCAAATGATCAACCTTGGAGTAGATGTCATGTATGGATGGCTCAATCCGAAGCTGAGGGTGGCATGAGCGCCGTGGCCGGGGTCTCCGGAGACAGCCGCTTCTCGCCGGTGGCCGCCATTGGCCGGCTGCTGCGGTCTCGGGGTGTCCGGCGCTTCATGCGCAACATTCCCGCCATCATCGGTCTCGTCATCCTCCTCGTCCTCGTGCTCACGGCGATCTTTGAACCGTGGCTCCTGCCCCAGGATCCGAACGCACAGGACTTGGGCAATACCTTCGCGCCCCCCTTCTCCGACTGGGCGCACCTGCTCGGCACCGACAATCTCGGTCGAGACGTGCTCTCACGAATCATCGCTGCCGACAGAGTGGCGCTCAGCGCTGCAGTCACCGCGGTCTCCGTCTCGATGCTTGTCGGGATCCCCTTGGGCTTCATCGCTGCCTACTTCGGTGGCTGGGTCGACGTGGTCATCGTGCGATGCACCGATGCCTTGCAGAGCCTGCCGCCCCTGATGTTGGCGATCGCTCTGCTCGGCGCGGTCGGCCCCGGGCTGACCAACGCCATGATCGTGATCGGTCTGGTCTTCTCGCCGGCATTCCTACGCATCGTGCGTGCCGCAGTCATGGAGATTCTCGGTGAGACCTATATCGAAGCCAGTCGGAGCATTGGGACCCCGACAGGCAGGCTGATCCGTACACGCCTCCTGCCCAATGCCATGCCTCCAGTACTTGTGCAGGCCTCGATCGTGACAGGCATGGCGCTCATTGCGGAGGCGAGTCTGAGTCTCCTCGGCCTCGGGGTCGCTCCGCCCCAGGCGAGCTGGGGACTGATGATCTCGCAGGGCTACAACTTCATCTACCAGCAGCCGGCCCTCGTGATCGTGCCCGGCGTGGTTCTAGCGATCGCAGTGCTCGCGCTGAACCTTGTCGGAGACGGGCTCCGCGACTCCATTGGCCGTGTTACCGGGGAAGGCGCAGACCGATGACTCTCACACCAGAACGAACCCCGATCCTCTCCGTCAAGGACTTGACGGTGGAGTTCCGCATCGGCGGCAACTGGACACCAGTGGTGACGGGGGTCTCCCTCGACGTGGCGAGTGGGGAGACCCTCGCCATCGTCGGTGAGTCAGGATCCGGGAAGTCAGTCACGTCGATGTCGCTGATGCGTCTGCTTCCGCCGCGGCAGTCGCGGGTTGCTTCGGGTTCCATCACCTTCGACAAGCACGATCTGCTGGCCATGAAGCGCCGGGAACTCAACCGGATTCGCGGTGCGGGCATCTCGATGATCTTCCAGGAGCCGATGACGAGCCTGAATCCGGCGTACACCGTGGGAGAACAGATCGCCGAAGTGGTGCGCCGCCACAAGAACCTAGGTCGTCGTGAGGCGTTCACTGTCGCGATTCGCGCGATGGAGTCGGTCGGGATCCCGCAGGCCGCCCGACGTGCGCGCGCCTACCCTCATGAGTTCTCAGGCGGCATGCGGCAGCGGATCATGATCGCGATGGCGGTCTGCTGCGAACCGCGGCTGCTGATCGCGGACGAGCCCACGACAGCTCTCGACGTCACGATCCAGGCCCAGATCCTCGACCTGCTCCGCGAGCTCCAGCGCGACACGGGCATGGGCATGATCTTCGTGACCCATGACCTGGGCGTCGTGGCTGAGGTGGCCGACCGGGTGGCGGTGATGTATGCCGGCAACATCGTTGAACAGGCCTCGGTTCACGATCTCTATTCCGACGCAGCACATCCCTACACGCACGGTCTGTTGAAGTCGATGCCGACGGGCGCTCGGCACAGTGCAGACCAGATCTACTCGATTCAGGGCGCACCGCCCCGTCCGGTGGACTTCCCACCTGGCTGTCGCTTCGCCCCTCGATGCTCCTTCGCCGCAGCTGACTGTGCGGCGTCGTTGGACCTGGTCGAAGTAGAGGAAGCGCATGCTGTGCGTTGCGTCCGGCATGGCGAGATCGATCTGAAGGTTGAGCCCTCTCGCCCGGAAGGAGTCCTCCATGTCTGAGATTGCGCCCGCGTTGAGTGTGGAGTCGGTCAGCGTCGACTTCGGAAAGCGCAAGCGGATGCGTGCCGTCTCGGAGGTGAGCTTGTCAGTCGCCCCTGGACGCACCCTTGCCATCGTGGGTGAGTCGGGCTCCGGCAAGTCCACGTTGGCGCGGGCAATGGCAGGACTCCTGCCGATTGCCGGGGGCTCGGTGACGCTGCTCGGCGAGGACTTCACCAAGCCGCGCCGCGCACAGCGGCGCGACATCCAGATGGTCTTCCAAGACCCCTACTCCTCACTGGACCCCTCCTCCTCAGTGGGAAGCTCACTCGAGGAACCGCTCATCGTTCACGAGAAGATGTCCCGGGTCGATCGGTCCAGGCGGATCGCTGAACTGCTCGACAGCGTTGGGCTGCCAGTGGATGCAGCGCGCAGGTTCCCGCATGAGTTCTCTGGAGGGCAGCGCCAGCGCATCGCCATCGCTCGAGCGATCGCGACCAATCCAAAGGTGCTACTCCTCGATGAGGCGGTCAGCGCGCTGGACGTGTCGACCCAGAACCAGATCCTGGTGCTTCTCAACGACCTGCAGGTGCAGCACGAACTGGCCTACGTCTTCATCTCTCACGACCTCGGTGTCGTGAGGTGGCTAGGAGACGAGACCGCAGTGATGTACATGGGCCGAGTTGTCGAGCAGGGGCCGACCGAGAGAGTGCACACGCAACCTGCGCATCCCTACACACGGGCCCTGACGTCCGCGATGCCGATCGCTGATCCGGTCGGTCGGGAGAGCCGGAAGCGGATCCTGATCACCGGAGAACCTCCCAACCAGTTCAAGCCCTTCACCGGCTGCATCTTCGCCAGCCGGTGCCCACTCGCCACCACGACGTGCACCACGACGGCGCCACCCGTCGTCCCCAACGCCGGGGGCGGGTCGTCCAGATGCCACCACATCGATGCTTTCCCAGTCCAGGCAGGCATGCCCAAGCATGCCGCCACCGTCGCCCTCACAACGGAGTAGTCAGATGAAGATCGAAGATGTCAAGGTCACCGTGTTCCGCCGCCCCGGCGACGGGACGAAGATCAAGGGCCAGTCGATGCAGCACCTCACCAGTGACATCGTCGCTTTGCAGGTCATCACCGATGAGGGCCACATCGGTGAGACCTTCAGTCTCGGCGGAGGCATGGGGATGGGTCACTACCTGGCCTCCTCGATCAAGCCCATGCTGATTGGCCGCAATCCGCTCGAGCGCGAGGCGATCTGGAAGGACATGTGGGACATGAACCGTCTATGGTTCAGCCCGCTGTTCATGGTCGGCACCGCCGACGTGGCGCTGTGGGATCTCTACGGCAAGATCCGCAACGCGCCGATCCATGAGGTGCTGGGAACCTTCCGTACCAAGATCCCGACGTACGCAAGCTCGATGACCCACACCAGCGTCGATGCGTTCGTCGAGGAAGCGGTGACGTTCCAGAAGTTGAACTATCACGGCTACAAGCTGCATGTCCTCGGCGAGGCCGACTTCGACATCGAATGCTGCCGCGCCGTACGTGAAGCGACGGGGAGTGACTTCAAGCTGATGGTGGACGCTGTGGCGGCGTACGACCACGCGGACGCGCTCAAGGTCGGCTACGCACTCCAAGAGCTGGGCTACCACTGGTACGAGGAGCCGCTTCGTGACTACGACCTGGCGGGCTACCGGATGCTCACTGAGAAGCTTGACATCCGGGTGGCTGGGACGGAGACCAATGAGGGCGGACTTGTTTCGCGTGCCGAGTTCGTTGCCTCGAACGCCTGCGACATCGTCCGCGCGGATCCTTCGTTCACCTACGGCATCACCCACACAAAGAAGATCGGTGCTCTCGCCGAGGCATTCGGCAAGAACCTGGAGATCCACACCAACCCAAACCCCATGATGGACGCCGCTGCGCTGCACGTGGCGCTCTCGCTTCCGAACACCGAGTTCTTCGAGCAACTCGTGCCGACCGAGACCTTCCACTTCGGGGTGGATCAGCCGGTTCAGGTCGACGCCGACGGCTATGCGCTGGCGCCGGAAGGCCCTGGCCTCGGGGTCAACATCGACTGGGACTACGTGAACGAGTACAAGATCGCCGACCTCTGACACGCATTGTCGCAGAACCGACCACTTCCGCCGATGGAGGGCACCGAACGATGGTTTCGACGCGAGAACTGCGAGCCCGAAGCAAGGCCCTGACGGAAGAGGGTCGGTGGGGCGCGCGAGCGATGCTCCGTGGGCTCGGTCTCAGCGATCAGGATTTCGACCGACCGATCGTAGGGATCGCGAACACCTGGAGTGGGGCGATGCCCTGCAACAACCATCTCCGCCAGGTCGCAGTCGATGTTGCAGCAGGGGTTCGGGCGGCGGGAGGCACCCCACTGGAGGTCAACACCATCGCCGTCAGTGACGCTGTGCTGGCGCGGGGTGGCGCTTCGCTGGTCAGCCGGGAGGTCATCGCGGACTCGATCGAGCTTGCAGCCGAGGCGTATGCCTTCGACGCACTGGTCACGATCGCCGCCTGTGACAAGACCAACTCCGGTGCTGCTCTCGGCATGGTGCGCACCGACATTCCGTCGGTCTATCTCTTCGGTGGCACCATGGCCCGGGGTGTCTGCGAGAGCCGAGATGTCTCCATCCAGGACATGGCCGAGGCAGTCGGCAAGTACAGCGCGGGGGAGATGTCCCTCGATCAGATGCGGGCCATGGAGCGAGCCGTCTGCCCCGGCTCTGGCGCCTGCACGGGGATGTACACCGCGAGCACGATGGCCACGGCTTTGGAGGTACTCGGCTTCGCGGTGCCGGGCATGTCCAGCATCCCGGCAGTCAGCGAGCAGCGAAGCCGCGCCTCGTACGACACCGGAGTGCTGGCGATGGAGGCCTTGCGCACGGGCACCACTCCTCGGCGTCTGGTGAGTCGTGCGTCGCTGCTCAATGCCATCGCGGTCACGGCTGCGCTGGGCGGTTCAACGAATCTCGTTCTGCACCTGATGGCCATTGCCCGCGAGGCTGGGGTTGAGCTGGAACTCGAGGACTTCCACCGGATCAGCGCCGCAACTCCACGCATCGGAGACTTCTTGCCTTCGGGAAGGCACTTCATGGAAGACCTCGGGACAGCGGGCGGCGTGCCGGCTGTCATGAGAGCGCTCTTGGGCGCTGGGTTGTTGAACGGCGAGGTCCCCACTGCCGATGGCCGCACGCTGGCAGAGCATCTTCGGCACGTGGCATTGCCCTCTGCTGGCCAGACGGTGGTCGCGCACACGGACCGGCCGTTGGCTCCGTCGAGCGGCTGGAGCATCTTCTACGGTGATCTTGCGCCTGAGGGGGCCGTGCTCAAGGCAACGGGGACCGACGCGCCGCCTTTCGAAGGACCGGCAGTCGTCTTCGAGTCCGAACACGAGGCGTACCTCGGTGTGCAAGCAGGGGCTGTGACCTCGGGGGACGTCGTCGTCATCCGCAACGAGGGTCCAGTCGGCGGACCCGGCATGGCTGAGACGTCCAAGACGACTGCGGCGATCGTCGGTCGTGGACATCTCGATGACGTGGCTCTGCTCACCGACGGTCGCTTCTCCGGAATCACCCATGGCTACGCCATCGGCCACATCGCTCCCGAGGCTGCGGTGGGTGGCCCGCTTGCACTGGTCATGACCGGTGATCGGATCACCATCGATCCTGCGGAGCGGCGGATCGACATCGACGTGCCGGTCGTGGAGTGGACGAGAAGACGCGAGTCTTGGAAGGCACCAGAATCGACGGCGTCCTCCAGCGTCTTTGCGAAATACGCCGCACTTGTCGGGTCGGCGTCGGACGGCGCAGTCACCCGTAGCGCCCGACAGTTGCCGGACAGCATGGCCACCGCGCACGTGCACAGGAGCGGCACATGAGGACGCGTGAGATTCACCTGACCTCCAGGCCTCGAGGCTGGCCGAATGAGGAACTGTTCCGGGTCGTCGAAGCGGAGTTGTCTGAGCCGGGACCTGGAGAGGTGCTGATCGAGAACAGCGCACTTTCAGTGGACCCCTACATGCGTCCCAAGATGGATGACGTTCCGTCCTACACCCCGCCCTACCAATTGAACGCGCCGCTGGAGGGGCGAGCCGTGGGCACCGTGATCGGATCGGGCGATCCGACGGTGCCGCTTGGTGCTCAGGTCCTCCACCGTGCTGGCTGGCGAGAGCATGCGCTCTTGCCAGCTGCCGATGTGACGCTGTTGCCTGACCTCGACGTCCCGCTGACCCATCACTTGGGCGTGCTCGGCATCACGGGCTTCACGGCCTGGATCGGGCTCAACGTGATCGAGTCCGTGACTGCTGGCGATCAGGTGTTCGTGTCGGCAGCGGCCGGTGCGGTCGGTTCCGTGGCGGGCCAGATCGCTCGACTTCGCGGTGCTGGACGCGTGGTGGGTAGCACCGGTTCGACCGAGAAGGCCTCCTGGTTGTGCGACGAACTTCGTTTCGACGCGGCAATCAACTATCGGGAAGAGCCCATCGGTGTGGCACTGCGAAGAGTGATGCCCCAGGGGTGTGATCTCGGCTTCGACAATGTCGGCGGTGACCACCTTGGCGCTGCGCTCGAGGTGATGAACGATTTCGGTCGACTGGTGATGTGTGGATCAATCTCGCTCTACAACGAGTCGCGACCAAGTCCGATGCCCGACAACCTCGTCCACGTCACGCGGAAACGATTGACCATGCGGGGTTTCATCACCTCAGATCACCTGTCGCTCCGTGAGCAGTTCCTGGCCGAGGTCGCTCCCTGGGTCAGCAGTGGAGACATGGTGACTCGCGAGACGGTGATCAATGGTCTGGACCTCATGCCGAGGGCCTTCGTGGCAATGCTGTCGGGTGCTACCACGGGAAAGACCGTTGTGCGCCTCACCGCCGCGGAACAGTGATGCGGGAATCAGCGAAAGCCGTTCCGCTGCTCGCCCAATCTCCAGCTCTGAGGACTACAGCGTGAACCACCACCTTGTCCGTGACCTTGCCGCGCACCTCGCGAAGTCCCACGACACATCGCGCCCCGTCCCGATGCTTGAGGCGTTCCACGACCTCTGCCTGGACGACGCCTATCGGGTTCAAGCCCTGACCGTTGCCAACCGACTCCTGGACGAGCAATCGCATCCTGTCGGGTGGAAGCTCAGCGGCACGAATGGGCCAGACCAACCAATGAGCGGCGTCCTGCTCGCCTCTGCGCTCCTTCCTGCCCCCGAGTTCGTCTCGTTGGATGAGGCGAACGGACCCCTGGTGGAGCCTGAACTCGTTTTCAGAATCACCAGGGACGTGAGTCACCACTCGTCGTTGGCGGAGCTGGCGGACTGCGTCGAGGTCGCGGCGGCAATCGAGATCCCACAATCACGCTTCGCTGACTGGTGGCCCGTAGGAGAGCGACCGAACATCACCAGGGCAGCTCTGGTCGCCGACAACGCGGCCAGCTTCCGAATCGCGGTCGCATCCGGGTGGCAGACGTTCTCGGCTGCGCAGATCGACTCGATCACGTGCACGCTCACGCTCCCTGATGGAAGCACCCGTGAGGGACGGGCAGGGGATGTCTATGGATCTCCGCTGAGGGCCCTGTCGTGGCTGCTGAACTGGCTACATGGGGAGCATCGCGTCGCCCCTGTCGGCGCCCTTGTCTCCTCAGGGACCTTCACTGTCCCGGCGCACGCGACCGCCGGGAGATTCTCCGCCAACTTCGGCCATGCAGGTGCGGTCGAGGTGGACTTCGTCCATGGCGCCTGAGGTTCGAGCAATGCGCTTCGAGTGTGGACGGCTGTGGCCCAAGTTTCGGTGAGACACCGCGGTGCTGCAGGGCGATCAGAGACGGTTCAGTCTTGGGCGGACAGTCGAATGGCGATCAAGGACCGGATGAGACCGTCGCCCGTGAGCGCGTCCCAGCCGGTCAGTTCCTCCCAACGGGCGAGGCGGTACTTGGCGGTGTTCGGGTGCACGTGAAGTGCCTGTGCTGCGGCAGTCAGGGAGAACCTGTGGGCGGCGAAGGCGGTGACGGCGTCGGCCAGATGTGGATGTGCTCCTGCCGTGTCGATACTCGAGCGGAGGAGCGGCTCGAGTCGGTGGGCCTCGGAGGTGAAGATGGCCGTCAACCAGTCACTGGAGAAGCGAACGACTGGCTGGGCGCGAGTCGCGGCCGCCAGCGCCAGACCGGCATCGGTGAGGCTCATTGCGGCCCCCTGGGCTCCGGTGCGTGTCAGGCCGACGCCCACGCGGAGGTCGGTCAGATCGCGGGTCATCTCGGCCAGGTTCTGCAGGTCGATGTCCTGTCCGATCAGCAGGATGCGTGCCTCCGGATCCAAGGCGCAATGGGCGACGCCGTCAAGAGTGCCGAGCTGTTCCTGCAGGGCCTCCATCACCGGAGGGGTGGCTTGGCCGGTGAGTAGGACGGTGAGACTTCCTTGCGCATCGAATCCGAGCTGATCGAAGAGCGCGGTCACCAGTCCCGAGTTGGGGGAGTTGCCGCCAAGGAGTGCCACGAGGCGACTGCGGACCTGGTGCTGGCCCGCGGCAAGGCGAGCGGTCTCGGCTGCATGGGCGGTGGTGAAGCTGGTGCTGGTTCGGTTGACGACGGCCCACAGAGGAGCAACTGCGCTGGAGAGCTCGGCAATCCACGCGGGCCCACGCTCGCTTGCGCGGGAGAACAGATAGCCCCAGATCTCCGCGGCCGCGACGTGGTAGCCCTCGATCGCGTCCACGAGAGGGATCCCGAACCGGGCGCGGTCTCGGCCGATGGCTGCTGCGTGCTCAAGGGCCTCAGCGGTCGGTCCGTCGCCGTTGCGCAGCCCGATGAGCATGGTTCTGATACTGAGCACGCTGTCGGCTATGTGCTGGTCGTAAGGAAAGTCGGCCAACGATCGGGCCCGGGACCGGATGGCGGCGACGACGAGATCGGTCAGATGGTCGACGTCATGGAGAGCTTCGTCGAGTAGTTGGTCAACGAGATGACTACTTCTTGTGGAATCCACAGTCTTTCCTCCGGAGAATGTCGTCTCCGTCAATTATTTTTGAGAGATCCGCATGGAATGCTGTGAGAGTTCTATCACGTGCGCTGGTCGCATGCGTTCTCACGCGGCCTCCGTGCGGTCGCAGCAAAGAAGGGTTGGCCCTCCATGTCCCAGACCGTCGATCTCACGCCCGCTGCCGGCGCTGAGGTTCCCGGCCCAACGCCTGTCGAGCGGCTCACGGGCATGGAGGCCCTCGTCCGTCTCCTCGTCGAGCGTGCTCGGTTGGACAAGGGTGCGGGGTTGAACACCGGCGGACTTGCGTCGGGATACCCGGGATCGCCGATCGGCAGGATCCATGACTTGTTGGAGGAGCAGAAGGAAGAGCTCCTCGCTCAAGGCATCCACCACCGCCCCGGCCTCAACGAGGAGCTCGCGGCGACCGCGATCTGGGGGAGCCAGACGGTCGGGGCCGACGACGCAGCCACGGTCGACGGCGTCTTCGGGCTCTGGTATGCCAAGGCGCCTGGCGTCGACCGGGCGGGGATGCGCTGCACCACGGCAACATGCGTGGCACCTCGCGTCACGGTGGCGTGGTGCTGGTTGCCGGTGACGACCCGAAGCCCAACGCCACCATGTATCCAAGCGACTCCGTGCCCACCCTGATCAGTTGGGGAATCCCGGTCTTCTTCCCCGGCACCACCCAAGAGGTGATCGATCTGGGCTTGCACGCCTACGAGATATCCCGGGCCAGCGGGCTGTGGACCTCACTGAAGGTGGTGACCCCGGTCGCCGACGGCTCCGGTCTGGTCCGCACCGGCGACTTCGACCCCGTGCTCCCCGACGTCGAGGACGAGGGAGGCCGTTCGTCCCCGCGCTGCGAGTGAACGACGCCTCCGTGAACATGGTGGCGGCCGAGAGGGACATGGCGCTGCGCCACCAGGTCGCGGCCGAATACGCACGACTCAACGACCTCAACCCGGTCACGGTTCCTGCGCCCGGCGCACGCATCGGGATCGTCGCACCGGGCAAGACCTATTACGACCTTCGCGAGGCGCTGGAGCTGCTCGGTCTCGATGATCTCGCTCTCGACCGGGCGGGTATCCGAATCAAGAAGGTCTCAGTGCTCTTCCCGATCGCAGCGGCTGAGTGGCGAGAGTTCGGCGAAGGAGTCGACACCGTCATCGTGGTCGAGGAGAAGCGACCGCTGCTGGAGGTTGCTGTCAAGGAAGCGTGGTACGGCGACCCCGGGGCTCCCCGGGTCCTCGGCAAGTCTGACGCCGCGAACGCGATCCTTCCGGCACACGGGGAGTTCGGCCCGGATCTTCTGGCGGACTCCCTGCGCCCGGTGTTGAGGAATCTTGGCGTGACGGATCTCCGTCCGCCGAAGTCGATCGCTCCCGGACTGCGCACCATGCTGCCGCTGGCCACGGCGCGCACCGGCTTCTTCTGCAGCGGGTGCCCGCACAGCACCGGGTTGAAGGCGCCTGAGGACGCCAAGGTCGGAGCGGGCATCGGCTGCCACATCCTGGGGCTCATCGTCGATCGGGACGAGTACGGCGACATCTCGGGCTACACCCAGATGGGGGGCGAGGGAGCCCAGTGGATCGGCATGGCTCCCTTCGTCTCCACCGAGCACATGATCCAGAACGTCGGCGACGGCACGTTCCACCACTCGGCCAGCCTCGCCATCCGGTGGGCGATCGCTGCGGAGGTGAACATCACCTTCAAGCTGCTCTACAACTCCGTGGTCGGCATGACCGGCGGTCAGGACGTGTCCGGTGGCATGGCTGTGCCCGAGATCGTCAAGAGCCTGTTTGCCGAAGGCGTCTCCAAGGTCGTCATCACCACCGACGAGCCGAACAAGTACAAGCGTCGGTCGCTGCCGCGAGGCGTCAAGGTCCGTCCGCGGGACGAGATCGTCGACGTCCAGAGGGAACTGGCCGATCATCCGGGCGTCACCGTGCTGATCCACGACCAGCAGTGCGCAGCGGACCGCCGCCGTCACATCAAGGAGATGCCCGAACGCGCGACCACCAAGGTCCTCATCAACGATCGCGTGTGTGAGGGATGCGGAGACTGCAACGCGAAGTCCCAGTGCCTCTCCGTGCAGCCCATCGAGACGGAGTTCGGTCGCAAGACGGCGATCCATCAGTCCTCTTGCAACGTGGACTACGCCTGCATGGACGGTGATTGCCCATCCTTCCTCCAGGTCGACACGAAGAACGCCAAGAAGACGAAGCGCTCCATTCCAGCAGCGCCCGCGGTTCCTGAGCCGGCGATCTCGCGGCAGGAGCGCTTCGCCGTGCACATGGCGGGCATCGGCGGCACGGGAGTCATCTCGGTCTCCAACATCATTGCCGAGGCGGCGCTGATCGAGGGACGACGTACCCGCTCACTCGACCTGACCGGTGGCACCATCAAGGCCGGCCCGGTGATCTCGCAGGTCCAGGTCTTTCCCGAAGGGGAGCCGGAGCCCTCTGCTTCGATCGAGGCGGGTGCTGCCGATGTCCTGCTCGCCTTCGATCTGCTGGCGATGATGACGCCGGACAACCTGGCACCTCTCTCGCCCGAGCGCACCGTCGTGGTCGCGAGCTCAAGCCAGGTGCCCAACGCCGAGATGGCGATCGATCCGAGCACGCCGTACCCGGCCTTCTCCCAGCTGCGGTCGATCATCGACGACACGACGCGTGCCGGAGCGAACCAGTACTTCGACGCTCAGGCGCTGGCGCTGGCGATCACCGGCAATCACATGTCGGGCAATGCGCTGATGCTCGGTGCCGCTGTGCAGACCGGAGCGCTGCCGCTGCAGCCAACCTCTGTCGAGGAGGCGATCCGCAGGCAGGGCGTCGCGGTGGAGTCGACGCTCGCGGCGTTCGCCTGGGGGCGCGCCATCGCTGCTGACCCCGGGCTCGTTGACGCGCTGCTTCCCGAGGCTGAGGTGACCGAGCAGGCGGTCGCCAAGGTGCAGGAGCTCAGGCTCCCCGCTGAGCTCGGTGCTCTCATCACGCGCCGGTACGTCGACCTCGTCGGCTTCCAGAGCGGCCGGTACGCCGACACTTGGCTCAGGCGAGTGCAGGTCGTGGCCGACCAGGACCGCCAGCACGGCGACGGCACGTTCCGTGTCACCACGGCCGTGGTCGAGAACCTGCACAAGCTGATGGCCTACAAGGACGAGTACGAGGTCGCTCGTCTGCATCTCGACTCCGTGTCGGCAGCCGAGCAGGAGTTCGGTGAAGGAGCCAAGGTCTCCTACAAGCTGCACCCCCGATCCTGAAGACCCTCGGGATGAAGCGAAAGATCACGCTCGGCCCGTGGTTTGCGCCGGTCTTCGTGCTGCTGGCCAAGATGAGGTTCTTGCGTGGCACGCCCTTCGACGTCTTCGGCCACATGCTGCTCCGCCGGATCGAGCGGGCTCTGGTCGACGACTACGTGGCGCTGAGCACAGGAGCCGTGAAGACGCTCGATGCCTCCCCTACGACGAGGTGGTCGCGCTGCTCGGGCTGCCCGCCGACATCCGCGGCTACGAGGACGTCAAGATGCGCAATCTGCGTGCGTACCTGGACCGCCGCGGTGAAGCTGCGGTGAAGCTGGGCGTCGCTGGCCCCACGCCGACGCTGGTGGACCTGGTGGGGAAGTGGAAGATGTCGTCCTAAGAGCGCGGACGCCGCGAACCCACTGGTTCGCGGCGTCCGGTGACGGAGGCGATGAAGAGGGCCCCGTACGCGACCTTGGGTTCTAGCGATCCCCGCAACACCTTGAGTTTCAAGGGGTTGCGGGGATCGTGGTTTCTGAGGAGTTGAAGGCGCTGTTCTTCGAGGCTCTTGATCGTGAGGGCGGCAGCGTTACGGCCGCTGCCCGTGCGGTCGGAGCGAATCGGAACACTGCCTATGGATGGGCCCGCAGGGCGGGCGTTCGTGGTCGTGGCAAGCCCGGTACCGGCCCGCACCCAGGGCGTGGGGAGTACGACCGGTTGCGTGCGGCAGGAGTTCGACGCCTTGTGGCTGCCGCCCGAGTCGGGGTCAACCCCCGCACTGCACAGGACTGGGACAAGGGAATTCGGAAGATCAACGGCTCGCGCCTGCACCCCGATGGTCGGTGGGTGAACTACAAGACAGGGGTGAGCACCCATGTCGAGGGACAGCAAGCGCCGACAGTCTCGGCGTTGGAAGCCCAGTTACATCCGCGGTACCTCACGCTCGTCGAGCGAGAGAAGATCGCCGACCTGCGCCGGGGCAATGCCTCGCTGCGTGAGATCGGAAGGCAGCTTGGTCGGTCGGCATCGACCATCAAGCGCGAACTGGACAACCGCTCACGCGACGGCGTCTACCGCCCCTACGCCGCGCACCGGGCGTGGTCTGCTTCGCGGAGCCGTCCCAAGGCCAGCAAGTTGGCCGCGGAAGGTCCGCTGCGCCGCTATGTAGCAGCCAAACTGCAGGATCAGTGGTCGCCCGAACAGATCTGTCACGCTCTGGTCGAGAAGTTCCCCACCGACGAGAGCATGCGGGTGAGCACAGAGACGATCTACCAGGCGATCTATGTCCAGGCCCGCGGTGGCTTGCGGCGTGAAGTTGCCCAGGCATTACGGACCGGACGGACCCGCCGCAAGCCGCACCGGCAACCCGACCAACGCACCCAGCGGTTCAGTGACCCGATGATCATGATCAGCGAGCGCCCGGCCGCGGTCGCCGACCGTGCCGTGCCAGGGCATTGGGAAGGTGACCTCATCGTCGGCACCAACTCGCAGTCCGCGATCGTGACCCTGGTCGAACGCTCGACCCGCTACGTGATGCTTGGTCACCTGCCCGGTGGCCATACGGCCGAGGAGGTTCGTGACGTTCTGATCCCGCTGATCGCGAGTCTGCCGGAACATCTTCGGGGCTCGCTGACTTGGGACCAGGGCTGCGAAATGGCCGCACACAAGCAGTTCACGATCGCGACCGGCGTACCGGTCTACTTCTGCGACCCGCACTCGCCGTGGCAACGCGGATCGAACGAGAACACCAACGGATTGCTGCGCCAGTACTTCCCCAAGAGCACCGACCTAGCGGTCCACGGCCCCGAAGACCTCGAGCTAGTCGCGCAAAAGCTCAACCGCCGGCCACGCAAAACGCTCGGCTGGAAAACTCCAGCCGAGCGTCTGCGTGATCTACTGACAGCCGTCTAAACCATCAGGTGTTGCGAGGACCGTTAGAAACCGCCGACGGCGTACGGGGCCCTCTGCGATGCGAGGCCCTGGAAGGGCCGCGCGGCGCCGTTCAGGGACGCCCAACGATCTTGCGGCCGATGATCAGCTTCATGACTTCGTTGGCGCCGCCGAAGATGCGCTGGATTCGGGCGTCCTGGTAGGCACGACCGACCGGGTACTCGAGCATGAAGCCGTAGCCGCCGTGCAGCTGCAGACAGCGGTCGATCACGTCGTTCTGCAGGTCGGAGGTCCACCACTTGGCCTGCGCCGCGTCGACATCGGTGAGCTCGCCGGCGTTGAAGGCCAGGATCGCCTGGTCGACATACACCCGGGCCACGTTGACGATCGTCTGCATCTCAGCGAGCTCGAACTGGGTGTTCTGGAAGTCGGCGATGCGCTGGCCGAAGGCCTTGCGGTCCTTCGTGTAGGTGATCGTGTCGGTGAGCACGGCCTCGGCCACGGCCACCGCGTGGGCGGCGATG
Source organism: Nocardioides alcanivorans (assembly GCF_021555175.1). Lineage (GTDB taxonomy): Bacteria > Actinomycetota > Actinomycetes > Propionibacteriales > Nocardioidaceae > Nocardioides > Nocardioides alcanivorans. The sequence continues at coordinate 140,060 of NZ_JAKGRW010000057.1, read as the reverse complement.
GAGAGCCGCTCCAGGGGCAGCATGTTCTTCAGCTGACCGAAGCCGCCGCCGATCTCACCGAGCACGTTCTCGGTCGGCACGAAGACGTCCTCGTAGACCAGTTCGGCGGTGTCCTGGGCGTGCAGGCCGACTTTCTTGAGCTTGCGGCCTCGGGAGAAGCCCTCCATCTCCCGCTCGACGACGAAGAGCGTGAACGCACGCGGCCCGCCAGCAGGGTCGGTCTTGGCAACCGTGATCACGAGGTCGGAGTTGATGCCGTTGGTGATGAAGGTCTTGGCTCCGTTGATCACCCAGCCGCCCTCGACCTGGCGGGCGGAGGTCTTGATGCCCTGCAGGTCGGAACCGGTGCCGGGCTCGGTCATCGCGATGGCGCCGATCAGCTCACCGGCGATCATACGGGGGAGCCAGCGCTGCTTCTGCTCGTCGTTGCCGATCTCGTTGATGTAGGGGATGGCGATGTCGTCCTGCAGCGAGAAGCTCGAGGCCAGCGAGGTGGCGTGCACCTTCGCGAACTCCTCGAGGATCACGTTGCGGAAGCGGTAGTCGCCGCCCGCGCCGCCGTATTCCTCCGGGGCGGCGAGCCCGAGCAGGCCCTGCTTGCCGGCGGCGAGCCACACGTCGCGGTCGATGATGCGATCTTCGTCCCAGCGCTCGAGGTTGGGCACCACCTCGCGTTCGACGAAGGCCGCGACGCTGTTGCGGAAGGCCTCGTGGTCGTCGGTGTAGAGCGTGCGCTTCATCGGGGATCCTCCAGGGTGGTCGGGTCGAAGGCGGGGGCAGGAAAGGTGGCGAAGATGTCGGGCAGGTCGGTGGTGACCCGGTCGGGGAAGTCGGCAGGCCGCTTCTCCAGGAAGGAGGCAAAGCCCTCGCGGCCGTCGGCGCTGACGCCGCGCAGGTTCAGGCCGAACGACTCGATCTGGTGGGCCACCATCGGGTGGTCGGCGCCCTGCATGCGCCACAGCAGCTGTCGTGCGATCGCCGCGGAGACCGGAGCTGCGTTGTCGGCGATCTCACGGGCGATGCGGGTGGCGGCGTCGATCAGTTCCTCGGCTGCGTGCACGGAGCGCACGAGGCCCCGCTCGAGCGCCTCCGGGGCACGGAAGACCCGGCCCGTGAAGACCCACTCCAGAGCGGTCTGCATCCCGACCAGGCGGGGAGGAACCACGATGAGCAGGACTCGGGGATCACGCCGCGTTGGGTGAAGACATAGCCGAACTTCGCGTTCTCCGACGCCAGCCGGATGTCGGCTGCCAAGATCATGGTGGCGCCCACCCCGACGGCAGCGCCGTTGACGGCCGCGATGATCGGCTTGCGGCACTCGAACATCCGCAGCACGACTCGGCCGCCTCCGTCCCGCCGGCGAGGCAACTCGTCGCCGGGTACGTCGTACTGGGTGCCGGCGGGCGCTGTGCCGCTCGTGCGCCAGGCGGTGAAGGCGTCACCGCCGTCTACCGCGTCCATCCCGGCGCAGAAGCCACGACCGGCGCCGGTGAGGATCACGGCGCGGACGTCGTCGTCGGCGTCCACTCGATCGAACGCCTCGATCAGCTCCGCCTCCATCTCGTCGGTGAAGGCGTTCAGCCGGTCGGGCCGGTTGAGCGTGATGGTCGCGATGCCGTCCTGGACGGCGTAGCGGAGGGTCTCCACTCAGGTCACCTGTGCTTGTAGTCGGGAGCGCGCTTCTCCAGGAAGGCACGCATGGCTTCGGGCTGGTCCTCGGTGAGCGCGGCGATCACCTGTTGACGGTTCTCGAACTCGATCGCCGTCTTCAGATTGGGCATCTCCAGGGCCATCCACATGCCCTGCTTGGTCAGGGTCACCGACGCAGGGGGTTCCGCACGATCTCCGCGGCCTTGGCCAGGGCGACGTCGAGCAGTTCCTTCGCCGGCACCACTTGGGTGAGCAAGCCGATGCGGTGGGCCTCGGCGGCGTCGAAGCGACGGCCGGTGAGCATCAGCTCGTGTGCGTTGCCGGCGCCCACGACGCGGGGGAGCAGCCAGGAGATGCCGATGTCGCAGGCGGAGAAACCAGCCCGGATGAACCCGACGGCGAAGACCGCCGGCTCGGCGGCGATCCTGATGTCGCTTGCACAGACAAGGGCCAGTCCGCCGCCCGCGGCGGCTCCGTTGACGGCAGCGATGACCGGCTGGGGGAGTGCGTTGATCTTCTCCACGAGCCGGGCGATCTCGCGCTGGCGGTCCAGCGTGCCCAAGGTGAATCCCTGCTCGTCGATCCGCTCGGGGTCGCCGTAGCCGTTCAGGTCGAGTCCGGCGCAGAAGGCGCGACCAGCCCCGGTCAGCACGACGACCCGCACGTCGCGCGCACGCGCGACGCGATCGAGCTCCGCGTGGAGGGCGGACACCAACTCGACCTCGAGGGTGTTGAGCTGATCGGGACGCGACAGCGTGATCATGCGGACGCCGGGAGCGGGGTCGGTGACCACCACTGGTGGGGACATCAGGGCCTCCTGTTCGTGTGCCTATCGCTATCTAAACAAACGATCACTTAAATGACTAGGGTTGAGACGAGGTTGATCATTCTGGTTTGCTGAGGCGGTCCGCCGAGGTGGTGCGCGAAGGGGGAATCATGGCCAAGGCCATTCAGGGCAAGCCGCGACACGGCAAGGCGCCGGTGCTGCGGGCCGCCGTCGAGAGGTTCAACGAGGTCGGGTATCACGGCACGTCGATGCGCGACATCGCGCGCGGTGCTGACGTGACGGTGGCCTCGATCTATCACCACTTCCCCTCCAAGCAGGAGGTGTTGCAGGAGATCATGGTCGAGACGATGAGTGATGTCATCTCGGCCACCCGTTCGGCCCTGCTTGCTGCTGGCCGGACGCCGCGCGAACAGCTATCTGCACTGGTCAGAGCATGGATTCTGTTCCACACCGACCGGCAGGAGGAGGCGCAGATCGGCTCCTCGGAGCTGCGCAGTCTCGACGATGTCGGGCGCAGGATCGTGGTGCGACTGCGCGACGAGCAGCAACGCATGTTCGACGATGTGATCACTCGAGGGGTCGAGGTGGGCGACTTTGCGACGACACATCCACGCGAAGCTGCGCGCGCGGTGATCAACATGGGCTATTCGGTGGCGAGTTGGTACCGGCAGGGGGCGAGGTCTCTCCGGCAGAGATGGCGGAGCGCTACGTCGATCTGGCGCTGGGCACGGTCGGCTGCCGCGATTCGGGGCCGGATGACCTTCGCAGGGGGTTGTCGGTCTGAATCTTGCGCCCTATTGTGATCCAAACGTTCGTTTGGATAGGAGTGCGGAGATGGTCGACGCGAGCACAACGCGGGAGGCGCCCGACGCGGCGGAGGAGCGTGATCTCCTCGACCTGCGGGCGCTGGAGCACTACCTGGTGAAGGAACTGCCGCACGGCCCGGCCGGCCCGCTGACCGCCCGGCTCATCGCCGGGGGACGCAGCAACCCGACGTACGACGTCTCCGACGGGAGCCGGCACTGGATCCTGCGGCGTCCGCCTTACGGCGAGATCCTGCAGTCCGCACACGACATGTCGCGCGAAGCGCGGGTGATGGGCGCTCTCCACGGTTCCGCCGTTCCGGTGCCCATGGTGGTGGCTCACTGCCAGGACGCGGAGGTGCTCGGTGCGCCGTTCTACGTGATGGACATGCTCGAGGGACGCACCTACCGCACGCATGAGGACACCGGAACGCTGTCCGTCGAGCAACGCCGCGCGCTCACGGAGAGCATGGTGACCACGCTGGTCGCCCTGCACTCGATCGACCCCGCCGACGTCGGTCTGGCCGACTGGGGCCGGCCAGAGGGATATCTCCAGCGCCAGGTCTCGCGCTGGGGTCGGCAATGGCACGAGATCAAGACCTCGGAGCGCTCCGAGGTCGATGAGCTCGTCGAACGACTCACCCGGTCGATGCCGCCGCTGCGGTTCCCGGGCATCGTGCACGGCGACTTCAAGATCGACAACCTCATGGTCGACCACGACGATCCGAGCCGGATCCTGGGCCTGCTCGACTGGGAGATGTCGACCCTCGGCGACACTCTCGCCGACCTCGGTGTCCTGATCAGCTTCTGGGACGAGGTAGGGAGGCTCCACAACCCGATCACCGCCGGCGCGACGGCCCACGAAGGCTTCCCCAGCGCCGACGAGGTGGTCGCACTCTACGCAGACCGCCGGGGCATCGACGTCGACGACCTCGAGTGGTACATCGTCTTCGCCGACTTCAAGATCGCCGTCATCCTCGAGCAGATCCACCACCGCCACCTCCAGGGGACGACCGTGGGCGACTGGTTCGACGACATCGGCGACATGGTCGGCCCGTTGCTCACTCGCGCCCGCGACCGCGCAGACCGCGCAGGACTCTGAGATCTCTACCAGGAGGATCCGATGAACCCCACCCATGACGGCCTCGGCCTCGACCTCACCCCGTCGGCCAGGGCACGTGAGCTGCGCGCCGAGCTGGTGGACTTCATGAACACCTCGGTGTTCCCCGCCGAAGCGGCCTACCACGCGCACCGCGCCGCCGGCGGCCCCTACGACCACACGGTGCCACCGGTCGTCGAGGAGCTCAAGGTCGAGGCGAAGCGGCGCGGGCTGTGGAACCTCTTCCTGCCCGCTGAGTCGGGCATTTCCCAGCTCGACTACTCCGCGCTCGCCGAGATCTCCGGCTGGAGTCTGGAGCTCGCACCGGAGGCGCTGAACTGCCAGGCACCCGACACCGGCAACATGGAGCTGCTGCACCTCTTCGGCACGCCGGAGCAGAAGCAGCAGTGGCTGCAGCCACTGCTCGACGGCACGATTCGCTCGGCGTTCGCGATGACCGAGAAGGAGGTCGCCTCCTCCGACGCCACCAACATCGAGACCAGCATCGTGCGCGACCCTTCGACGGGCTCAGGGCAAGCGGCGGAGTATGTGATCAACGGGCGCAAGTGGTGGACCAGCGGAGCGGCCGACGAGCGCTGCAAGGTGTTCGTGGTGATGGGCAAGACCGATCCCGACGCCGCCCGACACCTGCAGCAGTCGATGGTTCTGGTTCCGCGAGGTACGCCGGGAGTCACCATCGTGCGCGACGTCCCGGTCTTCGGGCGGCACGATCAGCACGGGCACTGCGAGGTGCTCTTCGAGGACGTGCGAGTGCCCGCTGCCAACCTGTTGGGTGAGGAGGGCTCCGGATTCGCCCTCGCGCAGGCCCGTCTCGGCCCCGGCCGGATCCATCACTGCATGCGGGCGCTCGGTGCGGCCGAGCGGGCGATGCAGCTGATGAGTGAGCGGGTGCAGAGCCGGGTCGCCTTCGGCAAGCCGCTGGCCGACCAGGGCATGGTGCAGCAGCAGCTGGCCGAGTCGCGACTCTCCATCGAGCAGGCGCGACTGCTGTGCCAGCACGCCTCCGCGGTGATCGACAAGCACGGAAACAAGGCGGCCGCTCCCTACGTGTCGATGGCCAAGGTCTCGGTGCCGCGGGTCGCACTCGAGGTCATCGACCGCGCCATCCAGGTGCACGGCGGCGCGGGCGTGAGTGACGACGTTCCGTTGACGGCAATGTATGGCTGGCACCGGGCCATGCGAATCTTCGACGGACCTGACGAGGTGCACCTGCGCACCATCGCCAGGACCGAGCTCGGCCGCGGCTCGGAGCTGCGCCCGTGACCGCGGGAGAGCTCGCGGGCCAGGTCGCCATCGTCACCGGAGCGACCGCCGGACTCGGCGAGCGCTTCGCTCGGGTGCTCGCGGCCGCCGGCGCCGCGGTGGCGGTGACCGGACGACGTACCGAACGGATCGCGGCTGTGGCCGACTCGATCAACGCGGACGGTGGGACGGCGTACGGCGTCCGCCTCGACGTCGCCGATCCCGAGTCGATCGCCGCCTGCGTGCAGAGCGTCGTCGACGAGCTCGGCGTCCCGCGGATCCTGGTCAACAACGCCGGGATCCCGGACGCAGCGCGAGCGCACAAGATGTCGTTGGAGTTGGTCAACGCGGTGCTGGACACCAATGTGCGAGGTCCGTGGTTGATGTCCACCGAGGTGGCACGCCGCCTGATCGCGGCCGAGCTTCCCGGGCGGATCGTCAACATCTCTTCGATGAGCGCCTATCACTACAGCGGCGAGGGCGCGGCGCTCTACTGCACCTCCAAGGCGGCGGTCAGCAGGATGACCGAGACCCTCGCCGTGGAGTGGGCCCGCAACCTCATCAACGTGAACGCCGTGGCGCCGGGGGCGTTCTCCTCGGAGATGATGGACGGCATGGTGGCGCGGGTCGGCGACGTGACGACCGGCTTCCCGCGCAAGCGGCTCGGTCTGCCGGAACAACTCGACTCGACCCTGCTCTACCTGGTCTCGCCGGCATCCGAGGCGGTCACCGGCACGATCATCAAGGTCGACGACGGGCAGACGCACCGATGACATCGACGAATGCTGGGCGGGACTGGCCTGAGGAACGCGGGGCTTGATGATCATCCCCCATGAACTCGCGCCATCGAGGTCCGTGGTCACGTGGGGCTCCGGCCCACCCGGTAGCCGACGGGCGGTGGAGACACCGGTCACCAGACGAGCCGGACCACCACTAGGCTGGTGCGGGTGGCCGCCGTCCTCAGCATCCGTCGCTATCCGATCAAGTCCTGCGGGGAGAGGCGCTGACCTCCGCCGAGGTGGACGATCGTGGCATCGCCGGTGACCGGGCCTGGGCCGTGGTCGATCCCGAAGGCAAGCTCGGGTCCGGCAAGGACGGCCGCCGCTTCCGCCGTCTCGACCGGATCTTCGAGCTGGGCACCCGCTGGAGTGCCGACGTACCCGAAGTGCGTTTTCCTGACGCCACGTGGCGTCGTGTCGACGAGCCGGGTGTCGATCGAGTGCTGAGCGACCACATCGGCACGGCGGTGGGCTTCGGCCGCGAGGAAGCGACGCCACACATGGATGCCGGTTCGATCTCGTTGGTGGGTACCGCCAGCCTGCGGGCCCTGGCTGATCTCGTCGGTGACGCCGCTCCCGTGGACCCACGGCACTTCCGCGTCAACCTCGTCGTCGAGACCGATGAACCGTTCGTCGAGGAGGCGTGGGTCGATCGTGAGGTGCGGATCGGTGAGGTGGTCCTGCGTGGCGCCAAGAGGATCACCCGCTGCCGGATGGTCGATCTGGAGCAGGACGGCGCCTCCGAGCACGGCACGCTGCTGAAGACCCTCGGCCGTGAGCGCGATGCCAAGCTCGCCGTCTACTTCGACGTGGTGACGCCGGGCACGATCTCTGCCGGCGACGCGGTGGTGCTGCGCTGATTCGCCGGGTGAGAGGGGCACAATCGTCCTGTGCCCCTCTATCGCGCCGAGGCCGTCGTGCTGCGCACCCACAAGCTGGGTGAGGCCGACCGGATCATCACCCTCCTGACCCGATCCCAGGGACTCGTGCGCGCGGTGGCCAAGGGGGTACGACGCACCACGTCACGTTGGGGTTCGCGGCTGGAGCCCTTCACCCACGTCGATCTCCAGTTGGCCGAGGGCCGCAATCTCGACACCATCACGCAGGCCGAGACCCTGACGCCGTTCCAGTCCCGACTGGGCTTGGACTACGACCGCTACACCGCTGGCACCGCCATGCTCGAGACCGCCGAACGACTGATCTCGGAGGAGCGCCAGCCCTCACCGCAGCAGTTCCTGCTGCTCGTGGGTGGCCTGCGGGCGCTGACCGCCGAAGGCGGCGACCAGGAGCGCGGCGCCGGGCAGGTGCTCGACTCCTACCTGCTGCGTTCGCTGTCGGTGGCCGGCTACGCCCCGTCGTTCGACACCTGTGCCCGCTGCGACGCTCCCGGTCCGCACCGTTGGTTCAACCCCTCGGCCGGTGGCGTCCTGTGCTCCACCTGCCGGCTGCCCGGATCGGCCAATCCCGCGGCGGAGACCGTGAGACTCCTCGGCGCGTTGCTGGCCGGTGACTGGGCGGTGGTTGCTGCGACCGAACCCCGCCACCTGCGGGAGGCTACTGGTCTCGTTGCTGCTTATGTGCAGTGGCATCTGGAGCGGGGGCTGCGGTCCCTGGCGCACGTGCCTCGCTGACGGTGCCGGGAATGTGGCCGGCCTCGATCCAGCCGTCGACGGTGCTGTTGAAGCGGGTGAGTGCCTGGAGGAACTCCTCGCGCTGAGCGGGGCTCCACTCCGCCAGGATCGCATCGAGCATGCGGCGACGGTGGGAGCGTGCCTGGGCGATCGTCTCCCGGCCGAGTTCGGTCAGTTCGAGGAGGCTGGCGCGGCGGTCCGCGGGGTCGACGCTCTTCTCGACGAGGCCGGCGCGCTCCACGGCTTGCACCTGGCGGGTGATCGTGGAGGGGTCGAGCCGGAAGCGGGAGGCGATGGCGCCGAGACGCTGCGGACCGTGGTCATCGAGAAGGCAGAGGATGCCGTAGCTCGAGCGATCGAGACGGATGTCACCCGAGCGCGTGGTGATGTGGATCGCCTGACTCCGCCGGAAAAGCGTGAAGAGTTCCTGCTCGATCGCATCATTGCTGCCAGTCACAACTTCGACCCTAGACGATCAACGGTGGATCGCCGGCCCACACCGCCTATCTTTGTCGGCGTGAGTTCACCGGTTCGTCGTCCCACGCCCCATCCGTCGGGCGCCACCCCGCCCCCGATCCCGCGCGACCTGGTGCCCCGGCACGTCGCGATCGTCATGGACGGCAACGGTCGGTGGGCCAAGGAACGTGGTCTGCCGCGTACGGCGGGCCACGAACAGGGGAGAGCTCGCTGTTCGACGTGGTCGAAGGTGCCATCGAGATCGGCGTGAAGGCCGTCTCCGCCTACGCCTTCTCCACGGAGAACTGGTCGCGCTCGCCCGACGAGGTGCGTTTCCTCATGGGCTTCAACCGCGACGTGATCCGACGGCGCCGCGACGAGATGCACGCACTCGGCGTACGGGTGCGGTGGGCGGGACGAGCACCTCGCCTGTGGAAGTCGGTGATCAAGGAACTCCAGATCGCCGAGGAGATGACCAAGGACAACAAGGTCGCGACCCTGACGATGTGCGTCAACTACGGCGGGCGGGCCGAGGTCGCCGATGCGGCGAAGGCCCTCGCCCACGACGTGGCGGCGGGCAGGTTGAAGCCCGACAAGGTCGATGAGAAGACCTTCGCGCGCTATCTCTACGTGCCCGAGTTGGCCGATGCCGACCTGATCTGGCGTACGTCGGGGAGCAGCGGCTCTCCAACTTCATGCTGTGGCAGGCCGCCTATGCGGAGTTCGTCTACTCCGACGTGCTCTGGCCGGACGTGGACCGACGCCACCTGTGGCAGGCCATCGACACCTACGCACGCCGGGACCGCCGCTACGGGACGGCCTGACCTACCCTCACCTCACCGAACGCGCGAACCTTCACTCAGAACGCGCGAACCCTCACTCGGTACGGCGGGGGTCAGCGGGCGCAGGTGGCACAGGTGCCGAAGATCTCCAAGGTGTGACTGACGTCGGAGAAGCCGTGCTCCCGGGAGACCTTCTCGGTCCACCGCTCGACGGTGGGGCCTTCGATCTCCACGGTGGCCCCGCACGAGCGACAGACCAGGTGGTGGTGGTGCGAGTCCGAGCAGCGGCGATAGGTGACCTCGCCCTCCTCGGTGCGCAGGGTGTCGACCTCATCTGCCTCGGCCATCCGTTGCAGTGACCGGTAGACGGTGGCCAGTCCGACCTGCTCGCCGGACTCGGTCAGCAGCGCATGGATCTGCTGCGCGCTGCGGAACCCCTCGAACGAGTCGAGCGCCTTGGCGACTGCCAGGCGCTGACGGGTGGGGCGGGGCTGTGACTCGGGTTGGGTCGGCTCAGTGCTCGTCATAGTGCTCTCCGTGGGCGGCGTGGCGGTGGCCGTCGTGCACGTAGTCGACGTGGTCACCGTGCGGCACTGCGGTGTGTCCGCAGTTGTCACCGTGTTCGTGTGGGTGTTCCCCGGTCGTGTGGTGGGACAGGGGTGGCAGTTCGTCGAAGGGTGCTCGTTGGCGCCGGCGGTGGCGCAGGTAGGCGCCCAAGGGCCAGGTGAGCGCGAAGAGGGCGAGGGAGAGCAGCACGATGGTCGGGCCGGGAGACACGCCGGCGACCTCGAAGGATGCCCAGGCTGCGATGAGCAGGCCGCCTACGGAGGAGACGAGTCCGACCGCCATGGCGCCGTACAAGGTGGCCTTGAAGCTGCGCATGATCTGCTGGGTCGCGGCGACGGGCACGATCATCAGCGCGGAGACCAGCAGCAGACCGACGGTGCGCATGGCGACGGTGACGGTGACGGCGGCGAGCACGGCGAGCAGCAGGTTGTAGGCGCGCACGTTGAGGCCGGACACCTTCGCGTACTCCTGGTCCTGCGCGACGGCGAAGAGCTGAGGGCCGAAGCCCAGGCCGATGACCATCACCACGGCGGCCAGGGCCATGGTCACCCACACGTCCTCGACCGAGATCGTCGTGATCGAGCCGAAGAGGAACTCCTGCAGGCGAGATGCCGACTGCCCGGCGATGCCGGTGATCAGCACGCCGCCGGCGATGCCGCCGTAGAAGAGCAGCGCCAGGGCGACGTCGCCGCCGCCGTTTCCGCGCTCTCGGATCACCTCGATGAGTACGGCGCCGAGGATGGCGACGATGACCGCCGTCCATGTCGGTGAGGTGTTGGTGAGCAGGCCGAGTGCGACGCCGGTGACGGCTACGTGCCCGAGGCCGTCACCCATGAGGGAGAGGCGGCGCTGCACCAGGTAGGTGCCGACGATCGGGGCGGAGAGACCCGTGAACACCGCGGCGAACATCGCCCGGATCATGAAGTCGTAGCTGAGGACCTCGATCACGGCAGCACCTCCTGGCTCGCGGAGTCGACGGGGAGGCGATCGTGGGGACGTGGTCCACGGGAGTGGGCTCGCGGTGGTGGTGATGATGGTGGTGACCGGGGCCGAAGAACGGGCCGTGGACCTCGTGGTCGGCCAGCGGGGCGCCGTCATAGGCAACCTGGCCGTCACGCATCACGACCGCTCGATCGATCAGCGGGGCAAGGGGGCCGAGCTCGTGGGCCACCAGGACGATGGTGACACCGCGACTCTTCAAGGTGGCGAGGGTGTCGGCGAGCGCCTGCTGGTTGGGCAGGTCGACGCCGGCGGTGGGCTCGTCGAGCAGCAACAGATCGGGCTCGCCGGCCAGGGCGCGAGCAATGAGGGCTCGTTGTTGCTGCCCCCGGAGAGCACGCTCACGCCGTCACGGCGACGGTCGAGGAGGCCGACCACCTCGAGGGCCTCCTTGATCGCGGCCCGGTCGCGGGGAGCAGGGGCCGCCCGAGCCGGCGACGGCCCAGGCGCCCGGTGCTGACGACCTCCCAGACCGAAGTGGGAACGCCGCCCGTGGCGGACGAGCGCTGGGGCACGAAGCCGACGCGCGACCACTCCTTGAAGCGGGGCAGCGGGACCCCGAAGACCTCCACCGAACCCCTCGAGAGCGGGCGCAGGCCGGTCAGCGCCCGCAACAGCGTGGACTTGCCGGAGCCGTTCGCCCCCATGAGGGCGATGAACTCACCGGTGCGCACGGTCAGGTTCACGTGGCGCAGCACCGGGCGCCCGGCGATCGGCACGGTCCCGTCGGTGATGGACAGCACCGGGGCGTCGTTCAGCATGCATTGGCCTTCTGGAGCTTGGTCAGGTTGCTGCGCATGAGCGACAGATAGTCCTCATCGGCAGTCTCGTCGGTGAGCCCCTCGATGGGGTCCAGCACCTCCAAGCGTACGCCCGCGTCGTCGGCGAGCGTCCGGGCGGACTTGTCGCTGGCGAGCCGCTCGGAGAAGACGGTGGTGATCTTCTCGTCCTTCACCAGGTTCTGCAGCCGGTGCTGGTCGGCGATGGTCGCCTCCGCGCCGGGGAGAGTCCGACGACGGCCTCGAAGTGCAGGCCGTAACGGGCCAGGTAGCCGAAAGCATCGTGATTGACGACGACGGTGTCCCGCTCGCAGGAGGCGAGGCCCTCGGTGTAGTCGTGGTCGAGCTGCTCGAGGTCGGCGCGCAGGTCGGCGGCGTTGTCGCGGATCTCGTCGGCGTGATCGGGCGCGAGCTCGATCATCTCGTCGGCGACGGCGTCAGTGACATCGGCCAGCAGCAACGGGTCCAGCCAGAAGTGGGGATCGAGGTCGCCGTGGTCGTGACCGTCGTGGGAGTCGCCGTGGTCGTGGCCCTCGTGGTCGTGCTCGTCGTGACCTTCGTGGTCGTGCTCGTCGTCATGACCTTCGTGGTCGTCGTGGTCGTGGTCCGCGGACTCCGCCTCGTGGTGGGCGTCGATCAGGTCGACGACGTCGGCCACGTCGAGCGTGCGGCCGCTGGCGTTCTGGGCCACGGTCTGGTCGACGGCCGGCTGGAAGCCGGATTCATAGATGACCAGTCCGGCCTCGGAGACGGCAGCCGTCGTGGAGATGCTCAGCGCGACGTCGTGCGCCTCCTGGCCCGGGGCCGTGAGCGTCAGGATGTCGAAGTGGTCGCCGCCGACGCGATCGGCGACGTACTCGAGGGGATAGAAGGCGACGGCCACCTGGTCGGACTCGGTCTCGCCGTCGCCGCCGGTGAGGGCCGAGGAGATGGCCGAGCAGCCGGAGGCAACCAGGGCGGTCGCGGCGAGGGGGACGAGCAGTCGCATGTTCATGAGAATCATTCTCATGCCATTTGAGAATGATTGTCAAACCGAGTTCGGGTAGGGTGGATCTTGAACCTGACGAGGTACGCCGTACCAGGTCCAAGGAACGACGGCGTCGACCGTCCGGGACACCCCCGGCGGCTGATTGTGGAGGTTTCCTCATGGCCTGGTTGGTGCTGATCGTGTCCGGAATGTTCGAAACCGTGTGGGCGGTGGCGCTCGCCGAGACCAAGGGATTCACCCGGCTGATGCCCAGCGTCGTCTTCGGCGGAGCCTTGGTCGTGAGCATGGCTGGGCTGGCCATCGCGTTGCGGAGCATCCCGGTGGGCACGGGCTACGCCGTCTGGGTCGGGATCGGTGCCGTGGGCACCGCGATCTACGGCATGGCTGCCCTGGGGGAGCCGGTGACCGTGCTGCGGTCCCTGTGCCTGATGCTCATCGTGGCCGGCGTCGTCGGACTGAAGTTCGCCCACTGATGTTCGTCGTCAACCGCTTCCGGGTGCCGGTCGCCGAGGCCGAGGGATTCCGCGAGCAGTTGGAGCGGGTGCAGGCCTTGTACGCCGCAGCTCCCGGCCACCTCGCCGGCGGGATCGGACGCAATCTCGACGACCCGGAGCTTTGGGTGCTGCAGTCCGCGTGGGCAGGTGTCGGCGCCTATCGTCGCGCCCTCGCCGGTCACGAGGCGAAGCTGCTCGCGGTGCCACTGCTGAGCCGCGCGATCGATGAGCCGAGCGCCTTCGAGGAGGTGCGCGACGGCGTACCCCTGGGAGACCTTGACCGGGTGATCGAGGGCCGTGACCCGGAGGCGCGTGGGGGCCGGCGGGACCACTAGGCTGGGGATGCGCGTCGGCAGCCGGTCGGCGCATCCGATCACAGGAGCAGAAACACCGTGGCAAAGCCCCCGCATCCGCCGTTGACCAGGTCGTCTCGCTTGCCAAGCGGCGAGGTTTCGTCTTCCCCTGCGGTGAGATCTACGGCGGTACCCGGTCGGCATGGGACTACGGCCCGCTCGGTGTGGAGCTCAAGGACAACATCAAGCGCCAGTGGTGGAAGGCGATGGTGCAGGGCCGCGACGACGTCGTCGGGCTCGACTCCAGCATCATCCTGCCGCGCGAGACCTGGGTCGCCTCGGGGCACGTCGACACCTTCAACGACCCGCTGACCGAGTGCCAGTCGTGTCACAAGCGCTACCGCTACGACCACCTGCAGGAGGCGTACGCGGAGAAGAAGGGCATCGACAACCCGGACGACGTGGACCTCAAGGACGTCGCGTGCGCCAACTGCGGCACCCGCGGTGCGTGGACCGAGCCCCGTGAGTTCTCCGGCATGCTCAAGACCCACCTCGGGGTGCTCGAGGACGAGTCCGGGCTGCACTACCTGCGCCCCGAGACCGCCCAGGGCATCTTCCTCAACTTCGCCAACGTGCTGACCTCCAGCCGCCGCAAGCCGCCCTTCGGCATCGCCCAGATCGGCAAGAGCTTCCGCAACGAGATCACGCCGGGCAACTTCATCTTCCGCACTCGTGAGTTCGAGCAGATGGAGATGGAGTTCTTCGTCAAGCCGGGCGAGGACGAGGAGTGGCACAAGTACTGGATCGCGGAGCGCACCCGGTGGTACACGGATCTTGGTATCAACCCCGACAACCTGCGCCACTTCGAGCACCCGCTGGAGAAGCTGAGCCACTACTCCAAGGGCACCATCGACATCGAGTACCGCTTCGGTTTCTCCGGTTCGGAGTGGGGCGAGCTCGAAGGCATCGCCAACCGCACCGACTTCGACCTCACCACGCACGGCAAGCACTCCGGCACCGACCTGTCCTACTTCGACCAGGCGTCCAACGAGCGCTACGTGCCCTACGTGATCGAGCCGGCGGCCGGGCTGGGGCGCACGCTGATGACCTTCCTGGTCGACGCCTACACCGAGGACGAGGCGCCCAACACGAAGGGCGGCGTCGACAAGCGCACCGTGCTCAAGCTCGACCCGCGGCTGGCGCCGGTCAAGGTCGCCGTGCTCCCGCTCTCGCGCAATGCGGACCTGTCGCCCAAGGCGAAGGACCTCGCAGCCGAGCTGCGCCGCAACTGGAACGTCGACTTCGACGACTCCGGCGCCATCGGTCGCCGCTACCGCCGCCAGGACGAGATCGGTACGCCGTTCTGCGTCACCGTCGACTTCGACACCCTCGAGGACAATGCGGTCACCGTGCGCGAGCGCGACACGATGAGCCAGGAGCGGATCAGCCTTGACCGGGTGTCGGCGTACTTCGCCGAGCGCCTGCTGGGGGCCTGATCACGCGTCCGAAGCGGAAACCCCACGTGTCCCTGCCGGGGAATGACATCTCGGCAGGGACAATGGGCCGCATGAATTCTCGTCCTGCTCGTCTCGGCGCGTTCCTGCTCGCCTCCGCCCTCGTCCTGTCCGCCTGCGGGCTCGGGGACGACAAGGACGACAGCAAGAAGGAGAAGACCTCGGAGTCCGCGGCTCCCACGGCCGAGGGCACGCCTGCGGTGGGGGACAACGGCTTCACGACATGGGGCGCAGACCTGGAGTTCGGCGAGACGGCCCGCGTGCCGTGGTCGCCGAAGCAGAAGCTCAAGGGTGCCGTCGAGATCACGCTCAAGCGCGTCGAGCAGGCGCCGATGAAGTCGTTCGAGGGCTTCAAGCTGACCGCCGAGCAGAAGAAGGGCACCGCCTACTACGTGCGGGCCAAGGTGGAGAACGTCGGCAACGCCGATCTCTCCGGCTTCACGTTGCCCGTCTATCTCGACGACGGGTCCGACGTGATCTATCCGCCGGTCAACATCCCGTCGTCGTTCAAGCCCTGCGACAACAGGGAGTTGCCGAAGAAGTTCATTCCCGGCAAGAAGGCCCAGGTCTGCATGGTCTTCCTCTCCGCCCCCGGGACCCAGATGAAGGCCATTGCCCTGCAACCGGCCGAGGGCATCGACCAGATCGAGTGGACCGGTGCGGTCAGTGAGCTCGGCAAGGCCAAGCAGGGCAAGAACAAGAAGAAGGCGAAGAAGTCCAACTGAGCATCGGCTGATTTGGGGCGTCCGTCGTCAGGTCGGACAATGGCTGGGTGTCGTTGCAACTCGGTTCCCTGAATCTCGCCAGCCCGGTGGTGCTGGCGCCGATGGCTGGCATCACCAATGCCGCCTTCCGGCGCCTGTGCCTGGAGCAGATGGCCGAGCACGGCACGGGTGCCTTCGTCTGCGAGATGATCACGTCGCGCGGCCTGGTCGAGGGTGACTCGATGACGAAGGCCATGCTGACCTTCGATGAGATCGAGACCACCCGCAGCGTGCAACTCTACGGCACGGATCCGGCCTACTTGTCGAAGGCTGCCGAGATCCTGTGCGCCGACTACGGGGTGGCTCACATCGACCTCAACTTCGGCTGCCCGGTGCCCAAGATCACTCGCAAGGGTGGCGGGGGTGCCCTGCCCTACAAGCGGGGGCTGCTGGCCGACATCCTCGAGCAGACGGTGAAGGCCGCGGCGCCCTACGACGTGCCAGTCACGATGAAGACCCGGATGGGCATCGACGACGAGCACCTCACCTACCTGGATGCCGGGCGCATCGCCCAGGAGACCGGCGTCGCAGCCATTGCGCTGCACGGCCGCACGGTGGTGCAGGCCTACTCCGGCGTCGCCGACTGGGACGCCATCGGGGAACTCGTCGCATCCGTCGACATCCCGGTGCTCGGCAACGGTGACATCTGGGAGGCAGCCGATGCATTGCGCATGGTCGAGCAGACCGGTGCCGCCGGGGTCGTCGTCGGCCGTGGCTGCCTGGGGCGTCCGTGGCTCTTCCGTGACCTGTCGGCTGCGTTCGCGACCGGGACCGACACGACCACGACGTTGCCCACGCTCGGCGAGGTGACGGTCATGATGCGCCGCCACGCCGAACTGCTGAGCCAGCACATGGGGGAGGAGCGCGGTTGCAAGGAGTTCCGCAAGCACGTCTCCTGGTACCTCAAGGGATTTCGTGCGGGCGGCACGCTGCGGCACTCGTTGGCGCTGGTCAGCACGCTTGCGGAGCTCGACACGCTGCTGGCCGAACTCGACCCGGCGGAGCCGTTCCCAGTGGCCGAGCTGGGTACGCCGCGGGGTCGCCAGGGCGCGCCGCGCAAGCGAGTGGTGCTCCCCGACGGCTGGCTGGACGACACCGACGGCAGCGACTGTGCCCTCGTCGAGGACGTCGACTCCTCGTCCGGCGGCTGAGCCTCCGCGCACCGGCGATGTGGGTGACCGCATGGTGAGTTGGGTCTCCGCGCATGGGATTTCTTGGTTGAAATGTGTTTCACTCGATCCTCGTGCCCGCTTCGGCCACTCGCTGTCGCGGGCACAGACCTGTCAGCTGAAGCAAAGGAACAGGCCCTGTGGCCAGTCCCCGACATCGCCTAGCACCGCCGCCGCGCCGAAAGATCTCGGTCGCGAAGGTTGCCGCCCCCATCGCCTCCCTGGCCACCCTCGCCACCGTGGGAGCGGGCGTCCTCATCGCCAACCCGCCGAGCGACTCCGGCCCGGCAAGCGCCTCGATCGGCAACGTCCTCACCTCGACCGCCACCGCACTTGCGGAGCAGACCCGTCCCGAGCAGGTCTCCCGCAGCGCGACGCGCGACGAGAACCTGACCGGCGGGGCGACGTACTCCCGCAAGGCCGTCCAGGCCGACACCAAGGCCGCCGTGAAGAAGGCGAAGGACGAGCGGTGGACGACCGAGGGTCTCAACCTGTGGAGCTCGGCACTCGCCGACGCGACCCAGGTCGGTGAGATCGAGGCAGGCGAGAAGGTGCTGATCACGGGGCGGGAGTCCGGCGAGCGCGCCGAGATCGTCGTGAAGGGCGAGGCCCGTTGGGTGACCGCCAAGTACCTCTCCGACGAGAAGCCGCTGGACAACGGGGTCGGTGGCGTCTGCAGCAACGGCACCTCAGTGGCCCCGGGCGTGAGCGCCAACATCGTGAAGGTGCACCAAGCCGTCTGCGCCCGATTCCCGGAGATCTCCACCTATGGCACCTTCCGGGGCGACGGTGAGCACTCGCAGGGCCTTGCGGTCGACATCATGGTCAGCGGCGCCCGTGGCTGGGAGATCGCCGACTACATCCGTGCCAACTACCAGGCGCTGGGCGTCTCCTACGTCATCTACTCGCAGAAGATCTGGTCGGTCCAGCGCTCCGGTGAGGGTTGGCGGGGGATGTCCAATCGTGGCTCCACCACCGCCAACCACTACGACCACGTGCACGTCACGACCTACTGAGACAGGCCGCCGCTGCACGCGTTGCTCTAGGCTGGAAGCGTGAGCGACTGGAAACCGAGCTCCTACCCCTCGTTGAGCCCCTACCTGATCTGCCAGGACGCCGAGGGACTCATCGCCTTCCTCCAAGCAGCCTTCGGCGCGACGGTGGAGCGACGTTTCGACCGCCCGGACGGAACGCTGATGCACGCTGAGGCCAGGATCGACGACAGCATCGTGATGATCGGTGGGGGCGCGACCGAGATCGAAAGTGCGCCCGCACACCTGCATCTCTACGTCGAGGACGCGCGCACCACCTTCGATCGGGCGATCGCTGCCGGCGCAGTCGTCGTCCGTGAGCCGGAACAGGCAACCGAGGACGACGACCTGCGTGGTGGGGTGCAGGACCCCTGGGGCGTCACCTGGTGGGTTGCCACCCAGCCCACGCCGCCGCACCCGATGCCCTGACCGGACGTCATGGCTGCGTGGACAGGCCAGCTCCTGGCCCGGGCACGTCTCGCCCGGCGGCCACGTGGTCGCAGGCGAGGGCGAGAGGTCACGGGCAACGGTCAGCGATGAGTGTCCCTTGTGGTCGAACCCCGGCGTCGACGCGGGTGCGGATGTCGGAGACAGTGAAGCCTGCCTCCTCGACTCGAGCCGTCAGCTGGTCGACCGGCCAGAAGTAGGCGGTCGTCACGGCGTGGTCGAACGGGGTGAGCTCGGGGCCAAGGAAGAAGCCGAGCAGCAGGCTGCCGCCCGGCCGGATGCACCGGGCGAACTCCTCGAGGAGAGCGGGGAGGTGTGTCGGAGCGGTGTGGATGAGTGAGTACCATGCGAGCACTCCACCCAAGCTGGCGTCGTCCGCGTCGAGGCACCCAGCGTCCCCGACGCGAAACGCGACTCCCGGATGGCTCCGACGAGCAGCCTCGACGAACGCTGGCACGGGATCGACCCCTTCGACATCCACCCCGTTCTCGTGGAGGAAGCCCGTCCACTGACCCGGGCCGCAGCCTACGTCGACGATCCGCCCGCGGACGGCCCGGGCCCAGGCGAGAAGGTGGCCGCGGTCCTGCTCGGCCGCAGCCTCGATGGTGCCGAACAGATCGATGTACTCCGTCGCTCGTGCGGTGTAGGCGGAACGAACTGTCTCCAACGACATGACGTGATCCTAGGGACGTACGACGCGCGGACAACAGCCGAAGTCCGCAGGCGTGGGCCTTGCACGCGCATTTCGCCGGAATCGCTCGCATCAACTCGACACGTGGGGAGTTGGGGTGTGCGGGCCGGGTCAGGATCCGGGCCCGGCCGGGCTAGGGTCGGCGTGCCATGAACGAGGACCTCTACGACGATGCCGACCGCGAGCGGCTGGTGCCGGAGCTGCCCAAACGCGTGATCGCGCCGACCCGCGCGCCCTTCGAGCGGGACCGGGCCCGCGTCGTACACGCTGCTGCGTCGCGGCGGTTGGCCGCCAAGACGCAGGTGGTCGGGCCGCAGAGTGACGACTTCGTCCGCAACCGACTCACCCACAGCCTCGAGGTCGCCCAGATCGCCCGTGACCTTGCCCGGGCGCTGGGCTGCAGCCCCGACCTCGCCGAGACCGCGGCGCTCGCCCACGACCTCGGGCACCCGCCCTTCGGGCACAACGGGGAGACGGTGCTCGATGCGCTGGCTGCCGACTGCGGTGGGTTCGAGGGCAACGCGCAGACACTGCGCATCCTGACCCGCCTCGAGGCCAAGACCTTCGACGCCGACGGTGGCTCGGTCGGGCTCAACCTGACCCGCGCGACCCTCGACGCGTGCACGAAGTATCCGTGGGCGCGGCCCCCGGAGGGCGGCAAGTTCGGCGCGTACGCCGACGACCTGCCCGTTTTCGCCTGGATGCGTCGGGGAGCTCCCGAGCGCCAGCTGTGCGTCGAGGCCCAAGTGATGGACCTGGCCGACGACGTCGCCTACTCGGTGCACGACGTGGAGGACGGCGTGGTCGCCGGCAGCATCGATCTGCTGTGGCTCGAGGACGACGTTCGACGGCAGGAGGTGTGGGAGACCGTGCGTGGGTGGTACCTGCCGGACGCCGGCGATGACGTGCTCGACGACGCTTGGCGGGCCATGCGGGTGATGCAGAGCTGGCCGACCACGCAGTGGGACGCGAGCCGTCGGTCGACGGCTGCGCTGAAGAACCTCACCAGCGACCTGATCGGTCGTTTCTGCGGGGCAGCACAGGCAGCCAACGGACCGGACCCGGTGCGGCGGTTCACGGCAGATCTCGTGGTTCCCGATGACACGCTGCTGGAGATCACCGTGCTCAAGGGCGTCGCCGCCCACTTCGTGATGCAGAGCGGGGAGCGGAGGACGATCATGGCCGAGCAGCGTGAGTTGGTCGCCGAGCTCGTCGAGATGCTCGACGGACGGCCTGAGCTGATGGCCCGAGAGTTCGCCGACGACTTCGCCGAAGCAGCCGACGACGGTGCCCGACTCCGCGTCGTGATCGACCAGGTTGCCTCGCTCACCGACGCCTCGGCGACGGCTTGGCACGCGCGACTGACCCGCGGGTGACCGTGGCCCGCAGGACTCGTCGTACGTCGCGCAGGAAGACCGCTCAACCGATCCCCACCGCGGGGCCTGAGGAGCGGGTGTGGGTGCTCGACATCCCCTACGGCACGCAGGTCACCGGCGCGCGCTGGCATACGACGCTCAAGACCCACCTGTACGTCGGCGCCCAGCTCCCGGAGCCGATGGCGGCGTACTCGCCCCGGCCCTACACGCTGGGCCGCTTCATCGAGAACACCCTCAACCCGACGGACCGGCTCCCGTACCCGGCAGCGACCGGTGAACTCGAGCCTCGAGCATTGCAGCTCGACGGAGCGGAGGCGATCGCCCGCCGGGCCGATGCGGGCGGGCGTCAGTTCCTGCTCGCCGACGAACCGGGTGTGGGCAAGACGATCACCGCCGTGCTCGGCGCGCGAGCGGTGGGGAAGCTGCGGGGCGCGAAGCGGGTGCTCGTCGTCGCGGACCGCCCGGCCGAGATCACGATCGGCCACTGGTGTCGCACGATCGCCGCGATCGGGGACGGCGGTATGGACTGGGTGGTGATCACCTGGGACCGCTTGGAGAAGGTCGCGGCACACGAGTGGGACGTCGTCATCGCCGACGAGGCGCAGGCCGTCCGCAACACCACCACGAAGCGGTGGCAGCACTGGGTGAAGGTGTCCGGACTGACCAAACCGCACGCCAAGGCGCCGTTCGTCATCGCCGCGACCGCGACGCCCGGACACACGCCCCTGGAGCTGCCCTACTTGATCCCTGCGTATGCGCAGGAGCTCGAGCAGACGGTCGGCGACTGGTATGCAGCGGCGAAGACGGCGCGGCTCAAGGCGTTCGCCGATGCGCTGGAGCGCGAGGGGATCGGCATCGAACGTGGCCGCTACGGCCCGTCGTGGACCGAGGATCCACGGCGCAGAGCCACGGACCTGCGGCTGGTGCGGGGCTGGCTCGCCGCGGCCGAGCCACCCGCGATGATCCACCGTGCGGCTCCGTGGGGGCCGGTGCCGATCTCCGGCATGCCGGTCACACTCACCCCTGCCGAGCGGGCGGCGTACGACGCGGAATGGGGTGAGTTCTGCGCCGAGATGAATCTGGCCCGTCGAGGCCGCAACGTGGCGCGTGGCCGGGCCGCGTTGCTGCGCTTCCGCCAGAAGGCCGGGCTGATCCGCGTCGACTCGACCGTGGAGTGGATCGCGCAACAGGTGGAAGCGGATCGGCAGGTGGCCTGTTCGGTGGAGTTCGTGGGCACGGCCGCTGACCCGATCGTGGAGCGGTTGCAGGACAAGGGGGTCGACGTCGCCTGCCTCTACGGACAGGGACGCTTCGATCCGGAGGCCGAGCGGTTGCGATTCCAGACCGGCGCGGCGCCCGTGGCGGTGCTGACCGTCGTGGCATCGATCAGCCTGCACGCCGGAGAGCTGCTCCCCGACGGGTTGACGGCCTCGACCACCCCGCGCGTCGGCGTGTTCCACCAGGCGCGGTTCTCCGGCATCGCGGGTCGGCAGATCACCGGCCGCACCCATCGCGATCACCAGGTCTCGCCGTGGCACATCGCCTACGCGGAGGACACCGTCGAGGAGCGGGTGGGGCGGGTCATGGTGGAGCGGATCGCGGCGGCCTCCGACGCCGTCGGCGGCGACACCAGGGGCCTGGCGGTGGTGGCCGACCTGCTCGGCGCCGACTGGCTCCCGACGTCCAGCCTCACCGAGTCCGGGCAGGCGTGATCCACAGGTGACTCCGGTCGGGCAGCCGGGTTTCGGTCGTGCTGCGTAGACTCCGGATGTGGCCGGGCGAATCAGGGAAGACGACATCGCCGAAGTCCGCGAGAAGGCGCGGATCGACGAGGTCGTCTCTGCCTATGTGACGTTGCGCAACGCCGGTGGCGGCTCGATGAAGGGACTCTGCCCCTTCCACGACGAGAAGTCGCCCTCCTTCAACGTCAATCCGTCGCGCCAGTTCTTCCACTGCTTCGGCTGTGGTGAGGGCGGTGACGTCTTCAGCTTCTTGATGAAGATCGACGGGCTCGGCTTCAGCGAGGCCGTCGAGCGGCTGGCGGAGCAGTTCAACGTGGAGCTCCGTCGGGTCGACGGCGACGACGGGCCGCAGCAGCGCAAGGGACCGCAGCGCAGCAAGCTGATCTCGGCCAACCGGATGGCGCAGGAGTTCTACGCCGCCCAGCTCACCACCCCTGACGCCTTGGCCGCGCGTCAGTTCCTGGCGGGCCGCGGGTTCGACAAGGAGGTCGCCGATGTCTTCGGCATCGGCTTCGCTCCCCGCAGCGGCGAGGCACTCCACAAACACCTGCGCCAAGGTGGCTTCACCGACGAGGAGCTCGTCGTCGCCGGCCTCGTCGGGCAGAGCAGCCGTGGCCACTACGACCGTTTCCGTGGCCGGCTGCTGTGGCCGATCCGCGACTCCGCAGGCGACACGATCGGCTTCGGTGCCCGTCGTCTCTTCGACGACGACCGCATCGAGGCGAAGTACCTCAACACTCCGGAGACGCCGCTCTACAAGAAGTCGCAGGTGCTCTACGGCATCGACCTCGCACGCACCGAGATCGACCGCACCACCCGCGCGGTGATCGTGGAGGGCTACACCGACGTGATGGCCTGCCACGTGGCCGGGGTGAAGACGGCCGTCGCATCCTGCGGCACCGCGTTCGGCGACGACCATGCCAAGCTGCTGCGACGCTTCCTCGATCATCAGAAGGGTGGTCAGGGCGAGGTCATCTTCACCTTCGACGGTGATGCCGCGGGCCAGAAGGCCGCGATGAAGGCCTTCGAGGGTGACCACAACTTCCTTGCACAGACCTACGTGGCGGTCGAGGCTTCGGGCCTGGACCCGTGCGACCTGCGCCTGGAGAAGGGTGACGAGGCGATCCGCGAGCTCATCGAGGGCCGGGTGCCGCTCTACAGATTCGTGCTCGGCAACGTGCTGGCCCGTTTCGATCTCGACCGTGCCGACTCCCGCGTCGACGCCTTGCGCGAGGCGGCGGGGCTGGTGCACAGCGTGCGCGACAAGACCAAGGTCGAGGCCTTCACCCGCGAGCTCGCCAGCAGCATCGGGGTCGACATCGATGAAGCCCGTCGCGAGGTCAACAAGGCAGCGCGTAGGCCGAAGGGACAGCCGCAGGTGACGCTGCGCCGTACGCCCGAGGCTCCTGCCGTCGAGGAGAAGCCGAAGCCGCGCGCCCTGCCGATGCCCGATCCGCGCGATCCGCGGATCACCTTGGAGCGGGAGACGATCAAGCTGGTGCTGCACCACGCAGACGTGGTCTCCCGCATTGCCGACCCGCTCACGCCGGAGGAGTTCCAGCACCCCGCCTACCGGGTGTTGTGGACGCAGATCGTCGCTGCCGGCGGCGCGTCCGCGGCACACCCCGGCTGGGTGGCGGAGCTGCGTGACACCGCAACCGACCCGACCGTGGCCAGGCTCGTGGTGGCGCTGAGCGTCGAACCGATCCGTTCGTCGAAGGAGCCAGACGCCGCGTTCGTGCGCAGCTTCGTCTCGCGGTTGCAGGAGATGGCGGTGGCGCGCAGGATCGCCGACCTCACCTCCAAGCTGCAGCGGAGCGACCCCTCGGGGCCCGACTATCAGCAGGTCTCTGCCTCCCTCATGGAGGCGGAACGGCGCCGGCGTTCGTTGCGCGAGGTCTCGATGGGGTTGCAGTGATCGGGCGTCGTCTTCCTGAGGAGGTACGGCGCCTCCCGCTCCCGCGTGGCGAGCGCGTCCTGGCCCACGCGGTCACCCGGGATGGTCTCGCGGTGGTCGGGACGCGCGAGGCATTGCACCTGGGGGAGCAGCGGATCGGCTGGGAGCACGTGCACCGGGCCGACTGGGATCCTGACGAAGCCCGCTTGACGGTGAGCGAGGTGGGGAGTTCGGCGCCGAGCGGCCCTCCCACGTGCTGATGCTGGACGAGCCCGGCAGGCTGCTGGAGCTGGTCCGGGAGCGTGTGACCGCCACGATGGTCTTGCAGCGGCACGTGCCGATCAGCGGCGCCAAGGGGGTGTTCGTCATCGGTCGGCGCGCACCGGGTGGTGAGATCACCTGGTACTTCGACTTCGAGTGGGGCGTCGATCCCACCGACCCCGACGTGTTGCGCCGTGCTCGCGAGGCGATGGCGCAGGTGCGCGCCGACTACGGCGTCTGAAGCGGCCGGCACGCCGGTGACGGTGTAGGACCCTGATTTCGCCTCCGCCGGCACTCCTTGCTACTGTTTCACCGCTGCCAAGCGATCCCCTGTAGCTCAACTGGCAGAGCATTCGGCTGTTAACCGGAGGGTTGTTGGTTCGAGTCCAACCGGGGAGCACAGAAGCGAAGAGGCCCTGAACGGAAACGTTCAGGGCCTCCGCCAATTTCACGACGTCCTCAAGCGTGAGGTCAGTCTCCGGCGTGAGCGCGAGACGGCGCTGTGTCCACATGTGGGAAACGCCGAGACGGTGGCCCAGCTCGCGCTTGCTCACGCCCTGGCGGCCCATCTCGGCCCGGATCTCGGCAGCGAGCATCGCTGAAGGCGTTTCAAGAGTCATTGCAGTCATGCCGTGAATCATAGGCAGCGAGCTGTGCCGTTGTCACGCTTCGCGATCAACTCGACACGCCGTCGTGGCAGTCGGCGTTGCGATTGAACGGTTTCCGTGCAATCCTCCTGGCCATGAATGACAACGGTGTAACTCAGTTCGACCTGGCGGTCGACCACCTCGCGACGGCGCAGGTCTACGCCGACCACATCGCGTCGCTGCACGAGCAGCGCGCCAACGGCGAGGGCGACGCCGCCCAGCTCGGCCGGATGATCGGGGAGGCCAACAGCCAGCTCGGGTTCGCGCTCAAGGCCGCTGGCATCCGCGCCACGCTGGCAGTCGCCGAGGCCACCGCCAACGCAGCGCGTGGGTCGATGACCCTGACCAAGGCGCAACTCTCCGACCTCACCTTCGGCCGGAGCATGGACACCAAGATCGGCTCAGTGTTGCGAGCGGAGTTCCCGGATCTCGTCACTCAGGGTGAGGACAGCGTCAGCGAGGTTGGTGATGTGGCCGATCGCGTGCCCGAGCCGATCGGCGAGGGCCTCCCTGTCGTCGGTGATGGGGAATGTGGACACGTCGGTTGCGAACAGGCGTGCTGCCTCGATGGCGGATCTGTTGATGGGCATGAATCTTCCTCTACGGACGGTTGTGGAGATTGCACCGTAGAGGAGACCCCCGACGAGTCCCCGGCTCCCGAGGCCGGGGACCCGTCGGACGGGGACGAGTTGTGACGGGCGCGTTCTGGGACTGGGCTGACGCGATGGCCCACGCCCTCGCCAAACACCGTGAGACGGGCCGTAGGTACGCGGTCAAGCGTCGCCGGTGCTGGTGGCGCCAAGGGGACCCCGAGGCACTGTCTGTCGGCTGGACGGTGCGGGAGATCACCGCATGATCGCCCTGCTCGACGCCGTCTACGTCCTCGGCCTCCTCGCCGCCCTTGCTGGGCTGGTCTACCTCGCGGTGGTGCAACCCGAATGGTGACCCCCGACGTTCGTATCAACTTCACCGCCGACACTGAGGCGGCTTGGGCAGTCCTCGACGCCCTCGCTGACGAGCTGCAAGCCCTCATCGGGGGTGACGCGCCGTGAGGACTCTGCCGTGTCGCGTCGATCCCGACATGTGGTTCGACTGGGAGACTCGGGGATCCAGCACCGAGGGTTACGCCCGCATCGCTGAGGCCAAGGCCCTGTGTCGGCAGTGCCCCGTCAAGGCGGCATGCTTGGCCGAAGCGGAGCGCATCGAGGACGGTGTCGCGGACCGCACGTGGGGGATTTGGGGCGGCCTCACCCCCGAGGAACGGATCAGTCGTCGCGGCAGGCGCCGCAAGGCGGTGGCCTGATGGCCCGCCGCCGCGAACGCGAAGCACCCGACATGGCCGCGATGGTCGAGCGGATCGCCCGGGGCATGGTCCGGCGTGCCGCTGACGGCGACCTCGAAGTGCTCTCGGCCCTGCGCACCATGCGCGCCGCGATCGACACCGCGTGTATCGACGCCGCGCGCGAGCTCAACGACTTCGACGGTGGCCGGTACTCGTGGGCCGAGATCGGCGCCCAGTTGGGCATCACGAGGCAGGCCGCGTTCCAGGCGTTCGCCCGCCGCAAACCGACTGTTGACGACACCGACCGGTATGAGGGGTTGTTCTGATGGCCAGCAAGACGGAGACCGCCCAGCAGACGATCGCGCTGATCGCCCTGCTCAAGGCCCTGCCCACCCATCAGCTGTGCGACGTGCTGACCGGCCTCGACGCATCCCTGAACCACCCCACCGCCCCCGAGGACGGCCCACGCCGCCGGGGAAGCCCTGCCTGACCTGTGGCCTCATCTACCCGCGCCACATCGCCCACGCCGGATACGACGGCCACCCCTTCGAGGTGAAGCAATGAAGATGCCACCGATCAACCAGATGGTCGCGGTCTGTGCTGGCTGCAATCACTGGCAGCTCGACTTCGGCCCGCGCCCGTCGCGCTACGCCGCCGACGCCCGTGTTGCCGTGCAGATGGCCGCCGAGGCTCACGCCTTCGACCACATGCCCGACTGCCCCAACGGCACCACCGGCAGGATCAAGGTCGACGGTCAGTGGGTTGAGAGACCGTCGGTGAACGAGGACGGCAAGCCGGCTGACGGCGTGCTCGCATTCATGGGCCTCCCGCGCTGGTGGGTGTGGCGATGAAGCGTCTCTATGCCGCGACCAACGCGCCGCGCTGTGCCGTGTGCGCTGGCCCGATGGCCACCTTCGGTGACCGGACCCATCCGGCGTGCGACCCGAGCATGACCGCCCTGCGCCGTGCCTCGGTGCGCGCAACCCTGCGACGGGAGATCACCCGATGACCCCGACTCTGCTGCTGGTGCGTCCGTCACGCCGTGTGCGTGGCCGTCGTTGGCGCGTGGTCGACGGCGCGTGTGAGCGCCAAGAGCACTACCGAGACTTCGCCGACTGCCGCTGTGCCGTGTTTGCCAACAAGGCACAGGCCATCGCCTACATCGACCGTCACACCCCTGCCCTGGAGGCGCACACCTGACCGACAGAAGCATCCCCGGTGGAGCACGCACGGCGCGACCGGGGCACCCGAGAGGGTGGCACAACTCAGCGGGAGCGAACCCGGATGAACGCGTGGAGGGTGACCGCAGACGCCACGTACCGAGGGGAAGTTCCACAGGCCCACGCTCGCCTGTGGTGGATGACCAGCCGACTGCAGACACGCTGGCCACCCAGTAGCAGCCGATGCCCACACCGGGCACTCGGCCCACAGTCATGCACTGACGCTGCAACAAGGTCTAAACGGGGGAAGGTCTAGGGGGGTCATGACTATGAGTACCCCGTCCAGGGGTTCGTAGCCTGCGACCCCACCCGCCGATACCTCACAGGTGAGATGCCCACTCCGCCCCGACTGTCACTACCTGACAACCCGCAACCCCGAGAGGAAGCCGACCATGAAGGTGTACGAGTGCAGGTCACTCCCGCTGTGGGTGAGGGTGAGCCTCTACGCGGTGGAGCACTCAGGCCGACGCCTGGACTTCGGGGAGCTGCGCCGAGCCCTCGACCCCACGGCCACACCTGCTGACATCAGCCGGGCCATCCGTCGAGGCATCGCCGCCGAGCTGCTGGCCCACGACTCGACGGCTGGGTGCCTGCACTCGCTGGTGGTGCTGGCATGAAGCCGTGGTCGGGCCGCGCGGTCCAGCAGGCCCGCTGGTTCATTGAGCTGCACCACCTACCCGGCCCGTGTGGCAAGTGCAAGAAGCCCATCGACCCTGCCACCGACCGGTGGGTGGTCGGCCACATCAAGTCCCGCACCGCGTACCCGCACCTGACCTGGGACCCGAAGAACTGGCAGCCCGAGCACCGAGCCTGTTCGGACCGCTCGGCACAGCAGGCGGTGCAGGAGAAGGCTGCTCGCAACGCGCTGCGAGCGCACGGCATCGACCCCGACGACGCGCCGCTTTTTCCCGAGGACCCGACCGCCGGGGAGCCCCGCCCCTTCCCGTCTCTCTCCCCACGGGCTCTGACGGCACAGCCCAACTCGAACTGCTCCCCGGCCTCGTCCTCCCGACGCGACGCGACCGCCCACGGCTCGCGGATCTCGACCATGCCGAACCCGCCGCGATCAGCCGCGAGCCGCTGACGATCCCGCCCGAGCTGGTGTGGGACCCCGAGGCGCTGACCCAGTACCCGTGGATCGAGCCCTACGTCGACGTCCCGCCCGAGGCGACACCGCCGCTGGCGATGACCCCGCCGCCGCCCGACGCGGTCGGCTCGTATGGCCCCGAGCTGATCGAGTGGGCGCGGGTCACCATGGGCGTGAAGGTCCGCTGGTGGCAGGGCCTGGCCATCGTCCGCATCCTCGAACACCGCGCCGACGGGTCCCTGTGCTGGGAGGAGGTCGTCAAGTCCTGCTCACGCCGCTCCGGCAAGTCGGTCATCGTGCGGCTGCTCGCGGTGTGGCGTCTCGTGTTCGCCCCGCGGCTGTTCGGCGAGATGCAGCTCATCGTCCACTCGGCCTCGTCGCTGCGCATCGCCAAGGAGCCGATGCGCTACGCCGCCCACTGGGCGCGCAACCAAGAAAACCTGGAGGTCTACACCAACAACAACAACTACTCCTTCGAGGACAAGCACGAGGGGCACCGGTGGATCGTGGTGCCGCCCGACAAGACGGCCGGCCTCGACACCTGCATGGGCATCGTGGACGAGGCATGGAAGTGCCTGCCCGAGATCGTGGACGACGACCTGGAGCCGTCGCTGATGGAACGTGTCTCGCCGCAACTGCTGCTCATCTCGACAGCGCACCGCCGCGCCTCCTCGCTGATGCGTGGCCGGATCGCTGGCGCGCTGGCGGGCGAGGACATGGAGCGCGTCCTGATCCTGCTGTGGGCGGCACAGCCGACGATGGACCCCGGTGCGGTCGAGACCTGGCGGGCAGCATCCCCGCACTGGACGCCCGAGCGTGAGCGCTACCTGGCGCGCAAGTACGAGAAGGCGCTGCGCGGTGAGATCGACCCCGAGGCCGACGACCCCGACCCAATGGAAGGCTTCCGCGCCCAGTACCTCAACATGTGGCCGCTCGCGGCCGCGAAGATCGCACGAGGCACGCCGCTGATCGCCCACGAGACGGTGTGGAACCAGCTCCGCGTCCCCGCCCCGGACCGCGCTCCTGACGCGGTCGCGATCGAGGCCGGATTCGAGACCGGCGTGGCGGTGGCCTCCGCGTGGCGCCACACCGACGACGCCGCCATCGTCCGCGTGGTCGAGGCCGGTGACGTGGCCACCGCCGCGCACCTCGCCCGCCAGACAGGTTTCCGAGGCAAGCTCACAGTCGGTGCGTCCCTGCTCACCGACCCGGCCTTCAACGCCATGGCGACCGCCAAGGGGCAGGGCACCGCCCGTGGCGCGGTGCTCGACGTGGCACGGCTGCTCGCGGACGGGGACCTGCGCCACGACGGATCACCAGCCTTGGGTACGCAGGTGCTGGCGGTGCGCACCGTGCCCGGCAGCGACGGGCCACGGCTGGCCTCGCAGAGCCCCATCCATGCGGTCAAGGCGGCTGTCTGGGCCGCGACGGCCGCACGGAAACGTCGTCGTGGGCGTACCCGTCTGGGGCTCCCGTCGGGCGTTTGACAAGCAGGTGTTGGCAATCCGTGCCAACCTAACCCCCGAAATCGGGGGTTTCGGCAGGGAAGAATTTCCGGTGTGGGATTCCTTCAGTCACTGGTCCGGCGCGAGCCGCTGACACCGGCCACCAGTCCGGCGGCCAGTCGCGCTCTCGCTCGCACCGAACGGAGTCTGTCGTTCGCTCTCGACATCGACCCCGGCACCCTCTACGGCGTCCAGTCGGCCGACCAGGCCAACATCTTCCCCAACCACCCCCGCATCTCACGCCGCGAAGCACTGTCCGTGCCCTCGGTCAAGCGCGGTCGCGACCTGATCGCCGTCCTGGGCTCCCTGCCGCTGCGCCTGCTCGACGCGGACAACCAAGTCACCCCCTGCACCCTGCTGTGCCAGCCCGAGGACGGCATCCCGTCCGTCATCACCTGGACCCGCGTGGTCGAAGACCTCATCTTCGGCGAAGCCGCTGGGCTGGCGGTGACCGCGTTCGGGTGGGACGGCCGCCCGGCCACCGTGGTGCACCTCGACCAGGACAGCATCTCGGTCCCGACCCACACTCAGTCCTACCGCACCGTCACCGGCTCGGGCACCGCCACCCGCTACGCCCCCGACCCACTGCTGATCCGCATCGACTCCCCGACACCGCCGCTGCTCGTGCACGGCGCCCGCGCGATCCGCGCCCTGGGACGACTGGAAGCAGCCGCCCTCAACGCCGCCGACGGTGTCCCGCCGCAAGACTTCTTCACACCCGCAGATGAGGGCGTCGACCCGTTCCCCAACGACGGGGACCTCGATGAGGACGGCGAAGAGATCAATGAGGTCGGCGAGTTCCTTGCCGACTGGATGCGCATGAGGCAGATCCGCGCCACCGGCTACGTGCCCCACAACCTGAAGTACAACGTCAACGGCTTCAACCCCAAGGATCTCCAGCTGGTCGAAGCGCGCGAGATGGCCATCACCGAAATCGCCCGACTCATGGGCATCGACGGCGACGAGCTCGGTGTCTCCACCACCTCGCGCACCTACGCCAACATGCAGGACCGCCGACGCCAGTTCCTCGACTTCACCCTCGGCCCCTACATGCGTGCGATCGAGGGTCGGCTCTCCATGGACGACGTCACCCCACCCGGCTACACCGTGCGTTTCGACACCTCCCAGTTCGCCGCCGCCGACGACAAGACCGCCGCCGAGACCGACGAAATCCTCATCCGCGCCAAGGTGCAGACCGTCGAAGAGGTCCGCGCCCGCCGAGGCCTCGCAACCAGCGCAGCCCAACCCAGCAAGGAGATCGACGCGTGAAGCTCGACAACCCGCTCTCCGTCACCTTCGAGGTCGACCGCGAAACCCGCACCATCCGAGGTCTCGCGCTCCCGTTCGGTGACGTCGCCGTCTCCAAGGGCCGCAAGTGGACCTTTGCCAAGGGAACGTTGACGTGGTCGCGCGTCAAGGGCGTCACCCATCACGACCTCCACAACGCCTTGGCCACCGTCGCCTTCGAGGAAACAGACGAGGGACTGTGGGCCACCGCCAAGGTCGCCAAGACCACCGCAGGTGACGAGCTGCTCGCGCTCTGCACCCCCGACCCCGACACCGGCGAGGCGGTGTGGGACGGCCTCTCGGTCGGCATTGCCGAGGACGGCTTGCGCTACGTCGCGCGTGGCGACGTCCACCACGTCACTGCAGGCGTCGTCAACGAAGTCACGTTCACCCCGGTCCCCGCATTCGAGCGGGCTCGGATCACCAGCGTCGCAGCATCTGCTGCACAGGAAGGAACACCCATGAAGTGCACCAAGTGCGGCAACGTCCACCTCGACGGCGTCACCGAATGCGCCACCGCCCCCGCGTTCTCCGCCGAGTCGGGCAACGCCCTCGCCAAGGCAGTCGATGACCTCACCAAGAAGGTCGACGGCCTCGCAGATATCAAGATCCCCGTCGGTGGCGGTGCCCAGTTCCAAGTCACCGAAGAGCCCCTGTACCGCTTCGACGGCTCCAAGGCCTCCAGCGGCCACGACTTCTCCGCCGACCTGCTCGGCGCGATCAAGGGCGACCAGCAGGCAGGGGAGCGGGTGCTCGGCTTCATGTCCGAGTCACTCATCAACCCCAAGGGCTTGCAGTTCGTGGCGACCGGCGACGTCGAGAGCGTCAACCAGCCTGTCTACCGCCCGGACATGTTCAAGGACGAAGAGCCCGCCCAGCCCGCCATCATGTACGACACCTTCTACGCCGGAGGACTGAGCAGCGTCACGCCGTTCTTCTACTCCCAGCTCAAGGGCTACGGCGGCCTCATCGGTGACCACACCCAAGGCGTCCCGCCGACCGCTGGCACCTTCGAGACCGAAGACGGTGCAACCATCACCCCCGGCAGCGTGTCCGGGCGGATCTTCCTCACCCGCGAGGCCGCCGACCAAGGCGGCAACCCGCAGATCTCCGGGCTCATCTGGTCGAAGTTCCAGCGCACCTTCCGCGAGATGCTGGAACGCCGCACCGCCAAGGTGCTGCACGACAACCTCGCCAACATCACCCGCCTGGCCACCATCGCCGCTGGCGCAGAGGGCCGCGTGGTCGGTGAGGCCCTCAAGGGCGGTCTGGTCGACCTCGCGTTCACCCCGGACGGCTCCCGCTTCTCCCGCTTCTTCGGAGCCAAGGCGCTGTATCGGGCGCTCTCGCACGCCGTGGACGGCAACGACCGACCCCTCTACCCGATCCTGTCGCCGTCCAACGCCGACGGCACCTCAAGCAGCCGCCTGGGATCCATCAACGTCGCCGGGATCAACGTGGCCCCGACCTGGTCCACCGAGATCCCCTACGGTGCCGAGGGCTCGGAGCTCCCCGACGACACCTCGTTCTACGCCGACCCGATGGCCGTCAAGATCTGGAACTCCGGCCTCACCCGCCTCGACAAGGTCGGCGAGACCGCAGCCGGATGGAACATCGACGTCTTCGCCTACGTCGCCACCCACCTCTACGACCTGCGTGGCCTGCGTCGGGTCGAGTACAAGGCCGTCTGATGAGCGAGCAGCCTCCCGAGGACGAGACCACCGGCACCGATGAGGTGCCGGTGGGCCCGCCCACCATCACCGTGGTCACCGACTACCTGACCGCTCCTGGCACGACCGTGCCCGAGCACGATCAGATCGTCCAGGCCTACCGAGCTGAGAAAGCCGCTCAACGCTCGGTGTGCCGCGTCCCACCCGACGACGCCCTCTGGCCCGGAGACCTCTATGAGGCACTGTGCCGACGCGTCGCGGCCAACCTCGCCGTACGCGCCAACCCGCTGGGCATCAAAGCTGGCGGCGGGGAGTTCGGCACCGCAGTCTTCCGTGTCGGAGGCCGTGACGCCGAAGTGCGACGACTCGAAGCGCCCTGGCGCAAGAGGCGCATCGGCTGATGGGCAACGCCGACACCCGGCAGATCCTCGCCGACGCCGCCTCCGGCGTCGACGGGCTGAGGGGTCACCCGTACTACGTGCAGAACGTCGGGCCGGGTGACGTGCTGGTCGACGTCGCCCAGATCGACCACCCCAACCCGTTCGGTGGCGTCGTCACCTGGGCCGTGACGCTGGTCTGCCCGGTCGCCCTGCACGACGCCCAGCGCTACTCCGACGACCACGCCCCGGCCCTCAAGGCCGCGCTGGACCCGCACATGACGGTCACCACGATCCGTCCCCAAGCAATGCTCTTCGACGGCCGCGAGCTGCCGGTCGTCGTGATCACTGGAACCCGAGAGGAAGACTGACCATGACTGCCGCATCCCCACGCCTGCTGACCGTCGAGATCGACGGGGAGGAGAAGTCCGCCGAGCTGACCAACGGGCGCTTCAACGCCGCCGACGCCGAGGCCGACACCGTCACGTTCAAGGAAGCCCGCGAAGGCGGCGCCAAGGACTGGTTCCTGGCGTTCAGCGCCGTCCAGGACACCGCCACCGGGTCCATCTGGTCGGAGATCTTCGACAACGCCGGGGACGAGGTGCCGATCGTGTACATGCCCCACGGCAACGCGGTCCCCTCCGTCGCCGAACCGCACTTCACCGCCACCGCCATCATCGCCGCACCCGACGGCGACTTCCTCGGCGGCGACGCCAACGCCAACCCCACCGCCCGGTGGACCTTCGAGGCCCAGTGGAAGCTCAAGGCCAAGCCGGTCCGGGTCACCACGCCCTGACATGGCCTCCGGTGTGCGAGTGGAGGGCCTGACCCGTGCGACTCGGGCCCTCCGCTCCATGGGCGTCGAGGTCAACGACCTCAAGGACGCCTTCTCCCGGATCTCCACCACCGGCGCAGGGATCGCCGCCCGCTTCGCACCCAAGAAATCCGGGCGGCTCGCGAGCAACGTGCGGGGCAACCGTGCCCAGTCCAAGGCCGTCATCCGCGCCGGTGGCGCAGCAGCACCACACGCCGGACCCATCAACTACGGCTGGCCCAAACGAGGCATCAAAGCCTCCGGCTTCATGCAACGAGCAGACCGCGAGATCGAGCCCTACGCCGTCTCCATGCTCAACGACGAGATCGACACCCTCACCAAACGAAAGGGTCTGAGATGACCAGCACCGACACCACCCCCACCGCGCCGACCAGTGACCTCGACCTGGGCGACCTCCTCAACTCCGCCAACGGGTACGAAGAGATCGCCGTCGAGCAGCGATTCGGAGCCGACCCCTACGCCCTGCTCGGAACCAACGTCATCAAGTGCATGCGCGCCGGAGTGTTCATCGTCCACCGCCGCCGTGGCGCCAAGGACGCCGACGCCTACAAGGCCGCCATGGAACTCACCTCCGAGGCCCTCAACGCGTTCTTCCCCGACGACGAGGACGAGCCGATGCCCGAGGAGCCCGTCACCGAAGCGGGAAAAGACGACTCCGAGAGCGCCTAGCAGCCGAGGAGCTGGCCTCCTGGTGCCTGCTCACCGGCCAGCCTCCCGACGTCTACTACCGCCTCACCCGCCTTGAACGCGACACCTTCACCCGCATTGCCTCATCACCTCGCCGATAGGAGCTGCTGACCGTGGCCAAGCCCATCGCTATTGCCATCCTCGCCAACGGCCGTCGGGCGTCCAGGGAGTTCGAAACCCTCGGCTCCAAGGCAGCCAAGTGGGGCAAGCGGGTGGCCGCAGCCGGTGCCGTCGCCGCTGTTGCCCTGGCAAAGACCGTTGTCTCCGCAGCCTCCGACGCCCAGCAGTCCATCGGTGCCACCGAGCAGATCTACGGCAAGTACGCCGACACCGTCATCAAGCGGTCCAACCAGGCCGCCAACGCCATCGGCCTGTCCGCCAACGAGTACCGCGAACTGTCCAACGTCACCGGGGCGATGCTCAAGAGCAGCGGCATGCCCCTGGCGAAGGTCGCCGACCTCACCGACAAGCTCAACCGCCGCGCCGCCGACATGGCAGCCACCTTCGGCGGCACCACCCGCGAAGCGGTCGAGGCCGTCTCCTCGCTGCTGCGTGGTGAGGCCGACCCCATCGAGCGGTACGGCGTCTCCATCAAACAGAGCGACGTCAACGCGAGGTTGGCAGCCAAGGGCCTCGACAAGCTCGAAGGCTCCGCCAAGAAGACCGCCGAGCAGCAAGCGCGCCTCGACCTGCTCTTCGGCCAGTCCAAAGACAGCGCGGGGCAGTTCGCCCGCGAGTCCAACACCCTCGCCGGGCAGCAACAGCGACTGGCCGCGAAGATCGAGAACACCAAGGCCAAGGTCGGAGCCGTGCTCCTGCCCGCCGTCACCAAGCTCGTCGGCTACGCCAACAAGCACCTCGTGCCCGCCCTCGAAGACGGCGCCAAGTGGCTCGAACGCAACTCCGACGAGATCGCCGCCTTCGGCAAGGGCATCGGCCGCCACGCCCTCCCACCCCTCAAGACCCTCGGAGAGCTGGCAGGCAAGACCGCCAAGTGGCTCGCCGAGCTGCCTGCCCCCGTCAAGGAGGTCGGTGTCCAGGCCGGTATCGCCGCGCTGATCCTGCCCCGCCTCACCGCCGCCGCTGCTGCTGCCGGGGAGCGTTCACCGTCTCCACCGCGAAGACCAAGCAGTTCTACGCCGAGTTGACCTACGCCGAGACCCGCGCCCAGCGCACCAGCGCAGTCCTGGGCAAGCTCGGAGGTGCCGCCAAGGCCGCAGCAGGCGTCGGCGGCATGGTCCTGCTCGCGCAAGGCACTGAGGACGCCGGGACGGCCATGGGCGCGCTGCAAACCGCTGCCGGTGGTGCTGCGCTCGGCTTCTCTCTGGGCGGGCCGTGGGGCGCTGCCGTCGGCGTGGTGGGTGGTGTAGGGAAGGCGCTGTGGGACACCAAGAAAGCCAACGACGAGGCCAAGCGCGCCAGTCAGGGATTCACGCAAGCTCAGCTTGACGCCATGGCTCCACAACGTGACTACAAGGACACGCTGGACGAGACCACGGGCGCGCTGACCAAGCTCACGCGGTCTCGGGCGCACGACTACCTCGCTGAGTCCGGCGCTCTCGCCACGGCCAACCAGTACAGCATCAGCACCCGTGACCTGACCGGCGCTGCGCTCGGGCGTGCAGGTGCTGAGGAGCGGCTACACAAGCAGGTCCGGCGGGCGATCAAGCAGAACCCCGAGAACATCGCCGGGATCATAGCTATGGCCGGTGCTGCCGGTCTGAGTGCTCAGGAGATCGAGAAGGAACGGGGCGCGATCAAGGCCCGGACAGACGACACCAAGACGTGGAAGCAGGCGCTCAAGGGCGTCCCACCAGAGGTGGCGACGCGTCTCAAGCAGCTTGACTTCAAGCCGAACCTGAAGCAGATCAACACCCTGTCGGAGCGCTACAAGCTGACGCCCAAGCAGGTCACCACGATCCTGAAGGCGACCGGTAGAAGCGGCGTCGTCAAAGAGGTCGGCGGCGTCACCAAGGTCCTCAAGGACGCGGGCAAAGTCAAGGTCATCGACTCGTTCAACCCGTCACTGTCGAGCCTGCTCGGCGTGGGTGAACGCAATTCCAAGAAGGCCAACAAGAACGTCAAGGACAGCCTCAAAAACTCCACCAAGACCACGGTGGACAGCGCTACGCTCACAAGGTCGCTGTCCGGTCTCCTTGGGGTCGCCCGCACAGACGCCCGCGCCGGAGCGAGTGGCATCGGAGTCGACCTCAAGACCGGACTCCCCGCTGGGTTCGCGGGCGCTGACGCACTGTGGGCCGTCCAGGTTGCTTCCGCCGTCCGCCACGCGATCGCCGCTGGTCGCCGCGCGGCACAGGCGAAGAGCCCCTCACGCAAGACGATGGCTCTCGGCCGAGACCTCGCAGACGGCCTCGTCGTCGGCATGAGTGCCCGCAAGGGCAAGGTGAAGTCCGCGGCTCAGAAGCTGCTGGGCAACGCCCTGGCCGGTGTCGGTGGTGGCTCCAAGGGCATCGACAAGGCCCTGGACAAGGTCACCAAGAAGATTCAGAAGCGCATCACCGGCAAGAACGAGACCAAGCGCGAGAAGCGGATCCTCCAGAACCTCCGCGACGAGTACAAGGCGCTGACGAAGAACGGCAAGGCGCAAGACAAGATCAACGCCAAGCTGAAGACCGCCCAGCAGAACCTGGGCGCGCTCAAGCAGGCAGCCAAGGACGCCGCGGCCGCGGTGCTGGCCAGCGTCCGGGCCTACGGGTCGATCACCTCCCTCGAGGAGGGCCACCTCAACAACCCCGCCGCGCTGGTCGCCCAGCAGAAGGCGAGGGTCGAGAACGCCGAACGCTACGCCGAGCTGATCACCCAGCTCACCGGCAAGCTCAACAAGACCAGCCTGCAAGAACTCATCGACAAGGGCGTCGAGGGTGGCCTCGCGGCAGCCGAGGCACTCGCCGCCGGTGGCCAGTCGACCATCGACCAAGTCAACGCCCTGCAGAAGCGCCTGGACAAGGTCGGCACCGACCTCGGCAAGACCACCGTCACCCAGTTCCACCAGGCAGGCATCGACTCCGCACAGGGCCTCGTCAACGGCCTGTTGGCAAAGGAGAAGGCGCTCGACAAGGCCGCCAAGAAGCTCGCCAAGAAGCTCGTCAAGGCCGTCAAGAAGGAACTGGGGATCAATTCCCCGTCGCGAGTCGGGAAGGACCTCGGCAAGAACTTCGCCGGGAGCGTCGACCTGGGCACCAACGTCGTCCCGCTCGACCGCACCGGCCGCCTGATGGCCCGCGACCTCGTCAAAGGCTTCGGAGAGCCCACCATGACCGCCCGCGCCGCCTGGGAGGCCACGCAGGCAGCCGCAGCCGCCCAGCAGCCGATCAAGGTCGCCTTCACTCTCACAGCCCAGCAGATGAGCGCACTTCAGCGCGGCAAGGAGATTCAGATGGACCTCGACGTCTACCACGGCAACGGCGGACGGAGTCGCGCATCATGACGCAGGAATTCAATGGTCTCGACGTCCTCCGCCTGGAGGTGGAGGTAGAGCCGGACGGCCTCGTCAACTTGCTGCCCAACCCTGACGGTCGCCTCGGTGACTTCGGTTGGGTGCTGCCCGTGACCGGCACCAGCCTGGACCGTCTGCCCCTGCCCGGCCCCGAGCCCCGCAAGACCGCCCTGCGCTACAAGGGCGTCGCGTCGGTGTCGAACTACCTCACCTCCGAGTCGATGCCCGTCACTCCGGGCACCTACGTTGCAGCTGGGTGGATCAACCCGGCTGCCGAGGGCCCCCAGATCCTCGCCAGCCGTGGGCGCCTGCAGTGGCTCGACGCCGCAGGCAACGTGATCTCCCAAGGCGCCCAGACCGGCTATGTCGCCCGCTTCACACGCGGCACCATCGCCGCCGCCCTCGTGCCCGGAGGCATCTCCCATGTCCGGCTGCGCCTCGACGTCTTCGAGAACGTCTCCGGCAGCTATGTCTTCCCCAGCACCGCTGTCGGCTGGGCATTCCGCCCCGACGTCGCCACCGCCAGCACCGCGGCCGAGCTCGTCAGCTTCGCCGACCTCGAACCGCGCCAGTACCTCAACATCCTCGGACCCACCCACACCATCACGGTCTCCCGAGGCGCCCTCGACGTCGGCACCCTGTCAGCCACCATCCTCGATGCCGACCTCGACCCCGCCGCCGCTGACACGATCTCGCCCGGTCGCTACCTGTGGCTGCGTGCCCTCGTCGACGGCCTGTGGGAGTCGGTCTACGAGGGCCGGATCACCGAAGCCAAGACGTCCTACGCCAAGGCCAAAGGCGGCTCCCTGACCGACCGAGGTGCCGTGCGCATCGACCTCGTGGCCAGCGACAACATCACCCGCCTCGCCAACCAAGCCGAGTCACGATCGGTCGCCCAGATCGCCCACCTGCCGTGGCTGCTGTCCGACACCGGCGTCCCGTGGCTGGTCAACGGCCACGGCGGCCAGATCCCCGCACAGCAGGTCGTCGCGATCAACGACAACACCTCCGTCCTCGACCAGGTCGCACTCACCCGCGACACCAACCTCGGCTACGCCTGGGTGGACCGCAACAACGCCCTGCAGGTCTGGGACCCCCTCCTGCTCGACGACACCGTCGCCGCGACATTCTCCGACACCACCGGCGACCTGTCCTACTCCGCCATCGACGTCTCCTACGACGTGCAGGACTGCATCAACTCCGTGGCGGTGGAGTTCGTGCGCTACCAGCCGGTCGCGGGCGTCTCCACCAACATCAGCTACGGCCCCTACGTCGACGCCGCTTCCATCGACCGGTTCGGTGCTCGCAGCGCCACCTTCACCATCGTGGGTGCTGCTGAGAACGCCCTGGCCATCGGCATCTACGCCGACGTGATCCTTGCTGCCAACGCCACCCCACTGATCCGCTGCAACTCCCTGACGATGCCCGTGCGCAACGCCGACGAGCTGCGAGCCGCTGCCCTGCTCGACCTCTACAGCCTCATCGACGTCGCCTACGAAGACCGCGTCGACGGCGCCCTGCGCATCACCGGCATCGACCACACCATCAGCCCCGGCAAGTGGCTCACCACCTACACGTTCGCGCGCCCCACCTCGGTGGCCGCACCCACCCTCATCCCCGCACCCTCTATGCCGCCGCCGGCCGATCCCGAGCCGGACCCCGACACGGGATGGCAGGCCCTCACGCTCGCCACGGGCTGGACCGGCGCGGTCCACTACCGAGTCATCGGCGGCGTCGTCTACCTGCGAGGCCAACCCGTTCGCACCAGCGGGTCGTCGGCCACCATCGCCACGCTGCCCGTGGGCGTCCGTCCCGCCGTGTCGCTCGGGTACACCGTCCGCAACGGCAACGGCACCGCCGTCTGCAACCTCGCCATCGGCACCACAGGCGCCATCAACACCGGCTCCCTCAACGCCGCCAACCCCGTCTACCTCGACG
Source organism: Nocardioides alcanivorans (assembly GCF_021555175.1). Lineage (GTDB taxonomy): Bacteria > Actinomycetota > Actinomycetes > Propionibacteriales > Nocardioidaceae > Nocardioides > Nocardioides alcanivorans. The sequence continues at coordinate 99,806 of NZ_JAKGRW010000057.1, read as the reverse complement.
CCATCGCCTACCCCCTCGGCTGAGCACCCTCCTGAAAGGAACCCCTCATGAAGACCACCTCCCCGGTCCTCATCATCTGCGCCACCGTCGTGGCCTGCACCGCGCTGATCACCATCGGCGCACTCGTCGCCTTGGGCTCTGACCCCGAGAGCGTCGGCGTCCTCGTCGGCGTCGTCTCCATGCTCACCGTCCAAGCCGCCAGCATGCTCCGAGGTGAGCAGACCAAGCGCACGGTGGACGACCTCGCCAACGGACGCATGGACGCCAAGATCCGTGCGGGTGTCGCTGACGTCCTCGGGGAGCACCTCATTGACCCCAAGGTGCGCGACCAACTCGACGCCGACCGCGAAGTGCGCGGTAACCACGCATGACCGCCCGCACCGGCACCGACGCGATCGCCTGGGGCCGCGCCCAGATCAGACACCCCACCCGAGGGTGGTACCGGTGGTGCCTCGTCTACGTCCGCTCCGCCTTCGGCGTCCCCGCCCGCTGGCCCGACGCCGGAAAGGCCTGGGACAACGCCCAACGCCGCCACAAGACGGCCAACGCTGCCTCCATCCCGGCCGGGGTTCCCGTCTTCTGGGAACTCCCGTCAGTGGCCGACCACGTCGCCCTGAGCACCGGAGGAGGGATGTGCCTGTCCAACGACATCCGCCGTAAAGGGCTGATTGACGAGGTCCCCATAGACGAGATCACCCGCCGATGGGGAGGCCAACTCCTCGGCTGGACCGAAGACCTCAACGGCCACACCGTCTACCAACCCACCACCACACCCACCACCCCGAAGGACTGGTTCGACATGGCCACCAAGGAAGACCTCCGCGACGTCATCGGCACCGAGCTCGACAAGCGCTTCGAAAAGGAGAAGGCCCGCGACGCCCGGGAGAAGGCCCGCGACAAGAAGCGCCACCAGAAGGTCATGGCTGCCCTCAAGGGCGCTCCAGCAGCCACCGCCGCAGCCGTAGAGGCCGCCCTCGCCGACGAGGCGTAAACTCAAGATCAACGAGAGAATCCCCACCCCGGGTCTAGAGGGGTGGGGATTCGTCTGTTGAGGGGCTAGCGGCGAGCCGAGTTGATGCCGATGAGTACGCCGGTGCCAATGACTGCGACCGCCCCGATTACTGACGCGAGACTGGTAAGCGTCCATCCGGCTAGGGCCATCGCGGTACTGCTCTCGGTTGGCGCTGCTGCCATCAGCGCCACACCGAAGGCCGCGAGGATCCCCGCGGTGAACCACAAGACCCATAGCGTCTCTGTCGATGACTTCGTTTCGCTCACGGACTGCACCTTATGCCGACGCGGCCGCGACCGCTGCGCGAACGGCATCATCGGGCAACCGGACGTAGCGGCGGGTGGTCTCGGGCCGGGAGTGGCCCAGCAGTTCCTGCACCGCGAACATGTCCCTCGTCCCGGCGTAGGCCGTCGACGCGCAACGGTGGCGCAACGTGTGGGCGGTCCAGTCCTCCGGCATCGCCTCGGACAGCAGCCGCGACACATGGCCGGGGGACAGGTGGCTTCCCTGGCCGTTGGGGAACGCCCACCCCTCGACCTTCCGCAGTCGCACCAGCAAGCCGCGGTGCACCACCGGCACTGCTCGCTCCTTGCCGCCCTTGCCCGGGATCACCAAGCTGTCACCGACCAGCCACGATGAATGCAGCCTCGCGATCTCCCCGGCCCGCAGCCCGCAGTAGGCCGCGAGCATCGCCATGAACCCGAGCCGGTCCGAGCGCGCCGCGAGCACCTTGACCAGGTGCTCCGGCGTCGGCCGAGCCACCGAGGCAGGCACGGTTACGCTCGGCAGCCGGTCCGAGGGATCGTGCTCGACGTACCCCATGCCGTGGCCCCACCGGTAGAACCCCCGCACCGACGACCTCGCGCTCTTCCTGGTCTCCGGCTGCCACTCCTCGCGGCCCATGAACTCGAGCAGCTCGACGGCGGTGGCCCGCCACGGCGCTGTCACCACCTCCGCGAGGCCGGTCAGGTAGTGCCGGTGCAGCCGGATCGTGCCCTTGGCGCGCCCCGCTGCCCGCTGTGCCGTTGCGTACTGCTCCAGTGCGATGTTCCATCCCATGTCCCCCGAGATAGACGAACGGCCCGGGGCCTGCGCCCCGAACCGTTCGACTGTGACCGAACTCGCCCCTACCCGTGCCACGACTGACCGTCGTGGTTGTCGGCCTGCGAGGCAGCCTCCGCCGCCGATGCATAGAGCAGCGGCGAGTGCTCAAGGCACGGGCCGCACCACCAGCGCCACGCGGCGCCGACCTGCTCCACCTCAGCCATCACGCCACCAGCTCGACGTCGAAGCGGGTGAGGCGGTCCGGGCAGGCCGGGTGATGCACCGGGGCCTCATCCGGGCACCAGCACGCGTCGTCCTCGTCGAGTTCGTAGCGCTGCGAGCAGTCCGAGCAGATCGGCATCCCGGGCGTGCCGCAGTAGACGCACCGTGGGCCGCTGACCAGGGGAGACAGATAACCGGAGGGTTGTTGGTTCGAGTCCAACCGGGGAGCCATGAGAAACGGCCTGTGAACTGCATTCCGCAGTTCACAGGCCGTTTCTCATGTCCATTGCATCGGACATGCATCGTTCACGCGAGTTCCGCTCCGCCAATGGGCGGACGAGGTCGAGGAGATGTGGCTGGCGCGGCCGACACTAGGTCGACCCTCCGGCAGGAATGGCTTAGCAGGTGGTGTGCCAGCCTCCTGACTTGTCCGGTAGACGGCGGCGGGCGAGATGCCCTTGGGCGGTCGGCGCGAGGGCAACGTATTGACTCTGGATGAATGCGTGGTGGAAGCACGCGTCAAGTGTTCGGTGTTCGGTATTGATCGAACACCGAACTGGTGGGATCATCGGCCCATGGAGCTCGAAGCACTTACCCAGGACGCCTTCGCCGCGTTGGGGGTGGAGGTGGGTCTGTCGCCTGCTCTCGAGGGCTTGGCCGACATCGTCATCGAGCCCGCCGGGCTCAGCATTCCGGTTCGCGTGAGGTGGCGCTCGCTCGTCGATGAGCAGGCAGCGGAACGTTTGCTGGCAGCCGAGCAGGGTGCTGGGGTCCTGTTGCTGGTCGGTGAGCGGGTCACCGAGGCGGCCCGGCGGAAGCTGCTGGCGTCCGGGGCGGGATATCTCGACCTTCGTGGACACTTGGCTCTGAAGACTCAGGGTCTGGTCGTCAGCGCGGACGTACCCACAGTGAGATCCAAGCACGGTCGCTCACAAGCACTGGCGGGCAAGGTCGGTCTGGAGGTCGCCACCAGCTTGTTGCTCTCGCCCGGGGAACCCGTGGCGGTGCGGGCGCTTGCGCGCCAGCTGGGTCGCTCGCCCAGCACCGTCTCGCAGGTCCTGACTGCGCTGCGGACCGATGGGCTCATTGATGAACGCAACGAGGTCACTGACACCGCACTGTTCTGGCGGGTGGCCGAACGATGGCCCGCCACGCGCACCTACCTCGCGAACGCTCTGGAACCACATGACGACGTGACGACGCGGGCGTTGCGGCTGGGACTGGACCCCGACGCTGCGGTGGGCTGGGCCCTCACTGACACGTCGGCCGCCGTCGGATACGGGGCACCAGTCGCCTACCGTGCCGGACAGGCCCTGGACTTCTATGTCCCGGACGAGTCGGCCCTGCACCGAGCCGTTCGCCTGCTCGGGACGACCGAAACCGCAGCCAACGCCGCCGCCAGCATCCGGGTGGCCCCGGTGCCGAGTGTGACCGCCCTCCGTTCTGCGCCGGTTGGCACGTTGCCGTGGCCTCTGGCACATCCCTTGTTCGTGGCCTTGGATCTTGCCCAAGATGTCGGTCGCGGTCGGGAGATCCTGCAGGCTTGGCGACCGGAAGGTGATGGGGAGCGTGTCTGGTAGCCGTGTCACCTTCTTTGGTGATGCCATGGTGGCAGTGGTTGAGGGTGTTTCCCAGGTCCGAGAAGTGATCGGTGACACCCCGGTCATCGTGGGCGGTCTTGCCGTCCTCGCCCGCCTCTCGAACCCGTATCGGGCAACCGTCGACCTTGACGTCGTTGATCGCTCGCACGGGAAGGCGCCGCACCTGGAGGTGCTGAGGGCGGCAATCGGTGCAACCTCGATCGAGCCAGCAGCAGTGCTCCTGCCAACGCGGTTCGGACCGGTCAAGGTCGACGTCCTTGAGGTGCGCCAGATCGAGATCGACGAGCCCAGCGACGATCCCGGGGATCGCCTCCACGCTTCCTCACATGCCTGGGCGAGTGATTCGGCTACCGAGATGGTCCTTGAGGTCGTGGGCCTCGACGGGCAGCGGACCGAAGTTGTTGCCCGAGTGGCCGAGCCGGGTCCGCTCATCGCGATGAAGCTTCAGGCCGTGATGAACAGGAGTGACGAGAAGCAGGGCACCGACCTGCTCGACATCATCAGGATCACCTTCGATGACGCCACCCGATCGGCTGGGCTCGCGCAGCTCGCCGGAGTCGCCGACAGCGTCGCCCAGGACATTGCGTTGCACGTCGATCTGTGGATGGTGCGCCGCCGAGATCAGGCCCTTCGGTTGATCCGGAGTGCAGGGGGCGCCGACATCGCCATGGAGGACATGGAACTGGCAGCAGAGCTTCTGGCTGATGCGGTGCGTCGTCCTCAGCGACGCCGTCGTCCGTCGGTTGATGGTCCCCGGTAGGCACAGCCGGTGGAAGGGGAAGAACCGTCCGGCTGTACTCCGCCCGCTCGATGTGGAGCACGTGGTGAAGGGGTTCGGCGCCGGGCAAGACCTCGTCGGGCGCTCGGATTGTCCAGAGACTGAACACCCACAGTCGCCCTGCCTGCCTAGCGTGAGCTGCGTCTCGTCGTTCACCAAAGGAGCCAGCCGTGCCCGTCACATCTGCCAAGGTCAAGGAATTCCTCAACTCCCCGATCCGCATGCTCATCGACGGCGAATGGGTCGCCGCTCGATCGGGACAGACGTTCGACACCCACAACCCGGCAACTGGGGAGGTGCTGGCTGCCGTCCCCTTCGGAAGCGGGGAGGACATCGACCTCGCGGTCGCTGCCGCCAGGCGCGTCTTCGATGCCGGTGACTGGAGTGCCATGCGCCCGAACCAGCGGGAGAAGCTCATCTGGCGCATCGCCGATCTCATGGACACCTATGCCGAGGATCTGGGCGAGCTCGAGTCCTTGGACAACGGCAAGTCCGTCGGCATCGCCACGGCGGTGGACGTTCGGTTCGCTGCGGAGTGCTTCCGTTACTACGCCGGATGGCCGACGAAGTTGACTGGAACCACGAACAGCCCCTCGATGCTGCTCGCGGACCCGAGTCAGGAGTTCCACGCCTACACGCGCCGGGAGCCAGTCGGTGTCTGCGGCCAGATCATTCCGTGGAACTTCCCCATCCTCATGGCCGCGTGGAAGATCGCTCCGGCCCTGGCGACCGGGAACGTGGTCGTCTTGAAGCCTGCCGAGCAGACCCCGTTGTCGGCGCTGTTGCTCGGCGAGATCCTCATGGAGGCCGGAGTGCCCGCGGGAGTGGTCAACATCGTCACCGGTGACGGTGAGGCTGGCGCAGCGCTCTCCAGCCACGACGATGTCGACAAGATTGCCTTCACCGGTTCCACCGAGGTGGGCAAGCTCATCGTCGAGGCCGCGCGGGGCAACTTGAAGAAGGTGTCGCTCGAGTTGGGCGGCAAGTCGCCGAACATCATCTTTGCCGACGCCGACATTCCTGCGGCTGTTGCCGGCACCATCATGGGGTTCACGTTCAACTCCGGGCAGGCTTGTGAGGCTGGCACGCGGGTCTACGTCCACGCCGACGTCTACGACGAGTTCTCCCAAGCCCTCGCCGAGGCCGTTGCGCTGCTCAAGGTGGGGCCGGGCTCCGATCCCGAGTCGGCGATCACGCCGCTGGTCTCCCTGGAGCAGCTCGACCGGGTCACGGGATACCTGGAGGCGGGCAAGGCAGCCGGGGCACGCGCCCTCGTCGGTGGTGAACGCGTCGGTGGGTCCGGCTACTACGTGGAGCCCACCGTGTTCGTCGACGCGACGCCGGACATGTCGATCGTGCGCGAGGAGATCTTCGGTCCAGTCGCGGTCGTGCTGCCGTTCACCGATGAGGACGACGTGATCGATGCCGCCAACGACACCGTGTACGGTCTGGCAGCCGGTCTGTGGACGAAGGACCTGAGCCGAGCGCACCGCGTGGCCGCACGCCTCAAGGCCGGCCAGGTGTGGATCAACACCTACCACGCGTTCGACGCCGGCCTGCCCTTCGGCGGGTACGGCCAGTCGGGCTGGGGCCGCGAACTGGGCGCCGAGGCGATCGAGCTCTACACCCAGGTCAAGGCCGTCAACATCGCCCTCTGAGCAGACGGCGGCGCGAAGGGGGCACCGGCCCGGCCGCAGCCGGGCCGATGCCCGCTCCAGCGCTCACTCGCGGACCCGGCACGTGCTGGGCCCAAACCACTGATGTCAGGAGGCAATCATGTCCGACGCCCTGGATTCCACCCTCTCCCACACTCGGGGCGAGGCCGACCCTCCGCTGATCGAGACGACGATCGGCGACAATCTCGACGCAACGGTCGCCCGTTTCGGCGACCGGGAGGCGCTGATCGATGTCGGGCAGGGCAAGCGGTGGACATATGCACAACTGCTGGCTGACGTGGACCGGCTGGCGCGAGCACTCCTCGCCGCGGGGGTGAAGAAGGGCGAGCGAGTTGGCATCTGGGCCCCGAATCGCAGCGAGTGGGTGCTCGTGCAGTTCGCCACGGCGAAGGTCGGCGCCATTCTGGTCACCATCAACCCGGCGTACCGCGCGCACGAGCTGAAGTACGTGCTCAACCAAGCAGGCATCTCGCGACTGTTCGCGGTGGAAGCGTTCAAGGCAAGCAACTACCGCTCGATGGTCGAGGAGGTGCGTGGCGACTGTCCCGCGTTGACCGAGGCGACCTACTTCGGCACGCCCGAGTGGGACGCCGTCCTGGAGCGGGCCGAGGAGGTCAGCGCCGAGGAGCTCGCGATGGCGCAGAGGGACCTCGACAGAAATGACCCGATCAACATCCAGTACACATCGGGCACCACGGGATTCCCCAAAGGCGCAACACTTTCGCACCGCAACATCCTCAACAACGGATTCTTCGTCGGGCAACTGTGCCGCTACACAGAGGCCGATCGCGTGTGCATCCCGGTGCCCTTCTATCACTGCTTCGGGATGGTGATGGGCAACCTCGCGTGCACCTCGTCAGGTGCCTGCATGGTGATCCCGGCCCCCGGGTTCGATCCGGCGCTCACCCTGCAGGCCGTCCAGGACGAGAAGTGCACCAGCCTCTACGGCGTACCCACCATGTTCATCGCGGAGTGGGCGCTGCCGAACTTCACGGACTACGACCTGTCAAGCCTGCGCACGGGAATCATGGCCGGATCTCCCTGTCCCGCCGAGCAGTTGAAGAAGCTGATTGCAGCGGGCATCGAGGAGGTCACCATCTGTTATGGCATGACGGAGACGTCACCGGTGTCGACGCAGACTCGCACCGATGAGACGTTCGAACGCAAGGTCGGCACGGTGGGACGCGTCGGGCCCCACCTGGAGATCAAGATCGTCGACCCCGTCACCGGGGAGACCCAGCCGCGCGGAGAGCCGGGAGAACTGATGACAAGGGGCTACTCGGTGATGCTTGGCTATTGGGCGCAACCCGACCTGACCGCCGAGGCGATTGAGGATGGGTGGATGCGAACCGGCGACATCGGCGTGATGGACGAATCCGGGTACGTGCGGATCAGCGGGCGGATCAAGGACATGGTGATCCGCGGCGGCGAGAACATCTATCCCCGTGAGGTCGAGGAGTTCCTCTATACGCACCCCGACATCCTCGACGCGCAGGTGATCGGCGTGCCGGACCCCAAGTATGGGGAGGAGTTGTGCGCCTGGATCCGGCTGCGCGTCGGCTCCGAAGCGATCACCGCCGACTCGCTCAGGCAGTTCTGCGCCGGAAAGCTCGCGCACTACAAGGTGCCTCGCTATGTCGAGATCGTTGACGACTACCCGATGACGGTCACCGGGAAGGTGCGCAAGGCAGAGATGCGGGAGCAAACAGCCGCGAAGCTCGGACTGGTCCAGTAGCGCGCGCCTGACACGACCGCAGCGCTGCCCCTGACGGGTCGTCACGGACGGTCGTCGGCGATCATTCGGTTGAGGGCGGCAGGCACGTCGAGGACCGACCCGATGGCTGCCACCCGGGCGCCTGCGTCCCGGGCCAAGCGCCGCGCTTCATCGTCATCGTCAGCTGGCGCCAGGATCACGAGCTCGTCGATGGCCCGGGCCGCCGGGGTGGCGTCGATCTCGTCGGTGACCCGACAGTCCGAGAGAAGCAGGACGACGCGGCGCCGGGCCCGGGCGCCGGCCAACTGGACCTTGGCCTCGCGCAGTGCCCCGGCGAGCCCGGTCGTGCCATGGCCACGCAGCGACAGGATCCGTTCGATGGTCCGCGTGGTCGCGGGCGCGTCGGAGAGCCGCTTGAGCGGCGTGGTGGTGGCGGCAAACGCAAGCACCGTGTGTTCCTCGGGCGCGAACGTCAGGCACGCCGCGCCGGCGACTGCGGCGGTGGTCAGCTGCGCACCATTCATGGATCCGGACTGGTCGATGACCAGGCACAGGGCCAACTCCGGCCGGGCCCAGTCGGCGGCGGACATCTCCTCAAGGGACGGCATCCGGGCCTCGGCGCGAGCTCCGACGATCGCGTCCATCGACTTGTCGAGGTCAAGGTCGCCCCCGCGGTGTGCCGGTACGGTCCGGCGCTTCGAGACACCGCGGCTGCGAGGAATGCCGCGTCGGGTCTGGTCGAGGATCAGTCGCGGCGCGAGTCGCCGTACGGCGTCCCTGAGGTGCTCGTCGGTCGCGTGTGACATCTCCACGAGCAGCGTCAGGGTGTCGTCAGGGTCGCTGCGGAGGGCGTCGTCGAGTGCTTCGAGGTCGAGCTCGCCCACCTCGGGGAGAGCTCGGCGAACTTCGGGTTCTTGGCCAGCTCAGCGCGCCCTGTGGTGCGTGGCGCCGACCGGCGCTGGCGCGACTCAGGTTTGCTGGGTGGGGGTGTTGAGCCCGCCCCGGGAGGCGGGCTCAGGGTTCCCCCGGCGACCCCTCGGGATCGGAATCGGAGTGGTCCTCCGGAGCGACCGGTTCAGCACCGAAGACGTCGACGTAGAGGTCGGTGATCACCTGCTCAGGGGTGCGGTCGCACGCGTCCTGGAGACGAATCCGTCCCGAGAGTGACACCCTGGCCGCTGCGAGTCCGACATGCCAGTCGTCGGTCGGCGTACTCCGCATCCTGGCCAGCTCGACCGCGAGTCGGGCGACGTCGATGGCGCCTCGCACCGACGATCCGAAGCGGATGTCCTCATGCTCGCGTGTGCTCCGGACGAGCTCGACGACCTTGGCGCGCCACTGCGGGTCGAGCCCGTCCGTGCGCAGGTCGACGATCGCCTGCTCGGCCTCTGCGCTCTGGTAGTCCATCGAGATCCGGCAGGTGCGGTCGTACAACGCGCCCGACACCCGCGCGGTGCCGACCGCGTCGAAGGGGTTCATCGCGGCGACCAAGGCGAATCCCGCAGCGGCCGCGACTCGACCGAGGCGGGGCACGTTGATCTCGAGCTCGGACATTGCGGTCAACAGGACGTTGAGGGTCTCCTCGGGGATCCGGTTGAGCTCCTCGACATAGAGGAGTCCGCCGGTGCGAAGCGCCTCCAGCAGCGGACCGTCCTCGAAGATCTCCGGAACGTAGCCCTTGCTGAGCACGAGGGCCGGGTCGAAGTGGCCGATGAGACGCGAAGGTGTGAGCTCCGCGTTGCCCTCGACCATCACGAACGGGATGTGTCGAGCCGACGCGACGCGGCGTAGCAACGTCGACTTGCCGGTGCCGGGCGGACCCTCGAGCAGCACATGGGCGCCGCTGAGCAGCGCTGCCTCAAGGAGCTCTGCCTCGGCGGCACGTTGGATGACCTCCGTCGGACCGCCTCGGCTGGCCGGTCCGACGGAGGACGCCTGTGTCACGATTCCGACGCCGTCAGTCGTGGCTGTGGATGACGACGCCACGGACGTTCTTGCCAGCGAGCAGGTCGTCGTACCCCTCGTTGACCTGATCGAGCGTGTAGGTCCTGGTGATGATCTCGTCGAGCTTGATGTCGCCGCTCTGGTAGAGCCCGAGGATTCGCGGAATGTCGACCGTCGGGTTGCAGTCGCCGAAGAGGCTGCCCTTCAGGGACTTGCGGAAGAGGGTCATGATCGAGCCCGGCAGCTCGATGTTCTGCTCCTCGAGCTTGTTGAGGCCGGTGAGCACCACGACGCCGCCCTTGCCGACCGCGTTGAAGCCGCCGGCGACGATCTCGGAGGTCATCAGGCCCGGGGTCAGGATCGCCGAATCGGCCATCTGCCCGCGGGTCATGTCGGTGAGCGTCTCCATGGCCTCGTCGGTACTGGCGAAGCTGTGCGTCGCGCCCAGTTCCATCGCCTTCTCCCGCTTGTTCTCCAGCGGGTCGATCGCGATGATGTTCTTCGCGCCGGCCAGCCGGGCACCCTGCACGGCGTTGATGCCGATGCCGCCGACGCCGACGACCATCACGGTCTCGCCGGCCTTCACGTTCGCGGTGTTCACCGCAGCCCCCAGCCAGTGGGGACGCCGCAGCCGACGAGCACGGCCTTCTCGAGGGGCAGGTCGTCGTCGACCTTGACGCAGGAGTTCTGGTGGATGACGCCGTACTGGCTGAACGTCCCGAGCATGCACATTGCGCCGTAGTCGCCGAGGGGACCGGTGATCGGGAACCGCTCGCCGGGCAGGTAGCCCTCGAGGATCGTCGCACCCATGTCGCAGATCGACTGCTGGCCGTTGGCGCAGTAGCGACAGGAGCCGCAGTTGGGGATGAAGGAGCAGACCACGTGGTCACCGACCTTGACGCGCGTGACGCCGGGGCCGACCTCCTGGATGATTCCCGCGCCTTCGTGCCCGAGCACCATGGGCAGCCGTGCCTCGAGGTCGCCGTGCGCGATGTGTACGTCGGAGTGACACAGGCCGGCGTGGGTGTATTGGATCAGCACCTCTCCCTCGCGAGGCTTGTCGAGGGTGAGTTCTTGAATCTCGATCGGCTTGCCGGTCTCGACGACTACTGCTGCCTGGGTCTTCATGGGGTCTCCTCGGGCTTGGGTCCCTTCAGCGTGGCACCGGTCACCAGAGGCAGCTGTTCAAGAACTGGACAAACAATTCTCGGGCGTGGGTGCATCATTGTTTGTGACGGCGGACACATCGGATCTCGAAGGAAACCCATGGCGCAGCGGGCGAGGAAGTACGACGAGGCCCCCGGTGCGCGCCCGGACATCGCTGCTTCTTGGCGCCGGGCGAGCTTGGCCGGCGTCGAGCACAGCGACGCCTTCGAGCGACTGGTCCCGACGGACATCGACCACAGCGGATCGCTCTTGGTGGGCGCGGGGCCGGTTCTCGACCAGTTGGAGGCGAGCCTTGCCGGCACCGGCTTCTCGACGATCCTGGGAGACCGCGAGTGCCGCATCGTCAGGCGTTGGGACGACGACCCACAGACACGCGAGCGTCTCAACGAGCTCAACATCCGTGAAGGCGCCAGCATGCTCGAGGAGACCATCGGCACCAATGGACTCGGCACCGTCTTCGAGACGCGTCACCCCGTCCTGATCCACGGGGCGGAACACTTCCTGGAGTCCTTGCGGCACTTCAGCTGCTACGGGCACCCGATCCGACACCCGCTCACGCGCCGGATCGAGGGGGTCCTCGACATCTCGGCGCTGGTCGACACGGCGAGCCCGCTGCTCCCGCCGCTGATCGCCCGGGCCGTGCATGACATCGAGCAGCGTCTCCTCGACGGCAGCCGGATCTCCGAGAAGAGCCTGCTGGCCGCCTTCCAGGAGGCGTCGGGGCGCACCAAGCACGCCGTCCTGGCCATCGGCGAGGACATCGTGATGAGCAACCAGACCGCCTCGGACATGCTCAGTTCGTCCGACATCGCGCTTCTCCGCGTGCTCGGTGAAGACCCTCCGAGCAGGGCTGACCGGGGTCTGCGGCTGACCCTCGAGACCGGACGGGCCGCGGACGTCACCGTCACGCGGGTGCCGGGCGCACGGCGCGGCGTCCTGCTTCGAGTGGTTGAGCGGGCCTCCGGGCCGCACCTCACTCCGACGATGATTCCGGTCAAGGTGCCGGAGAGTGCGTCCGCTCCGACCCTGGTGTGCGGGCCGTCCGGCACCGGGCGATCGACCCGTGCGCGGGAGCTCGGAGCCCTGCCCGCCAAGGTGCTCCACGCCGCGACGGCACTGCTCGAGGGAAAGGCTGTCTGGGCACAGGAGTTCGAGGCTGCGATGCGCCGTTCAGGTGGTTGTGTGGTGGTCGAAGGCATTGACTTGCTGTCGGATGAGCTGCTCGATCTCGTCATCGACAGGGTCGACCGGCGATCGCGACCTCAGCTGATCTTCACCTCGGGCCCGGTCGAGACACTCACCGGCAGGGCCGCCAACCTGGCCGGCACCGCGATCGTTCGCGACGAACTGACGACTCTGGCATCACGGCGCTCCGAGATCCCGAACCTGGCGGTCTCGATGCTCGCCGAGGTCGCGGCGAACGATTCCGTGCACCTGACGCCCGGTGTCATTCGCGCTCTCACGGCGCATGACTGGCCGGGCAACCTGCGTGAGCTCAAGGCCGTCATCACGTTCGCGGCCGGTCGCCGTTCGTGGGGCGGAATCGCCCTGAGCGACCTGCCCGAACAGTACCGGGTCGCCAGTCCCGTTCACTCGCTCACCACTCGGGAACGGGCCGAGCGTGATGCCATCGTGGCCGCGCTCCGCGCCTTCGACGGCAACAAGGTGCAGGCGGCGCGCGAGCTCGGCATGTCGCGTACGACGCTCTACACGCGGATCCGACAGCTCCGCATCGCCAACTGCTGACTTGCGGCGGTCTGGACCAGCAAGGCGCGTCACGCCGCTTTCTGGAGGATCGACATAACCTGCCCTCCGCCGAATCGTTGGCTGGGCAGGGAAATGGCGCCGGAGAAAACCTCCCTCCCTCCCTTCTCCGGCGTTGGGGTGTCCGCCCTCCCGCGTTCGGCACCGCATGGGGCGCGCCGAACGAGGCGGACACCCTCACCCATTCCCGACCTGGCCGTCTTCTGCCATGCTCGGTCGCATGGACAGCCAGAACGAGAAGTTCGAGCCGGTCGACGAAACCTGGCAGACGGCGCTCTGCGTGGTCGCCCATCCTGATGACATGGAGTTCGGCGCTGCCGCCGCGGTGGCCCGGTGGACAGGACAGGGAAAGAGCGTCATCTACTGCATGGTGACCAGCGGTGAGGCCGGCATCGACGGCATGCACCCGGGGAGTGCCGAAGCGTCCGCGAGGCCGAGCAGATCGAATCCGGACGCATCGTCGGGGTCGACGTGGTCGACTTCCTCGGCCAGCCGGACGGCATCCTCGAGCCGACAGTGGCACTGCGTCGCCTCATAGCCGAAGAGGTCCGGCGCCACCGTCCCGACATCGTCATCACCAACAACTTCCGCGAGACCTGGGGCGGACGCAACCTCAATCAGGCTGACCACATCGCCGTCGGGCGAGCGACGGTCGACGCCGTGCGCGATGCGGGCAACCGGTGGATCTTCCCGGAGCAGCTGACGGAGGGCCTCGAGCCGTGGGGCGGCGTACGCGAGGTGTGGGCTGCCGCATCACCCTTGTCGACTCACGCCGTCGACATCACCGAGACCTTCGACGCCGGTGTGGCCTCGTTGACAGCCCATCGCGCCTACATCGACGGCCTCGGCTGGGAGAACTGGGACCCTGAGGAGTTCCTCGCGGGAGGCGCCCGGCAGACGGGCGTCCGCCTCGGCACGAAGTTCGCGACGTCGTTCGAGGTCTTCCCCATGGGCTGGGGCGAGTGAGCCGGATCCGGGTTGGATAGGGTTCTGCTGGTCAAGGGCCGGTAGCTCAGTTGGTCAGAGCAGGAGACTCATAATCTTCCACTAGGTCCCAGAATCGACGCTCAGGCTAGATGAATCGTCAGCCTATACGTAAGCCAAACGATGAGGCAAGATCCCGGGGGTCGCAGAGGGCCTACAGGGGGTCGCCGTTAGCATTCTGCCCCGAGGGCCGTTAGCTCAGCCGGTTAGAGCAAGGGACTCATAACCCCTTAGTCGTGGGTTCAAGTCCCACACGGCCTACCAAGTTTCACCTCGCCCGCACTGCCCGCCGCCCATCCCGCACCCTCCTCAACCGCCTGACCAGCATCGGCTCCTCGGCTTCCACGTCTGCCCTCTCGATGAGCGCTGCCACCACCTGCGCATGTCGGACCGCTGACCAGCCGAGCACCTCGAGGATGTGCGCGGCCTTGGCGCCTTGGTAGCGCCAGTATTGGCCTGCGATCTCCAGTGCGGTGCGTTCCTCGTCGGTCATGGGCGCAGTGTGCACAGGGGTCCCGACACTCGAACACATGTTCTAATTGAGCATGCCCCTCGACTCCACCACGCCGCTGTCGTCGTGGCCCGGTCGCCTGACTGAGCCGCGGCACGTGTGGGTGGATGTCACGGGCGGGAGCCTGCCGGCGCGCCCTGGTCTGGTCGTGATGTGGCGGCGGATGCCGGGTCCGCGGGGTGGCTGGCAGGCGTGGGTGATCTCGGTGTCTCGGGGCGCGGTGGAGCAGGGGTGGCAGCACGGGTATCACGTGCGGCCCTGGGCAGGTGAGGAGTCGGCGGTGCACGTGCATGTCAGGGGTGGCACGAGTGAGCGCGATGGTGGACTGGGGCTGCTGGTGGACTGGCGGCCGGTCAATCGAGTGGAGGGGTCGCGGGAGTGCTTGGTGGTGTGGGCGTGCTGGCAGCCGGTGAGTGAGTATCTGGGGGTGCGGGTGGAGTGGGTGGCGGGGGATCGGGTGCGGGCGCTCTAGACCTTGGGACGGCGCGGGCTCTCGTCCTCCCAGTGCCCACAGAGGAGGTCGTCGGTGGTGACCCCCATTCTCTCGGCGAGCCGCTCGATCGTCTGGAGTGTGAGGTTGCGGGTGCCGCGTTCGATGTGCCCGATGAGGCTGAAGTGCACGCCGAGATGCTTGGCGTACTTGTCCTGTGAGAGTCCGGTGGCGTGGCGGATGGCGCGGAAGCGGGCGCCGATCTGGATGGTGAGAGGGCTGGGGTCCGGGCTCATGGGGTGCAGGGTGCCTGTCGTCGTGGGCGTGGGCAAGGGGTGACGCTGGATCGCGGTGGATCTTGTCATGTGGGTGACAAGTTTCCGAACCACAGAAGCGTAGACATGTTGACACATCGGGTCTCTCGACCGTATACTTGTAATCACAACAGCAGAGAGGAGGTGGTGGGGCTGAAAGTCTCCACATCGGAAGTGCTCGCGGCGATCATGATCGTCCTGCAGATCATCCAGATCAGACAGGCCCGCAAGAAGCGGGGGCGGCACCGCCGAGAATGAGGAAAGGCCCCGGAGAAGCCGATAACTACTCCGGGGCCGGACCCCATTGTGACACCTCCGACGAAGACAGGAGACGCACATGTTGCACAGACTGATGGTGGACCGAGGCGTTCAGGCGTCGGTCGTGGCTGGCGGCGTGCTCGCCGTGCTGGCGTCGACGGCCGGGCTGCCCTGGCCACTATGGGCAGCTTGGGCGCTCGCGACAGGGTGGGCTGTCGTCGAGGCGCAGCGGGCGCAGTCGTGAGCGAAGCCGACATCCGCACTCGCCTCGAGGCGGCTGGTGCCCGGTACGCCGAGGCGGACCGGGCGCGCGAGGATGCGCTCGCTGAGCTTGCCGCGGTGATGCAGAGCGCCCGCGACGAGGTGCCCATTGCGCAGATGGCACGACTCGGCAACGTGTCGCGGGTGACGGTCTACCGCCTCCTCGAGAAATGACGAGAGCCCCCGCCGCCACGAGGGCGACGGGGGCCGTGAGGCGCGGCGGGGTTACGTGTTGAGTGCCTGCACCGCGCTGAGGATCTGCGCGTCGCTGATGACGTTGGCGCGGAGTCCGGGCATGTCGATGTGGCTGGCGATCGCGGAGGCGTAGGCGTCTGCCCAGCCGGGCTGCGCGGCGAACTCCCATCGGCGGTCGTCGACCCATGCCTCAGGCTGGGTGATGCCCTCCAGTGCGGCGGCTGCGACGAGTCGCTCGCGGAGGTTGCCGTCGTGGGCGAGTGTGGAGACGTGCTCGTAGGCCATCAGCCGTCTCCGTCCTGAGACAGCGTCTTCGCGGGCCGGTACACCGTGGCGACACCGGTGCCGAGGATCGCGGCGACGAGAGACACCCACAGCGGGATCATCTCGTCGGCGATCAGGCCGTAACCGCCGAGCAGGGCCACGGCAGCGAGGGCCACCGGGTACAGCCGGTCGCGGACGGCGGGGGAGATGGTGGGCTTCGACATCACGCCTCCTCCTCAGTGAGCGCGGCCTCGATCGCAGCCACGTCGACGCTCGTGCCCTTGAGCAGCGCCATCACCTTCTGGTGTCGCTTCTTATCCCGCGCCTTCTCCCGCTGATCCCGCGCCTTCTCGCGGTCGAAGTGCTTCTTGATCTCCTCGCGCACCACGGTGCGCAACTCTTCCTTGGTCGCCATCTCGAACCACTCCTTCTCTTGCGGGGGCCAGCCCCAGGTCTGTGTGCTGTCGTAGCCAGACGTCCCGACCGAGACGTGGCAGTGCTTGGTGTGGCCATTGCTGCCCGAGTAGGGGCGCCAGCCCTCGCGGAGACGGGCGGTAGAGATGATCAGCCAGTCCCAGATCACGTAGGCCCCGGTGCCGAGCGCGGGGTGCTTGCCGAGCAGTGAGGCGACGTGCTCGGCGAAGGCGTCGGCGTCGAAGCCGCCCGCGGGATCGTGGGTGAAGTCCCGGGCGCGGACGACGCCGGTGCCGCTGGCGTCCTTGATCCACGGGTTGTGGTCGGAGTCGCGGGTCGCGTGGGCCGCGTCCCCGATCCCGCCGTCACTCGCCTTGGATCGCTTGGGGGCGGCGGCGTTCACCTCGGCCAGCGCGGTGTCGAGGCTGCGCGCCATTCGCCAACTCACGACTCGTCTCCGTATCCGCACTCGTTGCAGTCCCCGTCGAACCCGGGGGCGCGGCAGTAGGGGCAGTGCTTCATGACTCCACCCGCTCGTACGTCGCCTCGAAGATGTCGGGCTTGCAGGGGTAGAACTCGCCCTTCACGCCGCGGATGATCCAGTCGCCCCCGTGGTACGTCTCGGCGCGCATGACTCCTTCGAGGGTCGGGATGTCGAGCGCGGTGTACACGTCAGTCGGGTCGCTCGGCTTGGCCTCGCTGACGACGCGGCCGCCACACCATGCGGCGACCTCCTGGACGTTCTCCGGGGTGACGCGCGTGGCTTCGATCTCGACGGGCTTCTTGCGGAATTTCACGGGGTCCTCCTGAGGATCACGTCGGCGGCGAGGGTGAGGTACCAGCGCCGGGTGTCGGGGTCGGTACGCCAGAGCACGTAGGCGCCAGCGAGGGCGAGTGCTGCGGCGAGGGTGGTCACCAGACCACCCGGATCGGCCGATGATCTGACGCGGCAGTGCGCGGCTCGGGTCGTACGACGGACGGTTCCGAGCAGGCGCCCCAGTCGATGACGCGGCGGCCGTGGGTGCCGGGGAAGTCCGCCCATGGACGGTCGGGCTTGGCGAGGGTGACCGTGTCGCCGAGGAGCGACTGGAGGTAGTCGCGCTGCACCTTGCTGCGCAGGTTGATGTTCCAGTCGGCCGTCACGACCAGCACGGCGTTGGGGCGACGGCGCCGCTCCTCCTCGATCACCCGACGCAGCCCGCGCGCAGCCTCCACCCACGCCGCACCCTGCTTGTCCAGCGTCACCGGCATCCGGCGCGCCAGTCGTGCCACCTGGCCCTCGACAGACGCGGGGAGGTGCGCGGTGATGACCGTCAGCGGATAGCCGTCCGAGCGCCTGCGCATCCGGGCCACGAGCACCCAGCAGCGACGACCGAGACGGTAGGACTTGGACACGAGGACCACGCGGGCAGACAGCCGCTTCCACCTCTTGCGGCGGTGCTCGATCGTGCAGTCACCGCGCGCCGCCTTGCCCGGTCGGCGGAGGGCGGCGAACGCTCGGGTGCGGAAGACGGTGGCCGTGGTCGACTCGGTGCGGGAGATCAGTGACGACCGGCCGCGCTGAGCCTTCGCAGTCTTGCGGCGGATCCGCACCTTGCGGTCGTAGCGGCCGGATGCGTGGATGAGCCTCATGGCAGCAGCGCCCGGCACGCGGCACTGATCTTGCCGTCCGCGCCGACGTAGACACGGAAGACGAACTGCCCTTCGGGACACTCGGCAGAGGACGGAGCAAGGACGTCGCCCGGCTCACCAGCTGGACCCTGAGGCCCGGCGGGGCCGATGGGACCGACCTCACCTCGAGGTCCAACCTCCCCGCGCTCGCCCTGTGGTCCGGCCGGACCCTGCGATCCAGTCGGCCCGGTGTCGCCCGTCGCGCCGGTGCTGCCGTCCTGTCCGCTGGTGCCGTTGGTGCCGTCGTCGCCCTTAGTTCCCTTCGGCCCGCGTGCCCCCTGAGGCCCCTGCGGACCCATCGGCCCGCGGGGGCCCTGCATCAGGTTCGGCCGGTCGATACCCGCAGGGAGGTCATCGGCCTTCACGGGCTGCTTCCCGGCTCGGCGCAGTCGACGGTTTGCCTCGTCGACGAGCTCGCGCAGTTCCGCCACCTCGGCACCACGTGCCTCGGAACGCTCCTGCGCCTTGTCTAACCGGTCGCGATTCGTCTCGCCCTGGGCCAGTGCATACGCCAGCCCGACACCGACCAGGGCCAGCGTCAGCACGACGAGGGACCACTTGACGACTTGCCTCATGACTCGCCTCGCATGTTCATCAGCAGCGTGGCGACGAAGAGCGCGATCGGCAGGATGATCGACGCGGCCACCCACCGGAGATTGGTGGTCAGCTTGTCCAGCGTCGCCTGCTGCGCCTTGTCGCCCTCCTTGCGCTCAGACCGTTCGGTCTCCTGCGCTGCGACCCGTGCTGCTCGCTCCCCAGCGATGTCATCAGCAAGGTCTTTCAGCCGGTCATCCACACGCCGCTGCTCGGCGTTGAACGCGTCGGTAGACACCAGTCGGTCGAGCCGTTGGTTGAGTTGCGCGAGGCCGGTGGTGAGGTCCTCGCCCATCTTCTTGACTGCGCGGTGGAGCTCCCAGCCGCCGGGCTCGTCTGCCATCAGATAATCCTTTTCACAACCAGTTCGGTCGGAGCGTTGGGCGAGAGGTCGAGGGAGGAGACGGCGTTCTGGTAGGCGAGCAAGCGGAGGTTGGTGCCGGCGGCCAGCTCTTCGGAGGTGGAGCCGTTCAACGCCACGAAGGACGAGACGCCGGGAGCACCCTCGGCGCGGATGAGGGTGGTGGCGTTGCCGATGCCGGGATCGGTGCCAGTCCACATTTCGACGACCATGATCCGGCGACCGCCCGCGTTGCCGGCGAACGACAGGGCGGCGCTGACGTCCCACCAGCCCGCCGTCTGCAGGACCGCTGTCATGCCCGTGCCGAGGGTGACCGACCCCGCGACCATGTACTTCTGGGCGGTGCGGTTGACACGAGTGAAAGTGGCGTTGGGGATCGGCTGTGACCCGCTGTAGTAGAGCTTGGCGCCGCCCAGGATCGTGCCGCCGGCGGGTCCGGTCGGACCTTGGACCCCTTGGTCGCCGCGCGGGATCGTGAAGTTGAACGTGCGAGCCTGCGGGGTGCCACTCTGCGTGACCGATGCGTTCGTACCGGGTGGGCCTGTCGTGGTGGTGCCCACGGCGACCGTGGCTGCGGTGCCAGTCGGGCCTTGGGGTCCCGTGGGCCCTCCCGGACCCGTGAGGCCCTGAGGGCCGGTGGGACCTGCCGGACCCGTGAGGCCCTGAGGGCCGGTGGGACCCGTAGGCCCTGGGGGGCCGGTTGGCCCAGGTGGCCCGGTGGGGCCTTGGGGGCCGGGGGGCCTCCTGCCGTATATGGGTTCGGCCGGTTCCGGTAGGCCATCAGAACACCACCGTTCCGCCGAGCTCCTCGACGATCGCCGTGAAGTCGCTGGCATCGAGGTCGACTGGGTTGATCTGGATCGTGCGCTGCATCGGGCGCCACGACGTCTCCCCGATCGCGATATCGGTCCACGGCGTGCCGGTGCGCGGGTCCTCGCACCCGTGGATGCGGACCGTCGCGTCGGCACGGATGTCGCTCAGGTCGACCGCACGGCCGCCCTGATTGACCACCTGGCCCGGGGAGACCTCGAAGCCGGAGGTGAAGCGAGGCAGGCCGCCTCCGCCGCGGCGCAGGATCTCGTTGGCGATGCCCTGCGCGCGAGCCGCATCCATCACCCCGATGTCTCGGAGGTCGACCAGCCGCTCGCGGCGGCGTGTCCCCGTGGTCGCGATCACCTTCGGCATCGTGAGCGTAGGGGAGATGTACTGCGCGACCACGGTGTCGGCCTCCAATAGCGACGAGGCCGGGAGGTCGACGATGCCGGGCAGCACCCACAGCGAAGGAGCTTCCGGGTCGGTGGTGGAAGTGCGCATCAGGCCATCTGCGCCGACGCCCCAATGGAGGCTGGACTCCAAGCACCACTGGTCGAAGAGGCTCGACAGGGAGTTTGCCTCGAGCGCATCGCCCGGCAGGGAGCCCAGCGCTTCCGTGGTCGAGAAGGCGACCGCGCCCCGACTTTGCGCGGCAGCAAGGGCGACGCCGAGGTTGTTGGTTGGCTCGTCGAGGAAGTCGAGGGCCGCCGCCAACTCTGCCTGGCGGCACAGACCGTCCGCGGTGAACGATCCTGAGTCCCAGTCGGAATCGCCCAGTGTGCCGGTCCAGCACTTTCCGCCGGCGTGCAACTCCACCGGGGCGCTCGGAGGCATCCATGTCGGACGATCCCCGGAGCGCAGATTCATCTGCCACGACAATGAGTAGTTGCCGCCCGCCCGCCGATTGCCCACCTCGATGTCGTCGTAGTGCGCATGCGCGATCACCCAGGTTCCGCCGACCTTCAGCATCGGACGGGCCTGCGGGATCACCCTGCGACCTCGTACGCGTTGTGCAGGAAGCGCGGAAAGTAGGAAGGCGAGACCGCAGCGTTCGGCTGGCCGCAGACCGAGAAGACGTTCATGAATCCGGGCGGCCAGGGGTTGGACTCCCAGACCTTGGCCGCAGCCTCGATCGCGACAGCATCGGACTTGTCCGCCTTCGTGCCGATCATCAGAGACGGGAACGGGTGCTCGATGGTTGGAGCTCCCACGAAGACCTGAGTGTGGGTGCCACCGGGAAGGATCACCGTGGCGCCAGTCGAGGCATTCAGCAGATAGAGGTCATCGAACTGGATCGTCGACGTCTCGAAGTCGCTGAGTACGTCCAGCACGATCACCGACGTGAGTTCCGATCCCTTCGCTGCGCGGGCGGTCGGAAGCATCGCCGAGCCGAGCTCGACCAGCGAATAGCTGGTGCCGATCTTCACCGGCGGCTGCCACTGCTCGACGCCGAAGTCGCCAATGTCGAGACCGGCCGTACCTGCGGTCACCTCGAAGAGGGCTTCGCCGGCGGTGGCGGCCTTCATGCGCGCGAACAGGCGGTACTTGCCCGGAGGCAACTGCTGAATCGGGATGTGGAATGCGAGGGGATTCACGGCGCTCAGCGGCGTCCTGAAACCCGAGGCCGCCGTCGGGTCGGCCGGCGAACTGGGGCCGCTGGCGATCCTTGACCGGCAGGACGGATTGTGCCCAGAGCCGTCGTCGGGCCAGGTGTGCAGCAGTACTTCGCCCAGCGGGTTCTCGTGACGAATGTGCAGGTTGCCGGCAGTGCGCGCGGTTCCGTGGGTCGGGAACTTCTGGAAGAGCTGTCGCGACGTGCCAGCGAAGAGGGCAGGGTCATTGGAGCGGACCAGGCCCGAGATGCGCAGCATGGACGGGGCAGACTCTGCTGACGAACCGAGCGCGAACTGAATGGCGGGAGTTGTCGCCGGCACGGCGAGCGCATAGATCCGACGCCAGCGGGTTGCGCCGATCGCGATCGGGTCTCCGACCGGGGTCAGCTGTTCGCCCGGAGTAGCCACCCGCAGTCCGTGCGCATGCTCGGCCGGGCAGGAGTAGTCCACATGAAGATAGGGCGTGCCGATGAAGCTCACCGACGCAGTCCGGGTCAGGACGATCGGACCGACCCCCGATGACACGGCGATCCCCGTGCCGTCGTCCGTGGTCGACACGGACTGACTCGACCCGCCGGCCGTGGCCGTCCACGTGGACGGATCCTGCAGCGTCACGCGGACCGAAGGCACCCCGGAGCCCGCGCCGATCGCCGGGATCACGATCTCCTCGACGGAGCGCACGTGCGGGTGCGCCTGCATCTCCACCGAGTAGACCCGGATCAGCGCGCCCTCGAACTCGTCGGTGCGGTTGAACTCCAGCTTCGCGCGATACGTCTCCACGGCCCACGGCGTACCGGCGCCGTCGCCCGGATCGAAGGTGATCAGGCTGCGCTGCTTCTCGGCCTCTCGCTCGAGGCGCGCGCCAGCCAACTCCAGGCCAGCCATGTCGGGCTCGTCCAAGATGCCGATCTCGAATGCCAGCGTTCGATTCTCGGTGAAGTCCGAGGTGACCACCGAGCCGTCGAACAGCTCGGATTCGATGATCTCGTACAGGTTCTCGCCGACGCCGAAATTGGAGCCGAAGATCAGCCCAAACGGAACGTCCGTGATCTCCACGTCGCCCCATGTCAGACGGGGCTTGAGGTCGACATGCGTCACTTCTTCTTCGCCTTCTTCCCCTTGCGAGCACCCTTGTTGAGTTCGTTCCCGACCGCCTTGCCGATGCGCTTGTCGAGCTTCTCGACGAGGCTGTTGAGCTTGTCCGCCTTCTTCTCGAGCGACTTCAGCGACGAGCCCACCTGGGTCTGCGCGACGTTCGTCCCGAGCTTCCCGGCGATCGAGTTCATCTCGTTCCAGTCCGACTGCAGGCCCTTAAGCGCGGATGAGTCAGCGCCAGCGAGCCCGAGGATCAGCTGGGTGTTCCCCGACCCCATGAGCGCCGTCAGGAAGTCGCCCTTCAGCCCCTTCTTCAGCAACTTCGGGAACGCCGCCAGAACCGCCTTGTTGCCGGCGAGCTGCGTCCCGACACCGGACAGGAAGTCCTTCAACGACCCCGAGAACAGGTCCGGCGCGAACGCCGACTTCACCTGATCGCGGATCGACTTGAACAGGTCGACCCTCTTCGTCGCCTTGTTCAGCTGCTGCTGCAGCGACTTCAGCATCGACTTCATCGACTTGACCATCGCCGGACCGATCTTCTTGATATCGGTCGTGAAGAACTTCTTGACGCCCTTGGTGATCGAGCTCGTGGTCTTGGTCAACTTCTTGGCCTGAGTGACCATGCCCACCTGAAGGCCCTCGATGACCGACATGCCGATCGGGATGATGAGCTTGGCGGGAGAGTTGATCTTGAAGTCGCCCTTGAAGATCCCCTTGACCTCTCCGGCGACACTTCCGGCGAAGCTGGAGACCTTCCCCCAGCCCGCCTTGATGCCGGACAGCAGGCCGTCCATGATGCCCACGCCGATGTCATAGAGAAGCCGCCCGAGATCTCCAATGACACCCCGGATCCGAGTGCCGAGCCCGCCGACCCACGAGACAAGACCGCCCCACGCCTTCTTCATGCCGCCGAGGAAGCCGTCGATGACGGAGGCGCCAGCCTTGCGCAGCAGGCCGCCAAGCCCACCCAGCGCCCCGAGGATCTGCCCCGGAAGCTGACGGAACCAGCCGAGGATGGCGCTGACTCCGCGCGACACACCATCCTGCATGGCGTCGAGCGCAGAGACGACGGTCTGGAATGCCTTCTTGGCGCCGCTGGCAAACGCCTGAGCAGCAGCGCGAACCTTGGCAAAGACGCCATTGACGATGTTCCTGAACGTCTCCGACCGCTTGTATGCAACGACCAGCCCCACGGCCAGCGCCGCCAGCGCCGCCACGACGAGTCCGATCGGGTTCGCAGTCAGCGCGACATTGAGCGCCACCTGCACGCCGAGCCAGATCTTTTGAACGGCAGCGACTGCAGCGACGGCAAGCGCATACGCCTTGAAGGCAAGGACCCCGGCGCCGAGGGCGGCAGCAAGCGGAACCAGGACGCCTTCGAACTCCACGGCCTTGCTGAAGATCGCCGCGATAGCCGGGACTACCTGCTCTGCGACCACTAGGCCGAGGGCGATCATCGGGGGGCGACGGCCTTGAGTGCCGCTCCCACGTTCTTGGCGACCACCTTGCCGAACGAGATCAGGGCGGGAATCAGGTCGCGGCGAACGGACTCGCCAATTCGCACCAGAGGCGACCAGTCAATCCCCTTGATCACTGCTGTCGCCTGAGCCGCTGCCCGTCGCAGGGAGCCACCGAGTTGCTGGGCCAATGGCGCGACAGCCTTGCCCGCTCGGGTCATCCCATCGCCGAGCAGCTCCCCGGCCCTCGTGGCGAGAGGGCCGAGCTTGTCAAGCGACGTGCCAACTTTGGTGAATAGGGCCGGCATCTTCCCGAACACGCCCTGAAGGACGTTGGCGCCGAGGCGGCCGAGAGCGGCCTGCATATTGGCGAGCGATCCCGAGAAAGTCTTCCCGGACTCCTGGGCAGCGCCACCGAGGCCCTTCTGCATGGCCTTTTGGAAGGTCGCGAAGTCAACCTTGCCCTCCGAGGCCATCTTGCTGGCCTCTTCTGCGGTGACGCCGAGCTGCTTTGCCACCAGTTGCAGCGCCGGAATGCCGGCGTCGTGCAGCTGATTGACCGAGTCCATCTGCAGCTTGTTGGACGCCGCGACCTTGTTGAAGATCGCGCCCATCGAACCCATGTCGGTCCCCGCGATGGTGGCCGCGTCGCCGACGAGGGTCAGGGTGCGCTGCAGTGCCTTGCCCGGCTCAACGCCGGCGGCGACAGCAGAGGCCGCAACCGTGGCCGCCTCATCTAGACCGAACGCCGTGCCCTTCACGGACGCCAGCGCGGAGTTCATGATCTTGTCGACCGACTTCGCCGAGTGGCCAAGACCCGTCAGCTTCGCCTGGGCCTCCTCGATGCCCTTCAGTCGGCCGAAGCCCTTGAAGAGCGCCACGCCAGCGGTCGCGCCGACGGCAGCCATGGCCCCGACTGCGGTCTTCTTCAGTGCCCCCGAGAAGAACTTCCCGACACGGCTGCCGGACTTCTTCATCTCGCCAGAGACTTGAGACTCGGCTTCCTTGCCGAACCCTCGAGCCGAGGGCATGAGCGACACGAATGCCGAGGCGACCTCCGCCATGCGACCTCCTCAGATAGTGGCGCGCGACTCAGATGCGCGAAACGCCAGACGGGGACCGATGGCCGATGGAAAGATGACCCGCATGCGCTTGAACAGGACTCTTGGAATTGCGGCCCTCTTGCTCGCCCTAGGGGCGACCTCTGCATGCGACGGCAGCGAGAAGGAGGCAGAGGTCAAGGAAGAGGGCGACCGCAACGCGAAGATCGTCCAATCCGATGCGGACGATGCAGTCGACGCCGCCGACGAGGAAGCTTCCGAGGAGCCCGAGGTGGACAACGCGTCCGTGCAACTGGGCGACACGGTGATTCTTGGTGACTGGGAAGTGAAGGTCACCAAGGTGCAGGTCAACGCTGACGCCGATATCAAGCAGGCCAACCCGTACAACGACAAGCCGACAGGGCAATACGTCCTGGCGACCTACGAGGCGACCTATGTCGGCGACGAGCGCAAGGCTGATGTCACGTTCGACCTCACGTGGTCATTCACGGGCACCGACAATCAGGTCTACGAGAACTCGTACTCAGTGACTCCGGGCAGCGAATGGCCCACTGAGGCTCGCGCGGGAGGAACGGTAAAGCAGGACGTCGCATTCGATGTGCCGAAGGGAGTCATCAAGGGCGGCACCCTCGGCGTCGAGGCGATGGACAGCGACTTTGAGACGGTGTTCGCAGACTTCGTGGTCAACTGAACATCCCTTCAGCGCCCGCTGGCAGCGGGGCCGTGTGCCCTGCTCGCCGCAGTGCAGCCACAACCTGCTCCTGCGTGACCGCAATCTTCTTGCCGCGCTCCTCCGTCTTCCGCCCCTGCTTCCACGGGCGCATCGGGTGAGGCTTCGGCTTCCCCTGCTTCGGGTCGGCGTTCACTTGGTGCAGCAGGTCGAATTGATCAGCCAGCAGGAGCGCCTC
The DNA here is from genome assembly GCF_021555175.1 of Nocardioides alcanivorans. GTDB lineage: Bacteria > Actinomycetota > Actinomycetes > Propionibacteriales > Nocardioidaceae > Nocardioides > Nocardioides alcanivorans. The sequence continues at coordinate 73,677 of NZ_JAKGRW010000057.1, read as the reverse complement.
GCGACTGATCGGGTACTCCCAGCCAGCCATCGCAGAGGCGAGTGCGGACGACGGGTCAGCGCGGAGAATCTTGATCAGGCGGAACGCTTCCGACCAACGCATGTCGCGCGGCACTTGGTCGAGGCCCATGCCGAAGCGGGTGCGCCAGTCGTACTCGATGGACGCGCGGTGCTCCTCGATCAGCTCGAGGAGCCCGACGATTCCCCCACGGAGGCGTCACCCCGGTTGGGCTTGAACTCCATCCACGCTTCGATGTGCTCCATCATCTTGGGGCCGGGGAGGTCGTAGAGCGCGTCGATGGCCTTCGGGTCGGCGCCGGTCGCCTCAAGGAGCGCGAATCCGAGCCGGATCTGGCCCTCTTGGCCTTCCATGGCGGCATCCCGGAGGAAGCGGCCGGGGAGCGTCTCGGCGCCGGTCTCAGCGGACGGGAGAGCGTAGGTCTCGCCGTCGACCTCGAACGTGTACTGCTGGTCGTCACTCATGTGCGGAGTCCCTTCAAGTGTGCGGAGTTGCGGAGGCTGTGCTCCCCGGCCGACGCCTCCGCACAGCGCCGGCCGGGAAGTTCATGGGTCAGGGCGCGGTGGTCGCGAGCGAAGTGGACCAGCGCTTGAAGTTGAATCCCTTCGCGCCATCCAGCTCGCCCTCAACGGTGACCTGATAGACGGTCGCCCCAGTGGAGGTGAGCGTGTGCGACTCGACCGCGGTGACGATCCCCTTGGGGATGTAGTCGCGGGTGAGTTCGGCGCCGTCCACGGAGTCGACGATGTAGGACTGGTGCGGGCGGACGGAGTTATTCGTCCACTCGAACGATCCCTCGGTGGCGGTCTGAGTGACCGTGACGCCAAAGTAGGTCTCGACGGTCTCCAGCTTCGTCTCCATCATCGCGAAGACCCACGTGGGGTTCTCGTCGGACGGCGTACGAACGATGCGCACAGTGGCGCCGTTCTGCCACGCCTTGATGGCCTCAGAGTCGCCAGCGTCGGGCAGCGCGATCTCCACGCCGTCTTCGCTGATGTACCCGAGGTCTTCGTAGCCGGTCGGTGCGCCGGAGGTTCCAGTGGGAGCGGTCGCGGTCGTCGGCCCCTTGAACACGGCGCCGGTCAGTGCAACGCGGACGTTGTCGGCATCAAGCATGTGCCAGCCCTGCCTTTCTGTGTGGTGATGCGGCGACGCCGCGGATCAGCCACCCGGTGCGGACGGGCGGAACTCTGTGGGGGAATCAGGAGAGGGCGGCGCGGAGGTCGTCGCGCGACTGACCCTCGAGGTCTTCGTCACTCATGCCCTGGGCGCGGGCGAACTCCTGCCACTCAGCGAGGCCGGCGTTGCCCTTCGGCGCGCCAGCAGTGGCCGGGCTCCAGCCCTGCGACAGGTAGCGATCGGCAACCGAGTCGGCCACCTCGATGGTCCGGCCAGCGCCGGGGTGGGTCAGCTTCATGCGAGGGCACTTCCTCTCACGTGGATCTCGGCGGTCAGGTAGCGCCGCGGGGTCTTGGACGGGTCGGCGATCTCGGTCGGCAGCGACACGGACGTCACGGCGGTGATGGCCTGCTTGCCAGCCATGCCGCCGAGGAGCGCGCCGATGAGACGTGCCAGGTCGGTGGCCTGCTGGGGCGTCGGACCGTAGACGTTGATCCCGACGCGGCACAGCGAGCGCACGTCGCCGAGGTCCGGGCCGCCGTCCGAGCGGACGGTCACCATGTACTCACGGCGTGGATTCGGGACCGTAGTGCCGACATAGACGGGCCGCTGCCAGCGAGACGCCAATGCCGATCCGAGCTCCCGCGACAGGAGCAGCTCGACGTCGGGGTAGAGGATCGCGGCTGGCTGCCACATCAGGCACCTGCCGAGCCGAGCGCCTTGGCGAGGTTGCCGGTGTTCGCTTCCACGACCCAGTCATGGTCAGTGCCGCCCTGGACGCGGGTGACGGCACGGTCGGTGGTGACCTGCTCGATGTGCAGGCCGTCGCGGTAGGCGCCAGTGTCGACGGGCGCGCTCGCTTTCGCCGCGGCTAGCACGCGTTCGGCGCGGGCGGTGGTGAACGCGCGCACCTTGTCGGACTTCAGGAGTTCCGCGATGCCGCCGGAGTTGAGCTTCCAGCCGTGGATCGACTTCGCCATCTCTCAGCCCTCCACAACGTTCGCGCGGACCACGAAGCCCGCTTGCCAGCCAGTCATTGGATGTCGCCACGTCGCCGGGCGACCGACGACCTCACAGGTGAAGCCGCGCACGATCACGCGGTCGCCGGGGAGCACGTCGGCGGGCTCCTGGCGGTACAGCACGAAGTCAGTGACCACAGCCTCGCGACCGACCTCGAGCGGCTCAGCGGACTTGGAGTCGTCGACGCCCCAGCCTTCGATGTCGACTTGCGACGCCGGGGGCACATTCCAGTCAGGCCGGTAGGTGCCGGAGTAGGGGTCGAGCATCTCGGCGGCACGGAGGCGGGTGACGGTCTCGCCGTAGGCGAACATCGTCAGACCTCGTAGAGCGGGAAGCCGGCGATGTCGGCTGCGCACGAGCAGTAGCCCGCCCCGAAGTGCAGCGAGCAGATGTCGGCATGGATGGACGACCCGCGGGCGGGCGCGGTGTCGATCGAGAAGGCTTGGCGGCCTGCAGTGATCGCCGAGCAGATCGCGCGAAGGTCGACGATCTCTGAGGGCCACAGGTTGTAGCCGGTCCGCTGGCGGGTGTCGACAGTCATCCCGAAGGGGCCGGCATTCTGGGACGCCAGCGCCCCGGAGCCAGCTTCGGCCCAGCGCTTCACTGCGCCGAGCAGGATCAGCTTCGCCTCAGCAAGCTGGTCCGCCGACGGGGCGGGATCGGTAGAGGTGAGGCAGGGGGCGACTCGCGAAGCCCGCGCGTTGGCACCGGCCACCATCGCTGCGACCATCTCGCCCGACTGCAACCCAGCCGGGAGGTCGGTCACCTTGATGATCTCAGCCACGGGTCGCCCCCTTTCCTCAGTCCGACTTCTTCGGGGACGCCGCCGCCTTCTTGGCGGGCGCCTTCGGTGCGGGCTTGTCGGCCCGCTCCCACTCGCCGCCCAGGCGGGCGGCCTCTTCATCAGGGCACGAGACCGCTACGCCGGTCCGCTTGTTGCGAAGGCGTGCCATCAGACGAGGTCGTGGACCTTGGCGAACTTGCCGAGGTCACCGATGGCCATGTAGATGACGACCTCGGAGCGGAGGGCGATCTCGTTGTAGCCCTTCAGGTCGCGCGGGGCGCCGTCCTCGTCGAAGATGTTGTCGGGGTTGCCGTACTCGATCATCTCCAGAGGGATCTGGCGCTGGTATCCCCACTTGACCTGGGTGTAGTCGCCGACGATGGCGCGGATCTTGGTGTCGGCGAGCTCGGGCGCACCGGAGACAGTGGAAGACATGCCGTACTTGAGACCACGCCACACGCCGTCGGTCCCGTAGCCCATGCCGGGGTAGCGCTCCAGTCCCGCCTGGGCGGTGCCAGTGGGCCACACCTCGGAAGCCAGCGAGAAGCCGTAGCCGGCGTCGAAGGCGATGCCGTTGGGCATCCCGGAGCCACTGCCCGCGATCAGCGCGACGGCCGCGTTGAGCTCGTCGGTCGGGGCGCCGGCGACCTCCACGACCTTGGTGGTCTGCGAGAGGTACTTGGTCGCCTTCGCCGAGACGGTCCCGGTGAGGGGGTTGATGCCGTGGAAGGCGAACAGGTCGACGAAGCGACCCATGCCAGCGCCGATCGCCGGGGCGACCAGGTCGTCGATGATGCCCAGCTGGTAGTCCTCGTCGGCCCACTTGAACTCGTCGGAGACGCGGACGGTGATCTGCGCCTTGACGGGCTCGGCGGAGAACGGGGTGAGGGCGAAGGGGTCCTGGCCGGACTTCTTCTCGCCCTCGCCGACGATCTGCGCACGGGGCACGCCGGAGAAGGTGGCGCCCTTGACGGGGCCGAACAGCGTGGGCTTGCTCGGGACGAGCTTGGGAAGGACGCCGGAGTCGAGGGCGGCCTCGGTGACGATGCCGAGCGAGGTGCCGGGCAGGGAGAGGGAGGAGGTGTCGAGAGCCATGATGGCGCCTCGCTTTCTGTGAGTTCTGGATTAGCCCCGGCCGGTCAGGTTCCGCACGAATGCGCGGCGGTCTTCGTCTCCGGCCGTGAGCACGGGGGTCTGCCCCTCGCGGGGCACGTGGTTGCCGTTCTTCTTGCGGTCGGCGTCGCGGTCGGCGAGGCGCTTGGCCTGTTTGGTCAAGGTCTCTTCGTCCGTGCCGGTGAGGAACAGCTCGATGTCGTCGGCGTCAGTGATGCCGTGGTCGGCTGCGATCTTGAGTCGTGTCGACTCGCGGCGGGTGTTGGTGAGTTCGGCCTCGAGGTCGGCGAGGCGCTTGGCGGCCTTCTCGGCTTCGGTCTGGTTCGCCTGCTCGATCTCGTCGAGCTTGGCGGCCTTGGCCTTCAGGTCGTCGTAGTCGGCAGGCTTGGCCCGCTTGACGCGCTCGCCGATGATCCGGTTGAGCTCGTCCTGCGACGTGATGACCTTGAACTCGTCAGCGGCGGGCGTCTCTCCGCTGGGGGTGTTGCCGCCCTCGGGTGCGTCAGACATCTGTTCCTCCATCGACCGCCCACTTGACCGCGGGGCGTAGTGCGTAACCCGTCGAGCGACGGGGAGATCAGTGGGTCCGCAGGTATTCGCGGACGCGGGCGCGGTCGGCCTCGGTGGAGGTCTTCGCACTGGGGGTGAATGGCTTGACGGGGACGGGTTGGCCTCTCCAGGCGACCGTTGCGGAGCAGCCGCATTCGTCGTGGCTGGCGAAGTCGGCAGTGGCCTCGGAGTAGACGCTGCCGCGGCCGGCGAGCATGGAGCAGAAGGTGCAGGCGTTGCCGTCTGTCACTCGCTGCCAGCCGGCTGCTGCGCGGTCGTCGATGGAGTTGCTCGTGACCGTGAGGCGGACATGGTCGGCGATGCGCCGCTGTACGCCGCCGAGGATCAGCGACTGGAGTGCGGCGCCGTCGGTGGCGGTTCCTACTGCCCAACTGACCAGGGAGTGAGCGCCGCGGTCGTCCGGGCTGATCGGCAGAGCGTAGAAGCGACCGCTCGCACCGGCCTTCTCGCGCTGCTGGTCGTACCACTCGGCAGCCATGGCGCCACCCGCTGCGCCGTACTCGCGCACGATCGCAGGCAGCAGGTCATGCAGGGCCTCGCCTGCGTTCGCACCGGCTGCGACGAGGCGCCACAGGCGAGACAGGTCGAGGTCCGCGAGACGGACCAGAGAGGCCGTCTCAGCCCGCAGGCTGGCTGCCACTTGCGCCCTTGTCCTCGAGCTTCGTGGCGTCCGACTCGGGCAGTCTCAGGGAGACCGGGACGGCGCCAGTGAATCCGATGCCCGCGAAGCCGACGCGCTCGGCGGCTTCGACAGGATCCACGCCGGAGCGAATCAGGACACCCATCGCGTCAGCCTTCGCCTTGACGGCAACCGGGTCCTCGGCTGCCGGAGCGCCGACGTCACGGAGCCGGTCGAGGACCCCCGATCCTTGGCCGCGGCGCTTCTCAGCCATGATGCGGCGGATCTGCTGCTCATCGAGACCCAGCAACTCCAGCTCGACCTCGGACGTGGCCGCAGCGATCAGCGGGACGACCTTGGAGCCAGCATCAGCCTGCGCAGACGGCGAGACGTAGCGACGGTCGCGCCACTTCGGCTCGATCGTCTTCCACTCGCTCGGGATCTCCGTCTCGCCATTGAGGATCGCCAAGGCGCGGAGGTGGGACCGCTTGACCGCCGGCGACCAGTCCTCCACGGCGCCATCGGCTTCCGCAATGAGCTCATACTGCGAGGCGTCATAGGAGTCGGCCGAGGTCGGGTTCGCGAAGTCGGTGATGGCCAGCGCAGAGTCCGGCAGTGAGGACTCGCGGGCGAACAGCTTCGCCAGGGTGTTCAGCCACGCCAGGTTGGGCGTGGGGGCAGAGGCAGGGAACTGCTTGATGTCGGCGCGGTCAAGGTTGTTGTCGCGCGCATTCGGGTCATCGGCAGGGAGATCAGGGACGCCCCGAATCCGGCCGAGCGCGGCAGACATGGCCGCGATGTTCGCGCCATCCTCACCCTTGATGTCCTTGGCGAGCGCACCCAGCAACCAGAAGTCCGGGTAGCTGAACACGTCCATGTGACCCTCGGTGCGAATCAGCGCCCGGACGGCCTGCTTCTGAAGGCCGATCAGCGGGCGAGTGATCCGAGAGGAGCCCATGGGGCGACCGACGCGCGGCTTGTAGGCCATCACCTCGACCGGCACACCCCACGCATGATCCTGGTGGTCGACCTCCCATGCGCTGCCGTCCTTCTTGGCGGTGATCGTGAGGCCGTCAAGGTAGAGAGCGAACTCGACGATGCCGCCCTGCTCGTCCCGACCCAAGACGGACAAGAGGTTGTCCATCCGGCGCCGACGCGGGTTCCAGTCGCCCGTGGCGTTCAGGGCGTCGCGGACATGGATGAGCGACTTCGGCTCGTAGCCCTCGCCAGTCGTGTTGACCAAGAAGGCGGGGCCATGGATCAGCGAGGACACCTTGGCCGAGTTGATCTCCGAGCGCAGGTTGTTGTCGTCCCAGACGTCCTGAGCCCCGATGTCCGACAGGTCGCCGTCGGCCCACACGAAGCGCTCCAGCGTGCAGCGGCGGCCAAGGCTGTCGACCCCCTTGCCCGTCCAGCCCAGCACGATGCCCATGCGGAAGTACTGGAGAGGGATCGTGTCCCCGATCCGGCGGGCCACCTCTTGGTTGTCGTACAGGCGCTGACGGAGCAGGTTGCGTGGCTTCTTCGCCTCAAGCTGAGCCACCAGGCGATTCAGGGTGATCTGCTCGTCGACGGTCAGTCCGGGGACGGTCAGGGTGTCGAGTTGACTCACGCTGCACCGCCTCTCATCTTGTGGAGCTCGCTCGACCGGATCGAGCAGATGTGCTGCCGGTCGGCTTCTCGTTGATCGTGGCCGCGACGCGCGCCAAGGTGACGGCGACGAGCGGGGCGATGTTCACGGACGGGTCCTTGCGGTCATAGCCCCAGCCGCCGGCAGTGCCGATCGCACGCTTCCGGGCTCCCTCGCGGGCGTCGTTCACGGACTCCTGGTCGGCGTGAGTCAGGCGGCCGGCCTCGAGATCGGACACGGTCAGCCCGCAGCCGCGAGCCATGTCGGCAGAGTTGCCAGTGAGGACCTTGACCTTGCGAGCACGCAGCGCCGGGATCATCGACGCCGCCGGGCTCACGGAGTCGATCAAGACCGGGATGCGGCGACCGGCGCGAGCAGCGACCCACTCGACTGCCCCCGGCTCGTCGATGCCAGCCCAGACTTCCTCGAGGTGGGCCGACGACTCCTCGAGCCAGCAGGCGCCCACCGAGATCTGCCGATCGTGGGACATGTCGACAGCCATCGCGGAAGGCTTCGTGGTGCTCGCCGGGCCGACGTCGACAGCGTCGCGCCACAGCGGACCGTTGATGGGGGAGAACTGCTTGGTGAGCTCGTCCCAGATGCCACGTGCCTCGCGGTTCCAGGCGTCGTCGTTCTTGAGCTTCTTCCGCAGGCGCAGCAGGGCGCGGTGCGTGGTGCGGTGCGGGTAGGACGGGTTCGCCTTGCGCAGCTGCTCCGGGTCCATCGGGTCAGTGCCTCGGTCGGCGCTCGTCTCGATGTAGAGCGTCGAATCGGACTCGCCGTCGAGTGCCTCTTGGCGCAAGAGGGTGAAGAACTCGCCGGGGTCACGGGGCCGCGGGGGTGCCCATGACGAAGAAGAGCGGGTTCGGTGCCGTGTTCTGGGTTGCGCCGAGATCCTCGAGGGTGGACTCGGGCAAGATCTGACCCTCGTCGCAGACCAGGATGTCGACGCCGGCGAACCCACGGCCAAAACCAGACTCGCGGGCACCGAAGAGGATGCGAGACCCGTTGTTGAAGTGGATCGCTTCATCGCCCTTGCCGTGAAGAACCTGGCGAATGTGGGCCGCCACCTTGGGCCGCTTGGCCATGCCGTCGAACTGATCGAACGTCTCGCGCGCCGTCGTCTTGCGGTGCGCCGTCCAGATCACCGTCAGTCCCGGCTTGAGCAGGCAGAGGGCGAAGATGATGCAGGCGATGAGGTAGGTCTTGCCGACCTGCCGCGGGATGCTGATGCACGTCGTGTCCGCGGCATAGGTTCCGTCGGATCGCTTCGCGACGATGAGCCGACCGGCATCGAACTGCCAGCGGTCGAATCCCCAGCCGAGTCGGGTGCAGGTCTTGAAGACCGACGGCCACTCAGTGGAGGCAATCCCCTCAGGTGCCACGACGTGGCGGGCAACCTCGGAGAGTGGCCGAGCGTTAGTAGCCGGTGCCGTCCCAGACTTCGTCATCGGCGCTCACGACCACCGAGTGATCCTCGTCCTCGGCCACGACGATGGCCTCGATGTCGCGGCCGATCTCGATCTGGCGACGCGAGAGTGCAGCCAGGTCGCGCGCCGCGGTATTCGGATCATCGAGCGCCTTGGCGAGACGGCGACGCATCGCCTTGAGTTCCTCGAGACGTGAGCCGGCTTCGGCGGCCTCGAGGATGGTCTTCGGCTTCTCGGCCTCAGCCTCGGCGGCGGCAATATCCGCCTCGGTGACCGCGGCAAGCTTCTTGCGAGGAGGCATCGCGCTCACCTCCGAGCCTGTGGAAAAAGGGAATGGGGGTGCCCGCCTATGCCAGAGGGTGCGGCGGGCTGGGCCTTGAGGGGCGCCCCCGCCCAGGGGTCACCAGGAGCGCGAGGTGACGAAGACGCGGGGCGCGAAGTCCTCGGGCAGCTTGGCCGCCTTGGTCTGGTTGCAGGACCTGTGGGCGGCCTGCTTGTTCGCGAGCTCGTCGACCCCGCCCTTGGCGAGTGGGATGACGTGGTCGACGACGAAGGACATCGGGTCGAGGTAGGGCAGCGAGTAGTCGATCTCGCCTTCGCAGATCCCGCAGGGCGGCTTGGTGCGGCGGATGGCTGCTCGGTCGCGGTCGCGGGCGGCGGTGTTGCGCTGACTCACACGCCCACCCCCACCCAAGGCAGACCCGACGCAGCCGAGAGCATGCTGCATTGTCGCCCTTCGATCCTCAGCCCGTGGAAGGTCGGGCGAGGTGACGTATGACCTCGGGCAGGGATGGCGGTCCAGCGCGGGTCGAGGTGCGCTGGTCCGGACATGCGAGAAGCCCCGGCCCGGGAGTGGCTCAGGGCTTTGGGTACAACTGTCCGGGACCCATTGTGCTGGACCCGGTCCGGGATTGCAAGCAGGGTCAGCGCTCGTTCCATGCCGGGTCATAGTCCGGGTGGTCGGCGTACACCGAGGCGAGGGCCCGGAGCGTCGAGCACGGCCACTCGCTCCACGCCTCGGCGCGCGGATCTTGCTCGCAGGTGCTGCACGACCACCACTCTGGCGAGATGGGAAGGCTGCCCCCGTCGTCGGGTGCATGCAGCTCCACGATCTGCCGCTTGGCCTCGCACTCAGCCTGCACGCGGCTCTCGTCGATCACGAGCGCCGGCCAGCCCATGTCACCCAAGCCCTCTTGGTCGATCGGGGAGTGCAGCTCCACCGTCGTGGACCCGAACTCGCGCTCGACGTCCTCCCGCTGTGCCATCGCCATGGCCTCGTCGTCGGCGATCCGCGCCAGCAGGAACTCCACGATCGTCATGCGCTCATCATCCCCTTCGCTTGCGCCGCGTACTCCACGTCGGCCACCCGATAGACCACGCGCCCCGAGTCTTGGCGCTTGGCCACCAAGGGCTCGCCGTCCTCGATGGGCCGTGACCACGATCGCACGGTCGCAGCCTTCACGCCCGTCCGCTCCTGCATCTCGACGTCGGTCAGCCACTCGGCCTCGGCGCGGTGCACCTGCATCACGGCGAACCGATACTGCGCGTCCGTCGAGAACTCCCGGCACTGCGGGCAGCGCCACCCGTCGGCGTGAGCGAGGATGCCCCACTCGCGCACCAGCGGGATGCGGCACGTCATGCACGGCGCTCCCGTGTCCCGCTGCTCCCCGTCCCTCAGCACATCCTCGAGGTGACCGCGGCACGCTCGCACCTCTCGGCGCAGCACGTCGAACGGGAAGTCGCCGTCCTGCGCGAGCCCGGTCAGCTGGCCGGCGAGGTAGTCGGCTGCCCGGTCGATGGTGAGTCGCAGCGTGGTCGGCTGGCTCAGGTGCTCGCGGACCACCATGTCCCACGTGCCGAGCACCCAGAGCGGATGCTCCTCGCCCACCTTGGCGTCCTCGTGCCATCGGTGGCCGTAGCGACCGCGCTGGCGCCACTGCTCGGGGTCTGCCGCTGGCCCAGCGAGGTCGGCAGCCTCGGAGTCGATGCCGCGCACCTCGGCCTCCTCGGGCAGCTCGGCGGCCTTGTCGGCAATGGTCCTCAGGTCGTCGCGTACGTCGCCGACGCACGACGGGCAGGTCAGCACGCCGGGCCGGACGTGCCTATGCCCGCACGATCCGCAGTGCAGGTCCGGGCACTCACTGCCGTCTTCGAGCTCGCGCGGCTGGTCACTGGCTACCCACTGGCACTTGGTCACTTCGTCTCCTCGGAAATCAGCGAGCCCCGCCGGGCGTCAGCCAGGCGGGGCGGTTGGTCGGTGGTGCGGGTTAGCGGGTGATGTCGATGCGTTCGAGCGGCCCGAGGGTGAAGCGGCAGAGCTTCCCCACTCGCAGTACGCGGACTCGCGGCCCGAAGCCGAACAGCGGCTCCCAGTCGCCTCTGCGCCAGTCGAGTTGCCACCCGAGGGCGCGGATGGCGCAGATCTGGCGGCTCAGGTAGAGGCGGCTCACGAGTCATCCCCTTCCCAGAGCAGCGGCTCAATCTCGGGCTCGTTGGTGAACCCGAGGATCTTCGGCGTGGGTCCGGCTTCGTTGCTGTCGTAGACGCGCTCGGGTCCGCCGGTGATGCTCACGTCGACGTCGTACGGCTCCCAGCGGTCGATGGGGTGCCTCATGCTTCCTCCTTGGCTTGGCATGCCGGGCAAACGATGGGATCGACGAAGTACGCCGGCGCTCGTCGCTCCTCGATGGCCGCACTGACCAGCCGGTGTCCGAGCAGGAGCCGCAGGCCGCTGAGCCGCTTGTGCCACTCGGCCCACTCGGCTCCGACGCGCTCGTGCAGTTCAAGCGACGGGTGCTGGCCAGCATCCTGCGGCGGTTCGTAGGCGAGCAGGTCGGCGATCTGGTCGAGCAGCATGTCGTTGATGCGGTCGCTCATGCTTCCTCCGAAATCGAAGCGGCCCCGTCGTCTGACGGGGCCGTGGTGGTTGGTTGCAGGTCGGGTGGTGGCTCTGGCGCGAATCTCCACACGCCGTCGTGCACGCCCTGCTCCTGCGCCATGCGTGCGAAGCAGCCCGGGCAGCAGATCCCTTCGCGGCCGGTCTCCTGTGCCCATGTGGCGGTGACGGCGCGCCACATGGTGCGGTCGGCGTACCAGAGCGGGTTCCGGCCGCCGCAGAGGTGGCAGTAGTCCTCGGGGTGAATGTCTGGCCAGCCGAGGGCGCGTTGGGTGGCGACGTAGGCGGGCGTCACCTGCGTGGTCACGATCCCTCTCCCATCACCCGCGCCACGAGAGCGTCGAGGGCGGTCTTGGCGTACTCGTCGACAGTCACGCAGGGCCATCGTTCATCCTCGTAGGCCACGATCGCCTCCGCCACCACCTCCCGCACCTCGTCGCTCCACAGCCAGTCAGCGAACACGTCCAGCACGTTGTCCACGTCGGAGTCCAGTGCTCCACGGGTGGCACGCATCGTCTCGGCCACGCGCTCCCACAGCGGCATCCCTTCCCAGGAGTCACTCATCACGCGCCTCCCTCAACTGACTGGCGGGCGATGCGGGCTGCGATCTTGCGAAGGCTGGTCGCGTGCTTCATGCGGTTGTCCGCCCCCGGAGAGTCATCTTCTCGATCGCCTCCGCGATGATCTTGGCCTGATCCTTGCGGGCAGCCTGCTCACGGGCCGCGATGATCTTCTCGACGGCGGGCGCGAGCCAGCCGAGGCCCTTACTTACGTCGCCCGCGAGCCATGCGCTCCACAGCGCCTCCCGCTCGACCCGGGTGAGCCCGCTCATGACTTCCTCCATCCGGCGTTGATGACCGCGTCGGCGTCTCTGCGCCAGTTGTCGCGCACACCCTCGGGGAGCAGGTCCCACGGGCAGGCGTCAGGCGGGGTGTTGCACTCCCGGATCAATCGCGCCAACTCGTCCCGGTCGGCTGTCGGCTCTCCGTGCGTCGGGCAGTCCATGTCCGCCTCGACGCCACTGCCAAAGCAGCACTCGGCGCAGTGCGTGAGTCCGTGACCATCGTTGCCGCGACCGGGGCACGGTGGGCAAGCGCAGTCGGCCGTCGGCTCCGGGTGACGATCCAGCAGGGCGCGGAGTTGCCCGTTGATGCAGCAGGTCTCCTCGCACCCCACGGCGCCGGTGAACTCGCACCGCAGGCTCTCCACCAGCGTGGCGAGTTCGGTTCGCAGCTCGCTCACTGGCCTGCCTCCTCGTCTGTCGCGGGCTGGGCGAGGGCGGCGCGGATGCGGTGGTTTGCGTAGTCCGAGCCTCCGAGCGACACCTCGATGTGCCAGTCGGGCTCCCGCATCAGCGCCTCCACTCGTGCCAGCGCCTCCCGTGCAGCGTCACGCTCGGCCACGAGTGCGTCCACCGCCCGCCGGGCCTCAGTGAGCGCGGTGCGGAGGTCGGTCGCCACCTCGGCCTTGGTGTCGGCGCACCCAGCCCAGTATTCGGCGGCTTCACGCTTTCCTGCGACGGTGCAGGCTCGTTGATCCTCGCGGTCGGACTTGAGGTTGCGCTCCCATTCATCGGCCAGCGTCTCGATCGCGGCCAGCGGGTCGTGGTCAGTCATCGGAGCCCTCCTGGTTGGTGACGAGGTCACCGTCAGGTCGTCCCTCGGGTGGCGTTGGCATGGGCGCGTGGATCAGCACGGGCAGCCACAGCACGTGCAGGTCGTCCGACAGTTGCTCGACCATCGGGGCGGGGTCGGCCGTGATGAGCCACGGGACGATGCGGCCGTTGATCGTCGGCAGCTTGCCGGCGTCCAACTCGTACACGGTCGCCAGTTCGGGACGGGTCGGGTCACTCATGGGGGTCTCCTTCGGGGGTGGGCTTCCGCGCTTCTCGTGCGACGCGGATGCGTTCTCGGGTGGCGCTCAGGTCGGGTGCCGGCGCGTGGTCCTTGCGTCGGCTGGGTTGTTCGCAGATGCAGCGGTCGATGTGGCGTCCGCAGGTGGTGCACGCTTCGTGCGGCTTGGGGTTGCTTGGCGCTTCGGGGCCGGGAGCATCGGGCAGGAACGGCCGGTGGATGGCCGCCGGGGTGCGCGCCTGCGGGTCCGCAGCGTGACGGGCTACCCGTTCGATGCTGGGGTGCAGTCCGCGGCCGACGAGCTGCTGCGTGGCGGCGAGTGTCCCGGCTTCGTCCCACGTCGTCGCGTTGGTTTCGACGCGGAGGCGGATGGCCAGGTAGGCGAGGGCTCGGGCGTCCTGGTCAGTGACGGGCACGGATGCCCTCCCGTCGCTCTCTGCCTGCGCCGGAGGCGTCATCCATGGCCGCTCGGCTCGGGTCCGCAGGGTGCCCGGATCGGGGTCGCGCGGGAGGTGAGTTGCGAATGGATGGTGAGCTAAATATGGGTCGGGACGGGACGGGACGGGACGGGCGATTCGGGTGCGACTCGCACGGGTATCGCAAGTGCGATCGGTTTGCGATCACGATGCCTCTCCTTCCTTGCACCATTCACAGTCGGGATGGATGACCCCGCGGCGCTTGTGCCACCGCAGGTGATTGCCGTGCGCGCCAGCTGTTCCCTTGGCCTCGGCGGCACGCTTCACGTCGTCGGCAGAGGGCTGCCTTCCGTCCCATTGATGGAAGGCGTAGCCACTCGGCAACTCGCCCCACAGGCCCGCCTGTACGAGCCGGTTGGCTTCACCCTTGGTGCCCATCTGGCGCGCGACATGGGATGGCACGAAGCCGTCAGTGAGTTGCTGCATCGACCACGCCCCGGCGCGCACCCACAGGCCCATGGCGGCATTCCCGGCCGCGAGAGTCTTGGCGTGGAATGCGAGCGTGTCGTCCACTCTGAACCAGGGCATCAGGTCTTTCCCTCCTTCGGCAGGTGCCTCGCCCACAGCGGGTCGAGGTCTCGTTCGTTCACGACCCAGCGCTCCCACGAGCAGCCGCTGCAGGAGTGCAGGTGGCCGCCGGACGCGCGCTTGCGGATGCGTTCGTGCTTCATGACGCCCTCTGCAGTCGCCACACGTTCCAGCCGGTGCGGCGTTCTACTTCGCTGAGGCTGACTCCAGCGGCCTTCCAGCGGCGGAGCACCTCGACCCTGTCTTCGCGGGTCACCTTGAGTCGCCAGTCGCCCGCGAGGACGCGCTCGACGGCAACCGGGTCGTATCCGGCGAACCACGGGGTGGCGGTCGGGTCCTCGTCGAGGTCGTCGATGTCCTCCCATGCGAGCGGCGGCATCCACCCCTTCGCCTCGGCTCGCTTGCGCGCTTCGTCGCTCGGGCCGGGTGTCATGTGCAGCACTTCGTAGACCGCGCACACGAGGTCGAAGTTCTTCCGGTTGGCGTACTTGGCTTTCCCGCGCGCCATCCGGGCAAGGTTGCCGGGGTCGATGCCGACACGGTCGCCGAGCGCATTGAAGGTCCACCCGATGGCGGCGAGCGCCTGCAGGCGTCGGGCCTGTCGGTGAGTGGCGATGCGGTCGGATTCGGTGATGCGAGCGGCGAGGATGCGGCGCTCAGTGTCGCGAGTGATGCGCTCCTTGCTGCCGGTGATCTTGGCGACGGTGGAGTCTCCAACCCCGGCCGCGCGGGCGATGGTTGCGACGCTGGCACCTTGGGCTCGCAGCGCAGCGATGTGGGCTCGTGCTGCCGCGGCGTCGACGGTGGTCGTGGATGGCTCCCAGGTTCCGTAGGCGCGTTTCCTGTAGCGGTCGCGGGACCATTCGCGGACGTTGCACTTGGGACACCGCATGCACTCACAGGTGCGTGGCGCGGGCATCAGGATGCCTTCCTTTCGAGCCGGGCGAGACGCTTGCGTTCGGAGTAGGCGATTGCGCGGCATTGGTCGCCGCAGTACTTGACGCCGCCCTTGGTTGCGGTGGTGAAGTCGCGGGCGCATTGGGCGCAGGTGACGGTGCGGCCTTCTGGCCTCTTCGCTTCGTCCTCGATGAGTCCTGCGATCGTGTCCGCCAGAGTGGGCCTCCGTGGTGCCCCTGTGCACGTCCACTTCGCCGGGTCCCGCGTGATGACGCCCCACTGGGGAGCTCTCTTTCGAGGCGTTCGCAGCAGGGCGTGAGGCGGTCGAATGGCCGCGGTGGTCGGTGGTAGATGACCGTCTTCACGGTGTCTCCTTGGGTTCACAGCGGCGGTGATAGCCGCTCTTGGATTCGGTCCGCTTCCCGCATTCGGGGCGTCGGCACATGACGGACAGGCGCCCGGTCGGTACGCCGTCGCGCGCTCGCTGGACGCCGGCGTTGAACTCGGCGAAGGTGTCGGGGGAGTGGGTGGGCTTGGGGAGGAAGGGGTTCACGTCTCCTCCAGCAGCTCGAGCAGGTCCGTCTGTCCGGGGTCGTGGCAGATCTCGCTGTCGGGTCGCCACTTGCCGTCGACCTGAAAACAGCAGTGGCCGACATGGCCAAGGGCGTGGTTGTTCGCCCAGCAGCGGCAGGCGTCTTCGCTCACGTGACCTCCACCTCCGCGTCTGCTGGCACGGCGACGATGAGCACGTGCCGGTCGGGTGGCAGCGGGTAGTCGCCGATGATCTGGCCGGTCAACGTGACCTCGCGGCACTCGCGGATGGTGGCGTCGGAGAGTTGGCTGGCTTTGCGCTTCATGCCAGCGACTCCGCAACCGCCGCGATCAGGTCTCGTGCGGCAGGCGGCGTGACCGCGTTCCCGCAGAGCTTGACCCGCTCCCGCCTCGTCCCCGACCAGATGTAGTCGGCGGGGAACGCCATGCCCGCGGCGACCTCATGCGGCTCGAGCATCCGGAACAGGCAGTCGTCGACCTGGGCCTCGGCGGCCTTGATGTCACCGGGCGTGATGACCGACTGGTGGCCGGTCGTCGTGAGCGTCCGCATGACCTCGTGTGCCGGGGTCATCATCTCGGCCCCGTCGCCCTTGCTGCTGTTGTGCCGCTGAATCAGCGCGTACCTGTCGACAGTGGTCAGTGTGCCGATCGGCCTGCTGGTCGGCTCAGACCCCTTGCTGGCTCCGTAGTACGGCATGACGAGGCCGTGGTGGTTGCCTGACGCGGTGAACGTGGAGGCGGGCTGCTCGACCGATCGGGCCTTGGAGCCTCCGCCGCGCAGTTCGGCGATGAACGGCGGCTCGATGATCGACATGTTGCCGCCGCTTGCCGTGACGGTGCGGAGAGCCTCGCTGGCGGGCTTGGTGTGCCGCTCGGGCGCTCCGCCGGGGATTCCGTAGTGCCTGGTGACCAGTGCCGTGGTCTCGCGCGTGGTCATGGTGCGGTGTGGCTCGTCGATCGGGCGTGCGTCGTCGTTCCATGTGCCGCCAGCGGGGACGCAGAGCGCCTTGGTCTCCTGTGTGTGCAGCGTCTTGAGCGCGTCGAGCGTCGACCAAGCGCGGTAGTAGCCGTTCGGATTGCCGTACGCCGGGTGCTTCGGGTCGGCGGCGTCGTACTGGTTGCCGCCGGACTCCATGTGGAACGGGCTCCAGTATTTGGCGATCCCGGCCGCGATCCTGCGCCGCGTCTTGTCGGCCAGCGGCTTGGCCCGGTCGCCGATCCGCTTCCCGCGTAGCGACCAGTCGATCGCAGCGGCGGCAGGCAGATAGCCGGGCTCCACGGTGGTCCCACAGGCGGCGTGGAGGTAGACGTACTGGCTCCGGTACTTGCCCACGACGCGGCCGTTCTTCCACACCTGCTGCGACTCAACGACCTCGGCGCAGACCGGGCACCAGGCGAGCGGCCGCATCACGGCGTCGATGTCCGGCGCGCGGTTGCCCTTGAGCCAGCACACGACATAGAGCCGGTCGCGGGACTGCGGGGCCGGGTCGCCATGAGCCTGTGCGTGCATGCTGTTGAGCGATACGACGCGGAATTGGTAGCCGAGCCGCTCGAGGCTCTTGCGCCACAGGGCCCACGCCTCGGCGAACTTCTGGTTCGTCGCGATGTCGACGACGTTCTCAATCACCATCGCCTTGTAGCGGTGGTGCTCGGCGAACCGGAGGACGTCGAACATGAGCAGTCGGGACCGCTGCACGATCGCGGTCTCGGGGTCCTCGTCAATGAGCTCGGGGTCGAGCAGCGACAGGAGGTCCACCTCGGTGGAGATGGACGAGTACTTGCCGCCGGACGCCTGCGACCACTTGGTGCACTCGGGCGACGCCCAAAGGATGTCCGTCCTCGGGAAGTAGCGTGGGTCTTCCTCGTGAAGGTCGACGGCTGCGTGGTCAGCGTCGGGGTGGTTCTGGTTGTGCACCTCGACGGCGAGGTCCCAGTGGTTGGCGGCGATCTTGATCTCGATACCAGGGATCTGGATGGCCCCGGTTGAGGATCCTCCGCCTCCGCAGAAGAGGTCGGTGACGGTCAGCGTCATGGTTGCTCCCAAATCAGAAAAGCCGCCCTTGGGCGGCTGGTTAGTGAAGACGAAGAAAGGGCTGCGCGGAGTCCCGCGTGGCGCTACCTTGGGTCGATGAGGTCGGCGGCCATGGCGCTCGTGGCAGCCTTGGTTCTCGCCGGATGTTCGGGTGACGAGGCCGAGGCTCGCGATCTTGCCCAGGAGGCGTGCGACTGGTTCGAGTCGCAGACAGAGGATTCGCCCGAGAGTGAGAAGGCGGATCTCTACATCGCCAAGCTGGACAAGGCGGCAGACCTTGCGGGAAGGGCGAGTGGACTGGATTCCCGCTGGGATGATCTGGCCGAGGCGTTCGTGCGGCAGTACAGGGTCGCTGCGCGGATCGCTGAGGCCAAAGAGCGGGACGAGCAGATCTCGAACGGTCCCGATCTAGTCAATGGCTTCATGGAGGCCGGCGAAGTGATCGATCTCGAGTGCCGGAAGTTCTGACCGCCTGACGCATATGTCACGCGTCGGGTCTCAGCGCGGCGCGGAGTCGTTTGGCGGCGCCGCGCCGGACCGCGAATCCGGTGAGCGGTACGCCGCGATCCACGGCGTCGTCCCACTCGCGCTCCCACTCCTCCGCCAGCGTCTCCACCTTCCCCAGCCGCCTGCGGAGGTCGTCGCGCTCGGCGGTCACCGTGTCGGTGAACGCCAAGGCGATGCCGCGGTGCTGCAGTTGGGCCAGGTCTTCGGCGGTGACTCGGTTCGTCGCGACGATCTTCAGGAAGATGTTGAACGTGCCCTCGTCCATCGCTACCGCCTCGACTTGGGCGGCTATCCGCTCAGCGTCGCGGACCGTCTCGCCGAGGCGGCGTTTGTGTGCGTCTCCGATCTCCATCAGTACCAGTCCCCGCCGTCTTCGCGGATCGACTCGGCCATCGGCACATAGAACCGCTCGTCATCCTGAGCGCCGCCCCAGTCGAACCTGCCGAAGCCGTCGAAGCGGATCGTCACCCACCAGCACTTGTGACTCGTGTCGGTGATAGTGAAGTCGCATCCTGCGCGCAGGAGGGCCAAGCACTCTCCGAGTTGCCGCTGGGCTGCCGAAGTGTCGCGGTTGCTCCACCGATCGTGCGGGACCACGCCCCGTTCGCACAGGTCAATCAGTTCCTCGCGGGTTGGCTTACTCATCACTCTCTCCATTCAGCCGAGCGTCGAAGCGCTCGATAATTCGGTTCGGAAGCCAGCACGCCGCGTTGACCAGCCACACGGCGATGCGCAGGGGGATGCTCGGGCGGGTCATGGGGTGGCCTCCTCGATCGGCTCCCACTCGTAGAAGTCGCCCTCCCAGACTGGGCGGATCGGCGTGCGGGCGATGGTGAAGCGAGGCCCGCCGAGCGCCAGTTCCTTGATGCATCCGCCCTCGTTCAGGAAGAGCTCGACGTTGCATTCGCCCGGCTGCATCACCGCGCGGCAGTCGTCGTGCGTGATCCACTTGGCGACCTTGCCGTCGAGCGTCACGTCTTCGTGGCGGATGATCTCGCCGTAGGTCTCGCAGTCGTCGGGGCAGGACAGGCGGCAGTTGGCGTCGGGCGGCGAGGTGCACACGCAGCGCGCCTCGACGCACTCGCGGTCGAACTCCCAGGCGATCTCGTGGCCGCTCACCTGTGCCTCCCCCGCAGTCCCGGCAGCGTTCCCCGGCCCGGTCGCGTCGATCCGCCATGACGGCGACGACGATGAGGCCGATGAAGACGATGATCAGGGCGGCGGTCATTGGTCCTCCCAGCACGAGCAGGCGCAGGCGACCACGCAGTCAGTGGCCTCATCGAGAGCCTCGCCGCCACAATTCAGGTGCTTCCCGGCTCGGCACTCGGGGCAGATGGCGGTCATGAGGTTGCCTCGGGCCGCGCGGGCAGGTGGTCCAGCACCTGGCGGGCCTCGTCCTCGGTGAGCTCCTTGGACGACTGGATGTCGCGGCCGGTGACCTTGGAGAAGAACTCGTGCGCCTGCTCCTTGGCGATGCCGGCCTCTCGCATGGAGGCGAACATGGCCTTGGCGAGCGCCGACGACGTGTCAAGCCGGGGCTTCTCGGGGACCTCCTCGGACTCGACGACCTGCTCGGCGGTGACCTTGGGGCGCAGGGCTGCACGCATGCGATCGGCGGCAGGGGCGGAGGTGGTGGCGGGTCGCTGCTCCACCGCCTCGGAGATGGAGAGTTCCTCGACGTTGTGCGCCATGCCCAGCAGGGCGTCGGGGGCGATGCGGCGGGCCACGTCGCCAGAGGCGCGGGCGTAGAGCATCGAACGCGGGTCGGTCTTGTACTTGGCGTTGGTCATGTACCCGGCGCGCTGGGCGTCCTCGGTGGTCCACGTGACCCGCTCGATCTGCTGCGAGCCCTTGCGGCGTCCGGCGACGGTGACGCTGCCCTCGGCCTCGTCCTCGGTCCAGAGTTCGTGGCCCTTGCTCAGCACGATGGCGACCATCGTCCGGGCGTAGAGCGCGGGCTTGCCGCCGATGACGTAGATGTTCTGGAGCGCCGTCACCGGGTCCATGTCGATGGTGGAGCCGTACAGGATCGCGGCGGCCGCGTCGTCGGGCTTGCCCTGGAAGTGCTTCGGCACGAACGCGGTCTTGCACAGCGCCGTGCCGATCTGGTGCGCGGAGACGAGCGCGCGGGCCGTCTCTTCGATGCTGGCGACACCGACGGTGGTCGGCTGGATGGTGGCGAGTTCGGTCATGATGCGTCCTTCATTGGGGTGAGGTTTTCGGGCTTGCCGACGACTACGAATGTGACGCCGTGCTTCCCGGCCTGTCTGCGGGCGATGCGGATGCCGTTGTGCTCGGCGTACTGGGCGCGGGCCATGGCGTCGATGACAGTGGACTTGGCGAGGCGCAGAGACGTCTCGGTCTCCTTGGCGAGGTGGGCGAAGGTCACGAGGTCGTCGGCCTGTTCGCGGGTCAGCTCGACCGTCTCGCCCTTGTCAATCTCGGGGTGGACGCGTCGGACGGCGTCGTATGTCGCCACGCTGTCGTCGAGGTCGGGCGGGGTGTCGGCGCTCAGGGAGTCGTAGAACTCGCGTGCCTTGCGCTCGATCAGCTCGGCGTCCTCGGCATAGTCGGCGTAGTCGACGACGTACTCCTCGAACGTCAGCCGGGGCCCGATGACGGGGACGTAGCAGCGATGGATGCCGCTGACGTGCATCTGCCAGATGACCTGCGTCAGGTAGTAGGCGGGCAGTTCGCCGCCCCAGTCCTGCGCGGTGGACTTGGCCTCGACGAGCACGCGCTCCAAGCCGGGGATGCCGAGGGTCATCGCGTCCGGCGTGGCCGCTGCCCAGTCGCCGAGTTCGTACGACGGCTGGTCTGCCCATTGGCGCATGTCGGTGATGCCGTGCTGGTCGCGCCACCAGGCGAGGATTGCGGGCTCAAGGTAGTGGCCGCGGCGGTGCGTGTCGGTCTCGGTAGCGGGGTCGATGTCGCCTCGCATCAGGTGCCACAGGGAGCGCGGGGACTCCCATGGCGACAGGCCCAGGATCGCGGCCACCTTGCTGGCCGTCACCTTCTTGCGCCACTCGGGGCTGCCGGGTGTCAAGTCGGTCATGCTCTCTCTTCCTTCCAGATGTCCACGGCCAGATCGGGGTCCGGCTCTGCGGGTTCGTGCTGCTGGTCGTGGTCGTCGGCGGCCGCCATGGCTTCGTCCTCGGTGAGGTAGCCGCCGTGTCCGTCGCGGCAGTGGTCGCAGTACCAGAGCCACGCGGTGCAGTAGTCGTCCTCGGGGTCGACACGGGTGCGACTGCCGCTCATGCCGGCGCTCCCATCTCCCGCACCAGCGCGTCGTGGATCGGCGCGGGCTCGTCCTCCCAGTTGCCGAACTCGTCCGGGCAGGTGGATCGGGTGAACACCGGGGACGCCGCTCGCTCGCCGAGCATCTGGTCCCAGCTCGGCCGCGGACGGGGGAGCTGGCGGCGATGCGGCGCCGAACCTCGGCCATCTGCGACCGAAAGTCAGCCGTGAAGGCATTGATCCGCACCGCCAACTCGCGCGCCGACTCCACCGCTCGGGGCGGCATCCCCACCTCCGCACGCCACTCGTCGCACAGACTGCGGACGTGCTCGCGGCCAGCGCGCATCTCGGCCACAGACTTGGCAGCGATCACCGGGTCGGGGCGCAGGAAGGTGGCGCCGAGGATGTCGCGGCGGCTCATGACGGCTCCTTGTGTCGGGCGCAGGTGGATTCACCGAAGTCGTCTACGGCGTCGGAGCAGTGGGTGCACTGGCGCAGGTCGCAGTGTGGGCAATAGCGAAATCCGGGCGACCCTTCAAAGGTCTGCATCTCCCTGCCGCAGTCGGTCATCGAGCACTTGGGAAACGTCACGCGGACCACCACCCAGCAGCCGCACCCACGCAGCCGACGATGAACGCCAGCGCGCAGGCGGACAGGATGAGGGCGGCGACGAGGGTGTCGGGGTTCATCAGAAGCACCCATCGCACGTGCAGTGGTCGCGGCCACCCGACCGGCAACCGGCCATCGCCTGATGGTCCGGGAAGAATCCAGTGGCCGGATCAACCCTCCGGCCCTCGCGGACTGTGAGGCGCACGCAGTAGTCGCAGTCCGACCGCCACTTGGCGTGGCCGGTGCGGTAGGTGATGACGCGGACGCCATCGGAGTAGATCTTGTCGATCACGGGGATGCTCATCGTGTTCCTTCCATCGCAGCCCGAATCAGGGCCGCTTGTCGGTCGAGGTCCGCCTGTATCTCGGCGGCAGTCATGTGGTCGCCGGACGCGTCGCGCACCAGGTCGGTGTCGTCGATCTCGTGGCGCTCCGGGGAGGCAAGTTGTTGCCGTGCCAGCGTTCGGCGTCGGCGAAGGTGCGGCTGCCGAGGTCCTCACGCATCGGGGAGGCCCACGGGTGCCAGCCATGCGATGTAGGCGACGCCTTGGACGGTCGCTCGTGCCCACCCGCCCTTGATGGGCGGCGGGAGAGTGATGGGCGCTCCGTACTTGAACGCGAGAGCTTCGAGGCGGTCGACGGGGATCTCGACGGGACGCTTGGTGGCGGCGCTCATAGGGGAGTGCTCCTGAGGTGAGATGAAAGAACCCGCCCGGCGCGGGATGCGGGGCGGGCTGGGGGTGGGGTGAAGCGGTCAGGCTGCGTGCAGCCGCCGCGTCTCGATGCGCTCGGCCCACTCGGGGCGGCGAGCGATCAGCAAGCGGGCGTAGTGCGAGACGAGCGAGTTGTTGATCCGGTACGCGTCGCCTTGGGTCTGGATGCCCGACTCCCAGCGCAGACGCTCCACCAACGCCTTGACTCCCACCTTGCGGTGATGCGCCAGCCACTCGGCCGCGAGAGCCTCGAGGGCCTCGGCCACGTGCGGGTTCGCGCTGTGGAACGCCTCGAAGCGCTCAGCGATGGTGAGGTCTGGGGAGTAGTCAGGCTCAGTCAGCGGCAGGAGGGCGAGTTGCTCGGTGGTCATGCGGACCTCCGGCGCGCCCAAGCCGTGGCGTCAGCGCCGCGGACCTTGATGACGCCGCTGCACATGTACGCCTCAAGCACCTCGTCGTCGATGGCCCGCTTGATCGCGGCCTCCGAGACATCGAGCTCATCGGCCAGCTGGGGGATCGAGAACTTCGCCTCGGGCGGCAAGGGTGCTGCGCCCGTCGTAGGCACGCCGCGCATCATCCGGTCAAGCGACGTCACCTGACGACGACGCGCCTCTGCCAGCCGGGCGATCTCCTGCGCGGCCCGCTGCGACTCCCTCGCGGCGGCCAGTGCTTCACGACGCAAACGAATGGCATCGGCCTCAGCCTTGGCTCGGGCGTCGATCCGAGGCTTGCGCTTCTCGCCGGACTCGCTCGTAGCCAGTCCGGCTGCCACCTTGGCGCGTCGTACGACATTGCGGCAAGCGGCGTCACCCGAGAAGTCGCTGATCTTGAACGTCTCACCCGGTGCATTCGGGTGCGTGAAAACCCAGCGATCCTTGTGCAGCTCGCGGTCGTCGTGGTCGAGATGGCAGCCGAGAGAGTGGAGCTGGTCGACTGCGTTCTTGGCGTGCTTCCTCATGAGCTCGTCTCCTTCCATCCGTGCTTGATGACGGACCGGTTCCGCTTCGGCCCCGGTGCTTGGCGGATGAGCCAGTCGAGGAAGTCGAAGTCGGACCGGGCGGTGTCGTTGCCGATGCGGACGGCGTCTGCGATGTCGGCCTCGTAGGCGGCGATCAGCCGGCGGGCCTCCCTCTGGTCGATGCGGAGTTCCGCGCAGAGGAAGCGGCGCTGGCCGTTCCGGGTTTCCAGGTCGTGTCCTGCGGTGATTCGCTCACCGGAAAGCGTGGGGCGGTCGAGGGTGCCGGGTGGGGCGGTCATGACGATGACTCCAACGCCCGGTAGAGGTAGGCGACTTTCGCCTCTCGCTGGCGGGCATTGTGGGTTCGGTTGAACACGGGCTCCTCGCCCTGGATCGCGGCCCGCTCTGCCGCCTCGGCCTCTCTTCGCGAAGAAAGCCACGCAACTTCAGAGCGGGAGACGAACCGCCACCACGGGGATCGAGTCCGGTGCTGCTCGGCGCGCAGTTCGGGCCGCCCGGAGATGCCGACATAGAGCAGTGCTCCCGATGAGTCGAAGTGTCGGTAAAGCGCGCACGGTTGGTCGAGAGTCGCCGACTCGGACCCACCTTCTTCGCGAAGACTTTCTATCCAGCGCTCCGCCTCCTCCTGGCGAATCCCCATGCGCTGGGCGACGACTGATGCATGCTCATGCCGGGAGAGTGACGCGATCGTCCTGCGTGCCGCGACGAGGCGCGCAGACTCTTCGGCATCGAGCTGCTTGGGGCCGAGTAGATAGTCCGCCGCGATAGCCAGTGCCGAGTCGGCGTTACTGGTCCACGGGAGGCTCTCGATCCACTCACTGATCTTTGCCCAGTGCTCATCGCCAAAGCATTCGGCGATAGCTTGGCGCTCGCCTTCCATGAATTGGGCGATGCGCGGCTCGCGGTTGGGTGTGCGCTCCACGATCATGCCGACCGCCTCGGGTTCTCGGTTGGAAGCGACCGGATCCACTCATCGAGGTCGGCAGCCCGGATGACGAGCTTCGTGCCGTTGTAGTGGGCGATCAGGTCACTGTTGGCGATCGCTTCCTTGATCTTGGTCTCACCAATTCCGGTGGCTTCGATTGCTCCGGCCATTGAGCAGGAGACGAAGGCGAAGACGGGGAGGCCATCAGGCCGCGTCCTCGGCGATGAGTTCAAACAGGGACTCGAAGGGGGCGCCAGTGAGAACCATGAGGGCCGCGATGAACCTAGGAGAGGGGTCTACTCGCCCGGACTCGACCCGGTAGGCCGTCTGCGGAGTGACTCCCATCTGTCGCGCGAGTTCGTCGCGGCTGATGTCCCGCTGGGAGCGGACGGCGTAGAGGACGCCGGGCTTAGGAGTGATCTTCATGACGCCACCATACATACACGTACGTATGTCCCCGCAAGGCGACACGCACATTTATAGACACGCATGTATGTATGCCCGTATTCTCTGCACCATGAACACGAGCAGGGAAGCCGTAGCGCTGTATATCGACGCCCTCGCCGGGCCCGAAACTCAGCACCAAGCGATCGCCAAGGCCATCAATGAGCGCAACCCTGGATCGCGCGTGGCAGGCACGCTCGTGGGCCGCTGGCGTGGATGCAAGCTTGACCTAACGCCCGGCAGCCTTGCCGCCCTCGCTCGTGCGTATGGACGCAACCCTCTCGAGGCGTTCGTGGTGGCGGGGCTTCTGACCCTAGACGAGGCGCTCGACGCCCTGGACGCCGACGCGGTTCGACTCATCAAGAGGATCGAGCAGGGGGCGTCAGGGCCTGTTGCCGACGGACCGATCTCCCTGGAGGAGAAGCGAAGGCTCTTTCAAGAGCGGGCATCCCAGGTCCGTGAAGATGCTGCCCGAGATGAGGGCGGGAAGCCGACATTGGGCGAGGACTGACCTAAATGTCGGGGGTGTGGCTACGGTCCCGGCCATGGGGGACATGAATCCGTGGCGCAGGCTGCGGGCACTGGGGGACTGGACGCTTCACTGGCACGACCCGCTGGCCGACGCACGGATGGGCGTGACGCGGTATGCAGCCCGCCAGATCAGCCTCCGCGCCGATCTGACGTGGGAGCAGCGGCGTTGCACGATCCTGCACGAGTGCCTGCACGCCGAGCACGGACCCGTTCTCGCAGGGCACTATGACCGCCACGAGAACGCCGTACGACGCGAGACGGCACGCCTGATGTTGCCTGACGTGCGCGCGATCGGCGAGGCGATGGCATGGGCGCGCGACAACGACGAGGCGGCGTACGAACTCAACGTCGACGCCGGCGTACTGCGGGACCGGCTCCGCTGGCTGCACCCGGCCGAGCGGCACTACCTGACCCGACGACTCGAGGAGATCTAGCCCTCAGGCAGCAGCGCCGCCCCGAGCGCCTTCATGGCATCGGCCACCCGGACGTCGGAGGTGTGGGTGTAGACCGCCTCGTTGACGGCGCGTGACGCGTGGCCGAGCATCGACTGGCGCACGTCGACGGACACGCCGAGCTCGGTCAGGATGGTGTTGCAGGAGTGCCGGGCCGAGTGCAGGGTGACATCCGGCAGCCCGGCTGCCTTGAGTGCTCGGTCCCAGTCGGCCGAGTCCACCGATGGGTCCGCCGGTCGCCCGTCCGGTCGCGTGAAGATGAGGCCGTGCTGCCCGGGCGGGTTGGCCTCGATCTGCTCCTCGAGCAGGCGCCGCAGCGGACCAAGCATCGGCAGGACGTGCCACGACGACGTGGACTTGGGGCGCAGCAGGTAGAACGCACCCTCGAGGTGAATGTGGTCCTGGTCGTCGGGGATCTCGATGTACCGCTTCGGACAGGATCCGCCGCGCTTGCGGCCACAGGTCGCCTCGCCGGACTCATCGAGGCAGCCGTGGTTATAGCGGAGCCGCTGCAGCTGCCAGGCGATGGTGATCGCGTCGTTGTCGAAGTCGATCATGTCGCGGGTGATGCCTAGACACTCACCTTGACGCTTCCCGGTGAGCAGCGCCATGCCCCAGCGTGCGGCCTGGTAGGGGTCGTCGCGAACGGAGACGAGCAGCTGCGCCGCCTCTGCGTTCTCGAGGTACTGCTTCTTCTTCTTGGCCACCCGCGGCTTGTCAGCGACCAGGGCCGGGTTCTGGGTGATGCGGCCCTCCTTGAGGGCGTCGGCCAGCATGGAGGACAGCACGCGGTGAGCACCGAGCGCCGACGCGCCAGACAGGCCCTTGGTGTCGGTGACGTACTCGTGCATCTGTTTGATGTGCCCGCCGTTGAGGCGGTCGAGTCGGACGCGGCCGATGGACGGCTTGATGTAGTGCTCGATCTTGGTGGTGTAGTCGGGGCGGGTGGAGACCTTGAGCCGCTTCAGCCCGTAGCGCTTCCACCACAGATCGCACCACTGGGAGACGGTGGGGGAAGCGGTGGCCAGGTCGCCTGACTTGGCCAGGTCTCGATGGGCCTTGCGCAGCTCGTCGACGACGTCGGCCTTGCGCGCCCGGACGATGACCTTGCGGCGGCGCTTGTTGGGGGTATCGGATGGCAGCTCGATCGACGCGCACCACATGCCGTCGGACTGGCGCTGGTAGACGCCACCGGTGCCCTTTGTTCTGCGGGTGCGCTTCTTGGGCGGCATAGGGGCCTCCGTTGGTGTCGGTTCGGTGGCCTCAGTCTACTTGGAAACGTTAGCCTATACGTTAGCCAATCGCGCGCCCCCGGACGAGGTCGGCTGACCCTGATTCACGCTCAGGACCGCAGATTCTGACGGCTCAGCAGGAGACTCATAACCTCCCACGCGCGGGTTCGAGCCCCGCCCGGCCTACCAGTTCATCTCGTGCCGGCGATTCGGTACTCGCCGTCGTCGAACGCCAGGTCGAGGGTGATGTTCTCGACCCTGTCGGGCCCCTGCTTCATGTCGTAGCGGACCCGGTAGCTGACGCTGAGCTCCTCTGCCTGGGCATCGACCTGGAGAAGATCGGCCGAGCGGACCTGCCGCCACCAGCTGCGATATCCCTTCAAGCCGTTGCTCTCCTGCTGGTATTCGGGCGTCAGCAGGTCGAACCCGGCCTTGGTGTCGCTGGTGACCGTGCTCAGGTAGTCAGCGACGAACTGTTCCATGTCGGCCGCATCAGGCGTTGCGATCGCCGGAGGGGTGGTGCTCTGGCCCGGAGGAGTGGTCGCAGACGTTTCCTCTCCGACTCCTTCACTCGAGTTGTCGTCGTCGCCACCGCGGAGGACGAGCCACGCGCCGATGCCCAGCGCAGCGACCAGGACGACCGCGACCAGGGCGATGAGCGTCGTGCCCCTGCTGTTCCTGCCGTTGGTGCGGATCACCTGCGTCTGTTGCGTGGGTACGTCGCCACTGGGCTGCGGCGAGTGTGCCGCAGTTTCAGGGCCCTCGGCTGATGGCACTGGTGGCAGCATCGCGCTGCGGCCCTGCGGAGGGTGCGCGTCCGGGCCGTCCTTGAGGAAGGCATGCACCTGCTGGGCTGACCACCGCTGCTGCGGGTCGCGCTCCATGGTGCCGCGCAGCGCCGGTTCGAGCCAGCCGGCGCGGTCGGTACGCGGGGGCTCCTCGTGGACGAGGCGATAGAGCGCGCCCATGAGGTTGTCGCTGGTGTCGAAGGGCGGCTTGCCAGTGAGGGTGTGGAAGATCGAGGCGCCGAGCGACCAGACGTCGCTCGCAGCTGTCGCGGAGGAGCCCGCGGCAACCTCGGGTGCGAGGTAGCCGGGGGAGCCGGTGACCAAGCCGGTTGCGGTCAGTGAGGCGTCGCTGCCGGTGCGGGCGATGCCGAAGTCACCGAGTTTGAGGTGACCATCGCGGGTGACGAGCATGTTGCCCGGTTTGACGTCGCGGTGCACGATGCCCGCCTCGTGGGCCACGGCCAACGCGTCGGCAGCCTGCGCGATCAGGGCGGCGGAGTGGTCCGGGCTGAGTGGCCCCACGTCGCGCACCAGCCCCGAGAGGGTGACCGAGTCGACGTACTCCATCACGAGCCAGATCTCGTCGCCGGCATCAGCCAGGTCGTAGACGGTGACCACGCCGGAGTGGTTGAGCATCGCGGAGACCCGGGCCTCGCGCCGGACGCGCTCCTCGGTCTCGCCGAGGCCGTCGCGCGCAGCCAGCCGCTTGAGCGCGACCTCGCGGTTGAGCAACTCGTCATGGGCGAGCCAGACCGCGCCCATGCCGCCGCGGCCCACCTCGCGAAGCAGGGCGTATCGCCCCGCGACCAACTGCTCCATCCCCACCTCGTCCTGTGTCCTCCAGCCGCAACCCGCAAGGGCAGCGGTGCTCCGAGGAAGAGGCTACGTCAGGGGTCAGCCAAGGAACTCAACCTCGTAGGTCGGCCCGAAGTCGCTGGTGCCACGCTGGAGTCCGTCGCTGAAGTCGATCTCGACCCGGCCGACGGCCACGATGCCGGGGAGTCCGAGGTCACCGCCACCACCAACTGATCGCCGTCGGCCAGCTTCAGCTCGGCGTCCTTGGCGCCCGTCCAGTCCGCGCAGAAGGGCTCCGGCCGGGTGGTGCTGGAGATCGAACCGCCGTGGCACACCCAGAAGGTGACCTCGCCACCGTCGGAGGAGGCTTCGACGGAGTGGAGTGAGAGGGTGCGCGCCTTGGTCTCCCCGCTCGGTACGCCGAGATAGACGGTCTGGCCCGACTTCACGGTCGCCGTGACCACCGCGTCGGAGGTGGGTAGGCCCGTGGGATGGAAGGCCCACCACCAAGCGGCGCCGACCACGACGGCCAGGACCGGGATCCACAACCATCGCCACCAGCGCCGGCGACTGACCTCGAGCTCGTCGCTGGCGACGGGAGCGGCTTCCATGGCCACACCTTATGTAGTCCGAGGCCGTGGCGAAGGAAAAATCGCCCGGGTTCACGCTGTGGGACGCCTGCCCAGGTGGTGGTCGCTGTTGCATGATGCCCGCATGATCAGTCTCGAGCGTCCCGTGGTGGAAGGAACCGTCGCTGTGCGCGACGGTCGTCGCCTGAGCTTCGCGGAGCACGGCACCACCCACGGCCCTGCGGTCATCTGGATGCACGGCACGCCCGGCGCCCGCCGACAGATCCCCGTCGAGGCCAGGGTGTACGCCGCGCGCCAAGGGATCCGACTGATCGGCATCGACCGCCCGGGGATCGGATCCTCGACCCCACACCTCTATCGCGACATCCATGACTGGACCGCAGACCTGGAGATCTTCGCCAACACGCTCGGGATCGAGCGGATGCACCTGATCGGGCTCTCAGGCGGCGGGCCCTACGTGTTGGCTGGCGCACACGCGCTGGCAGACCGGGTCGACGGGGTTGCGGTGCTGGGCGGCGTGGGACCGACCGTCGGTCCGGAGGCGACCGAGGGCGGTCTGATCGAGCTGGCGGTCACCCTGGCACCCGCGATCCGGGCGCTTCGGGTGCCCCTCGGGATCGCCCTGACCCAGATGATCCGGTTGGTGAAACCATGGGCCGGTCCGGGGCTCGACCTGTATGCAGCACTGCAGCCCGACGGTGATCGGAACCTGCTCTCGCGCCCAGAGTTCAAGGCGATGTTCCTCGACGACCTGCTCAATGGATCGCGGTTCCAGACCTCGGCGCCGCTCAACGACCTGGTGCTCTTCACCCGAGACTGGGGCTTTCGAGTCGCCGACGTCGAGGTGCCAGTGCGGTGGTGGCACGGCGCCGCCGACCACATCGTGCCGTTCTCGCACGGCGAGCACGTGGTGGAGTTGCTGACCGACGCGGAGCTGCTCACCATAGACGGGGAGTCGCACCTCGGCGGCCTCGGAGTCGCCGAGGAGGTGCTCGGAACCCTGCTGGGCCTGCGCGCGCATACCGAGTGACGACGTACGAGCTGTGAATCACGCGTGTTTCACTGGTGTGATCGCGTCTCATGGGTCACAATGGACCCACTCAACTTCATACGTGTGCGTGGCGGATCCAACCGCTCCAAGTTTCGAGGCTGCTGGGGAAGGCGTGTCTCGACGCCGGAGATGGAGGAGCCCACCATGAGCACGAACCACAACCGCACCACCGCTTCCTCGGCGACCCGTGGCATGTTCTACGTGCACTCGGCGCCGTCGGCGCTGTGCCCCCACGTCGAATGGGCACTCGGTGGTGTCCTTGGCGTTGCCGTGAACCTCGAATGGACGCCGCAACCGGCACAGGCTGGTGCCTACCGTGCCGAGTTCTCCTGGGCCGGCGGTGTCGGTACGGCGGCCGCCGTCGCCTCAGCGCTGCGCGGGTGGAACCACCTCCGCTTCGAGATCACTGAGGAGCCGTCGTCGGGGGCCGAGGGCGCCCGCTATTCCTACACCCCGGAACTCGGGATCTTCCACGCCGTCACCGGGCTCCACGGAGACATCATGATCCCCGAGGACCGACTCAAGGCGGCGGTGGTGAAGGCCGCGCTCGGAGACACGACCCTGCCCAACGAGGTCGACAAGTTGCTCGGCAAGGCCTGGGACGACGAGCTCGAGACCTTCCGGTACGCCGGCGACGGCGCCCCGGTGCGTTGGCTGCACCAGGTCGTCTGACCCGACCTCGCCGACAGATGGTGGACCGGGCGTCTCACTGCGTCGGCTGGTACCAAGGAAAGAACGGCGGCATCTGCGACGTGCGCCCGGTGAACTCCGGGGCCCGCTTCTCGAGGAAGGCGCGGACGCCCTCCTTGCCGTCGGCCAACGAGGCGTAGTAGATCGCGAGCGAGTCGACCTGGTGGGCAACGAGCGGGTGGTCGGCAGCGCTGTTGCGATACATCATCTGGCGAGTCAGGGCGATCGCCACGGGTGAGCGGTCATCGATGAATGAGTGGGCCAGCGTGTGGGCGGCATCGAGCAACTCCTCCGGTTCGTGCACCGAGCGCAGCAGCCCACCCTCCAGTGCGGTCCGTGCGTCGAGGATGTCGGACGAATAGACCCACTCCAACGCGGTCGGCATGCCGACGATGCGGGGAGGAACCACGTCGAGGTGGCTTCGGGCGTGATGCCGAGCCTTCCGAAGACGAAGCCGATGCGCGCCTTCGTCGAGGCGAGACGCACATCCATCGGGAGGGTCATCGTGGCGCCGATGCCCACGGCAGCGCCGTTGATTGCGCCGATCACGGGCTTGAGGCAGTCGTAGATGGCCAGGGCGACGCGGCCTCCCGTGTCGCGGACACCCACCTGGATGCCCGGCTCGGTCATCCGATGTTGCATGTCGTCGAGCGTCGGTGCAGCGTCCTCGTCGAGTCCGAAGACGTTGCCCTCCTTCGTGAGGTCCATGCCCGCGCAGAACGCTCGCCCCTCGCCGGTCACCACGATCGCGCCGACCTCGTCGTCGGTGCTCGCGCGTCGGAAGGCGTGCTCCAGTTCGTCGGCCATCTGAACGGTGAAGGAGTTGAGCTCCTCCGGCCGGTCGAGGGTCAGCGTGAGCACGCGGTCGGCGATCTCGTAGCGGATGGTGTCGTAGGCGGGGATCTGGCTCATGCGCGCAGGCTATCGAGGCGCCGTACGGGCCGGGGCGGCGCGGGCAGGAACACCACAAGCACCCAGCTCCGGCAACTGTGTGACGGAACTGAGTGCTTGGTGTGTGTGGCTACGGCCCACAGGAACCCAATTCCCCGCCCGGGCGGGGAATCTTGTGGCCGATGTGGCCCGTGGGATCCGTGGGTCTCAGAGCGGGATGTTGCCGTGAGCGCCGCGGGCTGGGCTGCTGCTGGTGGCGGCGTCGGCGAGGGCCTTGGCGATCGTGGAGCGGGTGACCTCGGGGGAGAGCACCTCGTCGACGACGCCGATCTCGACGGCCTTGTCGACGCCACCGGCGATCCGTTCGTGCTCAGCGGCCAGTTCGGCCTCCACCGCGGGACGGATGTCGGGGGCGACCTCGGCCAGCTTGCGACGGTGCAGGATGCGGACCGCTGCGACGGGGCCCATCACGGCCACCTCGGCGCCGGGCCAGGCATAGACCTTCGTCGCGCCCAGGGAGCGCGAGTTCATTGCGATGTAGGCACCGCCGTAGGTCTTGCGGGTGACCAGCGTGACCCGGGGGACGACGGCCTCGCCGAAGGCGTGCAACAACTTGGCTCCGCGGCGGACGACGCCGTCCCACTCCTGCCCGACACCGGGAAGGTAGCCCGGCACGTCGACGACGACGACCAACGGCACCCCGAACGCATCGCACATGCGCACGAAACGCGAGGCCTTCTCGGCGGAGAGGGAGTCGAGGCAACCGCCGAGACGCAGGGGGTTGTTGGCGATCACTCCGACGGTGCGCCCACCCAGGCGACCGAGTGCAGTGACGATGTTGGGCGCCCAACGGCCGTGCAGCTCCAGGGCCGTGCCCTCGTCGAGCAGGGTCTCGACCAGGGGGTGCACGTCGTAGGCACGCTTCTTCGACTCCGGCAGCAATGCCTCGAGGTCGGTGTCGGTGACGGCCTCGACGTCGAGCTGGCCCTGGACGCCGAGCAGGCTGGCGACCTCGCGGGCCCGGCCCAGTGCCTCCTCCTCGGAGTCGGTGAGCAGGTGCACCACGCCGCTGCGTCGACCGTGGGGCTCGGGCCCACCGAGGCGCAGCATGTCGACGTCTTCGCCGGTGACCGAGCGCACCACGTCGGGTCCGGTCACGAAGATGCGGCCCTCAGGGCCGAGGATCACGACGTCGGTCAGTGCGGGTCCGTAGGCGGCGCCACCGGCAGCGGGGCCGAGCACCACGGAGATCTGCGGGATCTTGCCCGAGGCCTGGGTCATCGCGTGGAAGATCTCGCCGACGGCGTGCAGTGAGAGCACCCCTCTGCGAGGCGAGCACCACCGGAGTGCCACAGCCCGATGATCGGCACCTGCTGACGCATCGCTTCGGCGTACGCCGCCACGACGGCCTTGCAACCGACCTCGCCCATGGCGCCACCCATGATGGTGGGGTCACTGCAGAAGGCGACGACCGGCGCACCGGACACGGTGCCGGTGACGGCGAGCACGCCGGAGTCGTCGAGCGCGGTGATCGGCTGGACGGACCCGTCGTCGAGGAGTGCGCCGAGACGGTGCAGCGGGTGACGCGGGTCCTCTTCGCGCGGAGGCTTGGTGGCGGCAGCGGTGGCGGTCATCAGATGCTCCCGAAGGCGACGGCCACGTTGGCGCCACCGAATCCGAACGAGTTGTTGAGCGCGACGATGTCGCCGGCCGGCAGGTCGCGAGCCTTGGTCGGGATGTCGAGCTCGACGGCAGGGTCCTGGTCGTCCAGGTTGATCGTCGGCGGGCTGACCCGGTCGCGGATCGCGAGCACGGTGGCCACGGCCTCGAGCGCGCCGGCGCCACCCAGCAGGTGGCCGGTCATCGACTTGGTGCTGGTCACCACGGCGTTGGTGGCCTGGGCGCCGAGTGTGGCGTGCAGCATCAGGCCCTCGGCCACGTCACCCTGCGGGGTGGAGGTGGCGTGGGCGTTGACGTGGACCACGTCGGCCGGGTCGAACTCGCCGTTCTGGATCGCCAGCTGGATGGCACGGGTGCCACCGCGGCCCTCGGGGTCGGGCTGGGCGATGTCGTGGGCGTCATTGCTGATGCCGGCGCCGAGCACGACCGCGTGGATACGCGCACCGCGGGCCAGGGCGTGCTCCTCGGACTCCAGCACCAGGATGCCGGACCCTTCGCCGAGCACGAAGCCGTCGCGGCCGATGTCCCACGGGCGCGAGACGGTGGTGGGGTCGCCGGGGTTCTTCGACAGCGCCATCATCTGCGCGAAGGCAGCCATCGGGAGGGGTGGATCGCTGCTTCGGTGCCACCGGCGATCACGATGTCGGCACGGCCGAGCCGGATCTGGTCGATGGCCATCGAGATCGCCTCGTTGCCGGAGGCGCAGGCAGAGGTGGGGGCGTTGACCGCACCCTTGGCGCCGTATGCAAGGGCAATGTTGGCAGCCGGGGCGTTGGGCATGAGCATCGGCACCGACAGCGGGGAGACCCGGCGCGGGCCCTTCTGCAGAAGGGTGTCGTAGTTGGCCAGCAAGGTGGTGACACCACCGATGCCGGACGCCACGGCCACACCGAGCCGGGTGCCGTCGATGTCGGCACCCTCGAGACCTGCGTCCGCCCACGCCTCCTGGGCTGCGACCAGGGCGAACTGTGCCGACCGGTCGAGCCGGCGGGCCTTCACCCGGTCGAGCACCTCGGTGGGTTCGACGGCGACACGGCCGCCGATCTTCACCGGAAGCTCAGCCACCACGTCGTCCTCGAGCGTGCGGATGCCGGACTTGCCGGCCAGCATCGCGGTCCAGGTGGATGCGACGTCCCCGCCGAGGGGGTTCGTGGTGCCGAGACCGGTCACGACTACGCGCTTGAGAGACATGAGGCTCCTTGAATGATGATGGGGCGGACGCAGGTCAGGGAGGACTCAGCCCTGGGCGTTCTCGATGAAGGAGACGGCGTCGCCGACGGTCTTCAGGTTCTTGACCTGGTCGTCGGGGATGGTGACGCCGAACTTCTCCTCGGCAGCAACGACGACCTCGACCATGCTCAGCGAGTCGACGTCCAGGTCGTCGGTGAAGGACTTGTCGAGCTGCACGTCGTCAGCGGGGATGCCGGCAACCTCGTTGACGATCTCGGCGAGGTCGGCGCGGATCTCTTCAGTGGTGGCCATGAGGCCCTCCTTGTTTCTCGGTGTTGGGTGCTGCGATCTGGGGAAATCAGGGGACGGTGACGACCTGGGCCGCGAACGCCAGGCCGGCGCCGAAGGCGATGAGCAGGGCCTTGTCGCCGCTGCGGGCCTCGCCCTCGTCGACCATGCGGCTGAGTGCCAAGGGCACGGACGCCGCGGAGGTGTTGCCGGCATCGACGATGTCGCGGGCCACTCGCACGCGCTCGGGGAGCTTCATCGTGCGGATCATGACGTCGGTGATGCGGTTGTTGGCCTGGTGGGGCACGAAGACGTCGATGTCGTCGACGGTCAGCCCGGCCTTGTCGATCGCCTCCAGGGCAACCTTGGCCATGGCGAAGGACGCCCAGCGGAACACCGCCGAACCCTGCATCACCAGGTGGGGCATCTCATCGACGTTGTCGCGGACCGCGGTGCCCCAGTCGATGTTCTGACGGATCAGGTCGGACTGCTCGCCGTCGGACCCCCAGACCACCGGGGAGATGGCGGGTACGTCGCTGGGTCCGATGACGACGGCGCCGGCGCCGTCGGCGAAGATGAAGGCAGTGCCGCGGTCGGTGGCACTGGTGATG
The DNA here is from genome assembly GCF_021555175.1 of Nocardioides alcanivorans. Lineage (GTDB taxonomy): Bacteria > Actinomycetota > Actinomycetes > Propionibacteriales > Nocardioidaceae > Nocardioides > Nocardioides alcanivorans. The sequence continues at coordinate 37,958 of NZ_JAKGRW010000057.1, read as the reverse complement.
TCGCTGAGTTTCTCGACGCCCACCACGAGCACGTGCTCGGCGGAGCCGCCGCGGACCAGGTCGTTGGCCAGCGCAACGCCGTGGCAGAAGCCGGCGCAAGCAGCAGAGATGTCGAAAGCCGCGCCCTTGGTGCCCAGCTCGGCTGCGATCAACGAGGCCGCGGCCGGCGTCTGCAGCAGGTGGCTGACGGTGGCCACGATGACGGTGTCGACCTGCGTTCCCTCCAGCCCGGCGTGGGCCAGGGCGCCTCGTGCGGCCGCCACCGACATGGAGACCACGGTCTCATCGGCCCCGGCGAAGCGACGACTGCGAATGCCAGAACGCTGCTGGATCCACTCGTCGCTCGAGTCGATCGCGTCGACGACCTCGGCGTTGGGGACCTCGCGCACCGGCCGATAGCTGCCGATGCCGAGGATCCGTGCGTGCTGCACGGCACTCATCAGGCCACGCTCGGGTGGAGCCGGACCAGCGGCTGGCCGGGCGAGACCAGGTCGCCGTCCTCGACGAGCCACTCGACGACGGTCCCGCCGTGCGGGGCGAGCACCGGCGTACGGTCGCGCAGGCTGGCGACTGCCCCGAGGCTGGCATTCATGCCCAAGGACTCGGCGGTGGCTGCTTGGGCATCCACATGCCAAGTGCCCTTGATCGGGGAGACGATCAGGCGCCAGGTCGGGGTGGAGTCGACCGGGCTCGGGTCACCGTGCTTCTCCACGAAGGCACGGGCGTCGTCGAGCTGGTCGGGCGTCGTGAGGGCGAACGTCTCGACGCCCTTGAGGGCCCGCTTCGCGATGCCGGTCAGGGTGCCCGCCGGAGGCATCTCAAGGATGCCGGTCACGCCGAGGTCGCGCATGGTGTCCATGCAGAGGTCCCAACGCACCGGCTGGGCGATCTGGCCGACGATGCGCTTGAGCACCTCCGGGCCGTCGTGCACGATCTCGCCGTCGCGGTTGGAGATCACCAGCGTGCGCGGGTCGTGCGTGGAGACAGCGCGGGCCAAGTGCTTCACGTGGTCCACGGCTGGAGACATGTGCTCGGTGTGGAACGCCCCGGCGACTGCCAGCGGCCGCAGTCGCGCCTTGGCAGGCGGCTCCTCGGCGAATGCGGCGAGCTGCTCCATGGTGCCGGCGGCGACGATCTGGCCAGGACCGTTGTCGTTGGCGGCGGTGAGCCCGTGCTTGGCGATGGCAGCGAGCACCTCGTCGCGATCGCCGCCGAGCACGGCGGTCATGCCGGTGGGGGTGGCGGCTGCCGCCTTGGCCATCGCTTGGCCGCGCTCGCGCACCAGCACCATTGCCTGTTCGGCGGTGATGGCACGGGCACCGGCCGCTGCAGTCAGCTCGCCGACGCTGTGACCGGCGACAGCGCCCACGCGTCCGAATGCGTCAGCAGGGTGCGGGAAGAGCTCGAGGGCAGCGACGAGTCCGGTGGCCACCAGCAGCGGCTGTGCGATCTCGGTGGCCCGGATCGTCTCGGCGTCGGAGTTGGTGCCGTGCTCGACCAGGTCGATCCCGGCGACCGTGGAGAGCCACTCGAACCGCTGGCGGAAGACCGGATCGGCCAACCAGGGAGTGAGAAAACCGGGCGTCTGGGCGCCTTGACCGGGAGCAACGATTACGAGCACAGGACAACTGTGCCTTGTGGGTTCCCCATCACGGGTTGGCGGCACGCACGAAAAAGAGGGCCGAATCTTTGTTGGGTTCCAACAGTTTCTGGTTACCCGTCAGTTGCTTGTCCCCGGCTGTTGGCCGAGTCTTGTCGCAACCTGCCCAGTGTCAGTGCGATGGCCATGGTGTGAGCATCGCGCGGGTCGGTGGGGAGAGCCCGGTGAGATCGGTGACCTGGCGCAGTCGATAACGCACGGTGTTGGGATGCACGAAGAGCGCCCGCCCGGTGGCCTCGACCGAGCGGTTCGAGGCGAACCAGGTGTCGAGGGTCTCCAGCAGGGTCCCGCGAGCATGGCGCAGCACGTCGTAGACCCCGGCCACCAGCTGTTCACGGGCGAGCTGCTCACCGGCCAGCACCCGCTCGGGGAGCAGGTCGTCCGCGAAGACCGGCCGGGGGCTCCGGGCCAGACCGTGGCGACCTGTTCGGCTGCCACGGCTGCCAGCGCCGAGCGGTGAGCGGTGTCGAGTCCCTCGGCTCGGGGGCCGACCACGATGGGGCCGTCAGCGAAGTGCGGCACGATGCACTGGGCGTCTGCCAACGGCTCCTTGACGCCTCCGAGCACGATGACCATCCGCTCGCCGTGCATCGCGCACAGCGCGTCGAGTCCTCGGGAACGGGAGGTGCGCCGTACCCGTTGGAACGTCTCCACGGGCTCGCCGGCTGGCGCGGGACCGAGGACGACGACCACGTCTCCCTTGCCCTCCCAGCCGAGCGCGCTGGCGCGACCGAGCATGGTCGGGTCGCGGTCGGAACGGAGGACCGAGTCGACGACGAGCGCTTCGAGACGGGCATCCCACGCGCCTCGGAGCTCGGCGGCGCGGGCATAGACCTCCGCGGTGGCGAAGGCGAGTTCGCGTCCGTAGCGGAGCACGCCCAGGTGCACGAGTTGCGCGGCCTGCGGCTCGAGGAGTTGGTCGAGATGGGTCTCGACCACGTCGATCGTGAGCCGGACGAGTTCGACGGTCTGCTCGAGGGTCACGACCCCGGCGAGGGCACGGGGAGCGACTCCGAACACGGCGTCTGCGATACCGGGGTCGGCTGCCGCGCCGACCACGTCCTCGGGCTGTTCCTGGAACCACTCGATGAAGGCCTTGATGCCGGCCTGCGCGACCATGCCGACCCACGAGCGATCCTCGGCCGACATCGCCGAGAACCACGGCTTGTCGGACTCCATCTGGGCCATGGCCGCGTTGCTGAGGGTGCCCATCGAACGGAGCAGGGCCTGAGCGGCGTCATCGCGCGGCGAACTGGGTGACACGGGTTGACCCTACGCCCGTGCAGACGGGGTGGCGGCGCGAGGGAGGGTCCCGGTGGGTGAGGATGTGTTCACCACGAACGTAGGAGACGCGTTCTACTCGGCCATCCACCCGGAGACGGGGAAGGGGAGAGCGATGAGCAGCGACTTCGAAGTGCAGTACGTCGACCTGCACGGTTACCGCCGCGCCTACGTGAAGGCGGGCTCCGGGCCGGCACTGCTGCTCGTGCACGGTCTCGGGTGCGATCACACGACGTGGGCGCCGGTGGTCGAGGGACTGGCCCGCAACCACACCGTCATCGCACCTGACCTACTCGGTCACGGGCTGTCGGACAAGCCGCGTGCCGACTACTCGATCGCCGCCTACGCCAACGGGATGCGTGACCTCCTCAGCGTGCTCGACATCGAGAGCGCGACCGTCGTCGGGCACAGCCTGGGCGGTGGCGTGGCGATGCAGTTCGCCTATCAGTTCCCGGAGCGGACCGAGCGGCTGGTGCTCGTGGGTGCCGGCGGCCTCGGGCCCGAGGTGACGCCCCTGCTCCGGGCCATCACGCTTCCCGGGGTGCAGCACCTGCTCGCAGTAGGGGGCCTGCCTGGCATCCGGCACCTCGGTGCCGCGGCGCTGCGGGGACTGGGCAGCACATCACTGCCAGGCACCCGCGACCTCGGGGAGATCGCCACCATCGTCGACTCCTTCGCCGACCGTGGCACGCGTACGGCGGTCCGGCAGGTCACGCGGTCGGTCATCGACTGGCGCGGGCAGTACGTGACGATGGCCGACCGGGCCTATCTGGTGGGTGACCTGCCGGTGTGTGTCGTCTGGGGGCGCGACGACCTGGTGCTCCCGGTCGCCCATGCCGAGGTGGCCCACCGGTTGGTACCCTCCGCACGGGTCGAGGTGTTGCCACGGTCCGGCCACTTCCCGCACCGCGACCACCCCGAGCGCTTCGTGAGGCTGGTGCAGGACTTCGTCGCCTCCACCCGCGCCGCTGAGCACGACCCCGAGGCACGTCGCGACCTGCTCCGGGTGGGGAGCGCGACCGCTTCCGACGACCGGGACCGGGTGCTGCGGATGCGGGTCGGCACCAGCGCCTGACCCAACCGCGGGCACTTGCCGAGGAAAATGCCTGCTGGTGGGCCGTAGCCACACACGCCAAGAGCCCAATTCCCCGCCCGGGCGGGGAATTGGGCTCTTGCCGAGGGATTTCACGACCCCAGGGGGCGATCAGGCGTCGCCGCCCTCCTGGAGGATGCCGGAGACGGCGGTGGGGTCGTCGATCTGATACTTGTCGAACGCTTCCTTGACCTTGCTGGTCGCGATCTCACCGGCGTCGGCGAGTGCCTGGAGGGCCTGGACGACGACCGACTCCGCGTCGACGTTGAAGAAGCGCCGGGCGGCAGGACGGGTGTCGGCGAAGCCGAAGCCGTCGGTGCCGAGGACCCGGTAGTCGGCCGGCACCCACTTGGCGATCTGCAGCGGCACGGCGGCCATGAAGTCGGAGACCGCGACCACGGGGCCGGAGACATCGGCCAGGGTCGTGGTGACCCAGGCCTCTCGGGGCTGCTCGTCGGGGTGCAGGAGGTTCCAGTTCTCCGACTCCACGGCGTCGCGGGCCAACTCGTTCCACGAGGTGACAGACCAGGTGTCGGCGGTGACGCCCCAGTCGTCGGCGAGCAGCTGCTGGGCCTTGGCCACCCATGGGAAGCCGACTCCGGATCCCATCAGGGTCACCTGGGGGCCGGATCCGGCACCGGCGGAGACCTTGTGCATGCCGCGCAGGATTCCCTCGACGTCCACGCCCTCGGGCTCGGCGGGCTGGTCGACCGGCTCGTTGTAGACGGTGACGTAGAAGATCACGTCCTCGGCGTTCTCGCCATACATCCGCTCGAGGCCGGACTTCATGATGTGGCTGACCTCGTAGGCGAACGCCGGGTCGTAGTGCACGACCGCCGGGTTGGTCGCCGCCAGCAACGGGGAGTGCCCATCGGCATGCTGGAGGCCTTCACCGGTCAGTGTGGTGCGCCCCGCCGTGGCACCGATGAGGAAGCCGCGGGCGAGCTGGTCGGCCATGGCCCAGATCGAGTCGCCGGTGCGCTGGAACCCGAACATCGAGTAGAAGATGTAGAACGGGATCATCGGCTCGCCGTGGGTGGCGTAGGACGAGCCGGCCGCGGTCGCCGATGCCATGGCGCCTGCCTCGGAGATGCCCTCGTGGAGCATCTGCCCCTGCTCGGACTCCTTGTAGGCCAGCAACAGCTTGCGGTCGACCGACTCGTAGGTCTGCCCGCCCGGGTTGTAGACCTTGGCCGTCGGGAACATCGCGTCCATGCCGAAGGTCCGGTACTCGTCGGGTGCGATCGGCACGATCCGCTCGCCGATGCCCGGCGACTTCATCCAGTCCTTGAGCAGGCGGACGACGGCCATGGTGGTCGCGACCTTGTTCTTGCCCGTGCCCTGCTTGAGGGAGTCGTAGACCTTGTCCTCGGGCAGGGTGAGGTTCTTGGCCTTCACGACCCGGTTGGGGATCGAGCCGCCGAGCTGGCGACGACGCTCCATCATGTATTCCATCTCGGTCGACTCGGCGCCGGGGTGGAAGAACGGCGCGCGGCCGTCGGCCTCGTAGGCCTCGGTGATCTCCTTGTCGCTCATCGGCAGGTAGAGCCGGTCGCGGAACTTCAGGAGGTCGGGGAGCTTCAGCTTCTTCATCTGGTGCGTGGCGTTCTTGCCCTCCAGCGCCTCGATGGTCCAGCCCTTCACGGTGTGGGCGAGGATCACGGTGGGCTGGCCCACGTGCTTGGTGGCGGCATCGAACGCGGCGTAGACCTTGCGGTAGTCGTGGCCACCGCGAGGCAGCTTCTCGATCTGCCGGTCGGTCATGTGCTCGACCATCTTGCGCAGTCGCGGGTCGGGGCCGAAGAAGTTCTCCCGGTTGTAGGCGCCGTCCTCGACCGAGAACGTCTGGAAGGCGCCGTCGGGCGTGGAGTTCATCTTGTTGACGAGGACCCCGTCGACGTCACGGGCGAGCAGGTCGTCCCAGTCGCGGCCCCAGATCACCTTGATGACGTTCCAGCCGGCGCCCCGGAAGTTGGACTCCAGCTCCTGGATGATCTTGCCGTTGCCGGTGACCGGCCCGTCGAGCTGCTGCAGGTTGCAGTTGATCACCCAGGTGAGGTTGTCGAGCTCCTCGCGAGCGGCGACGCGGATGGCGCCGAGAGACTCGGGTTCGGCCATCTCGCCGTCGCCGAGGAAGGCCCACACCTGCTGGTCGCCGGTGTCCTTGATGCCGCGGTTGTGCAGATAACGGTTGAAGCGAGCCTGGTAGATCGAGTTGATACCGGTGAGGCCCATGGAGACGGTCGGGAACTCCCAGAACTCCGGCATGAGGCGGGGGTGGGGGTACGACGACAGGCCGGCGTGCGCGCCGTGCTGCACTTCCTGACGGAAGTTGAGCATCTGCTCCTCGGTGAGCCTGCCCTCGAGGAACGCTCGGGCATAGATGCCGGGAGAGGCGTGGCCCTGGATGTAGATCTGGTCGCCGCCGCCGGGGTGGTCCTTGCCGCGGAAGAAGTGGTTGAAGCCGACTTCGTAGAGCGAGGCACTGGACTGGTAGGTGGCGATGTGGCCGCCGACCTCCAGGCCGGGACGGTTGGCGTCCGAGACCATGACGGCCGCGTTCCAGCGGATGAAGGCCCGGATCCGGCGTTCGACGTCCTCGTCGCCGGGGAACCAGGGTTCCCGCTCTGGCGGGATCGTGTTGATGTAGTCGGTGCTGCGCAGCGCCGGAACGCCGACCTGGCGCTCCCGGGCGCGCTCGAGCAGCCGCAACATCACATAGCGCGCGCGGTCGCGACCGCGCTCGTCGATCATCGAGTCGAACGAGTCGATCCAGTCGGTGGTCTCGTCTGGGTCGATGTCCGGCAATTGACTGGGAAGGCCCTCGTGGATGACGGGTGCCTTCGGTGCAGTGGAAGGGGTAGTGGGGTCACTCACCCCCTCATCGTGGCACGCCGTCCATCGCTTCGGTATCTACCGTCCAGTAGCGAGCGCACGGGCGCCGGCGCGCGCGAGGGCTTGCGCCGGGGGTGGTATGTCCGGTGGACTACCCACATCCATGTCGTTTCCCACAGAGGAGAGGTAGCACCTTGAGTTCCACCCCGGGCGGCAACGCCGCCCAGAAGTCCAACCCCCAGAACAGCCCTGCCGAGCGCATGGGCTTCAAGGCGGGGATGATCGTCCAGGAACTCGGTTGGGACAACGACACCGACGATGGCCTGCGTCAAGCGATCGAGGATGCCATCGACGCCGACATGGTGGATGGCGACTACGGCAACGTCGTCGACGCTGTCGTGCTCTGGTGGCGCGCTGAGGACGGCGACCTGGTCGACGCCCTCGTGGACGCCCTCACCGACCTGACCGGCGGCGGCATCATCTGGCTGCTCACACCGAAGGTGGGCAGGCCCGGCGCGATCGACCCGGCCGACATCGCCGAGGGAGCCCCCGTCGCGGGCCTCAGCCAGACCACCACTGCGGTGGCAGGCAGTGACTGGGCGGCCACCCGCCTCGTTGCACCCAAGACGACGCACTGAGGCGACGTACCGCTGTCGAGACGTACCGCTGTCGAGAGGAACCACCATGGGCAAGATCGGCTCGTTGCTGGGCGGAGGCGCCACCTCTGCGAAGGTGCTGACCACGGCGGGGGTGCTGCGTCCCTACTCGCCCCTCACCTTGGCCAGGTTGGGACGCACCGTGCTGGCCTGGGGCACCGGTCCCGCCGGTGGCTTCGCCAGCATGGCGGTGCGCCACCCCGACGCACCGGCGCTCGTCGACGAACTCGGCCAGCTCACGTTCCATGACCTGCACGCACGCAGCAATGCGCTGGCCCACGAGCTGCGCAAGCGCGGCGTCGTCGAGGGCGACGGCATCGCGATCATGTGCCGCAACCACCGAGGTTTCCTCGACGCCAGCTTGGCGGTGGCCAAGCTGGGTGCGGACGCGCTCTACCTCAACACGGCATTCGCCGGGCCCCAGCTCAACGAGGTGCTCGCACGGGAGAAGCCCCGCATCGTCGTCCATGACGAGGAGTTCGGCGACCTGCTCTCGGGCGCGTCCGTTGAGCAGCGCCTGCTGGGATGGGTGGACGGACCCACGGTCGCCGACTCGCTCGAGGCGCTGGTGACTGTCGGAGACCGCTCCGACCTGCCCCCGCCGAAGCGGCACGGGCGCGTGGTCATCTTGACCTCGGGCACCACCGGCACCCCCAAGGGCGCGCCGCGCAACGAGGCCGGTATCGATGCGGCCGTCGCGCTGCTGTCGCGGCTGCCGCTCAAGTTCGGGTGGCGCACCCACGTGGCGGCACCGATGTTCCACACGTGGGGCTACGCCCACATGGCGTTGGCGATGTTGCTGGGCTCCACCCTCGTGCTCACCCGCAAGTTCGATCCGGAACAGGCGCTCCAGGTGATCGAGGAGCAACGCTGCGACTCCTTCGTGGTGATCCCGGTGATGTTGCAGCGCATCCTGCGGCTGCCCGAGGAGACCCTCGACACCTACGAGTTGCGCAGCCTCAAGGTGACCGCTGCCTCCGGCTCGGCGCTGGCGGGAGACCTGGCCCTGGAGTGGATGGACCGCTTCGGCGACAACCTGCACAACATCTACGGTTCCACCGAGGTCGCCTACGCCTCGATCGCCACCCCTGAAGACCTCCGGGCCGCGCCCGGAAGTGCAGGAAAGCCGCCCCATGCCACTGTCGTGAAGATCTATGACGAGCACGACCGGGAGGTGGCGGACGGAGAGGCAGGGCGCATCTTCGTCGCCAACGGTTGGCTCTTCGAGGGTTACACCGGCGGCGGCAACAAGGATGTCATCGACGGCCTCATGGCCACTGGCGACGTCGGCCGCTTCGATGCCGACGGTCGGCTCCACGTCGAGGGGCGCGACGACGAGATGATCGTCTCCGGTGGCGAGAACGTCTTCCCCCGCGAGGTCGAGGACTGCCTGGCCCGGCACGAGGCCGTGGTGGAGGTCGCCGCCATAGGTGTCGACGACTCCGACTACGGCAAGCGGCTACGGGCCTTCGTCGTGCTCGCCGATGACGTCTCCGAGGACGAGCTCAAGAACTGGGTGAAGACCAACCTGGCTCGTTTCAAGGTGCCTCGCGACATCACGGTGCTCGACGAGCTGCCCCGCAACGCCACCGGCAAGGTGCTCAAGCGCGAACTCCATCAGCTCTGAGCCGTAGCGGCTGCTGGCCACGTCTGCAGATCAGGCGGACGACTTGCGATAGCAGCTGAGCCGGCGGTCGCCGTCTTGCCACTGCACCTGGTTGGGATAGGTGAACCAGAAGGCGTCGTTGCCCACGAGTGCGCGGCACTTGGCTGCCGCCAACTCCTCCCACTGCTCAGCCGAGGGATGGGCGCCATCGGCGTCAGTGGGCACGCTGCCCGTCCAACGGAACTGGTGGGGCTGGTCGCAGCCGACGTACGACGCCTCGGCACCGGTCGTGTCGACGCAGCGCAGCCAGGGGTCGGGCATCTCACCGGAGAACACGGGAAGGCCGTCACCGGGCAGGTCGTGGTTGCCCTCCGGGCTGGTGCTGCGCAGGTCGCAGCGATACCACCGAGCACCCCGCTCGCGATGCTCGGCGTCGGGCTGCAACCACACCCATTCCACGAACGCGCCGGGAAGGGAGGCCTCCGTGAGTCCTGCCGCATCGGCCAGGCCGGACGTGCATCGGTGGGCCACCCAGGCGCGCGGGTCCGCCGCCACCTTGGTGGGCAGGACCCCGGTCAGGTAGGTGACACCGGTGTGCGGTTCGGAGCAGGGGATCTCCTCCACCGCGAGGTCACTGCCGCGGGCGACGTCGCGGGGGAGCAGGTGGCAACTGCCCTCCTGGGGCATGCCGCTGCGCACGTCGGCCTCGGGTTGGGCCCACACGACGGCCGGGCCCACCTGCACCCGCTCCGAGCCGGTCCCCGCCTGCTGTTGGCCGCACCCGGCAACGAGCAGGGTCACCACAGGCAGCACCGTGCACAGCGGGATGCGAGGATGTGGCTTCCGAGCCAAGGGACCCCCAGGGTTCGTGGACACCGAAAGCCTAGCGGCGACGTACCGGACAGGACTGAAGTTTGCACACATTGCAGGTGGGTGACCTCGCCCCCGACTTCACCCTCAGGGACCAGTTCGGGCAGGACGTCACCCTGTCGTCCTACCGCGGTTCCAAGGCGGTGCTGATCTTCTTCTATCCCTTTGCGTTCTCCGGGGTCTGTCGCGGCGAGCTCAGTCAGGTGCAGGAACGGCTGGCCGAGTTCTTGACCTTCGACTCCGAGGTCCTGGCGATCTCCTGCGACCCGACCTACAGCCTGCGCGGATTCGCCGATCACGAGAACCTGACGGTGTCGTTGCTGTCCGACTTCTGGCCGCACGGCGAGGTGGCTCGCGCCTACGACGTGTTCGACGAGGAGCGGGGCTGTGCGCAGCGGTCGACCTATCTGGTGGACCGTGACGGGCGCGTCGTCTGGGCACTGCACAACGCGATGGCCGACGGTCGTGACCTCGACGAGCACCTCAGGCAACTGCAATCGGTGACCTGACGCGCCTCTGGATCCCGGACTGCAATTTCATGCAAGGTTTGATCATTCCCGTGACAGGGCGGCCCTGCAGGACGCACGATTCATGCATCAGGACCGCTGGTGACCCGAGACACCTGCGGTCCTGATTCTCATTTCCCGGCAGTCCGGGCCGTGTAGCCCGAATTCGGGCGGTCCACATCCCGGGCGCAGCGGGAACTGATTTCCCATGGTCGTCGGTGGCTGCGTAGGGTGATCCGTCGTGCCGATGATCGGCACCTGGCGTCGGTAGCTCAGCGGTAGAGCACCCGGTTTACACCCGGGCGGTCGGCGGTTCGAAACCGTCCCGACGCACCCCAGTCCTCCCTGCCGACCATTCGTCGCGCGATGACGTCCGTTCACGGATTCGCCCCGCGTCACCCTGACGCGGTGACCCCGCACTGACTACGGTGTGCTTCACAGCCGATCCGTGAGGAATGTCACCCATGCTTGTGCCTTTTTCCGTCTCCGACTTCATCAACCGCGCCGACGCCGTCTACGGCGACCGCATCGGAGTCGTCGACGAACCCGACCAGCCTGCAGAGTCGCTGGGGAGTTCACCTATCACCAGATGCATGCGCTCGCCGCCCGGATGGCAGCCAGGCTCGACGAGCTCGGCATCGGCGAGGGTGAGCGCGTCGCAGTCGTCTCCCACAACAGTGCTCGGCTGTTGACGGCCTTCTACGGCGTCGCGGGCTATGGGCGCGTGCTGGTTCCGGTCAACTTCCGGCTGCGCCCGGACGAGGTGGCCTACATCGTGGAGCACTCCGGCGCCCGCGTGCTGTACGTCGACCCCGAGATCGACGAGGCACTGGCGTCCGTGACCGCGGAACACCGTTTCGTGCTGGGCAACGACGAGGACCTCTTCGCCGACGAGGGTGTCGCGCCCCGGCCCTGGGAGCCTGACGAGAACGCGACTGCCTGCATCAACTACACCTCGGGCACGACCGCGCGCCCCAAGGGCGTGCAGATCACGCACCGCAACATCTGGGTCAACGCGGTCACCTTCGGCCTGCACATCGCCCTGACCGACCGCGACGTACTCCTGCACACGCTGCCGATGTTCCACGCCAACGGCTGGGGACACCCCTTCGCAGCCACCGGGATGGGAGCGAAGCAGATCGTGATCCGCAAGATCGACGGGGCCGAGATCCTGCGTCGGGTGCGTGACCACGGTGTCACCTACATGTGTGCTGCTCCTGCGGTCGTCGCCAGCGTGCTCGAGGCCGCGCAGTCGTGGGAGGGAGATCCCCGGCCGCGACAAGGTGCGCATCATCGTTGCCGGCGCCCCGCCACCCACCAGGACGGTTGCCCGGGTGGAGGAGGAGCTGGGCTGGGAGTTCATCCAGATCTACGGTCTCACCGAGACCTCGCCGCTGCTCACCGTCAACCGCAGCCGGCAGGAGTGGGACGACCTCCCCGTCGAGGAGCGCGCCAGCAAGCTCATCCGCGCGGGCGCGCCCGCCCTGGGCGTCACCTTGACGACAGACGCGGAGGGCGAGGTGTTGGCTCGCTCCAACGTGGTCCTCGAGGGCTACTGGCAGCAGCCGGAGGAGAGCGCCAAGGCCTTGGCCGGAGGTTGGTTCCACACCGGTGACGGCGGTGTCATCGGCGACGACGGCTACCTGACGATCATGGACCGCAAGAAGGACGTGATCATCACGGGCGGTGAGAACGTCTCGTCCATCGAGGTCGAGGATGCCCTCTTCTCGCACCCCGCCATCGCGGAGGTGGCCGTGATCGGGGTTCCGAGTGAGAAGTGGGGCGAGACCATCAAGGCGCTCGTCGTGCTGGCCCCCGGCGAGGAGGCAACCGAGGCCGACCTGATCGGTTGGTGCAAGGAGCGCTTGGCCGGCTACAAGGCGCCCACGTCGGTGGAGTTCCGCGACGAACTGGCGCGTACGGCGACCGGCAAGCTGCAAAAGTTCAAGTTGCGGCAGCCCTACTGGGCGGACCAGGGAAAGCAGATCAACTGACGCCGTCAGGGGCGGCCAAGGTGATGAGCCGTGGGTGAGAGCGCTCTCACCCACGGCTCATCGTCACTTCACTGCACGTTGGTTGCATGTCTCTCGTCAATGAAGCGGGCCGGAAACCGGTCCCGACGAAGGGAAGCATGATGAAGCGTTTGATCCCCCTGGCCGGTCTTGGCCTGGTCGGTCTGGTTGCCGTGGGGGCCCTTGGGCTCCAGACTGCGGCCGCCGACGACGGTGACGAGGTCAACAAGCGCGACGACGACCAGCCTTCGCTGGTGCTCGTCGACGATGACGACGACGATGACGACCCGCGCGACAACACGCGTGGTGATCTGACGAACGACAACACGCGGGACAACACCCGTGGTGACCTGACGAACGACAACACGCGGGACAACACCCGTGGTGACCTGACGAACGACAACACGCGGGACAACACGCGTGGTGACCTGACGAACGACAACACGCGGGACAACACCCGTGGTGACCTGACGAACGACAACACGAACGACAACACCCGTGGTGACCTGACGAACGACAACACCCGCGACTGAGTCGGTCACGGGCGAGCGGAGGTCAGGTCATGGGCGTACGGAGCAAGCAGGCACAGTGGGGGTTCGGGGAAGGTGACGCCATCTCCGAGGGGCTCACGGCGCTACGGCTGCTCGGTGGTGGATCGAACTACGAGGCCTATCTGGCCTTCGACGACGTGACCTGGTTGCCCGTCGTGGTCAAGGTGCTCCGACCCGACCAGGTGGACGACGAAGGCGCGCTGGACGGCCTGCGCCGCGAGGCGCAGGCCCTGCGCCGGATCAACCATCCCGTGGTCGTGCGGGGGCTGCGGCACGAGGAGGCGGGGAGCGCCCGCACCTCGTGCTCGAGCAGGTCGACGGGCCGCGACTGTCGTCGTTGGTGCGTCGCCACGGTCCGCTGCAGGCCGCGCAATACCTGCCGCTGGCCATCGACCTGGCTGCTGCGCTCCACTACTTCGGCCGCATCGGTTGGGTGCACCTCGACGTGAAGCCCAGCAACGTGATCATGGGTGCGCCTGCGCGCCTGATCGACCTGTCCGTGGCTCGTCCGCTCGAGGACGCCGCCCGGGCGCGCCAGCCGATCGGCACCGATGACTGGATGGCACCTGAGCAGTGCCAGCCGGGCGAGCCGCACGAGCTCAATCGGCTCACCGACATATGGGGCCTCGGCGCCACCCTCTTCCATGCGGTCTCCGGGGAACGGCCCTTCGCCCCCGGCGACGTGGGTGCGCACGACATCGGTGGCCGGTTCCCGCAACTCGTGACCTCGTCGCGCGAGCTCCCTGCCGGCGTACCCGCACCGGTCGTGAAGGTGCTGCACGGCTGTCTGGAGCGGCGTCCAGAGGACCGACCGCTGCCGAGCGAGGTCACCGATGCGTTGGAGCCCGTCCTGGCCAGCCTGCCGCGCGGCCACCTCGCCGGCTTCCGCATCGGCCTCTGACCGTGTCGTCGTTTCCCGCCTACGCCTCGCCGTACGTCCCACAGCTCACACTCCGTCACCAGAACAGTCGCTTGGTGGGTGTGGCTATGGCCCGCAAGCGACAAGTTCCCCGCTCGGGCGGGGAATCTTGAGGCGCACGGGGCGGGTGGGGCCGGGGGTCAGGGCTCGAGCCGGTAGCCCATGCCGCGGACGGTGGTGATCCGACGGGAGCCGATCTTGCGGCGGAGGTAGCCGATGTAGACGTCGACGACGTTGGAGCCGGGGTCGAAGTCGACCTCCCAGACGTGGTCGAGGAGTTGCTCGCGCGACAGCACCTGGCCGGGGTTGAGCAGGAAGATCTCCAGCAGGGCGAACTCGCGGGCGGAGAGGTCGATGCTCTTCCCGTCGGCCGAGGCGCGGCGGGTGCGCAGGTCGAGCTCGACACCGCCCGCGCTGAGCCTTTCGCGACCAGCAGCCGGGACCTCGGCGGCCTGTCGGAGCCGCACCCGCACCCTGGCCAGCAGTTCGGCGAAGCGGAAGGGCTTGGGCATGTAGTCGTCGGCGCCGCCCTCCAGCGCGGACACGGTGTCGGTGACCGAGTCGCGGGCCGTGAGCACGATGACCGGGATCTTGGCACCTTGGGCACGCATCTGGTCGAGCACCTCGAAGCCGTCGAGTCCGGGCAGACCGATGTCGAGCACGACCAGGTCGTGGTTGCCGGACAGCGCCTCGTCGAGGCCGCTCGGGCCGTCGCCCATCACGGTCGTCTGGTGCCCCTCGGCTCGGAGCCCCTTGGCAACGAACGCGGCGATGCGTTCCTCGTCCTCGATGATCAGGATGCGGGCCATGGGTCCTCCAGGGGCAGGGTGAGCAGGAAACGTGAGCCGCCGTCGGGCTCGGGTTCGTGGCTGACGGTGCCGTCGTGGGCCTCAGCGATGGCGCGTACCAGCGACAGACCGAGGCCGAAGCCCTCGTCGCCGGAGCGCACGTTGCTGCGCGCGAAGCGGTCGAAGATCCGCGCCCGATCAGCCTCTGGTACGCCGTCACCTGAGTCGCGCACCCACAGCTCCACGTGGGAGCCGAGCGAGCGGGCACCCACGCCGATCTCGTCACCGGTGTCGGTGTGCTTCACCGCGTTGTCGGCGAGCTGCAGGAGGGCTTGGGTGAGACGCTGCTCGTCGGCCTGCAGCACCAGCTCCGGGCCGCCGTCGTCGACCCAGACGCGGTCGGCGAGTCCGGATGCCTTCGCCAGCACAGTGGAGATGAGGGAGTGCAGATCGACGGGCTCGCGCCTGACGTAGTCGGGTCGTGCACTCTTGGCCAGCTGGATCAGGTCGTTGACCAGACGGGCCATCCGGTCGGTCTCGTCGAGCAGGAGGCGCTGCGTCTCGGCGACCTCCACGGGGTCGCTGGGGTCCATCAGCTCGAGGTGGCCCTGGAGCACGGTCAACGGCGTCTTCAGCTCGTGGCCCGCCGCGTCGAGGAACAGCCGCTGGTCGGCGAAGGCACTCTCGAGGCGGTCGAGCATCTGGTTGACGGTGCGGGTCAGCCGGGTGATGTCGTCGTTGCCGGTCTCGGGGATGCGGAGCGAGAGGTCGCTACCGCTGATCTCCCGGGCGGTGTCGTCGAGGCGGCGCAACGGGGAGAGCAGGCGCCCTGCCTGCAGGGCGGCCAAGGCAGTGATGACGGCGAGGGCGAGCAGGGAGACCAAGACGTAGGTGCGCATCAGCGAACGCAACTCGTCATGGGTCTCGCCGAAGACGGTGATCACGACCAACGCCCCCGTCTCGTCGCTGCGGGTGTGCGTGACGGGCTGTACCGAAACCAGGACCTCGCCGTCGCTGGTGTCCACTGTGGTGTCGCCACCGTTGACCACGCGGGCGTTGACCGCGTCGACCACGGCCGGTTCCTTCGCCAGGTTCCCGTGGGCGGAGAGGGACACGAGTTCGGCTTGGTCAAGGAGCCAGCCGGCCAGCACCTCGGCGTCGCTGGGAACGTTGCGTTGGATGAACACGCGGAAGAGCGACTTCAGGTCGGCGAAGGGCTGACGAGTGTCTGGATCGATGCCCGTGCTCTGCAGCTTGGCGAACTCCGCGAACTCCTGGTCGGCGTGTTCGACGGCCTGGTCGTGCAGCCGTGAGGACTCCACGGCATAGACGAGGGCGCCCACCAGCGCCATCGCCAGCGCAGCGAGCAGGGCCAGGGCGAGGGTGAGGCGGATCCGGACGCTCAGGCCGGGGCGCCGCGACCGAGGTGGGTTCGCCGGCGCGTCAACCACCCTCAACCCTCACCGCCGATCAGTCGTCATCGTCGTCGTCATCATCGTCATCGTCGTCCCAGTCGTCATCGTCCCAGTCGTCGTCATCGTCGTCGTCGCGATCATGTGGCTGGGGATGCACGACTTCCGGCTCCGTGCGCTTCTGGGACGGTTTCGTCTTCGGATCGGAGTTCTTCGTGGGCTCGCCGCTGGGAACGTCGGTGGGCCCACCCGAGTTGCCTTCGTCGTCGGAGAGGGTGCCGGTCACCACGATCGGTGATCGTTGCTCGGGAGCCTCGGTGCCGCCGGTCAGGGTGCCGGCGACATAGGCAGACAGGGGAAGCAGCACAGCTGCCACCCCGACCAAGGTCCACGGAATCCTCATGATGCCCACCATCCTGCACCACGATGGGGCGGTGATGAGACCTCGATGAGAACTCCCTCACGAAGCAGGTCGCCAGGCGCCGAGGTGCTCCTGGCCGGTCGCTAGGCTCGGCGCCATGACGACCCTTGCTGACGTGGTTGACCTGGTGCACGGCTGGTATCCGCCCCACACCGCCGACTCATGGGACGCAGTCGGCCTCGTGCTCGGTGATCCCGCGCAGCAGGTGCGCAAGGTGATGCTTGCCGTCGACCCCTCGCCTGCTGTCGCGAAGGAGGCTGCGGAGTGGAAGGCCGATCTGCTCGTGGTGCACCATCCGTTGCTGCTCAAACCGGTGCACGGATTCGCGGCCACCACGCCGAAGGGGCGCACTCTCGCCACGCTTGCCGGCGCCAACTGCGCCCTGCTCACCGCCCACACCAACGCCGACCAGGCGCTTGGCGGGGTCTCGGAGGCACTTGCCCACGCCGTCGGACTGGAGGACCTCACGCCGATCGTCGCAGCGCCGGGTGAGCCCCGCGACAAGATCATCGTCTTCGTTCCTTCCGACGCAGCAGCTCCGGTGCGTGCTGCCGTGGCCGAGGCGGGGGCGGGTGCGCTCGGCAACTACGACCACTGCACCTTCACCGCCACCGGGCAGGGCCGCTTCCGCCCGCTGGACGGTGCCGACCCGGCGATCGGCACCATCGGTGACATCGCCGTCGTCGAGGAGGATCGGGTGGAGGTGCTCGCGCCTCGCAAGCTCCGTCGTACGGTCCTGGAAGCCATGCTCGCTGCCCATCCCTACGAGGAGCCGGCCTACGACGTCATCGAGCTCGGTGACCCCGGGTTCACCGAGACCGGGACCGGCCGTATCGGCAGGTTGCCCGAGCCCCAGACACTGCGCGAGTTCGCGCAGCGCGTCGCTGAGGCGCTTCCGGAGACCGCCCACGGCACACGGGTCGGCGGCGACCCCGAGCGGGAGGTACGACGCGTCGCGGTGTGCGGAGGGGCCGGTGACTTCCTGCTCCCGCAACTCAGCTCCGCCGACATCGACGTCTATCTGACCTCCGACCTGCGCCACCACCCGGCATCGGAGTTCCTGGAGCACGGCGGGCCTGCCCTGGTCGACGTCGCCCACTGGGCGGCGGAGTCGATGTGGCTCCCGGTGGTGCAGAAGCGACTCGACGACGCGCTGGGGGATACGGTTGTCTCCCGGGTGAGCACCACGCCCACCGATCCGTGGACCTTCCGCATCTAGGAGCCGACGCTGAAAGCCGATCCCGCCGCCCAGGAGAGCCTGCTCGCGGTCGCCGCGCTCGATGAGCGCATCAATCAGTTGCGCCACCAGTTGCGCAGCCTGCCCGAGTTTGCCGCCCTGCAGTCCTTGGGGAGAGCCGCACGGTCGTCATCGACCGTGCGCGTGACCTGCGGGTCGTCGTCGACGACCTGACGCGCGACCAGAAGAAGTCCGATCGCGAGGTCGAGCAGGTACGTGCCCGCCGCGACCGGGACCGCAAGCGGATCGACGAGGGGCAGATCACCAATCCCAAGGACCTCGAGCGGATGACGCACGAGATGGTGTCACTGGAGCGTCGCATCTCCGACCTCGAAGACGTCGAGCTCGAGATCATGGCCCGCCTCGAGGATGCGCAGAGTGACCTCACGGCCGCTGAGTCCGACCTGACCGACCTCGACGAGCAGATTGCGGCGACCACCGCGGAACGTGACCGCCGTGGCGGCGCGTTGCAGGGCGAGCTCACCGAGACGGAGGCCAAGCGGGTTGCGGCGATCGCCAGCATTCCCGCCGAGCTGCTCAGGCTCTACGACAAGGTCCGCGAGCGGCAGGGCACCGGGGCTGCGATGCTGCGGGCCCGCCGGTGCGAGGGCTGTCAGATCACGCTTGACGCCGGCACCCTCGGCCAGATCACCAAGGCGGCTGCCGACGAAGTGGTGCGGTGCGAGGAGTGCAGTCGCATCCTCGTGCGCACGGACGAGTCCGGCCTCATCGGCCGTTCCTGAGGACGTC
The DNA here is from genome assembly GCF_021555175.1 of Nocardioides alcanivorans. Lineage (GTDB taxonomy): Bacteria > Actinomycetota > Actinomycetes > Propionibacteriales > Nocardioidaceae > Nocardioides > Nocardioides alcanivorans. The sequence goes on along the minus strand of NZ_JAKGRW010000057.1, from coordinate 19,361 downwards.
GCGGTGGTGCGGGTCGTGGTCGAGGCCGACGGGGCTTCTCGGGGCAACCCGGGGCCGGCGGCGTACGGCGCGCTGGTGCGTGACGCCGACACCGGTGCGGTCATCGCGGAGATGGCCTCGACGATCGGCGTGGCCACCAACAACGTGGCTGAGTACTCCGGTCTGGTTGCCGGCCTGAGGTTGGCGGCCGAGCACGCTCCGGGAGCGGCGGTCGAGGTGCGGATGGACTCCAAGCTCGTCATCGAGCAGATGTCGGGCAGCTGGAAGATCAAGAACGCCGACCTGGCGGTGCTTGCCGAGGAGGCGCGCCGCGCCCACGGCGGACCGATCCGCTACGTGTGGGTGCCACGGGAGCAGAACCGTGCCGCGGACAGACTCGGCAACGAGGCGCTCGACGGCAAGCGTTCCGGGATCACGGTGCACCCGTCGCGGCCTGCATCAGCGGGGACCGGGAACCAGGTCGGCGACAACGTCGAGTCGCCGACCCGCAGCAGGGGCTGGTCGGCAGACACCGAGCCGCCGACGACCCTGATCCTGGTGCGCCACGGTGTCACCGCGATGACGGTCGACAAGCGCTTCAGCGGTGGTCTTGGCGGCGCCAACCCGCCGCTGAGCGATGTCGGCCATGCCCAGGCCCGCGAGACAGGTGCCTGGCTGCGCTCGCTCTCCGAGCACGTCGACGACGTGCTCACCTCGCCGGTGTTGCGCACCGTGCAGACCGCCGAGGAGATCGCGGCCGTGCTCGGCAAGCGACCCGAGGTGGTGCCCGCCTTCGCGGAGATGGAGTTCGGCCGATGGGACGGCCTCAGCTTCGCGGAGGTCGCCGAGCGCCATGGCGACGACATGACGGCATGGTTCGCCTCCCTCGACGCCGCCCCGCACGGGGGCGAGTCCTTCCGGCAGGTGCAGCAGCGGGTCACCGCGGGCCTCGACCGCCTGGTCACCGAACGTGCCGGCCGCACGCTGGTGCTGGTCTCCCACGTCACCCCGATCAAGGTGCTTGTTGCCCAGGCTCTCGGGGCGCCGCTCGATGCGGTCTATCGCATGGAGCTGACACCGGCCTCGGTCACGGCGATCTCCTACTTCCCAGACACCAGACCCGAGCGATCCCGGGCCCAGAGCCCCGCCGTTGGCGGGGTGTGGGCGGCGTGCCGCCCTACCTCGCCTCACTGAAGCTCTTCAACGCCCGCCCGGGCGAGGGTCCGCTCACGCTCTGAGCAGCACACCCCACGGCAGGTTCAGAGTTCGCGGACGACCACGTCGAGGCGGGTGCCCTTGGCGTTGGGCGCGTCGGCCTCGACGTGCCAGCCGAGGTCGGTGAGGACATCGGCCAGCGCCTGCGGGGTGCGCGGATTGCGGCCGTCCTCGAGCAGCTGCCGCACCAGCCGACCCTTGGTGGCCTTGTTGAAGTGGCTGACGACCTTGCGGACACCGTCGGCCTCGTGGAGCACCCTGACGGTGGCCAGGCGGGAGGCCAACTCGACCGGGGGTCGCCAGAAGGCGGCGTACGTGCTGGAGCGCAGGTCGACGAGCAGGCCGCTACCGAGCGCGTCCTCGACGGCCGGCCCGAGGTGTTGGCGCCAGAAACCGCTGACCGAGCCGAGGCCGGGCAAGGTGACGTCGCCGCTGAGGCGGTAGGACGGGATCGGGTCCGTGGGCCGCACGATGCCGAAGAGCGATGACGTGATCGCCACCCGGGAGGTGGCGCGGCGCTTGGCGGCGGGCGAGAGGGTCGCGAAGTCGAGGTTGTCGAAGAGCACGCCGGTGTAGACGTGGTCGGCGCGTGCGGTCGCGGCGCTGTGCAGGGCAGCGTTGCGGGCCACCAGGTCGTGTTGGGTGCCGCCGAGGCCGAGCACCTCCGCGGCTCGCTCGAGCGTGACCTGGTGTTGCTCGGGTGTGTCGTGCGGGGCACCGCCGGTGCACAGGTCGACGAGGGTCCCGAGCATCTGGCTGCGGGCCTCGGCGAGGACCGGCGAGCTCAGGCGGTCGAGGTCGAGCGACTTGCCGCGAGCGGGGGAGGCCTTGCCCTCGCTGGGCGGAAGCAGGATCAGCACGGCGAAAGCCTAGGGGTGGGTGCCCGGGTTCGTCGGGTGGCCACGCATCCGCGCCGTCGCTGTGATGCTCTGCATAGAGTGATGCCCATGGTGAGCCGGGTTGTGCACGTCCGTGGGGCCGACATGCGGGACGAGATCGCCGCGCTGCAGCAGCAGTTGGAGGTGACTCCCGAGTTTCCTCCGGAGGTGGAGCAAGCCGCGGCCCGGGCGGTTGCCGCCCCGCGCCTGCCGGAGCTGGACCGCACCGACATCCCCTTGGTGACCATCGATCCCGAGGGGGCGATGGACCTCGACCAGGCGCTCCACATCCGGCGCACCGACAGCGGTTTCAGCGTGCACTACGCGATCGCCGACGTCGCTGCCTTCGTCACGCCCGACGACCCCGTCGACGTGGAGGCACGCAAGCGCGGCCAGACGTTGTACGGCGCCGACGCGAAGGTGCCGCTGCATCCGAAGGCGATCTCCGAGGGCGCAGGGTCGCTGCTTCCGGGTGAGGTGCGTCCGTCGTTGTTGTGGACCATCAACGTCGATGCCTCAGGTGAGGGGACCGAGGCGGTCGTCGAGCGAGCCCTGGTGCGCTCGCGCAGTCGTCACACCTACGAGGAGGTGCAGCAGGCGCTCGATGCCGGCACGGCAGACGAGCTCTTCGGCCTGCTCAGGGAGGTCGGCGAGCTGCGGATGGCGCGGGAGGCAGACCGCGGTGGCGTCTCGCTTCCACTGCCGGAACAGGAGATCGTGCTCGAGGGAGAGCACTGGCGACTGGGTTTCCGGGCCATGCTGCCCGTGGAGGAGTGGAACGCCCAGATCTCGTTGCTCACGGGAAGTGCTGCGGCTTCCCTGATGGTCTACGCCCGAGTGGGGTTGCTGCGCACGCTGCCGCCGGCCGACCCGCGCGACGTGAAGCGGCTGCACCGTACGGCGCACGCACTCGGCATCCCCTGGCCCGCGGAGATGCTCTATCCGGAGTTCATCCGGTCGCTCGACCCCGAGCAACCCAAGCATGCGGCGATGCTCGTCGCCTGCACCCGGCTGCTGCGCGGCAGCGGCTACGTCGGTTTCGACGGGGAGCTGCCGGCCCAGCCGCAACATGCGGCGATCGCGGGGAGTACGCCCACGTCACGGCGCCCCTGCGGCGCCTCGTCGACCGCTACGCCAGCGAGATCTGCGTGGCCCTGTGCGCCGAGCAGCCGGTGCCGCAGTGGGTGCTCGACCGACTCACCGACGTACCGGAGATCATGGCCAGGACCGGGCGTACGGCGGGTGCCTACGAGCGCGGCATGCTCGACATGCTCGAGGCCGCTGTGCTCGGCCCGCGGGTCGGTGAGACGTTCGACGCGGTCGTCATCGACGTGGACGAGAAGGACCCGACGCGCGGTGAAATCACCATCGCCGAACCTGCCATCGAGGCCCGGGTCACCTCGTCCTCTCCGCTTCCGCTGGGGAGCTGGTGCAAGTCACGTTGAGTGAGATCGACGCTGTGAAGGGGAAGGTCGTCTTCATTCTGTAGGGAGGCGATTGGCGTTCGTCAACCGCACGCCACGATCGACGGCCATCGCTGGGTGCGGTCGGTGGCGGTGGCCAACGGGAACCACTGATTTCTCGGCGTCTGAGCGACATGTGAGCGACTTGTGATCGGTGAGTGATCCGGTGGCTGGGCAACGGTCTCGCTTTGACGAAAGGTGCCACATGCTCACTGTCACGCCCGCTCCCTGGCGACATCGAATCGCTGCGACGACGGCCACCGCTGTCGTCGGCGCCACTTTGGTGACCGCACCATTCGGGGCAGCCCAAGCAGCGAACCCGCCGATCACCGTGCAAGTGAGCGTGACCACCGGCGGTTTCGGTCCCGATCACGGCTCCAACGGGGACACTGGTACGACGCGGGTGCTCAGCAAGGACGGCCGCTATGTCGTCTTCGCCTCGAGCGGTCCTGTCGTCCCGGGGCAGAAACAGCTCAGCTGGCAGATCGTCCGCCGTGATCGCCAGCTGGGCACGACGGAACTGATCTCGAAGAGCAGCAACGGGGCGATGGGCAACGGCCACAGCCATGAGCCGTCTGTCAGTGCTGACGGCCAAGTGATCGCCTTCCGCTCCAGCTCCTCCAATCTGGTGCCGGGGGACACCAACGGCACCACGGACATCTTCGTCCACGATGTTCGAACGGGCACCACGACCCGGGCGAGCGTGACCAGCAGTGGCGCGCAGGTCCCGACCGGTCAGGTCGCCGGTGACAACGTCGTGGGCCCGCCCAGCATCAGTGCTGATGGCAGGTGGGTCGGTTTCACCTCTCGGGTGCAGGGCTACACGCCGGACGACGGCACCGCCAGCAATGCCTACCTGCACGACCGCCAGACCGGCGCGATCGAGGTGGTGAGCCGGCACGCGAACGGGGTCGTCGGCAGCGCACACGTCTCCACCCCGGTCGTGCCGAGCGCGAACGGAGACTTCGTGACCTTCCAGTCGCTCGACAACCTGTCCGGCGGCTCCAACAACGCGGCGATCGACATCTTCGTGCGGGACCGCCGAGCAGGTCAGGCGACAACCACCGCTGTCGGCGGCAAGGAGTGGCGGGACCTCCGTCAGTCGATGACGCCCGATGGTCGATTCGTCGTCTACGACACCGGTGACGCCGACCAGGTCGCCGGTGACACCAACGGCAGGATCGACGTCTTCGTCCATGACCGGGTCACCCAGACCTACGAGCGGGTCAGCGTTGCCAGCAACGGCACCCAGGGCAACGGCAACAGCAGCCACGGTTCCATCAGCGACGACGGTCGTTACGTCAGCTTCCTCTCGGTCGCCACCAACCTTGCGCCCGGCGACACCAACAACGTGGGCGATGTGTTCCGCCACGATCGGCAGACCGGGCAGACCATTCGGGTCAATGTGGACACCGACGGCGCCCAGGCGACTGCCTCGACGTACGCTCCGGCGATCAGTGGGAACGGCCAACACGTCTCGTTCAACAGCTACAGCCGGCTGACCCCCGTGGCGACGAAGACTTGGCAGCAGGTCTTCGTGCGTGATCTCGCGAGCAAATACCCGGCGCTCTTCGCGCGCCTGGGGCGGACCCCGAACCGGGTGGTCGCCAAGGAGACCTATCGCATCCCCTCGGTCGACATCCGGACTGGCCCGGCGTTGCGGATCACGTGGTCACCCGTGAGCGGCAAGGGCAAGGCCGTCCAGCAGACGGCTGCCGTGCAGAACAACGGCTTCACGCTGCGTGCGCCGGAGCGGAACGGCAAGTTCACGGTCACCTTCAGCTATGCAGACCAGCTCCTGGGCACCCGCACCATTGCGATTCCCAAGCCTGGGGCGAAGAAGCTCGCCAAGGCCGTGAAGAAGAACAAGCGGCTCAAGGTCGCCACCGTGGGGGTCAAGGCCGGCCAGAAGGTGCAGGTCCGCTGGACGCCGCGCGGAATGACCGGAGGAAAGGTCGTCAAGCGGGCGGGCAAGGTCAACAAGTCAGGCATTCTCAAGGTGCGACCGGCAACGCGAAGGGGCCCGTACCAGGTGGTCGTGCGCAGCAACGGAAAGACACTGCGCAAGGGGATCGTTCGGGTTCGTTGACCGGTCATCTGGACGACTGGTTCGTCCTCTGCGGTCCATCGGTGTGGACCGGTGGACCGCGGGGCCGTGTCAGGTCGGAGGCTTGAGTGCGGAAGGGCTGGCTCATAGGCCGGGTTCTGTTCGCCGGCCGGCCTCACGACCGACCAGTTGGCAACCATCCATCTGGGACCACCGTTGCCGATGGCCTCACGCGATCTACCCGCACACTCGGGCGAGCAGCCCTCGAGCGTGTGCGCGTTGGATCCCGAGGGATTCAACTTCTTGATCTTGCTCCGGGTGGGGTTTACCTAGCCGCACCGGTCGCCCGGCACGCTGGTGGTCTCTTGCACCACCGTTTCACCCTTACCGCCCACTCCCGAAGGAGAGGGAGGCGGTCTGTTTTCTGTGGCACTGTCCCGCGGGTCACCCCGGGTGGGTGTTACCCACCACCCTGCCCTGTGGAGCCCGGACCTTCCTCGACGTTCCCCGAGGGGAGCGCCGCGGTTGCCCGGCCAGCCCTTCCGCCCGCTCAGGATAGGGCATCGTAGGGAAGAAAGCCGCGCCCACGGGCGTTGGGCAGACATGGAGAACATGGACGGCTACCAGCCCCCGAAGATCATCTTCCCCGGGCAGCGCGACATCGCGGATGCCTACCGCGTTGCGTGGGACCTGCTCCACGCCGATGCGCCTGAGCAGGCGCTCGAGATCCTTGCCCCCGCCCTGGAGGCGGAACCCGGCAACGTCGGACTGCGGTCGCTTCGTGCCTGGGCCTACTTCCAGCGAGCCCAACTCGACAAGGCCCGGGTCGAGCTCGAGTTCCTCGTCGAGGCCGATCCCACCGACGTGTGGGCGCGGCACACCCTCGGCAGGCTCCACGAACGCAAGTCGGAGTACGCCGCGGCCTTGCCGCACCTGAGGTTGGCTGCGGCCATGAGCGGTGACCCCGACCACGAGCGGGCCGTCGTCCGTGTCGAGCGGATGTTGGAGCAGTTGGCCGCGCGCGTGAACTGAGTTCGGCAGGGCTCGTGACCGGCGTCGAGGTGTGGCTACGGGTTGGTCAGCACCTCGGCGCCGTCCTCGGTGACGAGCAGGGTGTGCTCGAACTGGGCGCTTCGCGAGCGGTCGCGGGTGACGACGGTCCAGCCGTCGTCCCACATCTCCCACTCGTGCGTGCCCAAGTTGAGCATCGGCTCGATGGTGAAGGTCATGCCCGGGCGAATCTCGTCGTCATAGCCCGACTCGTCGTAGTGGGGAATGATCAAGCCGGAGTGGAAGTGCGTGCCGATGCCGTGGCCCGTGAACTCACGCACGACGCCGTACCCGAAACGCTTCGCGTAGGACTCGATGACGCGGCCGATGACGTCGACACGCCGTCCGGGCTTGACCGCCTTGATGCCGCGCTCGAGCGCAGTCTTGGTGCGGTCGACGAGGAGGCGGGTCTCCTCGTCGACCTCCCCGGCGAGGAACGTCGCGTTCGTGTCACCGTGGACGCCGTTCAGGTAGGCGGTGATGTCGATGTTGACGATGTCGCCGTCCTGCACGACCCGGTCGTCGGGGATGCCGTGGCAGACCACCTCGTTGACGCTCGAGCACAGTGACTTCTGGAAGCCGCGGTAGCCCAACGTCGACGGGTAGGCGCCGTGGTCGCACAGGAACTCGTGGCCGATGCGGTCGAGCTCGTCGGTCGTGATGCCCGGTGCGACGTGTTCGCCGACGAGCTCACGGGCCTGCGCCGCCAAGCGTCCGGCGATGCGCATCCGCTCGATCGTCTCGGCGTCCTTGACCTCGTCTCCGGTGAACGGCTGTGGGGCCGGCTTGTCGACGTACTCCGGTCGCACGATGTGTGAGGGGACGGGGCGGCGCGGGGAGATGAGACCCGGGGAGATCGGGGCGGTGGTGCTCGACATGGTGCGAGTGTAGTTTCGCCATCATGGACAACGAGTTCTGGTTCTGCCTGAAGCACCACACCGTGGAGCCGCGAGAGGGTTGCCGCAACGCTGACCGGCTGGGCCCCTATCCGACGGAGGCCGAGGCCGCCCGGGCGCTCGACAAGGTGGCCGAGCGCAACGATTCGTGGGAGAACGACCCCGACTGGAACGACGACGCATCCTCCGACGGAGACGACTGAGCCGGAATCCGGACAGAACCTCCGGTAGGTTCGCCGCGTGGTCCACCGAGAACCAGCGTCTCCCTGGCCCTTCGTGGGCATGGCGGGGTTGGCGTGCGCGCTCTTCCTGTACGGCGCCAGCGTGCTCATCGCTCCCTGGTGGGCGGTGCTGGTGTTGGTGGTGCTCTGGTTCGTCTTCTTTGCGATCGCCTGCAGGTGGTGGACCCCGCATCCCAGGCGACTGCCCTTCCTCGCGGCGTTCGCGATGCTGTTCTGGTTCGGGTTCGTCCTCGCCGGCGGCGCTTGGCTCGACTGGGGTCCGTGAGTCTCGAGCAACCTCCCTGAGGCCGGGTGCACCAGTGCCCCACGTACGTCGTTGGTCGAGACCACCCCGCCGCCCCACCCCGCCGCCCCACCCCGCCGGTCGAGCCCGCACCCGTTGGTCGAGCTTGTCGAGACCCTGCCCCGGGCCGTGCCGGCCGGGGCAGCCTCCTCGACTGGGCGCGGCGCGACGGGCGCGCGGCTCGACCGGCGGGGTGGGGGCGGCGGGGTGGGGCGCCGGGGCGGCCGCGGCCAGCGACGTACGTGGGGCACTGGTGCACCCGGCCTCAGGGAGGTTGCTCGAGACTCACGGACCCCAGTCGAGCCAAGCGCCGCCGGCGAGGACGAACCCGAACCAGAACAGCATCGCGAACGCCGCGAGGAAGGGCAGTCGCCTGGGATGCGGGGTCCACCACCTGCAGGCGATCGCAAAGAAGACGAACCAGAGCACCACCAACACCAGCACCGCCCACCAGGGAGCGATGAGCACGCTGGCGCCGTACAGGAAGAGCGCGCACGCCAACCCCGCCATGCCCACGAAGGGCCAGGGAGACGCTGGTTCTCGGTGGACCACGCGGCGAACCTACCGGAGGTTCTGTCCGGATTCCGGCTCAGTCGTCTCCGTCGGAGGATGCGTCGTCGTTCCAGTCGGGGTCGTTCTCCCACGAATCGTTGCGCTCGGCCACCTTGTCGAGCGCCCGGGCGGCCTCGGCCTCCGTCGGATAGGGGCCCAGCCGGTCAGCGTTGCGGCAACCCTCTCGCGGCTCCACGGTGTGGTGCTTCAGGCAGAACCAGAACTCGTTGTCCATGATGGCGAAACTACACTCGCACCATGTCGAGCACCACCGCCCCGATCTCCCCGGGTCTCATCTCCCCGCGCCGCCCCGTCCCCTCACACATCGTGCGACCGGAGTACGTCGACAAGCCGGCCCCACAGCCGTTCACCGGAGACGAGGTCAAGGACGCCGAGACGATCGAGCGGATGCGCATCGCCGGACGCTTGGCGGCGCAGGCCCGTGAGCTCGTCGGCGAACACGTCGCACCGGGCATCACGACCGACGAGCTCGACCGCATCGGCCACGAGTTCCTGTGCGACCACGGCGCCTACCCGTCGACGTTGGGCTACCGCGGCTTCCAGAAGTCACTGTGCTCGAGCGTCAACGAGGTGGTCTGCCACGGCATCCCCGACGACCGGGTCGTGCAGGACGGCGACATCGTCAACATCGACATCACCGCCTACCTGAACGGCGTCCACGGTGACACGAACGCGACGTTCCTCGCCGGGGAGGTCGACGAGGAGACCCGCCTCCTCGTCGACCGCACCAAGACTGCGCTCGAGCGCGGCATCAAGGCGGTCAAGCCCGGACGGCGTGTCGACGTCATCGGCCGCGTCATCGAGTCCTACGCGAAGCGTTTCGGGTACGGCGTCGTGCGTGAGTTCACGGGCCACGGCATCGGCACGCACTTCCACTCCGGCTTGATCATTCCCCACTACGACGAGTCGGGCTATGACGACGAGATTCGCCCGGGCATGACCTTCACCATCGAGCCGATGCTCAACTTGGGCACGCACGAGTGGGAGATGTGGGACGACGGCTGGACCGTCGTCACCCGCGACCGCTCGCGAAGCGCCCAGTTCGAGCACACCCTGCTCGTCACCGAGGACGGCGCCGAGGTGCTGACCAACCCGTAGCCACACCTCGACGCCGGTCACGAGCCCTGCCGAACTCAGTTCACGCGCGCGGCCAACTGCTCCAACATCCGCTCGACACGGACGACGGCCCGCTCGTGGTCGGGGTCACCGCTCATGGCCGCAGCCAACCTCAGGTGCGGCAAGGCCGCGGCGTACTCCGACTTGCGTTCGTGGAGCCTGCCGAGGGTGTGCCGCGCCCACACGTCGGTGGGATCGGCCTCGACGAGGAACTCGAGCTCGACCCGGGCCTTGTCGAGTTGGGCTCGCTGGAAGTAGGCCCAGGCACGAAGCGACCGCAGTCCGACGTTGCCGGGTTCCGCCTCCAGGGCGGGGGCAAGGATCTCGAGCGCCTGCTCAGGCGCATCGGCGTGGAGCAGGTCCCACGCAACGCGGTAGGCATCCGCGATGTCGCGCTGCCCGGGGAAGATGATCTTCGGGGGCTGGTAGCCGTCCATGTTCTCCATGTCTGCCCAACGCCCGTGGGCGCGGCTTTCTTCCCTACGATGCCCTATCCTGAGCGGGCGGAAGGGCTGGCCGGGCAACCGCGGCGCTCCCCTCGGGGAACGTCGAGGAAGGTCCGGGCTCCACAGGGCAGGGTGGTGGGTAACACCCACCCGGGGTGACCCGCGGGACAGTGCCACAGAAAACAGACCGCCTCCCTCTCCTTCGGGAGTGGGCGGTAAGGGTGAAACGGTGGTGCAAGAGACCACCAGCGTGCCGGGCGACCGGTGCGGCTAGGTAAACCCCACCCGGAGCAAGATCAAGAAGTTGAATCCCTCGGGATCCAACGCGCACACGCTCGAGGGCTGCTCGCCCGAGTGTGCGGGTAGATCGCGTGAGGCCATCGGCAACGGTGGTCCCAGATGGATGGTTGCCAACTGGTCGGTCGTGAGGCCGGCCGGCGAACAGAACCCGGCCTATGAGCCAGCCCTTCCGCACTCAAGCCTCCGACCTGACACGGCCCCGCGGTCCACCGGTCCACACCGATGGACCGCAGAGGACGAACCAGTCGTCCAGATGACCGGTCAACGAACCCGAACGATCCCCTTGCGCAGTGTCTTTCCGTTGCTGCGCACGACCACCTGGTACGGGCCCCTTCGCGTTGCCGGTCGCACCTTGAGAATGCCTGACTTGTTGACCTTGCCCGCCCGCTTGACGACCTTTCCTCCGGTCATTCCGCGCGGCGTCCAGCGGACCTGCACCTTCTGGCCGGCCTTGACCCCCACGGTGGCGACCTTGAGCCGCTTGTTCTTCTTCACGGCCTTGGCGAGCTTCTTCGCCCCAGGCTTGGGAATCGCAATGGTGCGGGTGCCCAGGAGCTGGTCTGCATAGCTGAAGGTGACCGTGAACTTGCCGTTCCGCTCCGGCGCACGCAGCGTGAAGCCGTTGTTCTGCACGGCAGCCGTCTGCTGGACGGCCTTGCCCTTGCCGCTCACGGGTGACCACGTGATCCGCAACGCCGGGCCAGTCCGGATGTCGACCGAGGGGATGCGATAGGTCTCCTTGGCGACCACCCGGTTCGGGGTCCGCCCCAGGCGCGCGAAGAGCGCCGGGTATTTGCTCGCGAGATCACGCACGAAGACCTGCTGCCAAGTCTTCGTCGCCACGGGGGTCAGCCGGCTGTAGCTGTTGAACGAGACGTGTTGGCCGTTCCCACTGATCGCCGGAGCGTACGTCGAGGCAGTCGCCTGGGCGCCGTCGGTGTCCACATTGACCCGAATGGTCTGCCCGGTCTGCCGATCGTGGCGGAACACATCGCCCACGTTGTTGGTGTCGCCGGGCGCAAGGTTGGTGGCGACCGAGAGGAAGCTGACGTAACGACCGTCGTCGCTGATGGAACCGTGGCTGCTGTTGCCGTTGCCCTGGGTGCCGTTGCTGGCAACGCTGACCCGCTCGTAGGTCTGGGTGACCCGGTCATGGACGAAGACGTCGATCCTGCCGTTGGTGTCACCGGCGACCTGGTCGGCGTCACCGGTGTCGTAGACGACGAATCGACCATCGGGCGTCATCGACTGACGGAGGTCCCGCCACTCCTTGCCGCCGACAGCGGTGGTTGTCGCCTGACCTGCTCGGCGGTCCCGCACGAAGATGTCGATCGCCGCGTTGTTGGAGCCGCCGGACAGGTTGTCGAGCGACTGGAAGGTCACGAAGTCTCCGTTCGCGCTCGGCACGACCGGGGTGGAGACGTGTGCGCTGCCGACGACCCCGTTCGCGTGCCGGCTCACCACCTCGATCGCGCCGGTCTGGCGGTCGTGCAGGTAGGCATTGCTGGCGGTGCCGTCGTCCGGCGTGTAGCCCTGCACCCGAGAGGTGAAACCGACCCACCTGCCATCAGCACTGATGCTGGGCGGGCCCACGACGTTGTCACCGGCGACCTGACCGGTCGGGACCTGCGCGCCACTGCTGGTCACGCTCGCCCGGGTCGTGGTGCCCGTTCGAACATCGTGGACGAAGATGTCCGTGGTGCCGTTGGTGTCCCCCGGCACCAGATTGGAGGAGCTGGAGCGGAAGGCGATCACTTGGCCGTCAGCACTGACAGACGGCTCATGGCTGTGGCCGTTGCCCATCGCCCCGTTGCTGCTCTTCGAGATCAGTTCCGTCGTGCCCAGCTGGCGATCACGGCGGACGATCTGCCAGCTGAGCTGTTTCTGCCCCGGGACGACAGGACCGCTCGAGGCGAAGACGACATAGCGGCCGTCCTTGCTGAGCACCCGCGTCGTACCAGTGTCCCCGTTGGAGCCGTGATCGGGACCGAAACCGCCGGTGGTCACGCTCACTTGCACGGTGATCGGCGGGTTCGCTGCTTGGGCTGCCCCGAATGGTGCGGTCACCAAAGTGGCGCCGACGACAGCGGTGGCCGTCGTCGCAGCGATTCGATGTCGCCAGGGAGCGGGCGTGACAGTGAGCATGTGGCACCTTTCGTCAAAGCGAGACCGTTGCCCAGCCACCGGATCACTCACCGATCACAAGTCGCTCACATGTCGCTCAGACGCCGAGAAATCAGTGGTTCCCGTTGGCCACCGCCACCGACCGCACCCAGCGATGGCCGTCGATCGTGGCGTGCGGTTGACGAACGCCAATCGCCTCCCTACAGAATGAAGACGACCTTCCCCTTCACAGCGTCGATCTCACTCAACGTGACTTGCACCAGCTCCCCAGCGGAAGCGGAGAGGACGAGGTGACCCGGGCCTCGATGGCAGGTTCGGCGATGGTGATTTCACCGCGCGTCGGGTCCTTCTCGTCCACGTCGATGACGACCGCGTCGAACGTCTCACCGACCCGCGGGCCGAGCACAGCGGCCTCGAGCATGTCGAGCATGCCGCGCTCGTAGGCACCCGCCGTACGCCCGGTCCTGGCCATGATCTCCGGTACGTCGGTGAGTCGGTCGAGCACCCACTGCGGCACCGGCTGCTCGGCGCACAGGGCCACGCAGATCTCGCTGGCGTAGCGGTCGACGAGGCGCCGCAGGGGCGCCGTGACGTGGGCGTACTCCCCGCGATCGCCGCATGTTGCGGCTGGGCCGGCAGCTCCCCGTCGAAACCGACGTAGCCGCTGCCGCGCAGCAGCCGGGTGCAGGCGACGAGCATCGCCGCATGCTTGGGTTGCTCGGGGTCGAGCGACCGGATGAACTCCGGATAGAGCATCTCCGCGGGCCAGGGGATGCCGAGTGCGTGCGCCGTACGGTGCAGCCGCTTCACGTCGCGCGGGTCGGCCGGCGGCAGCGTGCGCAGCAACCCCACTCGGGCGTAGACCATCAGGGAAGCCGCAGCACTTCCCGTGAGCAACGAGATCTGGGCGTTCCACTCCTCCACGGGCAGCATGGCCCGGAAACCCAGTCGCCAGTGCTCTCCCTCGAGCACGATCTCCTGTTCCGGCAGTGGAAGCGAGACGCCACCGCGGTCTGCCTCCCGCGCCATCCGCAGCTCGCCGACCTCCCTGAGCAGGCCGAAGAGCTCGTCTGCCGTGCCGGCATCGAGCGCCTGCTGCACCTCCTCGTAGGTGTGACGACTGCGCGAGCGCACCAGGGCTCGCTCGACGACCGCCTCGGTCCCCTCACCTGAGGCATCGACGTTGATGGTCCACAACAACGACGGACGCACCTCACCCGGAAGCAGCGACCCTGCGCCCTCGGAGATCGCCTTCGGATGCAGCGGCACCTTCGCGTCGGCGCCGTACAACGTCTGGCCGCGCTTGCGTGCCTCCACGTCGACGGGGTCGTCGGGCGTGACGAAGGCAGCGACGTCGGCGATCGCGTAGTGCACGCTGAAACCGCTGTCGGTGCGCCGGATGTGGAGCGCCTGGTCGAGGTCCATCGCCCCCTCGGGATCGATGGTCACCAAGGGGATGTCGGTGCGGTCCAGCTCCGGCAGGCGCGGGGCGGCAACCGCCCGGGCCGCGGCTTGCTCCACCTCCGGAGGAAACTCGGGAGTCACCTCCAACTGCTGCTGCAGCGCGGCGATCTCGTCCCGCATGTCGGCCCCACGGACGTGCACAACCCGGCTCACCATGGGCATCACTCTATGCAGAGCATCACAGCGACGGCGCGGATGCGTGGCCACCCGACGAACCCGGGCACCCACCCCTAGGCTTTCGCCGTGCTGATCCTGCTTCCGCCCAGCGAGGGCAAGGCCTCCCCCGCTCGCGGCAAGTCGCTCGACCTCGACCGCCTGAGCTCGCCGGTCCTCGCCGAGGCCCGCAGCCAGATGCTCGGGACCCTCGTCGACCTGTGCACCGGCGGTGCCCCGCACGACACACCCGAGCAACACCAGGTCACGCTCGAGCGAGCCGCGGAGGTGCTCGGCCTCGGCGGCACCCAACACGACCTGGTGGCCCGCAACGCTGCCCTGCACAGCGCCGCGACCGCACGCGCCGACCACGTCTACACCGGCGTGCTCTTCGACAACCTCGACTTCGCGACCCTCTCGCCCGCCGCCAAGCGCCGCGCCACCTCCCGGGTGGCGATCACGTCATCGCTCTTCGGCATCGTGCGGCCCACGGACCCGATCCCGTCCTACCGCCTCAGCGGCGACGTCACCTTGCCCGGCCTCGGCTCGGTCAGCGGTTTCTGGCGCCAACACCTCGGGCCGGCCGTCGAGGACGCGCTCGGTAGCGGCCTGCTCGTCGACCTGCGCTCCAGCACGTACGCCGCCTTCTGGCGACCCCCGGTCGAGTTGGCCTCCCGCCTGGCCACCGTCAGGGTGCTCCACGAGGCCGACGGTGTCCGCAAGGTCGTCAGCCACTTCAACAAGGCCACCAAGGGTCGGCTGGTGCGGCAGCTGCTCGAGGACGGCCGCAATCCGCGCACCCCGCAGGCGCTGGCCGATGTCCTCACCGACCTCGGCTGGCACGTCGAGGCCGACGCGCCCAACGCCAAGGGCACCCGCCTCGACGTGGTCGTCCGCGAACTCTGAACCTGCCGTGGGGTGTGCTGCTCAGAGCGTGAGCGGACCCTCGCCCGGGCGGGCGTTGAAGAGCTTCAGTGAGGCGAGGTAGGGCGGCACGCCGCCCACACCCCGCCAACGGCGGGGCTCTGGGCCCGGGATCGCTCGGGTCTGGTGTCTGGGAAGTAGGAGATCGCCGTGACCGAGGCCGGTGTCAGCTCCATGCGATAGACCGCATCGAGCGGCGCCCCGAGAGCCTGGGCAACAAGCACCTTGATCGGGGTGACGTGGGAGACCAGCACCAGCGTGCGGCCGGCACGTTCGGTGACCAGGCGGTCGAGGCCCGCGGTGACCCGCTGCTGCACCTGCCGGAAGGACTCGCCCCCGTGCGGGGCGGCGTCGAGGGAGGCGAACCATGCCGTCATGTCGTCGCCATGGCGCTCGGCGACCTCCGCGAAGCTGAGGCCGTCCCATCGGCCGAACTCCATCTCCGCGAAGGCGGGCACCACCTCGGGTCGCTTGCCGAGCACGGCCGCGATCTCCTCGGCGGTCTGCACGGTGCGCAACACCGGCGAGGTGAGCACGTCGTCGACGTGCTCGGAGAGCGAGCGCAGCCAGGCACCTGTCTCGCGGGCCTGGGCATGGCCGACATCGCTCAGCGGCGGGTTGGCGCCGCCAAGACCACCGCTGAAGCGCTTGTCGACCGTCATCGCGGTGACACCGTGGCGCACCAGGATCAGGGTCGTCGGCGGCTCGGTGTCTGCCGACCAGCCCCTGCTGCGGGTCGGCGACTCGACGTTGTCGCCGACCTGGTTCCCGGTCCCCGCTGATGCAGGCCGCGACGGGTGCACCGTGATCCCGGAACGCTTGCCGTCGAGCGCCTCGTTGCCGAGTCTGTCCGCGGCACGGTTCTGCTCCCGTGGCACCCACACGTAGCGGATCGGTCCGCCGTGGGCGCGGCGCGCCTCCTCGGCAAGCACCGCCAGGTCGGCGTTCTTGATCTTCCAGCTGCCCGACATCTGCTCGATGACGAGCTTGGAGTCCATCCGCACCTCGACCGCCGCTCCCGGAGCGTGCTCGGCCGCCAACCTCAGGCCGGCAACCAGACCGGAGTACTCAGCCACGTTGTTGGTGGCCACGCCGATCGTCGAGGCCATCTCCGCGATGACCGCACCGGTGTCGGCGTCACGCACCAGCGCGCCGTACGCCGCCGGCCCCGGGTTGCCCCGAGAAGCCCCGTCGGCCTCGACCACGACCCGCACCACCGCGACGTCCTCAGGAACGGCCGATGAGGCCGGACTCGTCCGTGCGCACGAGGATGCGACTGCACTCCTCGCACCGCACCACTTCGTCGGCAGCCGCCTTGGTGATCTGGCCGAGGGTGCCGGCGTCAAGCGTGATCTGACAGCCCTCGCACCGGCGGGCCCGCAGCATCGCAGCCCCGGTGCCCTGCCGCTCGCGGACCTTGTCGTAGAGCCTGAGCAGCTCGGCGGGAATGCTGGCGATCGCCGCAACCCGCTTGGCCTCCGTCTCGGTGAGCTCGCCCTGCAACGCGCCGCCACGGCGGTCACGTTCCGCGGTGGTCGCCGCAATCTGCTCGTCGAGGTCGGTCAGGTCGGACTCAGCGGCCGTGAGGTCACTCTGCGCATCCTCGAGGCGGGCCATGATCTCGAGCTCGACGTCTTCGAGGTCGGAGATGCGACGCTCCAGTGACACCATCTCGTGCGTCATCCGCTCGAGGTCCTTGGGATTGGTGATCTGCCCCTCGTCGATCCGCTTGCGGTCCCGGTCGCGGCGGGCACGTACCTGCTCGACCTCGCGATCGGACTTCTTCTGGTCGCGCGTCAGGTCGTCGACGACGACCCGCAGGTCACGCGCACGGTCGATGACGACCGTGCGGCTCTCCCCAAGGACTGCAGGGCGGCAAACTCGGGCAGGCTGCGCAACTGGTGGCGCAACTGATTGATGCGCTCATCGAGCGCGGCGACCGCGAGCAGGCTCTCCTGGGCGGCGGGATCGGCTTTCAGCGTCGGCTCCTAGATGCGGAAGGTCCACGGATCGGTGGGCGTGGTGCTCACCCGGGAGACAACCGTATCCCCCAGCGCGTCGTCGAGTCGCTTCTGCACCACCGGGAGCCACATCGACTCCGCCGCCCAGTGGGCGACGTCGACCAGGGCAGGCCCGCCGTGCTCCAGGAACTCCGATGCCGGGTGGTGGCGCAGGTCGGAGGTCAGATAGACGTCGATGTCGGCGGAGCTGAGTTGCGGGAGCAGGAAGTCACCGGCCCCTCCGCACACCGCGACGCGTCGTACCTCCCGCTCGGGGTCGCCGCCGACCCGTGTGCCGTGGGCGGTCTCCGGAAGCGCCTCAGCGACGCGCTGCGCGAACTCGCGCAGTGTCTGGGGCTCGGGCAACCTGCCGATACGGCCGGTCCCGGTCTCGGTGAACCCGGGGTCACCGAGCTCGATGACGTCGTAGGCCGGCTCCTCGTAGGGATGGGCAGCGAGCATGGCTTCCAGGACCGTACGACGGAGCTTGCGAGGCGCGAGCACCTCCACCCGATCCTCCTCGACGACGGCGATGTCACCGATGGTGCCGATCGCCGGGTCGGCACCGTCCAGCGGGCGGAAGCGGCCCTGCCCGGTGGCGGTGAAGGTGCAGTGGTCGTAGTTGCCGAGCGCACCCGCCCCCGCCTCGGCCACGGCAGCACGCACCGGAGCTGCTGCGTCGGAAGGAACGAAGACGATGATCTTGTCGCGGGGCTCACCCGGCGCTGCGACGATCGGCGTGAGGTCCTCCAGTCCGACGGCGTGGGCAAGTGCCTCCGAGACCCCGCCAAGCGCCTGGTCGGCGTTGGTGTGGGCGGTGAGCAGGGCGCAGTTGGCGCCGGCAAGCGTGGCGAGAGTGCGCCCCTTCGGCGTGGTGGCCGCGAATCCGTGCACCGGTTTGAGCAGCAACGGATGGTGCACCACGAGCAGATCGGCCTTCCACTCCGCAGCCTCCTTCGCGACAGCAGGCGAGGGGTCGACGGCAAGCATCACCTTGCGCACCTGCTGCGCGGGATCACCGAGCACGAGGCCGACTGCGTCCCATGAGTCGGCGGTGTGGGGCGGATACCAGCCGTGCACCAGGTCAACCACGTCAGCAAGGGTCGTCATGGCGCCGAGCCTAGCGACCGGCCAGGAGCACCTCGGCGCCTGGCGACCTGCTTCGTGAGGGAGTTCTCATCGAGGTCTCATCACCGCCCCATCGTGGTGCAGGATGGTGGGCATCATGAGGATTCCGTGGACCTTGGTCGGGGTGGCAGCTGTGCTGCTTCCCCTGTCTGCCTATGTCGCCGGCACCCTGACCGGCGGCACCGAGGCTCCCGAGCAACGATCACCGATCGTGGTGACCGGCACCCTCTCCGACGACGAAGGCAACTCGGGTGGGCCCACCGACGTTCCCAGCGGCGAGCCCACGAAGAACTCCGATCCGAAGACGAAACCGTCCCAGAAGCGCACGGAGCCGGAAGTCGTGCATCCCCAGCCACATGATCGCGACGACGACGATGACGACGACTGGGACGATGACGACTGGGACGACGATGACGATGATGACGACGACGATGACGACTGATCGGCGGTGAGGGTTGAGGGTGGTTGACGCGCCGGCGAACCCACCTCGGTCGCGGCGCCCCGGCCTGAGCGTCCGGATCCGCCTCACCCTCGCCCTGGCCCTGCTCGCTGCGCTGGCGATGGCGCTGGTGGGCGCCCTCGTCTATGCCGTGGAGTCCTCACGGCTGCACGACCAGGCCGTCGAACACGCCGACCAGGAGTTCGCGGAGTTCGCCAAGCTGCAGAGCACGGGCATCGATCCAGACACTCGTCAGCCCTTCGCCGACCTGAAGTCGCTCTTCCGCGTGTTCATCCAACGCAACGTTCCCAGCGACGCCGAGGTGCTGGCCGGCTGGCTCCTTGACCAAGCCGAACTCGTGTCCCTCTCCGCCCACGGGAACCTGGCGAAGGAACCGGCCGTGGTCGACGCGGTCAACGCCCGCGTGGTCAACGGTGGCGACACCACAGTGGACACCAGCGACGGCGAGGTCCTGGTTTCGGTACAGCCCGTCACGCACACCCGCAGCGACGAGACGGGGGCGTTGGTCGTGATCACCGTCTTCGGCGAGACCCATGACGAGTTGCGTTCGCTGATGCGCACCTACGTCTTGGTCTCCCTGCTCGCCCTCGCCGTCATCACTGCCTTGGCCGCCCTGCAGG
>NZ_JAKGRW010000056.1 GCF_021555175.1 Nocardioides alcanivorans | reverse complement strand
GCGGACGGCTGCTGAAGGAGGCTGCTGGAAGGGCGCCTGCTGCCTCGCCTGCGGGTCGGCATCGACCGGCGCGCCTGCCCGGTGGGTGCTGGCGTCGCAGCCGGCGCCGACCGGGCCTGCGGTGTACCGCACGAGGTGCAGAAGCTCAGCTGCGGATCGACTGGCTGTCCGCACGCACTGCAGTAGGTCATGACGTTCCCCCTTGGAACCCGAGTGTCGCCACAGCGTAGTGCCACCGTGCCGCCGACATCGCGCCGCTTCAGCCGAGGCGGTGCTCCAACCAACGCGCGCCGTCGCCCTCGTCGATCGCAGCCACCAGGCTGTCGAGCTCGTCGTCGGGCACGTTGGTCGCGAGCTCCTCGAGCCAGGCGACCGCGGTCGCGAAGAGGTCGATCTGCCAGACGTCGTCCGTCTCGCGGACCATCACGAACGCGTTGTCGATGCCGCTGACCTGCGTGAGCCAGGTGGGGACGCAGCCATCGGCTCGAGAGCCGTCATAGGCCTCTGCCCAACCACAGCTGCCGTCGAGGCCGACCGCGTTGCGGTAGGGGTCGCCGTCCTCGACGCCGGTCACGCCCAACTCGATCCGGTCGATGTCGAGACGCACCAGGCCATCGTCCTCGTCGCCGGCTCGGACGGTCTGGTCACGCAACTCGATGTCGAATCCCGCGCCGTAACGGGCGAGCTCCTCCTCGACGAGGCCCACGAACGGCCGGAACAGGTCACCCTGGCCGTGCGGCAGCCCATCGAGCAACGCCTCCAGGTCATCACTGTTCGCCACCTCGGCGAAGGCACGCAGGGCCTCCTCCGGCCGCTCACCGCCCACCGGGTCGCGGTCGACACCCTCGTCGTACGCCGACCAGTCGCCGCCGCGCCCGAAGATCTGGTGGGCGGCGTACTCGGTCCAGGTCGCGGTGGGCGACACGTACCAGCGCCCGTCGACCTCGATCACCATCACGAAGAGCCCCATCCGGGTCTGCTCGTCGTCCTCCCAGTCATAGCTGCGCATCTCGTCGGCCAGCTCGGCGATGTCATAGGTCTCGGTCCAGCTGTCACCGAGTTCCGCACGGGCCTCGGCCGCAAGGCGGTCGAAGGCCTTGGGGAAGTCGTCGGCCTCCAGGCTCAGCTTCACGGTGCCCTCGCGCAGGTGGACCTTCGCGACGTGGTCGGCCACCTCATCTACCTCGAGCTCAACGTCCTCGAAAGAGACTCCGGCGGCGTCGAACACGCCGTCCTTCGTCGTGACACCCGCACGCTCGAGTCGCTGGTGCAGCGCTTCCCAGACCTCGTCGGCGCCCCGACTCTCGCCCGGGTTGATCATGCCGAGCGCGGCAATCGGGTCCTGGTCCTCGGCTGCAGCCAGCACCTCGCGCACTGCCTCGTCAGGGAGTCCGCACCGGACGACGTGGCGAAGAAGACCTTCCACACCGCGAAGCCACCGATGCCCAGGGCCAGGACGACCGTGCCCACGATCGCCCAGATGACGCCTGCGTTGCGGCGCCCTCCGCCACCCTCGGGTGGCACTGGTTGCGGGTCGAGCACACCAACGGAGTGTCCGGCGCCGGCCACCGTGGTCGGAGCTCCGCAGTGGGCGCAGAAGGCATCCCCCGCCTCCCGGGGCCGTCCGCACGAGGTGCAGAAGTTCATCGTCTCCGTCTCCTGTCCACATCGACCAGATCAAGCGTGAACGCCACCGCGCCGAGGCCCAGCGCGCAGAGCCCCAGCCAGGGTCCGACTCCCCAACGACCGACCTGGCTTCCGGTCACTTCACGCGTGATGCCGAACCACAGGCTGCCCGCGACGACCAGCAGCACCGGTCGCACCCAGGTCACGGTGCGTGGCAACGCCAGCCCGACCAGCAACGCACCCACCAGCGGCAGCACGATTACGACGGCGGGCAACCAGCCGGGGAGCGAGGTGAGCACCCCTGAGCGGACCAGCCCGGCCAGATCGGCGAGGCTCGAGCGGGACAAGGGTCCCGACTGCGCCCACGAGACGAACGCGATCACGACCCACCCCAGGCCACAGAGCACCCAGAGGGTGGCAGCGGCGGCTCGGCGCATCGGCATCAGCGTCCGGTCTGGAGGTGGGCGTGTTCGTTGAAGCTGACCAGCGCGGCACCGCGTGGTCCGATGGAGAAGGTACTCGACGATCCGTGCACGATGACCCCGTTGAGCCTGCGCCAGAGCTCACCGTCGGCGTTGGGCATGAGGATCGTCGCTGCGATGGCCGCGATCGGGCCGCCGGACGTGACGACGACGGCAGTGTCGCGGGGACCAGTCATGGCGAGTACCTCCGACAAGGCGGTGCCGACCCGGGTCACGAACGCGCGAAACGACTCCCCGGCCCCTCGGAACCGCTGGTCCACTGCTCCGCCGCGTCCTCGAACCAGCCCTGCAGCTGGGCAGGAGTGGGCTCGCTGTCGCCTGCCAACGCGGGAAGGCGCTGTAGCAACGCATCATGGTCGAACTCGTCCCAGCCACCGTCGAGGACACCGGGTACGTCGTCCCAACCGGCCGCTTCTCCCACGGCCTCCAGCGACTCGAGATGGGAACGCGCGGTGCCGCTGGCGACCAGCGTCGGCCGGATCCCGCGTTGACGCAGCGCCTGCCCCACGAGCCGGGACTGCTCCCAACCGAGAGGGGTGAGCTCTTCCCCCCGGTCCGGTTCACGTGCGCCTGCCCATGACGGACCAGGACCACCTGACCCATGCGATCTCCCGTCGAACCGGAGGGCCCCTTGCCCTGCTCGCACAGTCTGAGGGAAGCGACTGCGTCGTGGGGGACGTTCGTCGAAATTCGGCTCCTCTGCGGCCCGGCGGGGCTCAGAGTTCGTGCAGCTTGGCCGCTTGACGCCGCATGACGGCGTCGTAACCGGCCCGGTCCTGCTGCTTGAGCCGCACCGCGTCGCGGGCCGCTGGGTCGGGGATGATCACTTCGTCGCCGCGCTCGACACCCTCCAAGACCGCCTGCGCGATCTCGTCGGCACCGAGGGGCGCGCCGCTGACCAGCCCGCGCATCACCTCGGCCAGACCGGAGTCGGCTCCCTGCATGCGGTCCATCAGGTTGGTGCGGAAGTAGCTCGGGCAGACCACTGCAGCCTTGACGCCGTGCCCGGCCAGTTCGTGGCCGGCTGTCTCGGTCAGCGCCACGACGGCCGCCTTCACCGCGTTGTACGACGCCATTCCGGCCGGGTGCACCAGCCCGGCCAACGAGGCCACGTTGATGATCTGGCCGCTGCGCTGCTCCTTGAACACCGGGGTGAACTCACGCAGCCCGGTCACCATGCCGAAGAGGTTGATCTCGAAGATCCAGCGCCACTCCTCGACCTCGGCGACGTCGAGACGGCCCCCACCCGGTACGCCGGCGTTGTTGACCAGCACGTCGAGACCGCCCCATTGCTCGACCACCCGGCCCTTGATCCGTGCCCAGTCCGCGGGATCGGTGATGTCGTGCGTGTCGGCGTACCTCCGCAGCGAGAGGCCGGCAGGGTCACGGTCCGTGGCCAGCACCCGGGCGCCGCGCGCCTCCCACGCATCGGCCAGGGCAGCACCGAGGCCAGACCCGGCACCGGTCACCACCACGCGCAACGGCTTGTGTTCATCCATGGCTGCCCCAACCTACCCGGTGGTCGAACCACTCCCGGAGGTCGAGCCACTCCCGTTGGTCGAGCCTGTCGAGACCCCCGGAGGTCGAGCCTGTCGAGACCGCTTGCGGAACGTGGTCTCGACAAGCTCGACCAACGGGGCACGGCTCGATCAGCGGGTCTCGACAAGCTCGACCAACGGGGCACGGCTCGACCAACGGGGCGAGGCTCGACCTTCGAGGGGGAACGGACTCAGGCAGGCAGGCCCTCACCGGAGGCAGCGCGATCCCGCAGCCACTGGGTCGGACGGAACCGGTCGCCGTACTGCTCGGCGAGCTCGTCGGCACGCTTGATGAACGCGTCGAGACCGATCTCGCCGTCGGCGCCGACGTAGCCGGTCATGAACTGCGCGGCGCCACCCGTGTTGGCGGGGAAGCCGATGCCCATGATCGAGCCGATGTTGGCGGCGACGGAGGAGGTGATCACACCCTCCTCGAAGCACTTCGCGGTCTCCAGCACCTCGGCGAACATCATCCGGTCGCGCATGTCCTGGATCGGGATCTGCACCTCGGCCTCGGGGAAGGTCTCGGCAACGCCCTCCCACAGGTTGGCGCGACGACCGTTCTCGTCGTAGTCGTAGAAGCCTGCGCCCTTGAGTCGCGAGGGGCGACCGATCTCGATCATCTTCTTGACGACGTCACCGGCCGGATCGCTCCCGAGCTCGATGCCATCGCGGGCAGCGGCATCCTCCGTGGCCTTGCGGATCTTGGCCATCAGCTCCATGTTGAGCTCGTCGCTGATCTGCAACGGACCCACCGGGAATCCGGCCGAGGTGGCCGCCCGCTCGATCGACATCGGCCGCTGGCCCTCGCCGAGCATGGCGAGCCCCTCGTTGATCTGCACGCCGATGACCCGCGAGGTGTAGAAGCCGCGGCTGTCGTTGACCACGATGGGGGTCTTGCGGATCTGCTGCACCACGTCGTAGGCCCGGGCGAGCGCCTCGTCAGAGGTCTCCTTGCCGCGGATGATCTCGACCAGCGGCATCTTGTCGACCGGTGAGAAGAAGTGCAGGCCGATGAAGTCGGTCGGGCGCTTCACACCCGAGGCCAGTTCGGTGATCGGCAGGGTGGAGGTGTTGGAGCAGAGCAGCGCGTCGGGGTTGACGTGCTCGATGATCTCGGCGAAGACCTTCTGCTTCAGCGCGACGTCCTCGAAGACGGCCTCGATGACGAGGTCGCAGCCGGCGAGGTCGGCCGGGTCCGCGGTGGGCGTGATGCGCTCGAGCAGCGCGGCCTTCTTCTCCTCGGTGGAGCGACCCTTGGCGACAGCCTTGGTGAGGATGCCCTCGCTGTAGGCCTTGCCCTTCTCCGCGTTGGCCAGCTCGACGTCCTTGAGGACGACCTCCATGCCTGCCTGCGCGCACACGTAGGCGATGCCGGCGCCCATCATGCCGGCGCCGAGCACGCCGACCTTGGTGGCGCGGTACTTCGGCGGTCCGGAAGGACGCAGCGAGCCGGCGCCGATCGCCTGCAGGTCGAAGAAGAAGGCCTGGATCATGTTCTTCGACTGCTGGTTGACGATGAGCGAGGTCAGGTAGCGCGACTCGATGCGCGACGCGGTGTCGAAGTCGACCTGGGCGCCCTCGACGGCGGCCGACAGGATCGCCCGCTGCGCCGGGAAGTCGGCGCCCTTGAGCTGCTTGCGCAACAGGGCGGGGAAGGCTGGGAGGAACGCAGCCAGGGCCGGGGACTTCGGCGTACCACCGGGCATCTTGTAACCGGGGCGGTCCCAAGGATTGAGTGCAGCGGTCTTGGTCGCGTCCTCGTCCTGGGTGTTCTCCTTGATCCAGGCCTTGGCTGCCGGCACCAGCTCGTCGACCGAGCCGACCAGCTCGTCGACGAGACCCTTGGCCTGCGCAGCTGCCGGCTTGAAGCGCGGGCCCTGGAGGAGCACGTCCATCAGGCCGCTCTGGATACCGAGCAGCCGGACGACGCGGGTGACGCCGCCGCCGCCGGGAAGCAGTCCGAGGGAGGCCTCGGGCAGGCCCAGCTGCACCGAGTTGTCGTCCCACGCGATGCGGCGGTTGGCGGCGAGACAGATCTCGAAGCCGCCGCCGAGCGCGGCGCCGTTGATCGCGGCGACGACGGGGCGCGGGTAGAGCTCCAAGCGACGCAGGCCGGCCTTCACACCTTCGGCCATGTCGAAGACGGCCTGGGCGTCGTCCTTGGTCGAGGTGACCATGTTCTTGAGGTTGCCGCCGGCGAAGAACGTCTTCTTCGCCGAAGCGATCACGACGCCGACGACGTCGTCGACTTCGGCGTAGAGCCGGTCGACGGCAGCGTTCATCGAGTTCTGGTAGAGCTCGTTCATCGTGTTGGCGCTGGCGGTCGGGTCGTCGAGGGTGAGGGTGACGATGCCGTCGGCATCCCGGTCGTAGCGGACCGCGGTCTGGGTGTCAGTCATGGCTGTCTTCCTTGTTCAAAGTCTTTGTGTGTACGTCGGTTCGTCGGTGGCTGAGCCTGTCGGAACCACTCCGGTGGTTGCGGCCGTCGAAGCCACGTTGGTCTCTCGGCTCACCGGGCTTCAACGCGCTCCTCGCGGCGTCGTCCCTCGGTCGCGATCGCTTGCTCGACCAGCACGGATTGGGCTTCGCTGCGCTCAGACCAGTCCGCTCAGACCAACTCGACGATCGTCGCGATGCCCATGCCGCCACCGACGCAGAGCGTGGCGAGGCCCCGCTTGAGGCCACGGCGGTCGAGCTCGTCGATGAGGGTGCCGAGGATCATCGCGCCGGTCGCACCGAGCGGGTGGCCCATGGCGATCGCGCCCCCGTTGACGTTGGTGATCTCATCGGTGATGCCCAGGTCGCGCATGAAGCGCATGGCCACCGCGGCGAAGGCCTCGTTGATCTCGAAGAGGTCGATGTCCTTGACCTCGAGGCCGGCCTTGGCGAGCGCCTTGCGGGCCGCCGGAGCCGGTCCGGTGAGCATGATCGTCGGGTCGGCACCGGAGACGGCGGCTGAGACGATGCGTGCCCGCGGCGTGAGACCGAGGTCCTTGCCGACCTGCTCGGAGCCGATGAGCACCATGGCGGAGCCGTCGACAATGCCTGAGGAGTTGCCGGCGTGGTGCACGTGGTTGATCTTCTCGACCCAGTGGTACTTCTCCAGGGCCACGTCGTCGAAACCAGCGTCGGCGCCGATCTGGGCGAAGGAAGGCTTGAGGGAGCTGAGGCTCTCCACCGTCGTGCTGGGGCGGATCAACTCGTCGTGGTCGAGGATGACCAGGCCGTTCTGGTCGCGGACCGGCACGACGGCGTCCTTGAAGTAGCCGGCCTCCCAGGCGGCGGCAGCACGCTGGTTGGACTGGGCAGCGAAGGCGTCGACGTCCTCGCGGCTCCACCCCTCGAGGGTGGCGATGAGGTCGGCGCCGATGCCCTGCGGCACGAAGCCGGTCGCCAGCGCGGTGTCGGGATCCGCTGCCCAGGCACCGCCGTCGGAGCCCATCGGCACCCGGCTCATGGACTCGACGCCACCGGCGATCAGCAGGTCCTCGAAGCCGCCGCGCACACGGGAGGCGGCCTGGTTGACGGCCTCGAGGCCGGAGGCGCAGAAGCGGTTGAGTTGTACGCCGGCAGTCGTCTCAGGCAGGCCCGCCTTCAGCGCAGCCGTCTTGGCGATGTCGCCACCCTGGTCACCGATGGGCGAGACCACGCCCAGCACCACGTCGTCGATGCGCTCCGTGTCGAGGCTCGGGTTGCGGGTCGAGAGTTCCTCGATGAGCCCGACAGCGAGGTCGACAGGCTTGACCTCGTGCAGGGAACCGGAGCTCTTGCCCTTGCCCCGTGGAGTGCGAATGTGGTCGTACACGAATGCTTCTGCCATGACCATCCTTGAAGTCGTTGCGTGGGTGCGGCGGCGACCGCACACCTCCGATTGTGACACCATGACTGTCAGTGAAGGCAAAGGGTGTGTGGTGAGTCACAACGGAACTGGGGGAAGGAGGCCGCGATGACGACTGGCGACGAGTTGGCCGAGGGTGACCTGCTCACCCTCGAGGAGGTCTGCGACCACGTCGGGATGAGCGTGCGCAACGTTCGCTTCTACACGACCCGAGGTCTCGTGCCGCCCCCATGAAGAAGGGGCGCCAGGGCTTCTACACACCGGTTCACGTGGCCCGGCTCGAGCTGGTCCGCGAGCTCCAGGCGCACGGCTTCACCCTCGCGGCGATCGAGAAGTACGTCGCCCGTGTCCCGGCGGACGCCACTCCCGAGAGCATCTCGTTGCACCGCACCCTGCTGGCACCGTGGACTGCCGAGCAGTCCGAGCCGATGACCCGCGACGACCTCGACGCACGGGCCGGACGGGTGCTCAGTGACGACGAGATCGAGGTGCTGGTCGCCTTGGAGGCGATCCGGCCGCGTGAGGACGACGACCACTTCGACGTGACCGTGGCCCACCTCGACGCGTGCTTGGCGTTGATCCAGTTCGGCTATCCGCTGCAGGCGGCCCTCGCGGCCCGGGCGATCATGACCGAGCACGCCACCGCGATCGCCGAGTCACTCAACGCGCTCTTCCACGAGCAGGTCTGGCCCGCCTTCCGCGCCTCCGGAGCCCAGCCGAGCGACCTGCTGCGCGCCGTGGAGACGATCAAACCGATCACGACCGCCGCACTGGTCAGTCACTACGAGGCCGCGGTGACCAGGGCCATCGGCGGCCGCATCGCGCGACTGACGGGCGAGGAGACTCCCTGACGCTGCGACGTACGACTTCGTTGGAGTGAAAATGCTGCGTTGTCGCTGGATCACAGCAGGTCCACTCCATCGAACCATTCAGCGCCGGGCGTGCGCCTCCGCGACGATGCCGCTGACGACGTCGATCTCGCCCTTGCTCCGCGGACCGTAGACCAGGACGAGTGCCTGCGACGGAGTCGCAAGCACCTGGCCCCAGCCCTGCACCACCACGTCCCGGGCCAGGGCTGGCGGCAGGACGACGCGCACCGAGGTGTCGTGCAGCGCGGTGAGTCGCGCGAACTCGGCCCCGTCGACGCGCACCGAGACCTGGCCACGTACGTCGTCACCCACCTCGACGAGCCGCACGCCGGGGAGGGAGGCGACACGGGCAGCCACTTCGTCATTGACCGCATCCAGGGCCTGGTCGCTCCACTGTTGCTGGGGCGGGGCCCAGGTGACGAGCGGGCGGTTGCCGAGGCGGCGAGGCAGCCCTTGAGGGAGTGCGCTCCACTCGGGGGTCGCGCGCCCTGCCGTTGCGGGCTCCAGGGCCGAGACGACTCCGGCCAGCCAAACGCCGAGAGCCTTCGCCGTGGCTTCGGTGACCTCGTGTCCGCCGGGATCGACGCGGGCCGTGACTGCGGCCGCGGACTCCTGCAGCAGGTAGTCCCAGGTGTCGCGGGTGTACTCCTCGCGGATGATCCGGTCCTGCTCGCTGATGGCAAGGAAGACGCGTTTGCCGATGAACCGTCCGGGCACTGCGGCATCAGGCATGTTGCTGATCGGGATGGCCCCGGCGAGGACTCCTGCGCCCACATAGCGCTCCGGGCGGCGGATCAGCAGCGCACTGGCGAAGGCGGAGCCGGCACTGAAGCCGATCGGGATGACCGGACGACCAGCCGGGGCCACGGATTCGAGCCATTCCTCGAACCAGTCCATGACCTGCTCCAACGATGGCTGCCAGATGCGACCCTCACGGCGCTCGAACCAGTTGTAGCCACGCCCGGCGGACACGGGACCGCGCATCCTCACCACCGCCACCGACGCGGGGAGGTGCGGTACGACGTGGTCGAACATCGTCTCGTCCTCGCTGATGCCGTGGCAGAGCACGACCAGTGGAGCCGCCGGATCGGTGGAGCCGGAGACGACGGTGACAGGGGCGGGGAAGGACATCGGAAGACCTCGGATCGAACAGAAGGGCGCCCGATTGCGCCTCTTTCGAGAGTACCCATCGTCTCCCCCGTGAGACGCCGGTCCCCAAGGCTGGGACGATGGTCCGGTGAGCACTGGGAAGATCGCCTATCAAGGGGAGCCGGGAGCCAACTCCGACATCGCCTGCCGTGAAGTCCGACCCGACCTCGAGCCGCTGCCATGCGCCTCCTTCGAGGACGCGTTCGCCGCGGTCCAGGACGGGCACGCCGACCTGGCGATGATCCCGATCGACAACTCGCTCGCCGGACGAGTCGCCGACATCCACCATTTCCTGCCGACGTCGGGGCTCCACATCGTGGGCGAGTTCTTCCTGCCCATCCACTTCGACCTCCTCGCGCTTCCCGGAGCGACGCCCGACGACCTGACCTCGGTCCGCAGTCACGTGCACGCGCTCGGACAGTGCCGGCGGGTCATCGCCGAATACGGTCTGCGGCCCGTGATCGCCGGCGACACCGCGGGCTCGGCGCGGGAAGTGGCCGAGTTCGGCGACAAGAGCGTGGCCGCCCTCGCGCCGCCACTGGCCGGGGAGGTCTACGGCCTGGTGCCGCTGGCTCGCAACGTCGAGGACGAGGAGCACAACACCACGCGCTTCGTCCTCCTCGCCCGCGAGGCGCAGGTGCCGCCGCCCAACAACGGTGCGACCGTGACGACCTTCGTCTTCCGGGTGCGCAACCTTCCGGCCGCGCTCTACAAGGCCTTGGGCGGGTTCGCCACCAACGGCGTCAACATGACCAAGCTCGAGTCCTACATGGTCGACGGTGAGTTCACCGCGACGGTGTTCCTCACCGACGTCGAGGGCCACCCCGACGAGCCTGCCCTGGCCCGTGCCCTCGAGGAGCTCACGTTCTTCACCACGGAGCTCACCATCCTCGGCGTCTATCCGGCCCACCCCGCGCGGGCCGAGTCCGCCCTCTCCTGACCGGATGAACCAGCCCGTCGCCACGCAGGCTCCGCTGCGCCACCGCAGGGACATCCAAGGTCTGCGTGCGCTGGCCGTCATCAGCGTGGTCGCCTACCACGCCGGCACACCCCATCTCGACGGAGGATTCGTCGGGGTCGACCTGTTCTTCGTCATCTCCGGCTTCCTCATCACCAGCCTCCTGATCGCCGAACTCGGCCGCAACGGACGAGTTTCGCTGGGTGACTTCTGGGCCCGCCGAGCGCGGCGGATCCTGCCCGCCTCCACGTTGGTGCTGGTCGCCACCGCGATCGCGGTCGCCGTCGTCACCCCGGCGCTCGAACGTCCCGACGTCAGCAAGGACATGACGTGGGCTGCCCTCTTCTCGGCCAACTGGCGGTTCGCCCAGCAGAGCACGGACTACCTGGCCACGGACCGGGTGACGAGCCCCGTCCTGCACTACTGGTCACTCGGCGTCGAGGAGCAGTTCTACGTCTTCTGGCCGCTGATCGTGGTCGCCGTCGTACTTCTCGTCCGAGGTCGCCGTCGCATGCTGGCACTCGGAGGCGTCACGACGGTGATCGTGATCGCCTCCCTGTGGTGGTGCATCGTGGAGACCGGCGCCAACCAGCCCTACGCCTTCTTCGGCACCCCCGCCCGCGCCTGGCAGCTCGGCCTCGGCTGTCTGCTGGCCATCGCCGCGCCCTGGGTGGCGCGGCTGGCGAGAACACCGGCCAACCTCCTCGCCCTCGCCGGTGTCGCCGGCCTCGCTTGGTCGATGGTGAGCCTCAAGGAGGCCGGCGGCGCCACCCCTATCCCGGTGTCGCTGCCCTGCTGCCCACGGTGAGCTCCGTCCTCCTGCTGGGCGCGGGGATCCGATCCGGGGACACGTTGGTCGGCCGTGCGTTGGGCATCCGTCCGCTCCAGCACTTCGGCGACCTGTCCTACTCCTGGTATCTCTGGCACTTCCCGATCCTGATCCTCGGCGGCACCGCGTTCGGAACGGATCGCTGGTGGGTCACCGTCGGCCTCGTTGTCGCCTCCTACGTCGCCGCCCTGATCTCGTTCAAGTACGTCGAGACTCCTCTCCGCGCCCTCCCCGTCCTCACGGCCAAGCAGATCCGCTCGCTCGGCATGGGCGCCGCACTCGTGGCCGTCGCTTCGTGTGCGGCGATCGCGGTGCCGCAGCTCGGGCAGGATCCCGCCCGGACCGTGGAGGGGCTGAACGGCGAGCGGATCACCTTGCGACCTGCTCCTGAGGATGCGTCCAGCGACTACATCAGCATGCGCACAGCAGGATGCGACCTGGGCTTCGAGGAGGTCGACATGCCCGAGTGCGCCTTCGCCGACGTCGGCTCCGACAAGCAAGTGGTACTGCTCGGCGACAGCCACGCGGTCGTGATGTTCCCGCCACTCGAGAAGGCAGCGAACCAGCTGGGCTGGCAGGTCAACAACTGGACCAAGAGTGGATGCACGGTCGCCGACGTGACGCTCTGGGCTCCGAGTCGCGAACGCGCGTTCACCGAGTGCGACGAGTTTCGCGAGATGATCCTCGACCGCGTCGTCGAGGAACGGCCCGACGCCGTGGTCATCTCCTTCGCCACCCGGTCGAACCGCCGTGTCGTCGGTGATGACGGCGACCGACTCGACGGCGCCACCTCGCGCGATCAGTCCATCGCCGGCCTGCGCAGCGTGCTCACGAGGCTGACGGACGAAGGCATCCCGGTGCTCCTCGTCGTCGACAACCCGATCGCACCCTTCGCTCCCCCTACGTGCCTGGCGGAGGAGGCAGCCGTCGAGCCGTGCACGTTCCGCGCCCGCGGGAGCTCCCAGGAGGTCGCCGCCGCGGAAGGCATCGAGGGTGTCACCCTGCTCCGCCCGTCCGAGCGCATCTGCAAGGGCCGCCAGTGTTCCCCGTGTGGCGCGACATCCTCGTCTATCGCGACACCAACCATCTGACGAAGACCTACGCCCTGACCGTGACACCCCGCTTCATCCGGGAGCTGGAGGCGCTGGGCGGCGCCACCTGACCGTCGACGGCGCCCAGATCGTAGGTCGTTGCCGCGGCGCGGGCTCCTGCTCGGGGACGTTGACCGTCACCCCTGAAATGCCTGAAGGCCGGCAACTCCCCGGAGTTGCCGGCCTTCTCAGCTGTGCGTGCGATCAGCGTCCGCGGCTGAAGCTGCTGGCGCTGTGGCTGCTCCGGCCACCGCCACTGGTGCGGGCTGCGCCAGAACGGCCGGCCGGCTTGCGGTTGCCACCGCCTGAACCGGAACCCTGCTTGCGCGGCTGCGACTGCCCACCCTGGCCGCCACGCGACTGACCGCCGCGGGACTGACCAGACGCGGCACGCGCCTCGCCCTGGCCTGCGCCACCGCCCGAGCGGCGACGACGACCGCCCGACTTGCCCTGCCCACCGGACTTGCCGGAGGACTGCTGCGGCTGCTCGAACTCGATCCCGCCGGGCGTCGAGCGGTCGCCCGGCGCCAGCTTCTTCAGCACCGGGTGAGCGGCGCCGTCGATGCGGGTGATGGTCGGCTTGATGCCGGCTGCGCGGGTCAGGTCGCGCACGTCCTTGACCTGGTCGTCGGTCATCAGCGTGATGACCGAGCCCTCGTTGCCGGCTCGCGCCGTACGGCCGGAGCGGTGCAGATAGGCCTTGTGCTCGGCCGGCGGGTCGGCGTGGACGACGAGCGAGACGTCGTCGACGTGGATGCCACGGGCAGCGATGTCGGTGGCAACGAGCGTGGTTGCGCGGCCCTCGTGGAAGGCCTCCATGTTGCGGGTGCGCGCGTTCTGGCTCAGGTTGCCGTGCAACTCGACCGACGGGACGCCGGACTTGTTGAGCTGGCGGGCAAGGGCCTTGGCGCCGTACTTGGTGCGGGTGAAGACCACGGTGCGCCCGGGGGCGCTGGTGAGGTCGACGAGCACCGGCACCTGGTGGTCGCGCTGCAGGTGCAGCACGTGGTGGGTCATCGTGGCGACCGGCGACTGCGCCGAGTCGGCCTGGTGGGTGACCGGGTTGTTGAGGAAGCGCTTCACCAGCACGTCGATCGCCTTGTCGAGCGTGGCGGAGAAGAGCAGTCGCTGGCTCTTCGGCGGCGTCTTCTCGAGCAGGCGACGTACACCGGGGAGGAAGCCGAGGTCGGCCATGTGGTCGGCCTCGTCGAGCACGGTGACCTCGATGTCACCCAAGGTGCAGTGGCCCTGGTTGATGAGGTCCTCGAGGCGTCCCGGGCAGGCGATGACGACGTCGACGCCCTGGCGCAGTGCCTGCACCTGGGGGTTCTGGCCGACGCCGCCGAAGACGGTGCGCGTGGAGAGGTTGGCTGCCTTAGCCAGCGGGACGAGCGCCTCCTCGATCTGGCCCACGAGCTCACGGGTCGGGGCGAGGATCAGCGCCCGCGGGGCGCCCTTGCGGGGGCGGCGGCCGCTGGCGACGAGCCGCGCGACCAACGGGATCAGGAAGGCGTAGGTCTTGCCCGATCCGGTGCGCCCGCGACCGAGCACGTCGCGGCCGTCGAGCGAGTCAGGCAGCGTGGCCGCCTGGATCGGGGTGGGAGAGGTGATGCCGCGTTCGGCAAGCACGGAGGACAGGACAGTGGGCACGCCGAAGTCGGCGAAACTCTTGGTAGACAAGGAAATCTTTTCGTTGGTGGTGTCTCACCAAACTCATCGCGCAGAGCGCGGGAAGTGTGCCTCGGATTCGAGGGATCGCACCAAGTGGTACGCCATTCGGTCCGCGGCAAGACTTGTCGGACCGAGCCCCTCCAGCGTAGTGCACGCACGCCCACAACCTCCCATCCTCGCGGTGTGCGTTGCCCCACCTTCCCTCCGGACCAGCGGGATCGTCCCTAACAGATTTGTAGTTTCCGGCCGGAATCTACAAATCTGTTAGGGACGATCCCCTCAGGAGAAGCGGAGCACCCCGTCGGCGATGTCGGCCCTGCGGATCGAGCGGACGTCGTGGAAGTAGCTCTGCTTGAGCTTCCAGGGTTCGACGGAGCCTTGCTTGGGGAGCTCGTCGATTGCTCGGAGCACGTAGCCTGCTTCGAAGTCCATGAAGGGTTCCTCGGTGACTGACGGGTCGCGGGGCGGGGTGACCACGGAGGTCCCGGTCGCCTCCATGTGGGCGAGCACCCGGCAGACGAACTCGGCGACGAGATCGGCCTTCAGCGTCCATGAGGCGTTGGTGTAGCCGATCGTGTAGGCGAAGTTGGGCACGTCGCTGAGCATCAGCGCCCGGTAGGCCATGGTGTCGGGCAGGTGGACCTTCTCGCCGTCGATCGTCATCTGGATGCCGCCGAAGGCCAGCAGGTTGAGACCGGTCGCGGTCACGATGATGTCGGCCTCGAGCACCTCCCCGAGCTGAGCAGGATGCCCTTCTCGGTGAAGGTCTCGATGGTGTCGGTGACCACCGACGCGGTGCCCTCACGCAGCACCCGGAAGAGGTCACCGTTGGGCACCAGGCACAGCCGCTGGTCCCACGGCCCGTAGGTCGGCTTGAAGTGCACGTCGACCGGATAGTCCTCGGGCAGCATCTTCTGCGTCATCTTGCGGATCGCAGCACGCACGAGCTTCGGCCGCTTCTGGCTGACCGAGTAGAGCGTGTTCGCCTGCGCGATGTTCTTCAGCCGAATGACCGGGTAGGCGCGTCTCGCGCCGAGCACCCTGCGCACGGTGTTGGCGAGCGGGTCGCGCCGCGGCACCGACAAGATGTAGGTCGGCGATCGCTGCAGCATCGTCACGTGACCGGCAGCTCTCGAGTCGCCGGACTCGAGCATGGACGGCACCAGGGTCACCGCGGTGGCGCCGGAGCCGATCACCACGACCCGCTTGCCGGCGTAGTCGAGGTCGGCGGGCCAGTGCTGCGGGTGCACGATGCGACCCTCGAAACGTTCGCGCCCGGGGAACTGCGGGGTGTAGCCCTCGTCGTAGTCGTAGTAGCCACTGCAGCTCCACAAGAAGTTGCAGGTGTAGGCGACCTGCCCCTGATCGGTGTCGACGGTGACGGTCCAGCGCTTGCTGTCGGAGTCCCAGTCAGCGCCCAGGACGTGTTGCCCGTAGCGGATGCGCTGGTCGACGCCGTACTCCTCGGCCGTCTCGCGGACGTAACGCAGGATCGAGGCGCCGTCGGCCAGCGACTTGTCGTCGGTCCACGGCTTGAAGCGGTAGCCGAGCGTGAACATGTCGGAGTCGGAGCGCACGCCGGGATAGCGGAAGAGGTCCCACGTGCCACCGCTCGCCCCGCGTCGCTCCAACAGCAGGTAGGAGCGGTCCGGGTGCTCGGTGCTCAACTTCGCGGCGGCCCCGATGCCGGAGAGTCCGGCACCGATGATGAGTACGTCGACGTGCTCAGCAGCGTTCATGCCGACGAGACTACTGAACGAAATTCAATGACGGAACCCGTCGCGCCGACGGAGGTCTATTCGGCGTGGAGTGCAGCGACCAGTTGCGCGCGAGCGGCGTCGAGATCGGCGAGCGCACCGCCGCCGGTGAAGGTGACCGTTCGCAACTCGCCGGTCCAGGCGAACGGGGGCGCATAGTCGTCGCTCACCGGGAAGCCGGCGTCGCGGCCGACCCGCAGGCCGCCGCCGCCGATCTGGATTCCGCTGGACCCCATCCCGGCAGCGAACGGAACACGCGCCACCTCCGCTCCATCGACCAGCAGTACCCCGTCCTCGCCGGCCAGTCGGAAGCCGACCGTGTGGTCACCGGCGGGCAGCGGCATGTCGGAGGTGACGGCGTACGGCGTGCTGGTGGCGTTGAGCAGGAAGCGCGGGCGGGCGTCGATCACCACGAGCGCCCAGCCGTTGGACCAGTCACCGATCGCGGCGAGCACTCCTTCACCCCCACCTTCGGGCACGGTGACATCGGCCTCGACCAGCGCGCCGAGCGCGAGGGACGGCACCGCTTCGTCGACGACCGGGTTGGCACCGGGGCGGACGACGAGTCGTTCGGGCGTGGGCCAGAGCGGTGGCTCGAAGCCGGCGAGGTGGCCGTAGAGGTTGTCGGTCAGGGGAAAGACCTGGTTGGCCGCCGCCTCCTGCTCCCAACGGGCGATGAGCTCGGTCACCACGCCCGGGTGGTCGTCGGCGACGTCATGGGCTTCCGAGAAGTCGTCGTCCATGCGGAAGAGGCACCAGCGGTCGTCAGCGAAGTCACGGCTGCCCGGAATCAGCGCCTCGTCGGCGACACCGCCGGAAACGTGGTTGGTGGTGGCCTTCCAGCCGTCGTGGATGATCGAGAGTGAGCCGAGGGTCTCGAAGTACTGGGTCGCCCGTGGCGCCGGCGCTCCGGCATCGGCGACCGTGCCGAGCAACGAGGCTCCGGCCAGCGGCCGCTGGGTGACTCCGTCGACCTGATCGGGGAGCGTCACACCGCAAGCGTCGAGCACCGTGGCCGCGACGTCGACGACGTGGCACCACTGGTCGCGCACCGCACCGGGGTCGGCAACTCCGCCGGCGGGCCTGAGGATCATCGGCACCCGCACTCCCCCGAGCCACGAGTAGCGTTTCCACAGGTGGAAGGGCGCGTTGCCGGCCCACGCCCAACCCCACGGGTAGTGGTTGTAGCCGCGCCAACCACCGATCTCGTCGATCGCTGCCAGGTTGTCCTCGAGCGTGTCCGGCACGTTGAAGCCGAAGCGGTGCTCATTGAGGGAACCGAGCTGGCCGCCCTCTGCGCTGGCGCCGTTGTCGGAGGTGAGGAGCACCATCGTGTCGTCGGCGATCCCGAGCTCGTCCAATCCGTCCAACAGCCGACCGAGGTGGTGATCGAAGTGGGAGACGAAGCCTGCGTGGGCCTCGGCATAGCGAGCGAAGAGCCGCTGCTCCTCAGCGCTCAGCGTGTCCCACGCCTGCACGAAGTCCGGGCGGGGCGGCAACGTGGTGCCCTCCGGCACGACTCCGGCGGCGACCTGTCGGGCGAAGACCCGCTCCCGCAGCGCCTCCCAGCCGTCGTCGAAGCGGCCGGCATACTTCTCGATCCACTCCTTCGGCGCCTGGTGCGGGGCGTGACCGACGCCGGGCGTGAAGTACATGAAGAAGGGCTTCTCCGGCGCGGCGTGCTTCTGGTCCTTGATCATGCGCAACGCCTCGTCGACCAGATCCTCGGTGAGGTGGTAGCCCTCCTCGGGGGTCTCCGACGGCTCCACCGGCGAGTTGTCGCGATAGAGCGTGGGCGTCCATTGGTTCGCGTCGCCGTGGAGGAAGCCGTAGAACCGCTCGAAGCCCTGGCCGAGGGGCCAGGTCTCGAAGGGGCCGACTGCCGACCGGTCGTTGCGAGGCGTCAGGTGCCACTTGCCGACCGCGAACGTGCTCCACCCGGAGTCGCGCAGCAACCGAGGCACCGTGGCGGTCGACTTCGAGATCCGCCCGCTGTAACCCGGGTAGCCGGCCGGCATGTCGACCAGGAAGCCGACGCCGGCTGCGTGCGCGTTGCGTCCGGTCAGCATTGCCGCGCGGGTGGGCGAGCACAGTGCCGTCACGTGGAAGCGGTTGTAGCGCAGCCCCTCCCCCGCCAAGCGGTCGATGTTGGGCGTCTCGATCTCGCCGCCAAACGGTCCCAGCTGCCCGAAACCCACGTCGTCGAGCAGGACCACGAGCACGTTCGGCCTACCCGCCGGGCGTGGCCGTGCCGGGTGGTACGGCGTCGACTCGGCTGTGGTGCGACCGATGACGGGACCGGTGGGAGAGGTCGTGCTCACTGGCGGACTCCTACGATGCTCTGGTGGCTGACATGGGTGAATCGGACCGGGGCGAGGGACATCCCCTCGATTTCGGGGTGCTGCTGAACCTGGCAGGCGTGGTCTTCATCGACGCCCTCCACCAGCGGCTTGCCGACGAAGGCTTCGACGGGTTCACCGTGCGTGGCGGGCTGCTGCTGCGCTCGCTGGGCGACGACGCGCTGAGCCTGCGTGAGCTGGCAGACCGGATCGGGCTGAGCAGCCCCGGTGCGCTCAAGGCAATCGAGCCGATGGTCCGCGCGGGTCTCGTCGAGCGGGTGAAGGCCGAGGACAAACGGGTGCGCGCGGTCCGCGTGACCGATCGAGGGCATGCGGCGCTCGCGTGCGCGGCCGCCTTCCATGCGGAGTTCGAGGCGAGCCTGGCCGCCCAGGTCGGCAGCGACGACGCAGCAGCGACGCGGCGGACCCTGGCTGCCCTGGTGGAGCGCGGATCGCCCCACCTGCCGCAGACGCTGACACCTCACGACAACCGCCCCTGAGTCGGCGCGGCCGAGTCCCCGTCGCGACCACCGCCGTGCAGCGGCCGCCGTCGCCAGTAGGTCGAGAGCGCGAGCCCGGTGAAGACATCCCACAACGCCCAGAAGGCGACCACGAGAGCAACCCCACCGAGCTGGTCGAAGTAGGCCAGTGCCAGCACCAGGGCGAGCGCAGTGTTGCGCACCCCCATCTCGAAGGTCATCGCGCGCACCCCGGCCGCACGCATCCGGAGGAGCCGCGCGACGACGTACCCGGTGAGCAGGACGACGGCGTTCTGGATGATCGCCGGGAGTGCCACCTCGTCGAGGTGGTCGACGATGATGCCACCTCGCGCGGCGAGGCCGGCCACGATCACGAGCAACAATGCCGTCAGGACGGCGACCTCCACCGGCCGGCGCAGGCGCGATGCCAGGCCGGGATACCGACTCGCCACCCAGACCCCGACGGCGAACGGCAGTCCGATCAGCAGGGCCACCTCCACACCCATGTCGACCGGGTCGAGACGGATGTCGCGGAGCAGCTCGTCGGCGGCCGGGTAGCGGGCAGACCAGAAGCCGAAGGCCAACGGCGTCGCCAGCACCGCCAACAGGTTGGAGCACGTGGTCAGCGAGATCGAGAGGGCGACGTCACCGTGGGCGCGGTGAGTGAGCAGATTGGAGAGGTTGCCGGCAGGGCAGCAGGCGACCAGCAGCATGCCGAGTGCCACGGAGCCACCCACGTCGAGGAGGTGGCACAGCCCCAGCGTGAGGGCGGGCAGGAGCACGAACTGGGCGACCACGCCGACGACCAGCACCAGTGGCCGGCAGATGACGGCGCGCAGGTCGGAGAGCCTGGTGTCCAGGGCGACACCCAGCAAGAAGACGGCGATCAGGATCTTGATGCCGACCTGCGGGCCTTCACCGAGGCTGATCCGCAGGGTGTCGAGGTCGGAAGCTGCGACGTACATCTGCCTCCCCGATCATTTGCTTAACCATAGTTAAGCAAATGGACGGGAAGTTGTCCTGCGTTTCCGTCACCCGGATCGGAACGGAACGAACGACTTGCTCCGGCACTCCATCCGGCAGGATGTCGACATGACCGAGCATCTCGAGGGGCTCGGGTCCGACGCCTCGCACGCCCCACCGAAATCGACCCACCCGCTCATCCGAGCCGCAGCAGTGGTGCTGCTCGCCTGCGCGGCACTCCCGGTCGGCGTGGCGTTCTCCCTGCTCTGGGACACCATCAGGGTCGTCGGGATCGATCCCCGACTGGCCAACGAGCTCCACTACATGAACGAGGTCTCCGACCCCACAGCCCCGCTCTTCGGTCGCGATCTCAGCTTCGACGACGGCATGATCCTGCTGTTCGCCGCCAGCATTGCTCCGCTGCTCTCGCTGCCCTTCGGCTCCTGGGTACGCAAGCGCATGGGCGATCCGCGCCCCGCCCTGCAACCGATCGCGATCTCGCTGCTGGGGATGGTTCCCGGTTTCGTGTGGCTGGCGACCGACTGGCCCGACCTCGGCACCCCAGAGGTGGGCTTCTTCGGCTGGGTGATGCTCAACGGCGACTGGCTCGTGCCCGCCGCGCTGGGCGTCGGCGGACTGCTCTGCCTGTGGCGGTGGGACCGGACCCGACTCGCCACCCTCCGCCGCGCCGAAGGCCTGGACCCGTACGCCGCCGAGCTCCGGAACCGCCGGCCCTCCTGACCCGACCGGCGCCGAGGACCTCGGCCCTCGGTCGCACCGTCAGGCGGTGCCGCGCACCAGGTACTGCAGTTGCACGTCGTGGCCGGGCGCGACGCCGTACTCACGGTCGAGCTCGAGGATCGAGGTCAGCGGGGTGACGGTGACGTCACGGAAGCCGGCGGCGCGCACGACCTCGACCGTGGGCTCGATCGTGGACGCCTCAGCGAGCGGCAGCGCGCTGCGCACGTGCTCGTCGTACCAGTCGGCGAAGCCCGGGGTCGGGTTGAGGTCGAGCCCCTCGGGGAACCAGGTCGAATCGACCACGGCCAGCGTGCCGCCAGGGCGCAGCAGGCGGCGCCAGTTTGCCAGCGCCACCTCGGGCTCGCGCAGCGTCCACATGACGTAGCGGTTGGTGATCGCGTCGAAGCTGCCAGGCGTGAAGTCGGGGCTGACCGCGTCGCCGATGCCGAAGTCAGGGGCGTTGGGCGTCTGCGCCGCGCGCGCCCGGGCGATCTCGATCATCCCGTCGGAGAGGTCGGTCGCGGTCACCCGGTGGCCGTTGCCGGCGTGCACGAAGGCCACGAAGCCACTCCCGGTGCCCAGGTCGAGTACGTCGGCAGGTGAGGCAGGCAGTGCCTGGCCCCAGATCTGCGACCACGCAGCCACGTCGCGCTCGAAACGCTCGGGACGCTGCTGGTTGGCGTCATAGAGCGGAGCACGTTCGGTCCAATAGGCGTTCATGTTGGCCTGGACCGAAGTGAGCTGGGTGAGGGTCATGCGTGGCTCCTGGATTCGTGGATCGGTCGGAAGAGCAGTTGCGGGTGACCGTCGAGGTCGGTCCGGCTGGCGTGGATGGCATAGACCCGCTCGAGCAGGTCAGGATCGAGGACCTCGTCGGGTGTGCCGGCTGCGGCGACCCGGCCCCGGTCGAGCAGCACGAGGTCGTCGCAGTAGCGGGCGGCGAGGTTGAGGTCGTGCAGCACCACGATGGCGCTGTCCGCCACCGAGCGGACCAGGTCGAGCACCTCGTGCTGGTAGCGGATGTCGAGGTGGTTGGTAGGTTCGTCGAGCAGCAGGAACTCGCCCTGCTGGGCGAGCGCCCGTGCGATCAGCACTCGCTGGCGTTCCCCACCCGACAGGGCGGTGAAGGGTCGGCCGGCCAGGTGCGTGGCGCCCACCCGAGCCAGCGCATCGGAGACGACAGCATGGTCGGCCTCGCTCGTGCGCTGGAAGGTGCCCAGCCGCGGCAGCCGACCCAGCATCACCTGCTCGGCGACGGTCAACGTCGACTCGGTGCCTGACTCCTGGACGACGACGGCGACCTTGCGCGCCAACTCCCGTCGCGACCACGACGCGAGCGGGCGATCATCGATGGTGACCCGGCCGGCACTGGGTCGCAACGACCCGTAGAGCATCCGCAGCAGCGTCGTCTTGCCACTGCCGTTGGGGCCGATCAGGCCGAGCACCCGGCCCGGCCGAGCGGTCAGCGAGACACCGTCGACGACCTGCCGGTCGCCGTACGCGTGGCTGAGTCGCTCGGCACCGATCATCGACTCTCCCCGAAGCGCTCGAGGATCATCTCGAGACCACGCACGCTGAGCGGCGACGGCGGCTCGACGAAGTTGAAGAGCAAGGGCATCACGGCGTCGTTGCGCACCGCGGCGAGGCTCGAGGAGCCGGGCAGGTCGGTGAGCGCCTTGGTGACGTCCGCCGACGTTCCGGTGCTGTGCAGCAGGATGATCACGTCAGGATCGCGGTCGAGGAGCTCTTCGAGGGTGACCTCGAAGACGCGTTC
The DNA here is from genome assembly GCF_021555175.1 of Nocardioides alcanivorans. Classification (GTDB taxonomy): domain Bacteria; phylum Actinomycetota; class Actinomycetes; order Propionibacteriales; family Nocardioidaceae; genus Nocardioides; species Nocardioides alcanivorans. The sequence continues at coordinate 101,138 of NZ_JAKGRW010000056.1, read as the reverse complement.
GTGGGCGTCACCGAAGACGTTGTCGAAACCGGCCGCCTCCAGCTGCGGCTGGGCCATGCTCTTGCTGCCGTAGGCATAGGTGGTGCCGCCGCCGATCGTCGGGAAGAGCACCGCGGCCGACCGCTGCTCACCCTCCGCGGTCGCGGACAGCTCCGCGACCTTGGCCTCGATCTCCTGCGCGGCGGCGTCGGCCTCCTCGCTCTTGTCGAAGACCTCGCCGTAGAGCCGCAGCTGACTGACGACGTCGTCGTAACCGGGGTCGTCGATGCCCTGCGCGCACATGGCAGGCTCCTCGAGCAGCGGGATCTTCGCCGAGGCGAGGGTGTCCCGATTGAGGTTGTCGACCTCACCGAGGACGAGGTCGGGCTCCTCCTCGATCACGACCTCCTTCGAGATCAGCAGGTGGCCTCCGGAGTCGGTCTTGCCAGTGAGTGCCGGGATCTCGTTGAGCTGCTCCCAGGTCTCGTCGTCGTAGTACTCACGCGGGTACTCGCCACCGCGGGCGTTCACCCGGTCAAGCACGCCGAGCTCGGCGAGGAACGGCACGGCAGCGCTCTTGAGCATGACCACACGCTCGGGGGCGCGGTTGAAGGTGACATCGGCACCGCAGTTCTCCACCGTCACGGGGAAGTTGTCTCCCTCCACCGCCTGCTCGTCGTCGCTGCCGTTGGCCAGCCCGCAGCCGGTCAGCACGAGAGCCGACAGGGCGGCAGCAACAGCAGTGCGTCGGGTGCTCACGAATGTTTCTCCTGATGTTCAGGCCGCGCTGCTCGCGTGCATGCGGCGGACGAGGATGAGAAGGAAGGGCGCCCCGATCAGCGAGGTGATGATCCCGATCGGGATCTCCTGCGGCGCGAGGACGGTGCGGGCGGCGATGTCGGCCCAGATGAGCAGGATGCCGCCCATGAGTGCCGCCACCGGGAGCGCGCGGACGTGGGCGCTCCCGACGGCGCGACGCGCCAGGTGGGGCACGACGAGACCGACGAACCCGATGCTGCCGGAGGCGGCGACCAGCACGCCGATGCACAGCGCGACCAGCACCAGCAGGGTGGTGCGGAACTTCTCCGGGGAGACGCCGAGCGTCAGCGCGGTCTCGTCTCCGATCGCGAGTGCGTCGAGTTGGCGGCCGGAGAGGGTGAGCAGCACGACGGTGAGCAGCACGACAACCGCGACGAGGGCGAGCGGGCTGCCCCATTCCGCCAGGGAGAGGGAGCCGAGCAGCCAGAACATGACCGAACGGGCACCTTCTGCGGAATCGCTCGCGAAGATGAGGAAGCTGGTGGTGGCCTGCAGCGCGTAGCCGACGGTCACCCCGGCGAGCAGCAGTCGCACCGAGGTGACCCGACCGCCGGTCCGCGCGATGCCGTAGACCAGCAGCGAGGCTGCAAGGGCTCCGGCGAACGCGCTCGTCGGCAACACGTGCTCACCGATGCCGAGACTGAATCCGAAGAGGATCGCAGCGGCCGCCCCCGTGGAGGCGCCCGAGTTGACCCCGAGCAAGAAGGGGTCGGCGAGCATGTTGCGCACCATCCCCTGCAGCGCCATGCCGCAGATCGCGAGGCCCGCGCCGACGAGCAGCGCGAGCAGCACCCGCGGCAGCCGCACCTCCCAGATGATCGAGTCACGCGGCGCCGACCAGGTCTGCTCCTCAGGAACGAGGAAGAGGTGGTGGCCGACCACGCGGACGACATCGTCGAACGGGATGCCGACCGCACCCAGGCTCACGCCGGCGACGACGGAGAGCACCGCTGCCACCGTGAGCCCCAGCAACCACACCCGGGTGCGCCACGCCGTACGACGGGCCAGTTGCGCCGGGCTGGGAGGCGACGATTCGCCGCCCTCACGCGGGGTCGGCGCAGCCACGACCGAGGTGTCGTTGACCGTCACCCGCTTGCCCCCACCCTTGTTGCGAACTCTTTGCAACAAGGACTCTACGCGATGTGCAGCCGCGCCTCACCCCGCACCCCGGGGACTTCACCTGCATACCCCACGGAAATGACCGATCGCCCCTAACAGATTTGTAGTTTTCTGGAGGAGACTACAAATCTGTTAGGGACGATCCCCAGAATCAGGCGGCTTGGGCGGCCTCACGGCGCTGGCGGGTGGCGCGACGCTGGGCGGCGTCGTAGGCGCGACGGACCCGGGGACCGCCGGTGGTGAGCTTCTTGAGCACGCCGAGCTGGCGGGGCAGGTTCTTGATGTTGGTCTCTGCCATCCAGCCGTTGGGCAGGGAGAGGCGGAAGACCTTGTGCCAGGCGCTGGCGACCTGGGCGGGCAGCGGCGCCTCGTGGTAGTTGAGGTCGTACTTCTCGAACAGCGCCTTCACCTTGGGGGCAACCTCGGCGTAGCGGTTGCTCGGCAGGTCGGGGAAGAGGTGGTGCTCGATCTGGTGCGACAGGTTGCCGGTCATCAGGTGCATGGCTTTGGAGCCGGAGATGTTGGCGGAGCCGAGCATCTGGCGCAGGTACCACTCGCCGCGAGTCTCCTTCTCCGGGATCGATGCCCGCTCGAAGGTCTCAACGCCCTCGGGGAAGTGACCGCACATGATGACGGAGTTGGACCACACGTTGCGCACGAGGTTCGCCACGAAGTTGGCGGCCAGGGTCGGCAGGAAGGAGCCGGTCGGAATCGACAGGGCCGGGTGGACAACGTAGTCCTTGGTGGCCTGCTTGCGAATCTTGCGGAGCGTGTCCTTGGCGCGACGCTTGAAGTCCTCGGACCGCTTCTCCTTGGGGATGCGCAGGTTCTTGCCGAGCTCGAGGTCGTAGGCAGCGATGCCGTACTCGAAGAAGCAGGCATTGATGAAGGCCCACGCCGGCTGACCGAGGTGCATCGGCGCCCAGCGCTGCTCCTCGTCGACGCGCATGATGCCGTAACCGAGGTCGTTGTCCTTGCCGACGATGTTCGTGTAGGTGTGGTGCACTTGGTTGTGCGAGTGCTTCCAGCCCTCGGCGGTCGAAGCGTTGTCCCACTCCCAGGTGGTCGAGTGGATCTTCGGGTCACGCATCCAGTCCCACTGGCCATGCATGACGTTGTGGCCGATCTCCATGTTCTCGAGGATTTTCGCCACGCTCAGGCCGGCGGTGCCGATCAGCCAGGCAGGCGGCAGCGCGCTGAAGAGCAGCACTGCGCGGCTGCCCAGCTCGAGCTTGCGCTGCACGTCGACCACCCGACGGATGTATTTCGCGTCGCGCTCACCGCGGGTGTCGAGCACCTCCTGACGGATGGCGTCGAGCTCGGCACCGAGCTGCTCGATGTCTTCCGGCGTCATGTGGGCGGTCGGGTTTGTGGGCTTCTGGGTGATCGTGGTCATGTGGGGCTTCCTTCGCTGGGGGCGGTGGGAGGGCCGGTGGCTTCGACGAGGTCGACCACCGATCGGAGTCAGTGGGAGATGTGGCAGGCGCCAGCAGGTGCGCTGATGCAGGTCTGGATGGGTACGCCGCCCGGGTCGGTCTCGCCGGGGATCGCGCGTGTGAGCTCTCCGTTGCGCAGATCGCGCACCGTGCCTTCGCGCATCGGCAGCACGCAGCCCATGCAGATGCCCATCCGGCAGCCGCTCGGCATGAGCACGCCAGCCGCTTCGGCGGCATCGAGGATCGTGGTGGAGCCGTCGAGCTCGATCTCCACCTCGGACGCCTCGAGGCGGACGGTGCCTCCTTCGCCGGCGACCAGCGTCACCGGGCGGAACTGCTCGGTGAAGAGCTCCAGCCCGCGGGCCTCGTGGTGCGCGCCCAGCGCGTCGAGCAGACCACCAGGACCACAGGCGTACGTCGACCGCTCGCCCAGGTCGGGAACCAGCGACTCGAGGTCGTCGACGTCGAGCACGCCGTGCACGTCGTCATAACGCGCGACCAGGTTGATCGCACCGTCCTCGGCGAGCTCACGCAGGTTGGCGATGAAGATCGAGTCGGGCTCGCTCGGCGCCACGTGCACGACGGTGATGTCGAGGTCGTCGTGCGTGTGCACGACGCCGCTGTCGGTCACGGGGAAGAGGTTGCGCAACATGCCGATGACCGGCGTGACGCCGGAGCCGGCGGTGATGAAGAGGAACTTCTGCGCCCCGGTCAGCGGCGGCAGCACGAAGTCGCCGCTGGCCTGCTCGAGGTGCACCAAGGTGCCCGGACGCGACTGGTGGACGAGGTGGTTGCTGACCACCCCATCGGGCACGGCCTTGACGGTGATCGAGATGAGCCCGTCACGGCGGGGACCGTGGGTCAGCGAGTAGGCGCGCCACTGGCGGACCCCGTCGACGTCGACGCCGATGCGCAGGTACTGCCCCGGCACGTGGCCGGCCCAGTCGGCGCCGGGCTTGATCTCGATCGTGGCTGCGTCGGCAGTCTCCATGTGGACGGACACGATCCGACCACGCAGGTCGGCGCCGGAACGGAGCGGGGCGAAGAGGTCGAGGTAGTCGGCCGGCAGGAGCGGCGTTGTGGCCGCCTCGACGGCCCGGGTCAAGACGTCCCGGACGCGTCGACCCCGATGAACGAGGCCCTGAGGTGCTGCGATCGTGCTCATGTGTCCATGGTCCATCGTTGCGGGAGTTAACTCATGACCTTGCGCGCGTGAATCAGCTGTACTCTTTTGTTCGTCAGGAGTGAACAACGAAGGAGAACTCATGGCCACGGACTCCGGTCTCCGACTGCCGCAGCCGGTGGTCGCGGCGATGCGCACCCAGTTGTCCGGCGCCGCCGAGCGGGTGGTCGCCGCCGTCATCCGCGAGGTCCCCTCCTATTCCGAACCCTTCCGGGGCCGGATGGGACGCAACATCGAGACCGCCGTGGCCCTCGCCCTGGGCGGGTTCCTCGACATGGCCTCCACCGACGACATCGCCGAGAGCCGTGCCCGGGTGGCATCGGTGTTCGAGGCGGCGTACGCCCTCGGCCGGGGTGAGGCCCGCAGCGGCCGCGCGATGGACGCGCTCGCCGCCGCCTACCGGGTGGGGGCCCGGACGGCGTGGCACGAGCTCAGCCTCACTGCTGTCGAGGCCGGGGTCTCCTCCGAGGATTTGGCCGGCTTCGCGGAGTTCGTCTTCGAATACATCGACCAGCTCTCGGCAGCGAGCGTCTCCGGGCACGCCGACGAGCTCAACAGCTCCGGGCGGGTGCGCGAGCGTCACCTCGAACGGCTCGCCGACAGCCTCCTCACCCTGACCGATCCCGAGCTCCTCGACACTCTCGCCGAACGCGCCGACTGGCCGACGCCGACCACGCTCACCGCCCTCGTCATCCCCGAATCGATCTCCGGCACCGTCCGGACCCTCACCGATGCCCACACGCTGCGGGCGTCCAACGCCCCCGGACTCGACGACCGCCCCGACCTGGCGGTCCTGCTGGTGCCCGACCTCTCCGCCCACGACCGCCGCTCCATCGTGCAGGCGATCTCCGACCGCGAGGCGGCGGTCGGGCCGAGCCGGCCCTGGCTGACCGCAGTGGCGTCGTACCAACGCGCGGTGCGGGCACTCGACCTCCGCGAGCCGCACGGCCCGGTCGACAGCGACGAGCTCCTCGCCTCACTCGTGGTGACCGCCGACGCAGAAGCGCTCGCGGACCTGCGCGCCCGGGTGCTGGCTCCCCTCGCCGACCTGCGTCCCTCCACCGTGGAGAAGCTCGTCGAGACCCTGCGCGCGTGGCTCCTCCACCAGGGCCGCCGCGACGACATCGCCGCCGCGCTCTTCGTGCACCCGCAGACCGTGCGCTACCGCGTGGGCAAGCTTCGCGAGCTGTACGGCGACCGCCTGGGTGATCCGCAGTTCGTGCTGGAGGCGACGCTCGCCCTCGCGGTGGAGTGAGGGACGGCACCTCGGTGTCGCTGGCAACTGCAACCAAAACGGTCCGAAAGCACGCAACCGCTCATAGACTGCGCCGGCGGCCTCGATCGAGGTCGATCGAACCCGAAGGATGAACCTTGAAACATCTCCGTCTCTCCGCCTTGACCGGACTGGTCACTGCGCTCGTCGTCTCGCTGACCCTGGTCGGCCCCCAGGCACACGCTGCCAAGGTCACCGGAGACAACCTGCCGACCGGCGATGAGATCACCGCGATCTTCCCCTCGATGACGGACGCGGAGAGCACCACCCGCAAGTCTCCGCGACTGTCCTATCCCAAGGGGTGCGAGGGCGAGGCCGTGGTCAAGGGGAACTCCGGGCGCAGCATCGACCTGTTCACCTTCGACGGGTGGCCGATCGCGGTGACGGCCCAGGTCGTCGAGGTGGGCAGCAAGGCCAAGGCAAGGAAGGCGACCAACGCCTTCCGCACGTTCGTCAAGAAGTGCCGGAGCTTCAAGGAGGACGGCTTCAAGATCAAGGTCTCCTCACGCAACCTCCCCAAGGTGGGCCAGCAACGGGTCGGCATGTCGATGCGCATGACGCAGGAGGGCATGTCCATGCGCGGCGCCATCGCCGTCGTGCGACAGGGCAAGCGGGTCGCCATGGTCACGGTCGCGGACATGCGGAAGATCAACACCAAGAAGTACAACAAGCTGGTCAAGTTGGCCGCGAAGAAGATGCGCTGAGCCGCTGGCCGACGACTGGCCGCTTCGATGGAGTGAACCTGCTGCGTTTCGTGGAGCCCCGAGCAGATTCACTCCATCGAAGGAGTCAATGCGAGTCGGTGGAGTCGTCGTCCCCTGCCAACGGCAAGAAGACCGACTGCTGCCGTTGCCGCGGCGGGGCGACCGAGTCCGCGCCGTAGAGGCGTGCGCGAATCGGCGCGGTGAGCACCCCGAGTGGCGCAGTGAGCACGTAGAAGTAGGCGACCACCAGGGCCGTGCTGGCCGGCGCGAGAACGAGGCCGAGCACGACGGCCAGGCCCACCACCGCGGTGATGATCTTGGCCTGGCGGGTCTGCGGGGAGACCAGGTTGCGGAACGACCGGAAGCGGATGGTGCTGACCATCAGCCACGCCGGGACCAGGCTGATCAGCACCGGGATGAGCATCGCCGGCCCGACATGGAAGTTGGGGCCGGAGGGATCCGTCGTGTCGAGCGCGAAGACCGTTGCCATCACCACGGCCGCGGCCGCGGGCGAGGAAGCCCGACGAAGTAGCGCTTGTCGTCCGTGGGATCGATGGTGAAGTTGAAGCGGGCCAGCCGGAACCCGGCGCACGCCAGCCAGAGGAAGGCAGCACCCCACCCGACCGTCGGCCACTCCGGCAGCACCCAGGTGTAGACGAGGAACGCCGGAGCCAGCCCGAAGGAGACCAGGTCGGCGAGCGAGTCGAGCTGCACGCCGAAGGGAGAGGTCGCGCCGACCAGGCGGGCGACGGCGCCATCGGCGATGTCCATGATGATCGCGACCGCGATCAGCACGGCGGCGAGCTGGAAGTGCTCGTTCGTCGCCAGCAGCACCGAGGAGAAGCCGCAGGCCATGTTGGCCGTGGTGAAGAGGCTCGGCGCGGTGACCCGCAACTGCTCCTTGGCACTCAGCTGACGCAGCGACACCACCTCGGCGCCGGAGTGCGACTCCAGGCGCCAGCGGGCGAAGCGGCGGCGTCGGGCGTGGCCGGTCACGAGACGGCATGCTCCGATCCGGGCCAGCGGCCGATCACGCTCTCGCCGCCGATGACGCGGGTGCCCTCGCGGACGGTCAACGTCACCTCCGGCGGCAGGAAGATGTCCATCCGGGAGCCGAACTTCATCAGCCCGATGCGCTGGCCGGAACTGATCTCGTCGCCGGCCTGGACACGCGTGACCACGCGGCGCGCGACCAGTCCGACGATCTGGCGGAAGACGTAACGGCGCTGCTCCCCACGCACGGTGCGCGTCACGGCGATCTCGCTGCGTTCGTTCTGGAAGGCGCTCTCGAACTTGTAGGCCGCCAGCCACTTCCCGGGGCGGTAGTCGACGGACTCGACGGTGCCACCGTAGGGGGCCCGGTTGATGTGCACGTCGAAGACCGACAAGAAGATGCTCACCTGCTGCCAGTCACCGGGGGCGCCACATCGGGCTGCCCGGGACCGGCATACATGACCTTCCCGTCGGCGGGTGACAGCACGGTGTCCTCGTCGACGGGCGTCGCGTCGACGCGCCGCTGCGGGTCACGGAAGAACGCGACGAGGCCGACGGGCAGCGCGGCCAGCAGTGCCGCCGTACGCCGTCGCCCGGCCAGCAGCGCGAGGGCGCTGGGCACGGTCCCGATCAGGGCAGGCAGCACTGCCTCCCGGTCGATCGTGGTCTTCGCGGACACTCCGGCTCCTCTGCGTCTCCCGGGGCCGGACGCCCCGAAGTCTCGCGACAACCTACCTGCCGGTCACGCCCCGGCGGGAAACGTCCCGACATCGCGCGAACCCTCAGTTGGATCACCCGAACCCTCAGTTGGGTACGGCGACCCGCCCAGCCGCGCGCCCTCGAACGCATTCCCGGCGCCCTCGACCGCATTCCGGGCGCCTTCGACCGGGTCAGGGCTGGACCGCGGCGCCCGACTCGAGCAGCTGCTCGACGTTGTCGATGCCCCACGCGGCGAGCGCTTCGCGGGTGTGGGCGCCCGGCACCGGGGCAGGCGGGTGCGAGAGAGTCGCCTCGGTGCGGGAGAAGCGCGGCGCGGGCTGCGGCTGGACGACACCCTCGTGCTCGACGAAGACTTGGCGTGCCTTCATGTGCGGGTGCTCGATCGCCTTGCTCATCGGGATGATGCCGGCGACACAGGCGTCGGAGCCCTCGAAGATCCCGACCCACTCGGCCTGGGTCCTCTGCAGGAACGTGGCAGCGATCAGCTTCCGGAGCTGATCGTGGTTGGCCGGGTCGTAGCGGTCGGGCGCCGTGTCCTTGATACCGAGGAGCTCGACGAAGACCTCGTAGAACTGCGGTTCCAGCGCACCGACCGACATGTGCTCGCCGTCGGAGGTCTCGTAGACGTCGTAGTAGGGAGTGCCGCCGTCGAGCAGGTTGCTGGCTCGCTCCTCCTTGAAACCGCCGCCGGCCAGGAAGGCGGCACCCATGGCGTTGAGCGAGGCCGTGCCGTCGACGATCGCGGCATCGACGACCTGACCCTGACCCGAGGACTTGGCCTCGAGGAGGGCGGCCAGGATGCCGATCACGAGATAGGTGGAGCCGCCGCCGAAGTCACCGACCAGGTTGCCGGGGAACTGCGGCTTGCCCTTCACCTGGCCGAGGCCGTGCAAGGTGCCGGTGATGGCGATATAGTTCATGTCGTGGCCGGCGACCTGGGCGAAGGGTCCGGTCTGGCCCCAGCCGGTCATCCGGGCGTAGACGAGACGCGGGTTGCGCTCGGCGCAGGCGTCCGGGCCGATGCCGAGCTTCTCGGTGACTCCCGGGCGCATGCCCTCGACGAGCACGTCGGCGTCCTCGATGAGCGTGAGCACGGTCTCGACGGCAGCCGGGTCCTTGAGGTTGAGCGCCACGCTCGGACGGCCGCGGTTGAGCAGGTCGTGGCTGCCGCCGGTGAGCATCTGGCCACCCGGACGTTCGACGCGGATCACGTCGGCGCCCAGATCGGCCAGCATCATGCAGGCGTGCGGACTGGGGCCGATGCCAGCGATCTCGACGACTTTGACCCCGCGCAGCGGGCCGGTTCCCTGACCAAGTTCGAACGTCATGTCCCGCATCATGACAGAACCACTGTCATCATCGACAGGACCGGTCCATCCCTGCGGAAGTGACCCGGGCCACGGGAATGTCTCAGGTCTTGCAACTAGTTGCATAGGTGCGGCAGGCTGCTACCCATGGCCCTTGAACACGCGCTGCTCGTCTCGCTCGCCGAACGCGCCGCCTCGGGCCTGGAACTCACCCGCCGGTTCGATGCCTCGATCGGCTTCTTCTGGCAGGCCAGCCACCAGCAGATCTATCGGACCCTCAGACGCATGGAGGCCGACGGCTGGCTCACCAGTGTCGAGGTCGCCCAGGCCAAACGGCCCGCCAAACTCGTGTACGACGTCACCTCGTCCGGACACGAGGAGTTGCGGCGCTGGTTGGCCGAACCCACCCCTGCCATGCCCCAGCGCAGCGATCTCGCCGTGAAGTTGCGCGGCGCCTGGCTGGGCGATGCGGCGGCTCCCCGCCCGGGTCACAATTCCCCGCCCGGGCGGGGAAACACCAGCTTTGTCACCAAAACAATGGCGACAAAGCACCAAGTTCCCCGCCCGGGCGGGGAATCCCCAACGCCCCCAGACCGCTCCGCGGAGCGCCAAGCGCTGCTGGCCGACGTACGCCGGCACCTGGCCGTCCACGCCACGCGACTCGAGCACTACCGCCATGGGTGCGCGCGCGACTACCCCGACCCGCGGTCGCTGACCGGCGGTGACCTCGACCGCTACCTGGTGCTGCGCGGCGGGATTCTCCAGGAGGAGTACTGGGTCTCCTGGCTGACCGAGTACCTCGCCGCCTTCCCCGCGAAGTAGCTCCGTTGCGCGACGAAGTCGCTCCCGTTGCACCGCGACGTCGCAGTTCTTGTCCCCAACACCACATCTGCCCGACCGGAGGCCCCGATGACCGACTACCCCCACCTGCTGGAGCCGATCACCCTCGGTGACCTGACGCTGCGCAACCGCGTGATCATGGGCTCGATGCACACCGGTCTCGAGGACCACACCTGGCAGTTCCCGCGGCTGGCGGAGTTCTTCGCCGAACGAGCGCGCGGCGGCGTCGGCCTCATCATCACCGGCGGGTACGCCGTGAATCGCCGCGGCTGGCTGAAGCCGTTCGCCGGCGAGATGATGAGCCGGCTCGACGCGATGCGGCACCGGATCATCACCGACGCCGTGCACGAGGCAGGCGGCGCGATCGCGCTGCAGGTCATCCATGCCGGGCGCTACGGCTACAGCCCCTTCAACGCCGGCGCCTCCGACATCAAGTCGCCGATCACCCCCTTCAGGCCGAAGCGGCTCTCCGCCAAGGAGATCGACCGCACCGCGGACGACTTCGCCCGCAGCATCGCGCTGGCACGCAAGGCCGGCTACGACGCCGTCGAGGTGATGGGCTCGGAGGGCTACTTCATCAACCAGATGCTGGCCCGGCGCACCAACGACCGCACCGACGAGTGGGGAGGCACGGCGGCCAAGCGGATGCGTTTCCCGGTCGAGGTCATCGAGCGCGCCCGGCGCCTGGTCGGCCCGGACTTCCCGATCATCTACCGCATCTCGCTGCTCGACCTGGTCGATGACGGCCAGACGTGGGACGAGATCGCCGAACTCGCGCGGCGGCTCGAGGCTGCCGGCGTCACGATGTTCAACACCGGCATCGGCTGGCACGAGGCGCGGGTGCCGACGATCATCACCCAGGTGCCCCAAGGGGCCTGGCTGCCGTGGACGGAGCGATTGAAGTCCGTCGTCTCCGTCCCGGTCTCCGCCTCCAACCGGATCAACTCCCCCGAACAGGCCGAGGAGATCGTCGCCACCGGGCGGGCCGACCTGGTCTCGATGGCGCGGCCATTCCTCGCCGACGCCGACTTCGTCAACAAGGCCGCCCAAGGCCGCGCCGACGAGATCAATACCTGCATCGCCTGCAACCAGGCCTGCCTCGACCACACCTTCCGCAACCGCACCGCCAGTTGCCTGCTCAACCCACGCGCCTGCCACGAGACCAAGCTGGTACTCGCCCCCACGCGCACGAGGAAGTCGGTCGCAGTCGTCGGGGCCGGACCTGCCGGGCTGTCGGCGGCGATCGCCGCGGCGGAGCGTGGGCTCGAGGTCACGCTCTTCGAGGCCAGTGACGCCATCGGTGGTCAGTTCCGCCATGCCATGGAGATCCCCGGCAAGGAGGACTTCCGTGAGTCCGTGCGCTACTGGACGCGTCGGCTCGAGGTGTTGCGTGTCGACGTACGGCTCAACACGCGGGCAGCGGCAAGCGACCTGGCGGCGTACGACGAAGTGGTGGTCGCCACCGGCGTGACGGGGCGCGCCATCGACATCCCCGGCGCCGACCACCCCAGCGTCGTGTCGTACGCCGACCTGTTGAGCGGGCGCATCACCGCGGGTGAACGGGTGGCTGTGATCGGTGCCGGCGGGGTCGGTGTCGACGTGGCCCACTTCCTGTCGCACGACGGCGACGAGAAGATCGACGACTGGTATGCCCACTGGGGCGTGAGCACCGGCAACGAGGTCGGCGGACTCGTCACGAAGGCTGCGCGGCCGAAGGTCAGGGACGTGCACCTGCTCCAGCGCAAGACGACGCCGATCGGCAAGGGATTGGGCAAGACCTCCGGGTGGGCGCACCGCGCGGTGCTGAAGGACAGCGGAGTGCGCCAGGTCTCCGGCGTGACCTACGAGCGCATCGACGACGACGGTCTGCACCTCACCGTCGACGGAGTCCCACAGGTGCTTGGCGTCGACACGATCGTCGTGTGTGCGGGCCAGGTGTCCGTGCGGGCGGTCTACGACGAACTGCTCTCGACCACCGACACCCGCGGTGGCTCCGGCAAGGGCGTCCACCTCATCGGAGGCGCCGACGTCGCAGCCGAGCTCGACGCGAAGCGAGCCATTGCCCAGGGCACGAGACTCGCTGCGAGCCTGTGAGCCTGTGAAGTAGCTGACCTTGTCACGCGAAGGAGCGCTCATTGCGTGACGACGTAGTCCGTGTGGCCCGCCGAGATGGCAGCTTCTGGGCACGGGGCGACACAAGACGCGCGACGTCGACGACAGAACGCGCTACTTGGTGGTGACCTGGGAGAGGCGGAAGCGCGTGAAGGCCGGGACGAGGGCGGCGACGACCAGGACGAGTACGACGACGAGCACCCCTCCGAAACCGGCCGCGGCAGGGGCGCCGGTCACCTCGGCCACGCCACCGTGCAGCACATCGGCCAGGCGTGGACCACCGGCGACGACGACGATGAAGATGCCTTGCAGCCGGCCCCTGACCTCGTCGGAGGCAGCCCCCTGGAGCATGCTCTGGCGGAACGCGGCCGAGACCATGTCGGCGGCGCCGGCCACCATGAGCATCAACACGGCCGCAGCCAGGGCAAGACCAGCAGTACCGCCTGCGAAGTGCACCGCGAGACCGAAGCCGGCGACCGCTCCACCCCAGACCAGGATCGCGGCGATGACCGCCAGCCCCTGACGGTCGATCCGAGAGACCCAGCCCGAGAAGACGCCGCCCAGCACCGCGCCTGCCGGGATGGCCGCGAAGAGCAGCGCGAAGGCCAGCCCGCCCTCGGCATTCCCGCCGAACGACTCGTGGGCCATCTCCGGGAAGAGCGCCCGTGGCATTCCGAAGATCATCGCGATGAGATCGACGACGAACGACACCATCAACACCGGCTGGACACGCAGATACCGGAAGCCGTCGATGACCGAGGCGAGTCCCGGCGTACGCGTCACGCCCGCCACCGGCAGTGGCGGAAGCTTCAGGACCGCACCCAGCGTGGCGAAGAGGGTGAGCGTGTCGACGAGGTAGAGCCACGAGAAGCCGAGCACCGGGATCAGCGCGCCACCCACCATCGGGCCGGCGATCGCGCCCGCCATGAAGACGGTCATGTTGAGCGAGTTGGCCGCCGGCAACTGCTCCGGCGGGAGGATCTTGGGCAGCACGGCGTTGCGGGTCGGCTGGTTGACCGCGAAGAACGCCTGTTGCACCGCGAAGAGCGTGAGCAGCAACCAGACATCGGTGTTGCCGAGCGCCGCCTGCACCCAGAAGAGGGCCGCGGTGCCGATGAGACCGGCCGTGGTGATGAGCAGCAGACGCCGGCGATCGAGCGCGTCGGCCAGCGCTCCACCCCACAGGCCGAAGACGACCAGCGGCACGAGTCCGAAGATGCCGGTGAGCCCGACGTACGCCGAGGAACCGGTGATCGAGTAGATCTGCGCCGGCACCGCCACGACCGTCAGCTGCGCACCGACGACGGTGACGATGTTGGCACGCCACAGCCGGCCGAAGTGTTCATTGCGCAGCGGCGTGGTGTCGGCCAGCGCGTTTCTCAGGGAGCGTCCTGGCCGCGGCATCCGCTGCGCACGCCGCCGGTTCGATCCCACCGAGGGATGGTTTCACGCGGCAGACGACGCTGGAGAACCAGCCCGACGTCAACGAAGGGTTGACATCTGCATCGCGTCAAGACATCGTTGACACATGGCTGGCTCCGACAAGACCCCCGTCTCGACGACTCCCTACGCACTGGTGGCGGTGGGCATCGCCCTGACCACGACGAGCACCTTGCTCAACGGCGTGGTGCGTGGGCTCTGCCTGGGCGCTGGCATCGCGATGATCCTCGTCTCCGTCGCCCTGTTCAGCGCGGAGCACCGCCGAGGCAAGGAGGACCCCGACAACGGCGGCCTCTGGCTGCCGAGTCGGGACGAGGACCCGAAATGAGTGACCTCAACGACACCATCGGCCACGCGATCCTCACCGGCACCGACCCGGCCGACCAGCTCGCCGTCGTACGGCGTGCCGCCGAAGCCGACCTGGTGGCCAGCGACCTGCTCCAACAAGCTGTCCACGCCGCCCGCGCCGGTGGGCACAGCTGGTCCGCGATCGGCACCACCCTCGGCCTCACCCGCCAGGCGGCGCAGCAACGGTTCGGCAAGGGAAACGCCACCGAGAGCAAGTCCGGCGACGACAGCGTCGAGGAGCGCTGGCTGGGTCCGGTCACCGCGTTCGACGAGATGGCCGAGCTCGAGATCGCAGGCCGGCTCGGGTGGCACACGATCGGCGCCGGCATGCTCCGGCACCGGGTGGTGCGCACCCCGACGCAGTGGGAGCACCGCCGAGTCATCTGGACCGGCAGCCTCGCGAGGTACGAGAAGGACGGCTGGCAGGTCGGCGCCCGCGCCTTCCCCTATCTCTATCTGGTGCGTGACACCGGGACGCCGGCGCTCGCGGGCTGAAGTGGAGCAAGACCGGCCGGGACAAGCTCGATGCGGCAATTCGCTGGTTGGTTGAGAGAATCCGCAGGTGCCTCACTCGCAACACCCCGACACCCCGCTCGAACGCATCGACCCCGACGAACTGGCGATCGCGATCAAGGTCCTCCGGCAGATCCCGGAGTTGCACCCCGATCACGACGACGTGCGCACCATGAAGCGCGCGGCGTCGTACATGTACAAGCTGATCAAGAAGTCGCGGCGCGCCGAGATCCGACTGGAGCGCCAGAAGCACGACCAGGAGATCATCGAGAAGACGGCCACCGGTTCGGCGATGCGCATCGACGACGAGACCGCCGGCATCCCGTTGGTCTCGAACGCGGAAGGTGCCTTCGCCGGCGAGTTGATCACTGCTCGAGGCTGCTACATCTGCAAGCAGGACTTCACGCTGGTCGACGCCTTCTATCACTGGCTCTGCCCGTCGTGCGCCGCGATGTCGCACACCAAACGCAACCAGCGCACCGACCTCACCGGCAAGCGTGCACTGCTGACGGGCGGGCGGGCGAAGATCGGCATGTACATCGCGTTGCGCCTGCTCCGCGACGGCGCCCACACCACGATCACGACCCGCTTCCCCAAGGACGCGGTCCGGCGTTTCTCCGCCATGGAGGACAGCGCACAGTGGCTGCACCGGCTCAAGATCGTCGGCATCGATCTGCGCGACCCCACGCAGGTGATCTCGTTGACCGAGGACGTCGCCGCCGACGGACCGCTCGACATCCTCATCAACAACGCCTGCCAGACGGTACGCCGCTCCCCGGCGCCTACTCCCAGCTCGTGGAGATGGAACACGCCCCGCTGCTGCCGCTCGAGTCGGGCCTGCCGTTGCCGGAGATGGTCACCTTCGACCGGATCTCCGAGGCACACCCCGCTGCGATCGCCGGCGCCCTCGAGCAGCACGCAGTCGCGCATCACGAGGGCGAATCGGTGGAGGCTGCCCTGGCCGCCCAGAACGCCGCCTCCCTGACCGCGCTCGCCCTGTCGGCGGGCCATGCCTCGCTGGAAGCGCACCTCGCCGGCACGGCCGTCGACGCCGGCGGCCTCCTGCCCGACACCCAGACCAACAACTCCTGGACCCAGGTCGTCGACGAGGTCGACCCGCTGGAGCTCCTCGAGGTGCAGTTCTGCAACTCCATCGCACCCTTCCTGCTGGTCTCCCGGCTGCGCCCTGCGATGCGGGAGGCGGTCCGCCGGGGCGCGCGCCGCGCCTACGTCGTCAACGTGTCAGCCATGGAAGGGCAGTTCTCCCGCCGCTACAAGGGCCCCGGCCACCCTCACACCAACATGGCGAAGGCCGCGCTCAACATGATGACGCGCACTTCGTCGGGCGAGATGTTCGAGAGCGACCAGATCCTGATGACCGCCGTCGACACCGGTTGGATCACCGACGAGCGTCCCCATCAGGAGAAGCTGAGGATCGCCGCCGAGGGCTGGCACGCCCCGCTGGACCTGGTCGACGGCGCTGCCCGCGTCTATGACCCGATCGTGCGTGGCGAGGCCGGGGAAGACGTCTACGGCTGCTTCGTCAAGGACTACGAACCCAGCCCCTGGTAGTGCAGTTCCCACCCGGCGATCGCGAATCGCCGGTAGCGTCACGACATGCGCCTCCGGTTCACCGTCGTGCTCGGCGGTCTCACGTTGCTCATCGGCATGCTCACCGTGGCCCACCCGCCAGCCATCGCCGCCCCACCCGAGCACTCGCTCACGGTCAGCGGCACCGGGGTGTCGACGTACCCGACCTTCGCCCCGGACATCGAGCGGTACGCCGTCGCGGGAGCTGCGGGCGCCCAGCTGCGGGTGCAGGCAACCACCAGCGACCCTGACGGCCAGGTGCTGGTCGACGGGGTACCGCAGGGAGCGAGCGCCGACGTCGTGGTGACCGGAGAACCCGGCGAAGAGGTGTCGGTGATCTTCGACGACGTCGACGGCCGGGTCGCGCACTCGCTCTTCCTGCTGCCCGACGGCTTCCCGACGTTGGAGGCGGAGACGGTTGACGGCGCGGAGCTCGACCCGGGGGTGGTCTTGCTGACCCTGTCGAGGTTCAGCCAGGGCGAGCCGTTCTTCGAGACCGCGCTCGACCGCAACGGCGTGCCGGTGCACGTGCATGAGGAGGCGGAGACCAGTCTCGACCTCAAGCGCCAGCCCAACGGGTCGTTGACCGTGCAGCGCGGCTCCGCGGGGAGCGACTGGCTGGCGGGGGCGCCGCTCGTGGTCCTCGACGAGCAGTGGCAGCCGACCGGAGCGACCCACAGCACCGTCGGCCTGGTGAACACCGACCCCCACGACTCGATCCTGTTGCCCAACGGGCACGTCATCCTGCTCTCCTACGAATACCGCGACACCCCGGACGGCCAGGTGCAGGACTCGATCGCACAGGAGGTCGACTCCGACGGCGAAGTGGTCTTCGAGTGGAGCACCGAGTCGCTGGTGATCGACGAGGAGACCGTGAAGCCGGGTGACCCCGACTACGCGCACGTGAACTCGGTGGTGGTGATGGACGACGGCCATTGGCTGCTCTCCTTCCGCCACTTCTCCGCGGTCTTCAAGGTGGCGCGCTTCGACGACGGCGGATTCGAGGCAGGGGAGGTGATGTGGCGCCTCGGCGGACGCCGGAGCGACTTCGCCTTCCCCGACGACGAATGGGCGGGGCCGTGCGCGCAGCACACCGCCAGCGAGCTGCCGAACGGCAACATCTTGATCTTCGACAACGGCGGCAACCAGCTCGGCCCCGACGCGCCCACCCTGTGCGTGGACCCCGCCGATCCGGATCAGGGACGTGTCAACCGACCGTTCACCCGGATCAGCGAGTATGCGCTGGACGAGCAGGCCATGGAGGCAACGCTGGTCACCGCCCATGCGCCCCCGGGCCGCTTCGCCTACTTCGCCGGCGGCGTGGAGCAGCTGCCCAGCGGGCACCGCCTCGTCGGGTGGGCGGCGAGCCAGCAGGAGGTCGCCACCGAGCTCGATGACGACGGCCTCACGCCGCTGTGGACGCTGCGCGACACCAATCCGACCACCAACCAGCGACTCTTCACTTATCGCGCACATCTCGCCGAGGTGCCCGACGCGATCGACCCGACGGTGACGGTCGCCGATCCCGGGGAGATCCTCCAGGGCACCTCGGCCCGGCTCGACTGGCAGTGCCGCGACCGGGGCGGCTCCGGCCTCGCCGGCTGCGCAGCGACGGCCGACGGGCTGCTCGACACGAGCACCCCCGGTGTGCACGGGGTCACGGTGACCGCCACCGACGCGGCGGGCAACAGCGTGACGCACGAGACGACGTACGTCGTGGCGCCGCTGGAGCGCGCCGTCGATGCGGCGGTGCGGACCAAGGGAAAGGCCTGGAAGGGCGTCGGGCTGGTCGGCGCGGCCAAGAAGCAGCAGGCTGCCACCAAGATCATCAAGGCTCGCAAGAAGCAGGTCGCGCAGGTGCGCATCACCAACCGTGGCAATGCCCCGGATCGGTTCCTGGTCACCGGCAAGGGTGCGACCAAGGTGGTCAAGGTGGTGCACCGCTCCGGTGGCCGCAAGATCAGCGGCAAGGTCACCGGCGCCGGATTCCGTACGCCGACCCTCGCCCCGGGCGCGTCGGTGACGGTCAAGGTCACCTTCAAACGCAAGCGCGCGGTGAAGCGCAACCAGAACTTCCCCGTGCGGGTGCAGTCGACGTCCGCTGCCTCGGCGCGTGACGCCGTACGCGTGAAGGTGAAGGTGCGGAAGTGATCCCGTGGGCAGCGCCGCGACCGGATGACCTCTAGACTTCACGCCCGTGACGACCCCGCCCGAACTCCTTCGCCTGCGCCAGAGCATCGACAACATCGACGCTGCCCTGATCCACCTGCTCGCGGAGCGCTTCCGGTGCACCCAACAGGTGGGCGTGCTCAAGGCCGAGCTGGGCCTGCCGCCTGCGGACAAGTCCCGCGAGGAGCGTCAGGTGTCCAGGTTGCGTGACCTGGCGGAGAGTGCCGGTCTCGACCCGGTCTTCGCCGAGAAGTTCCTCAACTTCGTCATCGCCGAGGTCATCCATCACCACGAGCGCATCGCCGAGGCCGACAACCTGCCCTGAGCGGCCTCACGGTTCCCGCGCCACTGGAGCACACCCACAAGTTGCGCGCCCTCGAACGCAACGGGCGCGACCTCGACACACAAGTTGCGCGCCCTCGACACGCAGGTGGTGCTACTTCGCTCGGGGGTGGCGACGGGGGTGAGGGCGGTGCGCCCGCGGAGGAGCACCGGTTCCTCCGACTGCCACAGCGCTGCCTCCACGGAGCCGTTCGCGCTGCTCGCGGCGACATCGACGAGATCGTGGCGGGCGAGAGCCAGCGACGGATGCTCGCGGGCGAGGTCGGTGAGGCGCGCGGCCTCGTTGACCGGATCGCCGATGACGGTGTACTCGGAGCGCCGAGCCGCCCCGATGTTGCCGGCCACCGCGCGACCGGCGGAGACGCCGACGCTGGCACGCAACTCGGGCACCTCGGCGCGGAGCCGTTCGGCGAGCACTCGGGTGGCGCGAAGCGCTTGGGTCTCCAGGTCGGGCACCTCGTCGGGCGCGCCCCACACGGCCAGCGCCGCGTCGCCCTCGAACTTGTTGATCCAGCCGCCGTGGGCCTCGACGACGTCGACCACCACGGCAAAGAAGCGGTTGAGCAGCTCGACGACCTCGGTCGGGTCACGCCGCTCGGCGATCGACGTCGAACCCACGATGTCGACGAACATCACCGCCACTCGCCGGCTCTCCCCACCGAGTTCGACGCCGCGTGACAACGCGTTGCGAGCGACGTCATCGCCGACGTGACGACCGAAGAGCTCCCGGATGCGTTCGCGCTCGGCGAGCCCGGCCGCCATCCGGTTGAAGCCAGCCTGCAGGTGTCCGATCTCGGTGGCGTCATAGATGGGGACGGTCACGTCGTAGTCGCCCTGCTGCACGCGCTGCACCGCCTGACGCAGACCGCTCAACGGATCCGCGGTCGCCTTGGCCCCCAGCAAGGTCGCGCCGCCGCCGACGACCAGACCGATGCCACCAAGCACCAGCATCGTCACGGCGAGACTCCGCGTGGACGCCTCACCGTCATCGACCAATGAGAACAGGCCCACCAGCGCAGCGCCGAAGAGCACCACACCTGATCCGAGTCCCCAACTCGACATCGCCCGCCACACCGAGCTGCGAGGCGGCGGCAGCGGCGCCGTACCCTCGAGCGCCATCCGGGCGAAACCGCGCAGCGTCCGCTCCGATGCCAGGTGGGAGAAGGCGGAGACCGTCCACCCCGACAGGAGCACGATGAGCAGCACGTCGATGCCCAGCCTGACGCTCACCGTCGCGTTGAGCCCACCGAAGACGAAGGCCGCCAGCGACCAGGCGATCGCATGCCACAGCGCCATCCGCCGCGGCGCACGCAACACCGACATCCGGCCGGAGCGAGACGGGTCGGCCCCCGCGCGGATCCACGCGACCATCGGGCCGAGCGCCACGTTGAGCATCACCACCCCGATCGTCACCGCGACGACGAGATAGCTCGCGGCACCGACCAGGTTCACCAGCCGCAGCCTGTTCTCACTGTCGAGCTTCGGGATCGGCACCACCCACGCGGCCAGGCAGTAGACCAGCACTGCGCCCAGCAGGTTGAGCACGACGATGCCGACGCTCATCGCCAGTCGGGCCCGCCAGGGGCGGAAGCGGGTCACAGCCACGCCGACACAGTAGAGCCAGATCAGTCACCGGGAGGGCATTGCGAGCAGATCATGTCTGCGGTGGGACGGCTGCTGTCGCACCCGGCTGCCGAACCGCACCGTCCGACCGCCTCCTGCGAGTAGCATCGCGGGCGTGGCCAGGCACAGGGTGAACCGGTGGCAATCCGCGTTGTCGGCCGTCGCAGTGGCGCTCGGTTCGCTCGCGCTCATGCCTCCGGCGCACGCAGACGTGCCCGCAGCGGCACCCGATCCCCCGGTCGCGGCGGACACGCCCGAGCCCGAGGAACCCGAGCCGATCGCGATCCCGGCAGAGTTCGGAATCGGGCCGGGCGGGAGGATCGTCCAGTCCACCGCGACGATCGGCAGGTCGGCGAACGGGCGCAAGATCAAGGCCTGGTTCGTCGGTGAGTTCAACGCTGACCACGTCCTCGTCGTGCTCGGCCAGATGCATGGCGACGAGTTGGCCGGGAAGGCCACTGCCATGTGGATACGCAACCACGTCCGACCCAAGAAGGGCACCGCGATGTGGGTGGTGCCGACCATGAACCCTGACGGCGACGCCAGGGGCACTCGGGTCAACGGCAACGGTGTCGACCTCAACCGCAACTGGCCGACCAGCGGCTGGCAGGCGACCCCGCGGGGCAGCCGGTACTGGAGCGGCCCGGAGCCAGGCAGCGAACCGGAGACGCGAGCGATGATGGCGTTCCTCAAGAAGGTCAAGCCCGACTACATCGCCTCGATCCACCAGCCCCTCCACGGGATCGGCAAGTCCGGTGAGGACGTCAAGTGGGAGCGGCGGCTCGCCCGCAACCTCAGCCTGCCCCGCAAGTACTTCGGCGTCTCCCAGGGCGCGGGTGTCTCCCCGACCCTCACCGGTTGGTACAACCACCGCCTCGGCAGTCACGGCACCGCCACCACCATCGAGTACGGCGCCTCCCCGGGTCAGCGCTACCGCACACGCATCGCTGGGCGCGGCATCGCTCGAGCTGCCAAGGTGCGCTGATCTCCCGAGGGCCAATCCGCCCCGACGACCGGTTGCGTAGGGTCGAGACGTGCGTGCTGCTGTGGTGGTCGTCTTGCTGTGCCTGCTGGCTGCATGCGTGGGCACACCGGAGCAGCCGAGCAGGCAGCCCGATCGCACGGAGCAGGGCAGTCCGACACCGGAGAGCGAATCACCCACGGATCAGCCGTCCCCACCCGACGAGGGCGGGCCGACTGCCGACGTGCCCGAGCCTGGAACCGTGCCGCCGGCGTGGCTGGGCACCCGGATCCTGCCCGAGGGTGCGACCGGTCTGAGCACACCGAAGGCGCTGCGCCACCGCCGCTTCACCTTGCCCGACACGGTACCGATGCTGCCGGGCCGAGGATTCCGGGCGGAGGTCACCGACCCGGCACCGGCGGACGTGATCGCGCGGTCCACGTGGAACGAGAACTGCCCGGTGGCGGCCGACGAGTTGGCCTGGCTGCGCCTGGTCTTCCGCGGTTTCGACGGCGAGCGGCACACCGGGGAGTTGCTCGTGCACTCCTCGGCCGCCGACGGCCTCGTCCAGGTCTTCCGCGACCTGTGGCGAGCGGACTTCCCGATGGAGCGGATGTCGATCACCACCCGGGCCGAGCTCGATGCAGCACCCACGGGCGACGGCAACGACACCGGCGCCTTCACCTGCCGTGCAGTGACCGGCGGCAGCTCGTTCAGCGAACATGCCCGCGGGTTGGCCATCGACATCAACCCGTTCCAGAACCCCTACGAGAAGGGGAGGTCGTGCTCCCCGAGCTCGCCCGCTCCTACCTCGACCGCACGGATGTGCGCCCCGGGATGATCACCGCCGACGACCCCGTGGTCCAGGCCTTCGCACGCATCGGCTGGGGCTGGGGCGGCAGTTGGAACTCGCTGAAGGACTACCAGCACTTCTCTGCCAGCAACCGCTGAGCCCGACTGGGCTTCGATGGAGTGAGCATGCGCTGAAGCTGCCCGTGCAGAGCACGTTGGCTCCATCGAAGCCGCCAGCCTGTGGAGGAACGGATGCGAGGGCCCGGGAGTCCGGGCACTCTCGCCGCATGTCCTCGATGTCCAGCTCTCCCGGCCGTGGTTGGCACCGGATCCACCCTCCGCCCAGGATCAGTCGACCGCGACTGGCGGCGCCCGTGAGGACCGATCCCGAGGGACGACTCGGGCCGACTCCCGGGGCCGCCCGCGGGCGCAAGTGGCGGCGTACGTCGCCCGGACTGTTCGTGCCGGCCGATGCGGTCTTCGACCAACCCGGTCAGCGGATCCTGGAGGCATGGCAACGAACCGGGGACGCCAGCCGCGTCACCGGGTGGGCCAGCCTCCACCTGGCCGGCGCGCGGTGGTTCGAAGGATCGGGAGCCCGCGGCGAGCTGCTCCCCGTTCAGCTGCGCATCGGCCCGGACCGTCGCATGGCCAACAGGCCGGGTCTTCTGCTCGACCGCGGACGGATCCTCGAGGCCGAGACGGTCACCCGGCACGGGGTGCTTTGTCTCAACGTCCATCGCTCCCTCTTCGACGAGGTGGTCTGCCGCGGCGAACTCCGGTCCGGTGTCGCCGCGATCGACATGGTCCTCCATGCCGAGCTCACCACCCGCGACCGCCTCCGTGCCTGGCTCGGCACCGTGACGCGCACCCCCGGTCTGCCCTTGGTGCGCCGCGCCCTCGACCTGAGCGTCGAAGGTGCCGAATCGCCTCCGGAGGTGGCGTTGCGCCTGACCTGGCGTGGCGACGCCGAGCTCCCTGAACCGCTGAGCAACGTGCCGATCCACGATCGGTCCGGTCGGTTCCTAGGACGACCGGACCTGGTCTGCCCGGAGCTCGGCGTGGCCGCCGAGTACGACGGCGCCCATCACCTCTCCACGAGTGCGCGCAGCCGCGACATCACTCGGGAAGGAGGCCTGAGGGATGCGGGGCTCGAAGTGGTCTCCGTCGTGGGCGGGGAGTTGTGGCAGCGCGACCTGGTCGTACGTCGACTCCACGCCGCGGTGCAGCGCGTCGCCGCCTCGACATTGCCGAAGGCGTGGGTGCTTCACGGCCCCAACGGACCGGCCCCCGATCTTGCCGCGCGGTTCGACAGTCATCTCTCCCGGATGAGTCGCGCTCGCCGGGAAGCGGCGTTGGCCGACGCACCACTCGCCGTACCCGGCTCCAGTGGAGTGAACATGCGCTGAACCTGCCCGTGCAGAGCACGTTGGCTCCATCGAAGCCGCCAGCAGAGGTCACGTGGCGTCGGGGTCGTCTCCGACCAGCTTCTCCAACCGGGCCAGCAGGGCGTCACGACGATGCGCATTGCCGCTCAGATCGGCATAACGGGTGCCGTGGACGGCGAGGAGTGCGTCGTCGAGGCGGCGTACGGCGCCGGGTGGGTACTTGTAGCCCATCCGCGCGGCGATCGCGGCGTCGTCGATGGTGGTGATCAGGCCACGGAGCTGGTCGAGCGAGGTGATGCCGAGCTCCTGCAGCAGTCCCGCCATCCAGTCGTAGTGATCGGTGCGCGACCAGCCCGCCTCGGTGTAGCGGGCCTCCAGGAAGGTGGCGAGCTCGCGGTCGTCAATGCGTTCGCCGGCTGCACCCGCAGGCTCTCGTACGCCGGCCCGCAGCCGCTCGCGGATCATCGAGAACTCGCGGTCGGCCAGGTCGAGCAGCCCGGCCGCCAAGGTGAAGCGGCGGTCGAGGTCGGGGCCGAACTCCTCGGGGATCTTCCCCTTGTAGCGGATGTCGTGCTCGAACTCCGCCCAGGCGTGCTGGAGCACGGTGCGCAACTGCACCGAGGCCGGCTGTCCGCCCAGTTCCTCCAACGTGGCCATCGTGGCCGTCGCCGGGTCGGGGGTGACCAGCAGGTGACGACTCGAGTAGCCGAAGCGACCCTCGCTCGCGGTCTCCTGCCCGAGGTCGCGGTCGTCGAGCACGGTGAGCGTGTCGGCCAGGAGGTCCGCCACGGCAGCGACATCACTCAGCACGTAGGTGATGACACGGACGCCGATCTGGTCGGTGATCTGGGTGAGCGGGTCGTCGTACAACAGCTTCCCGTCCTCCTGACGCACCGCCTTGCCCGCGAACGAGGAGACACTCTTGGTGCGCCCGCTGACCGTCAGGTAGTTGATGCCGGCTTCGTCGAGCAGTCCCTGCACATGGGCGACCCATCGGTCGGTGGCGGCGCGGAGCTCGTCCTGCCGGGCGGCGTACTTCTGGACCGCCTCGGTCAGGGGTGGGGTGCGCTGCATGCCCCAAGACTGTCAGAAGAACCCACTCGAAGATGCCCTGCGGGGTGTCCGAGAAGTGGCCGAGGGGTTGTGGATCGATGCGAGAAAGCCGATCATATCCGATATATGTTTCCGGAAGACAGGTGATCCCGTGGCCTCCCACGCCCCTCGTCGCACCCGTGCGGCAGCGCCCCACACCTCGGCGCGCGTCGCCCTGGCCCTCCTGATGGCAGCTGGCGGGCTCGCCGCAGCGGGAGCGACAGCGATCGCCGGCCCACCCGCCGATCCGGACAGCGCACCGACCTTCGGACGCCATGACGTCGACACCGTGTCCGGGGCCTCCTTCACCGTGGTGGGCGAGGTGTTCCCGGGCGAGCAGAACATCGTCACCGTCGGCTACGGCGAACTGGTCGGCGGCAACCCCTCCGGCGGCGGCACCGTGCAGGTCTATCGCCCCGGCGCCGACCTCGCCAAGTGGGAGAAGGTCACCGTCGTCCGACCCGACGACGACATCATCTTCCCCAACCAGGTGACCGTCCACGACGTCGACGGCGACGGCGACAACGACCTGGTGGTGCCCGGCGGCTACTTCTTCGACACCAATCCGCTGCTCAGCGGCGGGCCGAAGAACCGCGGCACCCTCACCTGGTGGGAGAACCGAGGCCTCGACAGCGCCGGGACCCCGCGACCGTTCCTGCGTCACGACATCATCACCGAACAGCCGTGGTCCTACCACAGCGCGATCGTGGCCGACCTCGACGCAGACGGCACCGACGACCTGCTCTCGACCGGCGAGCAGGGACGGGCTGCGGCAGACCAGAACGACGACGCGATCTCGATGCAGTTCTTCCGCGGGCTCGGCGACGGCGCGTTCGCACCTCCGGTCGAGATCGCCACCGTCGGCGGAAGCATCCCGGTCGTGCACGACGTCGACGGCGATGGCCTGCTCGACATCGTCTCCTCGCAGTACTTCGACATCGGCAGCGGCGCGGACGCCGACCCGGCGACGTTCCTCTGGCTCGAACAGGTCGACGACGGCACCCCCGGCCTCTCCGCGGCCGACTTCGTGCCGCACACCATCGCGACCCGACTGGAGACCGACAACGGTCGCGGCGTCGGACCCGGCTTCCAGATCCGACCGGTGCCCGACTTCCGCGGTGATGGCGTGACCGCCTGGGTCGGCACCAACCACACCAACCGGTGCACGCTGACCAGCCTTCCCCGGAGGAGGTCATCGAGTTCACCCCCGGACCCGATCCGCGCGAGCAGTGGTCGCTCACCACCTTGTCGAACCCGGCAGTCTCCACCCCCGACTGCGACGGCTACACCAACACCACGCCCATCTTCCCCGGTGACGACATCACCTCTCGGATCGGCTACGGGCAGGCCGCCCCCGGTGTCTTCGGGTACGGCGACATCGACGGCGACGGCGACATCGACCTGTTGGTCTCCGGCGACGGCGACCGACGCCTCTTCTGGATCGAGCAGCGCGGTGACGGCAGCACCATGCTGCACACCCTCACCGCACCGGGCGAGGAGTTCGGCCAGTCCGGCGGTGCGGTCGTCGCCGACCTCAACGGCGACGGAGTGAACGAGCTCGTCTTCAGCTCGTTCGACGAGTCCGCGGTGGCAGTCTGGCAGCGCGGGACCGTCGAGGCGCCGTACCTCCGGCCGGTCTCGCTGACGGCCACACTCGCGTCGACGAAGGTGGCACCGGGCTCCAGCCAGCGGATGGCGATCGTGCTCACCGGGGTCGATGAAGGCACCAGTCGTCAGGTCACCGTGACCCGCACCCTTGCTCGCACCGGCAGGAGCAGCAACGTCGGCACCGTGACCCTCACCCGCGAAGCGGCAGGACGGTACGTCGGATCGATCGCGGTCCGCAGCCCCGAGACCGGCACGATCCGGGTCCGGTACGCCGGGACCATGTTCACCACCGTGACCGGCGAACCGCCCCGCTCGGTGGCCTCGACCATCCGGGTCACCACCCGGATCAAGGGCTTCGCGAAGCGTGCCAGGACCCGCAAGGCCAACGTGGCGCTCACGGCGCGGATCGCGCCGGGAGTGAAGCGCAAGGTCATCGTCCAGAGTCGCGTCTGCAAGGCGAAGAAGTGCGCGTGGAAGAAGCGCAAGGCCGTGAAGACGAAGGCCAACGGCGCGCTGCGCACCAAGGTCAGGGTTGCGAAGGGCACCACCAAGGTGCGGCTGAAGGTGCCGGCCGACAAGTCCGGCCTGGCCACGACCAGCCGGGCCAAATCGGTCGTCCGACGCTGACGCCGCGGGGGCGACTCAGAAGAGCGGTCCGACCACGACGGTGGCCTCTCGCTCGTCGTCGTACGCGATCTGTGGGCTGAAACCGTGGCGGCGGAAGGCTTGCCCCAAGGCGTCCGCCTGGTGCTCGGCGCACTCCAGCAACACCTGGCCCGTGGCGCTCAGCCACGGAGGTGCCTCCTGGAGGATCCGTCGGTGCAGGTCGAGCCCGTCGGTGCCGCCGTCGAGTGCATCGCGACGTTCGTGGTCGCGGGCCTCGCGCGGCAGCAGGTCGATGTCACCGGACGGCACGTAGGGCGGGCTGGCCACCACGATGTCGACACGGTGGCGAAGCATCCGGGGCAGCGGTGCGTAGAGGTCACCACGATGGACCATCCCGCCGCGGAGGTTGCGCTCGGCGCAGGCCAGCGCGGCCCTGTCGACATCGACCGCATGCACGGCCGCCTCGTGCTCGTTCGCCAGCACGGCCGCCGCCACCGGCGCCACGCCACTGCACAGCTCGACCACGACCGCACCCGGTCGGACCCGCTCGATGACGAGTTCCGCGAGGTGCTCCGTCCTGGGTCGTGGCACGAACACACCCGGCGCAACGGTCAGTGTCATGTCGAGGAAGCGCACCCGACCCGTGACGTGCTCCAGCGGCTCCCCGCCACCCGGCGGGCGACGAGGGCGGCGAGAACCGGTGCAGCGCGGAGGTCACGCCGCCGAGCGAGGTCGAGGGCGGCCCGACGCAGCTGCTCGGCCTCCTCCTCGGCCCACACGCAGCCAGCTGCGCGGAGCGCCTTCACCACCTCGTCCATGAGGGGTCATGGTGTCACGCGTCACTTCGTTTCCGTGGCAGTGACGGGATCCGGCCGGCCGGGCTGCCGCGGTCGGTCAGGACTCGGCGAGGAACTGCTGCAGCAGCGGACCCGCCGTCTGCGAGCCGGAGGCACCGTCCTCCACGAAGACTGCGACCGCCATCCCCTTCCGCTGGGCGATCATCCACACGTGCGTGGGCAGTTCACCACCGGCGTCGGGCGTGCCGTGTTCGGCGGTGCCCGTCTTCGCGCCCAGGTCAGCTCCCATCCCGTCGAGGAACCGCCCGGAGCCGTCGGTGACCACCGCCCGCATCAGCCCCCGCAGCGCCTTGGCCTCGGCGGCGGTGAGCGGGACAGCGGGCTCCACCTGCTCGACCTCGTTCCCGTCAACGAGCGACGGCAGCACCGTGTGCCCGGCACGCACCGACGCAGCCACCGTGGCCATCGCCATGGGCGAGGCGAGCACCTTGCCCTGGCCGATCAGGTCAGCCGCCTTCTCCGTCTTCCCTTCGGGCGGCGGCACCTGGCCGAAGTAGGCAGGGAAGCCCAGGTCGTGATCGACCCCGAGCCCGAGCGCGGCGGCGGCCTCCTCGAGCCCATCGTCGTCGAGCTCCTCGGCCAACCCGACCAGCGCGGTGTTGCAGGACTGGGCGATCGCCTCCCGCAGGGTGATCCGTCCCAGCGAGGAGGCCGGGTAGTCGTCGTAGTTCTTGAACGTCTTGCCGTCCACGACGGTCGTCGCCGGGCAGTCGACCATCGAGCCGGGCTTCAGCCCCGAGCGCATCAGCGCGAGCGCGGTCACGACCTTCATGGTCGACCCGGGCGCGTAGCGGCCGTAGGTGGCAGTGTTCTGCCCGTCGCCGCCGGGCCCGCTCGCAGCAGCAAGGATGTCGCCGCTGGCCGGGTCGATCGCCACCAGGGCACTGGCCGGACCGACGTCGGCAAGGATCCGCTCCGCCAGTTCCTGCAGCGGTACGTCGAGGGTCAGCTGCAGCGGCTGGCCGTCGGCCGGGTCGGACTCGTGGAGCACTCGCTCCTGGTCGCCCTCCCCGTGCTCACCCGGACGCCCTGCACCCCGCGCAAACTGTCGTCGTACCGGGCCTGCAGGCCGCTCAGCCCCACGACGTCACCGGCCGCGAGCGCCCCGTCGGACTCCTCGATCAACTCGGCGGTGGCTTCGCCGACCGTGCCGAGCAGTGGCGCTGCGAACTCCTTGCTCGGCGCCAACGGGCGGGTGGTGCCCAGCGACACCGCACCGGGCACGTCCTCGAAAGCGGCGGGAACGCGGTCCCGGACGTCCTCGGCACGCAACAGGATCGCCTCGACGAAGGCCTTGTCCCCGGACGCCACTGCTCGTTTCACATACGGCCCGGGCGTGATCTCGAGCAGTTGCGCGATCCGCTTGGCACTGTTGCGGGTCTGTCCCTGCTTGATCTTCGACTTGTCGAGCCCGAGCCGCACCACGTCGCGCTCGGTCACGATCCGATCGCCGTTGCGCCCGAGCACCTCACCGCGGCGTGGCCGGCTGGTGGTCAGGTCGAGCGTCTCTCCGGTGACCAGGGACGGCTCGACCAGGCTGGGGTCCCAGCGCACCACCCAGTCGTCACCGTCCTCCACGAGCGTCGCCTCCGCGGTGTAGCTCCACGGCTCGCCACCGACCTCCCAGGACCAGGCGAGCTCGGCCGTCGCCTCGCCACCGTCCCGCTCGACCGAGACGACCTCCACCGAAGCCGGCGCGTCGATGCCCGCCACGATGTCGGCGTACGCGGCAGGGTCGCCCTCCAGGGGCACCTCACCCAGGTCACGCGCGGCGAGCCCCTTGGCCAGGGCCTCCGCAACAGGTGTGGCGTCAGAGGTGTCGTCGGAGCTGCAGGCCGCGAGGACCCCGCTTCCCAGGAGCAGTGCCCCTGCCAGTGCCATCGCCTTCTTCGTGCCGGTCCCGGAGCGCATGGCCCCGATCATGACACCGGCGTGGAAGGTGGTCGAACGCGCCACGACTCCGCACGTGTCGAGTTGTTGCGGCATTTTCTGGGCAGTGACCCGTCACGACTCGACGCCTGCGGAGTTGGGGTGTGGAAGCATCACCATGTCGAGCCCAGCAACGAGGAGAACCGATGAAGACCCCTGCCGTGGCCCTGACCGGGCGTGTCGTCGCCGTCACCGGAGCCGCCCGCGGCATCGGCTTCCAGATCGCGAAGCAGCTGGTGGCACGGGGCGCGAAGGTCGTGATCAGTGACGTGGACGCGACCGCACTCGAGGCTGCCGGGAAGGAACTCGGTGCGTCGCTGACCCACACGTTCGACGTCACCGACCCCGCCGCCTTCGACGGTTTCCTCGATCGCGTCGAGGGCGAGCTCGGACCGCTCTTCGCCCTGGTCAACAACGCCGGCATCATGCCGACCGGCCCACTGCTGGACGAGTCCGACGACACCACACGCGCGGTCTTCGAGGTCAACGTGCTCGGCATGATGTGGGGGTCCAAGAAGGCGTTGGCCCGGATGGTCCCCCGCGGTCACGGTCACCTGGTCAACCTCGCGTCGACCATGGGCGTCATCGCGATCCCCGGCCTCGCCACCTACAACGCCAGCAAGGCCGCGATGGTGATGTACGGCGAGGCGCTGGCTGCCGAGTTCGAGGCGAGCGGGGTGCGAGTGACCACGGTGCTGCCCAGCGCCGTCAACACCGACCTGGCCGCCGGGCTCGACACCCGCGCAGAGTTCACGGTGCTGGGCAAGAAGATGGCGGTGGAGTCGATGATCGAACCCGAGGACGTCGCCGACGCCGTCCTCATGGCGCTGGAGTCCGGGCGCTCCCATCCGCGACTGGTCGTGCCGAAGTCGCTCGGCCGGGTGCTGCGCTCGCAGGACCTCATGCCGCTCCCGCTCAAGCGTCGGTTCGCCAAGCTCGGCGGCATCAACGACCAGATCCTCCGGCGCACCGACCCGAAGGCCCGCCAGGACTACCTCGACAGGGTCACTCGCTGAGCGCGTCGAGCAGCGGATGACCTCAGGCGTCGTCGTCCATCGACTGGCGCACGAGCCACGCCTGCCAGGCGACGAATGCGCCGAGCAGGGCCACCCAGCCCCCGCCGGTGAGCACTCGCTCCATCGCAGGTGGCCACACCATGACGGAGTAGAGGGCGAGCACGCCGAGCACCCATGGCAGGTGGACGGCGCGGCGCAACCTGGCATGGGCAGTGGGTCTGGTGTGGACACCCAGCGCTGCCAGGTCTTCTGACGGGAAGCGCTGGCGAAAGCCCCGGGCCGAGGTGAAGATCTCGAGGTCGGGGCGTGCGGAGCGCAGCCGGGCCGCCACCGCCTCGCGGCGCCGAGCCGTCCACCGTGCCGGGAGGCAGACCGCGACCACCTCGGCGCGCTCGGCCCTCAGACCGTGCACACCAAGGATGATCCGGCCGTGTGCCCTGATCGCAGCGACCACGGTCTCGTCATCGCGGCTCAGGGCGTCGTCCGCGTGGTGCCAGGCGTGCAGCCCGCAGGTGCAGCCGGTGACCGGTGGCCGATGCTCCGGGTGGTTCACGCAGACCGCTCGCGTCGTCCCCGGACGCCACGGCCGGTTCCCGACGTGCAGGGGCAACAGCTCCCCCTGCACGTCGATGCGGAACTGCCGAAAGCCCAGGAGGGTGCCGGGGACGAGCGCTTCGGTGCTCATGCGACGACCTCGAGCGGCCGTGGAACGACCTCGGCCACGATCTCCGAGCCCCGGGGCTGCGCTTCGGCGTTCGCCTCCCCAGGCGTACGGCGTCGCTCGGCCCGGATCCCAGCTCCACGAGCCCGAGCGGCGCCGCCTCGATCACCGCGACGGTACGTCCGATCCTCATCGTGTCCTCCTTCGTGGTGGTCGACCGGGTGGTCAGCCCGGGACCCGGTCGAGGAAGCCGCGCACGTCGCGGATGCGCTGGTCGTCGTCGGTCACGACCACGTCGAAGCCGATGACGACCGGCTCCTCGCCCGCAGGTCCGAGTCCCCACTGGAAGCGGGCCTGCCCGTGGTGGGTGTCGACCTCGCCGACCTGGCTGAACACGAAGCCGGGGAACTGGCCCTGCACAGCAGCGATGGTGGCTCCGACCGCCGGGCGACCGGCAACGTCGGCGAGCGGGTCGACGTACACGCAATCCTGCGTCCAGTGCGCGGCGAGAAGTTCGTCGCGCACTGCCGGGTCCGTTGCGTTCCAGGTCGCGAGGTAACGGGTGACGATGGTGTCCATGGTGTGCCTTTCTTGGCGTCGATGCTGACGACACCAAGGCTCACCGGCGACGGCGCAACCGTCGATTACCTCGGAGGTCATGGCCCGTTCGCCGCGCAGCGCCCTACGCTCACAACGTGACCTCCACGACCTCCTCCACTCCGGTCGGCGGCGAACTCCGGCGCTGGCGGGAGCTCCGAGCCTTCAGCCAACTCGCGCTCGCGACGCGCGCCGACGTGAGCACCCGACACCTGAGCTTCGTCGAGAACGGCCGTTCCCGACCCACGCCCCAGATGATCCTGCGCCTGGCCGACGTGCTCGAGGTGCCGATGGCCGAGCAGAACAAGCTGCTGCTGGCGGCCGGGTTCGCGCCACGCCACCCCCACCGCGGACTCGACGACGAGCACCTCTCCTCCGTGATGGCGGGCCTGCGCAGCCTGCTCGATGCACACGCGCCCTACCCCGCGCTGCTCCTCGACGACCACTGGGACATCGTCGACGCGAACGAGGCGGTCCACACGCTGCTCGACTCCTGCTCCCCGACCCTCCTGGAGCCGCCGGTCAACGTGATCCGGCTCGCCCTGCACCCCGAGGGCCTGGCCCCCGGATCCACAACCTGACCACCTGGCGGGCCCACCTCCTGCACCAGCTCGACCAGCGCATCGGCCGGTCCGGCGGCGACCCGCAGCTCACCGGGCTGCGGGACGAGGTGACCGGCTATCCCGGTGGCGATGCCGCCGAGCTGCCCCGGCCGGTCGACCCCGTGGTGCTGCTCGAGCTCGCCACCGACGAGGAGCCGCTGCGGATGTTCAGCGTGGCCAGCCGGATCGAGGGGCCAGCCGACATCACCTTGGACGCCCTCCACCTGGAGACCTTCCTCCCGGCCGACGAGCAGACCCGGCGACGACTCTCCCACCGATGAATCCCGGCGCCCGGGCCGGTCAACCCCTCAGGACCAACACCTCGAGGAGCAGACATGACCAGCATCACCCCCAATCTGTGGTTCAACCACGAAGCCGCCGAGGCGGCGACGTTCTACACCGAGATCTTCGGCGGCAAGGTGCTCAGCACCTTCGGTGAGGGCCCGGTCGATCCGCAGGGCAAGCAGCAGCCGATCACGGTCGAGTTCGAGATCGTCGGCATGCGATTCGTCGGGATCAACGGCGGGCTCGACGAGCACGGCAAGCCGATCTTCACCCCCAACGAGGCCGTCTCGCTCGAGATCGACTTCGACGACCAGGCGGAGCTCGAACGCGTCTGGCACGCCCTGATCGCCGACACCGGCGAGCCCAGCTACTGCGGGTGGCTCAAGGACCGCTACGGATTCTCCTGGCAGCTCGTGCCGGCGAACCTCGTCGCGCTCATCGACGGTCCCGACGCCGAAGGCGCCGCACGCGCCATGAAGATGATGATGGAGACCAAGTTCGTTCCCCTCGACGGACCCGCGCTGCAGGCGGCGTACGACGGCAGCGCCTGAACGCACGGTCCGCGTAGGTCCCGCCGGTCACTCGCAACACCCACATGTCTCCGCCGGTTCGCGGGTCAGGGGCTGGGCACCGGCGGGGCCGCAGTCACCGGGGCGCTGATGCCGTTGACCTCCGGACTGATCCGGCGCTCCAGGCGCACCGACGAGACGGCCATCACGGCGCAGCCGGCGATGAGCATCGCGATGAACAGCACCCCCAGATGGTGGTTGAGCAGGAATCCTGCTGACAGCGGGCCGATGATGGCACCCATCTGGAAGGCGCCGGCGGTCAACGCGTTGTAGCGCCCACGCAGGTGGGGCGGGGCCAGGTCGTTGGTGATCGCGGGCAAGGTCGGCTGCAGCATCGTCTCGCCGGCCGCGAAGACCGCGTGATAGCCCATCACCAGCACCACGGCCGCGACCGTGCCCGGCACCAGCTGGGTCAGACCGAGGGCCAGCCACGCCAGCGCCCACATGGCCGCCAGCACCACCATCACCCGGGTCCGCCGGTGCCCCTGGATGCGACGCAGCACGAAGAATTGGAACAGCACGATCACCAGCGTGTTGAGCGCGAAGGCCCACCCGATCACCCGGGTCGACACCTCCGACACCTGCCGGGCGAAGGCTGGGAACCCACCCTCCATCTGGCCGTAGCCGACGAAGGCGAAGATCAGCGAGATCATCACCAGCTGCGCGACACCGGGACGCCTGAGCAGCGCCAGGTAGGTGGTCGCGGCCCGGTCCGTCCCGTCGTCCGGAGCCTCCGAACGCCCATGCACGTGGCGCAGCGGTCCGAGCATCAGCGCCACCGGGATCAGCATGCAGGCCGCATCGACCAGGAAGATGGTGGTGAACGTGGTCGGTCGGTCGACGTCTGCCCAGATCCCGCCGACGACGCCTCCGAGCCCGATGCCGAGGTTGATGAGCGCGAAGTTGATGCCGAAGTACTGCATCCGCACCGGCCCCTCGACGAGCGAGGAGATCAACACGTTGAAGGCCGACCAGCCGCCCGCGTTGCAGATGCCGATGAAGACGATGCCGACCACCGCGAGCGGCAAGGTCTCGGCGAAGGCCAACACCGAGCAGCCGATGCTCTGCGCGAGGCTGCCGATGATCACCATGCGCCGCGCGCCCCAGTGGTCGGTCAGCCAGCCGGCCAACGGCGTGAGCACCAGGGCCACCGCACCGATGAGGGCCATCAACGCACCGGCGACGTCGAGACTGAAACCCCGCACCTCGTGCAGATAGATGATGGTGAAGGGCAACGTCAGCCCACGTCCGAGCACCTGGAAGACGGTCGTGCACAGCAGCCAGCGGCCGGGGGTGGGGAGTTGGTCCCAGAAGTTGCGCAGGGTCACCGGGCTCGCACTCACTCCGGCATTCTCCGGGTCCTGGGTACGGAGCGCCAAACGAATAAGGGGCTCCGTCGGGCGGGAGGGAGATGGGTCCGGGTCCCAGCACCCGGGGATGCGCGCGGAGACGGCGGCCGGCCCGACTCCGCCCTCCTGGTGGAACTTCCGAGGGGAAGGGATAAATTGCCCCCGTGCGAACCCCGGCCATCCTTCTCGCCGCTGCCCTGCTGACCGGGTGCGGCGCTGCCGACTCGAAGGCGCTCGACCAGCCCCTCGAGCGGGCCGCCATGGTGCCCGACGTACGTGCGAAGCAACCGGTCGAGGAGCCGTCGCCGGCCCCCGGGCCGAGATGCTCCTCGACGACGCAACCGCGGCAGCGAGTGCGGAGACGTCACCGCTGCGGGCCGCCCGCCACCTCCGCGGCGTCGACGTCTCCCACCACCAGGGCTGGATCGACTGGGAGCGCGTTGCGAACGATCGCGTCGACTTCGCCTGGCTCAAGGCGACCGAGGGCACCAGCCACACCGACCCGACGTACGTCGACAACCGCGACCGCGCGCGGGCCGCGGGTCTGCGCGTGGGCGGCTACCACTACTTCTCGATCTGCAGCGACGGCGCACCGCAGGCGGAGCACTTCGTGAAGGTGGTCGGCGACCAGTCCGACAGCACCACGCAGTTGCCGCCGGCCGTCGACGTCGAGCTCGACCCCGACTGCAACCCCACCCGCGAGGTGTTGCTCAACCGCCTCAGCGACTTCATCCGAGTCGCGGAGAAGGGCACCGGCCGTACCGTGATCGTCTACGCCTTCCCCGACCTCGAGCGCCGCTACAAGGTCAGCGAGAAGCTCGACCGGCCACGCTGGGTGCGCAAGCTGGGCGATCGGGAACCGGGTGGCAACTGGCTGGTCTGGCAGAAGTCACAGACCGCGGAGGTCGAAGGCATCAGCACCCCGGTCGATCTCGACCTCATGCGCCACTGACCCCCTCCCAGCCCAGAGCGCGGAGGTCGCAGCCGAGGGCGCGCAGATTCGGCCGTCGGCGCCATTCCGCGCGACCTCGACGCCACTCCACGCGACCTCGACGCCATTCCGCGCGACCTCGAGTCAGTCGGGCGGGACCCAGTCGATCCCTTCGGCCCGGCGCTTCTGCTCCGACTCCCGGTGGATCTTGGCCTGCCGCTGACGTTGTTGGCGCTCCTCCTCGATCTCGCTGGCGACCTTGCGATCGAGGGGTGACTTGTCGAAGTCGATGGCGACCGTGGCGAAGTCCTTGGTGCGCTGGGCGCGGGCCATGCCGCGGTAGGCACGCTTGTCGGCCTCGGTGAGCTGGACCCAGTCGGTGAACGGGGTCAGCAGCGCCCGCGGATAGAGGTGCAGGGCCAGCACCACGTTGACCGAGATGCCCATGACCGCGATCACCGAGCCGATGTAGAGCAGGCCGACCAGCCCGAGCACCACGCCGAAGGTCTGGGTCATCTCCGAGGTGTGCACCAGCACCCGGGTCACGAAGACCGCACCGAAGTGCTGGAGCACCTGCCACAGGGTTGCCACGAAGAACGCGCCCGGCGCCGCCTGCCAGACCCGGTGCCCCTTGGCCGTCGCGACCCGGAAGAGCAGGGTGAGGGCGGTGCCGAGCAGCACGACGTTGGCCAACCGCAACAGCCAGGCGACACGCGGGTCACCGGTCCACGACCCGAGGGCGTCGGTGGAGCTGCCCAGCGTCGCGAGGATGCTGATCGCCGCGATCGTCGTACCCACCACGAAGATCAGCACGACGCTGCGCAGCCGCAGCAGGATCGGGTTGGGCCGGGAGTTGCGCGGCACGTACCAAGCGACGTTCTGAGCGTTCTGCAGGGCCTGCCCCAAGCCCATGGCTCCGTAGACGGAGGCGAGGAAACCGATGATCACACCGCCCGTGGACCCCTCGAGGCCCTCAGGACGCCCGAGCTGGTCACCGATGATCGGGAACTGGCTGAGTGCGGTGTCGAGCAGTTGCTCCTGCAAGTGGGGTCGGCCCTCGAGCACGAAGCCGAGGATCGAGGAGCCCAGCAGCATGAGCGGGAAGATCGCGATGAACGCGTAGTAGGTGATGATCGCCGACAGGTAGTTGCCCTGGTCGTCGAAGAACTTGTAGAAGATGGCAAGCGGGACTCCCAGCACCGGATGCCGACGCTGGGCCCGATCGACCTTCGACACCGTGCCGCGGAACACAGGAGAAGGCTATCCGCCTCTCTGCACCACGAGAGGATTTGCGGCGGCCGGGGCGTCCGAGCCCTGACCGTCCGGTGCCCGAAGGCTGGTCCGCTTGGGAACCTTGCCGTGTGGCATGGCACCATCTTGGTCAAACAGACCGTGAAGAATCATCAGGAGAGGACAGATTCAATGGTCGATGTGGCTGCGGTGTTGGACGAGGCAGGGTTGTCCAACCCGAAGGTTCGGGAGTACGTCCAGCATTGGGCGGAACTCACCGGAGCAGAGCGGGTCGAGGTGGTCAGTGCCGCTGACGACGACCGCCTGATTGCGGAGGCTCTCGAGGCTGGTGAGCTCCTGCCCGCCGGTGAGGGTCGCTACTACTCCCGGAGCTACCACAAGGACACTGCGCGGTCCGAGGAGCGCACCGTCGTTGCGACCAATGACGAGAAGGACAAGGGCCTCTACAACAACTGGAAGCCCGCCTCCGAGATGCGTCCCCTCCTCGAAGGGCGTATGCGCGGCGCGTCCGCCGGCAAGACGATGTATGTCATCCCCTACCTGATGGCTCCGGCCGGCAACGCCCTCGCCCCGTGGGCGGCCGGCGTGCAGGTCACCGACACCCGTACCGTCGTGCTCCACATGATCCGCATGGCTCGGGTCGGCGCCGAATACGTCAACGACCTCGAGGACCAGGACAGCTTCGTCCGCGCCGTCCACGTGACCGGTGACCTCGAGAACCTGGGTCAGGGCACCCCCGACGACCAGCGCTGGTTCGTCACGGTCGCCGACGAGCGCACGATCCTCCACTACGGCTCGTCGTACGGCGGCAACGCGCTCCTGGGCAAGATCGCCCACGGTCTGCGTCAGGGCGCCTACGACGGCTGGGCCTCCAAGAAGTTCCTCGCCGAGCAGTACATGCTCATCGGTATCCACGACAAGGAGACCGGCAAGGACTACCACATCTGCGGCGGCTTCCCGTCTGCCTCCGGCAAGACCAACCTCGCCATGATGTTGGCCCCCGACGCCCTGGGCGACCGCTACCACGTCTCCTTCTACGGCGACGACATCGCGTGGCTCTGGGTCGACGAGAAGACCGGCAAGCTCTACGGCATGAACCCGGAGTACGGCGTCTTCGGCGTTGCGAAGGACACCAACGAGTCCACCAACCCGACCGCCCTGGAGTCGCTGGGCAACGGCACGAAGGTGATCTTCACCAACGTCGCCTACAACCCCAAGACCGAGGAGGTCTGGTGGGAGGGGCGCACTCCTGAGCCGCCCGCCGACGTCACGGACTGGCTGGACTGGAAGGGCGCGCCGATCGCCGACCGGATGGCGGAGCAGGCGAACGAGCCGTGGGCGCACCCCAACAGCCGCTTCACCACCACGCTCGGCAACGTCCCGAACATCGCGACCGACTACGACGCACCCACCGGTGTGCCGATCGACGCGATCATCTTCGGTGGCCGCACCCGTGACCGTGAGCCGCTGATCCGCGCGATCAACGACCTCCCCGAGGGCGTCTACGACGGCCTCACCCTGGGCGCCGAGGCCACGGCCGCCGCCGAGGGCAAGGAGGGCGTGCTCCGCTACGACCCGATGTCCAACCGCCCGTTCATGGCGTACGGCGAGGGTGACTACGCGCAGCATTACCTCGACATCGTCGGCGCCGCCTCCGAGCAGCCGATCTTCGCGCACGTCAACTGGTTCCAGCGTGACCCGGAGGACGGCCACTTCCTGTGGCCCGGATACCGCGACAACCTGCGCCCGCTCCTGTGGCTCCTGCAGCTGAAGAACGGCGAGGTCAAGGGTCGCCAGACCCCCGTGGGCATCCTCCCGCTCAAGGAGGAGCTCAACCTCGAGGGCGTGGACATCTCCGAGGAAGACCTCGAGAAGATCCTCACGATCGACAAGGCTCGCTGGCAGCAGGAGATGGGCTACCGCGCCGAGCACCTCGAGCAGTTCCCGAACATGCCCGAGTCGATCTGGGAGGCCCACCGCCGCGTGTCCGCCGACCTGGACGCCTACGAGGGCTGATCGTCTGAGCGTCGAGTTGCCCGCCCCGAGTTGAGCTCGGGGCGGGCTTCTCCATTTTCCCGATCAGTGGTGGCGTGGGTCAGTCCCACGCGTCGGCCACCTCATCGAACGTGAGCAGGCGTCGGTCACCGGTGACGAACCGGAGCCCGTCGACCCGAGCCCGGGCGAGCAGGATCATGCGGGCCAGGATCGACGTCGAACAACAGCACGGAGTGACCACTGATCGGGGCTCAGCCCAGGGGCTCGGCGTTCTCGAGCACGTCGGCCAGCTCGTCGAGGATGTCGGCATAGGCCGCGTAGGAGTACGGGGCCCCCGCATACCAGGTGCCGACCTGCCCGGCCTTCACCGCGGGAAGGTTGGCCCAGGTGTCGATGGTCCCCATCTTCGCCAGGACCGCCTCACTGTTGCGGCCGTCGATGAGGATGACGTCGGCATCTGCGAACTGCCCGGCCTCCTCCCACGAGTACTCCTTGAAGACCAGCGGGTCGGCGGGGTCGGCGCCCATCACCTCGATGCCTGCCTCGGTCAGCGTCTTGGTCTCCGGGAGCGTGACCGGGTTGACGACGTACAACGTGGTCTCGGTGCCGGAGGCGATGAGCACCTTGAGTCCCTTCGCCTCCTCGACCACCTCGCCGAGCGCCTCGTCGTAGTCGTCCTTGGCGTCGGCGAGCGCTTCGTTGCACGTCGTGTCGGCTCCGAGCCTCCCGGCGAGGTCGACGAACATCTCGATGGCCTCGTCGACGGTGTCCGGCTGCCCGTTGACGCCGAGGATCGGGGCCCGCTTCTCGATCTTCTTCTCCTGCTTGGAGGGCACGTACCAGAGCGCGCCGTCGAAGACGAAGTCGAGGAGCAGGTCAGGAGTCATCTGCGCATACTCGTCGATGTCGAACTCGCCCCACGTGGAGCCGATCGTGGTCACCTTCGAGAGGTCGACGCTGCCGCGCTGATAGACGGAGGCGGGGTCGTCGCCGAGCTCCCCGAAGATGCCGTCGACCTGGTAGCCGGCGTCCCAGAGGGAGGCCGCGACGCTGTTCTGCGCCACGACAGTCGTGGGCACGGTGTCGAGCTCGATCTCCTTGCCGCGAGCGTCGCTGAACTCGAAGCTGCCCTCCGGTTCGGCAGCCTGGCACTCACCGACCTCGTCCGGCTTGTCGTCGCCGGCCGAGTCGGGGTCGGTGTCGCCACTGCACGCGCTCAACACGAGCACCGCGCAGGCGGCGGCCGCCACGAACGGGGCACGACCACGGCGGGTCCCCAGGCGTCGGTTCATCACACTTCCTCCTTCAATGACGCCGACGGTTCCGTCGACGAGTCCCTCGGCAGTACGTCGACCCCCAGGTCCGGCGCTTGCCGTTGCTTCTTGCGCGGCACGACCAGGGGCGTGCCCGTCTCCGGGTCGGGAATGACGCGGCAGGCCAACCCGTAGACGTGCTCGACCAGTGCAGCAGTCACGACCTGCTCCGGGGCACCTTCAGCGACCACGGCACCGTCCTTCATCGCCACGAGGTGGGTGGCGTAGCGGCAGGCGAGGTTGAGGTCGTGGAGCACCGCCACGAGGGTGTAGCCGCGGTCGGCCCGGAGCTCCTCGCACATGTCCAGCACCTCGACCTGGTGAGCGATGTCGAGGAAGGTGGTGGGCTCGTCGAGCAGCAGGATCTCGGTGCGTTGGGCCAGCGCCATCGCCAGCCAGACCCGTTGCCGCTGCCCGCCGGAGAGCTCGTCGACGAGACGCCCGGCCAGCTCGGTGGTGTGGGTGGCGGCGAGCGCCTCACCCACCGCGGCCTCGTCGTCGGCGCTCCATTGCCGAAGCAGCGTCTGGTGCGGATAGCGGCCGCGGGAGACGAGGTCGGCCACGGTGATCCCACCCGGTGGTTCCTGCGACTGCGGCAGCAGCCCGAGTCGCCGGGCGACCTCCTTGGAGCCATAGTGATGGATCTCCCGACCGTCGAGATGCACTGCACCTGCAGACGGCTTCAGCAACCGCGCCATGCCGCGCAGCAGCGTCGACTTGCCACATCCGTTGGCGCCGACGATCACGGTGAACGACCCATCGGGCACCGCCAGGGTGAGGTCGCGGTTGATCACGTGGCCGTCATAGCCCAGCGAGACCCCGTGGGCCTCCAGTCGCTGTCCGCCGGTCGGTAGCCCGGCGGACCTCCGCGGCGTCTCCTCGTTCATGCGCGCCCCTTTCGCCATTCGCGGGTCAGCAGCCAGGCCAGGAAGGCACCGCCGAGCAGGCCGGTGACCACACCGACCGGCACCTGACGTGGCTGGAAGAGTTCTCGAGCCGCGAGGTCGGCAAGCACCAGGAGCATGGCCCCGGTGATTCCGGACGCGACGAGGTTGGGCCCGCCGGAACCCGTCAGACGGCGGGCGATCTGGGGCGCGGTGAGCGCCACGAAGGCGATCGGTCCGGCGGCAGCGACCGCAAGGCTGCTCAGGAGGACTCCGACCACCACGGCCCCCAGCCGCACGAGCGACGTACGTTGCCCCAGCCCGGCGGCGGAGTCGTCGGACAGTTCGCTGAGAGTGAGCGCCGGCGACAGGCACAGCGCCAGCACCGCCAGCACACCGACCGCGGAGGCCTGCACCGCAAGATCGTCCCAGTCGGCGCCAGCCAGGCTCCCGACCAGCCAGTTGCCCGCCTCCTGGGCCGCATAGATGTCGGCCTCGACGATCAGCATCGAGTTGATCGACAGGAGCATCGCGCCGACCCCGACACCGATGAGCACCAGCCGCAGTCCGTCGAGGCCGTTGCTCAGCGCCAGCGTGTAGACCACCAGCGCCGTGACCAGACCGCCGACGACGGCGCCGATCGATGCACCCGCGAAGCTGGTGCCGAAGACCAGCAACGCGACCAGGCCGCCGGTCGCGGCACCCACTTCGAAGCCGATGATGTCGGGCGAGCCGAGCGGGTTGCGGGCCACGGTCTGGAAGATCGCGCCCGAGCAGCCCAGCGCCGTACCCACCACGACCGCCGCGAGCACCCGCGGCAGGCGGGACTCCCAGATCAGGTAGTCCTCGAAGGAGGTGCCCTCACCGCGGAGGGTGAGCAGGAGGCGCGGGAAGCCCATCTGGATCTCGCCGAGGAGCAGGGCCGCGACGCCCGCACCGGCACAGAGCACCAGCAGTGCGAGGCAGACGAGCACGGCGCGCGTGGAGACGGCGCCGCTCCAGGCACCGACACGGATGCGCCGGGAGCGGGTGAGTCCGGGGACCGTCGCGGCAGTCACAGGTGCGCCAGTCGACGGCGGCGGACGAGGAGGATGAAGACGGGAGCCCCGACGAGGGCGCACATGATGCCGGCAGCGACCTCACCGTCGGTGACGATGCGGCCAGCGACGTCGGCCAGCACCAGCAGCGTGGCGGCCATCAGCATCGACAGCGGCACCACCCAGCGTTGGTCGGGCCCGACGAGATGTCGCGCCACGTGCGGCAGCACCAGCCCGAGGAAGGCGATCGGACCGGCAACGGCGGTCGCGGCACCGCAGAGCAACGTGATCGCGACCGCGGTGACGAGGCGGAGCCGACCGATGTTGAGGCCGAGGGCCCGCCCGGAGTCCGCACCCAGCGCCATCGCGTTGAGGGCCGGGGTGACCAGGAGGGCCGCAACGGCTCCGACCACGATGAAGGGGAGCGCCAGCCACAGCACCGAGAGCTCGCGGCCGACGACGGAACCGACGAACCAGAACCGCATCGCGTCGTACGAGGCCTGACTCGACAGCGAGACACCGCTGATGAACGCGGTGAGGACGGCGGTGAGGGCCGCTCCCGCCAATGCGAGCCGTACCGGGGTGGCGGCGGCGCGTCCACCACTGCCGAGCAGATACACCGCGACGGAGGCCAACGCAGCTCCGACGAAGGCCCACCAGATCTGCATCTCGGGGGCGGTGACGTCGAAGAAGGCGATGCCGGCGACGACTGCCGCGGCAGCGCCGGCGTTGACGCCGAGCAGTCCGGGGTCGGCAAGCGGGTTGCGGGTGAGCGCCTGCATCAGCGCACCCGCGCCGCCGAGCGCGGCGCCGACGACGACCGCGATGATCGTGCGGTCGAGCCGGAGGCCGAGCACGATGTCGTGCACCTCCCTCCGTCGGCACGAAGAGCTCGCGGAGCACTTCCCCGGGCTGAGCGCCCGGGCACCGACCATCAGGCTGAGCACCACCGCCCCCGCGAGAGCGACGCACAAGGCGATCGCGATCGGCACCGGACGCCGGTGTGCCGACGCCACCAGCGGGGCCGCCGGGGCACTCACGGACATGCAGGAACCCTTGTCTCCGAGGAAAGCCAACAGGTAAGGCTAACCTAAAGAAACCCCGGTTCCGCAAGCGCAAGCAGGCCCCGAAGATCAGACGATTCGCGCCGTCATCACGCCGAAGCCGGCGATGTAGTCCTTGATCGGCCGGTAGAAGCTCGACGTCACCCCATAGTT
Organism: Nocardioides alcanivorans; assembly: GCF_021555175.1. Taxonomy (GTDB): domain Bacteria; phylum Actinomycetota; class Actinomycetes; order Propionibacteriales; family Nocardioidaceae; genus Nocardioides; species Nocardioides alcanivorans. The sequence goes on along the minus strand of NZ_JAKGRW010000056.1, from coordinate 57,688 downwards.
GCCAGCGCGGGGTAGTCCCGGACAAACTTGTAGACAAATCGGGCAGCCGACTACAAGTTCGTCCGGGACTACCCCGCGCTCAACGAGATCAGCGGCCGTGGCGGCGGGCGAGAGTGTTGCCCAGGGCGGCAGCGGCGGCACGCAGTTCGGAGATGTGGGCCTCGGGGCGGAAGCGGCCGACGGGGCCGGTGACACTGATTGCGGCGATCGCGGTACGACCGTCCTCCTCGAGGATCGGGGCGGCGACGCACAGCAGGCCGGGCGTCGATTCCTCACGCTCGAAGGCGACCCCAGCCTCGAGCACCCGGTCCAGCTGCTGCTCGAGCAGCCCCGGCGCGACGACGGTGTGGGGAGTACGCCGTACGAGCGGCGCGGTCAGCACGCTGCGTCGTACGTCGGGACTCGCGTGGGCGAGCAGCGCCTTGCCGATCGCGGTGCAGTGCATGGGCATCCGACCACCGGTGCGCGACGGGCTGCGAGCCTGGCGATGGCCACCGATCTTGGCCACGTAGACGACCTCCGTGCCCTCCTGGAGACCGAGGTGGACGGTCTCGTGGGTGCGCTCGTAGAGATCCTGGAGGAACGGCATGGCCACCTCCAGCAAGGTGCGCTCGGTGGCGGCGCGCATGCCGAGCTCGAAGAGCCCACCGGCCAACCGGTAGCCGTGCTCGGTCTTGTCGAGCAGCCGGTGGCGCACCAGCTCGGCAGCAACGCGGTGCACCGTGCCCTTCGGCAGCTCGGTCCTGCGCACGAGCTCGGCCAATGGCAACAACCGGTCATCGACACGGAAGGCACGGAGGATCGCGACGGCCTTGCCGACCGCCGTGTCCGTCACCTCGTCTGCCACAGGCATCAGCGTACCGCTGAGCGGAACGCGCCGATGGTCCCCGGCCACCCCTGCGACGGACAGTTGCACCATGAGCGAGACGACCGGGAAGACCAAGGTGGCGATCATCGGGTCCGGCAACATCGGAACCGACCTGATGATCAAGGTGATGCGCACCAGCGAGCACCTCGAGATGGGAGCGATGGTCGGCATCGACCCCAACTCCGACGGGCTGGCCCGCGCGAAGCGCTTCGGCTTCGCCACCACCGCCGAGGGCGTGGACGGCCTGATGGCGCTGGAGGGCTTCGACGACATCGAGATCATCTTCGACGCCACCTCCGCCAAGGCCCACGTGCACAACGCCGGCAAGCTGACCCCGCTCGGCAAGCGGCTCATCGACCTGACGCCCGCGGCGATCGGCCCGTACGTCGTGCCCGCGGTCAACCTCGACGACCACCTGGACGCGCCCAACGTCAACATGGTCACCTGTGGTGGCCAGGCGACCATCCCGATCGTCAACGCCGTCTCCCGCGTCGTTCCGGTGGCCTACGCCGAGATCGTTGCCTCGATCTCCTCGAAGTCCGCCGGACCCGGCACCCGCGCCAACATCGACGAGTTCACCGAGACCACCTCGGCCGCCATCGTCGAGGTCGGCGGTGCCGAGCGCGGCAAGGCGATCATCATCCTCAACCCGGCCGAGCCGCCGCTGATCATGCGCGACACGGTCTTCTGCCTGGTCGACGCCCCCGACGAGTCGATGCACGACGAGATCCGCGCCTCCATTGAGAAGATGGTCGGCGACGTCGCGGCCTACGTCCCGGGCTACCGCCTCAAGCAGCAGGTGCAGATCAACGCGATCCCCGCGGACCAGCCGGTGCACACGCTCACCGACGGTCGGCGCCCCAGCCACCAGGTGTCGGCGTTCCTCGAGGTCGAGGGCGCTGCGCACTACCTCCCGGCCTACGCCGGCAACCTCGACATCATGACCTCGGCCGGCCTGCAGGTCGCCGAACGCATCGCAGCACGGAAGGCGGCCACCGCATGAGCACCCCGATCTTCGTCCAGGACGTCACCCTGCGCGACGGCATGCACGCCGTCCGCCACCGGATCACTCCCGAGAAGGTCGGCGAGATCGTGCGGGCGCTCGACGCCGCCGGCGTCGACGCGATCGAGGTCGCACACGGCGATGGCCTCGCTGGTGGTTCGGTCAACTACGGCCCCGGCTCGCACAGCGACTGGGAGTGGCTGGAGGCTGCGGCCGAGGCGATCACCAGTGCCCGCCTCACGACCCTGCTGCTGCCCGGCGTCGGCACCGTCCATGAGCTCAAGCGGGCTTGGGACCTCGGCGTCCGCTCCGTGCGCATCGCCACGCACTGCACCGAGGCCGACGTCTCCGCTCAGCACATCCAGGCGGCCCGCGAGATCGGCATGGACGTCTCCGGTTTCCTCATGCTCTCCCACATGGCGCCGCCGGAGAAGCTGGCGGAGCAGGCGAAGCTCATGGAGTCGTACGGCGCCCACTGCGTCTACGTCACCGACTCCGGTGGCCGCTTGACGATGAACGACGTCGCCGCCCGCGTGCAGGCCTACCGCGACGTGCTCGATGAGGGCACCGAGATCGGCATCCACGCGCACGAGAACCTCTCGCTGTCGGTGGCCAACTCCGTGGTGGCCGTGGAGAACGGCGTGTTCCGCGTCGACGCCTCGCTCGCCGGTCACGGCGCCGGCGCGGGCAACTGCCCGCTCGAGGCCTTCATCGCCGTCGCCGACCTGTCGGACTTCAAGCACGGCTGCGACCTCTTCGCCCTCCAGGACGCGGCCGACGACATCGTCCGCCCGCTGCAGGACCGACCGGTGCGGGTCGACCGCGAGACGCTCACCCTCGGCTACGCCGGCGTCTACTCGTCGTTCCTCCGGCACGCGGAGACCGCCGCCGAGCGCTACGGCCTCGACGTGCGCGACATCCTCACCGAGTGCGGCGCCCGCCGCCTCGTCGGCGGTCAGGAAGACATGATCGTCGACATCGCGCTCGACCTGGTCGCCGCGAAGGGCTGACCCCTCCGGGCACCACGACCGGTGGTCGCTCCCCTGCTGTCCTCACGTCGGAGGGCAGCAGGGGCGCCGACCGATCACGTCTCAGATGTCCCGCGGGGCATACATGATCATCGCGACCCCGACCAGGCACACCAGCGCGCCGGCGATGTCCCAGCGGTCGGGCCGGAACCCGTCCGCGACCATTCCCCACGCCAGCGAGCCCGCGACGAAGACACCGCCGTACGCCGCCAGGATGCGTCCGAAGTGGGCGTCCGGTTGGAGCGTGGCCACGAATCCGTAGGCACCGAGGGCCAGCACGCCGGCGCCGATCCAGAGCCAACCCCGGTGTTCGCGCACGCCCTGCCAGACCAGCCAGGCACCACCGATCTCGGCCAGCGCGGCCAGGCCGAAGAGCAGCAGCGACTTCGTGACGGTCATGGTGATGATCGTCGCAGACCCCGCGCCGCCCCGCGGCTCGCCCCGGCCGGTGCGCCGGGAGCGCTCGACCGATCCGGTTCACCTGCGATGCTTCCGCAGCGGATCCGGCAGTCTCCTGCTGCGAGGGTTCACGTGCCCCCGTTCAGCGAATGCGCGTCAAGTGACTGCCGCGGAGGGCCGACGCAGCACCAGGTGCGTGACCAGACCGGCCACCAATCCCCAGAAGGCCGCGCCGATGCCGAGCACCGTGACCCCGCTCGCCGCGACGAGGAAGGCGACCACGGCAGCCTCGCGCCCCTCGGCCGCGGACGTTGCACCGGCCAGGCTGGCACCAAGCGTGCCGAGCAGTGCCAGACCAGCCACGGTCTCGATCAGGCCGGCCGGCGCGGAGGTCGCCAGGCTGATCAACGCCACGGAGAGCAACGCCAGCACCAGGTAGGCCCAAGCTGCGGTCTCGGCGGCGATCCATCGACGCTTCGGGTCAGGATGGACCTCGGGGTTGGCCGCCAACGCAGCCGTGATCGCGGCCAGGTTCACCGCGTGCCCACCGGCCACTGCGCCTCCCAACGTGCCGAGTCCGGTGACGGTCATGGTCTCGCGCCACGGCACCCGATAGCCGTAGCTGGCCATCACCGCGACACCTGGCACGTTCTGCGAGGCCATCGTGACGACGTACAGGGGCAGGGCGATGCCGAGCACCGCGCCGACACTGAGCTGCGGGACCGTCCCGCTCACCGTCGGCACCCAACCCCCGTCGATCCCACCGTGGCCGGATGCCCAGACACCGATGACCACCAGAGCGACGGCGAAGGCAGTCGGCACCGCGGCCTTGGGGGCGAACCGGAGGAGGGCCAACCAGGTGAGCACCACCGGAGCGACCAACGCAGGCTCGTCGATGAGCGAGGTGACGGGCGCAAGGCACAGCGGCACGAGGACGCCGGCCAGCATCGCCTGTGCGATCGGCGTGGGGATCGCGCCGATCAGGTCGCCGAGCACCGGCCACATGCCGGTGAGCAGGATGAGAACACCGACCACCAGGAACGCGCCGACCGCGGCCGGCCAACCTCCGTCGACCATGCCGGTGCCTGCCAGCAGCGCGGCCCCGGGCGTCGACCAGGCGAGGGTGAGCGGAATCCGGTGCCGACGGACCAACCACAGCATTCCCAGCGCCTGCGCGATGCAGAGCACGGCGAGACCGCTCGCGGCTTGTGCTGGAGTCGCGCCGACTGCGGTCAGCCCGGCCAGCACCACCGCAAAGGAACTCGTGAACCCCACGAGTGCGGTGAGGATCCCGGCGGTCACCGGCTGACTGCGACTGCTCTGCACGTGAGCACGCTAGTGCCTGAGCCCCCGCCACTCGTGCCGACTCGACTGTCCGCGCTGGCTGACTCGAGCTGCTAGTTGCGCTGACTCGACTGGTCCTGGTGGTGCAGCGCCAGGCCCCAGGCGACGCCCTTGGCGATCACCCCGAGCATCAACAACACGGATCCGAACACGACGAAGGCCGCGCCGTAGCGCGCGGACTCCCCGGACCCGCCGATGCTCAGGCCCGCCACCACGAGCAGGGCACCGAACAGGATCGCGCTGTAGGGCAACGGCACTCGCTGGGTGCGGGTCGTGTTGGCGGGCTGGGGCGAGGAGGACGGCACGCGGCCATCCTCCCCACCTCGATTCAGCCGCGGATACCGATCAGGTTTCCGTCCGCGTCGACGAGCACGCAGATGCGGACACCGGCGGCGACCTGCTTCGGCGCCAGCTTCTCCGTGGCGCCGGCCGCGATCAGCTTCTCGCGTGCCGCGTCGAGATCCGGCACATCGGCATACAGGACGGGGACGCCGACGCTGTCGTCGCCGGGCGCGAGTGCGATCTCGAAGCCGTCGACGTTGTAGCCGACGTAGTACGGCGTGTCCGTGTGCGGCTCGCCCGCCAGCGCACCATAGACGGCCTTGGCGACGTCGAGGTCGGTCACCGGGATCACCATGCTGTTGAACATCTGCTCCTCCTTCTCCAAGCCGACGCTGCGTCGGCCTTTCCTCGTTGACGATCGGCCGTGGCCCGATGTGACATCAGGTCGCGGGAGTTCGATGCTCCCGCACCACGAGCACCACGACCAGGGCCGCCATGACCGCAGCGGTGATCGCGAACGGCACCGGAATGACTGGGTCGAGCAACACCAGCACCGCCGCGGCCAGCACTGTCAGGTCGACCCGACGGTCACCGACCTTCCGGATCGCCACCACCCAGACACCGAGCAGGAACACCGCGATCGGGACGGTCACCGTGAACGACGCCGCCACCTCGGAGAGCTCGCTGCGATGGGTCAACACATCGATCTCGACCTCGACCCCAGCAGAGAACGCCCCGGCGGCAGCGAAGACGAAGTAATGGCCGTAGCCGTAGCGCAACGTGTTCCAGATGCTCCCGATCGCGGCGTGGTGGGGCGGCCAGAAGTAGACCCACCACAGGGCAGCCGTCACCACAAGAGTGAGTACGGCGAGGGCAATCAGGCCAGCCATGTCTTCGTCGGCATGCAGGGCCCCAATGATGGCGGTCGACGAGGCGAGCAAGCTCTCGCCCAGCAGGATCAGGGTGAAGCAGCCATAGCGCTCGGTGATGTGGTGCGGGTGCCACGGCGTCTGCCCACGACGCTCGGCCGTCGCCGGCACACTGATCTCCGCGGCGATCAGCACCACCAACGCCACCGTCCCCGCGGTGCCGTCGAGCAGGAGCATTCCCAGCCAGAGCACCTGCAGCGCGGCGATGCCCCCGGCATAGGTGAGGGTCGCGACCCGTGCCTGACCGGCCGACCTCGAGGCGCGCAGCCAGTGGGCGACCATCGCGACCCGCATGACGACGTACGCCAGCACGAGCACGGTGAAGTCGTCGTCGACGAAGGCCGGCTCGATGCCCGCCGCCAGCACGAGCACCCCGCCCATCTGCACGAAGGTGACGACACGATAGAGCCAGTCATCCGCGGCCTACTCCGGGACCCGACGAGTGGTCGATCCTTGCTGTTTTCGGGAGGAAGAACAGCAAGGATCGACCACTGATCGTCGAGTGCGTCAGACCGAGCTGCGGAAGCCCCGCAGTCGCAGGCTGTTGGTCACCACGAAGACCGACGAGAAGGCCATCGCGAAGCCGGCCAGCATCGGGTTGAGCAAGCCCGCAGCAGCCAGTGGCAGTGCCGCCACGTTGTAGGCGAACGCCCAGAAGAGGTTGCCCTTGATCGTGGCCAGCGTGCGTCGCGACAACCTGATCGCGTCGACGGCCACGAGCAGGTCGCCGCGCACCAGCGTCAGGTCGCTGGCCTCGATCGCAACGTCCGTGCCGGTGCCCATCGCGAGCCCCAGATCGGCAGTGGCCAGCGCGGCGGCGTCGTTGACCCCGTCGCCCACCATCGCCACCACGCGGCCCTCGTCCTGCAGTCGCTTGACCACGTCGACCTTCTCCGAGGGGAGTACGTCGGCAATCACCTCGTCGATGCCGACCTCCGCCGCGACGGCGCGGGCCACGACCTCGTTGTCACCGGTGAGCAGCACGGGGCGAAGCCCGAGCTCACGTAGGCGCCGGATCGCCTCGGCGGAGGTCTCCTTCACCGCGTCCGCGACCACGACGATGCCGCGAGCGGCCCCGTCCCAGCCGACGGCGACCGCCGTACCCCCTGCTCCCGAGCGTCCTGCAACGCCGACTCCAGCTCGGGCGTGAGGTGCTGCGACCACTCCTCCAACAGCCGCGGACGGCCGACCAGGACGGCGTGGGTGGTGTCGCCGACCGCGACGACACCCTGCACCCCGAGACCCTCGATGCTGGTGAAGTCGTCGACCTCGGGCAACGCGCCGTCTTCACGAGCGGCGTCGGCGATGGCCCGGGCGATCGGGTGCTCGGAGGCGGCCTCGAGGGCTCCGGCCAACCGGAGCAGGAGATCGGCGTCCTCGCCCTCGGCGGCGACCACGGAACGCAGTCGCATCTCGCCCGTGGTGACGGTGCCCGTCTTGTCGAGCACCACGGTGTCGACCCGGCGGGTGGACTCGAGCACTTCCGGACCCTTGATCAGGATGCCCAACTGGGCCCCTCGTCCGGTGCCGACCATGAGGGCCGTCGGCGTGGCCAACCCCAGCGCGCAGGGGCAGGCGATGATCAGGACCGCGACAGCGGCAGTGAAGGCAGGACTGAGACCGTTGCCGGTGCCCAGCCAGAAGCCGAGGGTGGCCGCGCTGAGCAGGATCACGATCGGCACGAAGACGCCCGAGATCCGATCGGCCAAGCGCTGCACCTGGGCCTTCCCGGTCTGCGCGTCCTCCACCAGACGGGCCATCTGTGCCAGCTGGGTGTCGGCGCCCACGCGGGTCGCACGCACCACGAGCCGCCCGCCAGCATTGACGGTCGCGCCCACCACCGCGTCACCGGGTCCGACCTCCACCGGGACGGATTCGCCGGTCAACATCGACGCGTCGACCGCCGACGTTCCGGTCTCCACGACACCGTCGGTGGCGATCTTCTCGCCGGGACGGACCACGAAGCGCATCCCCTCGGCCAGGTCGCCGATCGGCAGCAACCGCTCGGTGCCGTCGTCGGCCTGAACCGCGACCTCCTTGGCGCCGAGCTCCATCAGGGCCCGCAACGCGGAGCCAGCCTGCCGCTTGGCGCGATGCTCGAACCATCGGCCGGCGAGCAGGAACGTGGTCACGCCGGCAGCAGCCTCGAGATAGATGTTGCCGGAGCCGTCCGTGCGCTCCACGGTGAACTCGAAGGGGTGGGTCATCCCCGCGACGCCCGCAGTGCCCCAGAAGAGCGCATAGACCGACCAGCCCAACGCGGCCAGCGTGCCCATCGAGATGAGCGTGTCCATCGTGGTGGCGCCGTGCCGCAGGTTGGTCCAGGCCGCCTTGTGGAACGGCCATGCACCCCAGACCACGACCGGCGCGGCCAGGGTGAGGGAGAGCCACTGCCAGTTGGTGAACTGCCAGGCCGGCACCATCGCCATCGCGATCACCGGCACGGTGAGTACGGCGGAGATCACCAGCCGCTGCAGCAACGGGTCGACGCCCTCCTCGGCACCAGGCTCCGACGCGGCACCCGCAGCACCCGGCGAGGGGGCAGCGTGGCGGCGTATCCGGCCTCCTCGACGGTGGTGAGCAGCAGGTCGGGGCTGATGTCGGCGACGAAGCTGACCTTCGCCTTCTCGGTGGCGTAGTTGACGGTGGCGGTGACGCCGTCGAGCTTGTTGAGCTTGCGCTCGATGCGGTTGGCGCAGGAGGCGCAGGTCATGCCGGTGACGGCGAGCTCGACCTGCTGGTCGACCTGGCTGTCAGTGGGTGTGGGAGTCACTGTGATCCTCCTGCTCCTCATCCTGCGCAGCGGGCGCCGCGCCACTCGTGCTCAACGTGAAGGCCGCGGTGCGGACCACCCCTTCGTGCCGGAAGTCGAGGTAGAGGTGATAGCGGCCAGTGCTGGGAACGTTGGTGTGGAAGACGACCTCGGGACCTGCGTCGCCCTCCTCCGGGTGGACGTGGAGGTAGGCCAGGTCGCCGGCGCGCAGCGCCACGAGGTGTCCGTAGGCGCCCAAGTAGGGCTGGAGGTCGGTGACCGGCCGGCCGTCCTTCGTGATCGCCAGGCTCAGCTCGGTGTCGCTGCCGGGGGTGAGGTCGCCGGTCAGACGCACCTCGTAGCCGTCGACCTCGGCCGTTCGCGACTCCGCCGCTGCCTCGGTCGGTTCGTAGTCACCGGCGACCTGGAGGTCGGCACCGAGAGTGAGTGGGGCGCCGTGGGCCGAGAAGTCGGCGAAGACCCGCCAGGTTCCTGGTGTCAGGTCCAACTCGGTACGCCAGGTGCCCCGCTCGCCGAGCGTGGGGTGCACGTGCTGGAAGCCGGTGAGGTCACGGCGTACGGCGATCAGGTGCAACTGCTTCTCGTGCACGACGTCGTAGTCGGTGACCGGATCGCCGTCAGCGTCAGTGATGGTGAAGGCGAGCTCACGAGCCTTCCCGGCGGGGGCGGACTCGGAGGCGAGCTCGAGCGTGTGACCCGCGCTGCTGACGGCGAGGCCCCCGGGGAGCGTCTCCGGGGGTCGCCCTCGTCACCATGGCCGCCGTGCCCCTCCGCCTCCTCGGTGTGCCCGTGGCTCCCGGTGTCGGTGTCGACCGGGCCGACCGCCTTCCCGATGCCCGCCGCTGCGCCGAAGACCACCAGCGCGATCGTCAGGAAGCCGAGCAACCTCACCGGCGTGCTCATGACGGGCCCTCCGTGACTTGGTAGCCGGCCTCCTCGACGGCGGCACGGACGGCGGTGTCCTCCAAGGGAGAGGCACTGGTGACGGTCACGGCACCGCTGGGCAGGTCGACGTCGACCTGCTCGACGCCGGCGAGCTCGGAGACCTCCTCGGTGACCGACGAGACGCAGTGTCCGCAGGTCATGCCGGTGACGGTCCAGGTCTGGATGGTGCTCATGGTGACTCCTTCGGTCGATGTCAGATGGTTGAACTTGCCTCGGTGCTCGAGACCCCGTTGGTCGAGCCTGTCGAGACCCTGCAGAAGGGTCGACCGTCCTGAGCCCGTCGAACGGCCGAGACCTGCGAAGGGCCGAGACCCACGGTCAGGAGCGGACGAGCCGCGCGATCGCGTCGGAGGCTTCCTTGAGCTTCACGTCGGCCTCGGGCCCTCCTGCCTTCACGGCATTCACGACGCAGTGCGCCATGTGCTCGTCGAGCAGGCCGAGCGCAACCGCTTCGAGCGCCTTCTTCATCGCGGAGACCTGCGTGAGGATGTCGATGCAGTACTTCTCCTCCTCGACCATCCGCTGCAGCCCCCGGGCCTGACCCTCGATCCGGCGCAGCCGCCTGAGGTAGTCGTCCTTGGTGTGGTTCGCGATGTAGCTGTGCTGGTGGGCGTCGTGCTCCATGGTGGCCTCCTCGGTTCCTGCGACATCAATACAGTACCCCCTAGGGTATATGGATCAAGAACAGGCACCCCGAACGAAGTCGTGCGCCCCAGCTGCCGGAGCAACCGGGGCGCACGACCTAACGAACGACCGGATCAGCCGCGTTCGGCCCAGGCCCGCGCGAGCGCCTCATGAGCGGGGTGGTCGACGTCGACCTCGACCGGCTCCCCCTCCAGCCACATGGAGCCGGACCAGGCCTCCAAGGTCATGGGCGCGGAGGGCGAGGGATACCAACCCGGCGGCAGCACCCGACGGTCGGGCGGCGCGACGACAGTGCCGTCCCGGCGCAGGCACCACAGGCCACGGAGGTCGAAGGCCGCCCGGGTGCGGACCCCGTTGTTGCGGGCCGATCCGACACCGCCTTGGCCCAGCTGTCCGTCGCGCAGGGCCCAACCGCGGGCGGCTCGCTCGAACACGACCAACATCGACCGCACCTGGTCCCGCAGGGTCACCCAACCGGCGACGAGGACGCCGAACACCGGCAGGATCCAGACGAACCAGGGCGCGTCCAAGTAGATGCAGAGCAGGTAGCCGGCCACCAGGACGACCCACGCCGAGACCGCGCGCCACCACGCGAAGCGCACCGGCGTCGGCACCGCGGCAGGCGGCTCAGCAGGCACGACCGGCGCGCAGTCGAGGGAGCGGAACTCCCAGAACCCGGGAGCCAGGGTCGGGTGGGTGATGCTCAGCTCCGCCACGACCTTGGCGGGGAGCAACTCCAGCGCCGGTACGTCGCCCCAGCGACGCAACGGGTCATCCTGCGGCTGCTCCGGATCCACCAAGGCACTGCTCCTCGACTCGCTGTGTCTGCGCAACCGTCAGTCTGCCCTCCTCGCCACAACGTCATGTGCCCCGGTCGTCAGGACGACCGGGGCACATGACGTCCCACTGGGGAGGGGGAACCGGGTTCAGGTGATGGTGCCGAGGGGTGAGCCCTGCTTCACCACGTCCCCCTCGGCGACGCCGTGGGTCAGGGTGCCGGCGCAGGGGGCGACGATCTCCATGTCGACCTTGTCGACCGCGACCTCGGCGAGCAGGTCACCCTCGTCGACGACGCTGCCGTCCTCGGCGAACCACGTGGCCAGCGCCCCCTCGGCATCGGGATCCTTCTCCGAGACGATCGGAAACACGACGTCGGTCATCGCCCCACCTGATCAAGGATCGCCGCCTTGATGCGCGCCGGAGTCGGGAGGGCGGCGTACTCCAGGGGGCGGGAGTAGGGGATCGGCACGTCGGGCACGGCGACCCGGCTGACCGGCGCCTTGAGGAGCGTCGGGTCGTGCTCGACCACGCGAGCGACGATCTCGCCGGAGAGGCCGTAGGAGAGATAGTCCTCGTCGACCACCACGAGGTGGCCGGTGCGCGAGACCGATTCGATGATCGTCTCGGCGTCGAGCGGCACGAGGCTCCGCAGGTCGATCACCTCGGCATCGACCCCCTCCCCGGCGAGCTCCTCGGCAACATCGAGGGCGTGGTGCACCGACAACGAGAGGGTCACCACGGTGACGTCGGAGCCGGATCGCGCGACAGCGGCCTTGCCGATCTCGACCGTGTGGTCGCCCTCGGGGACCGGACCGATCGAGCGAGGGTTCTTCGCCATCCACGGCAGGCCCTGGATGCCCTTGTGGAACATGAAGACCACGGGGTTGTCGTCACGGATCGCCGAACGCATCAGACCAGCGGCGTCGGCCGGGTTGCTGGGCACGACCACCTTCATGCCGGGCAGGTGGGCGAAGGTGCCCCACAGGCACTGCGAGTGCTGGGCGCCGTCGGAGTAGCCACCGCCGACCGCGGTCATCAGCACCATCGGCACCTTCACGTTGCCGCCGGACTCGTAGTGGATCTTCGCCATGTGGTTGTAGATCTGGTCCATGCAGACGCCGAAGAAGTCGACGAACATCAGCTCGACGATCGGCCTCATGCCCTCCACCGCAGCACCGATGGCAGCGCCGATGAATGCGGTCTCCGAGATCGGGGTGTCCATCACCCGTTCCGGACCGAAACGCTCGAGGAGCCCGGTGGTGGAGGAGAAGATGCCTCCGTAGGGTCCGACGTCCTCGCCGAGCACGAAGACACTGTCGTCGCGCTCCATCTCGGCGGCGATCACCTCGACGGTGGCCTTGGCGGTGTTGAGCCTGCGGGTCCTCGGCTCCTGGATCGTGGTCATGGCACTACCTTTCAGGCGAAGACGTAGTCGCGGACGCTGTCGGGGTCGGGCAGCGGGCTCGCCTTCGCGAAGTCGATGGCCGCCTCGACCGCCGCCGAGGCCTGCTCACGGATGGTGGTGACGCTGTTGTCGTCGAGCACGCCGTCTGCGCGCAGGGTGGCCTCGTAGGTGGGGATCGGGTCGTGTCCCGGCACCCTCCAGATCGGGCCGATAACCCTGCGCGTCTCCCTCGAAGTGACCCCACAGCCGCAGGGTGTGCACCTCGAGGAGCGTGGGTCCGCCGCCGGCGCGGGCCCGGTCGATCGCCTCGCCGGCGGCGGCGTACACGGCCTCGACCGAGTTCTCCTCCACCCGCACGCCCGGGATCCCGTAGCCGCGGGCCCGTTCGGCATTGGAGGGGATCGAGGTCGACGCGCTGCGGGGCACCGAGATGCCCCAGTCGTTGTCCTCCACCACGAAGAGGACGGGGAGCTTCCAGAGGGCAGCAAGGTTGAGGGACTCGTGGAAGGCGCCCTGGTTGGCGGCACCCTCACCGGTCACGGCGACGGCGACGCGATCGGTGCCGCGCTTGCGGAAGGCGAGCGCCTGGCCGACGGCCGGCGGATAGCCCTCGGCGATGATCCCGGAGCAGGAGAAGTGGGTGGCCGGATCGAAGAGGTGCATGTGGCCGCCCCGGCCGCGACCGAGGCCGTCGACCCGGCCGAAGATCTCGGCGGTCATGGCTTGCAGGTCCATGCCGTGCGCGATGGCGAAGTGATGGGGTCGGTGAGTGGCAGTGACCGCGTCATCGGCGGTGAGATGAGCACAGACACCGGCAGCGACCGGCTCCTGCCCTGCGGAGAGGTGCATCTCTCCGGGGATCAGGCCGGCACCGATGTCGAAGACCGGCTTCTTGTCGGCGTGGTATTCGCGCAGGATCGCCTCCTCGTAGGTGCGCACCAGCACCATCGTGGAGAAGAAGTCGAGTCGGGTGGTTGCTTGCATGGGTCCTCCTTGACCGGGACTCCATGCTGTGACCTGGGTCACGCCTTCGGCAACGGGTGTTATTTCAAATGGTGATCGGCTGCGATATCGCCCAGCCGAGCCGGCGGGCAGCTCGCCGTAGCGCGACCGATGGCGCAGGGTCGGCTGCGCGTCGCGAGGGCAGCGACACCGCAACGGCGCCCACGGTGTCGCCGACCCGGATCGGCGCCGCCCGGCAGGAGGTGCCGAGCAGGTACTCCTCCGCATCGGCCCAGATGTCGGTCTCGTCGGCCAGCCGCTGCTCCAGCACTCGCCGACTGGTGATCGTGTTGGGCGTCAGGTCGTGGAGTTGGTGGCGATCGATGTAGTCCATGCGCTGCTCCAGCGGCAGCCCGGCAAGGATGCACTTGCCGAAGGCGGTCGCATGCCCCGAGTCGTGCACCCCGACCCACAGGTCGACGCACGGTGCATCGGGGCCCTCGGCGATGTCGACCAAGCGGATCTCCCCTCGGAGAAGACCGACAGGTAGGTCGCGCCGCGGACCTCGTCACGCAGACTCCGCAACACCGCCCGGATCTGCGGCAGCTGCGCCTGCAGCCCGGGGGCGTCGTGCGGCCGGGCCGCCTCGCCGAGCACGTAACCCTCGTCGAGCTTGCGCAGATATCCCTCGTGCACCAGCGTGCGCAGCAGGTGGTAGGCCGTCGGCAGCGGGAGACCGACCATCCGGGCCAGACGCTTGGCGGACAACACGTCCTCGCTCGCCGCGACAGCTTCGAGCAGACGCAAGGCCCGCTGCACCGAGCCGATGAGCGTCGGCTGAGCCACGACGTACCTCCTCGCGCCACTCGACCGGGGCCGCGTGGCGCCGGTCACATCACCACGGTATCGGAGCCGACCGCAGAACTCACTCCCCGAAATGGTGGAAGCGAGGGACGACCCACCACCTGGCCGGCGTCGGTCAGCGGCCGTGGAGGAGGCGGAGCATCCTGGGCAGCGCCTTCACGAGCCAGCCGGGGCGGTCCATGGTCATCAGGTTGACCGGCGCCCGGCGGCGTTGGGTGGCGACGGCGCGGGTGCGGGTGAACTCGCGCAGACCCTCGGGTCCGTGGATGCGCCCGAAGCCGCTCTCGCCACGCCCACCGAGCGGCATCGAGGCCATGCCGGCGAAGCCGATGACAGAGTTGACCGACACCTGCGAGGTGTCGAGCTGGTCGACGATCTCGTCGGCGTGGTGGCGCGAGAAGACGGATCCGCCCAGACCGTAGCGGGTGTCGTTGGCGAGCTTCACCGCCTCATCGAGCGAGTCGACCGTGGTCACCGTGATGGTCGGCCCGAAGGTCTCCTCCTGGATCGCCGCCGACTCGTGCGGCGGGTCGAGCAGCAGCACCGGCGCCGCATAGCGGTCACCGACGCTCTCCGGACCGCCCACGACGGCCTCGGCTCCACCGGCGATCGCGTCGTCGATGTGTCGTCGGACCACGTCGAGTTGGCTGGGCATCGTCATCGGCCCGTAGGAGGAGCCTGCCTGCGATCCGGGCCGCAGCGCCCGCATCCGGACCGCGAGCAGCTCGACGAACCGGTCGCGCACCTCTCGCTCCACATAGACCCGTTCGATGCCGACACACGTCTGCCCGCTGTTTCCGAGAGCACCGAAGGCGATGGCGTCAGCGGCCCGTGCCAGGTCGGCGTCAGCGGCGACGATCGCGGCGTCCTTGCCACCGAGCTCCATGACCACCGGCACCAGCGACTCGGCGCATGCTGCCATCACCTTGCGGCCGGTCGGGCCGGATCCGGTGAAGGCGAGCTTGTCGACGACGGCACGGCACAGCGCGGCTCCCGTGTCGCCGTACCCGGTCACGACCTCGAGTACGCCGCGGGGTGCGCCGGGATTGGCGGCGCGGAAGGTCTCCGCGAAGAAGGTCCCGATCGCGGGGGTGTATTCGCTGGGCTTGAAGACGACCGTGTTGCCGGCGGCGAGGGCCGTGGCGATGGAGCCGTTGGGAGTGAAGACGGGATAGTTCCACGGGCCGATCACGCCGACGACGCCGAAGGGCAGGTGGTCGACGCGGGCGGAGAAGTTGGCGAGCATCGCGCCGGGCCTGCGCTTCTCGGAGGCGAGTTCCTTCTCGGCATGCTTCGCGACCCAGGTGATGTGCTCGAGCGCGAGCAGGATCTCGAGTCGCGCGTCGGTGAGTGGCTTTCCGTTCTCACGGCGGATCAGCTCGGCCAACTCGTCACTGGTCCGGGCAAGGTGGCGCCGCCAGTTGAGCAGCGCGACGCGGCGACCGCCATGTCCCTGTTCCTGCCACCAGACGCTGGCCTCACGCGCTCGCCTGACGGCGTTGCGGACCTCCTCCTCACCCTGGACGGGGAACGTGGCCACCACCTCGTCGGTGGCCGGGGAGGTCGAGACGAGCTGCTGGGTCATGCCGACTCCTGAGTTCGGGGGCGCGCTGAAGACGTCGCCACCTACGGTACGAGAATGACTCACGGAGGGCCGCAGGTCCATCGACGCGATGCGTGACGGCGCAGCCACCGACAGCACTACGCTGCGCTGGTGGACACTCGCCGGCGGGACGCATGAGTCGGCGCATCGGCCTGCTGCAGGTGTGCACGGCCGGCATCCTCTGGGGCACCGGAGGCCTGGTGGTGACACTGCTGCACCAACGCGACGGCATGGGCGCGATGACCACCAGCGCCTGGCGCACCCTGCTCGCCGCGCTCACGCTGCTGCTCTTCGCCGCCGCCACCCGGGGATCGCGAAGGCTCGCGCCACGTTTCGGACCCACCCCGGTCTCGTGGTGCTGGTGGGCTGCGGCACGGCGCTCTACCAGGCGACGTACTTCATCGCCGTGCTCTGGGTCGGCGTCAGCGTCGCCACGGTCGTCTCGCTCGGTCTGGCGCCGGTGCTCGCGGCTGCGGCCGACCACCTCCGCGCGGGCAGCCGGCCGGATCGACGCGAGGTGCTGGTGCTGCTCGCAGCCCTCGGCGGGCTGGCACTGATCAGCTCCCAGGCCGGTGGCACTGACGGCCCGCGCCCGGTCGCCGGCCTGCTGCTGGCCGTCCTCGCCGGTGCCGTGTACGCCGCCACGACGGTCCTCGGGCACGGCCTGGCCCAGCGCGTGGAGACAACGGCGCTCACCACCTGCGCAACAGCGGTGTCAGCCGTCGTGTTGGCGCCGTTCCTCGTGATCGCCGGGCTGTCCGGCGACGCGTTGGTGCCTGATTCGAGCGGGTCGTGGGTGCTGCTGGTCTACCTCGGCGTGGCGACGATGGCGTTGGCCTATGCCTTGCTCTATGCGGGACTGCGCACCACGTCGGGGTCGGCAGCCACCGTCGCGACGCTGGTGGAGCCGCTCTCCGCCGCGCTGCTCGCCGCGCTCATCCTCGACGAGGTGTTGACCGCGGCCGCACTGGTCGGTGGGGTCCTCCTCCTCGCCGCAGTCGTGGCGTTGCATCGGCCGGAGGAGCATCCGGCGCCGGTCTGAGCCGAGACGACCTGCACGGCCTAGCAACAACTCGACCGCGCCGAGGTCTCCCGATGCTGATCACGATGGCGCTCGAACTCCCGCCGTGACATCGGCGTGGTGCCGGCGGCAGCACAACGGAGGAGGTAGTCGTCCCACTTCGCCTCGCCGGTGAACTGCCGGACATACCACCGCAGTCGGCCGAGCCCTCGCCGCAGCGCCGTCATCGGTCGCTCCCGACCTTCTCGCGCGACTCCTCCCAGAGACGCAACTCCTCCTTCTCCTCGGCAGTGGCGAAGAAGTCGGCAGGAGCCACGAGCTCGGACTCGACCTTGGGCACCTCGGTGGTCGGCAGCCCTCCAGCCCGGATGCCCTTGATCCAGATCCAGATCGCGTTGAGCACCACGACGATGACCAGCAGCGCGAAGGTCGCCTGGAGGGTGCCGTTGAGAGTGGAGTTGGAGATGATCTGGTCCATCTCCGAGCGGTTGCTCGCGGGCGCGAGCAACTCCCCGGCATCTCGGGCCTCGCGATAGCGAGAGGCCTGACTGAAGTAGCCGATCGCCGGGTTGTCGGAGAAGACCTTCTGCCAGCTCGCGGTCAGGGTGACGACGAGGTCGAACACGAGCCCGATGCCCGGCACCCACGCCCATCGCACCTTGCCGTGCTTGATCAGCAACGTCACGCACAACGTCAGCGCGATCGCGGCGAGCAACTGGTTGGCGATGCCGAAGAGCGGGAAGAGCTGGTTGATGCCACCGAGTGGGTCCGTCACCCCGACGTAGAGCATGTAGCCCCACAGCCCGACGACGATCGCGCTCGCCGACCACGAGGCGGGGATCCAGGAGATGTCGGCGTAGCGCTTCCAGATGTTGCCGATCGAGTCCTGCAGCATGAAACGACCCACCCTGGTGCCGGCGTCGACGGCGGTGAGGATGAAGAGTGCTTCGAACATGATCGCGAAGTGGTACCAGAAGGCGGCCATCCCGCCGTGGAAGGCATCGGTGAACACCTGCGAGATGCCGAAGGCGAGCGTCGGCGCTCCGCCGGTGCGGGAGATCAGAGTGCTCTCCTCCACGCTGGCCGCCGCGGCCTGGAGATCTGCCGGGGTGATCGTGAAGCCCAGCGTGGCCACGAAGTCCGAAGCAGTCGCCGGGTCCACCCCCGTCGCGCTGGCTGGCGCGTTGATCGCGAAGTAGAGGCCGGGGTCGATGACGCTCGCCGCGATCAGCGCGGAGATCGCCACGAACGACTCCATCAGCATGCCGCCATAACCGATCATCATGACCTGCGGCTCCTTCGCCACCATCTTCGGCGTCGTTCCCGAGGAGATCAGCGCGTGGAAGCCGGACAGGGCGCCGCAAGCAATGGTGATGAACACGAACGGGAAGAGCTTGCCAGCGAAGACCGGTCCGTCACCGTCGACCGCGAAGGAGCTCACCGCCTCGTTCTGCAGCGATGGCGCCGCGACCACGAGCCCGATGGCGAGGAGCACGATGACGCCCACCTTCATGAAGGTGGAGAGATAGTCACGCGGGGTCAGCAGCATCCACACCGGCAGGATCGACGCCACGAAGCCGTAGACCACGAGCGCGAGCGTCAGTTGCTCCTTCGACAGGGTGAGCGTGTCGGCCCAACCCCACTCGTCGACGTACCCGCCGCCGATGATGGCGAGCAACAACAGCACCACACCGATGGCGGTGACCTCCATGACCCGGCCCGGCCGCAGGACCCTCAGGTAGAAGCCCATGAACAGCGCGATGGGGATGGTCAGCCCGATCGAGAACACACCCCACGGCGACTCGGCCAGGGCGTTGACCACGACGAGTGCGAGCACTGCCAAGATGATGATCATGATCGCGAAGACCGCGATCAGAGCGGCGATCCCGCCGACCAGCCCGATCTCCTCGCGCACCATCTGGCCCAGACTCTTGCCGTCACGGCGCATCGAGAAGAACAGCACGATCATGTCCTGGACGGCGCCGGCGAAGATGACGCCGACGATGATCCAGATCGTGCCGGGCAGGTAACCCATCTGCGCAGCGAGCACCGGGCCCACCAACGGTCCGGCTCCCGCGATCGCAGCGAAGTGGTGACCGAACAGCACGTGCCGATCGGTCACGTCGAAGTCGTGGCCATTCTCCAGGCGTTCAGCCGGGGTCGCTCGATCCTTGTCGACCTTCAGCACCCGGTAGGCGATGAAGCGGGCGTAGAAGCGATAGGCAATGGCGTACGACGACAGCGCGGCGAAGAGGATCCACAGCGCCGAGACCTCCTCACCTCGAGAGAGCGCAAGCACCACCCAGCAGACGGCGCCGACGACGGCGATCGCCGCCCACACGGCGATCGACAGCGGAGTGGGACGTTTCGACTTGGGGCGTGGCGCGGACGGTGTCGACGTGGTGGTGGGCATGTCGCCTCCTCGAGCGGCTGGCTCGTCACGATCTGTGGGTCGCATCACTGATCGTGGCCCTCTCGGCCAGTCCCCGCAAGGGTGCCGCGTTCAGCCACGCGCCTGGGCGCCGGCGATCACCTCCCCGTGCGCTCACGGCCCTCGTGCCTCGTCGGCGCATCCGTCGCTGAGCAGGGTCAGGAACGCTCGCTGCACCGGCGCACCGTCGTGGCGCATGTCGGGGTTGTGACAGTGGCTCCCTCCCTGGGCACTCACTCCCGACCAGCGCGCATCACACTCCCGCGACCGTCACCTGATCCGCGGGTACGGCGATCTGTGCCCAGACATCGTCGAGCGAGAGCCCCAGTGCCTGAGCAAGGGCGGCGATGGTCGAGAACGCCGGGGTGGCCACGCGGCCGGTCTCGATCTTGCGCAGCGTCTCCGGCGACACTCCGGCGACGAGGGCGACCTCAAGCATCGAACGTTCCCCGCGAGCAAGCCTCAGCAGCGCGCCCAAGCGTTTCCCGCGTTCGATCTCCTCTGGGGTGAGTGGCAGTCTGACCATGCTCCTATTCTAGTACCGGTATTTTTTGACCGGTATAGTTATAGTCATGATTGAAATCCTCACCCCCGCTCAACTCGACCGCGCACGTGGCACCGGACGCCTGGTCGGCGACATCCTCCACAGCCTGAAGCACCGCGCGAACGTGGGCACGAACCTGCTCGACATGGACCGATGGGCGAAGGAGATGATCCTCGACGCCGGTGCCGAGTCCTGCTATGTCGACTACGCCCCGTCGTTCGGCCGCGGCCCCTTCGGCCACTACATCTGCACCGCCGTCAACGACGCCGTGCTGCACGGCATGCCGCACGACTACCGGCTCGCCGACGGTGATCTCCTCACCCTCGACCTCGCGGTGAAGCTACGGGGTGTGGCTGCCGACGCCGCGATCAGCTTCGTCGTCGGCCATCGGCGTGATCCCGCCGATGAGCGGATGATCGCGACCACTCAGCAGGCGCTGACGGCCGGAGTCGCGGCAGCCCGCCCGGGCGCGCGGATCGGCGACCTCTCCCACGCCATCGGCGACGTGCTCTCCGAAGCGGGCTATCCGATCAATCTCGAATTCGGCGGCCACGGAATCGGCACCACCATGCATCAGGACCCGCACGTCGCGAACACCGGCCGCCCCGGCCGCGGCTACAGGCTCCGCCCCGGCCTCCTGCTCGCCCTCGAACCATGGGTCATGGCTGACACCGACCAGCTCATCACCGACGCGGACGGCTGGACCCTGCGCAGTGCCACTGGGGCCCGGACCGCGCACAGCGAACACACGATCGCGATCACCGACGGCGGGGCGGAGATCCTGACGTTGCCCAGCGAGCACATCGCGTAGGTGCACGAGCGCGTCCAGCCCGGTCGAACCTTGCGTTCTGCACCCCGGCGGCGGCAAGGATCAGCTGACCGGCGACGAACCCGGGGCCCCGGCGGCAAAGAACACCATGGCCGAGCCGAGGTCGGCGTCGGGCCGTCATACAGACCGAGCCAGCGTGGCCCGCGGCGCGCCACTCAGGGAGCCTCGGACTCCCAACGGAGCAGATCGCCGGGCTGGCACTCCAGCACCTCGCACAGAGCCTCGAGCGTGGTGAACCGGACGGCCTTGGCCCGGCCGTTCTTGAGCACGGCGAGGTTGGCGGGCGTGATGCCGACGCGTTCCGCGAGTTCGCCGACAGCCATCTTGCGGCGCGCCAGCAGGACGTCGATGTCGACGACGATCGGCATCAGATCACCTCGTCGAGCTCGGACTGCAGCTGCTTGGCCTCGGAGTCCAATGCCACCGCCTGAGCCAGGAGCGCACGCAGGACATAGACCACCAGCGCGACGCCCGCAGCGACGAGGGCCGCTCCGCAGATCAGACCCACGACACCCGGTGCTACCTCGTCACCCGGTGCCGCACGGTTGGCGAACCGAGCAACCACCGCGACCGCGAAGATGAGCCCGGCGCCGACACCGATCGAGGCGATCACGATGTCGACATAGCGGAACGAGGCGTGGGAGAAGACAGTGCCACGGCGTACGAAGGTCAGCAGCCGCCAGATGCAGACCGCGATCACCTGGAGACACAGCACGCCCAGGACGCCGATCGCCACCACGGCGACGCGGAAGCCGATCGGAGCGTCGTCGAGATCGAGCCACACCAACGGCATCATCACGACCTGCACGAACAAGGATCCGATCAGTGCGAGTGCGATGACGACTCGCAACGCAAGAACCGCGCGTCCACCCATGACCGCTTCCTTCGTCATGCCTTGATGCAACGATGAACGATTGAAATCTATCGTTAAGCGATAGACTCGGCAAGGCGCAGCGGTGCTCGAGGGGGCGATCCACCGCAGGCTGCGACGGCGTACCGTTGCTGGCGGCCTAGGCTTGCGCAGTGGACAACCGACGAGCACGGGCAACGCTGGCCGACGAGCTGCTGGGGCTGGCGGGGCAGTCCTATGGCGCACCCCGAGCCGGGTTCGACAGCAGCCCGGACCCAGCCGTCCCCGCCAGCGCTGCCGCCGACAACCTGCTGGCCAAGGCATACGACGGATTGCTCACCGGAGACCGGGACCGCACCGATCGCTTCGTTGACCGCGCAGTCGCACTCCCCTACGACGATCACATCTCGGCGATGCCGGCGGCGATGGCATCGAGCATGGCGCTCTTCAACCGAGTGATCGACGAGCTGGAGGACAGCCACGTCGACGACGCCACTTGGCTCGACGCCGCCCTCGAGGTGCTGGAGGGAGCTGACGGCTGGGGGAAGAGCGAGTTGCGGATGACGCTGACCCACATCGATGACGAGTGCGAGACCAGGGCGCAGGAGCGGCGCCGCATCCGTGCGGCCGTCGCTGGTGTTCCGATCAGGGCGTCGATCGCCGACCACGACCTGTCGACGACCGAACTCACCCAAGCCGTGCACTCCGTGCTCCGCACCTTGCACCAGTACGACGCCGCCCTCGCCCGGCACAGGACCTGAGGCGGCCCGCCAACTGTCGGACCGGCGTACGGCTGAGGTGTTGCTCGGGCGGGGGACTGTGTCACCCAATTGCATGCTTGGTGTGCGTGGCTACGGCATGCAGGAACCCAATTCCCCGCCCGGGCGGGGAATCTTGACCGCTACCGGGGCCGCTGGGACGGCGGGGGTCAGGCGTCGAAGACCACCCGGCGGTTCTGGGTGCCGCGGGCGACGAAGGTGCCGTCGGCAGACCAGAGCGTGGCCGACTCGGCACAGAAGCCGTCGGCCCACCACTCGGTGGTGCTCTCGGCGTAGTGCCAGCCCCCGGGAGCGGAGGTGACGGGGGCTCGGTGCAGGGAGAAGTCGACGGTGGGCACGAACGCCGGTGCGGCATCGGCGAAGAACGGGCCGGGCGGCACGATGTCGAGGAGGACGGCGGCCCGACCAGTCGGGTCCAGCTCGGTCACGGCCGGGGATGCGTCGTCCAAGCGCACCCACACCCGTGTCGACGGTTGGCCGTTCACCCTCGTGTGCTCGACGAGGCGGATCTCGGTCAGCGCCGAGTAGGCCATGGGTGGATAGGGCGGGACGAAGGGGGACAGGCTCTCGGGCGTCGGCAACGACCTCAGGTCACGCCGCGGCAGGCACGACGGCTCACCGGCACGCACCATCTTGACCGAGGCACTGGCCCGCCGGTGCCCCTGACGGACGGCCGTCGCCACTCGCGCCGTACGTCGTCCCGCATGCAGGACCTCGGCGGTCACCTCCGCGGCACCCAGGTCCACGGCTGCGGAGAACTCCGCGTGGAGGGAGGCCGGGACCAGACCGGCCAGGTATTCGTCGGCGTTCGGCGCACGTGTGACCGCAGCAGCGAGCTCGGCGACGACACGGCCGCCGAAGACTCCGGTGAAGCCACCCCACTCCTCACGGAAGGTCATCGCGGCGCCCGCAGCAGCACCGACTCGGCAAGGTCGGCGACCGTGGGCTCCCCGGTGCGCCACCAACGCCCGGCCATCGGATCGATGATCTCCTCGCCCGGCTCCCGGTCGCTCAGGGAGGCCAGCCGCCACCGCGACTGCGAGCTCTCCCACCGGTTCGACGAGAGGTCGGTGACCGACACGCTCGTGATGCCCTCGCCCGTCACGATCAGCGCCTCGGGCGCAAGGAACTCCGCCGGTCCACCGAACCAGGCGAAGACGGTGCACCCGCGCTCGGTGCGCATGTCGGTGCGCAGGAAACCGGCCGGCACGTGCACGATGCTGCCCGATTCGTGTCGCAGCCCCTCGAGGTCCAGACTCCCTCGAGCACCACGAACTCCTCGGCGTGCGCATAACCACCGGGGCTCGCGCGCACGAAGCCTGCCGGGAAGCGACCGAGGATCGTGAAGGCCGAGCCAGCGGAGGCCAGGGGCACCAGGTCCAGCGGCAGGTTCGCGCCCGGCATCGGCACCGGCCGCCACGGAACGTCGCCTCGCAGGTCGATCGATTCAGGTCGCGACATCACTCCATCACTCCCTTCCGCGCGGCCCGCTCGTGCAGGGCCAAGGTCTTGCGGGCTCGGCGCAGCACGGCCTCATCGACCAGACGACCGGAGGAGTCCAGCACCACACCGCTTCCTTCCGCTTCCGCTGCGGCCAGGAGCGCGATCGCCTCACGGGCTCGTGCCACCTCGGCGGAGGTCGGGGTGAAGACCTCGTGCGTGAGCGGCACCTGCATCGGGTGGATGCAACAGCGTCCGACGAAACCCTGGCGGCGCGCTCGTCGCGTCGACTCGCGGAACGCCGCCGCGTCGCGGGTGATCACCGAGACCGGCGCCGGCGGTGGGTGGATCCCTGCTCGCTGCGCTGGCCAACACCACCATGGCACGCATCCACGCCAGCTCGGCGTCGTCTGCGCCGGGTTCCAGACCTGCGTCGCCGGCCAGGTCCACCTCCCCGATCTGCAGTCGGTGCACTCGGGGAGCGGTCGCGACCATCTGCGCCGCCAACACGCCGGCTGCCGACTCCAGCAGCGGCATCAGCACCGTGTCCGTGTCGCCCAACGACGCCAGCAGGTCCGCAACCTCGGTGACCTCGGCAGCGGACTCCGTCTTCGCCAGTGCCAGTCCGCGCAGTGCGGGGAGCCCGGCCAGTGCCGTCACCTCTCCCACGCGCCGCTCACCGGGGTTGAGCCGTACCCAGAGCTCCACGTCACCGTCGGCCGGCAGCTCACGCAACCAGCCGACCACGGCCGCCAGCGCGGCATCCTTCTCCGCCAGCGGGACGGCGTCCTCGAGATCAAGGATCAGCGCGTCGGCGCCACTGCGCAGGGCCTTGCCGACCAAGGCATGGGCATTGCCCGGGACATAGAGATAGGTCCGCGGCAGCTGAGCGACCTCGACCGTCATCCGACGACCGTGTCGCCCTTGATCAACGACTTCGCGACGACGGTGCGCAGGATGTCGTTGGTGCCTTCACCGATCGACATGAGGATGGAGTCGCGATAGAGCCGCTCCACCTCGAACTCGGTGGAGTAACCGTAGCCACCGTGCACCTTCATCGAGTCGATGGCGGCCTGGAGCGCCACCTCGGAGCAGAAGATCTTCGCCATGCCGGTGGCGCCGTCGGCGCGGCCGGAACGCACCGCATCAGCCGCCCAGTAGGCCATCAGCCGCGCTGCCTGCACCTGGGTGCCGAGCTCACCGAGCTTGAGCTGGATCGCCTGGAAGTCGGAGATCGGCTGGCCGAACGCCTTGCGCTGCTGGGCATAGGACAACGCCTCCTCGTGGGCGCGCTGCGCGATGCCCACCGAACGGGCCGCGATGTTGACCCGGCCCCACTCCAGCGCTGAGAGCACCTGCTGCATGCCCTTGCCCTCGACGCCACCGACCAGCTGCGACACCGGCACCCGCACGTTGTCGAGCAGGATCTCGCACGACTCGGTGCCCTTGTAACCGAGCTTCGGGATGTCCTTGGTGACCTCGAAGCCGGGGGTGCCCGCCTCGATCAGCAGCACACTCATGCCCTTGTGGGCAGGCGATGCGGTCGGGTCGGTCTTCACCAGCACCGGCAGCGGGTCGGCGTAGCGGGCGTTGGTGATCCACATCTTCGCGCCGTTGACGACGTAGTGGTCCTCGTTGGTCGAGCCTGTCGAGACCAACCGAGCGGTGGTGCGGATGCCCTGCAGGTCGGTGCCGGCGTCCGGCTCGGTGAGACCGATGCCCGTACGCCGCTTGCCGGTCGCCAGGTCAGGCAGATACTTCTGCTTCTGCTCCTCGGTGCCGTGCATCGCGATCAGCCGGCAGGCAAGCGAATGCGAGCCGAGGATGCCTGCAACGCCCATCCAGCCGCGGGCGATCTCCTCGAAGACCAAGGCGAACGACACCGGGTCCAGGTCGAGGCCGCCGTACTCCTCCGGCACGGTGATGCCGAAGAGGCCCATGTCGGCCATGCCCTTGACGATCTCGGTCGGGTAGCGGCCGGCCTGTTCCCACTCCCGGGCGACCGGGACGATCTCGTTGTCCACGAACTGACGCAGCAGTGCCTTGAACTCGCGCTGGTCCTCGTCGAGCTGGAAATCCATCAGTTCTCCCCATCGTCGGTGGCCCCTGCGGGCCGGTAGTACGGAAGCGCCCGTCCGTCGGGCAGGTCGCGCCAGGCAACGGCGACCGGGTCGCCGATCTGCCACCCGTCGCCCGGCACAGCCGGCTCGAGCCGGCTCAGCACGATCGGCCCCTCGGCCAGCCGAACCCGGGCAACCACGTACGGCGTCACAAGTTCTGGCCTCGGCGCGCGGTGCACGAGGGTGAAGCTGTCGATGGTGCCGGTGCCCGCAGCCGCGATCTGCTCCAGGTGCTCCATCGAGCCGCAGCCCGTGCACACTGCCCGCGGTGGGTGCTGCACCCGGCCGCACGACGTGCACGACTGCGCCGTCAGCAGGTGCTCACGCGTCGCCTCCCAGTAGTCGGCGCTGTTCTCGTCGGCCGGCGGCACCTCGCCCGGGATCCACTCGGTCTGGAGCTCGCTCATCGGTCAACCCCCAGGACGACGGTCGCATGCGTGGACAGGATTCCTCCGGTGCCGTGGGCAACGGCGATCTCGGCGTCGGCGACCTGCCGCGCGCCGCACTCGCCGCGTAGTTGTCGAACGGCCTCGACGAGCAGCAGCACGCCGTACTGACCGGGGTGGCAGTAGGAGAGCCCACCACCGGAGGTGTTGAAGGGCAGCGAGCCGCCGGGCCGGATCCGACCGCCCTGGATGAAGTCGAGCGCCTCGCCCTCACCGCACAGGCCGAGCGCCTCGACGCTCAACGCGGCGGTGATGGTGAAGGAGTCATAGACCTCGACGACGTCGATGTCGGCAGGGGTGATGCCCGCACGGGCGTAGGCGTCCTGCGCCGCTCCCCGCGCTCCCGGCACCGCGAGGTCGTCGACGGCGGTGAAGGAGGTGTTGGTGGTGCGCTCGCCGTACCCGAGCACCTCGACGGGCGTCCTGGCCAGGTCGCGCGCCCGCTCCAACGAGGTCACGACGACCGCGCCGCCGCCGTCGGTGACCAGGCAGCAGTCGGCGGCGGACAGGGGCGACGAGATCATCGGTGACTCGACGACATCGGCCACCGACAACGACCCCTTGCCGTGGCGGAAGGCCGCCGGGTTGAGCAGGGCCCATTCGCGGGCGGCGATCGCGATCTCCGCGAGCTGTTCGCGGGTGCCGCCGTATCGGTGCAGGTAGGACTGCGCCGCCATCGCGTAGTAGGAGAGCGGATAGAGCACGTCGTAGGGCTCTTCGAACTGCGCCTCGGGGATCCACGGTTCGTGGACGCCGCCCATCTTGCGCGACCTGGCAGAGCGCTGGTTGGAGGCGAAGGAGATGACCACGACGCTCGCCTGCCCAGCCTGGATCGCCTGGGTGGCGCGGGCCAGGTAGAGCTCGAAGGCGCTGCCACCGGCAAAGGTCGAGTCGGTCCACGTGGGTACGACGCCGAGGTAGTCGGCCAGTTGGGTGGCGGAGAAGCGCGAGATGCCGTTGGTGGCGATGCCGTCGACATCGGCCAGGGTGAGGCCGGCGTCGGCGAGAGCCCGCGTCACTGCTTGCGATTGCAACGTGAGGATCGACTTGTCGGTCACCCCGAGGTCGCACTCGGCTGCGCCGACGATGGCGACGCTGGTGCTCACGAGGTGGCCCCCGGTCCGTCGGCGGTACCGAGGAGTACGACGGCACGCCCGGCTCCGGCTGCCAGACGGCCCGCGCTTCCGTCCGCCGCCACGACCACGACCCGCAGCTCCGCGGTGAGCCGGTCGTCTCCGACCTCGGTCACCGAACCCTCGCAGCGCACGGTCTCGCCGGCGAAGACGAGGTTCTTGAAGGTGAAGGCGAGCTCGCGCACGAACGACTGCGGTCCGAGCCAGTCCTGCAGCTGCTCGACGAGCAGTGCACCGAAGACCTGGCCGTCGACCATCGGCGCCGGCAGCTTCGCGGCGGCGACGAACTCGGGATCGTAGTGCGAGCGGTACCAGTCCCACGTGGCACCGGCGTAGGCGACCATGTCGGTGAGGCTGATGGTGCGTTCCAGCGGCGGGACGACGTCACCGACTGCGATTGCGGCGTGGTCGATGCTCATGCCTTGCCTCCCTCGCTCTTCTGCTCCAGTCCGACGAAGATGATCGTCTCGGTGTTCTCCGCGAGCGGCTCGCCCTCGGCCGTGGCGTAGCGGGCGGTGGAGGTGATGATCACCATCTCGTGGCCGCGGCCGTTGACCTTGCCGACGACGTCATCGATCGACCAGGTGGCGACGATCATGTCGTCGGGGCGGACCCGGCGGTGGAAGACATAGGAGTTGCCCCCACGCACCTGCCGGGTGCCCGGCAGGTCGAGCCCCCAGGTGTGACCGGCATAGCCGTCGCGGTCGATCGGCAGGTCGGCGTACTGGTTGGTCTCGCAGATCAGTGTCGGCGGCCAGGTGACACCCCGCAGGCCCTGCTCCTTCGCGAAGCCGGCATCGGAGTAGAGCGGGTTGTCGTCCCCGATGGCCAGGCCGAAGTAGCGACCGGCTGCGGCACCCGCCGGGTCCGGAGCGGTGTAGGTCACCGTGCGGCCCTTGAGCGCCAGCACCTCCTCGGTCAGGAGCGAGTTGCTCATCAGCCCTCCTCTGAGGCGGACGCAGCCTCACCCGCAGGGTAGAGCGCGGTCGGGAAGACCTCGAGCTTGAACTCGTCGCGCAGCAGGCTGTGGCACAGTGCGCCGGTCGAGGCGGGCCACGGCGGTCCGAGCAACTGCTCACGTACGTCGGCCACGGCCCGATAGTCGCCCACGGCCGACTCGACGCAGTACTCGGTCGTCTCGAGCAGGTCGGCTGGTCCGAGTCCTGCGTGCTCGAGCAGGTGCAGGATGGCGCCGTACGTCGTCTCGGCCTGCTTGCCGATGTCGTCGGCGTGCATCGCCTGCTGGGTCTCCATGTCGAGGGCCGCGAAGCCCGACATGAAGAGCGTCCGCCCGGCCTTCACCCCCGGCGCATAGGTGAGCGTGTCGTAGCGCGACCAGCCCGGGTTCACGAGCTCGAGCGGGTGCCGCGACGCGGTGACGTCGATCGCGACCAGCTGACCCGGCGCGTGCAACCGCGACATCAAGATGCCGCCGGCACCCGGATAGACCCCACCCTCGTTGTTGCCGAGCAGCTCCTTGCGCACCTTGTGGGTGCCGCGATAGACGGAGCGCACCTCGGGCAGTGAGTAGTCGTAGGTGGTGACCGCATGACCGAGGCTGAGCCCGACCTTCTCCAGCATCACACCGGCCTGCTCGAGGCAGTAGCGGTACTGCGACACGAAGTCACCGGGGAAGACGACCTCACCGTTCGCGTCGATCGGAACCGAAGTGGGGAGGTAGACGGTCTCGTCCTGGCCCTCGGTCACGGCGGATCGCTGCCAGGTGCCGGCGTCGCGCGCCTCGCTGGCCGCGCGCAACTGCCGGCCACCGCCCTTGACCGTGTGGAGCTCGACCTCGAGCCACGCGGCCCTGCGGACCAGCCGCTCGACCACGACGGTTCGCACGGTGGGCCGATCCCCCAGCAGTTCCCGCCGCACGCCGGCGGCGGTCTCGTAGTGCGGCAGGCCCGCGATGGTGACGTTCTCGCTGACCCGCGTGACGTCTTCGGGACCGAAGCCTGCCGCGGCGAGGATCGCCAGACACTTCTCGTAGGCGATCCGCGCCTGCTGCTCCATGGTGCCCTCGACGGTCATCTTGCCGATGTCCGGATCGTGACGGGCCGAGGTGTGACCGGAGGTCCAGGCGGTGTCACCCTCGGTCAGCCCCAGGCAGAAGGTGAACCCCTCGTAGGGGAACCACGGGAACTCGGTGGGCGTGATCGCTTGCAGGGTCACAGGGAATCCATCCTTCAGTGCGGAGCCAGGGAGTCGAGGACCGCCAGCAGGGCGGTCAGGTCAGGTTGGTCGTCGAGCACGGCGAGCGCCGCGAAGAGCGGGGTGGCGTCGATACCGGCCAGGCCGGTGGCCTTCTCGATGAGCAGGGCGTCGGTGAGCGGGTTGTCGGGGCCGCCGGCGCTGCGGTCGACGTGACCGGTGACGGTCGTGCCGTCGGCCAACTCGATGCGTACGTCGCCCGGTGCGTCGGCAGCCACGCCGTCAGGCACGGTGATCTCGACGACGACGCGGCCAGCCAGGTCGGCGACCTCGGGTCGGCGGATCGAGACCTCCTCGAACGTGTCGAGGCCGACGGACCCGTCGACGAGCAGTGCAGCCACGCTCCACGGCAGCGAGAACTTCGCGGCGTAGTCGCTGGCCGGGCGGGTGAGGTCACGGGTCGCGTCGCAGACCACGGCAGCTGAGTCGGGATGCACCTGCGCGGTGAGCCGCACGACCTCGGTGACCTCGAACGGGCGCCGGGCACGGGCGTCGCGCACTGCGTCCAGCGTGGCGTGCGAGAGCTGGCAGGCCGGGTAGGGCTTGATGCCGATGCGCGTGGTCTCCCAACGCACTCCGAGGTCGGCCACGATGGAGGCCGGGTCGGCGGGGCCGTCGACCAACGTGTCGTAGAGGCCGTGCGGGCCGTCGAAGACCGTCTCCGGGCCGGTCGCTCCGGCTGCCGCCAGCCGCGCGGCGAGGATGCCGGACTGCGACGCGAAGCCAGGATGGAGCTGCTTGGTGGAGGCGCCGGTGGCGAGGAAGGCGAGCAGGCCACCGGCCTGGCTCCCGGCGATGCCGAGCGCGTTGGTGGTCTGGGCCAGGTCCATTCCGAGGAGTCGC
The DNA here is from genome assembly GCF_021555175.1 of Nocardioides alcanivorans. Taxonomy (GTDB): domain Bacteria; phylum Actinomycetota; class Actinomycetes; order Propionibacteriales; family Nocardioidaceae; genus Nocardioides; species Nocardioides alcanivorans. The sequence continues at coordinate 27,228 of NZ_JAKGRW010000056.1, read as the reverse complement.
GCGGTGACGGCAGCCGACGAGAAGACCCCGGCAGCCATCGTGGAGTGCAGTCCGCGGGCGTGGAAGCCGTTGGGTGCGGCGGCCGCGACCCGACAGGCGACCTCGTAGCCGACGACCGCGGCCTCCAGCACGTCGGCACCCGTCGCCCGCACCTGCTCACCGACGGCGAGCGCGGCGGGGAGAACGACGGCGGTGGCGTGGATCAGGCCACCGGCGTGGGTGTCGTCGAAGTCGAGCGCATGCACGAGCGAGCCGTTGGCCAGACCGGCTGCCGGTGCCGACACCTTGTCCGGTTGCCCCCAGATCGTGGCCTCGGGTGGTCCGCCCAGATCTGTGGCGACCGGCACGGCAGCAGGGACCTGGCCGGTCCGCAAGGCGCCGAGTGCGGTGCCCAGGCCGTCGAAGAGGTGGCGCTGCGCGGCACGCCGCACCTCGACGGGGATGTCTCCCGTCGAGACGACCCAACGCGCCAACGCCGGTGCGATCATCGCGCCGCCGCCTCTTGCTCGGGTGTCGGATGGCCGTGCGGCGGCCGGCCGGCACCGAAGGCACCGTCAGCAGCGAGTGCAGCGACCTTCGCGTCGTCGTAGCCGGCCACGTCGCGCAGCACCTGCTCGAAGTGCTCGTTGCGCAGCGGCGCCCGGCGATACTCGGGCCGCTCATCGCCCACCCGTACCGGGGAGGCGACCTGCTTGACCGTGCCGTAGCGCGGATGCTCCGTCTCGACGATGAGGTCCCGGGCAACGGTGTGCTCCTCGCGCAGGGCAGCGGGCACGTCGTTGATGGGGCCGCACGGGATGCGGGCCGGATAGAACTCACCCAGCCACTCGTCGACGGTGCGGGTGCGGAAGATCTCCTCGAGCTTGTCGGTGAGCTCGGCCTGGTTCTGCTGGCGCAACGAGAAGTTGGCGTAGGGCGAGCCCTCCTCGGCCCATTCGGGGTGACCGACGGCCTCGGCCAACCGGGTCCAGAACTTCTCCTTGGCGCAACCCACGACGAACCAGCCGTCCTTGGCCTCGAATGCCTGGAACGGCACCAACGACGGGTGTGCGGAGTGCCGGGTACGTGCCGGGGTGTAGCCGGCGTTGAGGTGCCACGTCGCCGGATAGGTCAGCATCGCCATCGCGGTGTCGTAGAGGCTGACGTCGCAGTCCATGCCGATGCCGTCGCGGCGCGCGGCGTGGAGCCCTGCCAGCAGGGCGATCGCGGCGACGTACCCGCCGGAGAAGTCGACGAGCGACAGACCCGACTTGGTCGGTGGTCCGTCAGGTTCGCCGGTGAGGTCCATCCAGCCCGCAAGTCCTTGCAGGATGTAGTCGTAGCCGGGTTCGTTCTTGCGTGGCCCGGTCATGCCGAAACCGGTCAGCGAGCAGCAGACGATGGCCGGGTTGAGATGCTTGAGCTGGTCGTAGGTGATGCCGATCTTCTCGGGCACGTCGCCACGCAGGTTGGAATAGACCGCATCGGCGTTCTTCACCAGCTCCTCGAAGACCTCGCGGCCGGCGGGAGTGGTGAGGTCGAGGGAGATCGACTGCTTGTTGCGGTTGAAGGTCTCGAAGAAGAGCGAGTCCTCCTCCTCGAAGTAGGGCGGAACGTAGCGACCGACGTCGCCGCCGACGCGTGGGTCCTCGATCTTGATGATCTCGGCGCCGAGATCGGCGAGGTGCACGCTGCCGAAGGGACCGGCGCCGTACTGCTCGAGGGAGATGATCCGGACGTCCTGCAGCGGCTTCATGCCACGTCCTCCTTGATGTCGGCGATCATCGCGATGATCTGCTCCTGCGCGAGACGGGTCTCGCTCGCGGCGATGCCGTGGGTGGGTGGGCTGAGCTTCACCGAGTCGGCGAGCCCGCGGTAGTCGGTGATCTTCTCGGCGACGTGGTCGCGGTCGCCGGTCATGGTGAGCGCGTCGACCATGCGGTCGGTGACGACGTCGGCAAGGTGGTCAGCACCCGTTCCGGCGCGGAAGGCGTCGATGACCTGCTGCTGGTCGTCGGCGAGGTCGTGGAAGGCGAAGAAGTCGGCATAGGTGCGCACGCTGGCGTAGAAGCCGACCAGGCCGGCCACCCGGCGACGGGCGGCGTGCGGGTCGGAGTCCACCGAACAGCAAGCGGAGACGACGACATCGAGGTCGGCCCGCTTGCGCTCGGCCGACTCCAGGCCGGTCATCAGCTCGGGCAGGATCTGCGCTTCGAGATAGGACGGCGAGCACAGCTCGTGACTGATCCACCCGTCGGCGATGCGCCCGGAGAGTCGGGTCATCGCCGGGCCCATCGCCGCGAGATAGATCGGGATGTCGGTGCGGACCGGCTCGAAGGGGCGCTCGTAGCCGCGGATCCGCATCGGCTCCCACTCGCCGTCGAGGGCGATCTCCTCACCCGAGGCGCAACTCGCCCAGAAGTGCCGCAGGTTGCGCACCACCTCACGGAGGTGACCGACCGGCTTTCCCCAGCTGGCGTTGTGCCAGTCCTCGTTGAGCCGCTTCACCCCGGTGCCCAGGCCGAGCACGAACCGGCCGCCCGACAGCTCATCGAGATCGAGTGCCTCGAGCGCGGTGACCATCGGGCTGCGGGTGAAGGCGAGCGCGATCGCCGTACCCACCTTGGCTTCGGTGGTGGCGGCGGCGAGAGCAGCCGCGGTGATCGTTGCGCTGCGGTGCAGTTCGGAGACCCAGAGCACCTCGGCGCCGGCCGCCTCGGCGCGACGACCGGCATCGACGAGCTCGGCCAGGGTCTCGCCCCAGGGCTGGTAGGTGATCTTCATCGGAGCGACTCGCTCTCGAGAGTCAGCGCCACCTTGCCCTCGGGGAAGATCCCCTCGACCTGGTCGGCGCCGCGCTTGTAGACGTAGAACATTCGCTTGAAGGAGCAGACCTCGTCGCCGTCCTGGTTGAGGCCACGGGTGCGGACGGTGACGATGCCGGCGTGCGGGCGGCTGCCGGACTCGCGCTTCTCGAGCACGAGCGACTCACTGAAGATCGTGTCGCCGGCAAAGACCGGGTGGGTCATCTTGATGTCGTCCCAGCCCAGGTTGGCGAAGGCGTTCTGGGTGAGGTCGGTGACGCTCTGGCCGACGCAGATCGCCACCGTCAGGGTGGAGACCACCAGCGGCTTCTCGAACTCCGACCTGGCCGCATAGACGGAGTTGAAGTGCATCTGGTTGGTGTTCATCGTGAGCAGCGTGAAGGAGATGTTGTCCTGCTCGGTGACCGTGCGGCCCAGTGGGTGCTGATAGACGTCACCCACCTCGAAGTCCTCGAAGAATCGCCCCGTCCAGCCAGTCTTCGTGGCCATGTCCCACCTCTTAGGAGTCGTCGAACCGATCAGCGCTTGATGCGCGACACGATGTTAGGACCATAAAAGTCTGACATATGAAGTGTCAAGCGCAGTATCGAGAGAATTTCATGCCATTGAGACCCATATGTCGATCGTATATCCTGACCCGAGGAGGGCATGCCACAGGGCGGTGACCCGATTCGGGCACCGCTCGCTCGTCCGACTGCGTGGGTGGATCCGACTCAGTCGGAGTAGGCCCCGCGAAGGCCGAAGAGGTGACGCTGCATGGCCTCCGCCGCCGCATCGCCGTCACCGCCCTCGATCGCCGCGAGGATGTCCTCGTGGTCGTGGTCCACGTCGCCCCAGAAGTTGTCGGGCACGTCGGGAGACAGGAACTTGTTCTGCAGCACGCGATAGACGGGTTCGGTGACCATGGCGAGGAGCGGGTTGCCCGACGCCTCGACGATCACCTGGTGGAAGGTGCGGTGCTCGGTGAACCGTCCGGCACGGCCCCGGCTGGCCTTCTCCCGCGCGACAGCCTCACGCAGTTGCTCGAGATGGGACTCACCCCGCCGGGTCGCCGCCAGACGAGCCGCCGGCACCTCGAGCACCTCGCGGGTCTCGAGCATCTGCGCGACCGTGACGTCGTCGCTGCCCGAGAGCAACCCGATGCTCGTCTCGAGGTAGTCGCTCACCTTGTCGATGCGCACCTGGCTGACGAAGGTGCCCCCGGTGGTGCCCCGCGTGGTGTGGATCAGGTCGCGGGAGGCCAGCACCCGCAGTGCCTCCCGCACCGTGCTGCGGCTGACTCCGAAGGTCCCTGCGAGGTCCGTCTCCGGCGGCAGTCGGTCCCCCGACGAGAGCGACCCGCTGAGGATCAGCTCCCGGAGTTGGTCCGCCACCTGCTGGTAGGCCGGACGCACCTTGCTGACTGTCAGGCCTCCGGGACGCGACGAGCGGCGTACCGAAACTCCTTCACCGCTCATCTGTTCCCCCTGTCTGGGCACCCATCATGCCCTGAACATAGTCGTCCCTGATCTGCCGCTTCAGAATCTTGCCACCCGCATTGCGCGGGAGGCTGTCCACCACGTACCACTCCCGCGGCACCTTGTAACGTGCCATCGCCGCACGGACGTGCTCCTCGACGGACCGGGTCTCCAGCATGCGTCCCGTGCGCGGCACGACGAAGGCGGCGATCCGCTCGCCGTAGGTCTCGTCCGGAACCCCCACGATCGCAATCTCGTCGACATCGACGTGCTGCGCGGCGACCTCCTCGATCTCCCGCGGGAAGATGTTCACACCGCCGGCGATGATCATGTCCTTCTTGCGATCCACGATCGAGATGAACCCCTCGTCGTCACAGACCGCCACGTCACCGACGGTGATGAAGCCCTCGGCGTTGGTCGCCGCGCGGGTCGCCTCCGGGTCGTCGAGATAACCCTTCATGAGCATCGGCGAGCGGGCGAAGAGCTCCCCGGCACACCGGGTGCGACCTCCTGGCCCGCATCGTCGAGGAGCTTCACCTCGTTCATGAACCACGGGTGACCCACGCTCCCGGCCTTGCGGAGCGAGTCCTCGGGGCGCAGGTCGGTCACGACCGAGCACTCCGTGGAGCCGTACAGCTCGTGCACGCCGACCCCCGGGAAGGCCTCGTGCACCCACTTCTTGAGTTCCACGGGCAGCGCCGCTGCGTTGAAGTAGAGGGTCTGCAGTGCCGAGAGGTCGTACGCCGACGCCGGGCTCTCGCAGATCCGACGGATCTGCTGCGCGTGGGTGGGGACCAGGAACACCGTGCTGGTCCGGGAACGCTCCAACATGCGGAGGAACTGCTCGGGGTCCCAGCTCCTGAGGACCTCCGTGGTACCGCCGAACTGTGGGCCGGCGTATCCGAATGCGAAGCCGGCTCCGTGGTACATCGGTGCCACCGCCATGGTGTTGCGCGTCGGCCCGAGTCCGTATTCGAGAGCCGTGGCGTAACCAGTGAGCGTGCGGCCGGTGTGGGTGAGCAGCACTCCCTTCGGACGACCGGTGGTGCCGGACGTGTAGGTGATGCAGAAGATGTCCTCGCCGCCGATGTCCTCCTTGGCGTCCGTGGCCCGGCCCTGCGCCACGAAGGTGTCGTAGTCGCGACCCACGTCGCCGCCGCCGTCGAACGCGAGCACCAGGTCGAGCTCGTCGAGAACGAGCTCCGCCCCAGCTGCCAGTGCGGGGTCCAGCAACAGCGTGCGAGACCGGGAGTGGCGGATGATGAAGGCGTTGTCCTCGGCGGAGTTCCGGGAGTTGAGCGGCACCATCGCCACCCCGATCTTCGCGAGTGCCGTGGCGATCTCGAAGTACTCGAGTCGGTTGGCGGAGAGCACCGCGACCCGATCACCCTTCCGGACTCCTTGGGCGAGCAATGCCGTCGCCAGACGGTTGGAGCGGTCGTCCAGGCCGGCGAAGGTGAGCTGTCGATCTCCGTCGACGACCGCCACCCTGCGCGGGGACGCCCTGGCGAACTCGCGGATCCCGCTCGCCATGTTGAGTTTGGTTCCCACGACTCAGTCCACCTCGACTCTTGAGTTCATCAACATCACCACTGTCGCTTCGAGGACCGGGTCCCCCTGGCCATCGACGACCTGCCAGCCGAACTCCTGGATCCAGCGCCCGGCGCTCACCTGCTTCGCGTGCCCCGGCCGGATCCGCACCGATATCCGCGCACCGGCTCGGACCATGGCCATGAAGCGGACGCTGCGGATCTCGACCATCGCCACCGCGTCATCGAGGAGCCCCGACTGCTCCACCAGTCCGCCGGCCAGGAGCAGCACCGCCTGCCCCGGCAGGGGCGGGCCTGCCGGGTCCGAGGTGTCGGAGCGAGCGTGGAACAAGGGATGTGTGTAGCCCCCGGTCTCGATGAGGTCGGCGACCAGGCCGGGAGTGAGGTCCGAGGATCCGGTCTCAACCGAGGTGACTGACATCGGCCCTCCCCAGTGCGGACGCCGCTTCTCGACGTAGGCCAAGTAGCCTTCGGCAGCATCGGGCGAGCCCGTCAGGTGGCGCGCGAACAGTTCCCGCTCGTGACGCAGGCCTTCGGCGAGCGACAGGTTCGCCGCTGCTCCAACAGCCCACTTGGTCACCGCGATGGCCGGCCGCGACCGCCCGCGGAGGCTGGCAAGGAGGCGTTCGACCTCGTCGTCGAGGACGTCGCGTGGCACCGAGGAGAGAGCAAGCCCCCATTCGACCATCGTCGGGCCGTCGAGCCACATCGACGTGAGCATCAGAGCCTTTGCCCGCTGGTCACCGAGCTTGCGAGCCGCTCGTTGGCTGGCGCCGGCCCCCGGTGGCACGCCGAACTCCAGATGGATGTCGCCCACGCGTGCGTCAGCGGCGACCACCACGAGGTCACAGGCCAGGAGGATCTCGAAGCCGCCGGCGCGGGCCAGACCGTTCACCCGGGCGATCACCGGCACGGACAGTCGCTCGATCCGTTGCAGGAGCGCGTGCAGGCGATCGATGAACGGCAGGAAGACCCCCTCTGGATCACCGAAGCAGGCGCCCAGATAGGTGATGTCGATGCCGACGCAGAAGGCTTGGTCACCGGCACCGGTGATCACCACGGCCCGTAGGTCGTCGTCCGCCTCTGCTGCGTCGAGGGCTGTCTCCAGTCCGTCGACCGCTTCCGGCGTCAGGCTGTTCATGGTGTCGGCGCCGTCGAGCAGGATGTGCATGACCTGCTCCTCGACGCGGTGGCGCGTGACCGTCATCGCGCCACCTCCTCGACGAAGTCGACCAGATGTCGCGCATACTCCTCGGGCGCACGCAGGTGGGGCTGCCCGTGCAGGCCGGGCAGCGAGACGAGCCGCGCAGCAGGCGCCGTCTCCAGCGCCGCGGCGTCCTTGTCGGCCAACAGGTCGAACTCGGCATCGAGCAGGAGCACCGGGCTCGTGATGGCTGCCAGCGCCGGCGCCGGATCGTGCCGGAAGGCCGCGTTGTAGCCCCAGTTGTACCGATCGACGACCGACATGACGTCGACCACGGCCAGCTGAAGCATCGCCGGGGTCAGCCCGGGCCAGATCCGGTTGTAACGCTCCACGGCCCAGTCGAACTGGCTGCCGGCAAGGTCGACCTGCGGTTGCGGCGCCCAGCTGGCCAACTTCTCGGCTCGTTCGTCGGGCGTGTAGAGCGCCACCCCGGAGAGCACCGCTCCACGGACCTGGTCGGCATGCAGCCGCGCCACCTCGACCGCGATCGAGGCGCCCGTGTGCACGCCACCCACGATCAGGTCGTCCGGGTCGGCGTACAGCGCCCGGATCGCGCCGGACAGGACGTCGGCGTAGTCGGGAATCTCGAAGCCGTTGGTCGGCGGCGGGTCCGAAGCGCCGTACCCCGGGGTGTCGAAGGCGACGGCGCGGCAGTGCGGAGCCAGAAGCGGAAGCACTTCCTCGAAGACCTTCGAGGAGAGCGGCGACTCGTGGAACAGGACGACGAGCGGACCGTGCTCACCTGCTGCCCGGTAGTGCACCTGTCCCCAGGTGGAATCGACATAACCCCTGCGCATTCTCATTGCTCCTCGTTGGCGTCGGGCGTCGCGACCACGTCCGTGTGGGCAGCGAAGGACTTGTAGGCGTGCTTCTCGCGTGGATCGGCCGAGAGCCGGGCCGAGAGCAGGGTCTGGGTGTAGGCGTGCTCCGGCGTGTCGAAGAGCTTGCGGGTCGGCGCGGTCTCGACGACCTCGCCCAGATACATCACCGCGATCCGGTCACTGACCCACTCCACGGTGTGCATGTCGTGGGAGACGAAGAGATAGGCCATGCCGAAGTCCTGTTGCAGCTCCGCAAGGAGCGCCAGCACCTGGGCCCGGATGGAGAGGTCGAGCGACGAGGTGGGCTCGTCGAGCACGAGGAAACGGGGGCGGCTGATGATCGCCCGAGCGATGCCGACCCGCTGCTGCTGACCTCCGGAGAGCTCCCCGGGCAGGCGCCGCGCCGCGTCCTCGGGCAGCCCGACGCGGTCCAGGGTCGCAAGCACCTGCTTGCGGACCTCCTGGGTTCCCAGTTGTGGCTTGTGGATCTGCAGGGGCTCGGCCACGATCGACCCGATCGACAGCCGCGGGTTGAGCGACTCGTAGGGTTCCTGGAAGACGATCTGCATGTCTGCGCGCTTCGCGCGCATTGCCGCCGCGTCAAGGCCTGCCAACTCGGTCCCGTCGAAGCGGACGCTTCCCGAGTCGAGGTCGAGCAGCCGGAGCACGGCCCGGCCCAGGGTCGACTTCCCGGATCCGCTCTCGCCGATCACCGCCAGCGTCTCCCCCTCGTCGATGGTCAGCGAGACGCCGCGCAGGGCACGGACCGGGTCGCCGCCCCGCTGCCGCGGAGCGAAGGTCTTGACGGCGGACTCCACCTCAACGAGTGACACTGAGCTTCTCCCCTGCTTTGGGCACCGAGCCGATGAGCTTGCGGGTGTAGGGATGCTTCGGGTTCACCATCACGTCGACGATGTCACCGGACTCGACGACCTCGCCGCCGTACATCACCACCGCCTTCTGGCAGTACTGGGCGATCACGCCCAGGTCGTGGGTCACCAGCACCATGGAACGGTCCTCGCGACGCACCAGGTCGGAGATCAGGTCGAGGATCTGCGCCTGGACCGTTGCGTCGAGACCGGTGGTCGGCTCGTCGGCGAACAGCAGGCCGGGGCCGAGCGTGGTCGCGAGGGCGATCACCACCCGTTGTGCCATGCCGCCGGAGAGCTGGTGGGCATAGCCGTCCAGGACCCGTTCGGGACCGACGATGCCGACACCGGCCAACATCTCCAAGGCGATCCGGCGTGACTCCTTCTTGCCCACCCCGGTCCGGTGCGCCTTCTGCAACTCGTAGAACTGCCGCTCGATCGAATAGATCGGGTTCAGGGAGCCGAAGGGATTCTGCGCGACGAAGCCGATGTGACGGCCGCGGATCCGTTGCATCTCCCGCTTGCCGGCACGGGTCAGGTCGGCGCGACCGACCAGCTCGATCCTGTCGGCAGTGACGTGGCTGTTGGATCCCAGCAAGCGCAGGATGCCCTTGATCGTCGTCGACTTCCCGCAGCCCGACTCCCCCATGATGCCGACGATCTCGCCGCGACGAACGGACAGGTCGATGCCCTTGACCGGGTGGACGACGCCGTCCGGGGTGTCGATGGTGACAGCGAGGTTGCGGACGTCGAGGACGAGGTCGTCGCCGGTCATCGGTGGCTCCTGGCGGTGGTGTCGCCGATCGCGTCGGCGAGCTGGTTGAAGGCCAGGACGCACAGCAGCACGGCCAGGCCGGGGAAGGTCGCGATCCACCACTCACCCGACGACATGTTGCTCGAGCCGGCCCGGATCATGCCGCCCCACGAGGACTTGTCGGCGCTCACTCCCACGCCGAGGAAGGAGAGCGAGGCGATCACCACGATCGCGTTCGCGACGGTCAACGTCGTCTGCACCAGGATCACGCCCCACACGTTGGGGAGCAGGTGGCGAAAGGTGATCCGGCGGGGAGGCGCGCCCATCGCGATCGCGGCTTCGATGAAGCGGGCCTCACGCAGCGAGAGGATCTCGCTGCGCAGCAGTCGCATGTAGCGCGGGATGTTGATCAGTGCGATCGCGACCACGACCATGTAGAGCTTGTTGCCCGACAGCGAGACCAGGGCCAGGGCCAGGATCAGCAGCGGGAAGGCCTGGAAGGCATCCAGGGCGCGTACGACGCGTTCACTGCCGCGGCCCTTCGTGCTGGCGGCGAGCCCGAGCAGCACCCCGAGCACCAAGGACAGGAGCGTGCCCCCGAGTGCCAGCGACAGATCGATCCGCGCCGCGTCGATGACCCGACTGAAGACATCGGCCCCGGCGCCGTCGGTGCCGAACCAGTGCTCGGCCGAGGGCCCGGCCAAGGTGGCCGAGCTGTCGGTCCCCTGAGGGTCGTGCGGCAAGGGCGCGACCAGGCTGGCGACCAGCAGGGCGATGATGAAGGCGACGCCCAGGGAGGCGGCCTTGTGCTGACGCACCACCTTGGCCAGGACGCTTCGCTTGGACGCGGTGAACACCTCAGGCATGGGAGATCCTCGGGTCGAGCAGGCCGATGACGATGTCGAGCAGCGTGTAGATGATCAGGGTGAGGGCTCCAGCCACCAGGACCATGCCCTGCACGACCGGGACGTCGAGCTTGATGATCCCCTCCAGCGACCATCGCCCGATCCCGTCCCAGGAGAAGATCCGCTCCACGATCGCCTCCCCGCCGAGCAGTGACGCGAAGATGACGCCCGCGTAGGTGACGATCGTGGTGCGCGACTCGACGAAGGCGTAGCGGACGACCGTTCGTTCCGGGAGCCCGAGTGCGCGCGCGAACTGTGCCTGCTGGGAGTTCAACGACTTGCCGATCGTGGTCCGGGCGGTCTTGGCGAAGTACGCCGCATAGACGAGCCCCAGGGTGAGCACCGGAAGCATCAAGTGCCCCACCACCGAACCGAACAGCGCCAGGTCGCCGGCCAGCAGGGAGTCGATCGTGTGGAAGCCGGTCACCTTCTCCGGTGCCTGCTCGAGGATGCCCACGCGTCCGGTGGGCGACGGTGCGACTCCAGCCAGGAAGAAGAGCGTGTAGATCAAGATGAGTCCCAGGAAGAAGTCGGGGATCGCCTGGAAGACGCCGGTCACCAATCTGCTCAGCCGATCCGGCCAGCGGCCCCGGAAGTAGGCTCCGAGTGCTCCGGTGGCGACGCCGAGCACCGCGGCGAGGAGCACGGCCAACAAGATCAACTCCAAGGTCGCCGGCAACTTCTCCAGGATCTCGTCGGTGACGGGCCGTTTGGAGAAGTACGACGTCCCGAGGTCGCCGTGCGCCAGGCCGGTCATGTAGTCGACGTACCGCTTCCCCAGGGAGTCATCGAGCCCCAGGTCGGTCCGGATCTGCTCGACCTGGTCCTGGGTGGCCATCGGCCCGGCGATGAGTTCAGCGGGGTCTCCGGGGGTGACGCTGACCAGGAGGAAGGACAGCGTCACCACACCGAAGAGAGCCGCAACGAGGAAGCCCAGTCGAGCCAGCACCAGACGGACGGGGCCGGACGCCTTGGGGGCTTCCTGATCGCCACGCCCGGTGTTGTGCTCAGGGCCATGCGTCAGCCTCGCTTCATGTTCACGAACGGGAAACCACCGGAGGGAGCCCGATGCGGCCCTCGAGGGCCGCTGCCTCGCCCGTGATGTCGGGCATCTCCACCAGGGAGAAGATCGGCTGGTTGTCACGCAGCATCCCGAGCGCCTCCTCGACCACCTCGTCACGCTCTGCGCCGAGGTCGAGCTGGAGTGCCCTCGCCACGACGGCGTCGAACTCGGGGTCGGAGAACCCGACCTTGTTGAGCACCGAGCCGGAGGCGTTGTAGAGGAACATCGAGAAGCCCGGGTCCGGCTGGCTCGGCCGATCGGTGTAGAGGTAGGCCTGCAGCGACTGCTGGGAGACGGCCTCCTCGAAGTCGGCCGGCGACGGGATGTTCTTGATCGTGACCTCGACGCCGATCTCCTTGAGGTCGCTCTGGATCAGTCGAGCGATGTTCTCGGCGTAGGGACCGGGGCGTTCGGAACTGATCGAGATCTCGAACTTGAGGCCGTCGGGATATCCCGCATCGCTCAGAAGTTGCTTGGCCTGTGCCGGGTCGTACTCGATCATCGGCTCCTGGTCGGCCATCATCGAACTCGGGACCGGGGTCCACGCGGCGTTGGCGTAGCCCTGGTAGACCGACTCCACGATGGCGTCGCGGTTGATCGCCATGTTGATTGCCCTGCGGACCTGCGGCTTCTTCAGGTCCGGGTCCTTCATGCTGAGGTTGAAGTTGTGCCGGTTGGCGTCGGGCTGGACGTTGACGGTCGTGGAACCGTTCTCGTCGATCTTCTTCAGCTGGTCGATCGGCGGCTCGGCGATCAGGTCGACCTCGCCCGACATCAACAACTGCGCCCGGTTCCCGCCGTCCGGGACGCTGCGGATCACGACGTCCTCGAAGTACGGCGTCTCGTCCCAGTAGTTCTCGTTCAGGGACAGGCGGATCTCCTCACCCGGCTTGAGGGAGTCGAGCTTGTAGGGACCGAACCCGGCGGAGTTGGTTGCCAACCACTCACCGGCATACGGGTCGTCGTCGGTGGCGTGCGCGGCGGCCTCGGTCGAGTCGAGGATGCCCATGAGCGGATAGGCCAGGATCGAGAGCCCGATCGAGGAGGGTGCGGTGAGGTTGTACTTGACGGTGTAGTCGTCGATCTTCTCGACAGCGTTCTCGAGGTCGACGTTGGCCGGCGTCATCAAGGCGCCGGCCTGGATGCTGGTCGGCTCGGACAGGAACCGCTCGAAGGTCCAGAGCACGTCGTCGGCGGTCATCTCGTTTCCGTACTGGCTCTTGACCCCCTTGCGCAGCTTGAAGGTGAACTCGGTGCGGTCCTCGTTCGTCTCGAACGACTCGGCCAGGGCGGGAACCAGTTCGTCGGTGGCGATCACCTTGTCGTCACTGGCCTTCGAGTAGTCGTACTCCAGCAGCCCCGAGAGAGTGGCGTCCGTGGCATAGACCACCGTATTTCCGGTGTAGACCATCGGGTCAAGTTGCGGCGGGACGACCGACCAGGCCATGACCAGCGTCTTGTCACGCTCCGACGACGATCCGCCGGAGTCGCCACCACAGGCGGCCAGGACTCCCGCCGTCAGCGCGACGGCGGCCGCCACCGCAAGTCCGCGAGCTTTTCTCGAACGCATCTCGACTCCGTCTCTCTGGATGGCCGACCCGGACGGCCGACTTATATGTCAGACATAGACACTAAGTGAGACGAGTCACGCGCGCAAGAGAGTGGGAGGACTGATTCGATGATGATGCGGCGGGGGTGGATTCTTCCGGTTGTCCCCCTACTCTGAGCGTGATCGCCGCTCAGTTGCCTATGTTCCTCTGAGTCATCGGCGATCGGCGAACTGGCTCCAACAGCCGGAATCAATTAACCAGACTTTTACATAACGCGGAGGAAAGTGATGCTTCGTCTCGTGCCGGAAACAGAACCGGAGACCCGACGTGACCTCCGCGCCATGACCAGTCGTCTCCTGGGCCGAGAGCTGCCCGACGAGCGGGCCCTGGAGATCGACCGGACCGGCGGATTCGACCGCGGCCTCTGGGAGCGACTCGGCACGGCGGGGCTGCTCGGCCTGGGCGCGCCCGAGGAGCTCGGCGGCAGCGGCGGCACCGTCGGCGACAGTGTCGCGGTGACGGAGGAGATCGCGCGGGTCCTTCCCAGCCTCGCCGTCGACCACGTGCTGAGCGGCATGGCCATGCGCATGCTCAGTGAGGCCGACGCAGGCCCCGTCAGCGCCCTGCTCCCCGAGATCGCAGCGGGAACCCACGTGGTGAGCTACGGGTTGAGCGAGCCCGACGTCGGCACCGACCTGCTCCGCCTGCGGACCTCGGCTCGGTACGACGGCTCGCGCTGGCTGGTGAACGGCCGGAAGACCTGGATCTCCCTGGCCAGCGAGGCCGACACGATCTTCGTGCTGTGTCGCACGGATCCGCTCGACCCGGATCATCCGTCGCGCGGCCTGAGCCTGCTCGCGGTACCCGCCGACCAGCCCGGGGTCGAGGTCCGCCGGGTGCACCTGGCGGGCATGCGGGCGGCCGTCACCTGCGAGGTGACGCTGACCGATGCCGTGGCGTCCGACGAGACACCGGTCGGGGGCCGTGGACGTGGCCTCCGGATCCTGTCGCGGGCCCTGGACGTCGAACGGGTGATGGCGGCAGCGATCAGCATCGGGATCGGGCGCGGCGCGCTCGAACTTCATCGCGACTACGCACTGCAACGTGAAGCCTTCGGCCGTCGGATCGGGGCGCTCCAGGCGATCCAGCATCCGCTGGCCGACTCCGCCGCCGAGCTGTCCGCAGCCCGGTCCCTGCTGGACGACACCGTGCGGCGGATCGAGGACGGCAGGAGCTCGGTGGCCGAGTCCGCGATGTCGAAGCTGGTGGCCTCCGAGACCACCGCGCGCATCGTCGACCGCGGCATGAGGGCCATGGGAGCCATGGGCCTGGCCGAGGAGTCCCGGATGCAGATGTTCTTCCGCGACGCCCGGCTCCAGCTGTTCAGTCCCATCAGCAACGAGATGATCCGCAACCTCGTGGGCGAAGCCCTCGGGATGCCGAGGAGCTACTGAGATGTTCGACGGCATCGATGAACTGGTGCTGCCCGCGCCTGATCTCAACCCCTTGGTGAGCCTCTACCGCGACCGGCTCGGCTTCGCGCTGGTGAGTGACGACGTACCCGATCCTCGGTGGGGAGCGCTCTGGGGACTGACGGAGGCCCCCACGCGCGAGGTGCTGCTGGGCAAACCTCACAGCGCCGGGGGATGGATCCGCCTGGTGGAGGCTCCGGGGCTGCCCTCGCCGGCTCCCGCGGGCCGACCGGACCGGCCCGGCCCCTACGCGCTCGACTTCTATCTCCGCGACGCCGCCGCCACCGAGGACGACGTCACCGAGCACGGCGGCGACTTCCTCTCCGAGGCCGTCCACTACTCCCTGCCCGGCACCGACATCCCGGTGCGGGAGCGGATGCTGGCGCAACCCCACTCCGGCCTGCTGCACGCCTTCGTCCAGTACCGGCCCCGGGGAACCCGCTGCGTCATCGACCACGACTCCACCGAGGCCGTCAGCGAAGTGGTCGCGGCGGTCTTCCTCACCGATGACCTGCCCGGGGCCCGACGCTTCGCGACCGACGTGCTCGGGGCCCACCCCTACTTCGACGGCCGGTTCGACGGCCCTGCGGTCGAGCGGATGCTCGGGCTGGTTCCGGGAGAGGGATTCACCGGCACCCTCTTCCGCGGGCCGGGATCCCGCAACGCCCGACTCGAGTTCGCCGAGACCGTCCCGGGGCGTCGCCGGGACCCGGAACAGGTGCGCCGGGTGGTGGCGGTCTGCACCATGGATGATCTCGACGGCCTCGCGGGCCGGCTCGCGGGCAGCGAGCACGGGCACCTCAGCGGTGACCTCACCCTCGACGGGATCCGGCACATCGGCTTCACCTCGAGGTACGGAGCCACCTTCGTCTTCCGCGAGCGACGGGCTCTGGCGTGACCACCACGCGCGGCCGGATCCTGGTCGGCGCGGGCAGCCTGGTCTTGGTGGCGATGGTGGCGAGCTATGCCCCGACGCCGCTCTATCCCGCCTACCAGGCAAGGTGGGGGATGTCGGAGAGCGACGTCAGCCTGGCCTTCGCCGGCTATCCGGTCGGAGTGGTCGTCGTGCTGCTCGGCCTGGGCGGACTGTCCGATCGGATCGGGCGGCGCGCCACGATGCTCATCGGCCTGGCCGTGATGACCTTCGCGATGCTGATCCTGGGGTTCGCCTCCGGACTGCCGATGCTGGTGGGCGGCCGGCTGCTGCACGGCATGGCGGCGGGCCTGATCACCGCGGCGGCCGCTGCCGCACTGATGCAGCTGCACCCGCGAGGTGCTGATGCCGGTTCCTTCCTCAACGCCTTCCTCGTCAGCCTGGGGGTGGCCGTCGGGCCCTTCGTCGCGGGGGCGCTCGCGGAGCACCTCCCGCGGCCCGTGCTGACTCCCTACCTGGTGGTGCTCGCGCTGCTGCTGGTGCCGCTGATCTCACTGGCGTTCAGCCGGGAGGCGCCCTCGCCGCCCGGCGCGCCGGGACGGCTGGTGCGGCGACTGCGGGTGCCCAGGCAGATCGCAGCGCGTTGGGGCCTCGCGGCAGCCGCCATCGTCGTCACCAACACGCTCTTCGGTCTGGTGGGCGCGTTCGGTCCCCTGGTGGCGCACGAGCTGGGCTGGCGCTCGGAGTCAGCGGTGGGGCAACTGGTTGCGCTGCCCCTGGCGCTCGTGGCCGTCGCCCAGATCGGTGGCCGCTGGCTCGGCCACGTCCCGGCGCTCCTGATCGGCACACCGTTGGCGGCGCTGGGCTGGTTCGTGTTGGCCCTGGGAACGAGTGGATCCACGGCGAGCACGGTCCTGGTGGGTTTCTCCCTGCTGGGTGCGGGCGCCGGGCTCAACCTGTTCGGAGCCGCGACCCTGATCGGGGTGATCTCGCCGAAGGACCGGCAGGCGGAGATCTACGCCGCCTGGCTGGTGGTCGCCTTCGGCACCCTCGCCACGTCAGCACTGCTTGCCGGGCCCCTGGTGAGTCATTTCCCGCTGGCATCGGTGCTGACCGGGTGTGGCGTGCTCGCCGCAGCCCTCGCCTGCTGGATCGTGCCCGGAACGCGCCGCCTCCTCTCCGCCTCCCGCGAAGCGGATCAGGAGATCCGGTCGAGACAGGCCTGAACCTCCGACTCGTACGCCCGCGCGGTCCGCTCCCGCTCTCCGTCGCCCCAAGCCCTTCGGGCGGAGGCAGTGACGTCCGGGTCGAGCCCACGCAGGGTGGCGACCTGCTCGACGGCCGTGGCGTCGAGATCTGCCCGCGAGGCCAGGACGGCTGCACCGCTCCCGGCGATCGAGGCGGCGCTCACCCGGGCACCGGTCAGCAGCATCCGGCGTACGGTCGCGGGCGGCAGCAGCCGTTCCGCTACGGAGGCACCAAGGAGAAGGCCCAACTGCAACTCCGGGAGAGCGAGCCAAGCGTCGTCGGCGACCACCGCCACGTCGGCCGCCGCGACGAGGAGGGCGCCGCCACCCACTGCCGCGCCCTGCGCAGACGTCACGACCGGTCCGCGGCAACGCAGCACGGCGAGTACGGCGGCACACCCGGTACGCAGCAACTCGGAGCGATCTGCGTGGGTCCGCCACTCATCGAGGTCCTGACCACCGGAGAAGTGCCGTCCCTCCGCGCGGATGTGCAGCACCTCATCGGGTTCGACCGACTCAGCAACCTCGCGGATGCCGACGTATCGGCCCGTGTCGAGGGCATTGCCCCGGCTTCCGTCGAGCGTGAGCGTGCGCGTGCCGTCCGCCTGTTCGACGTGCATGCCCGACATCAGTAGGACCGCGGCAGGCCGAGGGCCTTGTGGGAGATGTGGTTGAGCAGCATCTCGGTGCTCACCGGGGCGATGCGGAAGAGCCGCACCAGGCCACTCAGCGTGGCCAGGCCGTACTCGCGGGCCATTCCGTTGCCACCGTGGGTCTGGATGGCAGCGTCGAGTGCGAGCTCCGCGGTCTCCGAGGCTTCGAGCTTGGCCATCGCCGCCGCCACTCCCCGGTCTCGCCCCGATCAGCAGCGCGGGACGCCTCGAGCGTCAGCAACCGGGCCGCTGCCAGCCGCGTCTCGGCCCTGGCCAAGGGGTGGGCAACGGCCTGGTGGGCGCCGATCGGTTGCTGCCACACCACGCGCTCGCGCGCGTAGACACAGGCCTTGTCGATGGCATAGCGGCTGATGCCGTTGAGGAGTGCCGCGCTGAGGATCCGCTCGGGGTTGAGCCCGGTGAAGAGCACTCCGATGCCCTTCTCCCCCGCGACGAGAGCATCGGCGGGCACCCGCACGTCATCGAAGAACAAGGAGTACTGACGCTCGGGCGAGATGATCTCCACCTCGATCTCCCGACGTTCGAGCCCCACCACGTCAGTCGGGACCAGGAAGGCCTTGGGGCCCGCCGGCAGGTCGTCGGGCCCGCCCCGGGCGTCGGCGATGACGACCATGGCGTCGGCGTTGTCGACATGGGAGACGTAGTACTTCTTCCCACTGATCACCCACTCGCCGTCGTCGTACGTCGCCCGAGTGGAGATGTTGTGCGCGTTGGAACCGGCGTCGGGCTCGGTGATGGCAAAGGCCAACACCTTGCTGCCGTCGGCCAGTCCAGGCAGCCATTCCTGCTTCTGCGCCTCACTGCCGTGGTCGCGGAGCATGGTGGCGCACACCGCTGGCGACAGTGCGATCAGCATCAGCGGGGAACCACATGCAGCGACCTCCTCGGCCACGACCGCCAGCGCTTCGATGCCCTGCCCCCCGCCGCCGTACTCGTCGGGAATGGCGACCCCCAGTGCTCCGATCGCCCCGAGTTCGGCCCAGAGCTCTCGGGCATTCCCACCGTTGGCGCTCGTCTCCAGGTAGTAGTCGTGCCCGAACTTGCCGCACACCTGGCGTACGGCGTCACGCAGCGCCTCGAGCTCTTCTGCTCCTGCAGCGTCGGTCATCAGAACCTCTCGATCACGATTTCGAATGCCCTTCCACCGAAAAGTCTGAGGTATTGGTCGAAAGGACGCAAGGCTCCGGCGCAATTGGCTCACAGGCCTCGCCTTGAACCAGAGAGGCAAGCTGGCTCGCCGCATGATCGATACCTCGGACATTTTCCTCGAAGGAATCCCCGGTCCGAGAAGGCACTCCGCTCCGCGTGTTGGGAGGCTCAACCGCGCAGCGCCGTGCACCGTCAGGCGTCGTCGCGCCTCTTCTGCTTCTCCGACCTCGACTCGTCGCCCTTGCGGGCCCTGCGGAGACTGCGTAGCGCCCGCTTGGCGCGGTCGCGCTCGCGCTCGGCCTTCCGTTTGGCCCGCTCAAGGCCGTGCACCGCCTCGGTGAGTTCACCGACCTCGACGCGCAGCCGTTGGGTCCGCTTGCGTTCGACCTTCTCCTGGACCCAGTCGAGCTTGTCGACGTCACGCAGGAACGCCTTGAGCGCAGACACCAGCTGTTCGGGAACGAACGGCTGGGCAATGACGAGCTGCGACACGATCAGGGAGTCCCTCTCGAGGAAGAACTTGAGCGCGAACCACTTCTTGGAGAGCTCGTCGATGAGCTCGTGTGCCCGCTTGAAGCCGACCTCCCGCGCCAACACCGCGTGCAGTTCGATGCGGCCGGCATTGTGCACCCGGAGGACGACCAGGTTGCCACCGCGCGTGTTCCAGACGACCGTGCCGTCAGGGTTGACCTTGACTCGGCGGTTGAGCCAGCTCGAGAGCGACGCCACCACCCAGGTGTGCAGCTGCTCGGTGGACTCCGCCGTGCCCATGACGAGGCCGTCACGCACCTCGGCCGCCGGGCCGGGCTCCGCAGCTTCCCTGGGTGCCTCCGCGGGCACCTCCACCAGGTCGGTGTCGAGGAAGGCGGGGTGGACCACCTGCCAGTCGTCGCGGAGCACCCGATAGATCGTGTGCGCGGCCTCGTCGACATTGTCGGTGGCGGCGGTGTCGAGTGCGTCGGTCACGACCACGACTCGACCGTCCTCCACGAGCACCGTCAGGGTCTGGCCGGTCGGTCCACTGATCCCGACACCCTCCATGCCACCGTCGGCGAGAGCCGCGGCGAACCGGTCGGCCAGGCGAAGCCGCAGGTCGAGCCAGGCCTTGTCGACCTGGTGGTCGACGAAGCGCTCCTCCCATGACTCATTCATGGTGCCCCCTTCGTCGTCTTCCAGCATACGGAGGCACTCGACAGACGCAGTCGCATCGGCAGGTCCATCTCAGCGAACTGATCTACTTCAATATATTTCTATTCGGCATAGAGTGGCCGTTGTCGACCAGACCCCAGGAGAAGAGACAGCAATGAGCTTTGAGGCGTCCATGGCCACGAGTCGGCTGGAGTCCGCCGGCGTCACCCTGCGCGACCAGCTGCTGGCGCGTGCCGACGACCCGAATACCGCGCTCCTCTTTGGCGAGCAGCAGTGGAGCTGGGCGGAATACCTCCAGGAGTCGGCCGCGCGAGCAGCCGCCCTCGACGACCTCCTCGACCCAGGAGAGCCCCCGCACGTCGGGGTCCTGATGGAGAACACCCCGGAGTTCCTCTTCCTCCTGGGGGCGGCCGCCCTCTCGGGGAGCGTGATCGTCGGCCTGAACCCCACTCGCCGTGGCGCTGCGTTGCGTGCCGACATCGAGCACAGCGACTGCCAGGTCGTGCTCACCGACGAAGCGCATGCCGAGCTGCTGGCCGGCACCGGGACGACCGTGACCACGATGAACGCCGCAGACAGCACGTGGCACGGCGTACTGGCGAAGCACGCGGACGCAGCCCTCCCCGGGGCCGACGTACGCCCCGAGACGCTCTTCATGTTGATCTTCACCTCCGGCACCACAGGCGACCCGAAGGCGGTCAAGGTGACACACGAGAAGATCGCTGGTCCCACTGTCTACATGGTCGACCGCTTCGGGCTCACCCATGAGGCCGTCGGCTACCTGTCGATGCCGATGTTCCACTCCAACGGGGTGATGGCGGGGTGGGCGCCGATGATGGCGGTCGGCGCGACGATCGCTCTCGCCCCGCGGTTCAGCGCCTCACAGTTCCTCGCAGACGTACGCCGCTACGGTGCGACATACGCGAACTATGTGGGCAAGCCGCTCGCCTACATCCTCGCCACGCCCGAACTTCCCGACGACGCGGACAACCCGCTCAAGCTGGTGTTCGGCAACGAGGCGAACGACCGCGACATCGATCTCTTCGCCGATCGTTTCACGTGCGCCGTGGTCGACTCCTACTCCTCGACCGAAGGCGCCGTGATCGTCTCGCGGGTGCCCGGGATGCCGGAGGGAAGCCTCGGGATGCCGTTCGAGGACGTCCGGGTGCTCGACCCGGAGACCGGCGAGGAGACGGCCGACGCCGAGTTCGACGAGCACGGGACGCTGCTCAACGCGGAGGCGGCGACCGGCGAGATCGTCAACATCCTGGGGGCCGGCGCCTTCGTCGGCTACTACAAGAACCCCGCGGCCGAGAGCGAGCGGTTGCGCGGCGGGATGTACTGGAGCGGCGACCTCGCCTACCGCGACGCCGAGGGCTATGTCTACTTCGCCGGTCGTACGGCCGACTGGCTCCGCGTGGACGGCGAGAACCTCGCCGCCGCCCCGGTCGAGCGACTCCTGCTCCGTCACCCTGCAATCGCCGAGGCGGCGGTCTATGCAGTGCCGGACAAGTCGACCGGCGACCAGCTCGCCGTCGCCATCACGCTCGTCGCCGACCTCGACCCGGTCTCCTTCGCCGCGTTCCTGGAGGCGCAGGCCGACCTCGGCACCAAGCAGTGGCCCCGCTACGTGCGCATCCTCGAGACGATGCCCCGCACCGCCACCAACAAGGTGCTCAAGCGTGAGCTGCGCGCCGAGGGCATCAGCGATGTGACCTGGGTGCGGGAGGAGCGGGGGCGGAGCTACGAGGTCGTGGACAGCTGACCTGCCCGCAGGCGACATGTTGAAGAACCTGACATGTCCGCGGGACGTGTTAAGTTTTCGCCAGATTTTTAACATGTCCCAGGAACGTGTCAAAGGAGTCGACACATGCCGTGGAGCCCGGAGCAGCCGTTCAACGACCTGCCGGCCCTTCCCCCACCCGGACTCGATCTGGAACCGAAGTCTGTCCTCAAGGCGACCATTCAGGCGCGCGCAGCACTCGCCTCTTTGGCGCAGGCCGGCCAACTCCTCCCCAACCCGCACGTGTTGATTCACTCCATCCCACTCCTTGAAGCACAGGCGAGTTCCGAGATTGAGAACATCGTCACGACGGCTGACGAACTCTTCAAGCACGTCGACTCCGGTGGCGGTGACCACGCCACGAAGGAAGCGTTGCGGTATCGCGCAGCGCTCTTCGCCGGCGTGGAAGCCATTCGCGCTCGCCCGCTCTCCACCAGAACAGCAACTACCATCTGCTCCCGCTTGCAAGACCGCGAGATGGAAGTACGCAGGGTCCCAGGCACCCGAATCGCCAACCCCGCGACTCGCGAGATCATCTACGCACCGCCGGAGGGCGCCGAGACGATCCGCACGAAATTGGCCGATTGGGAGCGGTTCGTGCACGGGGCCGACGACCTCGACCCACTGGTGCGGATGGCAGTCGCTCACTACCAGTTCGAGGCAATCCACCCGTTTCACGACGGGAATGGGCGTACTGGTCGGGTGATCAACATCCTCATGCTGATCGAAGCCGGACTTCTCACGGAACCGATTCTCTACCTCTCGCGGTCGATCATCGCCCAAAAGAGCGACTACTACCGTCTGCTGCGTGCAGTGACTGCCGAGGGTGCGTGGATCGAATGGATCCACTTCATGTTGGAGGCCGTCCGTGACTCAGCGACGTCAACCACACGCAAGATCGCCTCCATTCGCACCTGCCAAGAGGGCATCGCCGAACGCGCCCGCGCAGCGACTGTGGGAGGACGCGACGCGCGGTTCGTCTCTGTGCTGTTCGAGCAGCCGTACTGCCGGATCGGAACGGTTGTCGAACACTGCGAAGTGTCCCGCCAGACCGCCTCATCATGGTTGCAAGCGCTCGTCGATGCCGGGCTGCTGTTCGACGCTCGGATCGGTCGGGAGCGGCTCTTCGTCAATCATGAACTTCTGGAGGTTCTCACTCGCCCCGAGTAGCGCACTCACCAACCGATCTGTCCAAGGCATGTGGCCGAAGAAGCTCTATCCGCGTCTGCTCGCCGCCGGACACCTCGGCGCGGCGGTGCCCGAGCTCCATGCTCGGCTGGCTCGCGCGCTGCCCGCCAACTGATCCGCGGTCGCGGTGTCGCAAACCGGTCACGTGGTCGAGACTGGAGTCGCCGATCGCGCGCAGCTCCCTGACCCGAAGGGCTCCGGACAGATCAATGGACGACACGACCGACCGCCCCGCAGCCACTCGGCCCTGGCTCGAGGACAGGTCCGGCAGGCGCTATCCGCTCGACGGGGCACGTTGGCGCGGCGACGACGGCACTCCGCTCGCGTTCAGCCCGCTTCCCGGCATCGGGCCCGAGCAGATCGACACGACGGAGCGATCACTGTGGCGTTATGCCGCGGCGATCCCGCTCGACCCTGCGCACCGCGTGAGCCTGGGCGAAGGGCTCACCCCGTTGCTGCCGGTGGCCTGGGACGGGCAACGAGTGCACTTCAAGCTGGAGTGGTTCAACCCGACGTCGAGCTTCAAGGACCGCGGCGTCTCGGTGATGATCACGCACCTCCGTGGTCAAGGAGCCACCCACGTCCTGGAGGACAGCTCCGGCAACGGCGGCGCCTCGGTCGCCGCCTACGCGGCGGCCGCGGGGATCAGGGCGAAGATCATCGTGCCGGCCACGACGTCAGCGGCGAAGATCCTCCAGGCCCGCGCGTACGGCGCCGAGATCGAGTTGGTCGAGGGGACTCGTGACGAGGTGTCCGAGGCGGCGATCCGACAGGCTGTACGCATCCCCTACGCGAGCCACAACTGGCACCCGTTCTTCCTCCAGGGCACGAAGACGATCGCCTACGAGATGTGGGAGTCCCTCGGGTTCACCGCACCGGACAACGTGGTGCTCGTCGCGGGCGCCGGCAGCAACGTCCTGGGATGCGACCTCGCCTTCGGCGAGCTGCTGTCAGCAGGCCAGATCGAACGCCTCCCGCGGCTCCTGGTCGGCCAGCCCGAGCACTGGGCGACGATCGCCGACACCCTCAACGGCATGGACCCGCAGCGCCACGGGACACGGCCACCAACGATCGCCGAAGGCGCTTCCATCGCCCACCCGGTGCGCCTGCCCGAAGTGGTCGAGGCGATCCGCCGGTCGAACGGGGCGACGATCGCGGTCGCCGAAGGCCAGATCCGCGCAGCCGTCCGCAAGCTCGCCCTGCGCGGGCTCTACGCAGAACCGACCAGCTGTGTGGCCGTGGCCGCACTCGACCACTTCCTCACCACCGGCGTCATCGGTCCCGACGAGACCACCGTGGTCGTGCTGACGGGCGCGGGCACCAAGTCGGCGGAGAGGATGGCGACCGTCTTCGGTGGCCACGCAGCTTCCCCATGACCGACATCTCGTCGTGCGCCCTCGTCGGGGCGGCCCGACCCTGCGCTCAGCGCGCGGGGGCGAAGGTCATGAGTGCCACGCTGGCACCACCTTCTGAGCTCGCTGCCGCGCTGAGCCCCGCGACCTCGGAAGGCTGGCTGAAGGCAAGGATCGACCGTGCCGGCAGGACCTGCTCCGCCAACTGCGCGACGCCATCCAGCACGACGACGTACCCACGTTCCGCAGCAAGCTCCGAAGTCTGCGCCGAGGTCAGGGCAACGTCAGCCGCTAGGTGGCAGGCATAGGCGACGGCGCCGCGCGGAGAACGGGCAATGAGTTCGAGCTGTCCTCCGGTCGGCTGCCCCACGGCGACCTGAGCGGTGAAGTGTTCACCGCCGCCGCCGGCCTCTGCCCGCTTGCGGCGCTCCTCAGGCATGTAGTTGATGCCCGTCGTCGGCTCGGCTCGCAGCGTGAAGTAGGCCAACGGTTCCTCCGTCCGAATCGGACCGTAGGACGTGTAGCCCTCCGTGTAGTGCACCGCCCCGTTGGAGATCTGGTCACGGCCGAGAGTGCCGTCACCGCCCACGACGACCTGGAACTGATCGACTTCGTGGAAGTGGGGACGGAGTTCAGGGGCCCGCTGCTCCACCAGGTAGGCCTGGAACCCCGCTGGAAGGGCTGGGTCCTTGTGATCACCCAAGAAGTCGGTGATCAAGAAGTCCCCATAGTCATTGACCAGGGGAGCAACGGAGTCGGGCACGACCGCCTGCAACATGTTGGTCTCCAGGATTCTCCGCCCGCGAGCCCGTTGCTCCGGGGCGACGTTACGCAGTCTGCCGGATCCGAGCCCTGGTGTCCGTGCTGCTCCCAAACACCGTGGTTCCGCCCAGCGAACCACCACGGTCGCGACCAGGGACGGCCCACCACACACTGGCGTCATGTCCCGAGCCCGGTCCTCCGATGCGCTGACGCCGACCGTGGCGAGCGTGCTTCGAGACCGTGCCCGCACAGACGGGGATCGCGAGGTCGTGCGGTACGCCGACGGCCCAGCGTGGAGCGCGTCCGAGCTCTGGGACGCGACGACGTCGGCGGCACGGTCACTCGAGGCGACGATCGCACCGGGCGACGTCGTACTGACCGCTGCCGACACCGGTCCGGACGCGATCGTGATCACGGCAGTGGTCTCCTCACTCGGCGCAGTCGAACTGCCGCTCGCCCCTGACGTCTCTCCCGCCTGGGCCAACCGCCTGATCCAACTCACCTCACCGGTCACGCTCCTGGCATCCCCGCAGAGGGCTGCGGCCCAACGACTCCTCCAGGATCTCTCCGGGCCCGGCCGCCCCCTCGTGGTCGTGGACGCCTCGACGATCGCGGCACGTCCGACGACGTCTCTCACACCCCGCCCGCGTGAGCTGACCGACCCCGCGCTGATCATGTCCACTTCGGGGACCACGGGACGGGCCAAGGCGGCGCTGCTGCCGGTCGGCGCACCGATCCGGCAGGCCGAACGGGTCGCGAGCGCCATGGGGTACGGCCCCGACGACGTGCTCCTCAACGTCTTTGCTTGGCACCACATCAACGCCCGCAACGCCTGCTTCCTCCCGGCGCTGATGTCCGGAGCACGGATGGTCGTCGTTCCCCGCTTCTCCGCCTCCCGGTTCCTCGATGTCGCACGACACGAGCAGGTCACCGCCTTCAACTTCATGGGGGCGTTGTGCAGCATGCTGCTCTCCCAACCACCCACGCCCCACGATCGGGACCACCGGATCCGGGCCGCGTACGGCGGTCCCGCCCCCGCCGCCCTCGTCTCCGCCTTCCGCGACCGGTTCGGCGTGGCTCTCCGGCAGGCCTACGCCTGCACCGAGCTCGCGGACGTCGCACTCACGCCGATCGACGAGCTCCGCCCGGGATGGGCGGGGAGGATCGGCCCGGACCACGACGTGCGGATCGTCGACGAGTCGCTGCAGCAGGTCCCCGACGGTCAGCCCGGCGAGCTGCTCGTCAGGCCGCGTAGCGAGGGCATCTCCTTCATCGAGTACGTCGGCGACCGACGGGCCACTCGTGACGCCTGGTACGACGGGTGGTTCCGCACCCGTGACCGGGCGCGGCTCGATGACGGGTGGCTGGCGATCGAAGGGCGGCTCGGAGACGTCATCCGACGGCGAGGCACCAACATCGATCCCCGAGAGGTCGAGGAAGTCCTGCTCGGCCATCGCGACGTCGTCGAGGCGGCTGCCGTCGCCGTACCGTCCGAGCTGACCGAGGACGAGATCCTGGCAGTGGTTGTCCTGGCAGCGGATCGCGCGGTCGAACCGGCCGTTCTCTGGGCACACTGCCGCGACCGACTGCCCCGCCACCAGGTCCCCAGATTCTTCTCGTCGACGTCGGCACTCCCCCACAACGACAGCCTCAAGGTCGACCGGGCCGCGCTGCGGCAACTCGGGCTGCCGTCGACCGCCTGGGACGCCCAGGCCCACGTCCCGACCGCCACGGAGGCCCAATGACCACCCACCCGCTCCGCGTCCTCGACCTGACCGACGGTCTGGCGCTGATGGCCGGCCGGTTGCTCGTCGGCACCGGCGCGGACGTGATCCGCATCGAGCCTGACAACCGCACCCAGCAGAGCGAGGCTGCACGACTGCACTGGCACGCGGGCAAGCGAGTCGTCCGGACCGCTCCCGAACAACTCGACGCACTGATCATGCGACTGGCCGCCGACGCCGACGTGGTGGTCGAGTCCGGCTCGGTCGCCGAGCTCCGCACGACGCGACTGCGCGAGGTCGAGCCGAAGGCCTGGGAGGACGTTGCCCATGTCGTCGTCACGCCCTTCGGGCTCACCGGCCCGCGGGCGGGGTGGTCAGCAGACGACGCCGTCGCCGCAGCGGCGGGAGGGATGGCATGGCTCGGCGGCGACCCGGGGTCCGCGCCCACCCCTCCGCCGCGCGACCAGGCCACCCAGCTGGCAGGTGCCCACGCTGCCATCGCCGCCCTGCTCGCGGTCTTCTCCCGTCGACGCACCGGTCAGGGTCAGTTCGCCGAGATCTCCGTGCAGGAGGCCGTCGCGGCCCTCTCTCGAGACCGGTGCGTCTCCTGGATCCGCATGGCACGACCCCCGGTCGGACCAGCGGCGATACACGCTCACGTCGCCCCGTGTCGCCCCCACCACGGACGGGTACGTCGCTGGCGGGTACTCGGGATCGAACCGGATGTGGCGACCTGCTCGCCTGGATGGTCGAGGAGGGCGAGGCCGAGTTTCAGCCGACGAGATCTGGTTGAGATCCATCGCTGGACGCACCGGGTATCGACACGGTGGTCGCTTTGCCTTCTCGAAGCGTCGCAGCACGGCGGTGATGGCAGCGG
>NZ_JAKGRW010000055.1 GCF_021555175.1 Nocardioides alcanivorans | reverse complement strand
GACCAACCGAGCGGTGGTGCGGATGCCCTGCAGGTCGGTGCCGGCGTCCGGCTCGGTGAGACCGATGCCCGTACGCCGCTTGCCGGTCGCCAGGTCAGGCAGATACTTCTGCTTCTGCTCCTCGGTGCCGTGCATCGCGATCAGCCGGCAGGCAAGCGAATGCGAGCCGAGGATGCCTGCAACGCCCATCCAGCCGCGGGCGATCTCCTCGAAGACCAAGGCGAACGACACCGGGTCCAGGTCGAGGCCGCCGTACTCCTCCGGCACGGTGATGCCGAAGAGGCCCATGTCGGCCATGCCCTTGACGATCTCGGTCGGGTAGCGGCCGGCCTGTTCCCCACTCCCGGGCGACCGGGACGATCTCGTTGTCCACGAACTGACGCAGCAGTGCCTTGAACTCGCGCTGGTCCTCGTCGAGCTGGAAATCCATCAGTTCTCCCCATCGTCGGTGGCCCCTGCGGGCCGGTAGTACGGAAGCGCCCGTCCGTCGGGCAGGTCGCGCCAGGCAACGGCGACCGGGTCGCCGATCTGCCACCCGTCGCCCGGCACAGCCGGCTCGAGCCGGCTCAGCACGATCGGCCCCTCGGCCAGCCGAACCCGGGCAACCACGTACGGCGTCACAAGTTCTGGCCTCGGCGCGCGGTGCACGAGGGTGAAGCTGTCGATGGTGCCGGTGCCCGCAGCCGCGATCTGCTCCAGGTGCTCCATCGAGCCGCAGCCCGTGCACACTGCCCGCGGTGGGTGCTGCACCCGGCCGCACGACGTGCACGACTGCGCCGTCAGCAGGTGCTCACGCGTCGCCTCCCAGTAGTCGGCGCTGTTCTCGTCGGCCGGCGGCACCTCGCCCGGGATCCACTCGGTCTGGAGCTCGCTCATCGGTCAACCCCCAGGACGACGGTCGCATGCGTGGACAGGATTCCTCCGGTGCCGTGGGCAACGGCGATCTCGGCGTCGGCGACCTGCCGCGCGCCGCACTCGCCGCGTAGTTGTCGAACGGCCTCGACGAGCAGCAGCACGCCGTACTGACCGGGGTGGCAGTAGGAGAGCCCACCACCGGAGGTGTTGAAGGGCAGCGAGCCGCCGGGCCGGATCCGACCGCCCTGGATGAAGTCGAGCGCCTCGCCCTCACCGCACAGGCCGAGCGCCTCGACGCTCAACGCGGCGGTGATGGTGAAGGAGTCATAGACCTCGACGACGTCGATGTCGGCAGGGGTGATGCCCGCACGGGCGTAGGCGTCCTGCGCCGCTCCCCGCGCTCCCGGCACCGCGAGGTCGTCGACGGCGGTGAAGGAGGTGTTGGTGGTGCGCTCGCCGTACCCGAGCACCTCGACGGGCGTCCTGGCCAGGTCGCGCGCCCGCTCCAACGAGGTCACGACGACCGCGCCGCCGCCGTCGGTGACCAGGCAGCAGTCGGCGGCGGACAGGGGCGACGAGATCATCGGTGACTCGACGACATCGGCCACCGACAACGACCCCTTGCCGTGGCGGAAGGCCGCCGGGTTGAGCAGGGCCCATTCGCGGGCGGCGATCGCGATCTCCGCGAGCTGTTCGCGGGTGCCGCCGTATCGGTGCAGGTAGGACTGCGCCGCCATCGCGTAGTAGGAGAGCGGATAGAGCACGTCGTAGGGCTCTTCGAACTGCGCCTCGGGGATCCACGGTTCGTGGACGCCGCCCATCTTGCGCGACCTGGCAGAGCGCTGGTTGGAGGCGAAGGAGATGACCACGACGCTCGCCTGCCCAGCCTGGATCGCCTGGGTGGCGCGGGCCAGGTAGAGCTCGAAGGCGCTGCCACCGGCAAAGGTCGAGTCGGTCCACGTGGGTACGACGCCGAGGTAGTCGGCCAGTTGGGTGGCGGAGAAGCGCGAGATGCCGTTGGTGGCGATGCCGTCGACATCGGCCAGGGTGAGGCCGGCGTCGGCGAGAGCCCGCGTCACTGCTTGCGATTGCAACGTGAGGATCGACTTGTCGGTCACCCCGAGGTCGCACTCGGCTGCGCCGACGATGGCGACGCTGGTGCTCACGAGGTGGCCCCCGGTCCGTCGGCGGTACCGAGGAGTACGACGGCACGCCCGGCTCCGGCTGCCAGACGGCCCGCGCTTCCGTCCGCCGCCACGACCACGACCCGCAGCTCCGCGGTGAGCCGGTCGTCTCCGACCTCGGTCACCGAACCCTCGCAGCGCACGGTCTCGCCGGCGAAGACGAGGTTCTTGAAGGTGAAGGCGAGCTCGCGCACGAACGACTGCGGTCCGAGCCAGTCCTGCAGCTGCTCGACGAGCAGTGCACCGAAGACCTGGCCGTCGACCATCGGCGCCGGCAGCTTCGCGGCGGCGACGAACTCGGGATCGTAGTGCGAGCGGTACCAGTCCCACGTGGCACCGGCGTAGGCGACCATGTCGGTGAGGCTGATGGTGCGTTCCAGCGGCGGGACGACGTCACCGACTGCGATTGCGGCGTGGTCGATGCTCATGCCTTGCCTCCCTCGCTCTTCTGCTCCAGTCCGACGAAGATGATCGTCTCGGTGTTCTCCGCGAGCGGCTCGCCCTCGGCCGTGGCGTAGCGGGCGGTGGAGGTGATGATCACCATCTCGTGGCCGCGGCCGTTGACCTTGCCGACGACGTCATCGATCGACCAGGTGGCGACGATCATGTCGTCGGGGCGGACCCGGCGGTGGAAGACATAGGAGTTGCCCCCACGCACCTGCCGGGTGCCCGGCAGGTCGAGCCCCCAGGTGTGACCGGCATAGCCGTCGCGGTCGATCGGCAGGTCGGCGTACTGGTTGGTCTCGCAGATCAGTGTCGGCGGCCAGGTGACACCCCGCAGGCCCTGCTCCTTCGCGAAGCCGGCATCGGAGTAGAGCGGGTTGTCGTCCCCGATGGCCAGGCCGAAGTAGCGACCGGCTGCGGCACCCGCCGGGTCCGGAGCGGTGTAGGTCACCGTGCGGCCCTTGAGCGCCAGCACCTCCTCGGTCAGGAGCGAGTTGCTCATCAGCCCTCCTCTGAGGCGGACGCAGCCTCACCCGCAGGGTAGAGCGCGGTCGGGAAGACCTCGAGCTTGAACTCGTCGCGCAGCAGGCTGTGGCACAGTGCGCCGGTCGAGGCGGGCCACGGCGGTCCGAGCAACTGCTCACGTACGTCGGCCACGGCCCGATAGTCGCCCACGGCCGACTCGACGCAGTACTCGGTCGTCTCGAGCAGGTCGGCTGGTCCGAGTCCTGCGTGCTCGAGCAG
This sequence comes from Nocardioides alcanivorans, assembly GCF_021555175.1. GTDB lineage: Bacteria > Actinomycetota > Actinomycetes > Propionibacteriales > Nocardioidaceae > Nocardioides > Nocardioides alcanivorans. The sequence continues at coordinate 2,992 of NZ_JAKGRW010000055.1, read as the reverse complement.
GTGCAGGATGGCGCCGTACGTCGTCTCGGCCTGCTTGCCGATGTCGTCGGCGTGCATCGCCTGCTGGGTCTCCATGTCGAGGGCCGCGAAGCCCGACATGAAGAGCGTCCGCCCGGCCTTCACCCCCGGCGCATAGGTGAGCGTGTCGTAGCGCGACCAGCCCGGGTTCACGAGCTCGAGCGGGTGCCGCGACGCGGTGACGTCGATCGCGACCAGCTGACCCGGCGCGTGCAACCGCGACATCAAGATGCCGCCGGCACCCGGATAGACCCCACCCTCGTTGTTGCCGAGCAGCTCCTTGCGCACCTTGTGGGTGCCGCGATAGACGGAGCGCACCTCGGGCAGTGAGTAGTCGTAGGTGGTGACCGCATGACCGAGGCTGAGCCCGACCTTCTCCAGCATCACACCGGCCTGCTCGAGGCAGTAGCGGTACTGCGACACGAAGTCACCGGGGAAGACGACCTCACCGTTCGCGTCGATCGGAACCGAAGTGGGGAGGTAGACGGTCTCGTCCTGGCCCTCGGTCACGGCGGATCGCTGCCAGGTGCCGGCGTCGCGCGCCTCGCTGGCCGCGCGCAACTGCCGGCCACCGCCCTTGACCGTGTGGAGCTCGACCTCGAGCCACGCGGCCCTGCGGACCAGCCGCTCGACCACGACGGTTCGCACGGTGGGCCGATCCCCCAGCAGTTCCCGCCGCACGCCGGCGGCGGTCTCGTAGTGCGGCAGGCCCGCGATGGTGACGTTCTCGCTGACCCGCGTGACGTCTTCGGGACCGAAGCCTGCCGCGGCGAGGATCGCCAGACACTTCTCGTAGGCGATCCGCGCCTGCTGCTCCATGGTGCCCTCGACGGTCATCTTGCCGATGTCCGGATCGTGACGGGCCGAGGTGTGACCGGAGGTCCAGGCGGTGTCACCCTCGGTCAGCCCCAGGCAGAAGGTGAACCCCTCGTAGGGGAACCACGGGAACTCGGTGGGCGTGATCGCTTGCAGGGTCACAGGGAATCCATCCTTCAGTGCGGAGCCAGGGAGTCGAGGACCGCCAGCAGGGCGGTCAGGTCAGGTTGGTCGTCGAGCACGGCGAGCGCCGCGAAGAGCGGGGTGGCGTCGATACCGGCCAGGCCGGTGGCCTTCTCGATGAGCAGGGCGTCGGTGAGCGGGTTGTCGGGGCCGCCGGCGCTGCGGTCGACGTGACCGGTGACGGTCGTGCCGTCGGCCAACTCGATGCGTACGTCGCCCGGTGCGTCGGCAGCCACGCCGTCAGGCACGGTGATCTCGACGACGACGCGGCCAGCCAGGTCGGCGACCTCGGGTCGGCGGATCGAGACCTCCTCGAACGTGTCGAGGCCGACGGACCCGTCGACGAGCAGTGCAGCCACGCTCCACGGCAGCGAGAACTTCGCGGCGTAGTCGCTGGCCGGGCGGGTGAGGTCACGGGTCGCGTCGCAGACCACGGCAGCTGAGTCGGGATGCACCTGCGCGGTGAGCCGCACGACCTCGGTGACCTCGAACGGGCGCCGGGCACGGGCGTCGCGCACTGCGTCCAGCGTGGCGTGCGAGAGCTGGCAGGCCGGGTAGGGCTTGATGCCGATGCGCGTGGTCTCCCAACGCACTCCGAGGTCGGCCACGATGGAGGCCGGGTCGGCGGGGCCGTCGACCAACGTGTCGTAGAGGCCGTGCGGGCCGTCGAAGACCGTCTCCGGGCCGGTCGCTCCGGCTGCCGCCAGCCGCGCGGCGAGGATGCCGGACTGCGACGCGAAGCCAGGATGGAGCTGCTTGGTGGAGGCGCCGGTGGCGAGGAAGGCGAGCAGGCCACCGGCCTGGCTCCCGGCGATGCCGAGCGCGTTGGTGGTCTGGGCCAGGTCCATTCCGAGGAGTCGCGCGGTGACGGCAGCCGACGAGAAGACCCCGGCAGCCATCGTGGAGTGCAGTCCGCGGGCGTGGAAGCCGTTGGGTGCGGCGGCCGCGACCCGACAGGCGACCTCGTAGCCGACGACCGCGGCCTCCAGCACGTCGGCACCCGTCGCCCGCACCTGCTCACCGACGGCGAGCGCGGCGGGGAGAACGACGGCGGTGGCGTGGATCAGGCCACCGGCGTGGGTGTCGTCGAAGTCGAGCGCATGCACGAGCGAGCCGTTGGCCAGACCGGCTGCCGGTGCCGACACCTTGTCCGGTTGCCCCCAGATCGTGGCCTCGGGTGGTCCGCCCAGATCTGTGGCGACCGGCACGGCAGCAGGGACCTGGCCGGTCCGCAAGGCGCCGAGTGCGGTGCCCAGGCCGTCGAAGAGGTGGCGCTGCGCGGCACGCCGCACCTCGACGGGGATGTCTCCCGTCGAGACGACCCAACGCGCCAACGCCGGTGCGATCATCGCGCCGCCGCCTCTTGCTCGGGTGTCGGATGGCCGTGCGGCGGCCGGCCGGCACCGAAGGCACCGTCAGCAGCGAGTGCAGCGACCTTCGCGTCGTCGTAGCCGGCCACGTCGCGCAGCACCTGCTCGAAGTGCTCGTTGCGCAGCGGCGCCCGGCGATACTCGGGCCGCTCATCGCCCACCCGTACCGGGGAGGCGACCTGCTTGACCGTGCCGTAGCGCGGATGCTCCGTCTCGACGATGAGGTCCCGGGCAACGGTGTGCTCCTCGCGCAGGGCAGCGGGCACGTCGTTGATGGGGCCGCACGGGATGCGGGCCGGATAGAACTCACCCAGCCACTCGTCGACGGTGCGGGTGCGGAAGATCTCCTCGAGCTTGTCGGTGAGCTCGGCCTGGTTCTGCTGGCGCAACGAGAAGTTGGCGTAGGGCGAGCCCTCCTCGGCCCATTCGGGGTGACCGACGGCCTCGGCCAACCGGGTCCAGAACTTCTCCTTGGCGCAACCCACGACGAACCAGCCGTCCTTGGCCTCGAATGCCTGGAACGGCACCAACGACGGGTGTGCGGAGTGCCGGGTACGTGCCGGGGTGTAGCCGGCGTTGAGGTGCCACGTCGCCGGATAGGTCAG
>NZ_JAKGRW010000054.1:120000-165385 GCF_021555175.1 Nocardioides alcanivorans | reverse complement strand
CACCTCGATACCCTGACGGTTCAATGTCGCGACGACCTCGGGGACCTCAGGACGTAGTTCGTCGCGGACCCCGATGACACCGGCGACCAGGCCGTCGATGGTGACCAGCACGCAGGTCTGTCCATCAGACTCCAGGCTCTGCACTCTGGCAGCGAGCGGTCCTGGGTCGATCCAGCGGGGGCTGCCCACCGTTACTCGGTGTCCGTCGACGATCCCGGAGATGCCGTGGCCGGCTTCCTCGGACACATCTTGTGCCATCAGCACCGCGTCGGCAGCGGTGGTGATGGCCGTCGCGAGAGGGTGGGTGCTGTGCCGTTCGACGGCAGCCGCGTACGCGAGCAACGTGTCCTCGCTCGTGCCTGCAGTGGGGATGACCGTGGTCACGGTCGGCTGGTTGCGGGTGAGGGTTCCGGTCTTGTCCACCGCGAGGTGTCGGATGCCGCCGAGTCGCTCGAACGCGGCGCCACTCTTGATGATCACGCCGAACTTGCTCGCCGCGCCGATCGCGGAGATGACCGTGACAGGCACGGCGATTGCTAGCGCACAGGGGCTGGCCGCGACAAGGACGACCAGCGCGCGGGTGATCCAGAGTTCCGGGTCGCCGAACAGCGATCCGATCGCACCGACGAGGACCGCGAGGATCATGACCCCTGGCACGAGCGGGCGGGCGATTCTGTCGGCAACCCGTGCCCGGTCGCCCTTCTCGGTCTGGGCCTGCTCCACCAGTTCCACGATCGTGGTCAGTGAGTTGTCCGTGCCAGCTGCGGTCGTTTCGACCTCCAGCACGCCAGCGGTATTGATCGCGCCTGCCGAGATCTCATCGCCGGGTTCGACCTCAACCGGGATCGACTCGCCTGTGATCGCCGACGTGTCCAGGCTCGACCGCCCCGCGCGGACGACTCCGTCGGTCGCTACGCGTTCCCCGGGCCCGACCACCATCACTTGCCCGACCAGGATCTCTCTCACCGGCACCTCGCCCATGCTGCCGTCGCGGACTACGGTCGCGGTCTCGGGCACCAGTTTCAGCAAAGCCCGCAGGCCACCGCGGGCACGGTCCATCGCCTTGTCTTCCAACGCTTCCGCGATCGAGTACAAGAACGCCAACGCGGCAGCCTCCTCGACATAGCCGAGAAGAACCGCGCCCACCGCGCTGATCGTCATCAGCAGAGCGATCCCGAGTTTGCGCTTGATCAGGTTTCGGATCGCGCCGGGTACGAACGTGTACGCACCCAGCAACAGGCCGAGCCAGAACATCAACGATGCCGCTGTCTCCAGCGATGACCACTCCAGAGCCAGCCCCACGACGAACGCGATACCCGAGAAGATCGGGATCAGCAGGCCCCGGTCCCGCCACCACGGACGCGCCGGATCTTCAGCCCCATCCACTGCGGGAGTGGACGGCTCGTCACACCCGCACGCCGCGCTCACGAGACGTCCTCCGATGACGGAACCTCAGCCTCGCAGCAACCAAGCACGGTGCAGCCCGGGTCCATACAAGGCACGTTCTCATCCACTGCCAACGTGACGTCGACAAGCGCTGTCAGTGCAGCGCTCAGATGCGGATCAGCGATCTCATACCGAGTCTGCCGCCCCTCGGGCTCGGAAACCACGATCCCGCATCCCCGCAGACACGTCAGATGGTTCGACACGTTCGTCCGCGTCAACTCCAACTCCCGCGCCAACTTCGCCGGGTACCCCGGCGAGCCCAGCAACGACAACAAGATCCGCGACCTCGTCGGATCAGCCATCGCCCGGCCCAACCGATTCATCACATCAACACGGGAAGCAATAGTCAGCATGCGGTGACCATACAGCACCTGCTGACCTATTGGCTCAAGGCTTGCCTCAGTCGCCATTCGACTGACCGACACCCTCGCCGCACCTACCGAGCATGACAACAATTGATGTGATGGCGCGAGCTGTCGGCCCTGACTTCGGGGCCGTGGGCGGTGCTGCTGACATGCGCAAGGTCATCGGCGCACTGCTGACCTATGGGCTGCTGTTCGCGTGCCTGATGCTGATCGTCTCTGCCGCGGCCTGGGCCATCGCATCGTCAAACGGCAGCTGGCAGTCCGCCTCGAAAGCGAAAGCCGGAGTCTTTGTCGCCCTCGGCGGAGCCGCGCTGACTGGTGGGGCTCTCGCCTGGGCGAACTGGCTCCTCGACGTCGGCGCCGCGCTCTGACCTGCGCGCGTGTGCGCACCTCTCGAACAGGTACATCCAGCGACTTCAGGAGGAATCGTGTTTCACCTTGAGCTACTTCCCGCCCTTGCTCAGGTTCTGCCGATGGACATCACCATCGACCCGAACTCCAACGGCCTGCCCGGCATCGGACAGCTCCGCAAGATCGTCGGCGCGTCTATGACCGTCGGCCTGATCCTGGCCGTCCTTGCCTTGATCATCTCGGCCGTCGTGTGGGCGATGGGCTCGAACTCGTCCAACCCCCACCTGGCCGGCCGCGGCAAGTTGGGGGTTGTCATCGCCCTCGGCGCCGCGATCGTGACCGGCGCATCTGTCGCGCTGGTCAACTTCTTCTGGAACGTCGGCCAAGCGGTCTGAACTTCAGCAAGCGACGGGAGCAACGGCGATGGGTGTCTGCGATCTACCGGTGGTCTCCACCGTGTGCGACAAGGCCGGTGATGCGGCCGCGAGTCTGGTGACCGCACCGTTCGACTGGCTCGCCGAGGGTATGGGCAACGCAGCTGAGTGGATGTTTGAGTCGGTCTGGTCCGTCTTCGACTCCACCACCTCGGTCGACATCACCAGCGACGAATACATGAAGGTCTACAACATCCTGTTCGGCGTCGCGGTGTTCGTAATGCTCGGCTTCTTCATGCTCCAGGTCATAGGCGGCATGATCCGACGAGAACCAGCCGCCCTGACAAGAGCCGCGACCGGCTTGGCCAAATCGATCCTCGGGTCCTTCGTCGCCATCACACTCCTAGCGTTGGCACTGGAGATCACCGACCAACTCACCATCGGGATAGTCAACGCCGCCGGCACCAACATGGACGAGATGGGCGACCGCATCGCGCTGCTCGCTGTCGGCATCGGCGGACTCAGCCTCAAAGCACCAGGAGCCGCCGCGATCCTGACGATCTTCCTCGCCGGCATGGCGATCAGTGCAGCGGTGATCGTATGGATCAGTCTGTTGGTCCGCAAAGCACTCCTGCTGGTCGCCATCGTGTTCGCACCCATCGCCCTGGCCGGCGCCTCCTGGGACCAGACCCGCGGCTGGATCGGCAAGTGGGCAACATTCGTGATCGCGCTGATCTTGTCCAAACTCGTGCTCGTCGTGATCTTCCTGCTCGCGACCGCCCAGGTATCCGCACCGATCGATGCCGACCTGCAATCGGTGAGTGAACCGATCGCTGGCGTCGTGCTGATGCTCATGGCCGGGTTCGCGCCCTACATGACCTACAAGGCGATCAGCTTCATGGGCTTCGACATGTACCACGCAATGTCAGCCGAACAGGAGACCAAGTCCGCCATGAACCGGCCACTGCCGATCCCGTCGGGCGGCGGAGCAGGTGGCAGCGTGCCGAAGATCCTCGGCGGGGGCAACGGTGGTGGTGGAGCTGGTGGCTCAGGCAGCGGTCCGACCCCGGCCGCCGCACCCAACGCTGGAAGTTCAGGTGGCGCGGGATCTGGTGGGGGCGGTGCTGCCGCGGGCGGTCCGGTCGCAGCAGGTGCTGTGGTGGCCAAGGAAGCCGCGAGCGCTGGGCCCAAGTTGGGCAACTTCGTCTCCAGCCAAGCCGATCAGGCCGCTGCTCCGACCGGCGCTTCCGGGACGGTTCCAGCCCACACCGCAGATCCCACTCCCCCGATGTCGACTCGCGGATCCAATAGTTCCGGAGGCAAGTCATGAACGCCGCTACCTCCTCGAAGCCCGGTGACTACGAACTCCAGCCGGTGAAGTTCTCCCGCCTCTCCCGGCGCGGTGTCCTGTTCGGGTTGACCGCCTCCCAACTCGTCGTCGTCGGGATCGGCGCCGTCAACCTCGTGTTCTCCCTGTACGTCGGCGGCGGAGCAAGCCTGATCGTCGCCTTCCCCGTCATTCTCTTTTGCGCTGCGCTCGCGTTTGTCGGAGTCGGTGGCCGCAAGCTCATCCAGTGGCTCCCTATCGCTGCCGTCTGGTTGTGGCGATCCACCGGCGGCCAACTCATCTACCGGCGACGGGTCGTAGCTCCACGACCTGTCGGCACGCTCGCATTGCCCGGTGATACCGCCCGCTTGCGGCAATGGCTCGATCCCGAGACCGGCGCCGTGATGGTGCACGACCCGCACCGCAACACCCTGACCGCGATCGTCGCGGTCGCGCACCCGGCATTCATCCTGCTCGACCCCCTCGAACAACAACGCCGCGTCACCGGGTGGGGACGAGTCCTGGCCACCGCATGCCGCTCCGGACGCATCGCATCGCTGCAGATCATGGAGCGGACCCTGCCCGACTCCGGGAAGGGACTGGCCGAGTGGTGGAACCAGCACGGCACCGGGGACGACTCCTTTGCCGCGACGACGTACGGCGAACTCATCGACCGCGCCGGACCCGCCGGCGAGCGCCACGCCTCCACCATCTCCCTGTCCCTGGACCTCAAGACCGCCGGCCGGGCCATCCGAGCCGCAGGAGGGGGCAACCGAGGATCTGCCGCCGTGCTGCGACAAGAGATGTCGACCATCGTGGCCGCCCTTCGCTCTGCTGACCTCTCCCCGTCGGACTGGCTCGAACCCGGCGACCTGGCCGTGATCCTGCGCGGCGCCTACGACCCCGACGTCGGAGCTGCGCTGGAGCGACACGGCGACGTCGGGCGCGATCTGGCCACAGCCGGCCCCGTTGCTGTCACCGAAAGCTGGTCGTCACTGCGGTCAGACTCCGCACACCACTGCGTGCTGTGGATCAGCGAATGGCCCAGGTCGCTGGTGTTTCCGGGCTTCCTCGCCCCTGTGCTGCTGTCGTCGGGGATCCGACGGACCTTCACCCTGCTCTACACCCCGATGCGCACCGACCAAGCCGCCCGCGATATTCGAAAGAAGAAGACCGAGTACGTCTCCGATGCAGCGCAACGCCAACGGATCGGGCAGATCGAAGACGCGCAACACAACGCCGAGTACAACGACGTCCTGCAGCAGGAAGCCGACCTCACCGCCGGCCACGGCATCCTCCGCTTCACCGGGCTGATCGCCATCACCGCAGGCGACCCCGACGAACTCGAAAGAGCCATCGCCGACATCGAACAAGCAGCCACCCAAGCATCCTGCGAAACCCGACGGCTCTGGGGCCAACAGGCACAAGCGTTCAGCGCCGCTGCGCTGCCGCTGTGCCGCAGCATCTGACCCGGGCAGCCGTACACACCTCGTTGGTGACCATCCCCGACACCTCTGGAGCACACCATGCCGACGTTCGAAGACCCCGCCGCCGATGCCACCGAAGCTGAGCAAGCGTTGCGCGGTCTCGCCCACGCCACCCGACGCATCGAAGACCCGTCGCAGATCTACGGCGTGCTCGGGTCCGTGTCGCAGGCCATCGCATCGTTGAGCCAAGCCCTGCATCAAATCGGCTCGTTTCATGACGAGCATGGAGCACGCGCAGACGCGACGGTCATCGATCCGCGACAGACCGGCGCTGCCTATCGCGTCTCGTGGGACCTGCACCGCGCCGCGGAGATGCTGACCAGCGTCGGCAAGTCCATCGACAGCGCGCACGCGTCCGAGGCGACGATTGTCTACCAGCCCCGCCACCTCGAAGCACCGGGTCGCGGGCACACCGCCAACGCGGTGTCGCTGTGATCGACCGGGACGGATCGCGACTACACAGCTCGGTTCTCGTTGCTCCGAAGCGGGAACGACGTCGCGACCGCAAGGCCCGCAAGCTCGCGGCACGTGGCTTGCTGGCACGTGACCGATCGGAGCAGAAGTCGGCGGCGAAGTCCAAGTCCGATGCTCTGGTCGCCGAACGGAAGGCGACGGTCTTGCTCCCCAAGGCTGGCGAACCGGGACCGGCGGCGTTGCGCTCACCCGGTCGACTGCGGCTACCCCGCCACCAGGACACGTCGGCCACCCTTGCCGGGGCTTACCCGTTTCTGGCCGAGGGCGGGCTCGGCAGCGACGGTGTCTTCGTCGGCCAAGACCTCTACTCAGGGTCCTCATTCGTCTACGACCCGTGGGTGCTCTACGCCCGCGGCCTCATCACCGCACCCAACGTCGTGCTGGCCGGGATCGTCGGCTCAGGCAAGTCATCGCTGGCCAAGAGCCTCTACACGCGCTCGATCCCGTTCGGGCGTCGTGTCTACATCCCCGGCGACCCGAAGGGTGAACATACTGCCGTCGCCGAAGCCGTGGGCGGTCGGGCCATCGCGCTCGGCCACGGGATGGCCACGAGGTTGAACCCGCTCGACGAAGGACACCGCCCGGGCGGCATCGACGACGCTCAATGGCTCGCGCAGGTCACTGCCCGTCGACGCGACCTACTCGGGGCGCTGGCCGAGACCGTGCTTGATCGGCGGCTCTCACCGTTGGAGCACACCGCGATCGACATCGCGCTGGCCGACGTCGTACGCACCGCAGAAGTGCCGGTGTTGCCACTGGTCGTCGACCGACTCTTGGAGCCCGACCCGGCCACGAAGCCCGACGGCAGGTTGGCCGAAGACGGACGCCTTCCCGGCCACGCCCTGCGCCGGTTGGTTGCCGGCGACCTCGCCGGGCTGTTCGATGGCCCCTCGACCGTGCGGTTCGATCCGACGCTGCCGATGATCTCCCTTGACCTCTCGCGCGTCACCGAGAACGCAACCCTGGTCTCGGTGCTGATGACGTGCGCGTCGGCGTGGATGGAGTCCGCGCTCCTGGACCCCAACGGCGGACAACGCTGGGTCGTGTACGACGAAGCGTGGCGGCTCATGTCGCACCCCGCGCTGCTGCGACGCATGGACGCCCACTGGCGCCTCGCACGCCATTACGGGATCGCGAACATGCTGGTCTTCCACAAGCTGTCCGACCTCGAAAACGTGGGCGACTCCGGCTCCGCGATGCGAGCCTTGGCGTCCTCGTTGCTGGCGAACGCTGAAACACGGGTGGTGTACCGCCAGGAATCCGACCAACTCGGCAGCACTGCATCTGCCCTGGGCCTCACCGGCACCGAGCAATCACTGCTGCCCACGCTCGGCACTGGGCAGGGCCTGTGGCGGATCAAGCACCGCTCGTTCGTTGTGCAACATCAGCTACATCCCGCCGAGCTGAAATTGTTCGACACCGCTGGCCGAATGACCGTCGCCCCGAACGCTGCTGCGCACCTGACTGAAGACACGTCAGGGAGGTGAGTTGGCCATGCGGCACCAGACACGCGAAGCGCAGGAAGCCCGGGAAGCAAAGCTCGACGCCCTCCACACGAAACTGACCGAATCGGTCGGCGCACTGGTCAGCGGTGAGGACTGGCGCCGAGCGTTGGAGTTCTCTGCCCGTTTCCGTTCCCGGTCGTTCAACAACGTCATGCTGATCTACATCCAGCACAACGAAGCGTTCCAGCTCGGGCGCGTGCCGGCGCCGACTCCGACGTACGTCGCGGGGTTCAAGCAGTGGCAGACGCTTGGGCGCCAGGTGATGAAGGGCCAATCCGGGTACGGGATCCTCGCCCCAGTCACCGCCCGGTTCGCCTCCCGCACCCCGAACAACAGCGACTCGTGGCGCCGCCTCGGCCGCGGCGAACGCCCCCAGCCGGGTGAGGTCGCGCGAACGAAGATGGTCGGGCTGCGGCCAGCGTATGTGTGGGACGTCTCCCAGACCGATGGCGATCCGTTGCCCACACAGCCGGCGCCGACACTGTTGTCTGGTCATGCGCCAGCGGGACTGTGGGAAGGACTCGCAGCCCAGGTCGAAGCCCTCGGGTTCACGCTTCAGCAGGTCCCTGATGCTGCGGCGATCGGGGGCGCGAATGGGCTCACTGACTTCTCCACCCGGCAGGTGTCCGTGCGTGCCGACATGGAAGATTCTGCACGGGTCAAGACGTTGGCTCACGAGCTCGGGCACGTCATGCTCCACTCCCCTGACATTCGTGGTGCTACCGACGGGGCAGCCGTCGATGCCATCCTGCACCGCGGGATCGCTGAGGTCGAGGCCGAGTCCGTGGCTCTCATGATCGGCGCCGCTCACGGACTCGACACCAGCTCCTATACCGTCCCGTACGTGTCGAGTTGGGCCAGCAGCGTCCCCGGCTCCGATCCCGTCGAGGTCGTGCAAGCCACTGCAGAGCGGGTCCGTACGACGTCCCTGCTGGTGCTCGACCAACTCGACACCGCACAAGTCGGCGACGGCGACCCTCCCGGACTCGTCCGGGAAACGGCGCAGCGCCAGGCACCCGCCCGACAGGGTCCGGCTCGCGGCGTAGATGCATCTGAACCACGTCCGGTCGTCGCGCAACAGGTGGTTGGGATATGAGCCTGCACAACCCAGCGACCGCGTACCGGCGATCCACCAACAGGCCGCGGGTCCCCGTCGTCCTGCCGTTGGTCCGCATCGACGTAGACCAGGACGGTCTGCTCGACGTCACGGTCGACGATCTCCCGTACCCCAGCCGGGACACCGGCGGAGAGTCTCAGATGTCTCGTGCTGGACTCCGGCCGCTGCTTGACCAGGTCGCAACCGAGCACGATTCCGCACTGCGGGTCGAGATCCACGAACCTGACGGCAAGGTGTTCACCGACTTCCACACCCCCGAAACAGCACCCATCGACCGAGCACACGGTCTTGTCGTCTCACCGTCGCCGCACGCGCAGGACGTAACGGCTCGACGTACGACGTTGTCGGCCCAGCTCAGGTCAGGCGAGGTGACTGGTACCGGATTCGCAGACGGCGAGGAGATCACGATCGCGGTCGTGATCTATCGCAATCGGGCCAAGGCGGACGGAACCATAGAGCTGAACCTGCCCGTCGCGCTTCTCGAACGACACGGTGCTCACGTGGTGTTGATCGGCGCTATCTCCGGAGCCGTCAACGTCACACCACCCAAAGCACCCTCGTCGGGCCGCGAGGCGTCATGAACGGCGGCGCGCGACCAATTGACGACACCCTGGTCAACCTTGCGCTCATCGCGATCGCAGGACTCGGCGTGGCGGCCGCGGTCCTGCGGCTCGCCGCCACCGTGGCTGCATGGGTGATCGGTGCTGAACAACCCGATGCTGGCTGGTCGGCAGGCTTCCGTGTCCTCGGCCATCCAAGCGATCCCGGCCGAGCCCTCGGAGCCGAGATCTCCGCGTGGTCCTACTGGACCGTACTCGTCCTCATGCTCGCCGTCGGCTCGACGTGCGCAATCGTGGTGTCGCGCCGCATCGCGGCCCTTCGACACACGTCACAGCATGACCCACGCCGGCTGATCGGGACCGCTACCCGCCACGACGTCGTGAACACGGCATCGAAGAAGGCCCTCCTACGACGCAGTTCGACGCTGCGACCGAGCCTCGACCACGCAGTCGCTGGCGACGTGGGCTATCTGCTCGGGCGAACTCGAGGCATGGAGATCTGGGCCTCAGTCGAAGACTCGATCCTGGTGCTCGGCCCACCCCGTTCTGGCAAGGGCCTGCATGTGGTCATCAACGCCATCCTCGATGCCCCCGGCGCAGTCGTGACCACAGCAACCCGACCCGACAACGTCGCCGCCACCATCACCGCTCGCCATGAACACGGCCCCGTGGCCGTGTTCGACCCCAACGTCTGGCCGAAGGACTCCCCGCCGGGCTGCGCTGGTCGCCAGTCCGAGGCTGTGAAGACCCGCTGACCGCGATGATCCGGGCCACCGGCCTTGCCTCAGCTACGGGCCTATCCGCCGGTGGCGTCGAGTCCGGCGGGTTCTGGGAAGGCAAGACCCGCACCGCACTCCAAGCACTGCTGCACGCAGCGGCACTCGATCACCGAAGCCCGGCCGAACTGTTTGCCTGGACGCTGTCACCGTCTTCCGCGGCAGATGCCGTGGCGATCCTGGCTTCCCACTCGGGCGCCGCGACCGGGTGGGGAGAGTCCCTGGACTCGATGATCCATGCCGACGCCCGAACCCGCGACTCCATTTGGATGGGCGTCTCTCTCGCACTGTCCTGCCTGGCCGACCCCCGCGTGCTCGACGCCGTCACCCCACGAGCCGGCGAACAATTCGACCCAACTGAGTTCCTCACGGGGAGCGGCACCCTCTACCTGCTGGCCACCGGCGCCGGCGCTGGTGCCTCGTGGTCACTGGTCGCCGCGTTCATCGAAGACCTCGTCGAGACCGCGCGACGACTCGCGGCCCAATCCCCAGGCGCACGCCTCGATCCACCGCTGCTGCTGGCGCTCGACGAGATCGGCAACCTCTCCCCGCTCCCGTCGCTGCCGGTACTCATGGCCGAAGGCGGCGGCACCGGAATCACCACGATGCCCGTCCTTCAATCCCTGTCCCAGGTACGGGACAAATGGGGCGACCACGCCGCCGGCGCCATCTGGGACGCCTCCATCGTCAAGATCATCCTCGGCGGCACATCCTCAGCACGCGACCTCCAGGACCTCTCCGCACTCATCGGCGAACGCGACGAAAAGACTGACACCATCTCCATCGGCGACTACGGCTCCCGATCCCTCCAACGTTCGACCCGCCGCGTACCAGTCATGCCTCCGGAGACGGTCCGAACTCTGCCGTTCGGTACTGGTCTCGTCCTGCTGCGCAGTTCGCCGCCGCTGGTCACAGATCTGCGCTCCTGGGCCGCGCGGAAGGACGTATCGCAACTCCGGACCGATCGAACCGCCGTGGAGTCAGCACTGCGGCCGCGGCAAGTGCCATGACCTCCGCACGACCGAACACCGCGTCTCGCTGGTGTTGTGGATCAGCGCAAACTGGCTCAAGGCCCCTGCGTCACTCGCGGAGTGACGCAGTCCGGGGCGCTCACGGTTCGCCGGGCCCGCACTGCAGGACTGTCTTGCACTACCGTGTCGCCATGGTCGAGGTGAACGTGGCGAGGCGATCTGTGTGCTGATTCATCTCACCGCCCAGGCCGAGTTGTTGACCGCAATCCTCAAGGAAGGACAAGTCCAGGCTAAGAATCCGTTCGGGGCCGCCTTCAACGTTGACGTGCTTGCGTCGTCCCAGACCGTGGCCTGCTTCAGCGAGATGGCGGCGTTGAACAGTGTGGCCACCTTGGCAGACCAACACGGTGGGTACGGACTCGGATTCACGAAGGCTTGGATGCAGGCTCAAGGTGCCGCGCCGGTCTGGTACTTGCCCCGTGATAGCGCTGTGCAAACCGAGTTCTTCAATACGGTCCGCGAACTGGCGTTTCACAATCGCCCCGATCCAAGCCATCCGCTCTGGCGAGTCACGCCCTTCGTCGATTACCCGCGCGACGCTGCGCCGAATGAAGTCGCCGCTCCTTATGATTGGCGGTGGGAGCGGGAATGGCGCATCCGGGGCGGCCTCCACTTTCAGCCGGACGACATAGCTCTCTTGTTTGCACCGGAATCTCAACACGCGTGGGCTATCGAACTGTGGAAGCAAGAGACGATCGAAGGGTGGGCTGGCTACATGCCCCCACTTGTCGACACTCACTGGCCTCGCGATCAGCAGGAAACCGTGATCCGGCAAGGTCCAGCAGTCGTCGAGGTCGAATTCCCCGAGTGGACGGAATCGTGGATCGACGGCGCTGACACCGCGCCTTCAGGCGACCTGGGTTCGGCTTGGGATGACGAGCGACGGGACCTTCAGGCGGAGTTGCGCGATGAGCTCAATGGCTGGTTGGACGAAATGGCGCGGGACGATATCTAGCTTTCGGGTCGGCAGCACCGGCCCTCTTCGGCAGTCGTGCCCGCTTCAATCAACTGAGGGGTAGTCAGAAACCGCAATCGTGTCAAGAACGAACGCCCGGCGGCGGCGTCAACGAACCCTCGGAGGGTATGGGTCGCCAGTAGGCCAGTCGTCGTCGAGGTCGAACCAGTCAGCTTGGGTGCGTTCCGGATCGATGAAGGTCGGCATGCCGTTGTCGTAGATGGCGCGCCGCCATAGCGAAAGCTCATCAACCTTGATTTCGGGGTCCGGATGCTCCCAGATGGTGTGCTGCTGTGCGGCGATGGTCGCCGGTCGAAGGAGCGGAACGACGAGCACCGCGGACACGCCTCGGTGTTTGGAGTGGCTGCCAGCTTTCCAGTATCCGTTCGGTTGGCGTTGCTTGAGTTGGGCGCCGCCACTGCCGTCTGAGTCCCAGTGACCGTTTCCGTACAGCAGAGCTGCAATGTCTCCGTCGGTGACTCCCATGCTGCCCGTAGCCACGGCCACAACGAAAGGAGCATCGAGCTCGCCGTACGCCCGGCCCTTGGCTTTCAGCGTCTTCGCGATGCCACCCTCGTCGGTCCAGACCTGATCGTCTTCAGTCATTCGGACGTTGCGAACTGCTGAATCTCCACGCTGCCAGGGAGGCCTGCCCATCGCAGTCAGCTCCAGGAGCCACCCCGAGTCCTCGTAGGACAGCTGGGGCAGTTCCGCCAGGCGAACACTGTCGCTCAGCAGGCAGTCATCGGGGTTCAGAGTTTCGATCCACTCCCGGACCTTGTTTCGAAGAGGGCCCGGCTTCAGGGGATGCTTCGAGTGCTGAACGAGCTTGACCGCGAACCTGAAATTGGGGCTGTCCATCTTGTTCAGAAATTCGTAGACCTGTCCCATGCGGGCCGAACTGGCGGTCGCGACATCGCTTGGTCGAGCGGAGCCCGCCTCCAGGTAAAACGCTCGTTGGCCCTTCTCTGCGAGAAAGTCGACGTGCCTGTCCGAGTTCGGGAGTGTGGGGTGGATAGTCAGCGTGTAACCCATCCGCAGCAGGCTCTCATGCAGGTAGAGCTCGTGGAACGCTCCGTTGAACTGGCGGTCGTCGTCGCTACGCAACCGGCCGCCTAGGTCAAGCTGGTCGGTCTGGTCGACACGCGAGAACCAGGACTCGACAAGGTCGCGGACGTCGTCCCAGAATGCGCCACCGACGCGATCGTAGAACGCGTGCTGGGTCTCGCCGTGCGCTCGCGGTGACGTATCGGTGCGGTCACGCTGGGAGAACAAGGTCACCGGCACATCTCATCATCCTGACTTAGCACGCGCGGCTCGGGGTGGCTCACGTGGAGGCGACGTTGATGCGCTGGCGGGGCCGCACGTGGCAACTCTTGCGTAGACGCGGAAACCGCGAGTACCGGTTGAAGAACAGGGGCTGCTGCGTGACGCCGCTACGCATGGTCAATTGAACGAAACATCGCTCTCTAGTCAGGAAGAACTGCCCGGAGCCACGCATCTAACGACATCGAACTGGCCTTACCTACCCCAACTGCCCAAAAGGACGGCTCGTACGGTGGTCGAGAGTGGAAGCCGTCCTTGCCCGCCCATACCCAGCTACCCGGATCGTAGGTGCTTCCCACGTGAGCAGACGCCTTGCCAACCTCGATATCGATGGTCCAGTCCCCATACGGATCCCCGTCGAATGAGACGGTGACCTCAACACCCTGACGTTCGAACTGCTGCTCAGGTTCACCCTCTGTCGGCCATTCGTCAGGGATTTCACCGAGGTGGAAGCAGAGTGTCTCAACTACTTCCGCCAAGTAGTCATTGGATTCGTCGTAGCCACTTGGAGGCGCATCGTTCACATACGTGTCGAAAGAAGACTCGTAGGCCCATGTGCCGTCTTCCTTCGAGAACTGCAGTTCGGTCGATACTGAAATGTCGGAGAAAATCTCGCTACTTGACTGCACTTCGCCGTTCACGTCGAGCATGTAGTAGTCCACTTCGACGTCGCCAACGAACGTGAAGCGGGCGCGGACAGTGGTCGATTGTGGTCGCGTGCCAACTTCCTCGTCGGTCACGGCCGTGAGCCTGGTCAGTCCAATGACTTCTACAGCTTGAACCACCGCGCCCTCGGGAAGATCTCCGAGGCCGTCCTCCTCTACCGTCAGCAGCCAGAGTGGAATTTCGGAGGATGACTCGTCTCCGTGCACGCCTCCACGCGCGTACTGAGGCAGAACGCTCCGAATGTATCTGCGGAGTTCAACAACGTCCTTGCTAGCGAAACCTCTCGGCTCCAAGCCCTCCAACGAACCCGTGACTTGCTTCTCGGAACCGCTAGCAGGTGCCTTGATTTTCAGGTGCTCGCACACCGCCGTAATGTCCGACAAATTCTCTGATGCGAACACCAACCGCGTAGTGTCGCCGTCCGCCCACTCCACGGCGTCGCGGATCCAGGCGGAGTCTGCCGCACCTGTCTTCACTTCATTCTTCTTAGACCCACCACCCTGTTGAAGTATCTGGTCCCGAAGCGCATCCCGCGCGTTCCTCTCGGAGGCCGGGATCAGAACCAGGTTAGGAACCGTCTGCACCGCTCTTGCCAGCTCGATCGCTATCTTGTCCGCGGTGGATGCCACCGGGGTCGCGATCGCCCCTAACCCACCCTTGAGCATCGCACCATTGGCTTGCCTAGTGGCCGTGAACGCGGCGCTGACCTTCTGCTGTAGATGCTCTGCCCACTCCCACACCACAACCTCTGGAACCCCGACTCGTATGCCAACGCGCTGCGCGCTCGCCGCCAACTGCTTTAGGCGGGGCATGTCCGGATACCCATGCGGGCCGAAGTTGGTGTCGACCACAATGCAGTCGACACCGTCAAAGCTGATGTTCGGCTCATTGGACTTCGCTGCGCCCATCAGTGACTGCGCCTCTTCCGGAGTAAGATCATCAACGTGACTCGGCCAGACTAACGACAGCCAGTCCGGTATATCAGCGTATCCGTTGAGAGGGCCAGGCCCGGCCAGAAACGTGACGAGGACCCACTCCCACTCGTGCGTCTAAGTGGGCCGGAAGGACGTCGATCTCAACCGAATATGTGCCAGGCTCGATTCCGAGAACATCCGTCCAAGTCGCGCCGGACTTGCGTCAATTTGAAGGCCCTCGACGCGCTTGCGCCACAACTGCGTCCTGCCAACCAGTGAACGGTTCCAACATGACTTTGTCGAACGAGTCGACTCTGGCCCGAGCGTCATGCTACGCCGGGAATGGCATACGCACCTGACTTCTGAGCGATCGCCGACCACGGCGTCGCGTGAGGTCAGGAGTCGACGATGACGATCCCAACGCAGATGAGCCTTCATGGCTTCATCGCCACCGCCCCCGAGTTGACGTACGGCAAGAGTGACGTTGCCAGGTTCCGTGCCCGGGTCGGGATCGAGCAGTGGCGCAAGGAACCCGATGGTGCGTTCACCAAGCTCGACCCACAGTTCTGCGACATGGTGCTGTTCAAGTCTTCCGCCGAGCGGGCCTATGCGAGGTTCCGTGTCGGGGACCAGTTCGTCGCCTCCGGTTACGTCCACGAGTACGAATTCGACCGCGACGGCACCACGGTGCAGCGGGAGGAGTTCGTTGCTCGCCGTATCGGGCACGACACCGCCCGCACCCGCTACGACGTCGACCGCCCCGCCCCTGCCGCCGGGCCTGAAACCGCGCCCGCAGCAGGGCGGGAATCCGCCCGCTCGGTGGAGCCGCCTGCCGCGGTCGGACTCTGAGCCATGGCGTCGAAGGCGTCCGACGAGGGGATGCAGCCGTCGTTGCTCGATGACGAACGTCATCCGGTGTTCGACACGTGGGAGACCCTCGACACTCACCAATCGGCTGCGCCTTCAACAGGTAACTCGGAGTGGTCGGAGCCTTCCGAGTCCTCGTCGTCGTTGGCAGAACCGTTGGGGCCGATCAACTGGAACACCATCAGCGCCGACGAGGCCGAAGCCGAATGGCTCGATCTCAACGCATGGGTGAACTGGCTGCGCGGCACCTACGGTCTCGCCCCGAGCTTGCTGCCGCCGATGTGGCACCGACACGATGAACTCGTCTGGGAACTCTCCGCACTGCACCTGCATTGGCTGAACTGCTATGGCCCCGATGCCTCCCCTCGTCGCCGTTGGGATGGCACCGCGACTTCGCTGAGGCTCGCAATCGGTTGCGTGACTGGGTCGCGGCCTGCGGCACGCGGCTGGACCGCGATCGCCCGACCCGGCAGACCACTTGGCCCGGTGAACCCACCTTTAACGGCGGGTCCGAGTCCGAGGTGACCGACCGGGATGCCGACTTCGCCCAGTTCGTCATGGAAGACGTCACCGCCCGCCGCCAGATCGAGGCCCAGGTCGCACGACGGGTGTCCTGAGCACCCGCGCCAGCGCAGGGGTTGTGGACAACGTCTGGTTCTCCACAACCCCGTCAACCACCACGGCCTCGCGAGACCTTCGCGGCGCACGGTGGCGTTCTGCGCACTTGCTCTTCAACGAAAGGAACCCGTCATGCTTCTTGCCCACGCGGTCACCTTGGCCGAGGCCCGCACCTACATCGCGGCCCTGGCCGATGAAGCCCTCACGTTCGATGGCTCGGTCGAGTATGAGCACGCGCTGCTCTACCTCGACCTCGTCCACGGTGACGATATCCCCGCGCTCGACACCCGCGGATTGACCGACGACCGCGCGATCCTGCACGCGATCGCCGTCAGCGCGGTCAAGGAACTCACCGACCACGGGGTCGACAAGCTCCAGATTGAACTGCTTCTCGACATGCTGGACTTGGCCCGTGACCGCGACGATCCCTGCGCGGACATCAGTGAGTTCTGATGTACGGCGAGAACACTGCCCTCATGCGGGAAGCGCTCGGCACCCTGATGCAGTTGGGCCGTGCCAGCCGCGGCGTCGACGACTTGCCTGCCGATGCCATCCAGTTGATCGGGTCTTTCCGCCACAGCATCACCGTGTGGTGCCAACAAGCCGTCCGAGCGTCGAACCCCAGCACTGAGGGCGGCGGGACAACGCCGCGCACCCGCGGACCGGCCGAGGAACTACGCGTCCGGCTCACAGAAACGCGCGCCAGCTACTCCGCTCCCCTGCCGACCGTCGAGCAACTGGCCACGCCACACCCGCATCACGTCGTCGATCTGTGGCGACAAGCAGCGAAAGGTGCCGCCCTTGGTGAGCATGACTTCCCTGCAGGCCTCACCTATGCCGAAGTCACTGAGGAGCAGGCGATGACTGTCCTCAAGGACGCCGCCGAGATCACCCGCGCCCTCACCGGCCTCGACCGCCGCTCCACGGCAGCCGTTCGCGGCTGGGAACCGATCGCCGAAGCGGACCTGCTCGGACGGGCTGCCGTCGTCTGCGCCGCGCACGCCGGCTACGGCGAACCGGACTACAGCGTGGACCGGCGCGGCTGGCGTCCACCCGTACGTCTGGCCGACGGACCCACCCTTCCCGGACTGGGCGGTGTCCTGCAGGCAGAGAACAACCTCCTCGTGCGACTCCGCTACCAACCCGATGGCCACAGCCTGCGGCTGATCCTGGATTCCCAACGCATCGTCTCCCACCACGCTGCCGCTCTCGCCCCGGCCGTGAGAGGTGGTCGAGAACTCGCCGTCAGGTGGGCCGAACGAGCCAGCACGTACGCACTCCTGATCGACCAGTCCCGCAACCTGCGCGGTCTCATTGGCCACGGCGTCGCCGCCGCTCAAGGCGCACTCGCCGCCTCCCGTGCTCGGACCCTCAGCCCCAGCACCCCTGTCGAGCCGCGGGCACTGCGACACCTCGACGCGCTGTTTATCCACATCGACCGCCGCATCGCCCACACCATCAAGGCCGGCGCCGACGACCGCAGCTACCTCATCCGCGTCGGCATCCCCCGCGTTGACCTCACCCCCGGCGGAGGCGCGGTCAAGCAACAGCGCTCCCGCCACATCCCGCTCGATGTCCCGCAGCGAGCCCAACTCCTGGTCACCGTCGACCAACGACTCCGCGCCCCTGCCAGGCCTGCCCCCGTGTCGCCCACGTGCGCGACCGAGAGAGCCACCTTCGCGAACTCGATCCCACACCCCCGTCAGGAAGGAGTGAGTCAACGTGTCCCGCCCGGCCTGTGACCAGCAGCCACGCGACAACCAGCACACCTCTACTCGTGAGGACTATCCCGTTCTCACCCACGCCAAGGAGAACATGATGAGTTCGACCATCGAAACGACCGAGGAGTCCGACATCCTCACCATCGACCAAGCCGCGAAGTACCTGTCCATCCCGAAGGCGACGCTTTACACGTGGCGCACCCGCCGCGCGGGATACGGCCCGCCGGCCGTGCGGTTCGGCAGCTGCTTGCGCTACCGACGTGCCGACTTGGATGCCTGGGTGAACGAACACATCGAGTCCGTCGACGGACAGTCGGTCACGTCGGGCGACTCTGACGTCGGCGTATCTCTGTCCCGTGCCAGCGCACCTCGGTGAAGGGAGGATCAAACCATGGGAAGCGGACGACCGCCTACTGACTTGGGCACCTGGGGATCGATCCATACATTCCGGGTGCGCGACGGCGCCTACCGAGCTCGCACCCGGATTCGGGACGCGGACGGCATGACACGCCAAGTCACAGCAACCGGAACCACCAAGGCAGCCGCCGAACGTGCCCTCCGGGCGAAGCTCGCTGAGCGCAAAGCACCCACGGAACAGTCGATCACGGCTGAAACGACGATCGCGAAGCTCGGCGCGATCTGGATCAAATTTCTTCGCGACGAAGGCCGGCTTGAGAACACAACGATCAATGAATACCAGCGCGTGCTCGACAAGGTCGTGCACCCCGGATTGGGTGGCCTCCGGCTGCGCGAGGCGACCACGAGTCGCCTCGACCTCTTCCTCATCCGCCTGCGGTCCGTCAGCGCGAGCCGGCAGCGCAAGACGAAGGTCGTCCTGGGCGCAATGCTCAGCCTCGCGGTGCGTCACGATGCGCTCGTCACCAATCCCGTGCAGCAGACGTCTCGTCTGCACCGGGAGAAGGCTGAGCCACGCTCGTTGAGCGCCAGTGACCTTGAAGCCGTGCGCACGGCCCTCAGCAGTTGGGCCGACCAGAGTCGCCCGGGGCCGAAGGCCAACAGCGACATGGCCGACATTATCGACCTCATGCTCGCCACCGGGGCGAGGATTGGGGAGATCCTCGCGCTGCGGTGGATTGACGTCGACCTCGACGGCGACCGTCCCAAGGTCACGATCAGCGGGACAGTCAAGACCGAGCCCGGCAAGGGGACCTACCGCAAGCCCAGCCCCAAGTCCGATTCCAGCCTGCGGACCGTGATCATTCCTAACTTCGCAGCCGCAGTGCTCGTACGCCGACTTTCGGTTGCTGCTGACGCCGCTCCAGAAGCACCAGTGTTTGCGACCCGCAACGGCACCTGGCATCAGGTCACCAACGTCGAGCGTCGCTGGAGGCAGATCCGCAAGGACACCGGGCTGGAGTGGGTCACCCCGCACACCTTCCGCAAGACAGTGGCGACCCTTGTCGCGGAACGAGTAGGAGCAGAGACCGCCGCCAAGCAGCTCGGGCATTCCTCGCCGGTGATCACCCGGCAGTTCTACATCTCGAAGCCAGAAATCGCTGCCGACGTCGCGCACGTGCTCGACGAACTTGCCCAACCCGCCGAGGACGACCCGCCGGCAATAAATGGTGAATAAGTGGTTAATAAGGCGATCTGACTCAAATACAAACCGCCTCTGACTCAGCGTTTTCGCTGGTCAGAGGCGGTTTTTCGGTCGGGCTGACAGGATTTGAACCTGCGACCCCTTGACCCCCAGTCAAGTGCGCTACCAAGCTGCGCCACAGCCCGATGCCCCTCTGCAAGCGGCCCGAAGACCACCCTCAAGGAGCGAGTGAACCTTACCCCAGAGCCTGGTCAGGAGTGCAAACCGGGGCAGGGGTCAGGTGCGCTTGCGCTTCTCGCGCGGGCGCACCTGCAGCTCGATCGGCGTACCCACGAAGCCGAACTCCTCACGCAGGCGGCGCTCGATGAAGCGCTCGTAGCCGGCGTCCAGCTTGCCGCTGGTGAAGAGGATGAACGTCGGGGGCGCGCTCTGCGCCTGCGTGCCGAAGAGGATCTTGGGCTGCTTGCCGCCGCGCACGGGGTGCGGGTGTTCCTGGACCAGACGCCCCAGGAAGGCGTTGAGCTGGCCGGTCGAGATCCGGGTCTCCCAACCCTCCAGCGCACGCTCGATCGCCGGCACCAGCCGGTCGACGTGCCACCCGGTGCGAGCCGTGATGTTGATCCGCGGCGCCCACTGCACCTGCACCAGCTCGCGCTCGATCTCGCGGTCCAGGTAGTAGCGGCGCTCCTCGTCGACGAGGTCCCACTTGTTGAACGCGATGACCAACGCGCGGCCGGCGTCGCGCACGGTCTGGATGATGCGCTGGTCCTGCTCCGAGATCGACATCGAGCCGTCGACCAGCAGCACCGCGACCTCCGCGCGCTCGATGGCGCTCGCCGTACGCAGGGAGGCGTAGTACTCGTGGCCCGACGCCTCCTTGACCCGCTTGCGGATGCCGGCGGTGTCGATGAACCGCCACTCCTTGCCGCCCAGCTGGATCAGCTCGTCGACAGGATCGACGGTGGTGCCCGCCACGTTGTCGACGACCACCCGCTCCTCCCCCGCAAGCTTGTTGAGCAGCGACGACTTGCCGACGTTGGGCTTGCCGACCAGCGCGACACGGCGCGGACCACCGACTTCACCGAAGCCGTGCTCCGGGGTCTCCGGGAGCGCCTCGAGCACGGCGTCGAGCAGGTCGCCGGTGCCGCGGCCGTGCGCCGCGGAGATCGGGTGCGGCTCGCCCAGGCCGAGGTTCCAGAGACCGTAGGCCTCGTTCTCGAGGTGCTGCGCATCCACCTTGTTGGCGGCCAACACCACGGGCTTGTCGGCCTTGCGCAGGATCTTCACGACGGCCTCGTCGGCGTCGGTGATGCCCACGGTCGCGTCGACGACGAAGAGCACGGCGTCGGCGAGGCTGACGGCGATCTCCGCCTGTGCGGCGATCCGCTCGGCGAGGCCACGGGCGTCGGGGTCCCAACCGCCGGTGTCGACGACGGTGAAAGCGCGCCCGTTCCAGTTGGCGTCGTAGGAGACCCGGTCACGCGTGACGCCGGGACGGTCCTCGACGACCGCCTCGCGACGGCCGATGATCCGGTTGACCAGCGTGGACTTGCCCACGTTGGGGCGACCCACCACGGCCAACACGGGCGTAGGTCCCGTCTGGTCGCTGACAGGCTCGATCTGGTCGTTCATCATGCTCCTCGTCCTGACGGAGTTCTGCCGTCATCGGGGTGGTCTGTGGGCAGCGGCCCGGGCAGGAGACGCCCGGTCAGGGATTGCGCTGCCTCCAATTGCGCCACCATGTGCTCCTTGAGCAACGTCGTGGTGGCATCGACTTGTTCCCGTGTCCTCGGCCACGGTGTGGCGGCGACCCGGAAGGGCTCCCCGTGCACCATGTCGACGCGGGTACCACGCGGTGGCACGGAACTGCTGCCGGCACCCGGATCCCGGGTGCCGAAGAACGAGACGGGTACGACGGGCGCCCCGGTCACCAGTGCCAGGTACGCCGCGCCGCTGTGGAACCGCGGGAAGTCGCCCGGACCGCGGGTGCCCTCCGGAAAGATCCCCACGCAACCGCCGTCGCGCAGCACTGCCACCGCCATCTTCACCGCCCTGGGGTCCGCGTGCTCCCGATCCAGGGGGATCTGGCCACTGGCACGGAAGAACCCGCCCGCCTTGTCAAACATCTCGCGCTTCGTCAACGCGTGCACCGGTCTCGGTCCCAGGATGGCGAGCAACGGTCCGTCTGCGACGCCGATGTGGTTGCCGGCGACGATCACCGGTCCGGTCGTGGGCACGAGCTCGGCACGATGCACGTGCACGTCCCACCAGGACTCGATGATCCGCCGCGAGGCCGGACGACCCCGGTGCAGCAACCGCCGTGCCGGCAGCGGCACGCCATGCGTGTGCGGAAGGTCGCCCGAGGTCACGCCCGATCCTTGACCGCCTCGGACAGGGCGACCACCTGGTCGATCACCTCGTCCAGCGTGAAGTCCGTGGTGTCGATGTGGTGCGCACCGTCAGGCATCGTCAACGGGGCGGTCGCTCGACCCGAGTCGATCCGGTCGCGGGCGAGCAGGGACTGCTGGGTCGCGGCGACATCACTGCCCCCTTCTTCCAGCGCACGACGTGCGGCACGGGCGGCGGGGTCCGCAGTCAGGTAGACCTTGACCTCGGCCTGGGGCCACACCACGGAGCCGATGTCGCGCCCCTCGACGACGATGTCGCCCGCGCCGATGACCTCCCGCTGCAACTCCAGCAGCCGGGTGCGCACTGCGGGTACGGCGCTCACCGGGCTGACGGCACCGGTGACGGCCTCACCGCGGATCGCCACCGCGACGTCGGTGCCGTCGACCGTGATCGTCGGCGCCTGCGGGTCGGTACCCGAGACGATCGACGGACGTCCCGCGGCGGTCGCCACGGCCTCGCCGTCATGCACGTCGATGCCGCTCTCGAGCATCCACCAGGTCATCGCCCGAAACATCGCCCCCGTGTCGAGGTAGCGCATTCCCAGCCGCGTCGCGGTGCCACGCGAGGTGCTGGACTTGCCCGAACCCGACGGCCCGTCGATGGCGATGACGATCTTGCGGGCCTGGCTGTTCACGCGGTGCCTACTTCCTCGGGGATGGCGCTCTGGTTCCGCCGTAGCCTACCGACAAAGCACCGTTCGACCTGCCCCGACGTGAACCCACACGGTCACCGGCACGCTCAGGGCTGGACGCTCCAACCGCGCGCCGTGAGCGACGACACCAGGTGCTCGGCCTGTTCGGCCGCCACCACGAGTTCGACGAGACCCACCGGACGGCCCGGATCGTGGTCGATGTGCACGTCTTCGATGTTGACCCCGTCGGCGCCGGCGTCGGCGAAGAGCCGCGCCAGCTCCCCGCATGGTCGGGCACGGAGACGAAGACGCCCGTCGTCGGTCGGGCCGGACCGCCGTGCTTGCCGGGGATCGCCTGGGTGCCCGCCACCCCTCGGCCAGCAGCACGGCCAGCGCCTCGGCATCGGCGGACACCACGATCTCCCGCAGTTCCGTGAGCTTGCCGGCGACGTCGTCGAGGAGCTCGGCCAGCGCCTCGGCGTTGCCGGTGATGATCTGCTTCCACAAAGTGGGGTCGCTTCCCGCGATCCGGGTCACGTCACGCACCCCTGGCCGGAGAGGGCAAGGTGTCCCGCTGGCGCACCAGCGAGCCGTCCGGCGGTGAGCGCCGACATCAGGTGGGGCAGGTGGGAGACCCGAGCCACCGCCCGGTCGTGCTCCTCCGGGCCGAACTCGAACGGCACCGCGCCGCACAGGTCGACGAGCTCGCGCACCAGCGCCACTGCGTCGGGACTTGCCGACTCGTGCGCGGTGATCGCCCACGGTCGGCCCTCGAAGAGGGCAGCCGAGGCCGCAAGCGGGCCGGAGCGTTCGCTGCCCGCCATGGGGTGACTGCCGACATAACGCGCCAGCGCCTCGGCAGGTACGTCGGCACGCACCTCCGCGAGCGGGCGCGACTTGATGCTGCCGACATCGGTCACGACGGCATCGGTCTCGGTGAGCGCGGCAACGATCGTCGCGCCGAGCAGGTCCGGCGGCACTGCGACCACGACCAGCTGCGGCGGCGTCCCGTCGTCACTGCGTCCGGCGCCGAGACCGGAAGCAGTGCGCACGTGCTCGCGCGCGGTGTCCGAGAGCAACACGTCGAGCCCGCGCTGGCGGCACGCCAGTGCGACGGACGTGCCGAGCAGGCCGGTGCCGATGACCCGGACGGGGCCGGTGAGGGCGCGGTCGAGCACTCTCAAGCTCCTCGGATCGGTGGGCGGTCGGGCGGGTGCAAGGCTATACCGGGTCCGCCGCTGCACGTGCAACGAAGTGGGACGGCGGCCTCAGTGACGGGCCTCAGAGCTTGGCAGCGTCCAACAGCGTGCCGAGCTCGTCCTTGGTGAGATCACGCATCTCGCCCTCGGGGAGCCGCCCCAGGCTCACCGGGCCGAACCGGGTGCGGGTGAGGCGACGTACCGGGTGGCCGACCTCCGCCAGCAACCGCCGGACGATGCGGTTGCGACCCTCGTGGATCACGAGCTCGACGATGCTGCGGCCCTGCGCGGCACCACGGCCGGTCTCGACGACGCGCACCTGGGAGACCTGCACCGGGCCGTCCTCGAGCACCACGCCCTCGCGCAACCTCTTCAACGTGCTGCGGAAGACTTCGCCGTCGACCTCGGCGACATAGGTCTTGTCGACCTCGTAGGAGGGATGCGCCATCCGGTGCGCGAACTCGCCGTCGTTGGTGAGCAGCAGCAGACCGGTGGTGTCGGTGTCGAGCCGGCCCACGTGGAAGAGCCGCTCCGGCCGCTCGGCCACGTAGTCGCTGATCGTCGGCCGTCCCTCGGGATCGGACATCGTCGACACGACGCCCCGCGGCTTGTTGAGCACCAGGTAGGCGTTGGGACTGATCGGCGGCAGCCGCAGCCCGTCGACGCGGATCACCGCAGTGCGCGGGTCGACCTTGGTGCCGAGTCGAGTGACGATCTCTCCGTCGACCTCGACCACACCGGAGAGCATCAGCTCCTCGCACTTGCGGCGCGAGGCCACCCCCGACTGGGCCAGCAGCTTCTGCAGACGGATCAGTCCGTCCTCGTCGGTCTCGGGGATCACTCCCCACCCCCGTACGTCGTCACTCACCGCTGCCCCGGCGGCGTCGGTCGCAACCACCTCATCAGAGGTCGCGCTCGGCTCGGCAACGGGGGTCTCCGTGCTGCCTCCGGAGAAGGCGAGGAGGTCGTCCTCCATGTCCTCCATGTCGGGCAGGAACGGAGCCAGCTCGGGCAGGTCGTCGAGCGAGGTGATGCCGATGCGCTCGAGGAAGTAGGAACTGGTGCGATAGAGGTTCGCCCCGGTCTCCTCGTCGGCGCCGGCCTCCTCGACCAGGCCGCGGGCCAGCAGGGTGCGCATCACGCCGTCGACGTTGACACCCCGGATCGCCGAGACCCGGGCGCGCGAGACGGGCTGCTTGTAGGCCACCACGGCCAGTGTCTCCAGGGCCGCCTGGGTGAGCCGCGACTGTTGTCCTTCGAGGACGAAGGTCTCGACGACGCCGGCGTGCTCCTCACGGGTGTAGTAGCGCCAGCCTCCGGCGACGTTGCGCAGCTCGAAGCCACGTCCCTGCTCCGTGTAGTCGGCGGCGAGCTCCTCCAACGCTGCCACGACGGCATCCACCGGGTGCCCGACGGCGGTCGCCAGGGTCAGCTGGTCGAGCGGCTGGTCGGCCACCATCAACACTGCCTCGAGCGACGGATGCAACTGGGGCAGCGGGGTCTCCTCGACCAGCTCGTCGGTCTCGATGTCCGTCACGACTGCGCCTCCCGGTCTGTGGGCGCCTCCTGGGGCGCTCCCTCGAATTCGTCGATGTCGGCGATGGCGTCGTCGTCGCCGCCGGTCCAGCGCACATTGAGCTCCCCCAGCGGTGTCATCTGATCGAAGCCGACCGCACCTTCGCGGAAGAGCTCCAGCAGCGCCAGGAACCTGGCCACCGTGGTGAGCGTGTCGGGCGAGTCGCTGCACAGGGACCGGAAGGTGAGGGTGCCGCCGAACCGCAGCCGCTCGACCACGATCGTCGCCTGCTCCCGCACCGAAACCGCCGGGGCATGGATGTGGTGCAGGCTCACGCCCTCCGGCTCCGGCTTCGGCTCGAGCGCCTTCGCCGCCAGTGCCGCGAACTGCTCGAGCCCGATGCCGATGAGCACCTCGGGCAGCAATCGGGCAAAGCGCTCCTCGAGGCCGACGGCGCGTGGATGGCGCAGTCCTTCGCTGGCCAGTCGACCCTCGAACACACCAGCCACCTGCTTGAACGCCTTGTACTGCAGCAACCGTGCGAAGAGCAGGTCGCGGGCCTCGAGCAGGGCGAGATCCTCCTCGTCCTCCACCTCCGCCTGCGGCAGCAGCCGTGCAGCCTTGAGATCGAGCAAGGTCGCCGC
Organism: Nocardioides alcanivorans; assembly: GCF_021555175.1. Lineage (GTDB taxonomy): Bacteria > Actinomycetota > Actinomycetes > Propionibacteriales > Nocardioidaceae > Nocardioides > Nocardioides alcanivorans. The sequence continues at coordinate 139,545 of NZ_JAKGRW010000054.1, read as the reverse complement.
GACGAGCAGGAACGATGTCGTCTGCTCGAGGTCCCACACCGGGCCACCGGCCTTGACGTGCGCGATGAACTCGTCGGTGACCGTCGAGAGTGAGACCTCCGTGATGTCCAGCTTGTGCTTGGAGATCAGCTGCAGGAGCAGGTCGAAGGGCCCCTCGAAGTTGTCGAGGGTGACCGCGAACCCGCCGGTGGCCGCCTCGGGCTCCACCGCGGCGTCGGTCACGGCTCCCTCAGGCGCTGCACCAACTGGCTGTCCTCGCCGTGCTCCTCGAGGTCGGCCAGCGCGAGCGCCACCGCCTGACGCACCAGTCGGCCACGGTCGACCGCCAACTTGTGGTCACGCCGCAGCGCCAGTCGGGCCTGCTCGATCTCGAACAACTCGTCGGAGGAGATGTAGACGGTCATCTTCTCGTCATGGCGGATCCGACCCGTCGTCCGTCCGGCCGACTTCTTCCCGGCCTCCGGCGCTGCGGGCGCCGGATCGGGTGCGGGGGCCGGCTCATGGCTCGACGTGGGCCGGAAGAGGTCGTCAGCTGCGGGCAGGCTCACCCGTCTCGACACGCGCCAACACCTCCTTGGCCAGCTGGCGATAGGACTCGGCGCCGGGCGAGCTGGAGGCGTAGGAGGTGATCGGTTCGCCGGCGACGGTGGAGTCGGAGAACTTCACGGTGCGGCGGATGACGGTGTGGAACACGGTGTCGCCCCAGGCCTGGACCAGTCGGTCCATGACCTCGCGGCTGTGCAGCGTGCGGCCGTCGAACATGGTGCCGAGCACGCCGTCGATGTGCAGGCGAGGGTTGAGCCGCTGCTTGACCTTGTCGATCGTCGTCTTCAGCAGCGCGACCCCTCGCAGTGCGAAGTACTCGCACTCCAACGGCACGATCACGCCGTCGGAGGCGGTGAGGGCGTTGACGGTCAGCAGTCCGAGGGAGGGCTGGCAGTCGATGAGGATCACGTCGTACTGACTGACGGCCGGCTCCAGCACCCGCTGCAGGGTCTGTTCCCGGGCGACCTCGTGCACCAGTTGCACCTCGGCCGCCGACAGGTCGATGTTGGAGGGCAGCAGGTCGACGCCCGGCACGCCGGAGGGCACGACGACCTCGTCGAAGGTGACGTCGGGCTCCATCAGCAGGTTGTAGACCGTCAGGTCCATCTCGTGCGGGTTGAGGCCGAGTCCGACCGACAGCGAACCCTGCGGGTCGAAGTCGACGAGCAACACCTTGCGGCCCAACTCAGCGAGGGCCGCACCCAGGTTGATGGTGGTCGTGGTCTTGCCGACGCCGCCCTTCTGGTTGCACATCGAGATGATCCGCGCGTTGCCATGGCTGGCGACCGGCTTCGGCTCCGGGATCACCGGCATCGGACGGCCGGTGGGACCGAGCTTCGCCTCGGCAGGCGTCACGTCGGGAAACGGGATCGGGTCGTTCAAGAGTGGCTCGTCTCGATGAGGGGTGGGGACGGGGCCCCGTGGCGGCATTGCAGGAGCGGCACCAGTTGGGTTTCCGGAGAAGCCATGGGGCGGTCCGCCACTGCTCATCGATGCACTCCCGTCTGCTGTTTGTCGACACGGCGACTTGTGGCCGTGCCTGCGTCAGACTGTAGGCCGCCAGCGCGGCGGCGAACAAGGCAGGGGTTGCCCCAACCTTGATCAGATTCCGTCAAACCGCCGCATTGCGGTCGCGGTCACCACGGCCTCACCCAACGAATCCGATGCGACGACGTCGACCTCGGCCTCGATCACCCAGTCACGGTGATCCTCGGGGTCGGCCAACGTCTGGCGCACCTGCCACACGTCGCCGGCCCTCTCCACCTGCAGGTACGACGGCCCGTGGGCGTCCGCGTCGGTGCGGATCTCGTCGTGCTCGGCGTAGTAGGCCTCCAGGGCCTCGTCCCACTTCGAGCGGGTCATCAGCACCTCGCGGGGAGGCTCGAAGAGATCCGCAGTGGCGCGCTCACCGCGGATCAACGCATCCAGGTCGTCGCGAGCAGCCGCGTCAACGCGCCGCCACATCGCGTTGCGGATCATCACGGAGAAGGCGCGCTCACGCTGCGAGAGGGGGCGCGGCGGGGGCGGCGCCTCGTCACGGATGGCGGCGGCAGCCAGGTCCGGATCGGTCAACGCCTCCCACTCGTCGAGCAGGCTGGAGTCGGTCTGGCGCACCGTCTCCCCCAGCCACTCCACGAGCTCCTCGAACTCCGGGGTCCGACGACTCTCGGGCACCGTATGGCGCAGCGTGCGATAGGCATCGGTGAGATAACGCAGCACCAGGCCTTCGGAGCGAGCGAGCTGGTGACGGCTCACGAACTCGGTGAAGCTGTAGCCCTGCTCGAACATCTCCCGCACGATGGACTTCGGCTCGAGGGCGTCCTCGGGCAGCCACGGGTGGGCGGTGCGATAGATCGCGAAGGTCGCCTCGAGCAGCTCCGACAACGGCTTGGGCCAGGTGATCTCCTCGAGCAGCGCCATCCGCTCCTCGTACTCGATCCCGTCGGCCTTCATCTCCGCAACGGCCTCTCCCCGCGCCGAGTTCTGCTGGGCGAAGAGCACCTGACGCGGACTGTCGAGCACCGACTCGACGACGGAGACCAGGTCGAGTGCATGTTCGGGAGCCTCGGGGTCGAGCACCGAGAAGGCCTCCAGCGCGAAGTGCGCCAGGGGCTGGTTGAGGGCGAAGTCCTCCGGGAGCGCATCAGTCAGGACGTAGCGGCGGCCGTACTCATCCACCTCGTCCAACCGCACCAGCACGCCGGACTCCACCAACGAGCGCGCCAACCGCAGCGCGCGCCGCTGCAGCCGCACCTGCTGCTTGGCGTCCTCATGGTTGTCGCGGAGCAGCTGCCGCATCACCTGGAACGCGTCGCGCTCGCGCGCGACCACGTTGAGCAGCATCGAGTTGTCCACCTTCATGCGCGAGACCAGCGCCTCCGGCTTGCCCTCGACCAGCTTGTCGTAGGTCTGCTCGGTCCACACCACCGTGCCCTCGGGCGGCTTCTTGAGGTGTGGCTTGCTCTTCTTCTTGGGGTCCTTGGCGTTCTTGGCCGCCGACTTCGCCTTGGCTGCCTCGTTCTCGATGACGTGCTCCGGCGCCTGGACGACGACGTACCCGGCGGTGTCGTAACCGGCCCGGCCCGCACGCCCGGCGATCTGCTGGAACTCCCGGGTCCGCAGGATCCGCTGGCGGGTGCCGTCGAACTTGGCGAGCCCGGTGAACAGCACCGTGCGAATCGGCACGTTGATGCCGACCCCCAGGGTGTCGGTGCCACAGATGACGGTGAGCAGACCCTTCTGGGCCAGTTGCTCGACGAGCCGACGGTACTTGGGCAGCATCCCCGCGTGGTGCACGCCGACGCCGCTGCGCAGCATCTTGGACAGGACCCTTCCGAAGCCGGCTCCGAAACGGAACGCACCGATCTCCTCGTTGATCGCGTCGCGCTGCTCGCGATCGGCGAACTTCGCGGCCACCAACGAGTTGGCGTGCTCGACGGCGTCCTTCTGCGTGAAGTGCACCGCATAGGCGGGCACCTGCTTGGTCGCCACCAACTCGCTGAGGGTCTCGCCCAGGTGCGTCAGTGACCAGCTGAACGACAAGGGCACCGGGCGCTCGGCGTCGTCGACGAGCGCCGACTCCCGGCCGGTGCGCCTGGTCAGGTCCTCGAGAAAGAACGTGACGTCGCCGAGGGTCGCCGACATGAGCACGAACTGCGCCTGGGGCAACGCCAGCAGCGGGACCTGCCACGCCCAACCGCGATCGGGTTCGGAGTAGTAGTGGAACTCGTCCATCACCACCAGGCCGACGTCGGCAGTCTCGCCCTCCCGCAAGGCGATGTTGGCGAGGACCTCGGCAGTGCAGCAGATGATGGGGGCATCGGGGTTCACCGAGGCGTCCCCGGTGAGCATGCCGACGTTGTCGGCCCCGAAGGCGGCACAGAGGGCGAAGAACTTCTCACTGACCAGCGCCTTGATGGGCGCGGTGTAGAAGCTGACCTTGTCCTCGCACAGTGCCCAGAACTGGGCCGCCGTGGCGACCATCGACTTCCCCGAACCGGTCGGCGTCGCGAGGATCACGTTGTTGGCGGCGACGATCTCCATGATCGCCTCGTCCTGGTGGGGATACAGCCCCAGCCCGAGGTCCTCGACCCAGCCCAGGAAGGCGTCGTACACGCCGTCGGGGTTGCCGGGGGCGACCAGTCGTTTGCCTAGGTGTGGGGCGTTCATCGCTGCGCTCTCGGATGGGCGGTCGCGAAGACCTCGCGGAGGCTGTCGACGGTGACGAGGGTGTAGATCTGGGTGGTGGTCACCGACGCGTGACCGAGCAGCTCCTGCACCACGCGTACGTCGGCGCCGCCCTCCAGCAGGTGGGTGGCGAAGGAGTGGCGCAAGGTGTGGGGCGAGACGTCGACGGTGACCCCGGCGCGCTCAGCGGCCTTGACCAGCACCGTCCACGCGCTCTGCCGTGAGAGCCGGCCACCGCGAGCGTTCAGGAAGAGGGCACCCGTCGGCGAGGCGCTGGTGGCCAGTGCAGGACGCGACCGCGTCAGGTAGCCGTCGACCGCCTCGAGCGCGAAGGAGCCGATGGGCACCAACCGCTCCTTGCTGCCCTTGCCACGCAGCAGCACGGTGGCGTCGTGGGTGTCGATGTCGTCGACATCGAGACCCACGGCCTCCGAGATCCGGGCCCCGGTGCCGTAGAGCACCTCGAGCAGGGCCCGATCACGCAACGCCAACTGCGTGCCCGGCGCGCCCGCAGCATCGAGGATCGCCTCGACGTCGGGCAGCGGCAACGCCTTCGGGAGGCGCTTGTCGGGGGTCGGCGGTTTGACGGCGGCCGCCGGATTGGTCTCGACGACTCCCTCGCCCACCGCGAACTTGTGGAAGCCACGGGCAGCCACGAGGGTGCGGGCCGCCGACGTCACGCCCAACGCCGGATGGTCGGCGTCGCCCTCGCGCAACGCAGTGAGGAAGTCGGCCACCGTCTGCTCCGTGACCGCCCCGAGCCGGGTGATGCCACGGCTCTCGAGGAATTCCCGGTAGCGCCGCAGATCACGTCGATAGGCACTCAGCGTGTTGTCGGCCAGGCCGCGCTCCACGGCGAGGTGATCGAGGTAGGTACGGACCACCCGCACCAGGTCGTCGCGCTCCAGCTCACTGCCCCCGCAGTCGTCGAGCGTGCAGCGCCAGCACCGCGAGCGCCACCGGGGCGTCGCTGACGGTGCCGTCAAGCACCCCGTCCAGGAGTTCCGCGTAGGGCACCCAGAGGGACTCCATGTCGGCCTCCTCGTGGTGCAGGGCGAAGTCTCCTCGACTCGCGGTCGAGAGCTCCTCGGCCAGGAAGAGGTGGTGCCGCTCGGCGGAGATGCCCGGGGTGGCCCACACCGACAGCAGGTGGGTCCAGCGCCCGGCCTCGAGCTCGGCCTCCTCGCGCAGCTCGCGCACCGCGACGTCCTTCGGGTCCTCGCCGGCAGCGTCCATGACGCCGGCGGGGAACTCCAGGAAACGCATCTGCGCGGGGTGCCGGTACTGCTTGAGGCAGAACACCCGGTCGTCGGCGTCGACCGCCATGGCCACGCTGGCGCCGGGATGCTCGACCACGAGACGACGGAAGGACGGAGCGTCAGGGTCCTGCGGCGTGCGTACCTGGTCGGAGCGGAACGCCACCACCCAGTCGTCGCGGTGCAGGTAGGTCGATGAATCGACCGGCCACGACTCCGGGGTGTCGCCGATCAGCGCCACGTCACTCCTCGGTGTCTTCCTCGACCCGGTGCAGCTGCGACTCGTCCATCGGGATGCGCAACTCACGCTGACGCTCGATCGCCGCACCGACCAGCCCCGCGAAGAGCGGGTGCGGGCGGGTGGGACGCGACTTGAGCTCCGGGTGAGCCTGCGTGGCGACGTAGTAGGGGTGGACGTCGGCGGGGAGTTCGACGAACTCCACGAGTCCCCAGTCCGGATGGGTGCCCGAGACGACCAGGCCCGCCTCGGTCAGCTGCGGCAGGTAGGAGTTGTTGACCTCGTAGCGGTGCCGGTGCCGCTCGGTGACGGACGTGGCGCCGTAGGCCGTGGCGACGACGGAACTCGCAACCAGCTGGGCCGGTTGGGAGCCGAGTCGCATGGTGCCGCCCAGGTCGCCCGCACCCTCGACGAAGTTCTTCTGCTCCTCCATCGTGGCGATGACAGGTTCAGTGGTCGCGGGGTCGAACTCGGTGGAGCCGGCACCGGCGATGCCGGCTACGTTGCGCGCGTACTCGACGACCATGCACTGCAGGCCGAGGCACAGACCGAGCGTCGGGATGCCGTGGGTGCGGGCATACTTCAGCGCGCCCAGTTTGCCCTCGATACCGCGGATCCCGAAGCCGCCGGGCACGCAGACGGCGTCGACGTCCTCGAGGTGCTTGGCGGCACCGGCGTCGGTCTCGCACTCGTCGGAGGGGATCCAGCGCAGGTGCACCTTCGCCTCGTGCGCGAATCCGCCGGCACGCAAGGCCTCGCCGACCGAGAGGTAGGCGTCGGGGAGATCGATGTACTTCCCGACCAGTGCGACGGTGATGTCCTCCTTGGGGTGGTGCACCCGGCGGAGGAGGTCGTCCCACACGGTCCAGTCGACATCACGGAAGGGCAGGTCGAGACGGCGCACCAAGTAGGCGTCGAGGCCCTCACGGTGGATGACCTTCGGGATGTCGTAGATCGACGGGGCGTCGGCGCAGTTGATCACGGCCTCGACGTCGACGTCGCACATGAGCGCGATCTTCTTCTTGATGGAGTCGGGCAGCTCACGATCGGAACGGCACACGATCGCGTCGGGCTGGATGCCGACCTGACGCAGCGCGGCCACGGAGTGCTGGGTGGGCTTCGTCTTCAGCTCTCCGGACGGGCCGATGTAGGGCACCAGCGAGACGTGGATGAAGAACACCCGGTCGCGACCCACGTCGTGGCGCACCTGACGGGCCGCCTCGAGGAACGGCAGCGACTCGATGTCGCCGACCGTTCCGCCGACCTCGGTGATGACCACGTCGACGTCGTCGCCGCCCATGGCGAGGATCCGGTCCTTGATCTCGTTGGTGATGTGCGGGATGACCTGCACCGTGTCACCGAGATAGTCGCCGCGGCGCTCCTTGGCGATCACCGACGAATAGACCTGCCCCGTGGTGACGTTGGCGATCTGGTTGAGGTTGGTGTCGAGGAAGCGTTCGTAGTGCCCGATGTCGAGGTCGGTCTCCGCTCCGTCCTCGGTCACGAACACCTCGCCGTGCTGGAACGGGTTCATCGTGCCCGGATCCACGTTGAGATAGGGATCGAGCTTCTGCATGGTGACCCGGAGTCCGCGGGACTTCAGCAGACTGCCCAGACTCGAGGCGGTGAGCCCCTTGCCGAGCGAAGACGCAACGCCTCCGGTGACGAAGACATGCTTGGTCGGCACTGTGCCCAAGGAAAACTCCCGCGATCAGACGTTGAGACTGGTGATTTGTCACCGTCCACTACGGGATTCCAGTGTACCGGTCCCCCGGACGGTTTGGGACACCCCACCACGTGGCGCGCCGGATCAACTGCTGGGGACGGCTCCGTCAGCGCCCAGCGCGCCGAAGTGGCCCGAGCCGCCCGCGGCGTCCGCCGCGAGCGCCAGCACCACGTTGAGCTGGCCCGAAGCGGTCTGGACCGAGTCGACGCTCGTGCCCACGGAGGCCCAGTCGGCGTCGTCGCGAAGCCGATTGAGCAGACCGGAGTCGGCCGATGCGGACGTGGCGGCGACGACGCTTCCGTCCACCCCTGCATCCAGGCCGCCGAGCAGGTCGGCGAGCGCCTCGGCCTCGACGTTCGAGGCCTTCTCCCCGCGATCACGACCACGAGGTCGGCGGCAGCTGCCTCGTCGGAGACCGTGATGAGCTCCGCAGAGGTCAAGCTGCTGGTCACCGAAGTGGCCGTGTCATCGGCCCCGACGATCGCGGCAGCGATGATGGCGCCCAGTCGCTCATAGGTGGTCGCCTCTGCTGGCACGGCATCCAACCCGTCGGCGAGCTGACTGCCCAGCGTGTCGACGAGCGACTTGCCGGACGCGTCATACGCCTTGGCCTCGAGACCGTAGGTCGCGACGACGGTGCCACCGGCCTGGCGCACGGATCGGTCCACGCCGACGATCGCCTCCTCCGGCGCCCCCGGAAGGGTCACCAGGGCAATGCGCAGATCCTTGAGCGTGCCGGCAGCGACCTTGGCTGCGTGGGCAGTGAGGAGCTCGTCGGCCACCTCACCCGCGCCGTTGGCCGCCTTCAAGTCGGCGCGCAGGTCGTCGTTCTCGGCTCGCAGTTCGGGCGACGCGGTCCGGCCGATGTCGGAGAGCGGCCCACCCCCGAGCGCGACCCCGGCCGCCAGGGCGACGAGGACCGCAACGAGGGAGACGACGTGCTGGCGGAAGGAGATCATCGGAACAGTCCTTGCATCGAATCGAAGAGATCGCGGCCGTGCTGGTCCCACCAGTCCTGGCCCACGGGAGTCACGAGCACGGCGGCGGCAACCGCCAGCAGACCGACGAGGAGCACCAGCCACAGGTGCCAGGAGCGGACGTGGCCACTCCACAGTTGCGGGAGCACCTCGGCATCAACGAGCCGGTCGCCGACGGCGAGTCGCCCCAGGAGCGCGGACGGGCCAGATCCCTGACGGTCGAGCAAAGTGGCGACGTCGGCGTGATGACCAGCCGAGACCACCACGGTGGCGTCACCAGCGACCGCCATCACGAGGGCAGCCTCGTGCGCACCGACCGACGTGTCGAAGACCTGGGCACGCACCCCGAGACGGGTCAAGGACTCGATCTCGGCCTCGCCGGGCGCGCCCACCCGCACCACGGCGCCGGCGGCGCGCAGAGCCTTCGCCGACACCAGCTCGAGGTCGCCCGCGGCGAGCACCAGCACGTCGACCTTGCGGCCGGCCTTGGTCGCGGCCTCGGCGGCAGCACCGACTGCCACGACCGTGACCGGCTGCTGCTTGAGCCACGGCTTCAGCCCCCGCAGCTCCTCGGCGACGGTGGGGCCCGGGCTCACGACCAGCACCGGGTTGCCTGCCCACGTGCTGCCGACGCGCGGCAGCCCTTCGCGGTGCAACAGCAGTCGCTCCTCGCGGCGGAGCAACTCGGTGGTGTTGTGGGTGAGGGTCGCGAGTTGGCTGGGCAGACCCGCACGGGCACCCTCCAGCTCCTCCGCGAGCCGTTCGGCGGTGAGTTCCTCGCCCGAGGCGAGCAGCTCCTCCGCGGAGTGCACCTCGCCGCCGTGCAGTCGCAACCTGGCCCCATCCCGGATCCGGGCGGCCTCTGCTGCAGGCACCTGGTCGACGAGCGGGATACCGGCCTCGATCAGGACCCCCGCGCCGCGAGCCGGGTGACGGCCGGAGACGAACCGGGAGACGTTGACGACCGCGCCAACCTGGGCGTTGACCAGGCGTTGGGCGGTCGTGCGGTCGAGGTCGAGGTGGTCGATGACCGCGATGTCGCCGCGTTGCAGGCGAGGCAGCAGGGCCGCCGTACGCCGGTCCACGCGCGCGACGCCGACGATCCCCGGAAGCTCGGGCGAGTGACGCTGCTTGGTGAGTCTCATGGCGGCGCCATCGTGACACGCGAAGGTGGGTCGTTTCCGGGGGCCACGCGGACGTGGTGGGGATCGCATCGGATCCGACGGCACCGGGGCTCAGCAGCGCGCCCTCTCAGGCCCGGTCGTTCTGTGCCACCTCGAGGAGCTCTCGGGCGTGCGCGAGCGCAGTGTCGCTCTCCTCCATGCCAGCCAGCATCCGGGAGAGCTCCCGGACCCGGTCGTCAGCGCCGAGCACGGTGAGTCCGGAGGTCGTCACCGTGCCGTCACTGGACTTCGCGACCACCACGTGGCGATCGGCGAAGGCTGCGACCTGGGGCAGGTGGGTCACCACGAGCACCTGTGCGCTCCGGGCCAGCGCGGCGAGCCGCCGCCCGATCTCGACCGCCGCCTTGCCACCGACGCCGGCATCGACCTCGTCGAAGACGAACGTGGGCACCGGGCTGGTGCCGGCCAGCGCCACTTCCAGCGCCAGCATGACGCGGGAGAGCTCGCCCCCGGAGGCGCCCTTCGCGAGCGGGCGAGGCTCGGAACCGGTGTTGGCCGCAAGTTGAAGGTCGACGTCGTCGAGACCGTGGGACCCGATCCGCAGCCACCGCTTGCCGACCGCCAGCGGCGTCCCGACGACCTCCGGGTCGGCCGGGGCGTCGACCTCGGTCTGGGTCACGACGATCTGGAGGCGGGCGTGGGGCATCGACAGCTTCGTCAGCTCATCGGTGACGGTCTCGGCGAGCTCAGTGGCGACCTTGGTGCGCAGCTTCGACAGGGCCGTCCCGGTGTCGACCAGCGCCGAGCGCAGCGCGGAGCGGCGAGCCCGCAGTGCCGCGACCCGGTCGTCGGTCTGGTCCAGGTCGAGCAGTCGCTTGCTGCCCTGCTCTGCCCAGGCCAGCACCTCGTCGATCGTCTCGCCGTACTTGCGGGTGAGCGCCGTCAACGCCGCGCGCCGCTCGGAGACTCCGGCCAGTCGGCGGGGATCGGTGTCGATACCGGCAGCGTAGGACGCCACGTTCTGCCGCGACGTCGGCCAGCAGGTAGTTGACCTCGGCCAGACGGTCGCTGAGTGCGGCCACGTCCGGGTCGTGGTCGCGTACGCCGTCGAGCAGCCTGCGGGCCACGCCCACCGCGCCGAGCGCGTCCGGGGCCTCCTCCTCGGCGGAGAGTGCCTCACGGGCCTGTTCGGCAGCGGCCCGCAGCGTGTCGGCGAAGCTGAGCCGGGACTCCTCGGCAGCGAGGTCGGCGTCCTCTCCGGGGACGGGACCGACAGCCTCGATCTCTTCCAGGCCGAAGCGGAGCAGGTCGGCCTCCTGGGCCCGCTCGCGAGCGTGGTTGACGGTGTCGTCGAGCTCGGCCTCGACCTCCCTGAGCGTGCGGTGGGTCTCGCGCCACTGCTTCAGCAGCTTCTCGAGCCTCGCGCCACCGAACCGATCGAGGGCGTCGCGCTGGGCTGCCGGCCGCAGCAACCGGTGCTGGTCGGACTGACCGTGCACGGCGACGAGCGGCTCGGCCAGCTCTGCCAGCCGGGTCACCGGCACCGACGCGCCGCCGGCGAAGGCGCGCGAACGCCCCTCGGCCGCGATGTTGCGGGCCAGGAGTACCCGGCCGTCCTCGACCACTCCCCGGACTCCTCGACGGAACCGCGGAACCGCGCCAGCGCCGTGGCGTCGACGATCCCCTCCACCCGAGCCCGCGTGGCACCGGTGCGCACCGCGCCCGAGTCCGCGCGTCCGCCCAGCAGCAGACCGAGTGCGGTCACCACCATCGTCTTGCCGGCGCCGGTCTCACCGGTGATCACCGTCAGCCCCGGACCCAGTTCCATGGTGCTGGACTCGATGACGCCCAGGGACTGGATCCGGATCTCTTCGATCATGCGCCGGCCCCGCGGCGACGACGTTCGGCCGCACCCCGCCATCCTTCGACGGACAGGTCGAACTTGGCGACCAGTCGATCGGTGAAGGGTGCCTGGTGGAGTCGCGCCAGGCGGACCGGGTGGGCACCACGTCGGACCTCGATGCGGGCGCCCGGCGGCAGGTCGACGGTCCTCCTGCCGTCGCACCACAGCACGCCGGCGCCCTCGGTGCCGGAGAGCACCTCCACCGCGAGCATGGAGGTGGGAGCGACGACCAGCGGCCGCGCGAAGAGCGCGTGGGCACTCAACGGCACCATGAGGAGCGCCTCCACACCGGGCCACACCACGGGGCCGCCGGCACTGAAGTTGTAGGCCGTGGAGCCGGTGGGCGTCGCCAGCACGACACCGTCGCAGCCCCAACGGGAGAGCGGGCGGTCGTCGATCTCGACGACGACCTCGAGCATCCGCTCACGAGCGGCCTTCTCGACGCTCGCCTCGTTGAGCGCGAAGGTGGTGGAGACCACCTCCTTGCCCTGGAAGACCTTCACGTCGATGGTCAGCCGGTCCTCGACCGTGTAGTGCTGGTCGATGATCGCCGCGATGGTGTCCTCGACGGCGTCGGACTCGGCCTCGGCAAGGAAACCGACGTGTCCGAGGTTGACGCCCAGCAGTGGGGTGTTGTCGCCGTGGGTCAGTTCGGCAGCGCGCAGGATGGTGCCGTCGCCACCGATGACCACCACGAGCTCGCAGCCCACTGACAGGCCGGGGCCGGGGTCGACGCTCTGCAGCGCCGGCTCGTCGATGAGGGCGTCGAGGTCGAGGGCGGCGGCCTCCGTGCGCAGCAGGCGCACGCCGATGCCCTGGTCGACCAGACGCTTGCAGCAGTCTCGGGCGACCGTGCGTGCGTCGTCACGACCGGTGTGGGCGATCAGGAACACTCTGCGTCGGTCGGTCACGTCTCCACCCTCTCACCAGAGGCGAGCCGGGTGGTGTTGCGAACCACCTCGGTGAGGAGCTCGTCGTCGAGGACCGCAGGGCCTCGACGCAGCCAGAGGAAGAACTCCACGTTGCCCGAGGGGCCGGGCAACGAGCTGGTCGTGACGGCCCGGGCGCCCCAACCACGCGCCGAGGCCGCACGAGCGACTGCCTGCACGGCCTCGACCCGCAGATCGGGGTCGCGGACCACACCGCCCTTGCCGACGCGCTCCTTGCCCACCTCGAACTGGGGTTTCACCATCAGGGCCAGGTCGGCCTCGTCGCTCACGACCGACAGCAGCGAGTCGAGCACGAGCACCAGCGAGATGAAGGAGAGGTCGCCCACCACCGCGTCGACCGGACCACCGATGAGTTCAGGGGTGAGCTCGCGAATGTTGGTGCGATCGTGCACCCGGACCCGTTCGTCCTGTTGCAGGGACCAGGCGAGCTGGCCGTAGCCCACGTCGACGGCCACGACCTCGCTGGCTCCACTGCGCAGGAGCACATCGGTGAAGCCGCCTGTGGAGGCGCCGGCGTCCAGCACCCGTCGCCCCTCGACACCGAACCCGAGCGCGGCGAAGTCCTCGAGGGCACCGGCCAGCTTGTGGCCACCGCGCGAGACGTAGTCAGGACGGTCGGGATCCTCGCGCACCACGATCGCCGCATCGGTGGTCACGCCGGTGGCAGGCTTCGTCGCTGGGGCGCCCTGCACCGTCACCCGACCGGCAGCGATGAGTTCGGAGGCGTGCTCGCGCGAGCGGGCCAGCTTGCGGCGGACCAGTTCGGCATCGAGGCGAAGACGACGCGGCACCCGGTCACGCCCCGCGCGAGTCGAGTGCGGCACGGAGACCCTCATGGGCGCGCTCGAAGACGCCCACGTGCTCCTCGAGCGGCTGGTCAGCAGCAGCCACCACGTCGGCGAGCACGGCGTCGACCGCCTCGTCGCCGGTCACCGGGACACCAGCGGAGAACTCCACGGGCGCGACCACTGGGTCGGTCTCGGGGGTGGGGTGGCTGTCCTGGGTCATGGCACCACGCTACCGCCCGCATCGGACGATGCCGGGCGCACCTCGCCCACCGTGGGCGGGTCCCACCGAGCTTCCCCGACCGGCAGGTGGAGCGCACCGAGATCCGCACCCACATGGGTCGGCCTCGACTCGACCGGGCACGCCGCCAGGTCGTTGGGACCGGTCACCCCGGTCATCACCAGCAGCGACGGCAGCCCCGCCGCACGGGCCCCCGCGATGTCGGTGTCGAGGCGATCGCCGATCACCAGTGGTCGGCGACCACCTCGGCGTCGTACCGCTTCCAGGAACAGCCCGGGCGCCGGTTTGCCGGTCACCTCGGCGCGTCGGTCACTGAAGCGTTCGAGCAGTTCGACGAGCGCGCCGTGTCCTGGCGCCAGTCCGTTGCCCGTGGGAAAGGTCATGTCGGCGTTGCCCGCCACCCACGGCAGCCCCAGGCGCAGGAGGATGCCCGCGTCGACGATCCGTTGCCACGGCAGCTCCGGTCCGAATCCCGAGGCCACCGCGACCGGATCGTCGTCGAGTCGGCTCACCGGACGCAGGCCGACCTCCTCCAGCGCGCGGAGCAGCCCTTCGCCTCCGACCAGGAAGACCGGCGAACCCGGGGGCACCAGCTCCGCCAGTCGTGCGGCGGCGCCCTGCGCTGACGTGACCACGTCATCGGGACCGGCGTCGATGCCCAACTCCACGAGGTGCGCAGCCACCTGGGCGGGGGTACGCCCGGCGTTGTTCGTGACGAAGCTCAGGGTCACACCCTGCGCTCGCGCCCGCGCCAGTGCAGGCACCGCCCCGGGCACCGCTCGAGGGCCTTCGTAGACGCAGCCGTCCAGGTCGAGCAGCAAGTGATCGAACCCGTCGATGAGCAACCCCGGTGTCTCGGCCACGCGTGTCTCCTCCTGATCTGTCCACGCCACGCCGTGGGTCCCACGCAGTGGCGACGCTTCTGTGTGCCGCCCCCTACGATCGTCAGAATGGACGAGTACGCCGTCGGGGACGCCTTTGTGCTGACCGGCTTCCGCGCGCTCCGGCTCGCCGACAGCCACGTCGGTGACCCGGTGGCACACCGGATCTTGTCCCGACCCTATCGATCCGTCCCGGCCCGTATCCGCGAGTGGCGCGCCCGGGGACGGCTCGCGCGTGATCGGGAGCCCGCCCTGTATGTGCACGAATACACCTCGCACGGTGTCACGGTGCGCGGGATCGTGGGCGCTCTCGAACTCGCGACGGCGACCGAGCACGTACATCCGCACGAGGACGTCAACGTCGCCCAGGTCGAGCAGTTGGTCGAGCGGATGGGCGCAATGCAACTCAACCCCGCTCCGATCCTGCTGATCCACGAGGGACCGGCGGACATCCGTACGGTCCTCGACAGCACCACCGCCGAACCGCCCCACTTCGTCTACACGGACCGGGCCGATCAGCTCCACCGGCTCTGGCAGATCCGGAGCAACGACGCCGAGCACGTGGTGCGAAGTGCCCTACGTGACGCCCACCTGGTGATCGCCGACGGCCACCACCGCTTCGAGGCGGCTCAACGGCTCCGGCGCCTCCACCCCGGCAGCGACTGGGCACAGACGCTGGTGATGGTGGTCGACCAGACCGACACCCCGCTCCAGCTGGGAGCGATCCACCGCACCGTGCCCCGGCTCTCACTCGCGACCGTGGCTCGCACCGCTGAGCTGCTCGATGCCGACTGGACGAGCCAGCCGACCAGTCACCAGGCCCTGGCCCACCTGGACCGAGCACTGGTGCTGCACGACGGCGCCGCCTGGGGCACCCTGCGCCCGCGTCAACCGGTGGGCCTCCTGGTGAGATGGCTCCACGAAAGCCTGCTGCCTGCTTGGGAGGTGCTGCCCGAGACCGTCGGACACCACCACTCGGCGAGCGAAGCCATGGGGCGGGCGCGCACGGCGACCGCGGTGCTGTTGCCGTCCCCGTCCTTCGCCCAGGTGGCGGAGTCGGCGCGCTCTGGTCACCTGCTCCCCCAGAAGGCGAGCTCGTTCCAGCCGAAACCGCACATCGGCGTCATCATGCGGCAGCTGCGCGCCGTGCCCGACGGCCGGTCTGCACGCTGACTTCCAGCGTGGAGCGGCTCACTCCGCCCGCTGTGAAGAACCGTCGCCGTAGGTGTCCCACGATCCGCACCCGGTCCCCGGCACGCCACGCCGCCACGACCCGGAGCATCCGCCCCGACCGCACTGAGCAGTCGACCCGGTCGTGCCCCTCACCGGAGACCTGCGGAACCGCCACCTGGAACAGCCAGACGCGTTCCCCGGTCTTCAGCTCTCGCTCGACCGGATCCTTGGGCAACTCGCCCTCGAGGACCACTTCGTTGTGCATGTGCACCACCTCCGAGCACCACGGTGCCCGAACCCACCGGCGCCGAGCCCGGGTCCCACCAGACCTGTGGACCGCGCCCGGCGATCCACAGGCAACACTGCAACTCCGGCTCACTCACCTGGGCCGGAGAACAGCGGACGAGGCAGAGGAGCTCAGCCGATCAGTCGTTCCACCTCGGAGGCGCGGGCGGCGGCATCCGTCAGGTCCTCACCGTCGATGGCCACCGTGCGGTGGAACCAACTGAGGGCCTCCTCGTTGCGCCCCGCCTCCAGCAGGGTCTCCGCGTAGGCGTAACGGAGGCGAACCACCCACGAAGCACGCGTCTTCGTCGACAGCGGCGCATTCTCGAGGATGCGGAGAGCAGCGTCGACGTTGCCCATGTCTCGGCGCGCGCCGGCCTCGACCAAGGTCATCTCCGCCTTGGCGGCGGGTTCGAAGTTCTTGATCGCCGGACTCTTCGCCAGCTCAAGCGCCCGCTCGGGCCGCCCCAGGGCCCGCTCGCAGTCCGCCATGATGGGCAGGTACGCGGTGACGCCGTTCATACGCTTGGCGGCACGCAGCTCCGACAGCGCCTCGGCGTACTCCCCGGCTGCGTAGGCCGCCTCACCGCAGGCCTCACGCACAACGGCGATCCGCGCAGCGCGCGCCCGCGCCGCCAGCGTGTGCTGGTAGGCCGTCTTCGGATCCGAGTCGATGAGCATGCCAGCCGCAGCCAGGTGCCTGGCGACACGCTGGGCCAACTTCTCGGGCAGTCCCCGCAGCTGCTGGGCCACCGAGCGGTCGAGCTCCTTGCCCGTGATCTCCTCGGGGAACTCCGGACCGTCGTAGCGGGCCTGCTCCTCCGAGCGAGGACGCTGATCGGAGGACGGACGCTTCCAATCGCTCTTGCGCCCGGGACGGTCGCCGCCCTTGCGGTCATCGCGTCGGTCGTCACGCCGACCACCGGTGGGCCGGTCGTCACGACGCGCACTGCTGCTGCGACGCTCCCCTGGCTTCGAGCCGTCCTTGTTGGGGCCCCGACCGCGGGACTCGTCTCCCGAGCGACCAGCGCTCGGCCGGCCACCACGCTCCGGACGCCCCTCACGCCGTCCGTCGCCACCGCCTCGCCGCGGTCCATTGGGTCGTTGACTGCTGGGCATGGTGGCGACTTCCTCTCTTGACAACGTCTCGACCAACTATGGCCGACAAATGCGAAGTGGGCCACCCCGGAGAGTTGAATCTCGGGGGTGACCCACATCAAAAGTATGTCCGGCGACGTCCTACTCTCCCACAACCTCGCGGTTGCAGTACCATCGGCGCTGTCAGGCTTAACTTCCGGGTTCGGAATGGAGCCGGGTGTTTCCCTGACGCTATGGCCGCCGTAACTCTACGGGCACACTATTCAACCAACATATAACTGGGGTTGGTTGTTGTCCCAGAACCAAACAGTGGACGCGAAACAAAAAAGAAGTAAGAAGACAAGCCCTCGGCCTATTAGTACCGGTCGGCTAGGCATTACTGCTGTACACCTCCGGCCTATCAACCCAGTCGTCTACTGGGGGCCTTACCCGGTTAACCCGGTGGGAAACCTCATCTTGAAACATGCTTCCCGCTTAGATGCATTCAGCGGTTATCACTTCCGAACGTAGCCAACCAGCCGTGCTCCTGGCGGAACAACTGGCACACCAGAGGTTCGTCCATCCCGGTCCTCTCGTACTAGGGACAGCCTTTCTCAAGTTTCCTGCGCGCGCGGCGGATAGGGACCGAACTGTCTCACGACGTTCTAAACCCAGCTCGCGTGCCGCTTTAATGGGCGAACAGCCCAACCCTTGGGACCTACTCCAGCCCCAGGATGCGACGAGCCGACATCGAGGTGCCAAACCATCCCGTCGATATGGACTCTTGGGGAAGATCAGCCTGTTATCCCCGGGGTACCTTTTATCCGTTGAGCGACGCCGCTTCCACATGCCAGCGCCGGATCACTAGTTCCGACTTTCGTCCCTGCTCGACATGTCTGTCTCACAGTCAAGCTCCCTTGTGCACTTACACTCAAAACCTGATTGCCAACCAGGCTGAGGGAACCTTTGAGCGCCTCCGTTACATTTTAGGAGGCAACCGCCCCAGTTAAACTACCCATCAGGCACTGTCCCTGATCCGGATAACGGACCTAGGTTAGACATCTAGTACGACCAGAGTGGTATTTCAACGATGACTCCACACTCACTGGCGTGAATGCTTCACAGTCTCCCACCTATCCTACACAAGCCGAACCAAACACCAATACCAAACTATAGTAAAGGTCCCGGGGTCTTTCCGTCCTGCCGCGCGTAACGAGCATCTTTACTCGTAATGCAATTTCGCCGAGTCCATGGTTGAGACAGCGCCCAAGTCGTTACTCCATTCGTGCAGGTCGGAACTTACCCGACAAGGAATTTCGCTACCTTAGGATGGTTATAGTTACCACCGCCGTTTACTGGGGCTTAAGTTCTCCGCTTCGAACCGAAGTTCTAACAGGTCCCCTTAACCTTCCAGCACCGGGCAGGAGTCAGTCCGTATACATCGTCTTACAACTTCGCACGGACCTGTGTTTTTAGTAAACAGTCGCTTGGGCCTGGTCTCTGCGGCCCTTCCCGCTCACCCAGCAAGTGGGGTCACGTTCCGGGCCCCCCTTCTCCCGAAGTTACGGGGGCATTTTGCCGAGTTCCTTAACCATGGTTCACTCGATCGCCTTGGTATTCTCTACCTGATCACCTGAGTCGGTTTGGGGTACGGGCGGCTCATAACTCGCTAGAGGTTTTTCTCGACAGCATAGGATCATCCACTTCACCAATTGGCTCCCCATCAGGTCTCAGGCACATGAGAGACGGATTTGCCTACCTCTCGCCCTACACCCTTGGCCACAGACAACCATCGCTGTGGTTGGACTACCTTCCTGCGTCACCCCATCGCTTGACTACTACCAGTTCGGGTCCCGCGCAGCCACACCCCCTCCCCGAAGGGATAAGGATGCTTTTGGGCGGTTAGCATCACTGATTCATCATGGGCGTTACTTCACCGGTACGGGAATATCAACCCGTTGTCCATCGACTACGCCTGTCGGCCTCGCCTTAGGTCCCGACTTACCCAGGGCAGATTAGCTTGACCCTGGAACCCTTGATCATTCGGCGGAAGAGTTTCTCGCTCTTCATTCGCTACTCATGCCTGCATTCTCACTCGTGTGGCCTCCACACCTGGATCACTCCGGCGCTTCACTGCCCACACGACGCTCCCCTACCCATCCACACCACTGAACCAACCTCAAGGGCGGCTAATGTATACGCATGAATGCCATAGCTTCGGCGGATGACTTGAGCCCCGCTACATTGTCGGCGCGGAATCACTTGACCAGTGAGCTATTACGCACTCTTTCAAGGATGGCTGCTTCCAAGCCAACCTCCTGGTTGTCTGTGCGACTCCACATCCTTTTCCACTTAGTCACCGCTTAGGGGCCTTAGCTGATGGTCTGGGCTGTTTCCCTCTCGACTACGGAGCTTATCCCCCGCAGTCTCACTGCCGCGCTCTCACTTACCGGCATTCGGAGTTTGGTTAACGTCAGTAACCTTGTAGGGCCCATCGGCTATCCAGTGCTCTACCTCCGGCAAGAAACACGCGACGCTGCACCTAAATGCATTTCGGGGAGAACCAGCTATCACGGAGTTTGATTGGCCTTTCACCCCTATCCACAGGTCATCCCCTCAGTTTTCAACCTAAGTGGGTTCGGTCCTCCACGCGGTCTTACCCGCGCTTCAACCTGCCCATGGATAGATCACTCCGC
>NZ_JAKGRW010000054.1:0-117500 GCF_021555175.1 Nocardioides alcanivorans | reverse complement strand
CTTGCATGTGTTAAGCACGCCGCCAGCGTTCGTCCTGAGCCAGGATCAAACTCTCCATTGAAAAACAAACCCCAGACACACCCAAACAGGCACACCTGAGAAATCTCGAAGAGATCAAAACCCCAACCAAAACAACACTGACAAAAAACATTGTCAGAATTATCGTCTCAATCAAAGGAACCCAAACCAACAAACCCACCAAAAAGACAGGCCGTCAGACGGGTATCAAACTAATTCGTCGACTATATATGACACACTGTTGAGTTCTCAAGAATCACACACACCCACACCACAAAACACACGTCCTGCAGACCGCGGGGCAACCCGACCAAACTTACTCTCCACCGCTGCACCAGTCAAACTGGCGGATCCTCGCGGATCCGGGCCTCGAGTGTCACCTGATCAGTTCCCTCGAAGGGGAACGAACTTCGGCGACGATGTTCGTCGAGATGGTCAGCCTGTGCCGGTCGGCCCGGCCTTCTGGCCGTTCCTTCCCGCCGCACCCGGCGACAGAGAAAACATTAGACGACCGGTGGGAGACCTTGCAAATCGGGGTCCCCCACCGGTCGTCCGCCAGTCGGCCTCACCTGCGTTTGTGCAGGTCAGACGGCTTGGACGCCTGCGAAGTTCTTCTTGCCCTTGCGCAGCACCAGCCAGTTGCCAGCCACGAAGTCGGCGTCGGTGGGCACGTAGTCGGCGTCCTCGACCCGCTGGTTGTTGAGGTAGGCACCGCCTTCCTTGATGGTCCGCCGTGCGTCACCGTTGCTCTTCGCCAGTCCGGCCAGCACCAGGAGGGTGACGATGTCCGGAGCACCGGCTGCCCGCTCGAAGCTGGCGCCACCGGCCTCCCGCAGTGCGGCCCCCAAGGTCGAACCGTCCAGGGCGTGGAGGTCACCGCCCCCGAAGAGCGCCGCCGAGGCGGCCTTGATGCGCTCCGTCTCCTCGGCCCCGTGCACCAGGGTGGTCACCGCTTCGGCCAGCGTCTTCTGGCCGGCCCGCAGGAACGGCTTCTCCCGGGTCTGCTCCTCGAGCGCCTCGATGGCGTCGCGGTCAAGGAAGGTGAAGACCCGCAGCAGCTCGCCGACCTTCTCGTCCTCGACGTTGAGCCAGAACTGGTAGAAGGCGTAGGGCGACATCATCTCGGGGTCGAGCCAGAGGGCGCCGCCCTCGGTCTTGCCGTACTTGGTGCCGTCGGCCTTGGTCAACAGGGGCGTGGAGATGGCGTGCGCCCGACCTCCCAGCGAGCGACGGATCAGTTCGACCCCGGCTGTGAGGTTGCCCCACTGGTCGGACCCGCCGAACTGCAGCGTCACCCCGTGGTCGCGGTAGAGGTTGAGGTAGTCCATCGACTGCAGCAGCACGTAGCTGAACTCGGTGAAGCTGATGCCCGAGTCGAGACGGCTCTTCACCACGTCGCGCGCCAGCATCCGGTTGACCGGGAAGTGCTTCCCGATGTCGCGCAGGAAGTCGATGACCGACATCGACGCGGTCCAGTCGTAGTTGTTGACCATCGTCGCGCCGTTGTCACCCTCGAAGGAGAGGAACGGTTCGATCTGCCCGCGCACCCGCTGCACCCACTCCGCGACGGTGTCGAGGGAGTTCATGATCCGCTCCCCCGATTCCTTCGGGTCGCCGATGCTGCCGGTGGCACCGCCGACGAGCGCGTATGGGGTGTGACCCGCCAACTGGAGTCGCCGTGCGGTGAGGATCTGGACGAGATGGCCCATGTGCAGGCTGGGTGCCGTCGGGTCGAAGCCCACATAGAACTTCACGTTCCCCTCGGCCAGCGCATCACGCAGCGCGTCCGGGTCGGTCGAGTTGGCGATCAGTCCGCGCCACTCGAGCTCGTCGAGAACGTTGGTTTCCGTGGACAACGTGGTGCCTTCCTTCATGTGGTTGTGTCGGGACAAGCCTGCCCCATGGGGTGGCGGCGCCGCGAGGCAGTTCCTGCCGTGCTCACCGACCGGCGGGCTCGTCGGGGTCGTCGAGCCAGGCGCCGAACGCGAGCGGTTCGCGGGTCACGACGTACGTCGCCCAGCTCATCCGGTCGACGGAACCGTCGGGCCGGCGCCGTACCCGCAGGAGTTCGCCCTCCTCACGTCCGGACACCGTGCGATAGGTCGAGTCGTCGAGGCGCTCGAAGACCGCCGGCGCCTTGTGCTCGGGAAGGGCCGGGTGCCGTGCTTGCAACCTGCCTTGGCGCACCGAGAAGTCGAAGGGCTCGCCCTCGGAGTACCAGCGCCCGAGGATTCCCACGAGGTCGGCAGGTACGTCGCTCCCCGGCACCCACGCCTCCTGCTGCGGCTCCCGCTCGATCACCCCGGACGCGAGGTCGATCGCCAGCGCGGCCGGGTCCGGTGCGGACGTCGTGTTCATCAAGGCGAGGCCGCCGGTCCCGCTGGCCCGATGGGTGAACACGCCGCTGATGTGGCCGGGCATGCCGCCGGTGTGACCGACGAAGACGTGCTCACCCCGTCGCGCGAGCATGAACCCGAGTCCGAAGGCCATCGACCAACGGTCGAGATCGACCATCACCTGGGGCTGGAGCATCTCCTCGAACGAGTCGGGTGAGAGCACCTCCCCGATCGGGTCGGCGACGAAGCCCGACCATGCGGCCAGGTCTCGGGCGGTGCTGGCGAGACCGCCACACGCTGCCATGGCGCGGAACTCGAAGGTCGGCTCGACGACCGGGACGTCGCTGAACGGTGACAGGTAGTAGCCCTGCGCCGCTCTCCCTGATAGGCCGAGCGTCGTACGCGTCATGCCCAGGGGTCGAGGATCCGCGCCTTGATCGCGTCGTACCAGTCGTGACCGTCCAGGCGGGCGATGACCTCCCCAACATCGAGTAGACGAGGTTGGAGTAGTGGAAACGATGGCGCGGGGCCAACACCTGCTCGGCCTCGGCGAAACCACGCACCAGTTCCGCACGGTCGGGCTGGTCCAACGTCTCCCAGACGTTGGTGACCGGCTCGCGCTGGATACCGGAGAGGTGGCTGAGCATGGTGCGGATCGTCAGACCGCGGTGGCCACACTCGGGGATGTGCTGGTCCAGGGTGTCGTCGAGACCGAGCCTTCCCTCGTCGCGCAGCGCCATGATCGCGACCGCGGTGAAGGTCTTGGAGTTGGATGCGATCAAGTACTGCGTATCGGCGTCCGGCGCCTCGTCCGGATGGCCGAGATCGCTGCTGCCGATCCCGGTCTCCCAGGCGAGCTCGCCCCTCCGGGCAACGCCCGCCTGCAGGCCGGGGATCCGGCCGGAGGACTGGGCCCTGGCCGCCCGGCGCCGCAGCGCTTCAACCGTCGATTCCCTCATTGGTCGTCCTTCAGTCGTCGGGGGAGGCGCGGTAGGGCGACACCGTCGCCTCACCATCGAGCCAGAACCGCCACGGCCGGTCGGCAGCGCGTGACACCCCGACCCTGGGCCCGGTGCGGATCCGCTGCCCCGGTGCCGTGCCCAGCGCGGAGAGCCGGAGTTCCCCCGTGGAGAGATCGACCCCGCCGTGGGCGCCGGTGACGCCCAGGGCCTGGCAGAACCGGCCCGGGCCGCGGGCCAGGTCCCGATCGCGGATCGTCGGGCCACGCCGGTGGCGGGCCAGGTCGATCCCGTCGATGACCTCGGCACCGCGCAGCAACACGGCCGAGGCCTCACCCTCGGGTCCGGTGACGATGTTCGCGCACCAGTGGAGCCCGTGCGAGCGGTAGACGTAGAGCCGACCAGCGGGCCCGAACATCACCTCGGTGCGTGGGGTCGGACCACGGAACGCGTGGGAGGCGGGATCGTGCTGCCCGGCGTACGCCTCCACCTCGGTGATCCGAAGCGTGACGGTGCCGTCTGGTGAGTCGTGGGTGATCAGGGCGTCGAGCAGGTGCGGTGCCGCCTCGGTCGCGGCACCGCTGAGGAATCCTCGCTCAGCCGAGACGTCCACGTGCGGCTGCTGCCCGAGTGCGCAGCTCGGCGAGCTGCTCGGCCACCCGCACCGGGGCGGTGCCCCCGCGTCCGGTCCGGGCGGCGACCGATCCGTCGACGGTGAGCACGGTGCGCACCTCAGGGGTCAGGTGCGGGGAGATCTCGGCGAACGCCTCGTCGGTGAGCTCGTGGAGCTCGATGCCCTGCTCCTCGCAACGGCGGACGCACGCACCGGCGACCTCGTGGGCGATGCGGAAGGGGACGCCCTCGCGCACCAGCCACTCGGCGATGTCGGTCGCCAGGCTGAATCCCTGCGGCGCGAGCTCGGCCATCCGCTCGGTGTTGAAGGTGAGCGTGGCGATCATGCCGGAGAAGGCCGGGAGCAGGACCTCGAGGGTGTCCACGGAGTCGAAGACCGGCTCCTTGTCCTCCTGCAGGTCACGGTTGTAGGCGAGCGGGAGTGCCTTGAGCGTGGCCAGCAGTCCGGACAGGTTGCCGATGAGACGGCCGGCCTTGCCCCGCGCCAACTCGGCGATGTCAGGGTTCTTCTTCTGCGGCATGATGCTCGAGCCGGTCGACCAGGAGTCGTGCAGTGTCACGAAGTCGAACTCGCGGGTCGCCCAGAGGATGACCTCCTCGGCCAGCCGGCTGACGTCCACGCCGACCATCGCCGACACGAAGCCGAACTCGGCGACGAAGTCGCGGGCCGCCGTACCGTCGATGGAGTTGGCGCTCGAACCGGTGAAGCCGAGATCGAGTGCGACCTGCACCGGATCGAGACCGAGGGTGGAGCCGGCCAACGCACCGGAGCCGTAGGGCGAGTCCGCGGCGACCCGCGCGTCCCAGTCGGCGAACCGGTCGACGTCACGCACCAGCGGCCAGGCATGGGCCAGCAAGTGGTGCGCCAGCAGCACCGGCTGAGCGTGCTGGAGGTGGGTGCGACCGGGCATGACGGCATTCCCGACCGCTTCGGCCTGGTCGGCCAGCACGTCAACGAGGTCGAGCACCAGACCCATGACGGTGCGAGCGTGGTCGCGGAGGAAGGCCTTGAAGAGGGTGGCCACCTGGTCGTTGCGGGAGCGGCCGGCGCGCAGCCGCCCACCGACGTCGGGGCCGACCTCGACCAGCAGCAGCCGCTCGAGCGCACCGTGGACGTCTTCGTCGCTCGGGTCGGGGTGGAGCTCCCCGGCGGCGTACCTCTCCCCCAGCACCCGCAGTCCGCGCTGCAGCTCCTCGTGGTCGGCGTCGCTCAGCAGGCCGGCGCGGTGCAGCGCGCTGGCATGGGCCGCGGACCCGGCGAGGTCATAGGGGGTGAGTCGCCAGTCGAAGTGGGTGGACACCGAGAGGGCGTCGAGTTCGGGGCTCGGTCCGCCGGCGAAGCGGCCGCCCCAGAGCTTGCCGGTGTTGGTGGTTCCTGCGTCGGTCACGGGGAGCACTCTTCCAGTTCAAAGCGGTGGTCGGTCAGACAGGGGCGGGTCGGCGGGGTCAGACAAGGCCGGGTCAAGCCGAGTCGCCGTTGGCGAGAGCCGTGAAGCGTTGTGCCAGGGCATCGCCACCGTCCGGGTCACGCCCGATGATCAGCACCGTGTCGTCACCGGCGATCGTGCCGAGCACATCGGCGACCTCCGCCTTGTCGAAGGCGCTGGCCAGGAACTGAGCGGCCCCGGGTGGGGTGCGCAGCACGACGAGGTTCGCGCTCGCCTCCGCACTCACGAGAAGCTCGGTGCACAGGCGGGCGAGCCGTGCTTGCGCGCCAGCGGTCTCCCGGACGGTGGCCGGCGTCCGGTCCCCGCCCTCCCCGGGACGGCGTACACGAGGCCACCGGAACCGCCACGCACCTTGACCGCGTCGAGTTCGACGAGGTCGCGCGACAGGGTCGCCTGGGTGACCTGCACTCCGCGCTCGGCCAGCAGGTCCGCCAACTCGACCTGGCTGCGCACCTCCTCGTGCTGCAGCAGCTCGATGACCAGCTGCAGCCTCGCGCTCTTGGTGAGCGGCGTGAGCGCGGAGTCGTTCACCGTCGGGCCTCGAGCCAGGCCATGACCGCCTTCTGGGCGTGCCGACGGTTCTCGGCCTCGTCCCAGATCACGCTGCGCGGACCGTCGAGCACCGCCGCGGCGATCTCCTTGCCACGGTAGGCCGGCAGGCAGTGCATCGCGATCGCATCGGGCGAGGCCAGGGCAAACAGCCCTTCGGTGAGCGAGTACCGCGCCAGGTCGGCCAGCCGGCCGGCAGCCTCGGCCTCCTTGCCCATCGAGACCCAGGTGTCGGTGATCACGATGTCGGCGCCGGCCACCGCTTCCCGGGGGTCGACGACGACGCGTGCCGAGCCGCCGGTGGACGCTGCGATGTCGGCGGCGCGGTCGACGTACTGCTGCTCCGGCTGGTAGCCGTCGGGAGAGCTGATCCGCACGTGCACCCCGGCAGTCGCCCCGGCGAGCAGCCAGGAGTTGCCCATGTTGCAGGCGCCGTCACCGAGGAAGGCGGCAGTCAGGCCCGCGGTGCGCCCGAAGCGCTCGCGGACCGTCAGGAGGTCGGCCAGCAGCTGGCACGGGTGGAACTCGTCGGTGAGCGCGTTGATGACCGGAACCCCGGCATACTCCGCCATCACCTCGATGCGCTCCTGGCCCGCGGTACGCCACACGACCTGCCGTGCCTGGCCACCGAGCACCCGTGCAACGTCCTCGATCGACTCGCGCAGCCCGATGCCGGCCAGGGTCCCGTCGACCAGCATCGCGTGACCGCCGAGTTCGGCGATGCCGGCAGCGAACGACGTCTGGGTGCGCAGGGTCGGCTTGTCGAAGATCATCGCGACGCTCTGCGGCCCCTCCAAGGGACGCAGCGAGAACGGAGCCGCCTTGACGGCCGCTGCCAGGTCGAGCACCTCGGCCTGCTCCTGGGGCGTCAGGTCGTCGTCACGCAGCAGGTGCCGCATCACGCCTCCACCCCGGCTGCGTCGAGGATGGCCGGCCAGTCGGCCACGAACTGGTCGATCTGCGCGTCCGTGAGCACCAGCGGTGGTGCCAACCGGATCCTGGAGGGGGTCGGATTGTTGACGATGTAGCCGGCCTCCAGAGCCGCGGAAGCGACCTCGGCAGACCTCTCGGCCGAGAGGTCGAGACCGATGAGCAGCCCGAGGCCACGGGTCTCGGTCACCCGAGCATCCTTGGCAAGGCCGGCACGCAACCGGTCCCCGGCCTCCTCGGCGCGCGCGAGCAGGCCCTCCTTCTCGATCGTTTCGAGCACGGCGAGCCCGGCCGCGGAGGCCATCGGATTGCCGCCGAAGGTGGTGCCGTGGTTGCCCGGCTCCAGCAGGGTTGCCGCGGCGCCGAGCGCGAGGGTGGCACCGATCGGCACACCACCGCCCAGCCCCTTGGCCAGCGTGATCAGGTCCGGGACAACGCCCTCCGGAGCCAGCGTCGGGTGCTGATGGGCGAACCACCGGCCGGCCCGGCCGATGCCGGTCTGGATCTCGTCGAGCCACAGCAGGGCACCGTGCTCGGTCGTGATCCGACGGGCCGCTGCAAGGTAATCGCCGGACGGGACATTGACCCCAGCCTCACCCTGCATCGGCTCGATGACCACCGCAGCCGTGCGATCGGTGACGGCCGCGGCGAGCGCCTCGGCATCGTCGTACGGCACGAAGGTCACCTCACCCGGCAGCGGCTCGAAGGGTTCCCGGTAGGCCGCCTTGGCGGTGAGCGCGAGAGCCCCCATGGTCCGGCCGTGGAAGGCCCCCTCGGTCGCGACCAGGTGGGTGCGACCGGTCCGCCGGGTGATCTTCAGCGCCGCCTCGTTGGCCTCGGTGCCCGAGTTGGAGAGGAACACCCTGCCGTCGTGGCCCGTCAGCGCGACGAGCCGCTCGGCCAGCTCGACCTGCGGCGCCGAGGTGAAGAAGTTGGAGATGTGCCCCAACGTGGTGAGCTGCGCGGTCACGGCCTCGACCAGCGCGGGGTGGGCGTGCCCGAGCACGTTGACCGCGATGCCGCCGAGCAGGTCGAGGTAGCGCTTGCCGTCGGCGTCCCACACGTAGGCGCCTTCGCCCTTGGCCAGCACCAGCTTCGGGGGCCGAAGGTGTTCATCACCGAAGCGCCGTAGCGCGTGGTGAGTTCACTCTGGGTGGTCATGTCAGGCTTCCTTCCCGGCGGCCTTGCGCAGCTTGGTGGTGACGCCCGGGAGCACCTGGGTGCCGACGCCTTCGGCGGTGAAGATCTCGAGGAGCACGGCGTGGGCCTGGCGCCCGTCGACGACGGTCGCCCGGGGCACGCCGCCGGTGACGGCCTTCAGGCAGGCACCCATCTTGGGCACCATGCCGGAGGCCAGCGACGGCATGATCTCGGCGAGTGCCTCGGGGCTGATCTCCTGGATGAGGTCGTCGGAATTGCCGTAGTCGCGGTAGAGACCTTCCACGTCGGTGAGAACGAGCAGCTTCTCGGCGCCCAGCGCCACCGCCAGTGCCGCAGCTGCGGTGTCGGCGTTGACGTTGTGCACGACGCCGTCGACGTCGGGAGCGACGCTCGAGATCACCGGGATCCGCCCGGCCTCGACCAGATCGAGAACGGCCTCGGGACGCACCTTGGCGACCTCGCCGACGAGGCCGAGGTCGACCTCCTCACCGTCGACGACGGTGTTGGCGGGCTCGGCCGTGAAGAGTCCGGCATCCTCCCCGGAGAGACCGACGGCGATGTGGCCGTGCTGGTTGATCAGGCCGACCAGCTCACGCTGCACCTGCCCGACGAGAACCATGCGCACGACGTCCATCGCCTCCGGCGTGGTGACCCGCAGACCGCCGCGGAACTCCGACTCGATGCCGAGCTTGTCGAGCATCTTGGAGATCTGCGGGCCGCCGCCGTGCACGACGACGGGCTTGAAACCCGCATAGCGCAGGAAGGCGATGTCTTCGGCGAAGGCCTGCTTGAGGGAGTCGTCGGTCATGGCGTTGCCGCCGTACTTCACCACGATCGTCTTGCCGTGGTACTTCATCAGCCAGGGCAGCGCCTCGGCGAGGACTGCGGCCTTGGCCGGGTCGGGGGCAATGGGTGCGTTCATGATGAATAGGCGCTGTTCTCGTGGACGTAGGCGTGCGTGAGGTCGTTGGTCCAGACCGTGGCGGCGGCATCGCCGGCCTTGAGATCGATCGTGACGGTCACCGAGCGCTCCTCGAGGCTCACCAGGGTCGGGTCTTCGGCTGGCGTCGAGTTGCGGCACACCCAGACGTCGTTCATGGCGACGTCGAGGTCGGCCGGGTCGAACGCGGCCTGCGTGGTGCCGATGCTGGCCAGCACCCGCCCCCAGTTCGGGTCCTTGCCGAAGATCGCAGCCTTGAAGAGGTTGCTCCGTGCGACGCTGCGACCGACCTCGACGGCCTCGTCTTCGGAGGCCGCATTGCGCACGCTGATGGCGATCTCGTGGTCGGCACCCTCGGCGTCGGCAAGGAGCTGCATGGCCAGGTCGGTGCAGACCCCCGTCAGCGCTGCCGTGAACTCGGCGAGGTCAGGGGTGACCCCGGACGCGCCACTGGCCATCAGGGTGACGGTGTCGTTGGTGGACATGCATCCGTCGGAGTCGAGTCGGTCGAAGCTCACCCGGGTGGCTGCCCGCAGGGCACCGTCGAGCTGCTCGGCCGGCAGTGCGGCGTCCGTGGTGATCACCACCAGCATCGTGGCGAGCTGGGGCGCGAGCATGCCGGCGCCCTTGGCCATGCCACCGATCGACCAGCCGGCCGGCGACTCAGCGACGAACTGCTTGCTCACGCTGTCGGTGGTCATGATCGCCTCGGCGGCTGCGGCACCCCCATCGGCGGAGAGTACGCCGGCAGCCGAGTCGACGCCGTCGAGCAGGTTCTGGCGCGGGTTGACCAGGCCGATGAGGCCGGTGGAGCACACCACCACGTCGCCGGCGCCGATGCCGAGGTTGTCGGCGACCTTCTCGGCGACGGCGTGGGTGGTCTGGAAGCCGTCCGGCCCGGTGTAGCAGTTGGCGCCTCCGGAGTTGAGCACGACCGCGCGGACGATGCCGTCCTTGACGACCTGCTCGCTCCACAGGACGGGATTGGCCTTGCACCGGTTGGCGGTGAAGACGGAGGCGGAGTCGAACCTGGGGCCTTCGTTGACGACGAGGGCGAGATCCTTGGCGCCGGTGCTCTTCAGGCCGGCAGGGACACCGGCGGCCTTGAAACCGGCGGGATGTGTGACGCTCATTTGTTCGGACGCTTTCGGTTGGGCTTGACGGGGACGGCGGGGGCAACGGTGTGCCCTCGTCGTCGCCACTCCTCCGCCGCTGCTTCCGCCCGCTCCTTGGGCACCAGGATCCAGTCGGTGTCGTAGGTGGCCACCGTGAAGACCGGGATCTCGGCCTCGGCCAACGGGGTCAACAGCCCGACGAGGACACCAGTCAGGTTGAGGTCGACCCGGCCCTTGATGGCGAAGCCGGTCAGCGGCTTGTGGCTGACTGCCTTGTTGGGCACGTTGCGCCCCGCGCAGACGACGGTGGTGCCGTGCGCCGTCGCGGTGACCGAGAAGATGCTCGATGACTCAGCCCACGCAGGAACCTCGGCGCCGGGGCCGAGCGAGACCACGGCCAGTTGCTCGGGAAACTGCTCCAGGGTCCAGATCTGCTCAGCTGCTGCGCTCATGGTGCCAGTCCGATCGTGGTGAGGCCGGTGGTCTCGTCGAGACCGAGGGCGAGGTTCATGCACTGGACGGCGGCACCCCCGGTGCCCTTCGCGAGGTTGTCGACCGCTCCGACCGCGACGAGTCGACCAGCCGCTTCGTCGACCGCGACCTGCAGGTGGACGGCGTTGGATCCGGTCACCGACTTCGTCTGCGGCCAGATGCCCTCGGGGAGGACGTGCACGAAGGGTTCGTCGGCGTACGCCCGCACATAGACGTCGCGCGCCTCGGCCGCGGAGATCGGGTTCGTGAGCGGGGCCGAGACAGTGGCCAGGATGCCCCGGGGCATCGGCACCAGGAGCGGGGTGAAGCTGACCTTCGGCGCCGTGGCGCCGACCTTGGTCAGGTTCTGCACGATCTCCGGGGTGTGGCGGTGGACGCCGCCCACACCGTAGGCGCTGGCGTTTCCCATCACTTCGCTGCCGAGCAGGTTGGTCTTGGCGGACTTCCCAGCACCGCTGGTGCCCGAGGCTGCGACCACGACGACGTCGGGCTCGACGAGACCGGCGATCACCGCGGGGGCGGCCGTCAGGGTGCTGATCGTCGGATAGCACCCCGGGACCGCGATCCGGGTGGCGCCGGTGAGCTCGGCCCGCTGGCCGGGAAGCTCAGGGAGCCCGTAGGGCCAGGAGCCGGCATGGGGACTCCCGTAGAACTTCTCCCAGACAGCGCTGTCGGTGAGCCGGAAGTCGGCGCCGCAGTCGATGACGACGGTGTCGTCCCCCAACTGCCGGGCGATCTCGGCGGACTGCCCGTGCGGGAGGCCGAGGAAGACCACGTCGTGGCCGGCCAAGGTCGCTGCGTCGGTCTGCTCCAGCACCCGGTCGGCCAGCGGCACGAGGTGGGGTTGCAGGACTCCCAACGAGGTACCTGCGTTGGAACCGCCGGTGAGCGCGCCGATGGTGACCTGCGGGTGGTTGAGCAGCAACCGCAGGACCTCACCTCCGGCATAGCCGCTCGCGCCGGCGACGGCGACCGAGAACGTCTGAGTCATATGCATGACTATACATAGTTATGCATGAACTCGCATCAACGCGGCGGCACGGTGCGTAGTGTCGACGCCATGACCCGTCTCGAGACAGCACGCTACCTCGACCACCTCTTCCACGAGTCGGCCCGCTTCCGTGCGGTGCTCACCGATGCCGATCCCGAGGCGCGGGTGCCGAGTTGCCCCGAGTGGAACGCCGCCGACCTCCTCCGCCACCTCACCGAGGTGCAGTACTTCTGGGCACGCACGATCAACCACCGACCGGACTCCCCGACCCGGAGGTCGGCTGGGGCGATCCGCCGCGCTCGGAGGTCTGGACGGAGAAGCTAGCGATCTATGACGAGTGCACCGCAGCTCTCCAGAACGCCTTGGTCGCCGCCGACCCTCGGGAGGCCGCTTGGTCGTGGAGCAGCGAGAAGACCGTGGGGTTCACGGTGCGCCGCCAGGCGCACGAGGCACTCATCCACCGGCTCGATGCCGAGCTCATCAGCGGGCAGGTGACCCGGCTGGATCCGCTGCTCGCCACCGACGGGGTCCACGAGACGCTCGACGTGATGTTCGGCGGTGACGCCGAGTGGGGCACGTTCACCCCGGGGATGCGCACGTGTGCGTGCACGTGCGCGACACCGACACCCAGGTGTGGGTGCGGCTGGGCCGCTTCACCGGGACCGACCCCGACACCGGCGAGTCCTTCGACGAGCCGGATCTCCGGGTGGTCGACGACCCCGGTGTCGAACCCGCACTGGTGTTGGAAGGTGACGCTGGCGACCTCGACGCCTGGCTCTGGCACCGGCGCGACGACAGTCGCCTCGAGTGGGCGGGGGACGACGCGGTGCAGCAGGTCCTCCGCCGCATCCTCGACCAGCCGATCGACTAGACCCGAGCCGGCCCCGCTGATCGAGCCCCACCCGCTGATCGAGCCGGCCCCGCTGATCGAGCCTGTCGAGATCCCCACCCGGTGATCGAGCCCCACCCGGTGATCGAGCCTGTCGAGATCCCTTCCAGCAACCTCGCTCAGGAACGCTGGACAGCACCGGTGCGCTGGGCCGCCAGGGCGACCGCGGCATCACGGGCAGCACCCGACTCACCCTCCTTGAGGGTCCGGTCCCCGGCCCGGAAGCGCAGCGCGAACGCGAGTGACTTCCGACCCTCGCCGACCTGCTCACCGGTGAACACGTCGAAGAGGCGGATCGATTCGAGCAGCGGTCCTGCCCCGTCCCGCAGTGCGGCCTCGACCTCGGCGGCAGGGACACCGGCGTCGACGACGAGCGCCACGTCTTCCTTGGCGACCGGGTAGGAGGAGAAGTGTTGACCCTGCGGTGACGTGGCGTGCTCGAAGAGCAGGTCGAGATCGACCTCCGCGGCTGCCGCCCGGGGCGGCAGGCCGTAGGCCTCGCACACCTTGGGGTGCAGTTCACCGGCGTGCCCGACGACCTGCTCGCCGATCAGGATCTCGGCGCAGCGGCCCGGGTGCCACGGAGCGACCGCGGCCTGGCGGGTGGTGACCTCGACCCCGAGGACCGCGGCCACCCGGCGTACGGCCTCGATGGCGTCTGCCCACGACGCGGCGCGCCCCTCACCCCACCAGCCGGAGCGTTCCCGCTGCCCGGTGAGGACGACGCCGAGGTGCTGTGGCTGGTGCGGGACGGCCTTCTCGATGGCGGCCCATTCGTCCGCCGTCGGACGACGGTCGACCCCGAGGATCGGTGCCTTCTCGTTGCCCGTGGGCAGGAAGACCAGGCCGGTCTCGAAGAGGGCAGCGTCGCCGTTGCCCCTGCCCACGTTGCGGCTCAGCGCCTCGAGCAGGCCCGGAAGCAGCGTGGTGGCGAGTTGCGGCTCCTCCGCGTTGAGCGGGTTCTCGATCCGCAACGCTCGGCGGCGTACGTCGTCACTCGGCAAACCGAGGCGGTCCCAGTCGGCATCGCCCACGAAGGGATAGCCGATGGCCTCGGTGTAGCCGGCACCGGCCAGCGCCTGACCGACTCGACGACGGAACTTCTGCAGCGCGGTGAGGCCGCGACCAGACGGTGCCGGGGAAGCACGGACGGCACCTTGTCGTAGCCGACGATTCGAGCGACCTCCTCGACCAGGTCGAACGGGTCAGTGAGGTCCGGACGCCAGGTCGGCACGGTGGCGGACACGTGGCCTCCCTCGGTGGCCACGGTGCAGCCGACGAGCTCGAGGTTGGCGACCGTGGTGGCGGCAGCGATCTCCATGCCGGTGATCCGGGCGGGGAGGTCGGCATCGATCGTGATGGTGGGCGGCGCGGCCGGTGTGCCGACCAGCGTGACGCCGGGGTCCACGGTGCCGCCGCCGTGCTCGACGAGGAGCTCGGCGACCCGCTCTGCGGCCACCAGCGGCAGGGTCGGATCGACCCCGCGTTCGTTGCGCTTGCCCGCTTCCGACGTGAGCTTGTGGCGGCGCCCGGTGCGGAACATCGAGGTCGGCTCCCAATGGGCTGCCTCGATGAGCACCCGCGTGGTGTCCTCCGACATCTCCGTCGTGGCACCGCCCATCACGCCTGCCAGACCGATCGGACCGGAGTCGTCGACGATGACGAGGTCTTCGGGGTGGAGCACCCGTACCGTGTTGTCGAGCGTGGTGAGCTTCTCCCCGCCGTCGCTCGACGCACCCGCAGCGCGCCTGCGACCTTGTCGGCGTCGTAGCCGTGGATCGGCTGACCGAGCTCGAGCATCACGTAGTTGGTGACGTCGACGGCCAAGGAGATCGGGCGCATACCGGCCTGGGCGAGCCGGTGGGCCATCCACTCCGGTGTCGGTGCGGTGGGGTCGAAGCCGGACACGCTGCGCGCCGCGAAGACCGGGCAGCCGGCCTCGTCCTCGACCAGGATCGACGGGCCGTTCCCGTCGACGGCAGGCAGGTCGCGAGCAGCCGGGTCGACGAAGTCGAGGCCGAAGCCGACGGCGACTTCGCGGGCGATGCCGCGCAGTGACAGCGCGTAGGCCCGGTCCGGGTTGATCTCGAACTCGATGACCGGGTCGTCCATGCCGAGCACGTCGAAGGCCGAGGCGCCGGGTTCGCCGCTGCCCGCAGGGAGCACGATGATGCCGTCGTGGCCCTCCCCCAGACCGAGCTCGCTCTCGGAGCAGATCATGCCGGCCGAGACGTGGCCGTAGGTCTTGCGGGCGGAGATCTGGAGGTTCCCGGGCAGCACGCCGCCGGGCAGGATCACGACGACGAGGTCACCGTCGACGAAGTTGTGGGCGCCGCAGATGATGCCCTGGGGCTCGCCGGTGCCGTTGGCATCACCCACGTCGACGGTGCACCAGTTGATGACCTTGCCGTTCTTCTGCGGCTCCTTCTCGATGGTGAGCACACGGCCGACGACGAGCGGTCCGGTGATGGCATCGGCAGGGTTGTGGATCGCCTCCAACTTCAGCCCGAGCATGGTCAACCGGTCGGCGAGCTCCTCGATGCCGACGGTGTCGGGCAGCGTGACGAGCTCACGAATCCAGGAAAGCGGCGCCTTCACTGATCAGATCTCCATTCCGAAGGGCTGGGTGAAGCGGACATCACCCTCGAACACGTCGCGCAGGTCCTCGACGTTGTGGCGGAACATGAGCGTGCGGTCGATGCCCATGCCGAACGCGAAGCCGGTGTAGGTGTCGGGATCGACACCGCACGCGACCAGGACCCGTGGGTTCACGACACCGCAGCCGCCCCACTCGATCCAGCCCTCGCCACGGCAGGTGCGACAGGTGTCGCCCTCCTCGTTGACGGCAGCACCGCGACACACGAAGCAGACGAGGTCGACCTCTGCCGAGGGCTCGGTGAAGGGGAAGTACGACGGGCGGAAGCGAGTGGTGATGCCGTCACCGAACATCGACGTGGCGAAGTGGTCGAGCGAGCCCTTGAGGTGGGCCATGGTGATGCCCTCGTCGATCACGAGGCCCTCGACCTGGTGGAAGACCGGCGAGTGCGTCGCGTCGATCTCGTCGGTCCGGTAGACCCGGCCCGGGCACGCGATGTAGATCGGCGGCTTCCGGGTGAGCATGGTGCGGGCCTGCACCGGCGACGTGTGGGTGCGCAGCACCAGGGCGGCCTCGGCCGGCTCCAGCCAGAAGGTGTCCTGCATGGTGCGAGCAGGGTGGTCGGGCCCCAGGTTGAGCGCGTCGAAGTTGAGCCACTCGGCCTCCACCTGCGGGCCCTCGGCGATCTCCCAGCCCATGGAGACGAAGACGTCGGCGATCCGCTCCGACATCGTCGTGATCGGGTGCCGGGCACCGGCGATCACACGATCGGTGGGCAGCGTGACGTCGACCGTCTCCTCCACGAGGATTCGCTCGGCGTGCTCGGCCTCGAGCACCGCGGTGCGCTGACCGAGCGCCTTGTTGACCTCACCCCTGGCCTTGCCCACCCGGGCTCCGGCCTCCTTGCGTGCCTGCGGGGGCAACGCGCCGATCTCGCGGTTGGCCAGGGCCAGCGGAGAGCGGTCGCCGGCGTGCTCGAGTCGCACCTGCTTGAGGGCGGCCAGGTCCTGGGCACCGGCGATGGCGTCGAGCGCGGCGTCGCGCATGGCTTCGACCTCGTCGGCACGCAGCGGCGTGACCTCGACGGGGTCGTAATCGGAGTTGGGTCCCGACATGTCTGCCTTCACGGATCGAGAGTGGGGATCGACGTCCGTACGGCGCCGACCGGTCAAGTCTAGGAACCCGGCGGGGGCGACTGCCAATGGGTTACCCCCGGGACCGTGCCGCGGCTCAACCGAGGTCTGCCGATGCCGGTTCGCTGGGCAGCTCGATCGTGATGCGGGCCCCGCCTCCGGGGGCGTCGGTGACGGTCACCAGGCCGCCGTTGGCTCGCACCAGTCCGTTGACCAGGTACAGGCCCAATCCGGACCCGCCACGGACGCCGTGCTTCCAGAACTTGGTGAAGATGCGGCGGCGCACCTCGGGGGCGATGCCTTCACCCTGGTCGTCCACATGCACCCGGATGCCCGGGAACGGCGCGTTGCCCGCCATCGGCGACAGCGTGATCCGCACGGTGCCCTCTCCGTGACGGACCGCGTTCTCGACGAGGTTGGTGAAGACCTGGATCGTCTTGTCCGGGTCGACCACCACCTCCGGCAGCTCGTCGGTGACCACGACCACGAGCTCGCGGTTGGTGCCGGCGCCCACGGAGGCGACCACCCGCTGCACGAGCGCATGCAGGTCGACGGGACGCGGATAGAGCGAGAGCCGCCCCGTGTCGAGACGGGCCACGTCGAGCAGCTCCGTGATCAACGCACTCAGCCGGTCGGAATCGGAGTTGACCGTCGTCAGCATCAGCTTCTTCTGGTCGTCGCTGAGCTTGTCCCACCGGTTGAGCATCGCTTGCACGAAGCCCTTGACCCCGGTCAGCGGGGAGCGGAGCTCGTGGGCGACCGTGGCCACCAGGTCGGACCGCTCCCGGTCGAGGCGCTCGCGACCGCGGCCGCTGCGCAGCGACACCGCGACCCGGTCGATCGGCTGGTCGACCGCGGGACGGTGGATGCGGGCCACGACCAGCGCCTCGGAGCCGTCCGGCAGCACCCACACCTGCTCGGGCACCCCGGTCCGCGTGCCGAGTCCGCGGTAGGGCTCGTTGACCTCGACCCAGGTGCGGCCGTCATGGTCGGTCAGCATCAAGACCTCGTCCAGCGGGCGACCCGTGACGTCGAGGTCGAACGGAAGAGCGAGCATCCGTCGCCCGGCGCCGTTCATCGCAACGACGCGGCCCTCACCGTCGGAGATCACGGCGCCGTCGGCCACCAGGTCCAGATAGAACTCGCCCACGGCGGCAATCTACGCCCGGCGCTGCGCCCGCGCGCTCGCATAGAGGCAGAGCGCAGCGGCCGTGGCCAGGTTGAGGCTCTCGGCCCGGCCGTGGATGGGGATCCGCACCCGGTGGTCGGCGAGCGCGGCCACCTCGTCGGGGAGTCCCCAGGCCTCGTTGCCGAACAGCCAGGCGGTGGGGCCGTCGAGCAAGCCCTGTTCCTCGGCCTCGAAGAGATCCTGCTCCCCTGTGCCGTCAG
Source organism: Nocardioides alcanivorans (assembly GCF_021555175.1). Classification (GTDB taxonomy): domain Bacteria; phylum Actinomycetota; class Actinomycetes; order Propionibacteriales; family Nocardioidaceae; genus Nocardioides; species Nocardioides alcanivorans. The sequence goes on along the minus strand of NZ_JAKGRW010000054.1, from coordinate 99,921 downwards.
CGGCCAGCACGACCAGACCAGCGGCACGGATGCGGCGTACGGCCTCCGCAGGGTCGGGCTCCTTGGACACGGGGAGGTGGAAGATGCTGCCCACGCTGGCCCGCACCGTGCGCGGGTGGTGAGCGTCGACGGAGTTGCCGGCGAGCACCACGCCGTCGGCGCCCGCTGCATCACTGGTGCGGATGACGGTGCCGGCGTTGCCGGGGTCTCGTACGTCGGCGCACACGGTCAGGAGCGTCGGCGGGGTCATGAGCTGGTCCGCGAGGGGTACGTCGAGGTGGCGGCACACGGCCACCACGCCGGCAGGAGTGGTGGAGTCGCTCAGCGAGGCAAGGGCACGCTCATCGACGACGCGCCACGAGCCACCGGCTGCCTCGTGCAGCTCGGGGAAGTCGACGGCCGCAGCCGAGGTGGCGAAGACCTCGACGACGCAGTCGGGGCGGGCCAGCGCCCCTCGACGGCCTTGGGTCCGTCGGCCAGGAAGTGGCCGCTGCGGTCCCGAAATGCACGACGGGCGAGCTTCCGGGCGTCCTTGACCCGCGCGTTGCCCATCGAGAGCGGTGCGGGGTCGGACTGGAAGCTCGCCACGTCGGTGCAGACCGTCGCTCGGCGCGAAGCCGGAGCGGATCAGGCGTTGGCGTCCTCGCGAGGAGCGTTGACGTCCTCGGGGAGAGCAGCCTTGGCCACCTCGACCAGCGCAGCGAACGCCGGGGCGTCGTTGACGGCCAGGTCGGCCAGGATCTTGCGGTCAACCTCGACCTCAGCGGCCTTGAGGCCCTGGATGAAGCGGTTGTAGGTCATGCCGTTGGCGCGGGCAGCAGCGTTGATGCGCTGGATCCACAGCTTGCGGAACTCGCCCTTCTTGGCCTTGCGGTCACGGTAGCTGTAGACCAGCGAGTGAGTGACCTGTTCCTTGGCCTTGCGGTAGAGACGCGACCGCTGGCCGCGGTAGCCGCTCGCGCGCTCGAGGGTTGTCCGGCGCTTCTTATGGGCGTTTACCGCCCGCTTGACGCGTGCCACTTCTTTACTCCTTGATGCTCAAAAACTCGGGTGGTGATGGGTCGGCCGGTCAGGCTCAGAGACCCAGCAACTTCTTCGCGGTGGGGACGTCGGCCTTGGAGACCTCGGTGGTGCCGGACATCCGGCGCGTGACCTTGGATGCCTTCTTCTCGAGGTTGTGGCGCTTGCCCGCCTTCTCGCGCAGGATCTTGCCCGAGCCGGTCACCCGGAAGCGCTTCTTGGCACCGGAGTGCGTCTTGTTCTTCGGCATGGATTTGCTGCTCTCTACTTGCGTTTTGTGCGAGTCTGTTGGGTGGATCAGACGTCGATGTCAGCGTCGAGGTTCTCCGAACGACGCCGCTCCTTCTTCTGGGCCACCGGGCCGGTCTGCGCAGCCTTGCGCTCCGCGACCTCGTCGGCCCTGTCGGCAGCAAGGTCCGCAGCTGCGGCGTCCTTGGCAGCCTTGACCTCGGCCTTGGCGTCAGCCTTCTTCTTGTGCGGGCCGAGCACCATGATCATGTTGCGGCCGTCCTGCTTCGGGGAGGACTCGATGAAGCCCAGCTCCTCCACGTCGGCAGCCAGACGCTGCAGCAGCCGGAACCCCAGCTCGGGGCGGTGCTGCTCACGACCACGGAACATGATCGTGATCTTGACCTTGTCCCCGGCCTTGAGGAAGCGGACGACGTGGCCCTTCTTGGTCTCGTAGTCGTGGGCGTCGATCTTCGGACGAAGCTTCATCTCCTTGATGATCACGTTCGTCTGGTTTCGACGGGCTTCACGGGCCTTCTGGGCGTTCTCGTACTTGAACTTCCCGTAGTCCATGAGCTTGCAGACGGGCGGCTTGCCCTGGGGAGCGATCTCGACGAGGTCGAGGTCAGCCTCCTGGGCCAGGCGCAGCGCGTCGTTCGTGGGAACGATGCCGACCGTCTCGCCATTGGGTCCAACGAGGCGGACCTCGGGAACCCGGATCCGGTCGTTGATGCGCAGCTCAGTGCTGATGTGTCCTCCTGAAGACGTACAAATTGAAAAAGGCTTCCGCCACAAGCGGAAGCCAGTCTCCGAGACACATCAGCATCTCACGCGCGATCTGAATGGGGCCCACGCATGGACTCTGCTCAGTCACGTGACCGGACCCGACGACCTCCTGGCCGATGCGGGTGGGAAGTCTGCCCTCGATCTCGGCAGAGCCTCCGCTTGTCAGACCGGCTCCGGTGTGCGGGTGCACATCGAGGCCGATCGGTCGAGACACAGGTTAACCCAAGGGTGTCCGCTGATGCCAATCGACCGCGACACCCTTCTCAACCCGCGCGACGCCGTGGGTATTCCGCGATCACTCCGCGGGCTTGAGCCAACCGGACTGGCCGTCGACCTCCACCAGCTCCCACCCGGCAGCGAGTCCGACCAGGTCGTCGGCCCCCACCACGAAGGTGGTGGGCCCGGCCACGTCGATCACCAGGGCGGCCGCCTCGTCCTGGATCGCCGACTGGGCTGCGACCGCGGCCGGCACGGCGACGGGGCGGGCCTGGGGGTTCCACGCGTCGAGCTGGGCGGTGCCGGTGAAGGCCAGCAGGGCCATCCGACCGTCCCGGCCCTGCATCAGGACGGCAGCCATGTCGCTCGACTTGTCGTGGGCCAGCCCCCGCTCGTCGTACTCAACCTCACCGAGGAGGGCCACGACCGGCACGAGGAGTCGCGAGGAGGCCAGCGCCCGGAGTACGTCGGCACTGCGGCTGCGGTCTGCCCGCCAGGCCTCCAGCGCAGCGACCAGCTCGGGGTCCTGGGAGCCGTCGTCGTCGGGGAACGCGCTCGCCTGGAGCTGCGCGCCTGCGAATCGGTCGGGGTTCACCATGATGCGTCTCAGCCTAGATGAGTGCCCGACCACCACGAGAGTCGCCGGCCCCGGTCGACCCGCCCACATGACAGATGTCATGGCCAATCGATGAGCACGGGGACTGCCGCGTCCACCGGGTCTCCGGGAGGCTGGGGACATGGCCGAGGAATCTGCGATCCACGTGAGCGAGTTGCGCCGTACCTACGGCAGCGGCGACGCGACCTTCGAGGCGGTCCGCGGTGTCGACCTGCGGGTCGCTGCCGGCAGCGTCACCGCACTGCTGGGCACGAACGGGGCCGGCAAGACCTCCACCCTGGAGGTCATCGAGGGCCTCGCGCCCGCCGCCAGTGGTTCGGTGCGGGTGCTCGGACTGGACCCGTGGCGTGACCGCGACGAGGTGCGTCGACGGACCGGCGTGCTCCTGCAGGCCAGCGGCTTCTCCGGCGACCTGAGCGTCCGCGAGACGCTGCGCATGTGGAGCGGCCTGGTGAGCCGGGCCCGGCCGGTCGACGAGCTGCTGGAGCTGCTGCGCCTCACCGGTCGGGCCGCCACTCGGGTGCGGGTGCTCTCCGGCGGCGAACGCCGCCGCCTCGATCTCGCCTGCACGCTCCTCGCCCACCCCGAGGTGCTGTTCCTGGACGAGCCGACGACCGGCCTCGACCCCGAGAGTCGCCGCGACGTGTGGGAGCTGGTGCGCGGGCTGCGCGACACCGGCACCACCGTGCTGGTCACCACCCACTACCTGGAGGAAGCGGAAGCACTGGCGGACCGGTTGGAGATCATGCATGCCGGACGCATCGTGCGTTCCGGCAGCCCGCACGAGATCGCCGAGGGCCACCCCGCCACGATCCAGTTCCTCTCCCTGCCCCAGCTTCCCGACCTGGCGGTCGAGGTCACCCATGACCGGGGGACGACCGTCCTGCGCACCGCCGACCTGCAGCGCACCCTCACCGACCTCCTGGTCTGGGCCGACCGAGCCGGGCACACGCTCGAAGGTCTGCAGGCACGCACCGCCACCTTGGAATCCGTCTTCCTCGACATCGCAAGCTCCGAGCCGTCCACCGAAGGAGACCGGTGATGGACCTGACCCTCGATCCCGGCCGTGTGCGTACCCTCACGCGCTGGAACACCGTCCTGCTCATGCGCAATCGGCTGGCCCTCGTGTACGCCGTCGTCCTCCCCCTGGCACCGCTCCTCCTGCTGCTCGTCGGGGACGACGGCGGGGTTGGCGCCGCGGCGATCACCACCACCCTCACCTTTGCTGCACTCTTCCCCGTCTTCTACAACGTGTTGGCACAGTTCGTCTCCCGTCGCGACGAACTCGTGCTGAAGCGGTTGCGCTCCGGCGAGGCCCGTGACGGGAGCTCCTGGTGGCGCTCGCGCTGCCCGGTTTCGCGATCCTCGTGGTGGTCGCCGCCCTGGCCGTGCCGATCGCGCTGGCGACCGGGCACCGGGCTCCTCTCAACCCCGTGGTCTATGCCGCCACGGTGCTGCTCGTCGGCGCCCTCTTCGCCACCTTCTCCTTCTGGACCGCCGCGTGGACCCGCAATGCCGAGGCCGCGCAACTGACCAGCATGCCGGTGGTGCTGCTCGCCGTGGTGGGGCAGATGAGTGTCGCCTTCCCGGAGTCCGTGCGTGACTGGGTCGACCTGACGCCCGGGGCGGCGCTCACCGACCTGGTGCGCACCAGCTGGTTCGGATTCGGCGAGCCCGGCACGGAGCGGACCCTCGACTTCGCCGACACCTGGGCGGCCGCGGCCCAGCCGGTCGCGGTGCTCGTGGCGTGGATCGTGCTCGCCGTGTGGCTGGCCGTCCGCTCGATGCAGTGGGAGCCCCGCGCGTGAGCAGTCGGCATCCCTCGGAACGACTCAACTAGGGTGGTGGACATGGGCTGGCGGGGCGGTTCCCAGGTGGAGCGGGTCGACCTCTACACCCGCCAGTCGCTCCACCTGCTGCTGTGGGGCTTCGTCGGCTACATCCTCCTCCGCTCCGCCTCGGCGGCTGGTGAGCACCAACCGTGGTTCACCCTCGTCACGGTCGCTTCACTGCTGCTCGCCGCGGCGGCGTCCCGCGTGATCCGGGACGTGATGGCGCTCCACCCGGCAGCGGGCCCCTTGCCCTGGCGCAGCATCGCTCCGTTCCTCGCCCTGGTGGTCCTGGTGCTGGCCCTCGGCCTGCCCCAGGACAACGAGGTGCGGGGAACCGCCGTGATGGTGGTCTTCGCCAGTTCCTCGCTGGCGCTCGGCGGTTTGCGGGACCGCCGCGCGGTGACAGCCCTGCTCCTTGCGCTCACCGCGCTCCCGGCCGCGGCGGCCGGCAATCCGTGGTTCGCACCCGCCTCCTTGCTGATCGCGCTCTTCCTGGTCTTCACCGTGCGGGTCTCCCTCTGGCTCCTGGCGGTGGTCATCGAGCTCGACCAGGCGCGCACGGCCCAGGCGGCACTCGCCGTCGCCGAGGAGCGGCTCCGCTTCTCCCGAGACGTCCACGACGTGCTGGGGCGCCGCCTCTCGACCATCGCGGTGCAGGCGGAGCTCGCCGCCACCTTGGCGGCACGCGGTGACCAACGTGCCCCGGAGCAGATGCTCGAGGTGCGGTCCACAGCTCACACCGCCCTGCGCGAGGCCCGCGAGCTCGCCCGCGGTTATCGCACGACCGACCTCACGCAAGAGCTCGAAGGGGCCCGCTCCTCCTGGCGTCGGCCGGGATCCGCGCCGAGGTGGAGGTCGAGGGACTCCCCTCGCGCTGCACGAAGCTGCCGCCTGGGTGATCAGGGAGGCGGTCACCAATGTGCTCCGACACTCGCGAGCGTCCTACGTGTGCATCCGATGGGCGGCATCCACCCTCGACGTGACCAACGACGGTGTCGACGGCGCGCCCGTCGTCGAGGGCGCCGGCATCACGGGCCTGCGCGAGCGCCTCGCGCCACTCGGCGGCGACCTCGAGGCACACGCGACCTCAGATCGCTTCCACCTGGTCGCCCACCTGACCCTCACCGACCCTGCGGAGGCTCCATGACCATCAGGATCCTGCTCGCCGACGACGAACACCTGATCCGCACCGCACTGGCCCAGATGCTCGACCTCGAGGACGATCTCACGGTGGTCGCGGAGGCAGCCTCCGGTGACGAGGCACTCGCCATGGCCGACCGGTTCCCGGTCGACGTCGCCGTGCTCGACCTGCAGATGCCCGGGCCCGACGGCATCACCGTCGCCCGTAGGTTGAGCGAGCGCGGCCATTCCTGTGCAGCAGTGATCGTCACCAGTCACGGTCGACCCGGGCACCTCAAGCGGGCGCTCGCCGACGGCGTACGCGGCTTCCTCCCCAAGACCACCTCTGCGGCAACACTCGCCCAGGTCGTACGCACCGTGCACGCAGGCGGCCGGTACGTCGATCCCGAGCTCGCCGCGGAGGCGATGGCTGCCGGCGACAGCCCACTGACCCCACGTGAGGCCGACGTCCTCGAGTTGGCCGCCGACGGCGCCCCCATCGAGGAGATCGCCGTTCGGGCCTCGCTCTCCCCGGCACCGTCCGCAACTACCTCTCACAGGCGACGACCAAGCTCGCAGCGGCGAACCGCCACGACGCCTGCGCCGTGGCCCGACGCATGGGATGGATCTGAGCGGAGGCTGTTTCCGGTGGCGGCAGCCCCACACCGGTTCCTGTGTTGTGACCGATGTGAAACGCTGGGGGCATGAACGACGAAGCGTGGTTTGCTCTGGCCGTCGCTCTCACCGTCGTGGGTGCTGGCGGCAGCTGGTGGGCGTTCCGCAACCGGGGCGCCAGCACCGGGCTGAAGCTGACGGCACTGACGTTCCTGGTTCCGGCCGCCTACCTGACCGGCACCTTGGAACTGCTCGGCGAGGTCGCGATGTCGGTCACCGACTGGGCAACGGGCTTCGTCTTCTCACTCAGCACCTGGATCGGCGTCGGCATCGCCGGACTCGCGGTGCTGCTCTTCGGCATCTCCACCAAGGTCGGCGACGGAAAGCGTGTGGTCGAGCCCGGTTCCCCGGGTGAGCAGGCGCCGAAGCAGGTACGTCCGGGCAAGCCCGCCAGGTCGGCTGCGCCGGTCGATCCCGACATGGCCGACATCGAGGCGCTGCTGAAGAAGCGCGGCATCGAGTGATGAACGACCTCATCGAGGCAAACCGGGTGCACGCGCGCCTCAACGAGGCCGTCGCCACCCGTGCCACCCCGTTGCCGACTCCTGCGATGGTGGTCGATCTCGACGCCTTCGACCGCAATGCCGACGACCTGGTCCGACGTGCCGGCGGTACGCCGATCCGCGTCGCCTCGAAGTCACTGCGGGTGCCGGCGTTGCTTGATCGGGCGCTGGCTCGCGCAGGGTTCACGGGAGTGCTGACCTACGCATTGCGGGAAGCTCTCTGGCTGCATCGCGAACGAGGACTCACCGATCTGGTGATGGGCTACCCCACCGTCGACACGGTGTCCTTGGCCGAACTGGTCTCCTCGCCCTCCGCGGCCGCCGCGATCACCCTGATGGTCGACTCCACGGAGCACTTGGACATCGTCGACTCACTGCGCTCCTCCAAGGCCGTGCCGATCCGCGTCGCCATCGACGTCGACGCGGGCCTGCACCTGCGCGGCCAGCACGTGGGCCCGAAGCGCTCCCCGTTGCTCGGCACCGACGCCGTGACCGCACTGGCACGCGCGGTGGTGGACCGTGACGGCTTCACCCTCGTGGGCGTGATGACCTACGAGGGTCAGGTTGCCGGACTCCAGGACGACGTACCCGGCCAGCGGGCCAAGTCACTCGTGGTGCGCCGGCTCAAGGCAGCCTCCGTCGGTCAGCTGGCCGAACGCCGCCAAGCCGTCGCCGAAGCGCTCGCTCGGTTCGTGGAGCTGGAGTTCTGGAACGCCGGCGGCTCGGGATCGATCGAGACCTCCGCCGCGGATCCGGTCGTCACCGAGGTGGCTGCCGGCTCCGGGCTGCTCGTGCCCACCCTCTTCGACCACTACCGCTCGTTCACCCCACGCCCGGCCGCCTACTTCGCGGTCCCGGTGCTCCGCAAGCCCACGCCCGACGTGGTCACGGTGGCCGGCGGCGGTTTCGTGGCCTCGGGGGCAGCAGGCAAGGACCGGCTGCCGACGCCCTGGCTGCCACCGGGTCTGAGCCCCACCGGCACCGAAGGCGTGGGCGAGGTGCAGACTCCCTGACCGGCTCCCCCGCCTCCCTGCTGGGCATCGGTGACCTGGTCTGGTTCCGGCACGCCAAGTCGGGAGAGCTCTTCGAGCACACCAACACCGCGCACCTGCTCAGCGGCAGCGAGTTCGTCGACGAGGTCCGCACCTACCGCGGCCACGGGTTGGCCAACTGAACGTGCCCGACACGATCGCCGGAGACCTTGCTGCCCGGGTGCTTGCCGGGCCTCCCCGGCTCGGCTCGACGCGCCTGCTGTGCATCGACGGTCGCTCCGGTGCCGGCAAGACCGCGTTGGCGCTCGACGTCGCCACGCGGTTGTCGGCGCCGGTCCTGCACCTGGACCTCGCCTACCGCGGCTGGCACGGACTCGCCGCGGGGCTCGACGTCGTACGCCGCGAGGTGCTGGAGCCGTTGCACCGCGGAGAACCCGGGAGCTACCGCCAATGGGACTGGCACGCGGACCAGCTCGGTGCCCGGACGCTGGTGTCCCCGACCCCGACGCTGGTCGTCGAAGGCGTCGGCGCGTGCACGGCCATGTTCCGGCGATTCGCGACCACGACCGCCTGGGTGGAGGCGAGCACCGACGCTCGACGCGAGCGGGCTCTGGCCCGCGACGGCGACACCTTCATCCCGCACTGGGACGTCTGGGCCGCGCAGGAGGACGCGCTGTTCGCCCACGATGCCGTCGCCGCTGAGGTCGACGTCGTGATCGACAACGAGGAGAGACGTTGAGGAATCCCGGGACCCTGTTCCTGCTGGCCACGGGCGTGGTGCACGCCGTCGTGCTCGCCATGGTCGCGCCCGGCCTGCCCGACCGGGTGCCGACCCACTTCGGTGGTTCCGGCAAGGCTGACGACTGGAGCAGCCGCGCCGAGGCCCTGTGGACGTTCGGGCTCATCGGCGCCGGCCTGCTGCTGCTCTTCGTGCTGATCTCGTTGTGGATCCCTCGGATGAACGCGTCGATGATCAACGCTCCGCACAAGGAGTGGTGGACCGAGACTCCCGAGCGCGAGGCCACGCTCCGCCGCCGGATCGCCAATGACACGAGCTTCCTGGGTGGAGCGACGATCCTGCTGATCTCCCTCACGACGGTCGACACCGCCCGGGCGGCCCAGACCTCCGACCCAGAGCTGGGCTGGCTCTTCTGGGGTGGTCTGATCGGCTACCTGCTCCTCACCGTCGGCGTCGTGGTGTGGATGTACGGCTGGCGCTACCGCCCGGAGCAGGAATGACCGAGATCAGGTTGCCGCCAGCCCGACTGATCCGCTGGATCGACAACTTCGCCGCGCGGCACGGGGAGACGTCGTTGGAGGTCGACTCGGGCGCGCTCGTGGCGAGGGCTGTCGACGGCTCGCGGGCCGACGTACGCCTGCCGTGGGACCGGGTGTACGCCGGTGATGCCGACCCGGAAGAGTTCCTCACCAGCGTCGAACCCCCCAGCGACTGGGGGTGCTGCTGGTGCGCAAGGGCGGATTCGCGATCGCCCGACTCCACGGCGATGTCGTGCACGCCAGCAAGACCGGGCAGCGGCATGTCCAGGGGCGTACCAAGGCCGGCGGCCAGAGCCAGCAGCGCTTCGCCCGCCGCCGCGACAACCAGGCGAAGGTGGCCTACGCCGCCGCGGCCGAGCACGCAGCGCGTCTGCTCCTCTCGCCGGCCTGCCCGCTGCTGGTGACCGGTGGCGACCACACGGCTGTCGACGAGGTGCTCGCCAGCCCGCCGCTGCGCACGCTCGCGAAGGCGGTGGTGGCCCCGTGGCTGCCGGTGCCCGATCCGCGCCGCTCGGTGCTGGAGCAGGCCGTCACCGACGCGGGCGCCCTACGCATCGCCGTACACAACGCCTGACCGCGAACCTTCACTCAGAAGCATCGAACCCGCAGTTGCGTCACAGCAATTGCGGGTTCGATGAATCCAAGTGAAGGTTCGCGGAGCCTGAGTGAAGGTTCGCGTCAGACGTTGAAGCCGAGCGCGCGCAGCTGCTCACGCCCGTCGTCGGTGATCTTGTCGGGACCCCACGGCGGCATCCAGACCCAGTTGATGACGACGTCGTTGGCCAGACCCTCGAGAGCGGTCTCGGTCTGGTCCTGGATCACGTCGGTCAGCGGGCAGGCAGCAGACGTGAGGGTCATGTCGAGCACCACATTGGAGTGCTCGTCGACGTGGACCCCGTAGACGAGGCCCAGGTCGACCACGTTGATGCCGAGCTCGGGGTCGACGACGTCCTTCATCGCCTCGTTGACGTCTTCGGGGGTCGTCGCCGACGAGGTCACGCCGGTGGCCTCGGGAACCTCCGGCAGGTCACCGTGGCGGTCTGCTGAGCTCGATGCGGCGTCAGCCTGGCTCGTTGAAGTGTCGGTCATCGGTCCTCCTCCAGGGCCTGGGCGGTTGCGTCCTTCCAGGCCATCCATGACAGTAGCGCGCACTTGACCCGGGCCGGGAACTTGGCCACACCCGCGAAGGCGATGCCGTCCTCCAGCACCTCCTCGTCGGGCTCCACCTTGCCCCGACCCTGCATGAGGGTCTGGAACTCCTGATGGATCGCCATGGCGTCGGTGACGGTCCGGCCGATCACCAGGTCGGTCAGCACGGAGGCCGACGCCTGCGAGATGGAGCAGCCGAGTGAGTCGTAGGAAACGTCCTTGACCACGTCACCGTCGAGATGGACCCGGAGGGTGATCTCGTCGCCGCAGGTGGGGTTGACGTGGTGGACCTCGGCTCCGAAGTCGTCACGCAAACCCTTGTTGTGCGGGTGCTTGTAGTGGTCGAGGATGATCTCCTGATAGAGAGCATCCAGGTCTTGAGTGGTCATCACTCACCCCAACTTGAAGTAGTGGCGGGTGTATTCCAACGCCTCCACGAGAGCGTCGATCTCCGCGGGCGTCGTGTAGAGGTACGACGACATGCGCGTCGAGGACTGCACCCCGAAGCGCGCGTGCGCCGGCTTCGCACAGTGGTGACCGGCACGTACGGCGACCCCTCTGCTGTCGAGAACCTGTGCGATGTCGTGGGGGTGGACCCCCTCGAGCTCGAACGAGATCGCGCCGCCACGGGAGGCCGCGTCGAGAGGTCCCAGCACGGTCAGTCCGGGAACCGTCGCCAGCCCCTCCAGCGCATAACCGGTGATGGCCTGCTCATGGGCGTGGATAGCGTCGAGCCCGACGTGGCCGAGGTACTCCACCGCCGCACCGAGACCGATGGCCTCGATGATCGGCGGGGTGCCTGCCTCGAACTTGTGCGGGATGCCGGCGTAGGTCGACTTGTCCATGCGGACCGTCGCGATCATCTCGCCACCGCCCAGGAAGGGCGGCAGTGCCTCGAGCACCGCGCGGGCTCCCCAGAGCACTCCGATGCCGGTGGGACCAACGACCTTGTGGCCGGTGAAGGCCAGCAGGTCGGGGCGCTCCTCAGTCGGCATCGACGCCAGGTCGATCGGCAGCTGCGGGGCGGCCTGGGAGCCGTCGACGACGACCAGGGCTCCGACGGCGTGGGCCTTGCAGGTGACCTCGGCGACCGGGTTGATCGTGCCCAACATGTTGGACACCCAGGTGAACGCGACGACCTTGGTGCGCTCGTTGATGAGCTCGTCGATGTCGGACAGGTCGAGACGTCCGTCGTCGGCGATCCCGAACCATCGCAACGTCGCGCCGGTGCGCTCGGCAAGCAGCTGCCACGGCACGATGTTGGAGTGGTGTTCCATCTCGGTGATGACGATCTCGTCACCGGGACCGAGCTGGTGGACACCGGGCCACGCCAGCGTGTTGGCCACCAGGTTGAGCGCCTCCGAGGCGTTCTTGGTGAAGATGACCTCGTCGCGCTCCGGAGCACCGATGAAGGCCGCGACCTTGTCGCGCGCGACCTCGAACGCCTCGGTCGACTCGGCACCGAGCTGATGCATGGCTCGAGCGATGTTGGCGTTGTGGTGCTCCAGGTGGTCGACCATCGTGTCGATCACCACCTGCGGCTTCTGCGAGGTGTTGGCGCTGTCGAGGTAGACCAGCGGGAGCCCGCCCGCGAGCGTGCGCTCGAGGATCGGGAAGTCCGCGCGGATGACCTCCAACTCGGGAAGCAAGCCGTCCATGTGGTTCCTTCGTGCTGGTGGTGAGCGGTCGGTTGGCGTGGGCTCAGACCGAAGCGGCCAGGAACCTCTCGTAGCCGTTCGCTTCCAACTCCTCTGCGAGCTCCGGCCCACCGGACTCGGCGACGCGGCCGTTGACGAACACGTGCACCTGGTCGGGCTGGATGTAGCGAAGGATGCGGGTGTAGTGGGTGATCAGCAGCACCGACTTGGCCTCGCGGGCCCGGAACCGGTTGACGCCGTCGGAGACGACCTTGAGCGCGTCGATGTCGAGTCCGGAGTCGGTCTCGTCGAGCACGGCGACCTTGGGGTCGAGCAGGTCGAGCTGGGCCATCTCGTGGCGCTTCTTCTCACCACCGGAGAAGCCCTCGTTGACCGAGCGCTGCGAGAAGGTGGCGTCGAGGTCCATCTGCTCCATGGCAGCGTTGACGTCCTTGACCCAGGTGCGCAGCTTGGGCGCCTCGCCGTCGATGGCGGTCTTGGCGGTGCGCAGGAAGTTCGCGACCGAGACACCAGGCACCTCGACCGGGTACTGCATCGCCAGGAACAGGCCGGCGCGGGCGCGCTCGTCGACGGTCATCTCGAGCACGTCCTCGCCGTCGAGCGTGACCGTGCCCGCGGTGATCTCGTAGCGCGGGTGCCCGGCGATGGAGTAGGCCAGGGTCGACTTGCCGGAGCCGTTGGGGCCCATGATCGCGTGCGTCTCGCCGTCCTTGAGGGTCAGCGTCACGCCCTTGAGGATCTCCTTGGGGCCGTCTTCGGTCTCCACGGAGACGTGCAGGTCCTTGATCTCCAGGGTTGCCATGTCGGTTGTCTCTCTCTCAGATAATTCGATGTTCAGGAGGCGCTGACGCCATTGAGGGTGGTGCTCACGTCGACGAACACCTCGTCGCCGCGAACCTCCACCGGGAAGGTCGCCACCGGCTCGGTGGCGGGCAGGCAGGTGGGCTTGCCGGAGGCCAGGTCGAACGTCGACCCGTGCAGCCAGCACTCCACCGTGCGGTTGGCCACCTCACCCTCGGAGAGGGGTACGGCGGCGTGGGAGCACTCGTCACGCAACGCGAAGAACTCGTCCCCGTCGCGCGCGACGGCCACGTCCATGCCGTCGACCGTCACGCCCAGCGCCTCATCGGCGGGGACGTCGGCAACGGCGCAGGCGCGGACCAGTGCCATCAGGCGTCGACCTCGGCCAGCACGTTCTTGGCGAGTTCGGCCTCGACGGTCGCGAGGAGCTGCTCCTCGATCGACGGCACGCCCACCCTGCGGATGAGGTCGTTGAAGAAGCCGTGCACGACCAGTCGCTGCGCCTCCTTCTCGGAGATGCCGCGCGAGCGCAGGTAGAACAACTGCTCATCGTCGAAGCGGGCCGTCGCGGAGGCGTGTCCCGCCCCGGCGATCTCGCCGGTCTCGATCTCCAGGTTGGGGACCGAGTCGCAGATGGTGCCGTCGGTGAGGATGAGGTTGCGGTTCTCCTCGTAGGTCTCGATGCCCTCGGCAACCTTGCGGATGAGCACGTTGCCGACCCAGACCGTGTGGGCGTCCTTGCCCTGCAGCGCACCCTTGTAGGTCACGTTGCTCTTGGTCTTGGGAGCGTTGTGGTCGGCGAAGAGGCGGTGCTCCAGGTGCTGGCCCTCGTCGGCGAAGTAGAGGCCGAGCAGCTCGGCCTCGCCGCCGGGTCCGGCGTACTCCACGTTGGCGTGGAGGCGCACGAGGTCGCCGCCGAAGGAGATGGCGGTGTGCTTGACCCGTGCGTCACGGCCGACGCGGATGGAGTCGCGGCCCAGGTGCACGGCGTCGTCGGCCCAGTCCTGCAGGGTGAGCACGTTGACGTGCGCGCCGTCGCCGACCAGGAAGCTCTGGATCGCGGAGTAGCGCGTGGAACCGGTGTGCACCAGCACGATGGTGACCTTGGCGTGGGCACCGACCCGGAACAGGGTGCGCCCCCAGACCAGGTCGTCCACCGAGTTGCCGGTGAGGCGGATGATGACGGGCTCATCGATCTGGGCCTCGGCGGGCACGTCGAGGAGCTTCGCCTCGGAGGTCAGCGCCGCCGCGAGGGCAGCCGGACGCTCGTTGGGGGCGAGCTCGCCGAGCTCGACCGCCTCGTCCGCCGTGATGGTGGTCCAGGTGACGCCTTCGGGAAGGGTCGTCTCCAAGCCCAGGTCGCCCTCGGCCGCGGCCCCGTCGAGGAGGCCGCGCAGGCGCTTGATCGGGGTGAAGCGCCAGACCTCCTCGCGCCCGGTCGGCACGGGGTGGTCGGCCAGGTCGTAGGACGCCGGCGGGTTGAGGTGGCTCTCCACCCGGTCGGCCTCGAGGGCCGAAGCGACCGAGTCGCGGCTCGTGTCAGTGACAGTCAACGTAGATGCTCTCTCGTAGTGCTGGTGCAGGGGCTGGATGGGGTGCGTCGGTCAGCCGACCGCGCCCTCCATCTGCAGCTCGATCAGGCGGTTGAGCTCGAGGGCGTACTCCATCGGGAGCTCCTTGGCGATCGGCTCGACGAAACCACGCACGATCATGGCCATCGCCTCGTCCTCCGCCATGCCGCGCGACATGAGGTAGAAGAGCTGGTCGTCGGAGACCTTCGAGACACTCGCCTCGTGGCCCATGGAGACGTCGTCCTCACGGATGTCGACGTAGGGGTACGTGTCGGAGCGGCTGATCTGGTCGACCAGCAACGCGTCACACAGCACGTTGGACTTGGAACCGTGAGCACCCTCGTTGACCTGGATGAGACCGCGGTAGGAGGTACGACCACCACCGCGCGCCACCGACTTGCTCAGGATCGAGCTGGAGGTGTTGGGCGCAGCGTGCACCATCTTGGCGCCGGCATCCTGGTGCTGGCCCTCGCCGGCGAACGCGATGGAGAGGGTCTCGCCCTTCGCGTGCTCGCCCATCAGGTAGACGGCCGGGTACTTCATGGTGACCTTGGAACCGATGTTGCCGTCGACCCACTCCATGGTGGCGCCGGCTTCGCAGACCGCACGCTTGGTCACCAGGTTGTAGACGTTGTTGGACCAGTTCTGGATGGTCGTGTAGCGGACACGGGCGCCCTTCTTCACGATGATCTCGACGACGGCCGAGTGCAACGAGTCGGAGGAGTAGATCGGGGCGGTGCAGCCCTCGACGTAGTGCACGTAGGAGTCCTCGTCGGCGATGATGAGGGTGCGCTCGAACTGCCCCATGTTCTCGGTGTTGATCCGGAAGTAGGCCTGCAGCGGGATCTCGACGTGAACGCCCTTCGGCACGTAGACGAAGGAGCCGCCCGACCACACGGCGGTGTTGAGTGCGGCGAACTTGTTGTCGCCCACCGGGATCACCGTGCCGAAGTACTCCTGGAAGATCTCCGGGTGCTCCTTGAGCGCGGTGTCGGTGTCGAGGAAGAGGACACCCTGCTCCTCGAGGTCTTCACGGATCGAGTGGTAGACGACCTCGGACTCGTACTGCGCGGCGACGCCGGCGACGAGGCGCTGCTTCTCCGCCTCGGGGATGCCGAGCCGGTCGTAGGTGTTCTTGATGTCCTCGGGCAGGTCTTCCCACGACTGCGCCTGCTTCTCGCTGGAGCGGACGAAGTACTTGATGTTGTCGAAGTCGATGCCGTTGAGCTCGGCGCCCCAGTGGGGCATCGGCTTGCGGTCGAAGAGCTTCAGACCCTTGAGGCGCAGGTCGAGCATCCACTGCGGCTCGCTCTTCTTCGACGAGATGTCGCGTACGACGTCGTCGTTGAGACCTCGCCGAGCGGTGGCGCCGGCGTCGTCACTGTCAGACCAGCCGAATTCGTAGCGGCCGATGCCCTTCAGCTCCGGGTTGAGCTCTTCGATGCTCGGGTTGGCAGTCATGAATGCGACTCTCTGTTCTGCTCGTGGATGGGCTCTTGCAGTTTGGGGATGCTGGTGGTGCACACACCGTCGCCGTGGGCGATCGTGGCCAGCCGTTGGACGTGGCGCCCAAGGATCTGACCGATCACCTCGGTCTCGGCCTCGCACAGCTGCGGGAACTCCGCCGCCACGTGCGCAACCGGGCAGTGCTGCTGGCACAGCTGCTCGGCCATCGGCAGCTGCCGGACCGCAGCAGCGAAGCCACGTTGGCTCAGCACCTCGGCCAGCACCTGTGCCGGTGACAACTCGGGCCGCGCTGCGGCCAGCTCGTCGAACTCACCCTCAAGGCTCTCCATCCGACGTCGGGCGAAGGCAGTGACCGCCTCCTCACCACCGGTCTCGGACAGGAAGCGGAGCGCGTCGACGGCCAGCGCGTCGTACTGGTGGTCGAGTCCGTCTCGGCCCGTGTCGGTCAGGCAGAAGACCCGGGCCGGGCGACCGCGGCGGCGGGATCCGTAGACCCGCTCCTCACGCGATTCGACGATGCCCTCCTCGAGCAACAGGTCGAGGTGGCGACGTACGGCAGCGGCCGTGAGTTCCAACCGCTCGGCGAGGGCCGCCGCGGTCGAGGGTCCGTTCTCGAGGATGGAGCGGACCACGCGAGCGCGCGTCGGAGCGTCCCCTCGGGGGCGCCGGAGACCACTCGCTCGAATTGCACAACACCAGTGTGACGTTAATGGAGGAGCCGCTTCAAGCAAGGGGAGCCTAACGTGGACACCGACGCCGCCGTACCCTGTGACACACCTCACCATCGCGCGGCGGGCGCGGCTCTCAGTCGCTGGTACGTCGCTGGAAGCTTCGTAGTGCGAGCGGCGCGATCACGGCCGTGATCCCCAGCGTCCACACCACCGTCATGAGCACCGGATGCTGCAACGGCCAGGCGGCGTCCGGCGGGGCCGGCGGGGTGTTGCCCCACAGCTCCCGGACGGCTTGGACAAGCGAGGAGATCGGATTCCACTCCGCGATGGTGCGCAGCCAGCTCGGCATCCCCTCCGGCGGAGCGAAGGTGTTGGCCAGGAACGTGATGGGGAACATCGTGGTGAACATGACGCCATTGACCGCCTCGACCGAGCGGAGCGTGGAGCCGACCAGGATGCCCACCCAGATCATCGCGAATCCCCACAGGAGGATGAGCCCGTAGGCGAGCAACGCGTCGAGCACGCTCCCCGGATCCGCCAACCGACGATGAGGCCGGTGAGCGACATCACCACCACGCCGATCATCGAGTGCAGCAGGCTGGAGAGGCTGCGGCCCACGAGCACTGCCGCGGGGTGGATCGGCAGGGACCGCATCCGGTCGATGATCCCCTTGTCGATGTCGGCGGTGAGGCCGACGGCCACGATGAACGAGGCAAAGGCGATCGTCTGCCCCATGATCCCCGGGAGCAGCCACTCCCGGTAGCCGGCCGGCGCGTTGGCGGCGATGGAGCCACCGAAGACGTAGGCGAAGAGCAGCACGAACATCACCGGCTGGATGGTGACGTCCATGAGCATCTCGGGCATCCGCTTGATGTGGATGAGGTTGCGGCGCACGATCGCGAGCGATTGGCGCAGCAGTCCGGTGTCGCGGATCTCGGGACGAGCGAGCGGGGCGGTCACGAGAGCACCTCCTCGGGCTCTTCGGTGGGTTCCTCGGCCCGGTGACCGGTGAGCCGGAGGAAGACGTCATCGAGGGTGGGGCGTTTGAGCCCCAGGTCGTCAAGCTCGATGCCGGTGTCCTCGAATGCCACCGCGATGCGCGTCATGTCGCGCAAACCGTCGGCGGGTGCGGTCAGCTGCCGCGCTCCTTCGTCCACGTGCACGTCGTCGACGACCGATCGGATGATCTGCTCGGCCCTGGCGAGATCGGCGGCCTCCGAGACGGTCACCACGACCGCGGCAGCGCCAGAGGAGTCCTTCAGCTGCAGTGGCGTGCCCTCGGCGATCACGCTGCCTTGGTCGATCACGACGATCCGATCGGCCAGTTGGTCGGCCTCCTCGAGGTACTGCGTGGTCAGGAGCAACGTCGTACCGCCGTCGACCAGCTCCCTGAGCACGTCCCACAGCTCCACGCGACTGCGTGGGTCGAGGCCGGTGGTGGGCTCGTCGAGGAAGAGCACCGGCGGCGTTGCCACGAGGCTGACGGCCAGGTCAAGGCGCCGACGCATGCCGCCCGAGTACTCCTTGACCACCTTGTCACCTGCCTCCGCCAGCGAGAAGCGCTCCAGGAGGTCCTCAGTGGCACCGGTCATGTAGCGCCTCGACAGCCCGTAGAGCGCGCCGATGAGACGGAGGTTCTCGCGCCCGGTCAACAGCTCGTCGACGGTGGCGGCCTGGCCGGTGAGGCCCATGCTCCGGCGTACCCCGGACGGGTCGGTGACGACGTCGTGGCCGGCCACGCGCGCGGTGCCGGAGGTGGGCTTGGTCAGCGTGGTCATCATCCGCACCGTCGTGGTCTTGCCGGCGCCGTTGGGGCCGAGCAGCCCCAGCACGGTGCCCTGGGGGACCTCGAAGCTGACGTCGTTGACTGCGATCTGCTCGCCGAAACGCTTGACCAGATGGACTGCCTCGATGGCGGGCTTGTCGGTCATGGTGACGAGACTAGGAGCAGTCGGGTCATCGGCGCCACGCAATTGCGCAGCCGATGTTCCGGAGGGGTCGGACCTGCCCGGTCGAGCACGGGTCGCCACCCCTAGACTGCTCCGGTGCCCTCGTCCGAACCCGCTGTGCTCGTCGACGGCCTGACGATGCGGTATGCCGGCAGGACGGCAGTCGACGACCTCTCGCTCGTGGTCCCCACCGGCACCATCACCGCCGTGCTCGGCCCCAACGGCGCCGGCAAGACCACGACGCTCGAGACCTGCGAAGGCTTCCGCAAGGCGCAGTCGGGCACGGTCCGGGTGCTGGGCCTGGACCCGCACCGCCAGCGGCAGGAGCTGCTCCCCGGATCGGGGTGATGCTGCAGGCCGGTGGCGCCTGGTCCGGGGTCCGGGCGGTCGAGATGCTGCGCCACATCGCTTCGCTGCACGCGAATCCCCTGCCGATCGAGCCCCTGGTCGAGCGACTGGGCCTCCATGAGTGCGGCCGCACTCCCTATCGCCGCCTCTCCGGGGGCCAGCAACAGCGGCTGGGGCTGGCGATGGCCGTCGTGGGTCGCCCCGAGCTGTGCTTCGTCGACGAGCCGACTGCGGGCATGGATCCTGCGGTGCGTCGTACGACGTGGGAGCTGCTGGAGGAGATGCGCGGCGACGGCGTGACGATCGTGCTCACCACCCACTACATGGACGAGGCCGAGCGGTTGGCCGATCTCGTGCACGTGATCGACCACGGCAAGCTGATCGCCACGGGATCTCCCTTCGAGCTCACCCGGAGCCAGGGCGCCGCCACCATTCGGCTGGTCGTCACCGACCCGTTCCCGCCCGAGGCGCCCGGCTCGCTGCAGCGCACCCTGGGTGCTGGCACGCAGGTCCGCCCGCTCAACGAGCAGAGCCTGGTGATCACCGGCTCCGCCGACGCCAGCACGCTGGCCAAGGTCTCGAAGTGGTGCGAGGAGCACGACGTCCTGCCGGAGTCGCTGACCTTGGGGCAGAACACCCTGGAGGACGTCTTCTTGCAACTCACCGGACGAGGACTGAACTCATGACCGGCGGCACCTTCACCCCGGCACCCGGGGCCGCTCCCCTGCACCGGCAGGTACGAGCACAGGCACTGATGGAGACCAAGCTGATCCTCCGCAACGGTGAGCAGCTGCTGTTGGCCGTGGTGATCCCCATCCTGGTGCTGGTGGGCGGCACGCTCGCCGCACGCCGGGTCGACTTCGATCTCGACCATCGGCCGATCGACGTGCTCGCACCCGGCGTCCTGGCCCTGGCGGTCATGGCCACCTCGTTCACGTCGTTGGCGATCGCCACCGGCTTCGAGCGGCGTTACGGGCTGCTCAAGAGGCTGGGCGCCTCCCCGCTGCCGCGGATCGGACTGCTGCTCGGCAAGATCATCGCCCTGCTGTTCGTGCAGGTCTTCCAGGCGGTCGTGATCGCAGTCGCCGCCTTCGCCCTGGGATGGGACCCCGAAGGCGGCGTGATCGGCGTCCTCCTCGCCGTCGGGGCGGCGCTGCTGGGCACGTGCGCCTTCGCCGGACTGGGCTTGGCCCTGGCCGGTGCACTGCGTGCGGAGGCCACCCTGGCGGCGTCCAACCTGATCTTCCTGCTGCTGATGATGGGCGGCGGGATCGTGCTCCCCGTGACACGTACGGCGCCGCGGAGGGCGCGATGCAGTTGCTCCCGTCCGCAGCCCTGGGCGATGCGATGCGAGCTGCCTTCTGGGACGGCCGGGCCGACGGTCCCGCCTTCCTCGTCCTGCTGGTGTGGGCAGCGCTCGGCGCCACCTTGGCCAGTCGTCTCTTCAAGTGGGAGTGAGCATGCGCACCCGCGTGGCCAGCTGGCTGTGGCCGCTGGCAGTCGCCAACATCATCGCCAACATCGGCATCGTCGTCACCGGCGCGGCCGTGCGGCTGACCGGCTCCGGTCTCGGGTGTCCCACGTGGCCCCGGTGCACCGAGGAGTCGTACACCGCCCACGGCGAACTCGGCATCAACGGACTGATCGAGTTCGGCAACCGGCTCCTGACCTTCGTGCTCGCGGCGATTGCGATCCTGTGCTTCCTGTCGGCGCTGTGGAGCCGTGACCGCAAGGCGGCCAGGCTCTCGTTCCTGATCGGCCTCTACATCCCGCTGCAGGCGGTCATCGGCGGGATCACGGTGCTCACCGACCTCAACCCGTGGGTCGTGTCACTGCACTTCTTGTCATCCATGGTGATCATCGTGTTCTGCGCGGCATTGCTCGACCACCTGCGCAGCCCCACCCGCGAGGCATCGCCGCCACGGACCCGGCTCACCGCTGACGCCCTCTTCGCCGTCGGCTGGGTGGTGCTCTACCTCGGCACGGTCGTCACCGGCTCGGGGCCGCACGCCGGAGACATCGATGCCAAGCGCAACGGTCTCGACCCAGCCGTGGTCTCGCAGTTGCATGCCGTCGCGGTCTACCTGCTGGTCGCGCTGACCGTCGTGCTGCTGGTGCTGGCCGTGCGGGCCGGCGACCGCTGGCTCACCGTGTGCACCAGTGCACTGCTGGGCATCGAGTTGCTCCAAGGAGCCATCGGCTGGACGCAGTACCTGCTCGACCTCCCGGTGCTCCTCGTCGCCCTCCACATGCTCGGCGCCGGCCTCCTCACCGCCGGCCTCGCCCGCGTGGTCTTCGCCGTGCGTCCGCACACCTCCGAGGCCGATCACACCGGTCGCCTCTACGCCTTCGCCGCCGGCCGCTGACCGGCGGCGGTGACCACCCGCCCCAGGGGCCTCAAGATTCCCCGCCCGGGCGGGGAAATGGGCGCTTCGCACGCGTATCCACACACACCAAGCGCAGGTTTTCGTCACCCAGTGTGACGGCTGAGACTCCGAGCTGATTCACCCACTGTGTGCCCGAATTGCACTCCTGTGGGCCGTAGCCACGCACACCAAGCCACCATTTCCCCGCCCGGGCGGGAAATCCCAGGACTGGGGCAGATCAGAACTTGAGCAGCGGATCGATCGCGACAGCGACGAAGAGGAGGCTCAGGTAGAGGTTGGAGTGGTGGAACAGGCGCATCGGACGGATGACGGCGAGGTCTTCACTGCCCTTGGCGCGGCCCCACATCCGGTGGGCCTCGACCAGGAAGACGATGCCGAGCACCGCGGCGACGACCGGGTAGAACCAGCCGGTGTCCGCGACGGGCCACAAGAGCATCGAGGTGGCCACCATGACCCACGTGTAGAGCACGATCTGCTTGCCCACCTCGGCGGCGGACCGCACGACGGGCAGCATCGGCACGTCGACGTTGCGGTAGTCCTCGCGGTAGCGCAGCGCCAGCGCCCAGGTGTGCGGCGGGGTCCAGAAGAAGACCACCAGGAAGAGGATGAACGGCGTCCACGCCAACTCACCCGTGACGGCGGTCCAACCGATCATTGCCGGGAAACACCCGGCAATGCCACCCCACACGATGTTCTGCGTGGTGCGCCGCTTGAGCAGCATCGTGTAGCCGAAGACGTAGAACGCGTTGGCACCGAGCGAGAGCATCGCCGAGAGCGGGTTGACCTCCACCCACAGGATCACCGTCGAGAGGATCGCGAGGATCGTGGCGAAGATGAGTGCCGAGCGTGCCGAGACCACATGGCGGGGCAGGGCACGGCGTCGGGTACGACGCATCTGCTCGTCGATGTCGCGGTCGTAGACGCAGTTGTAGGTCGATGCGGAGCCGGCGGAGAACGCACCGCCGATCACGGTCGCGATCACCAGACGCAGGTCGGGAATACCCTTCTCCGCGTAGAACATCACCGGGACGGTGGTCAGGAGCAGCAGCTCCAGGACGCGGGGCTTCGTCAACCCGACGTAAGCACCGACGATGTCCTTCCAGCCCACCCGTTCCGGGTCGCCTGCTCCGGGCGCACCACCGGAAGAACCGGTCTGCTGGGCGCCTTCAGCCGACTGGCCGACGTGAGTCACATGAACCTCGGGATGCTGAGCGGTGGGGCCTTGGCTCAGGACGAGCCGGAGGTGAGTCTATCGCTCCCCTTGAGTAGGCTCTGAATCAGCCCACGACACTGCATTCGAGAGGACCCTCCTTTGAGCACCGAATCCCCCGCCTTGAGTGGACCGAACTCGACCGGCGGGCGGTCGACACGGTGCGGGTGTTGGCCATGGACGCGGTGCAGAAGGTCGGCAACGGCCACCCGGGCACCGCCATGAGCCTGGCGCCTGCGGCCTACCTCCTCTTCCAGAAGGTCATGCGGCACGACCCGGCCGACCCGCAGTGGGTGGGCCGCGACCGCTTCGTGCTCTCGTGCGGTCACAGCAGCCTCACGCACTACATCCAGCTCTACCTGGCCGGTTTCGGCCTCGAGCTCGACGACCTCAAGTCCTTCCGCACCTGGGGCTCCAAGACTCCTGGGCACCCCGAGTTCGGCCACACCGCGGGCGTCGAGACCACGACGGGCCCCCTGGGGCAGGGCATCTCCAACGCGGTGGGCATGGCCATGGCTGCACGCCGCGAGCGCGGCATGCTCGACCCCGAGACACCGGCCGGTGAGTCCCCCTTCGACCGCCACGTCTACGTCATCGCCTCCGACGGTGACCTGCAGGAGGGTGTCTCCGCCGAGGCGTCCGCCATCGCCGGTCACCAGCAGCTGGGCAACCTCACCGTCATCTGGGACGACAACAAGATCTCCATCGAGGGCGACACCGACATCGCCTTCACCGAAGACGTCGCCAAGCGCTACGAGGCCTACGGCTGGCACGTGCAGCACGTCGACTGGACCAACGGCGGCAGCAAGTACGTCGAGGACGTGCAGGCCCTGTACGACGCCATCGAGACCGCCCGCACCGTCACCGAACGGCCCTCGATGATCGTGCTCAACACCATCATCGCCTGGCCGGCCCCCAACGCCCAGAACACCGAGGCGTCCCACGGCTCCGCGCTCGGCGACGCCGAGGTCGCTGCCACCAAGGCGATCCTGGGGTTCGATCCCGAGCAGACCTTCGAGGTCAGCGACGAGGTGCTCGCCCACACGCGCAAGGCCATCGAACGCGGTGCCACCGCCGGTGCCGAGTGGGACAAGGTCTACCGGGCTTGGGCCGACGCCAACCCCGACAGCGCCGCCCTCCTCAAGCGTCTGCGCGCTCGCGAGCTCCCCGAGGGCTGGGACGCCGACCTGCCGACGTACCCCGCCGACACCAAGGGCGTTGCCACACGCTCCGCGTCCGGCAAGGCGATCAACGCCCTCGCCCCGCACCTGCCCGAGCTCTGGGGTGGGTCGGCCGACCTCGCCGGCTCCAACAACACCACCATCTCCGGTGTCCCGTCGTTCGGGCCCGCCGAGCACACCACCGAGCAGTGGACGACCGACCCGCAGCTCGGCCGGGTGCTCCACTTCGGCATCCGTGAGCACGCCATGGGCGCGATCATCAACGGCATCACCCTCGGCGGCCTGACCCGCGTCTTCGGCGGCACCTTCCTCCAGTTCGCCGACTACATGCGTCCGTCGGTCCGCCTCGCGGCGCTGATGCAGATCCCGAGCATCTTCGTGTGGACACACGACTCCGTCGGTCTCGGCGAGGACGGTCCGACCCACCAGCCGATCGAGCACATCGCAGCACTGCGGGCCATTCCCGGTCTCGACGTCGTCCGACCTGCCGACGCCAACGAGACCACCGCAGCCTGGCACGCGGTGATCCAGCAGACCGACCGTCCCGTCGGCCTCTGCCTGAGCCGCCAGAACGTGCCCACCTTCCCGCGCGGCACCGACGGCTTCGCCACCACCGACGGCGTGGCCAGGGGGCCTACGTGCTCCTCGACAGCGAGGGCACTCCCGACGTGATCCTGGTCGCCACCGGCTCCGAGGTGCAGTTGGCCGTCGCCGCCCGGGAACAGCTGGCCGCCGACGGTGTCTCCGCACGCGTCGTGTCGATGCCGTGCCGCGAGTGGTTCGACTCCCAGCCTCAGGACTACCGCGACTCCGTCCTTCCGCCGTCGGTGCGGGCGCGCGTCTCGGTGGAGGCAGGCATCGGCCTCGGCTGGCGCGAGATCGTCGGCGACGCCGGTCGCATCGTCTCCATCGAGCAGTACGGCGCCTCGGCCGACTACCAGCGCATTCTGAACGAGTACGGCGTCACTGCCGACGCGGTCGCAGGCGCGGCCCGCGAGAGCATCAGCGCAGCAGCCCACTGAACCCCCAGAGAACCCCGGAGAACCACATGAATGACCGGCTGCAGAAACTCTCGGAGGCCGGCGTCTCCGTCTGGCTCGACGACCTCTCCCGCGAGCGGCTGGAGACGGGCAATCTCGCCGAACTCGTCCGCGAGCGCTCCGTCGTCGGCGTCACCACGAACCCGACGATCTTCGCCTCCGCGCTGGCCGACGGCGAGCGCTACACCGACCAGATGCGTGACCTCGTCGCGGCCGGTGCCGGCGTCGACAAGGTGATCCACGAGCTCACGACCGCCGATGTCCGCACTGCCTGCGACGTGCTGGCCAAGGTCCACGCCGGTGCTCCCCAGGACGGGCGGGTCTCCATCGAGGTGGAGCCCGGTCTCGCGATGGATGCCGAAGGCACCGCCGTGCAGGCGAAGGAGCTGTGGACGGCGATCGACCGGCCCAACCTGATGGTCAAGATCCCAGCGACGGTGCCGGGGCTGACTGCGATCACCGCGGCCATCGCCGAGGGCATCAGCGTCAACGTGACCCTGATCTTCAGCCTCGAGCGCTACCGCGCGGTCATGGACGCCTATCTGAATGGTCTCGAGCAGGCCGCCGCGAAGGGTATCGACCTGTCGGGCATCCACTCGGTGGCCTCCTTCTTCGTCTCCAGGGTCGACGCGGAGGTCGACAAGCGTCTCGACGCGATCGGTACCGAAGCGGCGGCAGCGCTGCGGGGCAAGGCCGCTCTCGCCAACGCGCGCATCGCCCACGCGGCGCATCGCGAGGTCTTCGCGTCCGAGCGGTTCTCCGCACTCGCCAATGCCAACGTGCAGCGGCCGCTGTGGGCGTCGACCGGTGTCAAGGACCCCGCCTATCCCGACACCCTCTACGTCAGCGACCTGGTCGTCGCCGGCTGTGTCAACACGATGCCGGAGAAGACCATGGAGGCCTTCGCCGACCATGGCAAGGTCACCGGCGACACGGTCACGGGCCGAGCTGACGAAGCCGCACAGGTGCTGGCGTCCCTGGCCGAGGTCGGCATCGACTTCGACGAGGTGCTGGCACTCCTGGAGCGCGAGGGGGTGGAGAAGTTCGTCGTCTCGTGGGACGAGCTCGTTGCCACCGTCACCGAGCAGATGGCGGTGGTCGGCGCGTGACGGGCAGCGGCTGGGATCTGTTGGTCGAGCATCCCGCTGAGGTCGATCTCCAGGCGACGGTACGCCGGCTCGTGACCGACCGCGTCGCCTCGCGGATTGCTGCGCACGACGCCACCTTGTGGGGTCCGGCCGCGGAGGAGGAAGCCGCACAACGCCTGGGCTGGACCGATCTGCACGAACGTTCCCTCCCCTCGTGCCCGAGATCGAGGCGCTGCGCGACACCCTCGCGGCCGACGGCATCACCCGCGTCGTGCTGTGTGGCATGGGCGGTTCGTCGTTGGCTCCGGAGGTGATCTGCACCGAGGCAAACGCCCCCTGGAGATGCTCGACTCCTCCTCGCCCGACGTCGTACGCCGAGGGCTCGCCGGCGACCTCGAGCGCACGGTCGTGGTGGTCAGCAGCAAGTCCGGCGGCACGGTCGAGACCGACAGCCAGCGACGGGCCTTCGAGGCTGCCTTCCGCGGCGCAGGCATCGACCCGACCCGCCGTATCGTCGTCGTTACCGACCCGGGATCACCGCTCGACGAGCAGGCGTCCGCCTCGGGCTACCGGGTCTTCCATGCGGACCCGACGGTCGGCGGGCGCTACTCCGCCCTGAGCGCCTTCGGGCTCGTGCCCTCGGGCATTGCCGGCGCCGACATCGCCCGCTTGTTGGACGACGCGGCGCAGGTCGCGCCGGCCACTGCCACCGATGACGTCGACAACCCGATCCTGCGCCTCGGCGCTCTGCTGGCACTCGGCGTCCAACACGGTGTCGACAAGGCCGTGCTGGCCGACAGTGATGCCGAGCGTGCCGGACTCGGTGCCTGGATCGAGCAGTTGGTGGCGGAATCGACCGGCAAGCAGGGCACCGGCGTCCTCCCGATCAGCGTGCCGTCCACCCGCGCTCCCAACTTCGATCCCAGCACCCCCGACAGCCTGCTGTGCAGTTGGGGCGCGACCCCGGTGTTCGACCGGGTTCGTCCGGCCTCGGGCTTCGATGCCCATCTCCGGGCTCCGCTGGGCGCCCAGTTCCTCGTCTGGGAGGGCGCGACCGCGGTCGCCAGCCACCTGCTGGGGATCAACCCCTTCGACCAGCCGGATGTCGAGAGCGCCAAGGCTGCTGCCCGTGAGATGCTCTCCGGCGACATCGAGGACGCCGCCCCAGCATTCACCGACGGTCCGGTCCAGGTCTTCGCGGGACCGTGGCTGCCGGCGGGAACCTCCGACGCCCGGGGCGCGCTGCGGGCACTGCTCGACCGGATCGACCCGGCCCGCGGCTACCTCGGCATCCATGCCTACCTCGACGACCAGCGCGACGCGCCGGTGGCCGGGCTCCGCGAGAGCCTCGCCACCCTGACCGCGCGCCCGGTCACCTTCGGATGGGCGCCACGCTTCCTGCACTCGACCGGCCAGTACCACAAGGGGGCCCGCAGACCGGAGTCTTCCTCCAACTCACCTGTGACCCCCAGCAGGACCTGGAGGTGCCCGGTCGCGAGTTCACATTCGGTGAGTTCCAGGCCTCGCAGGCGGTGGGCGACGCCCGGGTCCTGAGCCAACGGGGCCGGCCAGTGCTCCGCTTCCACGTGACCTCGCCCGAAGGATTGGCACAGTGGGTGCGCAGCCTTCTGTGACCCGCACGGTCCTGCCCACCGCCGAGGCGCTCGCGGGTGCGGTGGCCCAGGCCCTGGTCGTCCGGCTGGGTGAGGCCCAGGTTGCCGGTCGGGTGCCGGCCGTCGCCCTCACCGGCGGCACCATCGCCGCGTCGATCCACCGCGCGCTCGCCGACATCGGACCCGGCTCCGGCGTCGACTGGGGTCTGGTCGACTTCTGGTGGGGAGACGAACGCTTCGTTGCGGCCGACTCACCCGACCGCAACGCACGCGACGTACTGCCCTTGCTGGCCGCGTTGGGAGCCGACCCTGCCCGAGTGCACCCCATGCCTGCCGCCGATGGGCTCAGCCTCGGGTTGGCCTCGCAGCAGTACGCCGACGAGTTGCGCCAGCACGGTGGCGGCGAGTTCGAGGTGGTCATGCTGGGCATCGGTCCCGATGGGCACGTGGCCTCGCTGTTCCCGGGACACCGGGCCCTGACCGTCGAGGAACAGATCACCGTCGCCGTCACCGACTCCCCCAAGCCACCGCCTGAGCGCATCTCACTGACCTTCGAGGCCCTGCGGCGCACCCGCGAACTGTGGCTCGTGGCCAGCGGCACCGGCAAGGCGGACGCCGTCCGTGCAGCCCACCTGCCGGGGCCAGTGGAGGCGATCCCGGCCCGCGGCGTACGCGGACGACTCGGCACCGTGTGGTGGCTCGACCGGGACGCTGCAGCGGCCCTCTGAACCCATCAGCCGGGACTTGGCGTGGCAATTGCATGCTTGGTGGCTGTTGCTACAACCGCCAAGCGGGCAATTCCCCGCCCGGGCGGGGAATCTTGTGACGCAAGTGACCGGTGCGTCAGAAGATGATGTCGCCGGCCTTGCGGCGCGAACGCAGCAACTGCAGGGCCTCGGCGAGGATGTCCTCGGCCTCCTCGTCGGAGCGCCGCTCCTTCACGTAGGCCAGGTGGGTCTTGTAGGGCTCGTTCTTCGGGGCCGGCGGCGGGTTCTCGGCGTCGAGACTCGCCGGGAGTCCGCAGCGCGGGCAGTCCCAGGTCTCGGGCACCTTCGCCTCGACGGCGAAGGTGATCGCCGACCGATGGTCATGGGCACAGAAGTAGATGACCTGCTGCCTGGGCGCGGCTTCACCGCGCTCGGCCTCGCCCACGGGACCTGATCCGATCCGCGTGCCTCGGATCGCGCTACCTGCACCGGCCACTGGTGTTCCTCTCAGAGCACTCTTCTGGGAAAGGCTAGGGGTCAGACTCCGCCGAAGGCCACGAGCACCGTCAGGGCGATGATGCACGCCGCCCAGATGAGGCCCATGCCGACCGTGAGCCGGTCGAGGTTGCGCTCGGCCACCGAGGAACCGCCCAGCCCGCTGGAGACACCGCCGCCGAACATGTCGGAGAGACCACCGCCGCGTCCCTTGTGCAGGAGGACGAGCATGATCAGCGCGAGGCTGGTGATCACGAGGATGATGGTGAAGAGCGTTTCCACGAGGCAGAGCCTATCCGACGGCTACGTGAGCCACCGCACCCGGATGCCATGTCGCATCACCGGTGCAGTCGCGTGGCCGCCCGGCGTACGTCGGCACTGAGCTCGTCGAGAGCATCACTCGACAAGCGCCACCGCTGCCAGTGCAGCGTCACCGTCAGCGACTCGGCTCCCGGCAGCAGTTCCACCCGGCCCGACCGCAGCGATGCTTCGAGCTGCCCCTCGGGCAGCATTCCCCACCCCAGGCCGGCTTCGACCGCCGCCAGGAAGTCGGCCGACGTGGGGACGCGGTGGACCACCGGAGGACGGGCCGTCCCCCGTTGCTCGAGCACCCTGTCCTGGAGCCGGTCCACCTCGTTGAACACCACCATCGGCAGCGCTTCCCAGTCCATCCCGGTGCCACGGCGGTGCCGCGCCACCAGGTCGGGCGTCGCCACTGGCGAGTAGCGCTGCTCCCCCAACCGCGTCACGACGCATCCCTGCACCGGTTCGGGATCGTCGGTGATCGCAGCGACCACGTCTCCACGGCGGAGCAGGGCCTGCGAGTGTGCCTGGTCCTCCACGTACAGGCGCAGGGTCAGTCCCGGCCGAGCGGCCACTGCCGCCAGCACCGGCCGGAACCAGGTCGCCAACGAATCGGCGTTGACCGCGACCGGGAGATCGACCACGCCCCGTCCGTCGAGCTCGACCGACGCCTCCGCGGCGAGCAGGCGAAGCTGCCTGCCCAACTTCAACAGCGGCTCGCCGGCCCTGGTCACCCCCACCGGCGTGGTCCGCTGCAGCAGGACGGTGCCGGCTGCCCGCTCGAGGGCACGGACCCGCTGACTGACAGCGCTCGGAGTCAGCTGCAGCGTGCGGGCGGCACCCTCGAAGGTGCCCTGTTCTGCGATCGTGACGAGGGTCTCCAGCTGAGCAGGGTCGAACCGCATGCCCTCAGTGAAGCACTACTTCACTGACGCAACAAACATTCACTGGACTGCATCTGCGTGGCTGCCTAGTTTGGAGCGGTGCTCCCCACCGCGTCGGCCGGCCTCCTCACCGGCCTCAGCCTCATCATCGCCATCGGAGCGCAGAACGCCTACGTCCTCCGACAAGGTCTCCTTCGCTCGCACGTGGGGCCGGTCGTACTGGTGTGCGCAGTCTCCGACCTGGTGCTGATCCTGGCCGGGGTGGCGGGGATCGGCGTCCTCGTCGACCGCGCCGGCTGGTTGGTCGAGGTCGTCCGCTGGCTCGGCGTCGCCTTCCTGCTCTGGTACGCCGCTGCGTCGTTGCGGCGGGCCCGCCACCCCGAGTCCCTGGGGGTCGGTGCAGCCGTCGGCGCCGAGCGACGTCGTACGGCCGTCGGCCGGGCGATGGCGCTCACCTGGCTCAACCCGCACGTCTACCTCGACACCGTGCTGCTCATCGGTTCCCTCGCCGCCGCCCAGGGCAGCATCGAGGCACGCTGGTGGTTCGGCGCGGGAGCGGCGACGGCGAGCGTCTGGTGGTTCGCCTCGCTCGGGTTCGGCGCCCGGCTGCTGGCACCCCTGCTGCGAAGTCCGCGTGCGTGGCAGATGTTGGAGATGGCGATCGCGGCGACGATGCTCTTCGTCGCCGCGATGCTCGCCCGCGGTTGAACTGCTCGGCAGTCTGCTCAGAGCACCGGCATGTCCTGGTAGCGGCAGATGCCGCCGAACTCGTCGACGTCGAGGCTCGCTCCCCGACCAGGGCACCGTCGACGTCGGGCTGCTGCATGATCGCGCCGATGTTGGCCGGCTTGACCGACCCCCGTAGAGGACGCGTACGGCGGAGCCCACCTCGTCGCCGTGCACCTCGGCGATCCGTGCGCGGATCGCGGCACAGACCTCCTGGGCGTCAGCGGGGGTGGCAACCTCGCCCGTGCCGATCGCCCACACCGGCTCATAGGCGATCACGAGCCCGGCAACCTGCTCGGCAGTGAGGCCGGCCAGGGAGCCGTCGACCTGCGCAAGCGTGTGCTCGACGTGTTCGCCCGCCTTGCGGACCTCGAGGCCCTCACCGACGCACACGATCGGCACGATGCCGGCCTCGATGGCCTTGCGGGCCTTGGTGTTGACCAGCGAGTCGACCTCCCCGTGGTCCTGACGGCGCTCGGAGTGCCCGACGACCGCATAGCTGCAGCCGAGTTTGGCGAGCATTGAAGCGGAGACCTCACCCGTGTGGGCGCCCGCGTCGTGGGCGGAGACGTCCTGGGCGCCGTAACGGATCTTCAGGCGGTCGCCGTCGACGAGGGTCTGGACCGACCGGATGTCGGTGAAGGGTGGCAGCACCACCACCTCGGTCCGCTGGTGGTCGTGCTTCTTGTCCGAAAGGCTCCAGGCAAGCTTCTGGACGAAGACCACGGCCTCCTGGTGGTTCTTGTGCATCTTCCAGTTGCCCGCCATCAGCGGGACACGCCCGGGCTTCTTCGTCGAGACCATCAGTCCTCCAGGATCGAGATGCCGGGCAGTTCCTTGCCCTCGAGGTATTCGAGGCTGGCTCCGCCCCCGGTCGAGATGTGCCCGAACGCGTCGTCAGTGAAGCCGAGGCGGCGCACAGCGGCGGCGGAGTCACCGCCACCGACCACGGACAGCCCGTCGACCTCGGTGAGCGCCTGGGCCACCGCGCGGGTGCCACCGGCGAAGGCGTCGACCTCGAAGACCCCCATGGGGCCGTTCCAGAAGACGGTGCGAGCCTTGCCAAGCGCTGCGGCGAAGGCGGCAGCGGAGTCGGGACCGATGTCGAGACCGAGACTGTCTGCAGGGATGGCGTCGGCCGCGACGACGGACGGCTCCGGCGCACGGTCGCCCGACGGGAAGGCGCTGTCGACCACGATGTCGGTCGGCAGCATGATCGTGACACCGAGCTTCTCCGCCCGCGCCAAGTAGTCACGACAGGTGTCCAGCTGGTCGGCCTCGAGGAGGCTCTTGCCCACCTCGAGCCCCTGGGCTGCGAGGAACGTGAAGACCATGCCGCCGCCGATCAGGAGGTGGTCGGCCTTGCCGAGCAGGTTGTCGATCACCCCGAGCTTGTCGGAGACCTTGGAGCCGCCCAGCACGACGGCATAGGGGCGCTCGGGCGAGTCCGTCAGACGACGGAGCACGTCGATCTCGGTGCCGACCAGGTTGCCCATGGCGTGCGGGAGCCGCGCGGCGACGTCGTACACGGAGGCCTGCTTGCGGTGCACCACCCCGAAGCCGTCGCTGACGAAACCGTCAGCGAGCGCTGCCAGCTGGTCGGCGAAGGCGCCGCGCTCGGCGTCGTCCTTGCTGGTCTCTCCGGCGTTGAAGCGCACGTTCTCGAGGAGCGCAATATCTCCGTCCGCCAGGCCGCTGACGGTCTCGCTGGCAGCATCGCCCACGGTGTCGGTGGCGAAGGCCACGGGCCGGCCGAGCACCTCGCCGAGTCGCTCGGCCACCGGAGCCAGGGAGTACGCCGCGTCCGGGGCTCCCTTCGGCCGTCCGAGGTGGGCGACGACCACGACGCGCGCGCCCGCGTCAGCCAGTGCCGCGATCGTGGGCGCACTGGCCCGGATCCGTCCGTCGTCGGTGATCGTGGTGCCGTCGAGCGGCACGTTGAGGTCGGAGCGGACGAGGATCCGCTTGCCGCTCAGGGAGCCCCCGAGCGCAGCGGTCAACGAATCGATGCCGGGCATGTGTTCCTCTGGTTCAGGTGTGCGGATCAGAGCGAGGCCCCGACGAGTTCGATCAGGTCGACCAGCCGGTTGGAGTAGCCCCATTCGTTGTCGTACCACCCGACGACCTTGACCTGGTTTCCGATCACCTTGGTCAACGGTGCGTCGAAGATGCACGACGACGGATGAGTGACGATATCCGACGAGACGATCGGGGCGTCGGAGTACGTCAGGTAGGCGGCGAGGTCGCCCTCGGCAGCGGCAGCTGCGAAGAGCTGGTTGACCTCTGCCGCGCTGGTCTCACGACTGACGGTGACGGTGAGGTCGCTCACCGACCCGGTTGGCACCGGCACTCGCAAGGCATAGCCGTCGAGGCGTCCGTCCAGCTCCGGGATGACCAGTCCGATGGCCTTGGCAGCGCCGGTGGAGGTGGGGACGACGTTGACCGCGGCAGCGCGTGCTCGGCGCAGGTCGCGGTGCACGTTGTCCTGGAGGTTCTGGTCGGCCGTGTAGGCGTGCACGGTCGTCAGCAGGCCACGCTCGATGCCCAGCCCGTCGTGGAGGACCTTGGCCAGCGGGCCGAGGCAGTTGGTGGTGCAGGAGGCGTTGGAGATCACCGTGTGCGACGACGGGTCGTAGTCCCGGTGGTTGACCCCCATCACCACCGTGATGTCCTCCCCTTCGCCGGCGCCGAGATGATCACCTTGTGGGCCCCGCCGGAGGTCACGTGGGCGCGAGCAGCAGCTGCCTCGGTGAAGTGTCCGGTGGACTCGACGACGACGTCGACGCCCGACTCGTGCCAAGGGATCCGGCCCGGGTCCCGCTCCTCGTGGGCGACGAAGCTCGTCGTCCCCACGACGATGCGGTGGTCCTCGGCGTGCACGTCGGCGTCCAGGACACCCAGGGTCGTGTCGTACTTCAGCAAGTGGGCCAAGGTGGGCAGGTCACCCAGGTCGTTGACCGCCACCACCTCGAGGTCTGCGTCGGAGGCCAGCACTGCCCGGTAGAAGTTCCGGCCGATCCGACCGAAGCCGTTGATTCCGACGCGCACGGTCATCGGTGCCACCTCTCGCTGGAGACCAGGGACTACTCCCGAGGCTAGGCCATGCGACCCAAAGCGACCGGCGATGCGCGCTACTCGGCGTCGGCGAGCATCTCCGGCGTCAACGACGCCTCGGTGTCAGGGATGCCGAGCTCCTCGGCCCGCTTGTCAGCCATGGCCAAGAGCCGACGGATGCGTCCGGCGATGGCGTCCTTGGTGAGCACCGGGTCGTGCAGCTGGCCGAGCTCCTCGAGGGAGGCCTGCTTGTGCTGCAGCCGCAGGTGACCGGCAAGTCGCAGATGATCGGGGTGCCCTCGCCAAGGATCTCCAGGGCGCGTTCCACGCGAGCACCCGCAGCCACGGCGGCACGAGCGGAACGGCGGAGGTTGGCGTCGTCGAAGTTGGCGAGGCGATTGGCCGTCGCACGCACCTCGCGGCGCATCCGACGCTCCTCCCAGGCCATCAGCGCCTCGTGGGCACCGAGGCGGGTGAGCAGTGCACCGATGGCGTCACCGTCGCGGATGACCACCCGGTCGACTCCCCGCACCTCGCGCGCCTTGGCCTGGATGTTGAGGCGGCGCGCGACGCCGACGAGCGCAAGCGCGGCCTCGGGACCGGGGCAGGTCACCTCGAGCGAGGAGGACCGGCCCGGTTCGGTGAGCGAGCCGTGGGCAAGGAAGGCACCGCGCCAGGCAGCCACCGCGTCGCAGGCTGCGCCGGAGACGACCTGGGGAGGCAGGCCCCGGACCGGGCGCCCGCGCTGGTCGAGCAGACCCGTCTGACGGGCGAGCGACTCGCCGTCACGGACGACACGCAGCACATAACGATTGCCGCGCTTGAGGCCGGCCCCTGCACGACGGCGACCTCCGCGGGATGACCGAAGACCTCGGCGATGTCGGTGCGCAACCGGCGCGCAGCGGCTCCGGTGTCGAGCTCCGCCTCGACCACGATGCGGCCGCTGACGATGTGCAGGCCACCGGCAAAACGCAGCGTCGTCGAGACCTCAGCCTTGCGGCAGCACGTCTTCGTGGTCTGGGTGCTCGCAAGCTCCGACTTCACCTGTGCCGTCATTGCCATGGCGTCGATCCTTACACACGCTCGATGATCCGCGCACAGGCGGCGGCCAGCTTGATCGGGTCATGGCGCGGCGAGCCGTCGTCCATGCAGAGCTCCTCCAGGACCAGTTCGCTGCCCGCACTCGCCACGACCGCGGCCAGCAGGTCGGCACCGACCTGACCGTGCTCGACACTCTCCCGGTCGGCGAGCACGGTGTGGATGCGCAGGTCCGGCGCCCGGTCGAACAGGACCGCCAGGAGATCGATGGACGAGTAGCCCGACGTCTCGCCCTCCGAGCCCGGGAGATTGAGGACGACGACAATCCGCCCCTGGGTGCCGACGATCGCCTCCCGCAGGCCGTCGAGCATCAGGTGCGGCAGCACGGAGGTGTACCAGCTGCCCGGCCCGAGGAAGACCCACTCGGCCTCGGTGACGGCCTTGACCGCCTCCGGGTTGGCAGGCATGTGCTCCGGCACGAGCCGGATCGCCTGGATGGTGCCGGGAGTGACAGCTACGTCTGCCTGCCCACGCACCAGCGAGACCCCGTCGGGGTCGTCGGGGTCGAGGCCACGCACGTCGGCCTCGATGTCGAGCGGGACGTCCGACATCGGCAGGACCCGGCCCTCGGCCGCCAGCAGGCGGGCAACCCACTCCAGGCCGAGCACGTTCTCGCCCAACAGCTCCCACAGGGCCGTGATGAGGATGTTGCCGACCGCGTGGCCACCGAGTTCACCGTCGCTGCTGAACCGGTGCTGCAGCACCTTCGCCCAGGTCTGACCCCAGTCGTCGTCGCTGCAGAGGGCGGCCAGGGCCATCCTCAGGTCGCCCGGGGGCAGGATGCCAAACTCGTCGCGCAGGCGCCCCGACGAACCTCCGTTGTCAGCCACCGTGACGACGCCGGTCAAGTCGTCGACGACGCGGCGCAGCGCCGACAGGGTCACGTGGAGGCCGTGGCCGCCGCCCAGGGCGACGACGCGACCGGATCGACGTACGGGAGTGGCAGGGACCGTGCCACTCATTCGCGGCCCAGGTCACGGTGCGTGGTGATCACGTCGTATCCGAGACCCCGCAACCGGTCGGAGAGCGTCTCCGTCATCGCAACACTGCGGTGCTTGCCGCCGGTGCAGCCGATGGCAACCGTGAGATAGCGCTTGCCTTCTCGCAGGTAACCCGCGGAGATGGTCTGCAACACCGGCACGTAGGCGTCGAGGAAGGCCTGGGCATCAGGCAGCTGCACCACGTAGTCGGCCACAGCCGCGTCACGTCCGGTGAAGTCCCGCAGCTCGGGCACCCAGTAGGGGTTGGGGAGGAAACGCATGTCGGCCATGAAGTCGGAGTCGACCGGGATGCCGTACTTGAAGCCGAAGCTCACCACCGTCACCTTGAGCGAGAGCCGCTGCGGGGTGCCGAACCGCTCCGACATGCGAGCGGTGAGCTGGTGCACGTTGAGGTTGCTCGTGTCGATGATGATGTCGGCCTGGCCCCGGAGCCGGCGCAACACCTCACGTTCGGCCTGCAGACCGTCGAGGAGGCGGCCGTCGCCCTGGAGCGGGTGCGGGCGACGAGCGGCGTCCTGACGGCGCACCAACGTGCTGTCGTCGGCCTCGAGGAAGACGAGGGTGGACTGACGGCCGGTCAGCTTGTGGGCGAGGTTGGCACGCAACTCCTCGAAGAAGGACCCGGAGCGTACGTCGACCACCACCGCGATCGGCTGGCCAGGGCCTCGGTCCCTGTCGACCAGTCGGACCACGTCGGGCAGCAGGGACGGCGGCAGGTTGTCGACCACGAAGTAGCCGAGATCCTCCAGCTCCTTCGCCGCCGTGCTCCGCCCGGCACCGGTCATGCCGGTCACCACGACGAGCTCACCCGACGGCGACGTCTCCTCGCTGCTCATGTCGACTCCTCGATCTCACCAGTGGCTGTGTTGACGGACAGTCTCGGTGATCCGCTCCCCTGTTGCGACACCGCGGTCTTGATGGCGGCCGCGGTGGACGGGCCGATGCCCGGCACGGTCGCCAACTCCTCCGCGGAGGCAGCTCGCAGCTTCCTGAGCGAGCCGAAGTGCTTGAGCAAGGTCTTGCGGCGCACCTCCCCCAGGCCCAGTACGTCGTCGAGCAGCGACTCGACCATCGTCTTGGACCTGCGCGAGCGGTGGTGGTTGATGGCGAAGCGGTGGGCCTCGTCGCGGATGCGTTGCAACAGATAGAGGCCCTCGCTGGTGCGCGGCAGGATGACGGGGTCCTCCTCCCCGGGCAGCCAGACCTCTTCGAGTCGCTTGGCCAGACCGCAGACGGCGATGTCGTTGATGCCGAGCTCGGCGAGGGCCGCGGTGGCGGCGGCCACCTGGGGCGGGCCGCCGTCGACCACCACCAGGCCGGGGGTGTAGGCGAACTTCTTCGCGCGTCCGGTCTCGGGGTCGACCAGCATCGGACCCTCGCCACTGTCGACCGTCTCGCCTCGCTCGTCGAGGAGGCGCCTGAAGCGCCGTGTGATCACCTCGTGCATCGAGGCGACGTCGTTCTGGCCGTCGACCGACTTGATGACGAAGCGCCGGTACTCACCCTTTCGAGCGAGGCCGTCCTCGAAGACGACCATGCTGGCGACGACTTCCGTGCCCTGGAGGTTGGAGACGTCGTAGCACTCGATGCGCAGTGGCACCTCGTCGAGCTCGAGGGCCTCCTGGATCTCCTCCAGCGCGCGGTTGCGCGTGGTGAGGTCGCTCGCTCGCTTCGTCTTGTGGAGGCCGAGGGCCTGGAGTGCGTTGCGAGCGACGGTCTCCTGGAGCGTCTTCTTGTCACCACGCTGAGGCACCCGGATCTGCACCCTGCTGCCCTTGAGCTCGGTGAGCAGCGCCTCCATCGTGTCGAGATCGGACGGCAGCGCCGGCACGAGGATCTCGCGAGGGATCGCCTCCGCCGCCTCGCCGCCGTACAGCTGCAGCAGGAAGTGCTCCACGAGCGAACTGGTGTCGCCCTCCTCGACCCGATCCGCGACCCAGCCCCGCTGACCGCGGATCCGTCCGCCGCGGACGTAGAAGATCTGCACTGCCACCTCGAGGGGGTCCTCGGCCAGCGCGATCACGTCGGCATCGGTGCCGTCTCCGAAGACCACCGCCTGCTTCTCCAGTGCCTTGTCGAGGGCGGCGAGGTCGTCTCGGAGCCGGGCCGCCTTCTCGTAGTCCATGGCCTGGGAGGCGGCATACATCTCGCGCTCGATGCGCTTGGTGAAGGCAGCGGTCCTACCGCCCATGAAGTCGCAGAAGTCGTCGACGATCTGGCGGTGCTCGTCGGCGGTGACGGAACCGACGCACGGCGCCGAGCACTTGTCGATGTAGCCGAGCAGGCAGGGACGCCCGATCTGGGCCGAACGCTTGAACACGCCCGCGGAGCACGAGCGCATCGGGAAGACCCGCAGCAGCAGGTCGACGGTCTCCCTGATCGCCCACGCGTGACCGTAGGGGCCGAAGTAGCGGGTGCCCTTCTTCTTCGCGCCCCGGCCGACCATGACCCGCGGGAACTCCTCACCGACGGTGACCGCCAGCCAGGGGTAGGACTTGTCGTCGCGGTACTTCACGTTGAAGCGCGGGTCGTACTCCTTGATCCAGGAGTACTCGAGCTGCAGCGCCTCGACCTCGGTGGCCACGACGGTCCACTCCACGCTGGCCGCGGTGGTGACCATCGTGCGGGTGCGCTGGTGCAGGTTGGCGAGATCCTGGAAGTAGGACGACAACCGCGGACGAAGGCTCTTTGCCTTGCCCACGTAGATCACCCGGCCGTGCGAGTCCCGGAACCGGTAGACACCGGGTTGTGCGGGGATGCTCCCCGGGCGGGGACGATAGGTCGAGGGATCAGCCACGGGGCAAGCCTACGAGGACGGCCCGACAACTCATGCGGCGAGGATGTTGCCGTCCTCGACCGTGATGGCCACCTCCGGCAGCCCAGACGAGGCCGGGCCGTTGACGACGGATCCGTCCGTCGCGTCGAACACCGATCCGTGTCGCGGGCAGTGGATGCCGTCGGCGTCGACGTCGCTCAGCGTGGCGCGCTGATGGGTGCAGACGGCCGAGAACGCCGCGAACTCGCCCTCGGTGGGCTGGGTGATCACGATGCCCCGGTCCGCCAGGATGACACCGCCTCCGACCGGCACCTCCGACGTGGAGGCCAGCACGTCACCCGACTCCGCCTCCGGCGCGGACGGGGCGTCGTCACCGCCGCTGCACGCCGCGAGGACGAGAGCGGCTCCGAGGGCCCCCATTCCCTTGAACGTGGTGCGCCGGGAGATCAGGGGCCGTGAGTCGGTCATGCAGCAGATTCTAGGGGGCCGGTCCCAAGCCGGAACGAGGGTCAGCCGCGCGTCACGGCGGTGCCGACGACCTCCACCGGCGCTGCGGCCAGCGGGCTCGTCGCCGGCCCAGACACCACGGAACCGTCGGTGAGTGCGAACTTCGAACCGTGGCACGAGCAGTCGATGGTCGTGCTCACGCCGCTGATCGTGCAACCCCTGTGGGTGCAGACCGAGGTGAAACCACGGAGCTCACCCGCCGTCGCCTGCGTGATGACGAGGCCCACGTCAGGCAGCACCACCCCGCCGCCCACGGGGACGTCCGCCACCTCGACCAGGGTCTCCGCGGGAGCGGAAGGCTCTGTTGAAGCGGAGGGCTCTGTTGGCTCATTCCCGGTCGTGGCGCCTCGTGGCGAGGGCGAGTCCGCAGACGTGCCGGGAGACGACGGAGCGCTCTCGGTACCTTCACCGTCACCACAGGCCGCAAGCACCGCCATCGATGCTGCGCCGCCTCCTGCGGCGAGGACCGTACGTCGCATCGCGCGTCGACTCCCCACATGTGGGCTCATGGAAAAAGGGTAGACGGTCAAGCTTCCCCTTGTCCCCTGAGCGACTGAGGCGCATGGTGGGAGAGGAAGGAGGTGGGAGAGATGCATGCACTCCTGGTCGACGTCCAGTGGGCCTTCACCGGGTTCGTCGTGGGGATCGCGCTCTTCACCACGTTGATGGTGTCCGGGCTCTGGCTGGCTGCTCACAGCTATGACGAGCCCAAACGGCGCAAGCACCACTGGCACCTGCCCGGCCGACACGCTTGACCCTCACTTGCTGGCGGCAGCTCGCTTCGTCGCGGGCTTCTTGGCCGCGGGCTTCTTGGCTGCTGCCTTCTTGGCTGCGGGCCGCTTCGCTGCAGCCTTCTTCGCCGCCGCCTTCGTGACGGGTGCCGGTTCCTCCCTAGGAGCGGCCAACGGACGCGGGGTCACCCCGACCAGTGGGGAGAGGAAACGACCGGTGTAGCTCTCCTGGCAGGCCGCGACGTCCTCCGGCGTGCCAGTGGCGACCACAGTGCCACCGCGGTTGCCCCCTCCGGCCCCATGTCGATCAGCCAGTCCGCGGTCTTGATGACGTCGAGGTTGTGCTCGATCACCAAGACGGTGTTGCCCTTGTCGACGAGGCCGTTGAGCACGTGCAACAGCTTCTGGATGTCTTCGAAGTGGAGACCCGTGGTCGGCTCGTCGAGCACGTAGACGGTGCGGCCGGTGGACCGCTTCTGCAGCTCGCTGGCGAGCTTCACCCGCTGCGCTTCACCCCCGGAGAGGGTGGTCGCCGGTTGACCGAGCCGCACATAGCCCAGGCCGACCTCGCAGAGCGTCTTCATGTGTCGAGCGATCGGCGGAACGGCGGCGAAGAAGTCGGCAGCCTCCTCGATCGGCATGTCGAGCACCTCGGCAATGTTCTTGCCCTTGTAGTGCACTTCGAGCGTCTCGCGGTTGTAGCGGGCGCCGTGACAGACCTCGCACGGCACGTAGACGTCGGGCAGGAAGTTCATCTCGATCTTGATCGTGCCGTCGCCGGAGCAGGCCTCGCAACGACCACCCTTGACGTTGAAGGAGAAGCGGCCCTGCAGGTAGCCACGCACCTTCGCCTCCGGAGTCGTGGCGAACAGCTTGCGCACGTGGTCGAAGACCCCGGTGTAGGTCGCCGGGTTGCTCCGCGGAGTGCGCCCGATCGGCGACTGGTCGACGTGGATGACCTTGTCGACGAGGTCGACGCCGGTGATCTTGCGGTGCCGGCCGGCCACGGTGCGGGCGTTGTGCAGTTCCTTGGCCAGCGACGTGTAGAGGATGTCGTTGACCAGCGTGGACTTGCCCGAGCCGGAGACCCCAGTGACGGCAGTGAAGACACCCAGCGGGAAGTCGACGGTGACGTCCTTGAGGTTGTTCTCCTTGGCCCCGTGGACCGTGAGCTGACGACCCTTCGTCAGCGGGCGACGTACTTCCGGAACCGCGATCTGCTTGCGGCCCGAGAGGTAGTTGCCGGTAGGTGAGTCGGGGTGGTTGAGCAGGTCGTCGACCGTGCCGGACATCACGACCTGGCCGCCGTGCTCGCCCGCACCCGGGCCGATGTCGACGACCCAGTCAGCCGTGCGGATCGTGTCTTCGTCGTGCTCGACGACGATGAGGGTGTTGCCCAGGTCCTTGAGGCGTACGAGGGTCTCGATGAGCCGCTGGTTGTCACGCTGGTGGAGACCGATCGAGGGCTCGTCGAGCACGTAGAGGACACCGACCAGGCCGGCGCCGATCTGCGTGGCCAGCCGGATCCGCTGCGCCTCGCCGCCGGACAGGGAGCCGGACGGCCGGTCGAGTGACAGGTAGTCGAGGCCGACGTCGAGGAGGAACTCGAGACGCTCGAGGATCTCCTTGAGCACCCGGGCACCGATCTGGCGCTCCCGCTCGGAGAGTTCGAGGCTGCGCAGCACCTCGGCGGTCTCGTTGATCGGCAGGGCGCAGAGCTCGGCGATGTTGAGTCCGCCCTGCTCCTTGGCACCCAGGGTCACCGACACGGAGACCGGCTTGAGACGGCTGCCGCGACAGGAGGGGCAGGGCACCTCGCGCATGTAGCCCTCGAAACGGTCCCGGGAGGTGTCGCTCTCCGCCTCACGGTGACGACGCTCGATGTAGGGCCGGACCCCCTCGTAGGCCGCGTAGTAGGCACGCTCGCGGCCGTAGCGGTTCTTCGTGCGCACGTGCACCTTGGTGGAGTGCCCGTCGAGGATGATCTTCTGAACCTTGGGGGTCAGCCGTTCCCACGGCGTGTTGAGGTCGAAGCCGATCTCGTCGCCCAGGGAGGCGAGCAGCCGCAGGAAGTAGTCGGCGATGTGCGCGTGGTTCCAGGGCTGGATCGCGCCCTCGCCCAAGGTGGCGCCGGGATCGGCGATCACGAGCTCGGGGTCGACCTCCATCCGGGTGCCCAGACCGGTGCAGTCGGGGCAGGCGCCGAAGGG
Organism: Nocardioides alcanivorans; assembly: GCF_021555175.1. GTDB lineage: Bacteria > Actinomycetota > Actinomycetes > Propionibacteriales > Nocardioidaceae > Nocardioides > Nocardioides alcanivorans. The sequence goes on along the minus strand of NZ_JAKGRW010000054.1, from coordinate 58,031 downwards.
TGAGTTGAAGGAGAAGGAGCGCGGCTCGAGCTCGTCGGTGTCGAGCAGGTGCTCGTTGGGGCACGACATCTTCTCGGAGAACCGCATCTCCCGGTCGTCCGCGTTCTCCGCACGATCGACGAAATCGATGACCACCAGTCCGCCGGCCAGGTTGAGCGCGGTCTCGATCGAGTCGGTGAGCCGCCGCTTGGCGGACTGCTTGGCAGCGAGGCGGTCGATCACGACCTCGATCGTGTGCTTCTGCTGCTTGTTCATCACCGGACCCGCGATGACGGCATCGAGCGTCTTGGTCTCCCCGTCCACCCTGACCCGCGAGAACCCTTGGCTCTGCAGCGAACGGAAGAGTTCGACGTACTCCCCCTTGCGGCCGCGGATGACCGGCGCCAGCACCTGGAAGCGGATGCCCTCCTCGAGGGTGAGCAGCCGGTCGACGATCTGCTGCGGTGTCTGCTTCTCGATCGGGGCGCCGCACACCGGGCAGTGCGGGCGACCGGCACGGGCATAGAGCAGCCGGAGGTAGTCATAGACCTCGGTGATGGTGCCGACCGTCGAGCGGGGGTTCTTCGAGGTCGACTTCTGGTCGATGCTGACCGCGGGCGACAGGCCCTCGATGAAGTCCACGTCGGGCTTGTCCATCTGCCCGAGGAACTGGCGGGCGTAGGCCGAGAGCGACTCGACGTAGCGTCGTTGCCCCTCGGCGAAGATGGTGTCGAAGGCCAGGCTCGACTTGCCCGAGCCGGAGAGTCCCGTGAAGACGATGAGGGCGTCACGAGGAAGGTCGAGCGAGACGTCCTTCAGGTTGTGCTCACGGGCACCGCGAATGATGATTTGGTCGGCCATGTGTCTTCCGGATCGGAGCGCTGATTTCGAACAAGTGTTCGTCACGCGGCCGCTCGACGCAAGGCGCCACGCACGATCCCCACGATCTCATGTGCATCCAAGTGCGATTGAATCGGCGACATGACCTCACTCACCGCCCTCTCGGCTGCCGACGACCGCTGGTTCGCCGTCGTCTCCACCCTCACCGAGGAGGAGCTGCGGGCACCCTCGTCGCTGCCCGGGTGGACACGCGCCCACGTCGTGGCGCACGTCGCGCTCAATGGGGAGGCGTTCCGGCGGGTGCTGACCCAAGTGCTCGGTGGGGATCCGGCTTCGATGTATGACAGCAACGAGGCCCGCGACCACGACATCGCGGCGCTCAGCTCGGCGCCAGGCAGGGAGTTGGTGCAACGCAGTCGCGCAGTCGCGGCAGAGCTGCCCGGCCTCTTCGCCCAGCTCGACGACAGGCACGGGGTCGCGATCGTGCACCGGCTCCCCGGAGGTGGTGGCATGACCTTTCCGGCGACCGACGCCCTCCCCAAGCGGTTGTCGGAGGTCTGGATCCACCTCACCGACCTGGGCGTGGCCGGCGTGACGCACCGGGACTGGCCGACCGAGTTCGCCACGTCGGTCGTCAACCAGCGCGCACCGCGCCATGACTCGTGGGCGTTCGCCGCGACCGACACGGGCGCACAGTGGGGGGACGTCGCGGACGCCGACCTGACCATCTCCGGATCCGTCTCCGACCTGGCGTGGTGGCTGACTGGTCGCGGCTCCGGCGAAGGCCTGGGCGCCGCTGGAGGAGAGCTCCCGGGAGCACCCGCGTTCTGACCGTCTCCCACCACTGCTCAGGCGTCACTAGAGTGGGCGACATGACCTACACCGGTGACGTGACCCCCGGCGGCTCCGCCGACGTGCGCGAGTTGTCGCAACTGACCATCCGCAAGCTCGCCGTGGACGAGAAGATGGCCAACAACTGCTACCTGCTCACCTGCAAGCAGACCGGTGCACAGTTGCTGGTGGACGCGGCTGACGACGCGCCTGCGTTGCTCGAGCTGTGCGGAGGCAGGTTGGACGCGATCGTGACCACCCACCAGCACTGGGACCACCACCGAGCGCTGGCCGACGTCGTCGCCGCGACCGGCGCCCCCGTGTACGCCGGCACTCCGGACGCGGACGCCATCACCGAGCAGACCGGGGTCCAGGTGGACGCGCGCCTCGAGCACGGCGACACCGTCACCGTCGGCGACGTGGCGCTGAAGGTCATCGCGATCGCCGGACACACCCCGGGCTCGGTCGCCCTGGTGCACGAGGACCCCGAAGGCCACCCCCACCTGTGGACCGGCGACACCCTCTTCCCGGGCGGCGTGGGCGCGACCTTCGGCGACGACGAGGCCTTCCGGACGCTCATCGACGAGGTGGAGACGAAGTTCTTCGGAACCCTCCCCGACCAGACCTGGTTCTACCCGGGCCACGGCAAGGACGGGCAGCTCGCCAACGAGCGGCCCCACGTGGCGGAGTGGCGCGCACGCGGCTGGTAGCAGCCGGCCGGCCACTCTCGGCTTGATGGGGCCCCTGGACGCGAAGGAGTCCCAGTCACCCGTACTTGTAGAACCCCTCGCCCGTGGCGACACCGAGCTTGCCCTGGTCGATGTACTCAGCCTTGAGACGAGCCGCGAATGCCTGGTGTCCCGGGTCCGGGTTGGCCGAGGCGATGTTGTAGGCGGTCGTCAGGCCCACCACGTCGTAGATCTGGAACGGTCCTGCAGGCGCTCCGGTACCCAGGCGCCAGGTCTTGTCGACCGTCTCGATGTCCGCGTAGTCGCCGACCCAGAGCTCGGCGGCGGCATCGAGGAGCGGCACCAGCAGGGAGTTGAGCACGTAGCCGCTCTTCTCCCGCCTGAGGACGATCGGCACCATCCCGATCTCCTCGGCGAACGCGGTGACTTCCTCGACCACCGAAGCGTCGGTCCCGGGGCCGGGCATCACCTCGGCAGTGTTGTGCAGCCAGATCTCGTTGGCGAAGTGGAGCGCCAGGAACCGCTCGGGACGACCGGTGGAGGGCGAGATGTCCGACGGCAGCAGGGTCGAGGAGTTGGTGGCGAAGACGGTACCGGCGTCGGCCACCTCGGCAAGCTTGCGATAGGTGGCCTGCTTGATCTCCAGCGCCTCCGGAACGGCTTCGATCACCAGGTCGGCGCCCCGCACCGCCTCTGCCAGGTCGGAGGTGGTGCGGATCAGGTCCGGCACCCCACCCGCCTTCTCCTCACCGTCGGTCAAGTCCTGCGCGTAGCGCGTGGCGAGGGTCGCGAACCTCTCCCGGCCGGCGGCGACGGCCTCGTCGGAGATGTCGTAGGCGGTCACCTCCTTGCCGAAGTAGGCACTCTGGAAGGCGATCTGGGAGCCGAGGACCCCCATGCCGAGGACGACGACGTTGTCGATGCTGCTCATCTCACGAACTCCTTGGGGCCGGGCGGGAGCGGTCGTCCACCACGCTAGGCCGCGCACCCACCCCCAGGGAAGGGCAACGCCCGGGCAGCCGACCGCCCGGGCGTTGGAGGAGATTGGGGAATCGGCTCAGCCGTTGAAGGAGATCCTCAGCTTCTCCGTGATCGGAGTGGCCTGGCACGTGAGGCGGATGCCGTCGGCCAGGTCGAGGTCGTCGAGCACTTCGTTGTGAGCCATCTTGACGTCGCCCTCGAGGACCACGCACGCGCAGGCGGAGCAGTTGCCCTCACGACACGAGAACGGTGCCGGGACGCCCTTGCTCTCGAGGAACTCGAGGACGGTCTCCTTGCCGGAGTAGTCGTCGAAGGTGAAGTTCTCACCGTCGAGCTCGGCCTCGATGGTGATCGGGCCGGCCAGGAGCGGAGCCGCTGCGTCGTCGCCGTCCTCGTGGTCGTCGGCCTCGGCGATCTCCGCCTCGGCCTGCCGGAGTTCGTCGACGTCGCCGAACGGGTTGCCCCCAAGGAGACGAATTTCTCCTGGTGACGACGCTCCCGCGGGAAGTCGAGCTCACGCAGGGCGAGCGAGACCGCCTTCATGAAGGGGCGGGCCCGCAGCAGAAGGAGGTGTAGGTGGAGAACTCCGACGCGAAGGCCTGCAGCTGCGCCTGGCTGGGGAGTCCCTGCACCGACTCCAGCCAGTGCACGACGATCAGGCGGTCGGGGTTCTCTGCGGAGAGCCGGCTCCACTCCTCCGCGAAGATCACCGAGTCCTGGTCGCGGTTGGCATAGAACACCACGATCTTGCCGGTGCCCTTGGCGAGCGCGGTCCGTGCGATCGAGATCACCGGGGTGACCCCCGAGCCGCCTGCGAAGAGCAGGAGGTCGGCATCGAGATCGGCTGGGGTGAAGATGCCGCTGGGCGGCAACACCCGCAGGGTGTCGCCGGCCTGCAGGTTGTCGCAGATCCAGTTGGAGGCGTAGCCGTCCACGGTCCGCTTGATGGTCACCGTGAGCGGCTGGTCGAGCACCGGCGAGCTGCTCAGCGAGTAGCACCGGGCCACGAGCCCGGTCTGGTCGCTGGGCACGGCGAGCGTGAGGAACTGCCCCGGGGTGTAGTCGAAGTGGCCCTGCGCCTCTTCAGTGAGGTCGAAGACGACCGACACGGCGTCGGCGGTTTCTCGGATCACCTCACGTACGGGAAGGACGTAGGACTCAGTATCCATCTTCTGCTCCGATGGGGATCTGGCCTTCGCGGGCAGCCTTGTCGATGCTCGCGATCAGGCGCTTGCAGGGGGTGTGCACAGCACGACCACTTGGTTCATGGTCCATTCTGGCGAATTCCGCGCATGCTTTCAGAGCAGTTTCCGACCACTGGATGGAGGTGTGATGTTCTGAGTTCTTCTTCACACCCACGACGGCGAGGCAGTCCTGGCACGCGACCTCGACAAGTCGTGCCCTGGTGTACAGCTGCTGGTCCTCGACGGTCTCCGGGCTGGTGGGGACGAAGGAGGGCATCAGGCCTGCTCGGCGCCGGCCGCTGCCAACGCCTCGTCCTCGGCCGCCTTCTTGGCGAGGTTGGCCGCCACCTCTTCACGCCAGTACTCGTTGGCCTTCGTGACGTCGACCTCGAACTCGAAGCGGTCGGTCATGTCGGTGGCGACGTCGGCCTTGTCGACGTAGAACTGCTCGTACCAACGACGCAGCTGGTAGACCGGCCCGTCCTCCTCGCACAGGAGCGGGTTCTGCACCGGCGCCTTGTTGAGCCAGATGTGGACGTCCTGCTCGAAGCCGCCCTTGAACATCTCGGAGTACTTCTTGCCGATGAACTCGGCCGTCGCGTCGTCGAGGCCCTCGGGCTTCTTCACGCAGACGCCGTACATGAGCTTGAAGGAGTTCTGCGAGGTCGGGACGTGGCAGTTGATGAGGATGACCTCGGTGACGAAGCCCTTGTAGTCGACCTCGAGCCAGTTGACCATGAACGAGGGCCCGAAGTACGACGCCTCGGACTTCAGCATCATGTCTTCGTCGCCGTAGCCACCGGCCACGTCGGGACGTCCGACGGACTCCATGAACTGCGTGGCGACATGACCCTCGAAGACGTTGCGGAAATTCGTCGGGAACGCGAGGTGGATGTAGAAGAAGTGCGCCATGTCGACGACGTTGTCGACGATCTCGCGGCAGTGCGCCGTCGGGACGTCGAGGACCTCCCAGGTCCAGTCGGTGTATTCGTCGGTGCCGACGCCGGGCAGCTCGGGCGGGAGGACCTCCATGTCGGGGGCGCTGCCCTCGACGTCGTGCCAGATCATCAGCATGCCGTTGTGCACCACGGCCGGGTACTGCTGGGTGCGGGCGCGCAACGGGACGCGGCGAGCGTAGGGAATCGACTTGCAGCGGCCATCGCCGCCCCAGCGCCAGTCGTGGAACGGACACGCGATCTCGTCGCCCTTGACCGTGCCCTGCGACAGGTCCCCGCCCATGTGACGGCAGTAGGCGTCGAGGACGTTGATGTTTCCCTTCGTGTCACTCCACACCACGAGCTTCTCGCCGAAGGCGTCGATCTTGTGCGGCTTGCCGTCGTTGAAGTCACGCGCCAGGCCGAGGCAGTGCCATCCGCGAGCGAAGCGCTCGGGAGGGTGCCGGCGTCCAACAGTCGGGCGTTACTCATGGTCGACTCCTCGGTCTACTCGTAACCTCTGGACCAAAACAAGAACAGGTTATAGTTTTCTCGGCAGCGTTTCCAACCGCACCTCAAGTTTTTCGTCACACATCAGCGGCGTCAGGAGCACAGCCCATGCACATCGCCCTCTCTCCCGAGCAGGAAGCGCTACGCGCACACCTGCAAGGCTACTTCGCAGAACTGGTCACCCCGGAGCGTCGCGCAGCCCTGGCTGCGGCGACCGGGGAGTTCGGCGACGCGAAGGTCTACAAGGAGGTCATCCGCCAACTCGGCACCGACGGCTGGCTCGGCATCGGATGGCCAGAGGAGTACGGCGGCCAGAACCGCTCGATGATCGAGCAGTTGATCTTCACCGACGTGGCCGCAGTGGCCGGCGTACCGATCCCCTACCTCACGTTGAACACGGTCGGGCCGACGATCATGCGCTACGGATCGGACGAGCAGAAGGAGTACTTCCTGCCGCGGATCCTGGCGGGCGACCTGCACTTCTCCATCGGCTACTCCGAACCGGGGTCGGGCACCGACCTCGCCTCACTGCGCACCCCGCGCGGTGCGTGAGGGCGACGAGTGGGTGATCAACGGTCAGAAGATGTGGACGTCATTGATCCAGTACGCCGACTGGATCTGGATGGCGTGCCGCACCGATCCCGACCTCCCACGCCACAAGGGACTGTCGATGATCCTGGTGCCTGCCGACGCCCCCGGCTTCTCCTACACGCCGGTGCACACGGTCGCCGGCGTCCACACCTCGGCGACCTACTACGAAGACGTACGGGTGCCGGTCGGCAATCTCGTGGGCGAGCTCAACGGTGGCTGGGCATTGATGACCAACCAGCTCAACCACGAGCGGGTCGCGCTCACGTCGTCGGCGGCGCTGGTCGAGTCGATCGACCAGGTACGTCGGTGGGCCCAGGAGACCAAGCGCGCCGACGGCAGTCGCGTGATCGACTCCGAATGGGTGCAGATCCTGCTGGGCCGCGCCCATGCCCGCACCGAGGCGTTGACGCTGGTCAACTGGAAGCTCGCGTCCAGTGTCGACAACCTCTCCCCGCGGATGCGTCCGCCACGAAGGTCTACGGCTCCGAGCTGGCCACCGAGGTCTACCGGGCGCTGATGGAGATCGTCGGCCCCCACGCCGGTATCACCGCGGACTCCCCGGATCCGTCCTGCTCGGCCGCCTGGAGCGCTACTTCCGCAGCTCACTCGTGATGACCTTCGGCGGCGGCACCAACGAGATCCAACGAGACATCATCGGCTACGTGGGCCTCGGCCTGCCGGCTGCCAAGCGCTGAACCGAACGAAGGATCAACGATGGACTTCACCTTCACCCCCGAACAGGACGAAGCAGCCGAGCTCGCTGCCCGGATCGTCGGCGACCTCGCCACTCCGGAGCGGATGCGTACCGTCGAGCGGGCCGGAGATCGTTTCGACCCCGAGCTCTGGAAGGCACTGGCCGACGCCGGCCTCCTCTCCCTCACCGTGCCCGAGGAGTACGGCGGCGCCGGACTCGGTCTCGTCGAGGCGGCCCGGGTGCTCATCGAGATCGGCCGAGGCGTGGCGCCGGTGCCGGCCGCCGTACACGTGCCTGCCGCGGTCGCCGTCGCCGAGTTCGGCAACGACAAGCAGAAGCAGGAGTGGCTCGCCGGCGCTGCCGACGGTTCCCGAGTGCTCACGGCCGCCGTCTCCGAGGCGCTCGACTTCCTGCCCGGCCATCCGACCACGACCGCGGCTCCTCACGAAGGCGGACACCTGGTGACCGGCGCCAAGACGCTGGTGCGCGCCGGTCACCGTGCGGACCTCTTCCTGGTCACGGCCTCCACCCCGACCGGCTCGGCCGTGCTGATGGTCACCCCCGGCGACGACGGTGTGACGCTCGAGGAGCAGCACACCAGCGACGGCGACGTGACGACGCTGCTGCAGTTGGACGACGTACGACTCGGTGCGGAGCGGCTGCTCGGTGCTGCCGACGGTGTCGCGGCCGAGCGCCTCGGCCAACTGCTGACGGTGTGTGCGACGGCCGAGCAGCTGGGCGTGGTGCGCGGCGCGGTGAGGCTGACCGCCGAGTATGCGAAGACTCGCGAGCAGTTCGGTCGTCCGATCGGCACGTTCCAGGCAGTGTCGCAGCGACTTGCCGACGGCTACATCGATGCCTTGTTCGAGGAGCTCTGCCTGTGGCAGGCCGTCTGGCGCCTCCAGGAGGGGCTGCCCGCGGCGACCGAGGTCGCCGTGGCAAAGCTGTGGGCCGCCGATGCCGGCCACAAGATCGCCCACACGACCGTGCACGTGCACGGCGGTGTCGGCATCGACCTCGACGGCGAGGCGCACCGCTACTTCACGGCGGCGAAGCGTTTCGAGTTCTCGTTCGGCGGCGCCACGGAGCAGGCACTGGCGATCGGGAGGGCGCTCGCCCGGGCCTGAAACCCTCCGGCGAGCTCTGTGCGTCAGGCCACGGGCGCGACTGCCACGCTCGGCGCCGGACCGATGCGCAGTGCGGCGATCAGGTCCGCATAGAGCTCGTCGTCGAGCAGTTCCGAGTGCGTTCCGATGGCACGCACGCGACCAGCTTCGAGCAGCACGATCCGGTCGGCGTCCATCACCGTCGACAGGCGGTGCGCGATCGACACCACGGCACCACCGCGCGCGAGCTCGCGGACCCCGGCCGCCACGGCAGCCTCGGTGAGCGCGTCGAGTTGGGCAGTCGCCTCGTCGAGCAGGACGATCTCAGGCTGTTGCACCAGGGCCCGGGCGACGGCGATCCGCTGACGTTCGCCACCGGACAGCCTCGTCGCGCTGAGTTCGGTGTCGATCCCGTCGGGAAGCGCCCGGACCGTGTCGCCCAGGTGGACTGCCTCCAGCGCCGCCCAGACCGCGGCCTCGTCAGCGTCCGGCACCGCGTGGACGACGTTGTCGCGCACCGTTCCGGGCACGAGCGGGGTGTCCTGCTCGACGTATCCGATGCGCGAGCGCACGGCATCGGCCGTCCATGCGTCGTACGGCACCCCGTCGAGCGTGACCCGGCCGGCGACGGGATGCAGGAACTTCAGCAGCAGCGACAGCACCGTCGTCTTGCCGGCGCCCGAGGGACCGACGAGCGCGGTGTGGCCTCGTCTGGGGATCTCCAGCGAGACGTCGTCGAGCGCGAGCGGCCCGTCCGGTCGGTATCGGACCGAGACCGACTCGAGGCCCAGCACCGCAGCGGCGGCGTCGACACCGGCCGGCGCCGACGAGGAGCCGGCCCGGTCCTCCTCCTGGGGCAGGGTCACCACTTCTTCGATGCGGGCCGCGGCAGCGAGGCCGGACTGCAGGGAGGTCAGTCCCATCGTGATCATCATGACCGGCCACATCAGGCCGAAGACATAGAGGAGGAACGCGACGAGCGTCGGGACGTCGAGCGCACCGGTCGAGACCCGGTAGGCACCGAAGCCCAGCACGACCAGCACGACCAGGTTGATCGCGACGCCGGTCAGGGTCCACGCTGCCGCCTCCAGCTTCACGACCTTCACGCCGAGCCGACCCGCCTCGTCGACATGGTGGCCGAGTCGTTGCAGCTCCCGCTCCTCGGCACGACTCGCCTTGACGGTGCGCAGCGCCCGGCTGACCCCGTCCAGCCTGCCGCCGAGATCGCCGAGCTCGGCCTGGACCTGCTGCTGCAGTCTGGCCATGCGCGGCATGAGCGCCGAGGCGAGGCCGATGCCGACCACGACGACGGCGAGGGTCACGAGCAGGAGCGGTACGTCGAGGTAGGCCATGAGCGCGAGCGATCCGAGGAGGGAGATCGCACCGTTGACGAGGTAGACGAGGCTCGAGGTCGACGCCTCGCGGATCAGCGTGGTGTCGGAGGTGACGCGCGAGACCATCTCGCCGCCCGTACGCCCTGCGAGGTACTCGGTGCGCGCCCCGAGGAGCCGACCGAGCATGGTGCGGCGGGCACCACGGATGATCCGCTCGGCCATCGTCCCGAGCATGACGGTCTGGACGTAGCCGATCGCATTGCCGACGATCAGGACGGCCATGAGCAACAGGACCGGACCGAGCAGCGATGCCTCGGTCTCCAGGCCGTCGAGAACCTCGCGGGTGACCAACGGGCTCACGAGTTCGGCGGCCGTCCCACCCAGGCCGAGCACCAGCGCGACGACGAACGTCGTGCGGTGGGGGCGGACGTAGCGGGCCAGGAGGCGCCAACGCGGCTGCTGAGGACTCGGGACGTCAGCAGCCGGGGCACTGCCCTCCAGATCTGCGTTCATGAATAGGACACTACTGTCTCATTATGGGTCTGCCAAGTCTCACAATCAGACAGTCGTGTCGCATTCGGTTACCCTCGGGCCATGAGCCCGGAGTCCCACGTGTCCACCGTCTCAGCAGCTCCGGCCGGCGAGACCGCCGTACGTCGGCGCACCCGGCGAGCGATCATCGATGCGGCCGTGCGGGTGTGGGCCGAGGACTGGACCGCGCCGCTTGCCACGGTGGCCGAACGAGCCGGCGTCAGCCGAAGCACCCTGCACCGGTACTTCGCCGACCGCGCCGAGGTCGTCGACGCCTGCTTGGAGGCGGGCACGCGCGCCTTCGACATGGTCGAATCCGATCGCGGCGAGGCCGACCCCACCGGCTCCGGCCTCGATGAGCTGCTGCACGGTCTCGAGCACGTGGTGAGCCTGGGTCACTGGGTCATGTTCCTCTGGACCGACCCCCACCGTTTCGAGGGCAATCCGAAGGCGGAGATCTTCTACGGTCCCGCGACCGACGAGACCCTCGACCTGGTGCGGCGCGGGCAGGCCGACGGAAGCCTGTCGGCCGACGTCCCACCGGAGTGGCTCCTCGACCTCTACTACTCCGTCATCTACTGCGCTGCCGAGATCACGATCAACCGTGGCGTCTCCGTCGCCGAAGCCACGAGGTTCGCCGTGCGCGCGCTCCGGGGAGGCATCACTGGCTGATCGAGATCTGTCCTAGTGTCGACACATGGAAGCCATCGACGGTGAGCCTGTCCTGGACCTGCCCTCCTGGGAGGAGTTCGACGCCTGGCTCGAGCTCCAGCCAGCCGATTCACGTGCCGTGTGGGTGCGGACCGCCAAGAAGTCGTCGCCGTTGACCTCGGTCACTGAGGACGAGATGGTCGACGTCGGCCTCTGCCACGGGTGGGTTTCCGCCGTACGCCGCCGTTGGGACGACGACAGCTACGTCCAGCGTTACACGCGTCGGCGACCACGCAGCAAGTGGTCACGCATCAACATCGCGAAGGTCGAACGGCTCACCGCTGAAGGTCGGATGCGTCCCGATGGCATCGCCGAGGTCGAGGCAGCGAAGGCCGACGGCCGGTGGGACAACCCCTGGACCTGAGACGGGTCAGTCCTGCGGCAGCTGAGGTTGGAAGAAGCTTCCCGCCGGAGGTGCCAGAGACTGAACGCCAGCCCGGTCCACAGCGCCCAGAGCGGAGTGCCGTAGAGCAGTGCGACCGCGAGCCCCGGGACAGAGAATCCGTCGATGGGGAGCACGAGAGCGGCGAGCAGCAGCACGGCACTCCCCCAGATCCATGCGACTGCGTGCAGCACCCGGCGGCCCCGGATGGCCAGCACGAGAACGACCGCGGCGACGTACGCCAGGAGGACGAAGGTGAGCGGGGAGCCCGGCTCACCAGAAGTGCCCGCGCCGGCTCCGACCGCTCCGACCACCCCGAAGGCAGCAGCCAACGACCGGCGATCTGCTGGCGCAAGCTCTGTCATGGCTCTCCTTGGGTCGGGGCGGTCTGGTCAGCGCCAGGCGAAGGTCGGCTGCTCGAGGTCGTCCACCCGCGTCGGATCCCCTCGAGGCCGAGGCGCCGAAGTTGGAGGACCACGGCGCCAGTCGGCGCGTGGATGAGGTCGTTGCCCAAGGGGATCTGCACGACGGGGCGGTCGCTCTCGGGGATGTCGATGAAACGTGGGGAGTCGGCTCGCAGCAGGTTGTGCAGGCCGATCCGGTAGGCAGCCAGCACCTCGTCCGGCGACGGCCGCAGGTCGAGTCGACCGCCACCCCAGAGCACGACCGGGGTGATCACGTAGCCGGAGCGCGTCGGGTAGTCGTCCATGAGTCCCAACACGTCGTCGGGCCCCAGCCGTACGCCGAGTTCCTCGTCGGTCTCGCGGATGGCCGCAGCGATCGGATCCTCTCCCTCGTCGATGCGCCCGCCGGGCAGCGCCCACTGGGCCGGATGGCTTCGCAGTCGTGACGAACGGCGGCAGAGCAGGAAGGCAGCTCCGCCCGACACGTTCTCCATCCGCCCGTCCAAGCCCTGGGAGCCGCCGGGGATCTGGTCCATGTCCCGGATGTCCCACGGAGCCGGATCGACACGGTCCTCCCCACCTCCGAGTCGACGAGGACGATGGCGACCGCTGCATGGCGCCTGCCGTCGGTCGCCGCGGTCCTGCGGAGGTGACCGGCCAGGTTGGCCTGCACCCGCTCGCGCAAGACGTCGTCGTAGGGCAGGGGCGCGGGCACGTCGGGGAGCATGCCGGCCATTGTGGCCCGGACGAAGATCCGCCGGTTCTGCAGGCCCGCAGGATGGTCGTGGCCGAGAGCGCCCCGATCGTGGCCGAGAGCGCTCCGATCGTGGCCGAGAGCGCCCCGATCATGGCCGAGAGCGCTCCGATCGTGGCCGGGTCCCATCCAGGCCCCGACGGTGGGCCTGTCGTCGACCGTAGGCGAGGTGGTGCGCGGCCGGTTGTGGATTGTCCTCGTCCGGACGCTGGGCAACGCTTCCGACCGGCGGCGGGACGACTCCTCCGGCGACGGCGGTGGTGGCAGCGGGCCGGACGGCTCTTCTGTCGTTCCGCTTCCCACGAGCCCGCGGCGGGTGGAGGGCCTCTCAAGCCGTCGCCGTGCTGCCGTCGCCGTGTTGCCGGGGCCTGATGTCAAGGTGGCGTTGTCGGTGCTGTTCGGGGGCTGGGGTCCGGTGCGCGGGTACGGGTTGTCGTCCCCGGCCGGGGCGTGGTGTCGGGGGTCCTTGCCAACCTGACTTCACCAGCCCAGTCAGCGGCCCGGGGGTTCGACAAGATCACGGTGTCGGAGCCTCCTGAAACACTGACCACACCACATCAACCACCCCCGTCGGAACAGGTGAGGAGCAGCGAAGATGACCGGCATCTCAGCAGACACCGCAGCAGTCGACCTGCTGCAGGCTGCCGCCGAGACACTGCACCGACGCCGGCTCGAAGAAGTCGCCGAACTCGAGGTGCTCGCCGCGTGGGCTGATGTCCACTCCGGCGACGGACCTGGGTCCGGTCCGTTGATCCACCCCGGCGGCGAAGGAACACCCGGGGTGCAAGACCACGCCATGGGCGAGATCGCCCTGGCCCGCCACACCGGCGTGATGGCCACCATCAACGCCACCGCCGACGTGTTGGACCTACGCCACCGACTCCCGTCGATCTGGGCCAAAACCCAACACGCCGTCGTGGACGTGTGGGTGGTCCGCAAGATCGCCCGCCTCACCCGCCACCTCCCCCACACAGCAGTCGGTCTGGTCGACACCGCCATCGCCCCCATCCTGGACCGCGAAGGCACCGGACGGATCCTCGACATCACCGCCGCCAAGATCATCGAAGCCGACCCCGACCTCCACAACACCCGCGTCGAAACCGAGAAGAAGCGCCGCTACGTCAACCTCGGCCAAACCGACGAACACGGCCTACGCACCCTCATCGCCCGACTCGAGGCCGGGGACGCCACCTACGTCGAAGCCACCGTCACCCGAGTCGCCGACATCCTCAAAACCCGCCACGACAACCACACCCCCGACGAACTACGAGCCAAAGCACTCGGCTACCTCGCCCGCCCCGCCGAACTCCTCGCACTACTGACCGCGAACACCGACCCCCACGGCAACCTCGACCCCCACCTCCCCCACGACCCCTGGAACCCCACCCCACCCACCGGACCCGAACCCACCGGAACCGAACCCACCGGACGCGGCAACGACTGTGAAGCCGAGCCCACCGAGGACGAGCCGTGCGGCCCCGGCAACAGTTCGCGCGAGGACGAGGACAACAACACCCCCGCAGCCGCACAAACAGGAGCAGCCACGGACGCGGTGATGGGCGCGGTGATGGGTGCGGTGAACGACTTGCCTGGCCACGACCGGCCGTTGAACAAGGCGATCGCGTTCCCCGCCGACCTCCTCGACCGCCTGAGCGAGGTCGACTGGAGCATCCTGCGGCCCAAGCACAGCCTCTACGTCCACCTCCACGAAACAGCCCTGCACGGCACCGTCGGTGTCGCGAGGGTCGAAGGGCTGGGCGCGATGACCCTGGCCCAACTGCACGGCCTCCTCGCCGGCGCGACGGTCACGGTGAAGCCGGTGGTCGACCTCCACGACAAGATCCGTGCCACCGCCTACGAACACCCCGAGTCGTTGAAGGAGCGGGTGCACCTCACCATCGGCGGCGACTACTGGCCCTGGGCCAACTCCACCAACAGACGACTCGACTACGACCACGTCCACCCCTACCAACCCGACCAGCCCGACCAGCCAGCCGGTCCAGGCCGCACCGACGGGCAGACAGGGACCGACAACGCCGGCCCCCTCGGCAGGCGCCACCACCGCTACAAAACCCACGCCGGCTACCGGGCCACACAAACCGGACCCGGCGAATACGTATGGACCACACCCCACCACCAGGCATTCCTCGTCAACCACACCGGCAGCCAGCAGATCGACCCCCAGGTCGCCGAAGCACTCATCAACCGACCCCGATGGCACGAGCAGACACCCCGACCGCCAGCCCACGCACCGCCACCCGACAACGCACCACCCGACCCCTCAACCCCTTCAACCACGCCGCCTGACAAGGCTGGTCTCGACAGGGCCGCTGACGGATGGTCTCGACAAGCTCGACCACCGAGGGTGGTCTCAGGATGCCGGGTCGGGGACCCGCGGCAGCGAGCGCGAGGTGAAGACCGTGTTCGCGAGATGTGTCAGCATCGCCACCATCACCACCAGCCAGATGACGAAGGCGCACCACATGCCTGCGTGGCCGAGGTGCTCCACCACCGGCAAATGGTCGGCTTGGCCGAGATAGATCCCCGCCACGCCATACATGCCGACCGGGAAGACCATGCTCCACAAGGTCGCGTCGTAGCTGAGCGGGATCCGATGACGGACGTGCCGCCACCAACCGGCCGCCACCAACACCGGGATGAGCCAAGTCGCGAACGCCCAGAACATCACCGCCAGACCCGCGATGAGATCCCTCGTCACTGCCACCATGGGGGCGTCCGCCATTTCCACGATGCGAGCACCTGCGAGCACGGTGATCGACAGCGCGCCCATGGCGACCCAATAGGGAGGCGTGAGCTCCTCCGGCCCAAAGGCATAGAGCATCAACCGGAGCGCAACCATGATCCCAGCCGCTGCATAGAGGAAGACCCCTACAGACCAACAGACGACCGCGAGCACCGCGAGCTCGCGACGAGCGTCGTCATACACCGGTTCGATCGTTGCCGCCGACACAGCCACTGACTGACTGGCGACCACCCAGATGAACCACGTTCCGTTGGCCGTGGCGACGACAGGACGGTCGCGCCGCCCCAACACCGCTGTCCACGGCACCACATAACCGAGCACCATCCACGCCAGACCCGCCACGCCGAGCAGGACGGCAGTCGCGACGTACTCACCCTCAAGGCCGAGGCGGACGCCCACCACGTTGGTCGCGGCGACGAAAGTGAAGAAACCGAAGGCGCGGCGCGGGTCGAGGAAGTCATCGACAACCTCGGCGCGAAAGGCGACAACTCGCCAGACGAACAGCACGACCAGAGCGACGTAGGCGACGCCCGCCACCGCCAGCAGCGTCCGAGACAGCGTGGGGTGTCCCATCAGGTCCAACCCCACCGAGATGATCCCGGTGGCCATCACCAAGGCGAAGTAGCCAGGTGTCAGTCCCCTCAGCGCCTGCATGAATCTGTGCTGGAAGGTGTCGGCCACACTCCGATTGTGCCGCCTCACGCGCGCCGCCGCCGAAGGTACGGCGCACCGCGGCTGACGTGCCCCGTTCATCGCTCCTCAGCGCTGCGGCTTCGCGGCGCAGTTGATGCAGGTACGCGCAACTGGCCGGGCCTCAAGGCGTCCTTCGTCGATGGGCTGGCCGCACGTCTCGCAGATTCCGTAGGTGCCGTCGTCGACTCGTCGTTCAGCCGCCTCGATCTCTCCCAACTGCTCGTCCGCCTGGCGGACGAGCGCCCCGATCCGGGAGCGCTCGAAGGCAATGGTCGCGCCTTCGGGGTCATGCTCATCGTCTGCGTTGTCATCCACCGAAGCGGCAACCACTGCATCGAATTCATGCGTCAGGCTGGCTCGCCGCTGACAGGTCTCGTCGCGCTTCATCTCCAGTCGTGCACGTGCGGCGTCGACATCCATGGCCCTCATTGTGCTCCCGGGCCATGATCCGGACGAGACCGTAGGCCCTCCACCTGGCGTTGCTTCACTGCTGGCAGGCTGGCCACGTGACACGCAACTCCCTCATCGGCTCATGGATCATCGAGGCCCTGGCCGCAACCGGCCGGATCGCCTCGCCACTGCAGGTGGCCAAGCACGTCTGGACGCACCACGAACCCGAACTGCGTTCACGCGGCGATCTCTTCTACACGTGGCAACTCGACCTGCACACGGCCGCGGTCGCTCTCGCTGACGACGGCGCACTCTCCATCGAGAAGAACGGCGACTGGAGTCTGTCCGACGACACGCCCTTGCCCGCGCCGGCGCGACGCACCGGGCGCGAGGACGAGATCACGGTCGCCGTTGCGGGCTATCTCGCGATGCTGCAAGCCGAGCACAACGGAGAGGCGCTCAACCGGGATCGGGTGCTCGCCGACATCACCGACAAGACCGGCCGCAGCGGCGACCAGCTGGAATCGATGCTCTCCAACATCTCCCACGTGGTGCAGGAGCACGGCTACCTACCCCTGTCCAGGTTCCGGCCCCGATCCAACGTGCCGCCCGGCGTACGTCCGGCAGTCGCTGCCGCGCTCGCTGGCTGACCACCGCTGGCTCAGCGCGAGAGCAACATCGGCATGAGGGTGTGCACTTCACGCCTCAGTTCGTCGAGCGCTCCCGCCCGATCACAGACATGTCCCAACAGGGCCTGCTGGAAGAGCCCGTCGAGCATTCCGTAGGTCACCCGAGGCGTGAGCGCCGGCTCGCGGCCGGCCAGATCCGCGTAGGTGCTGACAACCCGCCAGACCATCTCCTCGAGCGTCTGGTCGATCTGCAGGACGGCTTCGCGCAGGGTCGCTTCGAACATGCTCTGTGCCCGGAGGTCGTACCAGAGCCGGTGCATCGGCGCCTCGTCGACGATCGTCTGGACCAACTTCGCGGCGAACGCCGCCGCGAGTCCGTCTGCGGTCGTCGCCTCCGCCACCACGTCGTCGTAGCGATGCACGCACGTGGCCTTGTAGTGCCGCACGCAGTAGACGATCAGATCGAGCTTGTCCTCGAAGTAGTAGTGGACGACACCGTGGGAGAACTCCGAGTTGTTGGCGATCTCCCGCAGACTCGCCCGGGCGTAGCCCAGATCGCCCAGCGTGCGCAGGGCCGACTCAGCGAGGGCGCGTCGTCGTTCGTCGTGCTTGTCCGCAGGCGTACGACGAGCAGTGGTGGTCGTCATGGGAGCCGACACTACCCGGCACTTCATGCCCTTGACAGTTGTCCGGCATTTTCCGGTCAAATGTCAAGGAAAGTCTTGACAGTCGTCAAGTAAACAGAGTTGTGTGGCGCACATCACCCCTGAGTCGAAGGAGATCGCTCCCATGACCGAACCCCAACTGTCCGGCCGAAAGGCGTTGGTGACGGGCGGCGCCCAAGGCCTGGGCAAGAAGTTCGCGGAGTTCCTCACCGCCGCCGGTGCCACCGTCGCCATCGCCGACGTGCAGGACGAGAAGGGCCAGGAGGTCGCCTCGTCGATCGGTGGTCCGTTCGTCCACCTCGACGTGACCGACGATGCCTCGTGGGACTCGGCCGTCACCGCGGCAGTCGAGCAACTCGGCGGCCTCGACATCCTCGTCAACAATGCCGGCATCGAGATCGCAGGCCTGTTCCTCGACCTGGACCCCGAGGTGCTGAGGCGGATCTTCGACGTCAACGTGGTCGGCACGTCCCTCGGCATCAAGCACGCCTTCCGCGCCATGGGCCCCGGCGGCGCGGCCGGCCACGGCGGCGTCGTCATCAACATCTCCTCCGTCGCCGCCACCATCGCCTTTCCCGCCCTCTCCGCCTACTCTGCGTCCAAGTCCGCAGTCGACCGCCTCACCCGGGTGGCCGCCATGGAGAGCGGCAAGTTGGGCCTCGGCGTACGCGTCAACTGCATCTATCCCGGCCTGGTGCCCAACGAGATGGGCGCCGGTCTCGCCAATGAGATGACGACGCTCGGGCTGTTTCCCTCCCCGAGGAGGCCGTCGGCGGCGTGGTCGAGCTGACACCGTCGGGCCGGCTGGCCACTGAGGAGGAGATCGCGGACGCGGTCGTCTTCCTGGCCTCGGACAACGCCAAGTTCATCAACGGCGCCGGCCTCGCGGTCGACGGCGGAATGGGAATGTGAGGAGACAACATGAGCAGCAAACCCGTCATCGTCTACGGCGCCTCCGGCTACACCGGTCGGCTGGTCTGTGAATACCTGCGCGAGTTCGGCGTCCCCTTCGTCGCCGCCGGACGCAGCGCCGACAAGCTGACCGCCTCGATGGAGTCGAGCGTCGCCGGCATCGAGACCGCCGACTACGAGGTCGTCCAGGTGGATCACGACGTCGCCGCCCTCACTGAGCTCTTCCGTGACGCCTCCGTCGTCTGCAACACCGTCGGACCGTTCAGCAAGCACGGCCCTGTCGTCGTCGAGGCCTGCCTCGCCGCTGGGACGCACTACCTCGACACCACGGGTGAACAGGACTGGCTGATCACCTGCGAGGAGAAGTACGGCGCGGACTTCGCCGCCGCCGGGCTGCTGCTCTCCCCTGGCCTGGCGCAGATGTACACCACCGGCGAGATCGCCGCCGAGTTGTGCTTGGAGCGCCCCGGCCTCGACACCCTCGACATCGCCGTGTTCTGGGGCGGTTCGCCGACCATCGCCTCGACCCAGACCATCCTCGTCAACGCCGCCACCTCGCGCGCCCACTACCTCCAGCAGAACGAGTACGTCGAGTTCGACCCCGCGCAGGGTCTGGTGCCCCTCGTCGTACCCGGTCAGCACGAACTCGCTCAGTCACTGCCGTGGGGCGGCACGTCGCACCCGGTCTGGTATCGCAAGGACCCGCGCGTCGCCAACTGCAAGGCCCAAGGCGGAGTGTTCAACGCCGCGCTGATGCACGGAGTCCCGCAGATCGTCGCTGGAGCACTCGAAGCAACCAAGGACATGTCCGAGGCCGAGCGTGACGCAGCACTGACCGAGACCGCGGCCCAGGTCATGAACCAGATGCCCCCTCGGGAGAACCCGCGGCTCAACAAGTCACTCGACTCCGTGCATGCCTCCGGCCCACTCGGTCGTGCGCACTGCGTGATCCACGGCAACCAGAACTACAAGCAGACCGGCCTCCTGCAGGCGTACGCGGCGTACTCGTTGCTCCAGCAACCGCCTCTCCGCACCGGTTTCGCCTCCGGCTGCAAGGCCTTCGGCCACCGGGAGCTGCTCGGTCAACTGCGCGCGTTCGGCCTCGTCGCCGAACCCGTCCTGACCATCGACGGCTGAGGAGGGACGGTGCGGCTGATCGACTACCTCGACAAGGGCGCGTCGTTGGGGATCGACGCACCCTGTCTGGTCTGCGACGGGCAGACGTGGACCTACGGCGACACGCAGGCACTCGCCGGGCAGATCGCCTCCGCCCTCGCGGCACGGGGCGTCGCGGCGGGCCAGAAGGTGGCAATCCTCTCCGCCAACGACCCGATCGCCTTCACCAGCGTCTTCGGGATCAGCCGCGCCGGCGCCGTGTGGTGCCCCATCAACCCGCGCAACGAAGCCAGCGAGAACCGGGACCTGCTCGAGCTCTTCGAATGCACTGCCCTCATCTTCCAGGCTGCATTCATCGACCTGGTCGACCAGATCCGCGGTGACCTGCCGGGACTCACGACCCTGGTGTGCCTCGACGAGGCGCCGGAGTGGGCCCTCGGCTGGGACGACTTCCTTGCGGCCGGGACCGAGGAGGTCGACCGTCCTGCTGATGACGACCTGGCCATGATCGTCGGCACCGGTGGCACCACCGGACGCCCCAAGGGCGTGATGCTCACCGGCGCCAACCTGGAGACGATGACCGCGATCACCCTGATGGGCTATCCGTGGCCGGATCCGCCCGAGCGACCCGTCTACCTGGCCCTCGCGCCGCTGACCCACGCAGCCGGGGTGCTGTGCTTCCCCGTGCTCGCCTCGGGAGGCTCGGTGGTCGTGATGCGCAAACCTGAAGTCGGAGAATTCCTCCAGGAAATCGGCGACCATCGGGTGAGCCACACCTTCTTGCCACCCACGTTGATCTACATGGTGCTGGACCACCCTTCGCTGAAGGCCGCGGACCTCTCGAGCCTTCAGTGTTTCTGGTACGGCGCGGCACCGATGTCCGCGCGCCGGCTCGAGGAGGCGCTCACCCGGATCGGCCCCGTGATGGCGCAGCTCTTCGGCCAGACCGAGGCACCGATGATGATCTCGACGATGGCCCCCGTGACCACTTCCACCCCGACGGCTCCATCGCCACCGAGCGACTGTCGTCGGCGGGCCGACCGGCCCCACTCGTCACCCTCGCCATCATGGCCGACGACGGCAGCCAGCTGCCGCCGGGTGGGCGGGGCGAGATCGTGGTTCGGAGCTCCCTGGTGATGCGGGGCTACTTCAAGAACCCCGAGGCCACGGCCGAGGCATCGGCGTACGGCTGGCACCACACAGGCGACATCGGGTACGTCGACGAAGAGGGTTTCCTCCACGTCGTCGACCGCGCGAAGGACATGGTGATCACCGGTGGCTTCAACGTCTACTCCACCGAGGTCGAGCAGGCCCTGATGTCGCACCCGGCCGTCGCGGACTGCGCCGTCATCGGCCTGCCGGACGACAAGTGGGGCGAGCGGCTCACCGCCGTCCTCCAGCTCCGGCCCGGTCGGGCCGTGAGTCCCGAGGAGGTCCGGGCCTTCGTGAAGGAGCGCATCGGCAGCGTCAAGACGCCCAAGCAGATCGAGGTCTGGGAGGACCTCCCGCGGTCCAAGGTCGGCAAGGTGTTGAAGACCGACATCAAGGCGAAGTTGTCCGAGCAGGCACGCTGACCAGGAGGGCCGCCGAGCTCGGGCCGGCAGTACCTCACAGTGCCAGGTCCCGGCGAACGGTCCGCAGAGGCGAGTTCCGCGTGACGCAGAACGGAAGCCCCCGGGCGAGCGCAACGTAGCCCAACGGTCATGGCCAGCGACGATCTCGGCTCCCAGGTCCAAGGCCCCGGCCGCCATCGCCCCCGGGGAACCCGCCTCAAGATCCAGGTGAACCCGCGGCGGCCCATCGATGCGTTGGAGCTGGACATAGGGCGCACCCTGCGGCGGCTCGAAGCTCTGCAGCTCCGGATGCCCGGGCCAAGGAGCACCGACCGGCCAGCCCAGCACTTACGCCCAGAACCCGCCGACCGCCATGTGCTGGTCGGCAGGGACGTCGACAAACGCATGCACCCAAGCCATGCCCTCAGGCTAACGCTTGGAGGCAGGCGTCACTCCTCCACGGAGCGGCCACACGGCCCCGTGCCCGGACGGCGTCACCACCCCGCAGGCAACCCCGTGAAGTCCGGCTCCCGCCCCTCGGCGAAGGCGGTCAGCGCCTCGATGTTGGCAGGGCCGCCCATCAGCTCCGCGAAGCACCCGTTCTCACGGTCACGTGCCTCCCGGATGGCCTGCCGGTGCGGCTCGGTCATGGTGCGCTTGACCGCGAGCAGGCTGGAGATCGGGCGTGCGGCCAGCACCTCTGCGTGCTGACGTGCGGTGGCCAGCAACGCGTCTGGTTCACAGACCTTCCAGACCAAACCCATGTCCAGGGCCTCCTCCGGTGAGATCCACTCGGCCGACAGCAGCACCCACGCGGCATTCTGCCGACCGATCAGCTGCGGGAACAACAGGCTCGAGGCGGCCTCGGGTGCCACCCCGAGGCTCGTGAACGGGCACTTGAACTTCGCCCGGGTGGACACGAAGGCCAGGTCGGCGAACCCGAGGATCGTCGTACCGATGCCCAGGCCGAGCCCGTTGACCGCCACCACGAGTGGCTTCGGGAAGTCGACGAGGGCGTCCAGGAACCCGGTGAAACCGTGCTTGCCCGGCACGAACGCTGGATCGGTGGCCCGGGCGTGCATCTCCACCAGGTCCGTGCCGGCACTGAAGGCCCGGCCGGCTCCGGTCAGGAGTACGACGGCGACGGAGTCGTCGGCGGCCGCAGCCAGCAGCGCCTCCGCAGTGGCGTCGTACAGCTCTTCGTTGAACGCGTTCAGCGCGTCCGGACGGTTGAGCGTGATCGTCCGGACCCGCTGGGCGTCCTCGATGGCGAGGACCATCAACGGCCCAACTTGGTCAGGCGGTCGACCGTCTCTTCGTATTCACGGATGAGGTCGGCCATGACGTCGGCGACCGGGCGAACCTCATTGGTGCGGCCGACGATCTGGCCGGCCGGCATCGAGATGGTGTCGGGGTTGTCGCCGGAGTTCATCCGGTTGTGCGCGTCGGCCACGAGCAGGTTCTGCAGCGGCATCGGCAACGGCTCGGGAGCCTCCTCGGTCTCCCAGGCCTCGGTCCACTTCGTCTTGAGCAGCCGCGCAGGCTTGCCGGTGTAGACGCGGGTGCGGACCGTGTCGCCGGAGCCGGCCTGGAGCAGGGCGTCACGGATGCCGGCGCCTGCGGAGAGGTCGTACTCCTCCACCGTCAGCCAGAGCGAGCCGGTCCACGCCCCTTGGGCGCCGAGGGCCATTGCGGCCGCCACCTGGCGACCCGATCCGATGCCTCCCGCAGCGAGCACCGGCACGTCGGGGCCGACCGCGTCGACGATCTCGGGCGTGAGCACCATACCGGCGATCTCGCCGGTGTGACCGCCCGCCTCGTATCCCTGGGCGACGATGATGTCGACGCCGTTCCTGACGTGCGAGAGCGCGTGCTTGGCGGCGCCGGCCAGCGCCGCCACCTTCACTCCCGCAGCGTGTGCCTGCTCGATGACGTCCACCGGCGGCGAACCCAACGCGTTGGCGATCAGCACCGGTCGGTGCGCGAGCGCGACGTCGACGTGCGAGCGGGCCACGGAGTGCAACCAACCCAGCACGCCCTCGCGCCCCTCACCTTCGGGCAGCGGCGGTACGCCGAGTTGTTGCAGCGTCCGCTCCACGAAGGAGAGATGCTCCGCCGGGATCATCTCCTTGAGGTCGACGGCCTTGCCCTCGGTGGGGATCTTCATGGGCATGACCACGTCGACGCCGTAGGGCTTGCCGTCGGTGTTGTCGTCGAGCCAGTCGAGGGTCTTGTCCAGCTCATCGGAGTCGTTGAACCGGACCGCGCCGAGCACCCCGAGACCCCCGGCCCTGGAGACGGCCGCAGCGACCTTCTCCGAGGGAGTGAAGGCGAAGATCGGGTACTCGATGCCGAACATCTCACAGATGGGACTACGCATGTCAGGTCACTCCTTGCCGTCGCGGTCGGCCAGAGCGAACTCCTTGGCCTGGGGGTACTGCGCCTTGCCGGTGGCGTTGCGCGGGATCTGGGGGACGATCGTCAGCCCCCGCGGCAGCTTGTAGCCCGACAGGTGCGCGCGCAGGTAGTCACGCAGTTCGTCGAGTTCGAGGCTCGCATCGTCACGGAGCTCGACCACCGCGTGGACACTCTGGCCGTACTTCTCGTCGGGCAGACCGACCACGAGCACGTCGTACACGGCGGCGTGCCCCTTGACGGCCATCTCGACCTCCTCGGGATAGACCTTCTCGCCGCCGGTGTTGACGCAGTTGGAGCCGCGCCCGAGCAGGGTGAGTCGGTTGCCCTCCTCGATCCGGGCGTAGTCACCGGGAATCGAGTAACGGACGCCGTCGATCTCGATGAAGGTCTTCGCCGACTTCACCGGGTCCTTGTAGTAGCCGACCGGGACGTGGCCCGCCCGCGCGGTGCGACCCGTCTTGCCGACGTCGGTGGCCGGGTCGAGGATGTTGTCGTCATCGTCGATCACCACCGAGCCGTGGCCGATCGTGACGACGGGGCCGTCGGTGGACAGCGCACTGGCGTCCTGGAGACCGGTGCCCTGGAAGCCGGTCTCCGACGAGCCGACCGAGTCGGTGAAGACCGCGTTGGGGAACTTCGCCATCCAGCGTTCCTTGACCGCCTTGGAGAAGATCGCGGCGCTGCTGGCGATGGCGAAGAGGCTCTGGCCGTCGAAGCCGCCCTCCTCGTAGGCCTCGATCAGGGGACGGGCCATGGCGTCGCCGGTCATGAAGATCATCTGCACCTTGTGCTCGTCGATGAGCTCCCAGGTGCGGACCGGGTCGAACTTCGGCTCCATGATGGTGAGCTGGCCGGCGAAGAGGTGCATGAGCAGGCTGGCCTGCGCGCCACCATGCATCAGCGGACTGAGCGGCAGAGTGATCAGGCTGGCGCCCTCGGCCGCGGCCTTGGACTGGTCGAACTCGCCCTTGAGCTCGCCGGTCATGAAGTCGACGCCGCCGCCGAGAACCCGCCAGAAGTCCTCGTGACGCCACATGACGCCCTTCGGGAAGCCGGTGGTGCCCCCGGTGTAGATGATGTGGATGTCATCAGCGCTCCGCTCGCCGAAGTCGCGGACGTCGCTCTGCCCGGCCATGGCGTCCTCGAGCAGCACCCCGCCGTACGCACTGACATCGCTGGCGTCGTCCGGCTCCAGCGAGTTCGGTACGGCGACGATCGTCTTGAGCTTCTCGAACTTCGGCGCGACCTGGCCCACCAGGTCGGCGTACACGCGATCGTGGACCAGACCGACGAGATCAGCGTTGTCGAAGAGGTAGTCGAGCTCGCCCGCGACGTAGCGGTAGTTGACGTTGATCGAGACAGCTCGCACCTTGAGGATCGCGATGAGCGCGATCACGTGCTCGATGCTGTTCTTGGAGTAGAGCCCGACGTGGTCACCGGCCCCGATCCCCTGGGAGGCGAAGTAGTGGGCGAGCTGGTTGGCCTGGCGCTCCAGCTCGGCAAAGGTGATCGTGTCTTCACCCACCTGCACCGCGAGGCGGTCGGGAACGGCGTCGACGGCGTGTTCGAAGAGATCAGCAATGTTGAGTGCCATGCATCACAGACTAGAACACGTTCTCGTTTTGGGCTAGCGTTTCCCGCATGTCAAACGAAGCCCCGCACGCACTGGTGGAACTGGTCGATCACAAGCTGGTTGTCACGCTGAATCGCCCCGAGGCGCGCAACGCGCTCTCCGGCGAGATGCTGCAACTCATGGAGCAGGCGTGGGAACGCGCCAACACCGATCCGGAGGTCCGGGTCGTCATCCTCACCGGCGCTGGCGGCGCCTTCTGCGCAGGTGCGGACCTCAAGGCGATGTCGAAGGATTCACCGGGTGACAAGTTCGAGTCCGGCACCTTTGACCCGAGCATCATCAAGGCCCTCCTCAAGGGCTACCGACTCAACAAGCCGCTCATCGCGGCGGTCGAGGGTGCTGCCATCGCCGGCGGGACCGAGATCCTCACCGCCACCGACATCCGTATCGCCGGCGAGTCCGCGCGCTTCGGCGTCTCCGAGGCGAAGTGGAGCCTCTATCCGCTCGGCGGCTCCGTCGTCCGACTCCCCGCCAGGTGCCCTACACCGTCGCCATGGACCTGCTGCTCACCGGACGCCACATCAAGGCGCACGAGGCGAAGGAGATCGGTCTCATCGGTCACGTCGTTCCCGACGGCGAGGCGCTGGCCAAGGCACACGAGATCGCCGACCTGATCTGCGCCAATGGCCCGTTGTCGGTGCAGGCCATCCTCAAGACCGTCCGCGACTCCGAGGGGCGCCACGAGGACGACTGCTGGAAGGACGACGCCCTCGTCGGCGCGAAGGTCTTCTCCAGCGACGACGCCAAGGAGGGGCCCCGCGCCTTCGCGGAGAAGCGCAAGCCGAACTTCCAGGGCCGCTGACCCACCCCGCGAACCTTCAGTTGGAAGCGTCGAACCTTCAGTTGGGTCACCCCAACTGAAGGTTCGACTGATCTGAGTGAAGGTTCGCGGTCAGCCGACGGTGCGGTCGTGCCCTTCCCAGAACCGGGCGCGGAGCGCCTTCTTGTCGGGCTTGCCCAAGCCGGTCAGGGGCAGCGCGTCGACGCCGATCACCTGCTTGGGCGCCTGGACGGACCCCTTGCGCTCCTTCACCATCTCCTGGATCTGGGTCACCACCTCGTCCGTGAGCTCGTGACCCTCGCGTACGACGACCACGGCAGTCACCGCTTCGCCGAACTTCTCGTGCGGAGTCCCGATGACGCTGACCTGGGCGATCGCCGGGTGCTCGGCAACGACGTCCTCGACCTCACGAGGGAAGACGTTGAAGCCGCCGCTGACGATCATGTCCTTGGTGCGGTCGACGATGTACCAGAAGCCGTCATCGTCCTCACGGGCGATGTCACCGGTGCGCATCCAGCCGTCGCGCCAGGTTTCGGCCGTCTGTTCCGGGAGACCCCAGTAGCCCCCGGAGACCAGCGGCCCCGCGACGCAGATCTCCCCCGGTTCACCGACCGGCACTCGGTTGCCCTGCTCGTCGAGCAGTTCGGCGCGCGCCAGCGCGGCCGGGCGGCCGCAGGAGGTGAGGCGGTCGAGCACCGGCTTGCCGGAGGCGTCCACGTGATCGCCCTTGGCGAAGTAGGTGATGGCCATCGGCGCCTCGGACTGCCCGTAGTACTGCGCGAAGATCGGACCGAGACGCTCGATCGCCTCCTTCAGCCGCACTGGGTTGATCGCGGAGGCGCCGTAGTAGACCGTCTCCAGAGACGAGAGATCGCGGGTGCGGCTGTCAGGGTGGTCGAGCAGCGCGTAGAGCATCGTCGGCACCAGCATGATCGAGTTGATCCGCTTCTCCTCGATGGTGGCCAGCACCTCGGCGGGATCGAAGCGGGAGGTCACGAACAAGGTGCCGCCCTTGATCACCACCGGCACGAAGAAGGCGGCGCCCGCGTGGGAGAGCGGCGTACACATCAAGAAGCGCGGCTCCTGCGGCCACTCCCACTCGCTCAGCTGGATCGACGTCATCGTGTTCATCGCCTGGGCGAGGCCGATCACGCCCTTCGGCCGGCCCGTCGTGCCGCCGGTGTAGGCCAACGAGACGATGTGGTCGGGCGGCAACAGCTTGGCCTGAAGTTCACCGGGCTGTCGCCCGGCGGCCGTTGCCACGATGTCAGCAGTGGTGCGTCCGGTTGCCTCGGCGGCGGCGGCCAGTTCCTCGGGCACCGGGCCGATGGTGAGCACCTGGGTGAGTTGCGGGCACAGCTCAAGGAGCTCGATCGCCCGCGCCGCGAAGTAGGGGTCGACCACCAGGACGGTGATCTCTGCGTCGTTGATGACGTAGGCGTGGTCAGCCGCTGAGCCGAGTGGATGCAGCGAGACCCGTCGAAAGCCCTGGGTCTGACCGGCGCCGAGGATGAAGAGCACCTCCGGACGGTTGAGCGCCAGGAGTGCACCGGACACACTGGAACCGGCATCGAGATCCTCGAAGGCCTGGATGTACTGGCTGATCCGCGACGACACGTCGCCACCGGCGAGGGCCACGTCGCCCAGCTCGATGATCGGGCGGTCACGGTGGCGCCGCAGGGCGTCGACCATCAGGTGCCCGTTGTGCGTGGGCCAGCGCAGGGTCTCGTTGCCGGGGAGCTCGACCGCGAGCGAGCCGACCTCCTTGGGGTGCCTCGGCGCCTCCCGATCCTCGCTCACGCGACCACCTCCGCAACCTGGCGCACCTCGTCTGCCGATCGCAGGCTCAGCAACAACGTCGTCACTCCGGTCTCCTCCCATTGTGCGACCCGCTCCCTCACGAAGCCGGCGTCGCCGATGATGTGCATGTCGTCCACCAGCTCGTCGGGGATCAGCGTGGTGGCCTTGTCCTTCTGGCCGGTCAGGTAGAGCTCCTGCACCTCGTCGGCGAGCTCGCCGTACCCCATCCGCTCGAAGACGTTCTTGTGGAAGTTCGCCTCCTTGGCCCCCATCCCGCCCATGTAGAGCGAGATCGAGGGTTTCAACGCGTCAATGACCGCCTGCTTGCTCGCGCCGTTGTCGGGGGTGATGGCCAGATGGCAGGTGGCGGCGATCTCGAAGTCGGCGCGGGTACGCCGAGCCCCCGGTCGCGCGAAGCCCTCGTCGAGCCACGGCTGATACATCGCGGCCGACTTCGGGGTGTAGAAGATCGGGATCCACCCGTCGGCGATCTCGGCGGTCTGGGCGACGTTCTTCGGCCCCTCCGCACCGAGCCAGATCGGCAGATCCGCACGCAGCGGGTGCACGATCGACTTCAGGGGCTTGCCCAGGCCTGTCGATCCGGGTCCGGCGTAGGGAAGCTGATAGACGTCACTGCCAGAGGTCACCGGGGCCTGACGAGCCAGGACCTGGCGGATGATGTCGACGACCTCGCGGGTGCGTGCCAACGGCTTCGCGTAGGGCTGGCCGTACCAACCCTCCACGACCTGCGGACCGCTCACCCCCATGCCCAGGATCACCCGGCCACCGGTCAGGTGGTCGAGAGTGAGGGCGTGCATGGCGATCGAGGTCGGCGTCCGCCCCGACATCTGCACGATCGAAGTGCCGAGTCGCACCCTCTCGGTGTCGCTGCCCCACCACGCCAACGGGGTGAACGCGTCGGAGCCCCATGCCTCAGCTGCAAAGATGGCATCGAAACCGGACGTTTCGGCGGCGGCAACGAGTTCACCCACGCCGGTCGGGGGCTGGGCGCCCCAGTAGCCGAGTTGCAGGCCGAGCTTCATCTGGTTCCTCCTGGCGGTGAGATGCTTGTCACCAACACTAGAACATGTTTCACTTCGGAGCCATGACCTCCTCTCAAAGCAGAACCTTGAGTGCTCCGGTCCGGGTGAGCTTCGACTACACACGATCGACGGGCCCGGTGCTCGGTCGGTTCCTCGAGGGGCTCCGCGACCGTACCGTGGTCGCGGGCCGTACCTCGGACGGCCGTGTGATCACTCCCCCGCTGGAGTACGACCCGATCAGCCATGGCGCCACGACCGAACTGGTCCGGGTGGCCGACACCGGCACCGTCAGCTCCTGGACCTGGTGTCCCGAGCCCGTCGAGGGCCAGCCCCTCGACCGGCCCTTCGCCTGGGCCCTCGTGACGCTCGACGGCGCGACCGAGCCGATGCTGCACGCCCTCGACGTCAGCTCTCCCGCCGACGTGCACACCGGCCAGCGGGTGCGGATCCGCTGGGCGGAGGAGCGCACCGGTGTCATCACCGACATTGCCTGCTTCGAGCCCAGCGACACGCCCCCGGCTCCGGGCATGCCCCAACCGTTCGAGACGCTCACGGCGCGAGACGCCGTCACCGCTTCCGGCCCCGGCGAGTCCACCCCGACCGTCATCACTCCGGTCGCACTCGACTACGTCTATGCCGCCAGCCCGGAGGAGAGCGCGTTCTTCCGGGGTCTCGCCGAAGGTCGCATCCTCGGGCAGCGGTGCCCGGCCTGCGACAAGGTCTACGTGCCGCCCCGCGGCGCCTGCCCGACAGACGGCGTACCCACCGCCGAAGAGGTGGAGCTCTCCCAGCGCGGCACCGTCACCACCTTCTGCGTGGTCAACGTGCCGTTCCTGGGGCAGCAGATCAAGCCGCCGTACGTGTCTGCCTACATCCTGCTCGACGGCGCAGACATCGCCCTGCAGCACCTGATCCTCGACATCCCCGCTGACGAGATCCGCATGGGCATGCGGGTCGAGGCCGTGTGGAAGCCACGCGACGAGTGGGGCACCACGATCGAGAACATCAGCCACTTCCGGCCGACGGACGAACCCGACGCCGACTACGACACCTACAAGCACCACCTCTGAGAAAGGAGCCTGCACATGCGTGACGTCGCAGTTGTCGGGTACGCCCAACGACAGACAGCAGAGTTCGACGGCTCCCCCACCATGGTGGAGGTGCTCGTCCCGATCTTCCAGGAGCTCTACGAGAAGACCGGACTCGCCAAGGGCGACATCGGTTTCTGGTGCTCCGGCTCCTCGGACTACCTGGCCGGTCGTTCGTTCTCGTTCGTCCAGTCCGTCGACGCGATCGGCGCACTGCCACCGGTGAACGAGTCGCACGTCGAGATGGACGCCGCTTGGGCCCTCTACGAGGCATGGTTGAAGATCCAGACCGGCGAGGTCGACACCGCCCTGGTCTACGGCTTCGGCAAGGCCTCCGCCGGCACCCTGCGCCGGACCATGACCCTCCAGCTCGACCCCTACACGATGACCCCGCTGTGGCCCGACACCGTCTCCCTCGCCGGCCTCCAGGCACGGCAGGGCATCGACGCGGGCCTGTGGTCGGAGCAGGACATGGCCGAGGTGGCCCAGCGTTCGCTGACCGACGCCGAAGGCAACGAGCACGCGGTCCGCAAGGGCGGATCGTCCGTCGAGGAGCTCCTCGACCGCCCGTTGTACGCCGACCCGTTGCGCAAGCACGACATCGCCCCCGTGACCGACGGAGCGGCGGCGATCGTGCTGGCAGCCGGCGACGTGGCCCGCCGTGTGCACGAGCGTCCGGCGTGGATCACGGGACTGGCCCACCGCATCGACCCGCTCCACCTCGGTGCCCGCAACCTCACCGAGGCCCCCTCGGTACGACGCGCTGCGGCCGACCTCGACCTCGAGGGGTGCAGGTCGCAGAACTGCACGCGCCCTTCTCCCACCAGGAGCTGATCCTGCGCCGGGAGCTCGGCCTGGGTGCCGACGTACGCATCAACCCCTCGGGGGCGCACTCGTCTCGAACCCGCTGTTCACCGGTGGCCTCAACCGGATCGGCGAGGCCGCGCGGCAGATCTGGGACGGCGGCGTCGACAAGGCGCTCGCGCACGCCACCTCGGGCCCGGCCCTGCAACAGAACCTTCTCTGCGTCTTGGATGGGAGCAACTGATGGCCAAGCAGCCGGCCGCCGTGATCGGTGTGGGACAGACCCACCACCGGGCCAAGCGCGACGACGTCTCCATCGCGGGACTGTGCCGAGAGGCGATCGACCGGGCCCTCGCCGATGCTGGTGTGGGCTTCGACGACATCGACGCGATCGTCGTCGGCAAGGCCCCGGACCTGTTCGAGGGCGTCATGATGCCCGAGCTCTATCTCGCCGAGGCCCTGGGGGCTGCCGGGAAGCCGCTCATCCGGGTGCACACCGCAGGTTCGGTGGGGGCTCGACGGCGATCGTCGCGGCCTCCCTGGTGCAGGCCGGGGTGCACAAGCGGGTGCTGACGGTCTCCTTCGAGAAGCAGTCGGAGTCCAACGCGATGTGGGCGCTCTCGGTGCCGGTGCCGTTCATCATGCCGGTCCATGCCGGTGCTGGCGGCTACTTCGCACCGCACGTGCGCTCCTACATCCGCCGCTCCGGCGCACCGAGTCACATCGGTGCCATCGTGGCCGCCAAGGACCGCACCAACGCGCTCAAGAACCCCTACGCGCACCTGCACAACGAAGGCACCACGGTCGAGTCGGTCCTGGCCTCCACGATGCTGTGGGACCCGATCCACTACGACGAGACCTGCCCCTCCTCCGACGGCGCCTGCGCCATGGTCATCGCCGACGCCGACACCGCGTCGTCGATCGCGAACCCGGCGTGGATCCACGGCACCGTCATGCGCTCGGAGCCGACCACCGCCTCCGAGCGCGACCAGGTGAACCCGCGTGCCGGCCGCGAAGCTGCTGCCGCGCTGTGGAAGCAGGCCGGCATCACCCATCCCCTCGAGGAGATCGACGCGGCGGAGATCTACGTGCCGTTCGCGTGGTTCGAGCCGATGTGGATGGAGAACCTCGGCTTCGCGGCCGAGGGCGAGGGCTGGAAGCTGACCGAGTCCGGTGCAACGGCGATGACGGGCAAGCTGCCGGTGAACTCCAGTGGCGGCGTACTCTCCTCCAACCCGATCGGCGCCTCGGGCATGCTCCGCTTCGCCGAAGCCGCGCTGCAGGTGCGCGGCGCTGCCGGTGAGCACCAGATCGACGGCGTACGTCGCTCCTTGGGTCACGCCTACGGCGGCGGATCGCAGTTCTTCGCGATGTGGGTGCTGGGCAAGGACAAGCCTGCCTGAGCACTCCTCTGGACGCCTCGTGGCCACGACGCCCTCACGCCGTGGTCACGGGGCGTCCGCCCCATTTCGGCGGGCGTGTCTCGACGGGCTTAGGCTCGACCGCATGATCGAGCTCCGCACTCCAGCACAGATCGACGAGATGCGTCCTGCCGGGCGCTTCGTCGGTGAGGTCCTCACCGCGCTCGCTGCGAAGGCAGATGTCGGCGTCAACCTGCTGGAGCTCGACGAGCTGGCCCACCAGATGATCCGCGATCGCGGCGCGGAGTCGTGCTACATCGACTACCACCCTTCCTTCGGCGCCTCTCCCTTCGGCAAGGTGCTGTGCACGTCGGTCAACGACGCGGTGCTGCACGGGCTCCCCCATGACTACGTGCTCGCCGACGGCGATCTGGTGAGTCTCGACTTCGCCTGCGCGGTCGACGGCTGGGTCTCGGACTCCGCGCTCTCCGTGGTCGTGGGCACACCCCGGCCGGAGGACGTCGCGCTGATCGACACCACCACACGCGCGCTGGACGCCGGCATCGCCGCGGCCCGCGCGGGCAACAAGATGGGGGACATCTCCGCAGCGATCGGTTCGGTCGCGCGCGAGGCCGGGCTGAAGGTCAACCTCCAGTTCGGCGGCCACGGCGTCGGCCGCACCATGCACGGTGACCCGCACGTGGCCAACGACGGCCGCCCCGGCCGCGGCTATCCGCTGAAGCCGGGTCTCGTGATCGCGATCGAGCCGTGGTTCCTGCACACGACCGACGAGATCTACACCGACAAGGACGGCTGGACGCTGCGCTCCGCCGACGGCTCCCGTGGTGCCCACATGGAGCACACCATCGCCATCACCGAGGACGAGCCCATCATCCTCACCGAGCGCACCTGATCGTCGCGGATGCCGGGAACCGAGACGAGGAATATTCCGTCCGAAGGTGGACATGATCTCCCCAACTCGGACTTTCGGAGGATCCCGTGCACATGCCACCTCGTCAACCCACCGCTCTCGGCCTCGTCATCGCCCTGGCCGTCTCGCTCGTCGCGCTGACCCCGGCCGCATCGGTCGCCGCTGACAGTGCTCCGCCACCCGGCGCCGATGCACCAGCCGCGAGCGCACATGCCCACGCCGCCCCCATGTCACAGGCAGCTCGCCTGCGAACCACGGCAGAACGCAAGGGCAAGTGGCCCGTCAAGCAGCGGGTGGGCGTGACCCTGCCCGTCGGCACGCCATCGACCCCGAGCACCCCGCTGCCCCAGCGGCTGGCCGCTGCGACCATCACCCAGGACCTGGTGCGCGGCACGATCAGCGCGAAGGTGAAGCTCCGCGGCAAGCCGACCCCGACCCTCGACTCGATGGTGATCGTTGCCCTGGGAAAGGTGACTCCCGACGGCACCTGGTGCCAGTCCCCCTGGGAGACCACCGTCTACTGGTATGCCTACGGCACCCACGCACCCGGCCTCAAGCGCAACGGGGCGTCGATGGAGCTGATCCACTTCCGAGAGGACCTGGCGAAGCAGGACATGTTCGACTGTGCCTACGCACAGACCTGGCGCATCGAGCCCGAAGGGTCCGACCCCTACGTCGTCCAGTTCGACGGCCGCACCAGCGATGGTCTGACTGCTGTGCTCGACAAGCCGAACTTCAAGGTCAAGGCACCCGGCAAGGTCAAGGCCAAGGTCAAGCGCTGGCAGCAGATCAAGGTCAAGGTCACCAACAAGAACCAGCGCGTCACGGCCCCGAAGGTCAAGGTCAAGGTGAAGGGCAAGAAGGTGACGTCGAAGGTCGCCAAGATCGGCAAGCTCAAGCCCGGAAAGAGCCGCAAGGTGAAGGTGCGAATGCGCGTCGCGCCGGGCCACAAGGGCACGGCCAAGATCGTGGTGAACTCCCAGGGAGCGAAGTCGTCCAAGAAGATCCGGCTTCGCTGACCCGCGGGTGGCGCCGCTTGGCGATCTGGTGATGCTGAGGTCCCTCGATCTCGACGGTGTCTTTCGGAGGCAGTTCTCGCTTGTCTCCGACCGTGCCTCGTCGGCGGGCCCTGAAACGACGGAGGCCGGTACCTGGGGAAACCAAGTACCGGCCTCAGCCTGCCGCCCGGGTCAGCCCGTGTAGGTGGCGTTCAGGTCCTTGATGCCGTTGATCCAGCCACTGCGCAGCCTGCGCGGGGTGCCGACAGCGCTGATGTTGGGAATCTTGTCGGCGATCGTGTTGAACATGATGTCGATCTCCTTGCGGGCCAGGTTGGCGCCGATGCAGTAGTGCGCACCGTGACCGCCGAACCCGAGCTGCGGGTTGTTCTCCCGCGTGATGTCGAAGGTGAACGGGTCCTCGAAGACGTCCTCGTCGAAGTTTCCGCTGGTGTAGAACATGAGCACGCGGTCGCCGGCCTTGACCAGCTGGTCACCGACCGTGACGTCGTTGATCGCGGTGCGCTGGAAGACACTCACTGGAGTGGCCCAGCGAACGACCTCGTCGACCATGGTCGCGGGTCGCTCCGCCTTGTAGAGCTCCCACTGCTCCGGGTGCTCGAGGAACGCCATCATGCCGTGCGTGATCGCGTTGCGCGTGGTCTCGTTGCCCGCCACAGCGAGGAGGATCACGAAGAAGCCGAACTCGTCGTCGGTCAGGGCATGGCCGTCCACGTCAGCGGTCACCAGCTTGGTGACGATGTCGTCCTGCGGGTTCTTGCGACGGTCGTCGGCGAGCATCATCGCGTAGCCGAGAATCTCGGCAGCGGCGATGGCCTCGTCGCCCTCGACCTCGGGGTCGTCGTAGGCGAGCATCTGGTTGGACCAGTCGAAGAGCTTGCCGCGCTCCTCCTGCGGCACGCCGAGCAGCTCCGCGATCGCCTGCAGCGGGAGCTCGGAGGCGAGATCCTCGACGAAGTTGCCCGATCCCTTGGCCAGGGCCGCGTCGACGATCTTCTCGGCACGCTCCTTGAGCGCGTCCTCGATCCGCGCAATGGCACGCGGCGTGAAGCCGCGCGAGATGACCTGGCGCATCGCCGTGTGTGACGGCGGGTCGTGGTGGATGAGCATTGCGCCCTGGAGCTCCACCTGCTCGCGGGTCATGTCGGGCGCGAAGCGCACGATGACGCCGTTCTTGGCGGTGGAGAAGTCCTTGCTGTTCTTCGAGATCGCCGCGATGTCGGCATGCTTGGTCACCGCCCAGTAGCCGGTGTCCAAGAAGCCGGCGCGCGCCTCGGGCTCCTGCTCCACCCACACCACGGGCGAGTTCTGGCGCAGTTGCTTGAAGACCTCGTGCGGGACGGCCTGCTCCATCTGCGCGGGGTCGGTCAGGTCCAGACCGTCATAGGTCGGGGGAAATGGTCACGGTGCTTCCTCCAACGTTTCTGCAACACGTTCTAGTGATGATGGTTACATACCAACGGTTTGTTTGGAAGGGCCACGCCGAGCCAATTTCCTGACCGGGACCCAAAGTTGTCGCGGCGAGGAACGTGTTCTACTTTCGCTGGACCGGGCCCCGCAGCGAATGGGGCCGCCAGCACCGAGCGAGTGAGGCATCCATGGGCAACCCCGTCATCGTCGAAGCAGTGCGTTCCCCGCAGGGCAA
This sequence comes from Nocardioides alcanivorans, assembly GCF_021555175.1. GTDB lineage: Bacteria > Actinomycetota > Actinomycetes > Propionibacteriales > Nocardioidaceae > Nocardioides > Nocardioides alcanivorans. The sequence goes on along the minus strand of NZ_JAKGRW010000054.1, from coordinate 22,330 downwards.
GCGCGGCGGATGGCTCGCCGGCATCCACCCGGCTGAGCTGCTCGGTGCCGCTCAGACCGAGGTCCTCAAGCGCGCGGGCGTCGACTCCGACCTCATCGAGCAGGTCATCGGCGGCTGCGTCACCCAGGCAGGCGAACAGTCCAACAACATGGTCCGTCGCGCCTGGATGCACGCCGGCCTGGCCAATCACACCGCCTCGACCGTGATCGATGCCCAGTGCTCGTCGGCCCAGCAGGCGACCCACCTCATCAACTCGATGATCGCCGCCGGCGCCATCAAGGCCGGCGTCGCGTGTGGCGTCGAGTCGATGAGCCGCATCCCGCTCGGCAGCAGCGTGCCCCCGGCTTCGGTGACCCGCGCCCCGACTCCTGGAACATCGACCTGCCGGACCAGTTCTCCGCTGCAGACCGCATCGCCGCAAACCGTGGCTTCGACCGCGCCGAGGTGGACGCCTTCGGACTCGCCTCCCAGCAGAAGGCGCGCATCGCCGTCGACGAGGGTCGCTTCGACCGCGAGATCTTCGCCATCGAGGCCCCGGTGCTCGACGCCGAGGGCAAGCCCACTGGCGAGACGCGCACCGTCACCCAGGACCAGGGCCTCCGCGAGACCACCCTCGAGGGTCTGGCCAAGCTGAAGCCCGTGCTTGAAGGCGGCATCCACACCGCCGGCTCCTCCTCGCAGATCTCCGACGGCACGTCGGCGATCCTCCTCATGGACGAGGAGCTGGCCCTGAGCCTCGGCCTCAAGCCCCGCGCCCGGATCATCACGTCCTGCCTCGTCGGCGCCGACCCCTACTACCACCTCGACGGTCCGGTCCAGGCCACCGAGAAGGCCCTCAAGGACTCCGGCATGAGCATCGCCGACATCGACCTCTGCGAGGTCAACGAAGCCTTCGCCTCGGTCGTCATGTCGTGGGCCAAGGTCCACGACGTCCCGGCAGACAAGTACAACGTCAACGGCGGGGCGATCGCGATCGGCCACCCGGTCGGCTCCACCGGGACCCGCCTGCTCACCACCGCGCTGCACGAGCTCGAGCGCCGCGACGCGAGCACCGCACTGGTGTCGATGTGCGCTGGCGGCGCCCAGGCCTCGGCCACCATCATCGAGCGGATCTGAGGTCAGTCGCCGTGTACGCGTGGACTGAGGAAGAGCTCGCGTTCCGCGACGCCGTCCGCAGCTTCGTCGACAAGGAGATCCGTCCGCTCCAGGACGACCTCGAGCACGAGGGCCTGCCGCCGTACGAGATCTCCCGCAAGTTCTACAAGGCGTTCGGTCTCGACGAGGCCGCAGCTGAGTACTTCGAGTGGCAGATCCGCCGCGACGAGGCCGCCGCCGCTGGCGAGGCGTTCGACGAGCCGCAGCCCGAGGGTGGGGTCGGCGGTGGCCCGATCGCCAACATCGAGCTCGCCAAGGTCGGCCTCGGCATCCCGACCGCGATCGGGATCTCTGCAGGCATGGTCGGCGGGACCATCAACTCGCTCGGCACCGTCGAACAGCGCAGGCGTTGGGCCCGCGACGTGATGACCCTGGCCAAGATCGGCGCGTGGGCGATCACCGAGCCGGACGCCGGCTCGGACGCCTTCGGCGGCATGCGTACGACGGCCAAGCCCGACGGCAACGGCGGCTGGGTGATCAACGGCCAGAAGACCTTCATCTCCAACGGCCCGTATGCCGACACGATCATCGTCTACTGCAAGCTCGACGACGGCTCCGAACCCGACCGCCGCAAGCAGCCGGTGCTCATCTTCGTTCTCGACGCCGACATGGAGGGACTCACTCGGTCGAAGCCCTTCAAGAAGATGGGCATGTCGTCCTCCCCACCGGGCAGCTCTTCTTCGACCACGTCAAGGTCGGCGCTGACCGGCTGCTGGCCGGCAAGCCCGGCTCCGACGGCCGTGAGTCGGCGCGGAAGAACTTCATCGGCGAACGCGTCGGCATCGCCACGCTCGCCCTCGGCATCATCGAGGAGTGCCAACGGCTCTCCATCGACTATGCCAAGCAGCGCGAGCTGTGGGGCCAGCCGATCAGCCAGTTCCAGCTGATCCAGCTGAAGCTGGCCGAGATGGAGATCGCCCGCGTCAACGTGCAGAACATGGTCTTCAAGGGACTGCACGCCCAACGCACGGGGGCCATGGACATCGCCGAGGCTTCTGCGATGAAGCTCTATTCGTCGCGCGCAGCCACCGAGGTGGCCATGGAGGCGGTGCAACTCTTCGGCGGCAACGGCTACATGGCCGAGTACCGGGTCGAACAGCTCGCCCGGGACGCGAAGTCGTTGATGATCCACGCCGGCTCCAACGAGGTGCAGGTGACCCACGTGGCGAAGGGCCTCCTCCGCCGCTGACCCCGCCCCGCGAACCTTCACCTGGAGCGCGCGAACCTTCAGTGAGAGCCCGCGAACCTTCAGTTGGATGCCGCGTTGTCGCGGAATTGAAGGTTCGCGCGTTCTGAGTGAAGGTTCGCGCGTTCTGAGTGAAGGTTCGCGCGTTCCGAGTGAAGGTTCGCGCGTTCTGAGTGAAGGTTCGTCAGGGCGTGCGCAGGACGCTGACTGCGAAGTCGGACTCCCGACTGAAGGGTTCTAGGTCCCACGTCGAGAAACGATGCTCGAGCCGCAGGCCCGCTGCGGTGATGTCGGCGTCGAACCGCCCGTAGGAGTACTCCTCCGCACGTCGGAAGCCGATCACGATGCGGCCACCGGGACGCACATGGGCCGCCAACCGCTCGAGGACCCGACGCTCGGTCCCGGGCGCCACGAAGAGCATCACGTTGCCGGCCACGACGGCCAGGTCGAAGGGCTCCTCGTCCGCGAGGTCCAACTCCGCCAGGTCCCCGACGAGCCACCGCGGACCCGGGTGGTCGTCCTCGGCAGCCGCGATCAGCTCCGGGTCCACGTCGACGCCGACGACGACGTGACCCCGCCGGTGCAACTCGCCACCAAGGCGGCCCGGGCCACATCCCCCGTCGAGCACTCGGGATCCGCGGGGCAGCATGGCGTCGATCGTGCGGGCCTCACCGTCGAGATCGACGCCCTCGGCGGCCATCGTGCGGAAGCGCTCGATGTACCACTGGGAGTGCCCGTCCTTCGTGTCGGTGAACCAGCGTGGCTTGGTGCTCATGCCTTCATCATGGCCTGCCGCCGGCGCTCTCCGCCTTCAGGGGCCCATGCTCTCGTCCAGTCCCGCCAGCGCCGCCAACAGGAACCGGTCCTCCGCATCGTTGCCGGGCAGTTCCAGGGCACGTTGATAGGCCCGCGAGGCGCGCTCCACCTCACCCAGCTCCGCCAGGGTCGTGGCACGGGCGACGTGGAAGGGTCGATAGCGATCCAGCGTGGGCTCGACCGCCAATTCGTCGAGCCGCTCCAGGCCCACGGCGGGACCGTGTGCACGCCCGAGCGCCACTGCCGCTCCAAGTTGAACCACCGGGTTCGGCTCGTGGGCGGACAGGAGCCGGTAGAGAACCACTATCTGTGCCCAGTCGGTCTCCTCGAAACTGGCGGCTTCGGCGTGCACGGCGGCGATCGCGGCCTGGATCGAGTAGGCCCCCGGTTCCGGTCCGGCCGCCGCAACCTCGGCCAACTGGACTCCTTCCCTCACCAGGTCGGCGCGCCACAGGGTCCGTTGCTGATCCGACAGTGGTACTGGCTGTCCGTCTGGGCCGGTCCGCGCCGGACGCCGCGCCTCGGTCAGGACGAGGAGGGCGAGCAGGCCGATGACCTCCGTCGTCGACGGCATCAGCTCTCGAAGCACTCTTGCCAGACGGATCGCCTCCGTCGTCAGGTCGTCACGAATGTGCTCGCTCCCCGCGGAGCGGGCGAATCCCTCCGCGTAGAGCAGGTAGATGACTCGCTGCACGCCACGCAACCGCGCCGGCAGCTCCTCCGGCCGCGGACTCTCGAAGGTGACCCCGAGAGTGCGGATCCGCTTCTTGGCCCGCACGATCCGCTGTTGCATCGTCGGCACCGGGACGAGGAGCGCGTGCGCCACTTCCGCAGTACTGAGACCAGCCAGGAAGCGGAGGGTGAGGGCAACCCGGTCCTCCGGAGCCAGCACCGGATGGCAACAGGCGAAGAAGAGCCCGAGCCGGTCATCCGGTACTGCTCCGGCCGGGGCAGTCTCGTGCCTCTCCTCCTGGATCCGGAGCTCAGCGAGCTTGCGGGCGAGCACGGCCTCGCGGCGTACGACGTCGAGTGCCTTCCGCTTGGCGGTGGTGTGCAGCCAAGCCTCGGGCACGGCCGGGACCCCACGCTCGGGCCAGGTTCGCAGGGCCTGGGCCAACGCCTCCTGCAACATGTCCTCGGCCAGGTCGAGGTCGCCGAAGCGGCGTGCCAGGGAGCCCAGGACGCGGGCCCGGACATCTTGGTCGATCGCGGCCACGACCCGGCGCACCTCGTTCTGCGCGGTCATGGGCTGCCGACTCAGTACGGGGCGAGTGGACGGATCTCGACGTGTCCGCCGGGCGCGGACCCGGGGCTGCGGCGTGCCCAGTCCACGGCGGCGTCAAGGTCAGGCACGTCGATGATGTAGCCCCCGCCGACGAACTCCTGGACCTCCGCGAAGGGCCCTGAGGAGACGATGCGCTCACCGTTGTCGTCGCTGCGCACGATCGCCCCGTGCTCAGGATCCTCGAGCGCGAACGAGCTGACCACGACGCCCGCATCCGTGATCTCCTGGTCGAAGGCGAAGAACTGCTCCGGGCTCGCCCCTCCCTCCTCACCGCAGGCCGGATCGTTGAGGTGGCCCATCAGCAGCAGTGCGTACTTCATGATGTCTCCAGGGTGACTTGTCGGTGTCGAACCGGGCGGCCCGACACCACGATGACGGACGGAAGCATCCAGGATCGACAGCGATCCGGAAGATTCTTGCACCCAAGGTTTCCATGACCCGAGATTTCCATGACCCGCCCACATCAACTGGCGTTCACGCCAGGGAAGGCACTGCGCCCCGGCTGCTGGAGCAACCGGGGCGCAGGAGGTCACGACGCGAAGATCAGGAACCGTAGACCTTGTCCGGTACGGCGCCCTCGGCGATGAGCGCGTCGACGACGTCACCGAGCTCGCTGGCCTCCCAGCGCCGGCCCGCATCGCGGGCGGCGCCGTGACGCCACCCGTCCTCGAGGGTGAGCAGGCCGCCGTCGATCTCGAAGACCCGACCCGTGACGTGACCCGCGGCCTCGGAGGCGAGCCAGGCGACGACCGGTGAGTTGTCCTCGGGCAGCGCCATCTCGGAGGTGTCGAAGGCACCCTCGGTCATGCGGGTCTTGGCAACCGGAGCAATCGCGTTGACGGTGACGCCCACGCGACCGAGCTCAGCGGCAGCCACCAGGGTCATCGTCGCGATGCCGCCCTTGGCCGCGGAGTAGGCAACCTGGCCGATGGAGCCCTGGAGCCCAGCACCGGACGTGGTGTTGATGACGCGGCCGGCGCGCTGACGGTCGGCCTTGGACTCGGCGCGCCAGTACGCCGCGGCGTGCCGTAGCGTCGCGAAGTGACCCTTGAGGTGCACCCGGATGACGGCATCCCACTCGTCCTCCGTGGCGTTGACCAGCATGCGGTCACGCACGAAGCCGGCGTTGTTGACGAGGATGTCGAGCCCACCGAAGGTGTCGATCGCCTGCTGGACCAGCGCTGCGGCCTGCTCGAAGTCGGCGACATCGGCGCCGTTGACCACGGCCTCACCGCCCAGGGCCTCGATCTCTGCGACGACCTGGTGGGCCGGGCTGTCCTCCTTCACTCCGTTGTTGGAGACGCCGAAGTCGTTGACGACCACCTTGGCGCCCTGGCGGGCGAGCTCGAGGGCGTGCGCCCGACCGATGCCGCGGCCGGCTCCGGTGACGATGGCGACGCGGCCATCCAGGATCTTACTCATGGGAGGGGCTCCTTCGTTTTGGCCGGTCAGGCCTGGTTGAGGTTGTCGAGGACGTGCTGGAAGACGGGCGGCTCGCCACCGCCGTGGCACTGGATCGAGGCACCGGTGACATAGGAGCTGAGGTCCGAGGCCAGGAAGAGGGCAACGTTGCCGACCTCCTCCGGCTTGGCCATGCGGCCCAGCGGGATCGTCTGCTCGATGGCGGCAACCGTCTCGTCGCCGCCGTAGTGGTCGGCGGTGTCCGTGGTGCGGCACAGGCCCACGTTGATCGAGTTGACCCGCACCTTGGGCGCCCATTCCATGCCCGCGCTCACGGTGAGCTGGTCGACGGCAGCCTTGGCGGCGCCGTACACCGCCGTGCCCGGCGAGGGCCGCAGCGCGGAGATCGAGGAGATGTTGACGATGCTGCCGCCCTGGTCCTGCGCCTGCATCACCCGGTTGGCGGCCTGGGCAACCAGCAGCACGGAGGTGAAGTTGAGCCCCATGATCTTGTCGTGGAAACGCGGCGATCCGTCGGCGAGGAGTGCGTACGGCGCTCCCCGGCGTTGTTGACGGCGATGTCGAGCCGCCCGTGCTCAGCGACGATGCCATCGATCATCGCGTGGACGGCATCGGCGTCGCGGACGTCGCAGACCACGTGGGTCGTACCGGGAGCCGGGGTCACCTCGGACCGGGCGCAGGTCACGACGTGGGCACCCGCTTCGACGAGCGTGGCCGCGATTCCGGCGCCGATGCCCTTGGTGCCGCCGGTGACGAGGGCGACGCGGCCGGTGAGGTCAATGGAGAGGGACATGCTGCTAGGCTACCAAGCAAACGTTTGGTTGTGTGGATCCGGCCCGCCCCTTCCGGGGACGCGGCGGTCACTGCGAAAGGGTCGTAAGCGATGGCAATCACCTCCGAGCTCCGTGAGGACCACGTCCGGGTCATCACGATGGAACACGGCAAGGTCAACGCACTCCCCGTCTCCGACTGGTACGGCGTGGCGAAGGCCCTCGACGAGGCCGGCCAGGATCGCGACACCCACGTGGTGGTGTTGCGAGCCGAGGGGCGCGGGTTCAACGCCGGCGTGGACATCAAGGAGATGCAGAACACCACCGGGTTCGAGGCGCTGCTCGGCGCCAACTCCGGCTGCTACGCGGCGTTCAAGGCCGTCTACGAGTGCCCGGTTCCGGTGATCGCCGCGGTCAACGGCCACTGCATCGGCGGCGGCGTCGGCCTGGTCGGCAACGCCGACGTCGTGGTCGCCTCCGAGGACGCCTACTTCTCCGTGCCCGAGGTGAACCAGGGAGCGCTCGGCGCCGCCACCCACATGGCACGCCTGGTCCCGCAACACATGATGCGCACCCTCTACTTCACCGCTGGCAAGATCGCCGCGTCCGACCTCGTGCAGTTCGGATCGGTCCACCGCGTGGTACCTCGCGAGGAGCTCCTCGAGGCCGCCCTCGAGGTGGCCCGCGTGATCGCCAGCAAGAACAACAAGGTCATCCGTGCCGCCAAGGAGGCGATCAACGGGATCGACCCCATCGACGTCAACAAGAGCTACCGCTTCGAACAGGGCTTCACCTTCGAGCTCAACCTCATGGGTGTGTCCGACGAACTCCGCGATGATTTCGCGGGCACCGACAAGTCCGGGTCCAAGGAGGCCACCAAGTGACAAAACCGCGCAGCAAGCAGATGACGATCGACGAGGTCGTCGCCCAACTCTCCGACGGCATGACCATCGGAATCGGTGGCTGGGGTCCCCGGCGCAAGCCGATGGCACTGGTCCGCGCCATCCTCCGCTCGGACCTCAAGGACCTCACCATCGTCTCCTGGGGCGGCGCTGACGTCGGCCTGCTCGCGGAGGCCGGCAAGATCAAGAAGCTGGTCTACGCCTTCGTCACGATGGACACCGTGCCACTGGAGCCCAACTTCCAGAACGCCCGCCAGAACCGCACGATCCCGGAGATCTGCGAGTGGGACGAGGGCATGTTCTACACGGGCCTGAAGGCAGCCGCCGAGAACCTTCCGTTCCTGCCGCTGCGCGCCGGGCTGGGCTCCGACGTCCTGGTCAACAACCCCGAGCTCAAGCTGGTCGCCAGCCCGTACGCCGACGAGAACGGAGACGTCGAGGAGTTCGTGGCCGTGCCGGCCCTCAAGCTCGATGTCGCCCTCGTGCACCTGAACCGTGCCGACGAGCACGGCAACGCCAGCTACCTCGGCCCCGACCCCTACTTCGACGACTTGTTCGCGATGGCCGCCGAGAAGACCTTCGTGTCGTGCGAGCAGATCATCGACACCGCCGGTCTGACCACCGACACCCCGTTCCAGCGGGTGCTGCTCAACCGGATGATGGTGGCCGGCGTCGTGGAGACCCCCAACGGGGCTCACTTCACCAACTGCGTGCCCGACTACGAGCGCGACGAGAAGTTCCAGAAGCACTACGCCACGTCCGTGAAGGACCCCGAGACGTGGGCTGCGTTCAAGGAGCGGTTCCTCTCGGGTGACGAGGCCGCCTACCAGGACGCCGTCAAGGCGTTCCACGCCGAGCAGGCCTGAAGAGGAGACTGAACATGACTGACGTGACTCGCGCAGAGGTCTGCGCCGCCGCCATCGCCGATGCGTTCGCCGAGGACGGCGAGATCTTCGGTTCCCCGATGGGCACCCTGCCGATGCTGGGTGTTCGCCTGGCCAAGCTCACCTCCAATCCCGACCTGGTGATCTCCGACGGAGAGGCTCTCTTCCTCGCCGGTGTTCCGCCCCTGTTCGCCAAGGGCGACGTGGTCGAGGGCTGGATCCCCTTCCGCCGCGTCTTCGACGTGGTGGCCTACGGCCGTCGCCACGTGATGATGGGCGCCACCCAGGTCGACAAGCACGGCAACCAGAACATCTCCGCCATCGGACCCCACCTGCAGCCGAAGCGGCAGCTCCTCGGCTCGCGTGGCGCCCCGGGCAACACCGTGAACAACCGCACCTCCTACTGGGTGCCGAAGCACTCGCCTCGGGTCTTCGTGGAGAAGGTCGACATCGTCTCCGGCGTCGGCCCGAAGGCTGCCAAGGAGTCCGGCCCGGGCGCGTCGAAGCACAACGACATCCACCGGATCGTCTCCAACCTCGGCGTCTTCGACGTGAACGGCCCGGACGACACCGTGCGCCTGCTCTCGGTGCACCCCGGGGTCACGGTTGACGAGGTCGTCGAGGCCACCGGCTTCGACCTCAAGATCCAGGGCGAGGTGCCGACCACGCGGGTGCCCGACGCCTCCGAGCTGATGATCATCCGCAACGTGCTCGACCCGAAGAACATCCGCGACCGCGAGGTCCCGCCCGTCGAGGCCGCGAAGTGAGCACCGAGCAGCTGCTGCGCACCCCGCTGACCGACTTGGTCGGCGTACGCCACCCGGTCGTGCAGACCGGGATGGGCTGGGTCGCGGGGCCGCGGCTCGTCTCGGCCACCGCGAACGCCGGTGGTCTGGGCATCCTCGCTTCGGCGACGATGACCTACGAGGAGCTCGAGAAGGCGATCGTCGAGGTCAAGAGCCGCACCGACCAGCCGTTCGGGGTCAACCTGCGGGCCGACGCCGCTGACGCGCCGGCGCGCTGCGAACTGCTGATCAAGCACGGGGTGAAGGTGGCCTCGTTCGCGCTGGCACCGAAGCCGGAGTTGATCGCCAAGCTCAAGGAGAACGACATCGTCGTGATCCCGAGCGTCGGCCTGCCGAAGCACGCCAAGAAGGTCGCCTCGTGGGGCGCGGACGCCGTGATGATCCAGGGTGGCGAGGGCGGGGGCCACACCGGCGCCACTCCCACCACCCTGCTTCTGCCGTCGGTGCTCGACGCGGTCGACATCCCGGTGATCGCCGCCGGTGGTTTCTTCGACGGGCGTGGCCTGGCCGCCGCGCTGTCCTACGGCGCCGCGGGCATCGGCATGGGCACCCGCTTCCTGCTCACCGCCGACAGCGCGGTGCCGCAGGCAGTTAAGGAGCTCTACCTCGGCTACGGACTCGACGGCACCGTCGTGACCGCCAAGGTCGACGGGATGCCGCACCGAATGCTGCGCACCCCGTTCGTCGAGGAGATCGAGGAGACCAGCGCGGTCCGCCGCCTGGCCCCCACGGTCAAGCGGACGCTGGAGTTCAAGAAGATGTCGGGCATGTCCTGGATGCAACTGGCCAAGGACGGGCGCGAGATGAAGAAGAACCAGGGCCGTACCCTCGCCCAGATGACGCTGGCCGCCAACACGCCGATGATGCTCAAGGCCGGTCTGGTCGAGGGCGACACCAACGCGGGCGTACTCGCCTCCGGCCAGGTCGTCGGCATCCTCGACGACCTGCCCACCTGCGAACAGCTCGTCGACCGGGTCGTCACTCAGGCTGCCGCTGAGCTCGCCCGGGCGCACTCCTACCTGGTTTGAACCACTCCGGATCTGGCAATTCCCCGCCCGGGCGGGGAATTGCCAGCCTGTGGGCCGTAGCCACACACACCAAGCAACAGTTTTGGTGACACAGTCCGGAGCGCGCTGCGCCTGGCCCGATTGATCAGACGGCCCAGGACCGTACGGCGTCGGCGAACGTTTGGGTCGGACGGCCGATCAGCCGCGCGAGATCCCCGGAGTCGACGACCAGTTCCCCGTCGGCGGTGTTCTTGTCGAGCGCCGCGACGAACCCAGCGGTGCCTTCATCGAGACCGACTCCGACGAGCGCAGCCACGTGCTCTTCCGTGGAGACGTTGTTGACCTCGACCGGCTTGCCCAGGACGTCGGCGAAGACTGCTGCTTGGTCGGCCATGCTCAGCGCCTCGTCGCCGCCCAGTTCGTAGACCGCGCCCTCGTGCCCCTCAGAGGTGAGGACGACGGCGGCCGCGTCAGCGAGATCTGCGCGACTCGCGCTGGACACCCGGCCGTCGCCGGCGCTGGACAGCAGCGAACCGGTCTGCGCTGCCTGCTCGAAGTTCTGCTGGTAGTTCTCGTGGTACCAACCGTTCCGCAGGATCGTGAACGGAAGGCCACTCTCGCGGAGGACGCTCTCCGTGGCGATGTGCTCAGGAGCCAGCACCAGCGTGGTGTCGTGGGCCTTCGGGGCGCTGGTGTAGACGACGCGCGCGGCACCGGCCTTCGTTGCGGCCTCGATCACGTTGGTGTGTTGCGGGACCCGCTGCCCGACCTCGCTGCCGGAGACGAGCAGGACGGTGTCACCCTGCTTGATGACTCCCTCGGCCGGCGCATTGAAGTCGAACGCGGCAGTCTGCACCCCGAGGGCGGCGAGTTCCGTGAGCCGGTCAGCAGACCGGCCGGTGGCGACGATGGAAGCGGGCTCGGTCCCGCGTGCGATCAGGGAACGGACGACCAGGTTGCCCAGGTGACCCGTGGCACCGGTGACGACGACAGACATGCAGACTCCTCAAGGACGTAGTTGTTGAAATCTAAACGTCCCCAGGGGTCCGCGCATTCCCAAGACAGGCAATGACCACCACGATGCGTCGCTCCCTCCGCTACCGGAACGGGTCCCAGTCACGTGGTGCGAAGTCCTCCTGCCGCTCGGCCAGTCGATGACGGAGGTAGCGGAGCAGGTCGCCGTCCTCGTCGATGCACTCCGCGTAGGCCCTGTCAGACCTACGCTCGAGTCTCCCCGGCTTCTTCGGGCCGCCCGGACGCTGCACCTTCTGGCGGACCCGTCCGAGCAGTTCAGCAACACCCATCAGGCGTCGAGCGCCTCGGCATCGACCTCGTAGGCGCCCTGGATGATGAACTCCTTGCGCGGCGCGACCTCGGACCCCATGAGCAACTCGAACACCTTCGAAGCTGCGTCGGCGTCGTCGGCGGTGATCCGACGCAGCGTGCGACGACGCGGGTCCATGGTGGTCTCGGCCAGTTGGTCGGCGTCCATCTCACCCAGACCCTTGTAGCGCTGCACCGGGTCCTTCCAACGAACGTTCTTCTTGGTCAGCTCGGCCAGCTTCCGCTGCAACTCGCCGTCGGAGTAGGTGTAGACGTACTTGTCCATCCCCTTCTTGGGGTTGGAGAGCTCGATGCGGTGCAGTGGCGGCACCGCAGAGTAGACGCGGCCCTCGCGGATCAGGTCGGGCATGTACTTGAAGAAGAGCGTCGCCAACAGACACCGGATGTGAGCACCGTCGGAGTCGGCGTCGGCCATGAAGATGATCCGTCCGTAACGACGAGCATCGATGTCGAAGGTACGCCCCGACCCGGCGCCGACGACCTGGATGATCGAGGCACACTCGGCGTTCTTGAGCATGTCGCCCACCGACGCCTTCTGTACGTTGAGGATCTTGCCGCGGATCGGCAGCAGCGCCTGGAACTCCGAGTTGCGCGCCAGCTTGGCGGTGCCGAGCGCCGAATCACCCTCGACGATGAAGAGTTCGGAGCGCTCGTTGTCACCCGAGCGGCAATCGGCGAGCTTCGCTGGCAGCGTCGACGACTCCAGCGCGTTCTTCCGCCGCTGCGTCTCCTTCAGCTGGCGGGCCGAGATGCGGGTCTTGGCCGCCCCGGCCACCTTCTCCATGACGAGCTTGGCCTGCGCCTTCTCAGCGCGCTTGGAGGAGGTCAGGAAGTCCTTGAGCTCCTTGGCGACCACCTTGCGTACGACGCTCCGTGCGGCTGGGGTGCCGAGGATCTCCTTGGTCTGGCCCTCGAACTGGGGTTCGGCCAGACGGACGGTCACGACAGCGGTCATGCCCTCGAGCACGTCGTCCTTGATCACGTCGGCGTCATTGACCTTCAACGCCTTGCTCTGTCGCATGACCTCGTTGAAGGTCTTCGTGGCGGCCTGCTCGAAGCCGGCGACATGGGTGCCGCCCTTCGGGGTCGCGATCACGTTGACGAAAGACTTCAGGTGGTGGTCGTAGCCGTGGCCCCACCGGACAGCGACGTCGACCGCGAGCTCCCGCTCGATCTCCTGGGGCGTCATGTGCCCCTTGTCGTCCAGCAACGGAACCGTCTCGGTGAAGCTGCCGGCTCCCTGCAACCGCAGCACTTCGGTGACCGGCTCGTCGGAGGCGAGGAACTCTACGAACTCCGCGATGCCGCCGTCGTGGCGGAACTTCTCCTCGACGAACTCCGGTCCCCGCTGGTCGCGGATGACGAGCTCGAGCCCGGGCACGATGAACGAGGTCTGACGAGCGCGACCCAACAGCTCGTCCCAGACATAGCCCGCATCCTTCGTGAAGATCTGACGATCTGGCCAGAAACGGATCCGGGTCCCGGACTTGCCCTTGGCGACCCTCTTGCCCTTGCGGGTGAGGCCCGACTTGGCCTCGAACTCCGCATCGGGGCCGTCGCCTTCGAAGACACCGGGTACGCCGCGCCGGAAGCTCAGGCCCTGCGTCGTCGGCGACCGATCGACGTCGATGTCCATCCGACTGGAGAGCGCGTTGACGACCGAGAGGCCAACGCCGTGCAGACCGCCCGTGGCGACGTACGAGCCACCACCGAACTTGCCTCCCGCGTGGAGCTTCGTGGCCACGACCTCGACCCCGGGCAGCCCGGTGCGGGGCTCCTTGTCGGTGGGGATGCCTCGCCCGTCGTCATAGACCTCGACGGAGCCGTCCGGGTGCAAGGTCACCTCGACGGCGGACGCCGCGCCCGCAAGCGCCTCGTCCACGCCGTTGTCGATGATCTCCCAGACGCAATGCATCAGCCCGCGGGTGTCCGTGGAGCCGATGTACATACCTGGCCGCTTGCGCACCGCTTCGAGTCCTTCGAGGACAAGCAGGTGCGCGGCGTTGTACGTGTTGTCGATGATGGAGTCCTTCGTCTCGCCTGTGCAAAGTCGAATCTAGTCGCTCGTACGTCGGAACGTGTGGAGCCCCGCCCGCGTCGCCTCGGATCGGTGCAACCAAGTCGGTGCCGAACGCGTCACAAGGGGTGAGGAGGGACGTCTCATCCGTGTGGGAACGGTCCAATCCGTGGAGTGGCTACCCGCACGCGTTTGGACTTCATGATTGGATGTTGACCAACGAAGGGTGAGATGAGCACCACGTGGGGAATCTTTTCCACGAGTTCCTCGTTGAACCGGACGAACACACGAGAAAGTGAGGCCGATTGTGACTACTACAGTTGCCCCCAGCACCTCCCTGACGGCGGAAGACCGCTGTGACCGGTGCGGCGCTCAGGCCTACCTCCGAGTGGAGCTCGCTTCCGGCCTGGACCTGCTCTTCTGCGCTCACCACGCCCGGGAACACGGAAACAAGCTTCGCGAGGTAGCCACCACGGTCGTGGATGAGACCCACAAGCTTGGCGGTTCCAGCACGCCTGCCGCGGACTGATCGACGACTTCCACGAAGCCCCGACACTCGACGTGTCGGGGCTTCGTGCATTCTCCGACCTGAATGACAGGCTGGCCCCGTGACCTTGTTCGATGCCGCTGTCGCCCTTGCCATCGCCGTCGGCATTGCCGGCATCGTGGTGCCCGTCCTGCCCGGCATGCTGCTGATCACGGCCGCCCTGATCACGTGGGGCTTCCAGGTGGGCGGTTCCACCGCTTGGACCGTGACCGGCATCGCGCTGGCCCTCATCGTGCTCGGCAGCGTGGTGAAGTACGCCGTCCCCGGCCGAAGCCTCAAGCGCAGCGGAATCCCCAGCGAGTCCCTGCTCGTGGGGGCGCTGCTCGGCATCATCGGATTCTTCGTGGTGCCCGTGATCGGCATCGTGTTGGGCTTCGTGCTCGGGATCTATCTCACCGAGGCACGGCGCGTGGGCGTGGGTGCTGCCAGGGGCACCACGTGGGCGGCTCTGAAGGCCGCCGGGCTGTCGATCCTCATCGAGTTCTGCGCCGCCGTTGCGGCAGCCGCAGTGTGGGCCGTCGGCGTGGTGCTCACCTGAACGGGCGCCCCGGCATCAGCCGGCTGCGCTGCTCCTGACCCACCCGCTGAAGGAGCGCTTGCCGGGTGCCCAGTCGATGACCGGGTGCGAGGCGTCGTACTGGTCGACCATCTTCTGGCTGACTCGCACCTTGGCCTTCTGCCCGAAGCAGGCACGGTCCATCGTCAGCTTGGAGAAGTCCTTCTTCCACTTCAGCTTGAGCGAATGGTTGCAGTTGACACGCTTGTCGCTGATCTTCCAGTTCTTGACCTTCACCAGCGCGTAGTCGGTGCCCGACTCCAGAGCGGAGACCAGCGCGAGTTCCGGGCCCTTCCGGTTCTTCTTGGTGTCGATGAAGATCGCGGTGCTCGCCGAGCCGGCGTCGCTGACCTTGCGCAGATCGGTGTAGTCGCTACGCACCACCAACTTCTTGGCCTGGTGCTTGATCGTCACGGTGAGAATGTCGTTGTTCGACGCCGTCGCGTCGGCTCCGTCATCGATGACGGTCTTGTCGGCGTACGCCGCCGGAGCGGTCAGCGCCAGGACGGCCAGCGCTGCGGTGGTTGCGGTGATGCCCTTCTTCAACATGCGGTCTCCTCGAGGTGTCCCAGAGGGTCACCGAGTTGACCCTCTCCACACAGGAGACGCGTGCAACCCGGAAAGGGTTGCACGCGAAGGACCCGTGCCCCTCCGTGTACCCGCAGCGCCAACCGCCACACGTGAAGGAGCGAACTCAGTCGAGGTAGTCGCGCAGCACCTGGGAGCGGCTGGGGTGACGCAGCTTCGACATCGTCTTGGACTCGATCTGGCGGATCCGCTCGCGGGTCACGCCATAGACCTTGCCGATCTCGTCGAGGGTCTTGGGTTGACCGTCGGTCAGCCCGAAGCGCATCGAGACGACACCGGCCTCACGCTCGGAGAGGGTGTCGAGCACCGCGTGCAGCTGCTCCTGCAGCAAGGTGAACGACACGGCGTCCGCCGGCACGATCGCCTCGGAGTCCTCGATGAGGTCGCCGAACTCGGAGTCGCCGTCCTCGCCCAGGGGGTGTGCAGGGAGATCGGCTCGCGACCGTACTTCTGGACCTCGACGACCTTCTCCGGGGTCATGTCGAGTTCCTTGGCGAGCTCCTCGGGGGTGGGCTCGCGGCCCAGGTCCTGGAGCATCTGGCGCTGGACGCGAGCCAGCTTGTTGATGACCTCGACCATGTGCACCGGGATCCGGATGGTGCGGGCCTGGTCAGCCATGGCGCGCGTGATCGCTTGGCGGATCCACCAGGTGGCGTAGGTCGAGAACTTGTAGCCCTTGGTGTAGTCGAACTTCTCGACGGCACGGATCAGGCCGAGGTTGCCTTCCTGGATCAGGTCGAGGAAGAGCATGCCGCGACCGGTGTAGCGCTTGGCCAGCGAGACGACGAGTCGCAGGTTGGCCTCGAGCAGGTGGTTCTTGGCACGGCGACCGTCGGCGGCGATCCACTCGAGCTCCTCGAGCACCTTGGGCGTGATCTTGCCGCCCTTGGCGAGCTTCTCGTCGGAGAAGAGGCCGGCCTCGATGCGCTTCGCCAGTTCCACCTCCATCTCGGCGTTGAGGAGCGGAACCTTGCCGATCTGCTTCAGGTAGTCCTTGACCGGGTCCGCGGTGGCACCGGCCACCATGACCTGCTGCTCGGGCTCGTCGGTGTCATCAGCGGCGGAGACGACGAAGGATGCTTCCTTCTCGTCCTCCTTGATGCTGGGATCGGCCGCGACGTCCTTCTCGAACTGCTCGTCCGGGATGTCGGGCAGGACCTTCTTGCCGTCGGGTCCGATCACCACGGCGGGCGCCTCGGCGGCCTGCTTCGCAGCCCTCTTGGCTGCGGCAGCCGTCTTGGCGGCAGCCGCCCTGACCGCGGCGGTCTCGGTCGGCGCAGCCTTCTTGGCGGGAGCCTTCTTGGCCGCAGCCTTCTTCGCGGTGGCGCTCGCGGTCGCCTTGCGCGGCGACGTCGCCGCAACGGCGCGCTTCTGGTCCTCGGCGTCGAGGGCGACGGTGATCCCCTTCTCAGCCAGGTGCACCAGGAGCGCCCGCAGGTGCCGAGGTTCGATCGCCGCCTGCTCGCTGGCACGGCGCACCGCCTCTGGCGAGGTGGTGCCGGTCGGGGCGGCCTCCTCGACCAGTCCGACGATCGAAGGGTGCATCAGCACCTCGGCCGGCAACAACGTGCGTGAGTTCGAAGACACGAACACCTCTCGGATAATGCTTTGGGGCGCGGCAAGTCCCGGTGTCGTCAAGAGCCGCAGACACATTCTGACACGACTCCCAAGGAACTCCCTGATCGCCCCACCCCAGCCCGGTCGGTGGGACTGTCGGCACCGCCGTGAATGCCAGGTGATTCAGGGGCGGACCGGCTCAGGCCTTCGCCTTCGCAGCGGCCTTCATCTGCTTCTTGTGGTCGCGCACCTTCTGCAGCGTGACGTCGTCGACGACGTCGGCCACCGACCGGTGCCCCTCCAACGAGTAGTCCCCGGTGACCTTCTCCCAGCCGTCGAGACGCACGCCCAACTGCTTGGCGAGCAGTGCCTGGAAGATCTTCGCCTTCTGGGCACCGAAGCCCGGCAGCGCCCGGATCCGCTTGTCGAGGTCCTTGGCATCCTTCGCCTCGGTCCAGATCCGCTCGGCCTCGCCGTCGTACTCCTCATTGACCAACCGAGCCAGGTCCTGCAGCCGCGCGGCCATCGATCCCGGGAACCGGTGGACCGCGGGCGTCTCCGCACACAGGGCAGCGAACTGCTCGGGATCGGCGGACGCGACGGCATCGGGGGTGAAGCTGCCCAGCCGTTGCTGCACCTTGTGGGGGCCGCGGAAGGCGTGCTCCATCGGATACTGCTGGTCGAGCAGCATCCCGGCGACAAGGGCGAAGGGGCTGGCCGAGAGAACGGCGTCGGCGTCAGGGTCCTGACAGATCTGGAGGTCCACCATGGGTTCGATTCTGCCAGCGACCCGGACATCGGGCGTACGTCGCCCTCACCGGCCTTGTGGAGAACCTCCGCCCGGTGTCGGCAGCTTCAGGCAAGGTGGGGAGGTGACCGACGTACCCGCCCCTCCCCGTCGCTCCCGGCTCACGCCCTCCGACCGGGCACTTCGCAGCGCCGTGGCCGCCCTGCGCCGCGAGCACCGGGGTGGACGTTCCCACCCCGGCTCCGGGTGGGAACGCTCGCCGGCAGTCACGTCGAGGTCGAGGCGCCGACCGAGCGGCGCGTCGACGACGCCCTGGTCGCCGACATGGTCGATGCCCTCGTCGAACGGGCCCTGGTGACCGAGATGCTGTCGACGGAGTCGGCTGGAGATGCCTGGATCCTGCGTCCCGGAACTCCGCGCGACGATGTCGAGGACCGGCGTTGGCTGCGCGAGGTGGAGCGGGCCGCCACGGCAAGGAACCTGCCGATCCCGCGGCTGTGGGTGATCACCAAGTCGGGCGGGACCGACGTCCGCGCCAGCCGTACCCTCACGTGGGTGCGCGCCAGGACGTCATGACCCCCAGGTGTGCACCGGAGCGTTGTCATGCATCTGCTCGCGATAGTCCACCAACGCGCGCCGAACGGCCTCCCGCCGCCCCAGATCGGCTTCACGCGCATGCACCCGCCCCACGAACCACGAAGCTCCGTTGACGCCGGTGACACAGCGCTGCTCGATGATGCTCAGCAGCCTGTCTGAGTTCTCCGCCTTGACGCCCCAGGCCGAGAGGCCTTCGGCCGCGACCGGGAGCAACCGGCGCAGGATGAGCTCGGTGGCACGCACCTGGCCCAGGCCCGGCCAGTAGACCTCGGCGTCGATGCCGTGGCGGGCGGCCTGATGGAAGTTCTCCTCGGCCGCGCTGAAGGACATCTGCGACCACAACGGTCGCTCGGCGTTGGACAGCTGGCGCACCAGACCGAACCAGAAGGCAGCGTTGGCAAGGGTGTCGACCACGGTCGGGCCGGCCGCCAGGACCCGGTTCTCCACCCGCAGGTGAGGCACCCCCTCGGCGATGTCGTAGACAGGCCGGTTCCAACGGTAGACGGTGCCGTTGTGGAGCCGCAGCTCAGCCAGTGTCGGCACTCCCCGTCGGCCAGGACCTGTTCGGGGTCCTCGTCCTCGGTGACCGGCAGCAGGGCCGGGAAGTAGCGGACGTTCTCCTCGAAGAGGTCGAAGACCGAGGTGATCCAGCGCTCGCCGAACCACACCCGTGGTCGCACTCCCTGCGCCTTGAGCTCCTCGCTGCGGGTGTCGGTGGCCTGCTCGAAGAGTGGGATCCTCGTCTCGGCCCACAACTCCTTGCCGAGGAGCATCGGCGAGTTGGCACCGACCGCCAGCTGGATGCCGGCGATCGCCTGCGCGGCGTTCCAGTGGCCCGCGAAGTCGTCGGGCGAACACTGCAGGTGCAGCTGGGTGCTGGTGCAGGCAGCCTCGGGAATGATGGTGTCGGCGGTGGTCCGCAACCGTTCGGCACCGGCGATGTCGATGACGATGTCTTCACCGCGACTGTTGAGGATCTGGTCGCTGAGCAGGCGGTAGCGCGGGTTCGGAGCGAGCGCATCTGCCGTGAGGTGCTCCTCGCCCAGCGTCGGCAGGATCCCGATCATGACCATGTGCGCACCAACGTCACGAGCCCGTTCCTCGGCATGGTTGAGGCTGTCGCGCAAACCCAGCTCGTAGGCCTCGAGCCCGTCCTGGTGGAGGTGCCGCGGGGGCACATTGATCTCGACGTTGAACTGCCCGAGCTCCGTCTGGAAGTCGGGATCGGCGATCTCGTCGAGCACCTCGGCGCTCTTCATCGACGGCATCGCTTCGTCGTCGACGAGATTGAGCTCGATCTCCAGGCCGATCATCGGGTCGTCGGTGTCGAACACCGACTCGCGGAGCATCCGGGTGAACACGTCGAGACACTGGCGCACCTTCTCCCGGTGGCGCACGCGGTCAGCACGTGTGAACTCCTGGGACGCGATGTCTTCACCCATTCCGGCAGCGTAGTCGCGTGCGCCGCGGTCAGGCACCCCATTCGGTGGGCGCCACTGCGTTGTCGAGGTTGTCGGCGACGGCCCGCGCAACCGGGTGACCCAGGCCAGTGGCGTTGACCCTGTCGATCGCGCACCACGCCAACGCCCCGTCGCCGGCCAGGTAGGCCGCCAATGCGGTCATGGCCGCCGCGTGCGGGACATGCTCGGCCGGCGCGCGTCGGAGCACGTCGACCCAGAACTCGAGCCGCTCGACAGCCCCTCGTGGCGCATGCGCCGGCCCACCTCGACAGCGGTCGACTCATCGGCGAGGCAGAGCAGGAGCTCGGCGACCACGCCGTCACTGGGCGCCTCCCGGGAGCGTGAGTGGCGACGTACGACGGAGCGCACCCGCCGCTGCGCCCCGTCGCCGCCGCGCGGTGGCGCGGACTCGCGCAACGCC
The DNA here is from genome assembly GCF_021555175.1 of Nocardioides alcanivorans. Taxonomy (GTDB): domain Bacteria; phylum Actinomycetota; class Actinomycetes; order Propionibacteriales; family Nocardioidaceae; genus Nocardioides; species Nocardioides alcanivorans. Next base: position 2,262 of record NZ_JAKGRW010000054.1, on the reverse strand, counting down.
GCTTCGACCCGGGGGATCGCCTCCGGATCCGGATCGAGCGTGGCTGCCAGGTCGTCGCGGCTCCGGTGGGTGATCCGCCCGGTCAGCACACCCTGCACCGTGAGCGGATGGTTGCTGATGTCGAACGGGACGCCTTCGAGGCGGGCACCCTCGATGAAGCAGTCGGGCAGGGTGAACCAGAGGCTGTCGTGCACCCGGATCGCCACGACCACGTCGACACCTTCGGCAAGACTGGTGAGCAGGAAGCGCTCACTCACCCTGGCCGCGTTGAAGACGTCGTCGGAGTAGACGAGGAGCGCCACGGCCGCCACGTCGTTGGCGAGCGCGGCACCGACCAGCTGGTCGACGGCGACGATCACGTCGTCGTCGCTCCGCGGCAGGTCGATCCGGGCATGAACGGAGGTGGGGCCGGCACACGTCAGCATCACGACGGACTCCTCAGGCTGGAATCCGATCACGAAGGGGCGACGGCGAGGAGGTCCTCGGTGGTGGACACGACAAAGGGCGATGTGGTCTTCATGGCGAGGTGCTGCCCGCGCCGGGAACCGGCAACCACACCGCCCGGTTGCCTGTGGACGACTTCCGCCACATCGACGGCTGTGGACACAGGCCGGCCCAGTCGTGTCGGGGACATGGCTTAACGTGCCCTCATGAGGTCCCAGGCGTCGGTGCTCCACATCGATCTCGATGCCTTCTTCGCGTCGGTCGAGCAGCGCGACAAGCCGTCGCTGCGAGGCAAACCAGTCGTGGTGGGCGGCACCGGAGGGCGCGGCGTGGTGTCCACCGCGTCCTACGAGGCCCGCAAGTCCGGCGTACGGTCCGCGATGAGCACCCGCGAGGCCCGGGCCCGCTGTCCCCACGCTGCCTTCCTGAGCGGCCGCTTCCCGGCCTATCGCGCGGCCAGCAGGGTCGTCATGGACCTGCTCCGTGCGATCTCACCCTCGTCGAGCCACTCTCCATCGACGAGGCCTTCGTCGACCTCGAGTCGAGCGACGTCGACACGACCGACCTGGCCGGGCTCCGGAGGTTCGGGGAGGAGCTGCGTGCCCGCGTCCAGGAGGCCACCGGCGGCCTGACTGCCAGCGTCGGGATCGGCTCGTCGAAGTTCATTGCCAAGGTGGCCAGTGACCTGGAGAAGCCCGACGGACTGGTGCTGGTGGCGCCAGGCACCGAACAGGCGATGTTGCGTCCGATGCAGGTGACGGTGCTGCCAGGGGTCGGTCCTGCCACCACCGAACGACTGCGGCGCATCGGCGTGCACACCGTTGCCGAACTCGAGGAGCGCAGCGAGGACGAGCTCGTCCGTCTGCTCGGGCAGGCCCACGGCAGCGCGCTCTTCCTGCTCGCCCGTGCCATCGATCACCGCTCGGTCCACCCCGAGCGCGAGGCGAAGTCGGTCAGCGTCGAGGGCACCTATCCCGAAGACGTCACCGACCGGCACCTCATGGAGGCATTCGTCCAGCGCCATGCGGGCGACGTCGCCCGCCGTCTCGCCAAGCAGGGCATCTCGGGCCGCACGGTGACGCTCAAGGTGCGTCTCCACGACTTCACCACGTTGAGCCGGTCCACCACCTTGGCCTCCCCACCGACGAGGCGACCACGATCGCCCGCACCGCCAAGGCGTTGCTCACCGAACTGGAGCCGCGCGGCGGCGTACGTCTTCTCGGCGTCGGTGTCTCCGGGCTTGCCGACTGGGTGCAGGACGACCTCTTCTCCTTCGCCGACGAGCAGGACGAAGAGGAGGAACCGAAGCCCGAACCGGAGCTCCCACAGTTCTTCCCACGCGGCTGGGCGCCCGGCATGGACGTCGAGCACCCGGAGCACGGCCTGCGGCTGGGTGTGGGGCTCGGGACGCACCGTGGTGACGGTCCGCTTCGAGACTGCGGAGAGCGGCCCCGGGCCGGTGCGGAGCTTCCCGATCGACGACCCCGACCTGCGACCCCACATCTGGCCAGAGCCGGTCGGCGAGCCGACTGAAGCGCACCTGCGTGCCCGGCGCCGCCTGCGCGGCGACCTGCGATGTCGGCGGCGTCCACCACGGCGACGATCGGGTAGCTCGCCTGTCACCGGATGGTCGGCGAGGAAGACCACCGGCCGACCGTCCGGGGGCAACTGGACTCCACCGAGCACCATGCCCCTCACTCGGGGATCTCCCCTGTCGCCGACCGAGCCGCGGCCCCTGCAGTCGCATCCCGACCCGGTTGGAAGTCGGTGACACCGTCCACGGCGTGTCCAACAGCCGCGCCCACGCCCCGACTCCAG
>NZ_JAKGRW010000053.1 GCF_021555175.1 Nocardioides alcanivorans | reverse complement strand
CCACCCCGGCATCTCCAGGGCTTCGACCTTCGCCCACAGCTGCGGTAGCCGGTGGACCAGGTCGAGGGCGTCGGCGATCAGGGAGAACCCGGCAGCACGCGAGATCCCGGCCGATGCGGCGAGCTCCTCGACCGCGAACAACGCGACATCAGGGGTGCCGTCACCGGAGATCTTGTCTTCGCAGTCGGTGGGGAACAGGGTTTCGTCACCGACGACTGCCTTCGGCTTGTCAGGTGTGGGTGGGTGCATGATCGCCCACTGGTAGGCCAGACGCAGTTTGCTGCGGATTGCCTTGAGTTCGACGACGCGGTTCTCAGCGAGGAAGCCGAGCAGGCTGCCAGCGTCAAGGTCGGTGACCTCGTAGGGCTGGTGGCGGGCGTCGATTTCGATCATGGAACCAGTCCAACATTTGGCTCCGACACAACCCGACGATCACGAACCCAACCTGTGGACAACCACCGCCAGGCGCTGCTGGGACGAGGTCTCGACAAGCTCGACCAACGATCCGGTGGGCGGGCGGTGGGGTCTCGACAAGCTCGACCAACGGCGGTGGGCAAGGTCTCGACAGGCTCGACCAACGGGGGCAGCGGGGTGGTCTCGACAAGCTCGACCAACGGAGTACAGGCTCGACCAACGGCGCGGCTCGACCTCCGGGGTGGGCGGGCGAGGGTGGTCTCGACAGGCTCGACCAACGAACCGGGCTCGACCTCCGGGGTGCGCGGGGTCTCGACGGGCTCGACCAACGAACCGGGCTCGACCTCCGGGGTGCGCGGGGTCTCGACAGGCTCGACCAACGGCGCGGCTCGACTTCCGGCGGGGTGGGGTGGTCACACGGGGACGGCGAGTTTGAGGGTGTAGCCCTTCTCGATGGAGCCGGTCAGCTTCGCCATCTGGAGCGCGTGGCCGTCGCTGAAGACGTTGTCGCTGGCGAGGGTGATCCGACTGAACGTGTCCTGCGAGCCCTCATAGCCTTCGGCGTTGTCGAAGACTTCGGTGCAGACGTCTTCCGGGAAGGCGATCTGCGAGGTACGCAGTTTGTCGGAGGCGGTGGTCGCTGCGTCGAGGGAGGGATAGACCTCGAAGTGGATGTGGGGCCAGCGGCCCTCGTAGCAGGCAGGGAAGATACTGGTGAAGGTGCAGGACCCGTCCTTCGCCACCTCTTGGACGCCGCGGAGGTAGTTCTCCTCGGTGACACCTTGGGAGTAGAGCGAGTACAAACCTTCGCGGTCGCACTGCCAGATGTAGACGGCCGCCCCTCGAACGGCACCATCTCGTCACCGTCGTGGTCATACACCTTGAGTCTCACCGTCAGAGGCACGCCTGCAGCGACACCACTGGCGGCACCGAAGCTGCTGCGGATGTCGCTGCGCACGATGCCCGACTCCGTGAGCACGTTGACGCCGTTGGTGCCGTCGGCCGGGTAGGGCCCGTTGGTCTCCTCGGGGATGTCGCCCTCGTCGACACCGTCCTGGCTCACTGCTCCGGGAGCCCCGCCCGGGCCGCCGGGTCGTGAACCACCGGGCCCACCGCTGGGGGGACCGTCCGAGCTGATGGTCCTGCTGCTGTCGTCCCCACCGCAGGCAGCCAGCGTCGCCAACGCGGCGCCGCCCCCGATGAGGCCGAGCAGACCGCGGCGGGCGAGCGGGCGACGTACCATCCCGGCCTCCTGCATCGTGGGCAGGTCGTGCGCGAAGCCTTCGCGGTGTTCGTCGTGGTCGTGCGCCATGGGGGAGTCCTTCCGTCGTCAACTGGAGGGAGTCCACCAAGCACAGCAGAAGGAGCACTGTGTCCGACCTGTGTGTCACCTGTGAATCCGGGCGGATGACCCAGACAATGGGCGGCGTCACGAACTCACGAGGAGCACGCATGGCCATCGTCATCAACCACGATCTCGAGATCGAGGCACCCGCTGCCACCGTGTGGCAGGTGCTGACCGACTTCGACGCCTACGGCACGTGGAACCCGTTCGCCCGCAAGGCGCGGTGCGACCTGCGCCCGGGCGGGACCATCGACATGCAGGTGGTGCTGGTCGGCCAGAGACCGATGCGTCAGCGCGAGTTCATCAACTCGGTCGACCCGGGCAGGGGCTTCAGCTATTCGATGAAGCCGGCACCGGGCGGGTTGCTGCGGAGCAGGCGCGACCAGGAGGTCGTCGATCTCGGGGACGGTCGCAGCCGCTACACCTCGCGCTTCCGCATCGAGGGCCCACTCGCGCCGGTCGTCTCCATCCTCCTCGGCCGGGCGCTGCGGCGAGGGTTCGACGGCAACGTCGCCGGTCTCAAGGAGCGCGCAGAGAGTCTTTGAGCAGGGTCGCGGCCTCCTCGGCAATGACGCGGTGGAAGGCGGGGCCGGGGTGGAAGCCATCGCTCGCGAACGCTTCGACGTCGGCCGGCAGGTCGAACCACAGGCGGTGCACCCGTGGCCGCTCGGCCACGACCGCGGCTGAGACCTCGCGGAGCCGAGCGGCTCGGGCGCCGAAGATCTCGGCCAACGGGCTGGGCAGGGCGGGGAACTGCTCCATCGGGGGTACGTCGAGGAGCAGCACCGCGGCCTGCGGCGCGTCCCGGAGGACGTGGTCGAGCAACGAGGTGAGCTCCCGACGCCACCGGGCGAGGGTGTGCAGGTCCTTGGTGTCGTTGACGCCGACAGAGATCAGCACCACGTCTGCTGCCTCGAGGTCGACGGTGTGGAGCAACTCGAGCACCCCACCCGCAGCCAGTCCGGTCCGTGCGTGCACGCTCCACTCGACACGAGCCCCAGCCGTTGCGAGCAGGTCGGCGAGGTGGCCTGCGACGGTCTCCGCGTGCCCGGGCACGCCGACGCCGGCGGCGAGGCTGTCGCCGACCACCATCAGGCGCACGGGCTGGCCCGAGCCGACGACTCCTCGCGGCTCACGCGCCTCGGCCAGCCGGGGCGTCGTACGCCGCACCTTGAGTCCCTGCGCAACGATCACCGGGAGCCACACCCACAGCGGGAGACGTTGCGTCAGCACGCCGATCGGAGGGATCACCGGTCGACCGTCATGGATTCGCTGCCACGCGCGTGTGCGGCGGCGTGAAGTGCGTGCATGCCTCGTTCCCATCTCTGTCGGACCGATCCCTTGTCGCAGCATGCCGCAGCGAGCAGGTGGCGTCGAGTGCCGCAACGCTCAGGTGGGGAGCGCCGGAAGCGCGACCTCGAAGAGCCACGCCTCGAAGAAGGCCGCGAGGTCGTGGCCCGTCACGGCTTCGGCATGCGCGACGAAGTCGACGGTCGTGACGTTGCCGCCCGCATGATCCGCGACCCAGGTGCGCAGCACCTCGAAGAACAGCTCGTCCCCGACAGTCGTCCGCAGCGCATGGAGCGTGAGCGCGCCACGCTTGTAGACGCGGTCGTCGAACATCAACTCCGGCCCGGGATCGCCCAGCACCAGTGGCGGCCCGTGGTCGCCGGTGACCTTCGCGTGGTGGTGGGCGGCGCGGTCGGCCACCGACTGCACCCCGGACTCCTCCGACCACAGCCACTCGGCATAGCAGGCGAATCCCTCGTGCAGCCAGATGTCACGCCACGCGCGCAGCGTGACGGCATTGCCGAACCACTGGTGGGCGAGCTCATGGGCGACGAGGCGGATGCAGCCCCAGTCGTCCTCCATGAAGTTGCGCCCGAAGGTCGACAACGCCTGTGACTCGAGGGGAATCTCCAACTCGTCGTCGGTGATCACGGCGGTGTAGGAGTCGAAGGGATAGGGCCCGAAGCGTTCGGAGAAGAAGGCCACCATCCGCGGTTGGTCTCCGAAGGCACCCTGGAAGCCGTCGCGGGGGCGGTCGACCGGCGCCACCACGCGCACCGGAACCGGGGAGGTCGCCTGTTCCAGCACCTCGTAGCGCCCGATCTGCACGGTCGCCAGGTAGGTCGGCATCGGGTGGCGCATCTCGTAGTGCCAGGTGGTGGACGAACCGGCTCGGCGCTTGCCGAGCAGCTCGCCGGAGATCGCCACGTGGTAGTCGTTGGGCGCAGCGAGCCGGACCGTGTAGGTCGCCTTGTCGTCCGGCCGGTCGTTGCACGGGAACCAGGTCGGGGCACCGTGCGGCTGAGCGGCCACGATGACGCCGTCCTCCAGCTCCTCCCAGCCCGCCGTGTCGAAGTGCTTCGACGGCGTCGGGCGGGGAGTGCCGGCGTACCGGACCCGCAGGGTGAAGTCGGTGCCGGCCTGGAGCTGGCGCCCCAGGGTCACCTTGAGCCGCTCACCGCGATGGGTGAACCGCACGGTGCGGCCGTCGACGAACACCTTGCTCGGTCGCAGCCCCGCGAGGTCTACCTCCATCGCACTGATGTCGGCACGAGCCTGGCAACTCAGCGTCGCGTCTCCGTCCAGCCGGTTTCCGATCAGCTTGTAGCCGAGGTCGAGGTCGTAGTGGGAGACCGTCCAGGACACATCCCCGTGGCCGGGGAGATAGGGGTCCGTGCCGGTCCGACTCACTCTTCCTCTTCCTGCCAGGGGCCGATGGGGTTGCCGATCCACCGCGTCCGCGAGGGTACGCTCTCGCCCCGCATCACCAGCGAGACGGGACCCACGGTGGCATGGCGGCCGATGGTCGATGCCGGCAGGATCACGCTGTTGGGCCCGAGCGTGGCGCCGGCGTGCAGCGCAACGGCATCCATGCTCAGGACCCGGTCGTGGAAGAGGTGCGTCTGGACGACGCAGCCACGGTTGACGCACGCGCCGTCGCCGAACTCGACCAGGTCGGTCTCCGGCAGCCAGTAGGTGTCGCACCAGACCCCGACGCCGATCTTGGCGCCCATCGAGCGCAGCCAGGCGTTGAGCGCCGGCGTCCCGGCCGCAACCTGCGCGAACCACGGGGCCGCGAGCATCTCGGTGAAGGTGTCGGCCAACTCGTTGCGCCACACGAAGGAGGTCCACAGCTCCTTCTCGCCGGCCTGGTGGCGGCCGACCAGGGCCCACTTCGCGAGGGTGGTGACGAGCGCGGCGCCGATGCCTGCGAGCGCCAGGACCGGACCCGCGAGGAGCACGGCGAGCAGCACCGACCGGTCGAGCAGTGCCAACAGGACGGCGCCCACCGCGACAGGCAACAGGCAGGCGGCGACGAGCGGCACCGCACGGCAGAGCTCGACCAGCGCCCGGAACACCCGCAGCCGAGCCGGGGGTCATAGGTGCGGGTGCTGTCCTGCGCCGCAGCGGCCCGCTGCAGCACCCGGGGCGGTGACCCCAGCCAGGACTGACCCGACTTGGCCGCGGTGCGCCGGGGCGCCGCGGAGAGTACGGCGACCAACGACTCCTTCCGCACCCTGCGGCCGGGAGCGAAGCATCCCGGAGTTGCCGACGAATGCCCGTTTGCCGACCTTGACCCGCTCCACGCGGATCCAGCCCTCCCCGAGCTCGTAGGAGCCGATCAGGGTGTCGTCGGCGAGGAAGGCGTGGTCGTTGACCTGCACCAGCTTGGGGATGAGCAGCACGGTGGATGCCTCGACGCCGCGGCCGACCTTTGCCCCGAGCAGTCGCAGCCACATCGGTGTGAAGGCGCTCGAATAGATCGGGAAGAGCCAGTCGCGGGCTTCGTCGAGCAGCCGCACCGTGCCCCAGATCGCCAGACCGGTCATCGAACGCACCGGGTGGTGGCCCGGCTGGATCGCCAACGCCAGCAGGCGGGTGAGGCCCAGCACCAGCAGACACAGCACCGCGAAGCCGACCAACGCGGCGACAGGCAGCCACGGCAGTGCTGTGGAGGCAGCGTCGCCGAGTGACGAGCTGTCGCCGATCGCGGGCCAGAGCACTCCGAGACCGGTGAGGCCGGCGATCGCAGGGAGGGCGGCGATGAGCACCGACAGCACCGCATAGCCCACCAAAGGGCCGCGCGGCGACGGCGCGGGCTCGTCGCTCCACGGACCTCGCGCCGTACCCGTGTGCTCGGCGGGGGAACCTGACCAGATCTCGTCGGCCGGCACCGTGCCGACCACGTGGGAGCCGGGGGTGATCTCGGCGGCATTGCCGACGACGACACCAGGTCCGAGCGTTGACCGAGCACCGATGGTGGCCCGGTTGCCGATCCGGATCTCGCCGACGTGGAGCACATCGCCGTCGAGCCAGTGGCCCTGCAGGTCGACCTCGTTCTCGACCGATGCGTCCTGGCCGACGCTGAGCATCCCGGTGATCGGCGGCAGCGTGTGGAGGTCGGTGCCCTTGCCGATGTCGGCGCCGAGCAGCCGTGCGTAGTGCGGGAACCACACCGCGCCGGAGAGCCCCGTGGCGAGCAGCTCGTGCTGGATGCGTTCGGCGAGCCAGATCCGCAGGTGCACCTTGCCGCCGCGGGGGTGGGCACCGGGCGTGACGCCGCGCAGCGCCACCCGCGCGAGCCCGGCCGCCAGCACCATGCGTCCCGGCGGGACGATGAAGAACCAGGTGGTCAGCACCAGCAGCCAGATCGGGAAGGTCGGCAGCCAGCCGGGCCCGAACGACGCGATCACGCTGGAGCCGAGCATCAGCCACGACAACCAGCGCATCCCGGCGAGCGCGCGCAGCGGCACCAGCGCAGCGACCTGGCCGACCTGGGTCTTGAGCGGGATCGGTCGCACCCTGCGGTTGCTCTTCACCGCGTTGCCCGACCCTGCCTCGTCCAACCACGCAGCCAACGCCGCGACGGTCGAGTTGGCATAGAGGTCGCCGACCGTCGTCTCGGGAAGCGCTCCCGGAGCCGCCCGACCACCTGGGCAGCGGTCAGCGAGCCGCCACCGAAGTCGAAGAAGTCGTCGCTGCCGCTGGCCACCTCCGCGCCGAGTACGTCGGCCCACAGCTCCGCGATCCACGTTGCGGTGTCGCCGAGCTCGGCAGCCGCGCCGGAAGCAGGGTCGGCCCGGAGGGGCCACGGCAGCGCGTCGCGGTCCACCTTGCCTGAGGTGCGCGTCGGCATGTCGTCGACGACGGCCAGCCGAGGCACCAGGGCGGCCGGCATGCGTTCGCGCAGCAGGTCGCGTGCGGAGGCGGCGTCGTACGCCTCGTCGACGGTGACGTAGCCGACGAGCAGCTTGTTGCCGGCCGCAGTGGTGCGCACGGCGGCCGCCGCGGCGACGACGCCGGGGACCTGGAGGAGGTTGCCGTCGATCTCGCCGAGCTCGATGCGGCGCCCGCCGAGCTTGATCTGGTCGTCGGCACGGCCGGCGAAGACGAGGCCCGCGGGGTCGTTGCGCACCACATCGCCGGAGCGGTAGGCGCGCTCCCAACCGAGGGTCGGCATGGGCGCATACTTCTCGGCATCCATGGCCGGGTCGAGATAGCGGGCCAGGCCGACGCCGCCGATGATCAGCTCGCCCGACTCGCCCTCGGCCACCGGGCGGCCCTCGGCATCGACGACGGCGAGGTCCCAACCGTCGAGTGGCAGACCGATGCGGACAGGGTCGCTGCCGTCGAGGATCGTGCCGCAGGCGACGACCGTGGCCTCCGTGGGTCCGTAGGTGTTCCACACCTCGCGGCCGGGTGCCTGCAGCCGGGCGGCCAACTCGGCCGGGCAGGCCTCGCCACCCATGATCAGCAGCCGCACCCGGTCCAGGGACGACGGCGGCCAGAGTGCCACCAGGGTCGGGACCGTGGAGACGACGGTGATCTCGTTGGCGACCAACCAGGGGCCCACGTCGACGCCCGAGCGCACCAAGGAGCGGGGAGCGGGCACCAGGCACGCGCCGTACGCCCAGGCCAGCCACATCTCCTCACAGCTGGCGTCGAAGGCGACCGACAGGCCAGCCATCACCCGGTCGCCGGGGCCGATCGGGTCGGCCTGGAGGAACATCCGTGACTCGGCGTCGACGAAGGCGGCAGCGTTGCGGTGGCTGACCGCCACGCCCTTGGGGGTCCCGGTGGAGCCGGAGGTGAAGATGACCCACGCATCGTCCCCGGGCACGACGTCGCGCCGGGCGAGCGCGGTGCGCCCGGCCACCGGTTTGAGCACGAGGTCGTTGCCGAGCACGGCGACGGCGCCGGACTCGTGGAAGACCACCCGGGCTCGCTCGTCCGGGTCGTCGGCGTCGACGGGCACGTAGGCAGCGCCGGCCAGCAGGATGCCGAGGATCGCCACGTAGAGGTCGGTGGTGCCCGACTTGATGCGTACGCCGACCTTGTCGCCCGGTCCGACGCCTTCGGCGGCGAGCCGTTCGGCGACTTCGGTGGCTGCCTCGTGGAGCTCGTCGTAGGTGAGCGTGCGCAGTCCGCTGTCGACTGCCGGGGCGTCGGGGTGGGCGGCGACCGTGGCGGCGAAGATGTCGACCAACGAGCGGGGATCCGGAGCCCGGTCGCCGGCGGTCAGTGTCGGCAGCAAGGTCGGTCCGGAGGTCGAGGATGGCGCAGTCACGTGCGGATGGTGGTCGAGCAAGGTGAACGGAAGGCAAAGAATCCCGCCCCTCGGGCCCGACCTCGCCGCACCCCTGAGACGCAGGTCACTGGGCAAGGGGTGAGACAGTCTGTGCCCGGCATGCGAACACGTGGTTACGATCCCGCGATGGGTTCCGGGCGGGGCCTGAGCTGATTCGACCCCACCGGGACAGACTTGGCGCACACTCCGCCCAGGCCTCCACCGAGGAAACGGAGTAGTAGTGATCATCGGAGTCATCAGGGAGCAGAGCCCTGGCGAGACACGAGTAGCCGCGACCCCTGCAACCGTGACACAACTGACCAAGCTCGGCTACGAGCTGGTTGTGGAGACGGGCGCGGGCGAGCTGTCCAGCTTCAGCGACGAGGCATACGTCGAAGCCGGTGCCACCATCGGTGACGCGCTTGCTGCCGACATCGTCCTGAGCGTCAACACGCCCCTGAGTGCGCAGCTCGACCAGCTGCGTGAGGGCGCCACGCTCATCGGCATTCTCAACGCTCGGACCGACGAGGCCGCGGTCGCGGACCTGACGTCACGCCCGATCACGGCCATGTCGATGGACGCCGTGCCGCGCATCAGCCGCGCCCAGTCGATGGACGTGCTGAGCTCGATGGCCAACATCGCCGGCTACCGCGCCGTCGTCGAGGCCTCCCACGTCTTCGGCCGCTTCTTCACCGGCCAGGTCACCGCCGCAGGCAAGGTCCCGCCGGCGCAGATCCTGGTTGCCGGCGCAGGTGTGGCCGGTCTGGCCGCCATTGGTGCCGCGGGTGCGATGGGTGCCGTCGTCAAGGCCACCGACCCGCGTCCCGAGGTCGCCGACCAGGTGATGTCCCTCGGCGGTGAATACCTCGCGGTCGAGTCGGCCGAGGTCGAGGTCTCCGCCACCGGCTACGCCAAGGAGATGTCGGACGACTACAACACCCGCGCTGCCGCGCTCTATGCGAAGACGGTGCCCAGCACCGACATCGTGATCACCACTGCGCTGATCCCGGGCCGTCCCGCGCCCGTGCTGCTGACCGCCGAGATGGTTGCCTCGATGAAGGCCGGCTCGGTCATCGTCGACATGGCCGCCGGCAGCGGCGGCAACGTCGAGGGTTCGGTCGCCGGTGAGGTCGTCGTCACCGCCAACGGTGTCACGATCATCGGCTACACCGACCTCGCCGGCCGACTGCCGGCCCAGGCCTCGCAGCTCTACGGCACCAACTTGGTCAACCTGCTCAAGCTGATGACTCCGGAGAAGGACGGCCAGCTCGTCCTCGACTTCGAGGACGTCATCCAGCGTTCCATCACCGTGGTCCGCAACGGCGAGTCCACCTGGCCGGCCCCGCCGGTGCAGGTGTCGGCCGCGCCTGCTGCCGCTCCCGCGGCGGAGGTGCCGGTCAAGGAGCCGAAGAAGCCGCTCAGCGCCGCTGCCAAGCTCGGTGGCGTGCTCGTGGCGGGCCTGCTGCTCGGTCTCCTGGTTGCGGCCTCGCCGGCCGTGCTGCAGGGACAACTGGTCATCTTCGCCCTGGCGATCGTGATCGGCTACTACGTGATCACCGGTGTGCACCACGCGCTGCACACCCCGCTCATGTCCGTGACCAACGCGATCTCCGGCATCATCGTCGTCGGTGCGTTGCTGCAGGTCGGACACGACGGCAACCTGGTCACCATTCTCGCGGCCGCAGGAATCCTGCTGGCCTCCATCAACATCTTCGGCGGCTTTGCGGTGACTCAGCGCATGCTGTCGATGTTCTCCCGATCCTGAGGCAGGCTGACCATGGACATCGTTTCTGTATCCTTCGCGGCCTACCTCGTAGCAGGTCTGCTCTTCATCCTCGCGCTGGCGGGACTCTCCAAGCACGAGTCCGCCCGGGTGGGCAACATGTTCGGTATCGCGGGTATGGCCATCGCCCTGCTCGCCACCATCGCTCTCGCCTTCGACGGTGACCCCTCGGGCCTCGGCATCGGCCTCATGATCGGTGCCATCGTCATCGGTGCACTGATCGGCCTGCAGCGGGCCAAGGTCGTCGAGATGACCGGCATGCCCGAACTCATCGCACTGCTGCACTCCTTCGTGGGTGCCGCCGCCGTGCTGGTCGGCTGGAACGCCTACCTGCACGCCGAGTACAAGGGTGACGGCAGCGCCCAGGTGCAACAGCTCAAGGCCCTCGACATGCTGGGCATCCACTCCGCCGAGGTCTTCATCGGCGTGTTCGTTGGTGCAGTCACCCTCACCGGTTCCGTCGTGGCCTATCTGAAGCTGTCGGCCAAGATGAAGTCTGCTCCGCTGGTCCTTCCGGGCAAGAACCTCATCAACCTCGGTTCGCTGGTCCTCTTCGTGGCGCTGACCGTCTGGTTCGTCGTCGACCCGCAGCTGTGGCTGATCATCGTCGTCACGGTCCTGGCGCTCGCGCTGGGTTGGCACCTCGTCGCCTCCATCGGTGGCGGTGACATGCCGGTCGTCGTGTCGATGCTCAACAGCTACTCGGGTTGGGCAGCGGCTGCGTCGGGCTTCCTGCTCGGCAACAACCTGCTCATCATCACCGGTGCCTTGGTTGGTTCCTCGGGTGCCTTCCTCTCCTACGTGATGTGCAAGGCGATGAACCGTTCCTTCATCTCCGTCATCGCCGGTGGCTTCGGCATCGAGGCCGGCCCGGCGGAGGACAAGGACTACGGCGAGCACCGCGAGGTCACCGCCGACGGTGTCGCCGAGATGCTCAACGGCGCCAGCTCCGTGATCATCACCCCGGGTTACGGCATGGCCGTCGCCCAGGCGCAGTACGGCGTCGCTCAGCTCACCAGCAAGCTGCGGGAGAAGGGGGTCGAGGTCCGCTTCGGCATCCACCCCGTGGCGGGTCGTCTGCCCGGCCACATGAACGTGTTGCTGGCGGAGGCCAAGGTGCCCTACGACGTCGTGCTCGAGATGGACGAGATCAACGAGGACTTCTCCGACACCGACGTCGTCCTGGTCATCGGTGCCAACGACACCGTCAACCCGGCCGCCTCGGAGGACCCGACCAGCCCGATCGCCGGCATGCCGGTGCTCACGGTGTGGGAGTCCAAGAACGTCGTGGTCTTCAAGCGCTCGATGGCGTCCGGCTACGCCGGTGTGCAGAACCCGCTGTTCTTCCGCGAGAACTCGGCGATGCTCTTCGGTGACGCCAAGGACCGCGTGGAGGACATCCTCCGCGCACTCTGAGTCACCAGCTCCAACCGCAGGCCCGACCCGGCATCCGCTGGGCCGGGCCTGCGGCGTTCCCGGCCACGGTGAGGTCGTGCACTGGCTAAGCCCGGATCCACCGATGAACTTGGTCTGGTGAGCGCGCCGTAAACGAGAATGCCCTTGTGTAGCGGGAGAATCGGAGTTCTTGAGGCAACGATTCGACCGAACACAAGGGACATCTCTGAGGTGAAACTCTCTCACACGTCGCGGGCGACGTCGGCGGTCTTCGATGATCCGAATCTCGTGTCGGCCGGTGGTCTGGTTCCGGTGCTCGCGTTGGCCGAGTCCGCTGGGCTGCGTGATCTGGCGGATCAGCACTTGACGGTGCCGGGCGACAAGGGCGCGAACGCCGGGTTGAAGGTCGCCTCGCTGGTCGGTGGGATGGTCGCTGGTGCCGATTCGATCGATGACATGGCGCTGTTGCGTCACGGCGGCATGGGGAGGGTATTCGCCCGCGCCTACGCGCCTTCGACGTTGGGTTCCTTCCTGCGGGCGTTCACCTTCGGGCACGTGCGTCAGCTCGACGCGATCGCGTCGAGGTTCCTCATCGCGCTGGCAGGACTCACCGAGCTGTTGCGTCCGTCAGCCGAGGTGAGCCCGGATGCAGACGCGAGTGCTGACTACGCGTTGCTCGATGTCGACGACACGATCATCGAGGTCCATGGCCACGCCAAGCAGGGCGCCGGGTTCGGCTACTCAGGTGTCCGTGGCCTCAACGCCCTGCTCGCCACCCTCACCATCGCCGGCGCCGTCCCGGTGATCGTGGCCCAACGGCTCCGCAAGGGCTCGACTGGGTCACCACGCGGTGCGAAGCGACTGGTCGGCGATGCGGTGCGGACCGCCCGACGACTGCTCGACAAGTCCCACCCGGTCCTAGTGCGGATGGATTCGGCGTTCTACGGCCGCGGACCAGTTCACGCCGCCCTCAAGGGTGGGGCCGCGGTGTCGGTGACCGTGCGGATGGACAAGCGGGTCAAGGCCGCCATCGCCACCATCGACGACGATGCGTGGACCACCATCGAGTACACCGATGCCGTCTTCGACGAAGCCAGTGGCCGGTGGGTCTCACGGGCCGAGGTCGCCGAGATCGGTTTCACCGCGTTTGCCGCCCAGAAGAAGACCGACCACGTGCCGGGCCGGCTGGTGGTCCGGCGGATCCCGGACTTCAACGCCGAGAAGAACAAGGCAGCCGGCCAAGACACCCTGTTCGACACCTGGCGGTTCCATGCGTTCTTCACCACCACCGACGCCGACGTGCTCGACACCGTCGCCGCCGATGCGATCCACCGCCATCACGCGGTCATCGAGCAGGTCCACGCTGACCTCAAACACGCAGCGTTGGCGCACCTGCCGTCCGGGGTGTTCACTGCCAACGCGGCCTGGTTGGTGCTCGCCGTGATGGCGTTCAACCTCACCCGAGCCGCCGCCAGCCTCACCGACCCGCAGATCGCGAAGGCCACCACCGCCACGATCCGTCGCAAGCTGATCACCGTGCCAGCACGGGTCGCGACCTCAGCACGACGGGTCACTCTGCATCTGCCACAAGCCTGGCCCTGGGAGACCGCCTGGACTGCCTTGTTTGACCGAGTCAGCGACCCGCCACCCGCCCTCGCGGCCTGACCAACCAGCAGCCACAGCTGCGCGACGAGGAACAACGTGGAACACCCCGGACAGTGAGGTCCGGCAGATCATCGCGCCCCGGCGCCCCCACCCGGCGACGACCACCATCACCTCATCCCGGCCATGCCGATCGGTGGATCCGGGCTAAGGTGGCCCCATGCATGAGTTGGCGATTGCGGCGGCGTTCGTGTGGTTGGGGATGGTGCTCGCGATCTCCTTCATCGAAGCGCCCATCAAGTTCCGGGCGCCGGGGGTCACGATCCCGCTCGGGCTCGGCATCGGTCGCCTCGTCTTCAAGGCCCTCAACAGCTGCGAGATCGTGCTCGCCGTCTGCCTCGTGCTCGGCTCCTTCGCAGCAGCAGCCTCCGAGGCCGCGCGCATCAGCGTGGTCGTCGCGGTGGTCATGCTCGTGGTGCAGCTGCTCGCCGTGCGCCCCGCACTGAGCCGGCGCACGGATGCCGTGCTGGCCAATCCCGATGCCGTGAAGGGTCCCGATTCCAGGGCGCACCTCTGGTACATCGGCCTCGAAGTGGTCAAGACGGTCGCGCTGATCACCGGCGGTGTCTTCCTCCTGCTTCCGGTCACCGTGTTGTGACGAGGCGCCACAAAACGGTGACGTAGCCTCGTTCCGTGACTGAGGGCGAGCAGAGCAAGCCGAACGACTCGGCGACCGCCGAGCAGGAGGCAGGGGAGCGACCCGAGGAGGACTCCGCCCAGCAGGAGCCTGACCGGGAGGCGGAGGAACCGCACGACCACCACGAGTTGCTGGACCGGCTCCAGGCACGCCGGCTTGCGCAGCAGTTCGCCACCCAGTGGGCAAGCCTGCGCGCCGAACGACGCGCCGAGCCCTCTCCGCTGCAGGGCGGTCCGTCCAACACCCGCAAGGCCCAGGTGCCCTGGGGGCTGGACCTGGCCGCAGCCTGGTCGTGGCGCCTGTTGATGATCGCCGTCGCGTTGCTCGCTCTGCTGTGGCTGTCCGCCTACTTCGTGGTCGTCACCATGCCGCTGGTGATCGCGATGCTCATTGCCGCGCTCACTGCTCCGATGGTGCGGTGGCTGCGCAAGATCGGCATTCCACGCAGCATCTCCGCACTGTTGGTGGTGATCGCCGGTGTTGGCAGCATCGGCGCCCTGCTCACCTTCGTGGGGCGCGAGATCGCCGACGACTACAGCGAGCTCTCTGTGCAGGTGGTCTCGGGCCTGCAGGAGATCCGCGACTGGCTGCGCGACGGACCGCTCCACGCCAGCGACTCCCAGATCAACGACTGGCTCGAACGAGCCCAGCAGGCGATCACCGAGCGGTCCAAGGACACCGATGTCGTCGGCCAGGTCACCGAGGTCGGTGCCGCGCTCGGACACCTCGTTGCCGGCTTCTTCATCGTGCTCTTCGCGACCTACTTCTTCTTGGCCGAGGGTGAACGGATCTGGTCCTGGGCGGTGCGCATGTTCCCGCGCAGTGCCCAGGAACGGGTCGACTCCTCCGGCCGGGTCGCCTGGGTCTCCCTCACCCACTTCGTACGGGCCACGGTGATCGTCGCCTTCGTGGACGCGGCCGGGATCATGGTCGTTGCGATCCTCCTCGACGTGCCCCTGGCGCTGCCGATCGGCGTGCTCGTCTTCCTGGGTGCCTTCATCCCGATGATCGGTGCGACCATCGCCGGCTCGGTCGCGGTGCTCGTGGCCCTGGTGGCGCAGGGGCCGTGGACCGCCGTGCTCATGCTGATCGGTGTGATCGCCGTGCAGCAGATCGAGGGCCACGTCCTGCAGCCGTTCCTGATGGGTCGCTGGGTCTCCGTGCACCCGCTTGCCGTGATCCTCGCGATCGCGTGCGGCGTCGTGGTCGCTGGTGTGGCTGGTGCGCTCGTGGCGGTGCCGCTGGTCGCGGTCGTCAATGCCGTGGTGCACCACCTCGCCTCCTTCGTCGAGGCGGTGGAGGAGGTCGACGACGCGGTGCACGACGCGTTGCAAGGACCACAACAGGGAGCGCAGGCGTGAGTGTCGACCTGGCCGCCATCCGCGCGGCGGAGGAGCTCCTCGAGGGCGTCGCCATCCGCACACCCATGGAGGAGTCGCGCTGGCTCTCCGGAGTCGTCGGGGGCCCGGTCCACCTGAAGTGCGAGAACCTGCAGCGCACCGGTTCCTTCAAGATCCGCGGTGCCTACACCCGCATCGCGGGGCTCACCGAG
Organism: Nocardioides alcanivorans; assembly: GCF_021555175.1. Taxonomy (GTDB): domain Bacteria; phylum Actinomycetota; class Actinomycetes; order Propionibacteriales; family Nocardioidaceae; genus Nocardioides; species Nocardioides alcanivorans. The sequence continues at coordinate 101,779 of NZ_JAKGRW010000053.1, read as the reverse complement.
GAGGAGCGGGCGCGCGGGGTGGTCGCCGCCTCGGCCGGCAACCATGCCCAGGGCGTCGCGCTGGCCGCCAAGCTGCTCGGCTGCCGAGCCACCGTCTTCATGCCCGAGGGCGCGCCGATCCCCAAGGAGAAGGCCACCCGCGGTTACGGCGCCGACATCGTCTTCCACGGCCGCTACGTCGACGAGGCGCTCGTCGCCGCGCAGGAGTACGCCGACCGCGAAGGGGCCGTGCTCATCCACCCCTTCGACCACGAGGACATCGTGGCCGGTCAGGGCACGGCCGGGCTGGAGATCCTGGCGCAAGCACCCGACGTACGCACCGTTCTGGTACCGACCGGGGGCGGCGGGTTGCTGGCAGGCATCGCCATCGCGATCAAGGCGCTGCGCCCCGATGTCGAGGTCGTGGGAGTCCAGGCGGCTGCTGCCGCGGCCTATCCCGACTCCCTCGCCAGCGGCAGCCCGCAGGCACTGGCGCACATGGCAACCATCGCCGACGGCATCGCGGTCGGGCGGCCGGGCGACGTGCCGTTCGGCGCCGTGCAGGAACACGTCGACCGGATCGTGACCGTCTCCGAGGAATACACGTCGCGGGCACTGCTGTCACTGCTGGAGCGAGCGAAGCTCGTCGTGGAACCTGCCGGCGCGGTTGCCGTGGCGGCGCTGATGGAGCACCCCGGTGCGTTCGCCGCGCCTGCCGTGGCGGTGCTGTCGGGCGGCAACATCGACCCGCTGCTGCTCGGGAAGGTGATCCGACACGGCATGGCCGCGGCCGGCCGCTACCTCGCGCTCACCGTCTGCATCCCCGACGCTCCCGGCGGTCTGGCCAACCTGCTCGGGACCCTCGCCGGGCAGCAGGCCAACGTGCTCGACGTCGTCCACCAGCGCACCTCCCCTCGCTCACCCTCGACGAGGTCGAGGTCCACCTGCAGGTGGAGACGCGCAGCGACAGCCATGCCACCCAGGTCCTGGGCGCGTTGCGCGCCGAGGGCTACCGCGTCATCGAGTAGGAGCCGACCCGACCGGTGAGGGTCGTGGAAATGGCGGGAGCCCGAGCCCCCGACGGGGACCCGGGCTCCGATCAGCCGAGGTGGCCGGCGCTCAGTCCGTGAACGGCTTGGCCTCGAGGATGATGACCTCGAGCGTCTTGCCGTTGGGCGCCTCGTAGGAGACGGTCTCGCCCTTGGAGCGGCCGGTGATGGCGGCACCGAGCGGCGACTCGGGGAGTAGACCTTGAGGTCCTCCGGCGCGATCTCGCGGGCACCGAGCAGGAACTTCTCCGCCTCGTCGTCATCGTCGCCGACGAACTTGTAGGTGACGACCATGCCGGGCTCGACGACACCGTCGTCGGGAGGGGTCTCGCCGACCTCGGCGCGACGGAGCATGTCTTCGAGCTGGAGGATGCGGCCTTCGAGCTTGCCCTGCTCCTCGCGGGCGGCGTGGTAGCCGCCGTTCTCCTTGAGGTCGCCCTCATCGCGAGCGTTGGCGATCTTCTCGATGACCTCGGCCCGGCCGGGCCCACGCAGCTCCTCGAGCTCCGCCTGGAGCTTGTTGAAAGCATCCTGGGTGAGCCAGATGGTCTTCTGCTCAGTCATGTGCGTACTCCTGCGTTGCTGGTGCGGGACGGCGATGTCCCGCCTGGTAGGTCTTGCCTCAAGCGGTTCCGGCAATGCTTGAACGTCGGGTGGGCTGCTGCCGCCCTGGGTTCGACAGCACGGCACAGCCCTGCGCGAGGCGTAGAAGTTCCAAGGCTAGCAAAGGACGGCGCGCAACCCACCTTTTCGGTGTGTCCGTGCGCACACCCGGCCCGCCGGGCCGGCGGTCACTTGGCGCCGGGCTGGTCCTTCGACCAACAGCCGATCCAGTTGACCGAGGAGGCCCCGCGCTCGGTGGAGATGGTCTGCTCGTTGATGCCGTCGACCGGTGTGAACTGCAGTTCTCCGACGGTGGTGTGGTCGTCGGCCAGGGCCTGCACCCGGCAGACCGGTGTGTCGACGTCGTCGTCGAGCCTCACCTTGGCCACCACCGTGACGGTGTGGTCGTCGACGACCTCCCAGGTGTTGATCGCCGAGCTGACGCCGGGGGTCGCCTGCAGCCACGTTGCCCACGACACCCAGACGATCGCGATCGCGGCGATCACGATGCTGATGCCGATGACCAGCGGGCGGCGGCCGGGTCGGGTGCCATAACGATCGGCGAGGTCCACACTCACGCCGACGATCCTCTCATGGGTGGGGGAACCTAGAATCCTCACCATGTCCTCCACCTCGCGCGCCGGTCTCCGGCTGATGCACGTGCATGCGCACCCCGACGACGAGTCGAGCAAGGGTGCTGCCACCACCGCGAAGTACGTCGCCGAAGGCGTCGACGTCCACGTCGCCACCTGCACCGGTGGCGAGCGTGGCTCCGTGCTCAATCCCCAGATGGACCGCCCCGAGGTGTGGGAGAACATCACCGACATCCGCCGCAGCGAGATGGAGGCCGCGCGCGACATCCTCGGGATCAAGCAGGACTGGCTGGGCTTCATCGACTCGGGTTGGCCCGACGGCGATCCCAAGCCGCCGCTGCCCGAGGGGTGCTTCGCCCTGCAGCCGGTCGAGGAGGCAGCGCTGCCTCTCGTGAAGCTGATCCGCAGCTTCCGTCCGCACGTCGTGACGACCTACGACGAGAACGGCGGCTATCCGCACCCCGACCACATCATGTGCCACAAGATCTCGGTGTTCGCCTTCGAGAAGGCCGCCGACGCCCATTTCGCGCCGGAGCTCGGGGCGCCGTGGCAGGCGAGCAAGCTCTACTACCAGCACGGCTTCAACCGGCCGAGGACGCTGGCGATCAACGACGCACTGATCGCCGCGGGCCTGGAGTCGCCCTACGCCGAGCGGCTGGAGAAGTGGAAGCCGGACCCGAAGCACGACGACCGGGTGACCACACAGGTCGAGTGCGGCGACTACTTCGAGGTGCGAGACCGCGCGCTGCTCGCCCACGCCACCCAGATCGACCCCGACGGCCACTGGTTCGCGATCCCGCTCGACCTCCAGCGCAAGGTGTGGCCCACCGAGGACTTCGAGCTCGTGGTGAGCCACGTCGAGACGACCACTCCCGAGGACGACCTCTTCGCAGGGATCCCGCTGCCGGTCGAGGAAGGCCCGGTTGAGAGGATGCAGGCATGAACACCCTGCTCCTCCTCGCCACCGAGACGCTCGCCAAGAAGCCGCCGGAGGCGAAGGACGTCGTCGCCGGGTGGACCGCCTTGTGGATCTTCGTCGGCCTGATCCTCGCCGTCGCCCTGCTCTGCTGGTCGTTCGTGCGCCAGGTGCGCAAGGTCAACAGGGCCAAGGAGTCCGGAGTCTTCGGTGAGGACTCCCGACCCGGCCACGGCCCCGACGCGGACGGACCCACGAAGTAGCACTCCTTGCCGCCTTGCTCAGCCCCCGGCGGGCGCGCGGGCGATGAGCAGGGTGTCGTACGCCGTCTCCCGGGTTGCGTCGGCAGCAGTCACCTGACGTTCGACCCGGGAGGCCTCGATGACGTCCCAGCCTTCGTCGAGCAAGGTGGCGAGCTCGTCGGCGGTGGTCAGCAGACTCGGGTCCTGGGGGCCACCGACGCCGTGGGGCAGGTTGTGGCTGTCGTGGCTGATCCAGAACAGGGTGCCGCCCGGGGCGGTCATCGCGCAGGCATTGGCCACCAACCGACGCCGCTCGGCCAGTGGGAACTGCAGGTAGGCGACCAGGGTCAGGTCGACGGGCTCCACGGGCGCCCAGGAGAGCACGTCTGCGCAGACCCAGTCGATCTCCACTCCGAGCCGCTCGGCGATCGCGGCTCCCTTGGCCAAGCCGGCGTCGGAGAAGTCGACGGCACTCGCCTGCCAGCCCAGACCGGCCAGCCACAGGGCGTTGCGGCCCTCACCCGCCCCCAGGTCCACCGCGCGGCCGGGCGGCAGCGACGCGAGCCGCGCCTCGACGTACTGGTTGGGCGTCGCCGACCAGACCAGCTCGCTGGCGGCGTAGCGGGCGTTCCATCCAGCGGCGTCCATCAGCGACCGTCCAGGCCGGTGAAGCGGTGGTGCCCTGCATAGACGTTGAGCGATTCGCCGCGGACGAATCCGGCCAGGCCCATCCCTGCCTCCTCGGCGAGGTCGATCGCCAGGGTCGACGGGGCGGAGACCCCGGCGATGATCGGGATCCCGCCGAGCCAGGCCTTCTGCACCAACTCGAACGAGAGCCGGCTGCTCACCTGCAGCACGGTGCCGCGCGCCGGGAGCCGGCCCTGCATCAGTGCCCAGCCGATGACCTTGTCGACGGCGTTGTGGCGTCCGACGTCCTCGCGCAGCACGAGCAGCTCGCCATCGGTGGTGAAGAGGCCGGCCGCGTGGATGCCGCCGGTGCGCTCGAAGACCGCCTGGCCCTCACGGAGGCGGTCGGGCAGCCGCCCGAGCAGCTGCAGGTCGACCCTGGCCCCGTCGTCCCCGAGCCGCCACTGCGCGGCAGTGCGCACCTGGTCGAGACTGTCGCGGCCACACAGCCCGCACGCGCTGGAGACCGTGTGGTGGCGGTGCTGGTTCGGGGCCGCTCCCTCGAGGGTGACGTCCACGATGTTCTTCGCGGGATCGGGGCGGCCGTCGTCGCAGTAGCGGACACCGACGAGTTGTCCGGGATCGGTGACGGTGCCCTCGGAGAGCAGGAATCCCACGGCCAGCTCGAAGTCGTCACCCGGCGTACGCATCGTGACCGCGACCGGGTCCTGTCCGACGCGGATCTCCAAGGGCTCCTCGACGACGATCGAGTCAGGTCGGCTGTCGACTCGTCCCGACCGCACTCGGGTCACCTTGCGGCGCTCGGCTCGGGGGCTCATGGGGCCATCCAACCACTCGTTCGCCGCCTCACAGCACGAGTTCGGGCTTGACCCGCTGGGCGTTCCACACCCGCTTCTTGCGGGCCACCCGACTCGTCACCAGGAGTGCGACGGACAACCACGCCCCCAGCACCAGGACGTCGGCGAACACCCGCGCGTCGAGGCCGCCGTACATCAGTTGCCGCAGGCCGTCGACCGCATAGCTCATCGGCAGCAGGTGGTGGAAGACGTGGAGCGATCCGGGGATCGTCTGCCACGGGAACGTGCCGCCCGCGGTGACGAGTTGCAGCACCATCAGCACCAGGCCCAGGAACTGCCCCGGAGTGCCGAGCAGGGCGTTCAGGGCATGGATGATGGCCACGAAACAGGCCGAGCACAAGAGCAGGAAGAGCCACGTGCCCATCACGTTGGCGGGCTCGATCCCCAACGCCAGCGCGACGATCGCAAACATCACCGTCACCTGGGCCACCCCGATGAGGGCGGGGGTGTACCAACCGCCGAGTGCCACGCGCAGCGGCGTCTGGTTGGCGGCAAGTGCACGGGTGGAGAGCGGTCGGACGAGCAGGAAGAGCACATAGCCGCCGATCCAGGTGGCGAGCGCGAGGAAGAACGGAGCCAGGCCGGCGCCGTACGACCCGGCAGAGGTCTGCGCGGTGGAACGCACGTCGACAGGGTTGCCGATCGTGTCGGCGATCGCCTGTTGCGTGTCGTCATCCAGCGCGGGGATCTGCTCGGCACCCTCGGTGAGCCCCTTGGTGAGCTGCTTGGCGCCGTCGTGGAGCTGGGTGAGGCCGGTGTGCAGCTCTCCCGCGCCCTCGGCGAGCTCACCGGCGCCGGTGGCCAGCTCAGCAGCCCCGGCATCGAGCTGTTCGGCGCCTGCGCGAGCATCGGTGATCCCGTCGACCAGAGCGGGTACGGCGTCCGCGAGCGCGCCGGCCCCGTCGGCCACGTCGCGCGCGCCCTCGGCCAGGGTGTCGAGCTTGCCCTGCACCTCACCGGCGGCCTTGTCAGCATCGCGGATGGGCTTGCCCACCCGGTCGTAGACCTGCAGCAACCGACGCTGTTGGGCGGGGGTGAGCCCTTGCTCGGCCATCGCGCTCTCGAGGTCGTCACGCGTGTCGGCGTACCGCTGGTCGATGTCACTCACCACACCGCTCACGGTGTCACCGATGTCGGCGATCCTCTGGTCGGCGTCCGCGACCTGTTGGGCTCCGTCAGCGAGCTTGCGGGCAGAGGCAGGCAGCGGCTCCACCTCGTCCTCCATGGTGCGCAGCCCCGCGACGAGCTGGCCGGCGCCGTCGTCGAGCTGGGTGGCGCCCTCGGTCAGTTGCCCGGCGCCGGTGTCGAGCTGTTTGGCACCCTTGCGGGCCGTGGCCAGGCCGTCGCGGAGCTCCGCGGCGCCGTCCGCACCATCGAGCAGCCCGCTGCGGACGTCGGCGAGCCCTGTCAGGAAGGTGCGACTGGCCTCCTCCGAGACCTCGCTGGCGACTGCGTCGCGCACCTTGTCGACCACGGTGTTGGCGATCGTGGTGGAGAGGTAGGAGTTGGCGTCGTTGGTGATCAGCCGGATCCGTGCCTGTTGGGGTTCGGCGGTGCCGACGCTGGAGAGCGAACGGGAGAAGTGCTCGGGGATCACCAGGGCGAAGTCGAACTCGCCGTCCTCCACGCCGGCTGCGGCCTCGGCCTGTGAGACCTCGTGCCAGTCGAAGTCGCCGGAGTCGAGCAGGTTGTCGGCGACCTGGCGTCCGGTCCGCACCTCCTCGCCGTCGGTGCCGGTGGCTCCGTCGTCGGCCATCACCAGGAGCCGCGGGCACCTGGTCGAGCCGTGCGTAGGGGTCGTCGTTGGCATAGAGGTAGAGCCCGGCGTAGAGCGAGGGCACCAGCACGAGCGCCAGCACCGCGATCCGCGGCAACCGGCCGGCGGTGATCCGTCGCATCTCGGTCCAGGCAATGCGCAGTGAGGTCATCGGGTCTCCTCCCGGCCGATGTGGACCATGCGTAGGTCGTCGGGCACCGGGAAGCCCGGGCTGGCGGTCACCAGCACCCCGAACCCTCGTTCGGCCAGGCCCCGGGCGATGTCGAGCACCTGCTCGGGTTGTGTGCCGTGTCGCTCGGGATAGGTGAGCACCACGTGGGCGACCCCGGGGCGTGATGCCGCCAGGTCGGCCATGAGGCGGACCCGGGCCACCGCGGGCACCTCGCCGATCGGCAGGTCCTCGTGGGCCGTCATCTCGTGTTCGGCGAGCACCTCCCGGACCGCGCTGCGCCGCGCCGGACGGCCCGCCATCGCAAGCTCCTCGCCGACGATCACGTGGAGCGGGATGTTGTCGTCGGGTTCGCTGACCCCCGGGACGTCGACCAGCACCACGGCGGACTGGAGCTCGCGTGGCTCCTGTGACTCGCCCAGCAGCACCCGCCCCGAGGTGGGGACGATCCGGCCGGCCAGGGCCAGGGAGACCACGGTGTGGCCGCTGCCGGGGCGGCCGATCGCCACCACCACCTCGCCGGGCGCGACACCGAGCTTGGTGCGGGCCAGCAGGGTGCGGCGTGGTTCGCGCAACTCGATGTCGTCGGCGAAGAGGACAGGGGTGGTGTCGGCCTTCTCGGTCACGGTGGGGAATCTACTCGCCGGTCACTTCGTGGGGTCGAACCCGGTGGGCGGGAACCGTGGTGCCGTCCGCCACGTCACAATGGTGTCGCAATGTCGAGCTGTGAGGAGTGGCGCGATGATCGGTCGTCGGTGGCGCACGTGGTGGGGTCTGCTGGGGAGTCTCCTGGTCGTGCCTGTGGTGGTGCTCGTCGCTGCCGCGCCCGCGCACGCCTGCTCGTGCGTGATGGGGAGACCGCTGACTACGTCGGGTGGGCCGATCGGATCGTCACCGGGACGGTGACCGAGGTCGACGAAGCCGGACCCGGTCCGGACGGCACCATGTCGAGCGCGGCCGACGTGACCTTCACCGTCGCCGTGGACCAGGTCTTCAAGGGGGACGTGGGAGCCGAGATCGAGGTGCACACCGCGTCGGGAGGCGCCTCCTGCGGCATCGACCCGCTCCCCGGGCCGGAGGAGCAGTGGCTGTGGTTCCTCGCAGCGACCGAGGAGGGCCGCTACGGCGCCTACCTCTGCGGCGGCTCCGGTCCGGCCGGCGAGCAGAGCATCGCGGAGGTCGTCGACCTCACTGGCAACCCAGGCACCGCAGGCGCCGAGGCAGGACCTGCCGACGACGGCAGCACCGAGGCAGCCTCGACTGCTGCCGGTGGGACCGACGCCGACGAACAGGACTCGAGTGACGCCGTACCGTGGGGCGTGGGCGGGATCGCCGTCGTGCTCGGCGCCGCGTTGGTGGGAGTCGCCGTCGTACGCCGGCGCGCCTGAGCGGTCCGCTGCGTTCCGTTCAACGGACCCCGGGGCTGCCAGGGTCACCGGCGGTCGGAGACGATGACCCCATGACGACGCAGCCCGTGGCCAGCCCTGCCAACATCGACGCCGCCGCCCAGCGCCTCTTCCGGGCGATCGAGACCAACAGCCCATGCGATCCGGTGCGCGACCTCATCGGCGAGAACGACGTGGCGGCCGCCTACAAGGTGCAGGAGCAGCTCATCGCGGCGCGGGTCGGCGCCGGAGCGAAGGTCGTGGGCCGCAAGATCGGTGCCACCTCCAAGGCGGTCCAGGACCAGCTCGGCGTCGACCAGCCCGACTTCGGCGTGTTGCTCGACGACATGGAGTACCGCGAGGACGAGGTCGTCCCGATGTCGCGCCTCCTGCAGCCCAAGGTCGAGGCCGAGGTCGCCTTCGTGCTCGGAGAGGACCTCGCCGAGGGTGAGCTCGACGTCGCCCAGGTGCGCGGGGCGATCGACTACGCAGTTGCCGCGCTCGAGATCGTCGACTCCCGCATCGAGAACTGGAACATCTCGTTCGGTGACACCGTCGCCGACAACGCCTCCAGTGGCCTCTACGTGCTGGGTACCCAGCGCCTCACCTTGGCCGACTTCGAGCCAGTCGAGGTCGAGATGTCGATGACCATCGACGGCGAAGAGGTCTCAACCGGCAACGGCGCGGCCTGCCTGGGCGACCCGCTCAACGCCGTGTCGTGGCTGGCCCGCTATGCGCGCGACTTCGGGGTGCCGCTGCGCGCCGGTCAGGTGCTGCTCTCCGGCGCCCTCGGCCCGATGCGCCCGGTCGCGCCCGGCCAGGTCGTCACCGCCCACATCTCTGGCCTGGGAAGCGCCACCGCCACCTTCTCCGCCTGACGCGAACCTTCAGTCGGAACGCGCGAACCTTCAGTTGGAACGCGCGAGCCTTCAGTTGGAATGCGCGAGCCTTCAGTTGGAATGCGCGAACCGAGTGATCGACGTACGAAGGGCGGCCGTCAGGCCTTCTTGACCACGCTGGACTTGAGCTGCATCGGGCCGAACCCGTCGACCTTGGCGTCGATGTCGTGGTCGCCGACACCGTCGACCAGGCGGATGCCGCGCACCCTGGTGCCGACCTTGATGGTGCCGCCGCCCTTGACCTTGAGGTCCTTGACGATCGTCACGTTGTCGCCGTCCAGCAGCACATTGCCCACCGAGTCACGGACCTGGGCAGCCTCCTCTGCCGCCGCCTCCTCGCTCGGCGACCACTCGTGGGCGCACTCGGGGCAGACCAGCAGCTCGCCCATCTCATAGCTGTAGGCACTGGAGCACTGGGGACACGGGGGAAGTTCTTCGGTCACGAGCGAAGATCCTAACGGTGCCCGACTCGTCACGTTTCTGCGCTCGGCCGCTACTTCGTGGCGATGTGGAGCGGCAGCCGGTAGGCAGCGGGTGCCAAGGGCGGCACCGTCGGCCTGTCGGGGGCGACCGGCCTCAGGCGTTGGTACGCCGCTCCGTGCGGTGGACGCGGATCCTCGTCTCCCTTGTTGGGCCAGAAGGCCATGGCGCGTTCCGCCATGGCGGTGATGGTCAGGGAAGGGTTCACGCCGAGATTGGCCGCGACGACCGATCCGTCGACCACGTGCAGCCCGGGGTGGCCGTGCAGGCGGTGGTAGGGGTCGACCACGCCGTCCTCGGGTGTCTCGCCGATGGGGCATCCCCCGATGAAGTGGCCGGTTGTCGGCACGTTGACCAGGTCTGCCCAGGTGCCGCCCGCAATCCCGTCGATCTCGTCGGCGACCCGACGGGTCACGTCGTGGGCGGCCGGGATCCACACCGGGTTGGGCTTTCCGATGCCCTGCTTGGTCGTCATCCGACGACCCCAGGGGCGACGCCTCGTGTAGGTCGTCAGGGAGTTGTCGTCGGTCTGCATCACCAGCAACGGGATGGTCTGCTCCGACCACCTCCGCGGGTCGTGGAGCGTGAGCAGGTCGCGACGGTTGCGCCACATGGCGCGCAACCCCGTGAGCAGTCGATTGCGGCCCGGCTCGACGTCGGTCAAGGTCGCCATCAGCAGGCTGAGCGCGTTGCTGCCGTGGCCATAGCGACAGGGCTCGACGTGGGTCGACTCATCGAGGTGGATCGACGACGTGATCGCCACCCCGCGGGTGAAGTCGACGTCGGTGCGTCGCGAGCGGGCGCCGAGGACCGCTTCGGAGTTGGAGCGCGACAGCTCACCCAAGCGTCTCGAGATCCGCGGCAGGCTGCCTCGGTCACGGAGCCTGTGCAGCAGCCGTTGAGTGCCCAGGGACGCCGCGGAGAAGATGACGTGGTCTGCGGTGAACACCGTCTGCTTGCGTCCGCCCGTCCGGCGGGTGGTCACCAGGTAGCCGCCAAGGCGCCGCGGCACCACGTCGGTGACGGTGGTGAGGGGGTGCACCTCGGCGCCGGCCTGCTCGGCCAGGTGGAGGTAGTTCTTCACCAGCGTGTTCTTGGCGCCGTGACGGCAACCGGTCATGCACTCGCCGCAGTTGGTGCACGTCGTGCGTGCCGGCCCTTGGCCACCGAAGAACGGGTCAGCCACCGTCTGGCCTGGTCGCTCGCCGAAGAGCACGCCGACCTCGGTCGGGTGGAAGGTGTCACCCACCCCGAGTCCGTCGGCGACCGCCTTCATCACCTCGTCGGCGGGTGACACCTCGGGGTAGGTGGTGGCACCGAGCATCCGCTTGGCCTGGTCGTAGGCCGGCGCCAACTCCTCGGCCCAGTCGGTGATGTGCGCCCAGTGCGCGTCCTCGTAGAACGCCGTCGGCGGTTCGTAGAGGGTGTTGGCATAGACGAGGGAGCCGCCGCCGACTCCGGCGCCCGACAGCACCAGGATGTCCTTGAGCAGGGTCATCCGCATGATTCCCTTGCAGCCCAGTGCCGGCGCCCAGAGGTAGTCGCGCACCCGCCACGACGTCGTGGGGAGGTCCTGGTCGTCGAAGCGCCGCCCGGCTTCGAGGACACCGACCTTGTAGCCCTTCTCGGTCAGCCGCAGCGCAGAGACCGAGCCGCCGAAGCCGGAGCCGATGACGATGACGTCGTAGTGCTTGACCTGCTGGTTCATGCCCGGACTCCCTGCTCCACGATGGTCTCCACGAACACGGACGGGTCGAACTGCCAGGTTCGTTGCTGGTACTCGGCAACGGTTCCCGGCCAGTTGGTGGTGATCCTTCCGGCGTCGGTGCGATACCAACTCGCGCAGTCGTTCCACACCGACGCCCCCAGGCGCGACTGCATCTCCGCATCCCAAGCGGCCGCCGCCTCCGGACGGGTGTCGAGCGCGATCCGCTCGCCCAGATGCAGGCCGCCGGCGAGGTGCCGGACCGCGTCGACGACGTACCGGGCCTGCGCCTCCATCATCGAGACGATCGAGCCGCCGCCGAGGTTGGTGTTGGGGCCGTAGATCCAGAAGAGGTTGGGAAAGCCGGGCACGGTCATGCCCAGGTGCGCGTGCGCACCATTGCGCCACACGTCCGCCAGGGGAGGTGGTCGATGCCGCTCACGTCCATGCCACCGAGGAAGTCGGTGGCCGAGAAGCCGGTGCCCCAGATGATCACGTCGGCTGCGTGGAGCTGCCCGTCGACGGTGCGGATGCCGCCCGGCTCGACCGCGTCCACGGCCTCGGTCACGACGGCGACGTGGTCCCGGTCGAGCGCGGGATACCAGTCGTTGGAGAAGAGCAGCCGCTTGCACCCGATCGGGTGGTCGGGCACCAGCTTGGCCCGCTTCAACGGGTCCTTGACGGTCGCGCGCAGGTGCGCCCGCCAGGAGGTGCGCAGCAGCCTCGGCAGCACCCCGCCGCCCTCGAACGCGGCGTTGAGCCACTCCGACAGCCGCCAGGTGAGGCCTCGCCCGAAGGCCTGAGCCGTCGGCAGGCGTCGGTACGCCGCGTGGTGCGCCCGCGTGTAGGCCCGGTCCGGCTTCGGCACGACGTAGGGCGCCGAACGCTGGAAGACGGTCATGCTCGCGACGTCGTCGACGATGGCCGGCACGAACTGGACGGCCGAGGCGCCGGTGCCGAGCACCGACACCCGCTTGCCCCGGAGGTCAACGTCGTGCCGCCACGCGGCGGAGTGGAAGGTGGGGCCGTCGAAGGTGTCGACACCGGGCAGTGCAGGGATGACGGGGTCGGAGAGTTGACCGGTTGCCGGCACCAGCACATCGGCGACGTACTCGCGGCCGGTCGCGGTGACCACGCGCCACTGGTGGACGCCCGCCTCCCAGGTCGCGGAGACGACGTGCTGGCCGGTGTGGATCCTTTCGCGCAGGTGGAGTGCGTCGACCTGCTGCTCGATGTAGCGCAGGATGTCGGGCTGCGTGCCGTAGCGACGCTCCCAACCGGGGTTGGGGGCGAAGCTCCACGAGTAGAGCGACGACGGCACGTCGCAGGCGGCGCCCGGATAGGTGTTGTCGCGCCACACGCCCCCAGGTGCGTCGGCCCGCTCGAGCACCGTCACGTCGTGCTGGCCGGCGCGACCGAGGTGTGCGGCCACCCCGAGACCGCCGAGGCCGGCGCCGATGATCAGCACGGAGGGGGAGTGCGCGTCAGTCATGCTCGGCAACCTAGGACGAAGCGCGGACGTGGGGGAGACAACTGCGGCCACGCGATCCACAATTGCGGACATGTCCCTCGACTTCGCCCGCCCTGCTGCCCTTTCGTGGGACTTCCCGCGGGATGCGGCAGGACTGTCGGTCCTGGTCGGCCACGGTCGCGAGCGCGGTCTGGAGGCCCCAGCGCTGCTGGTCGGCACCGGCGTGCACGAAGACGACCTGCTCTCCGGGGAGCAGCTGGTGACCGCTCGCCAGGAGCTCCGGGTGGTGCGCAATCTCCGAGCAGCGCTGCCCGACCTGTTCGGTGTCGAGGTGGGCGCGCGCTACCGGGCGGAGACGTTCGGAGTGCTCGGCTTCGCCCTGCTCAGTAGCCGCACGCTGGCCGAGGCGGCCAACCTCGCCCTACGGTTCATCGACCTCAGCCACACCTTCGCCATCCCCACGCCGCGGGTCGAGGGGAAACGGGTCGTGGTCGACTTCGACGACTCCGCGTTGCCCGACGACGTCGCTCGCTTTCTCGTCGAGCGTGACCTGACGGCGGTGTGGAAGGTGCTCGACCAGCTCCATCCTGTCGGCTTCGCTCCCGGCCGCGTCACCTTTCGTGGGGCCGAGCCGGTCTCGGTCGGTCGGCATCGCGCGGTGCTCGGGGTCGATCCTGTCTTCGGTGCGACGGACAACAGCCTCGCCTTCGACGCCGCGCTGCTCGACACGCGACTACTGGGGGAGGCACGGGGCATGCCCTGACGGAGTCGATGTGTGCCGACCTTGTCTCCCGCCGCCGCGAACGTACCGGTACTGCTCATGAGGTGCGGGTGCTCATCGCCCAACAGCTCGGCGTGGGCGCGCCCATGGCCGGCGTCGCCTCCGCCCTGGGACTGGGGGACCGGAGCCTGCGCCGGCGCCTGGCGGCCGAGGGAGTCAGCTATCAGGCGCTGCTCGACGAGGTGCGTGAGACGCTCGCCGTGCAGTTGCTCGAGACCGGGCTCCTCACGGTGGAGGACGTGGCGCTCCGTCTGGGCTACGCCGAGGCCTCCAGCTTCATCGTCGCCTTCCGCAGGTGGCGCGGGACCACCCCGGCGGCATACGTCGCACCGGCCGACCGGGCTGGCCCGGGTCAGTAGCGTGGAGACATGACTCGCATTCTTGTGATCGGTGGCCACGGCAAGGTGGCCCTCCTGCTCGAGCCCATGTTGGTGGAGCGCGGTGACGAGGTCACGGCCGTCATCCGCAACCCCGACCATGCCGACGAGGTGGCGGACACCGGCGCCGAGGCCCTCATCGCCGATGTCGAACAGTTCGACACCGCTGGGCTCACGGAACTGGTCCGCGGCTACGACGCCGTGGTGTGGTCGGCTGGTGCCGGTGGGGGCGATCCCGAGCGCACCTATGCGGTCGACCGCGACGCGGCCTCCCGCACCATCGATGCGGCGGAGATCGCCGGGGCGAAGCGTTTCGTGATGGTCTCCTACTTCGGTGCCGGCCCCGACCACGGCGTACCGGAGTCCGAGCCGTTCTTCGCCTACGCCGAGGCGAAGGCGGCTGCTGACGAGCACCTGCGCGCCAGCAGCCTCGACTGGACGATCCTCGGGCCGAGCGGCCTCACCCTCGACCCGCCCACCGGACTGATCGAGGTCGCGCCTGCCGTCTCCGGGAAGAGCCAGGTCGCCCGGGCCGACGTCGCCGCCGTCGCCGCCCACGTGCTCGCCGACCCCACCACGATCGGCCGGTTCATCGAGTTCAACAACGGCGACGTCCCCATCGCCGACGCCCTTGCCCGTTGACCTCCGAACGTGAAGGAAGGGGATCGTCCCTAACAGATTTGTAGTTTCCGGCCAGAAACTACAAATCTGTTAGGGACGATCCCCCTTTCGGGGTCCCGGGAGGAGAGGTCAGGCCTCGTCGGCGAAGTCCACCAGCGACTTGAGGACGTCGGCGAGCTTGGCCTGCACCTCGGCGTCGGTCAACGGGTCGACCTCGATGCCGGGCTGGGAGACGACCTGGTCGGCGAGCACCTTCGCCCCAGCGATCCCAGCGGAGCGCACGGTCTCCTCGTGGGCCCACTTGCCGCCGTACGGCGTGGGGGTGGTGCCGATGACCGCGAGCGGCTTGCCCACGAGGGCACCGGCGCCGTAGGGACGGGAGAGCCAGTCGATGGCGTTGTTGAGCACGGCGGGCATGGTGCCGTTGTATTCGGGGGTGACGACCAGGACACGGTCTGCCTCGGCGACCTGCTTGCGGAGCAGGCTGGCGGCCTCGGGGGCGCTGCCGGCGTCGAGGTCCTCGTTGTAGAAGGGCACTTCCGCCAGGCCCTCGACGATCTCGATGCTGACCCCCTGGGGAGCGCTGTCACGCAGGGCCTCGGCGAGCTTGCGGTTCACCGAGTCGGCGCGGAGGCTGCCGACGAGGGTGGCGATACGGATGGCCGACATGGAGAAGCTCCTCTTGGGTGTTCAACTGGTTTCCGGGTGCTAAACGGACCGGAGTCCGGTTTCATTCCCGTGACCTGCACCACGTCGAGCCCTTCGCCACTAGGCTGGCAGTGCCATGCCGACTCCTGAGCATCCACTGCTCCCGCTCCTCGACGACCCGCCGCTGCCCCGCAGTGACGCCGCACGCAACCGCGACGCGGTGCTGCAGGCAGCCGTGTGCCTGGTCGCGCAGGAGGGTGCCGCCTCGGTGACGATGGAGTCGGTCGCAGAGGCGGCCGGTGTCGGCAAGGGCACGGTCTTCCGAAGGTTCGGCAGCCGGCCGGGCCTGATGGCGGCCGTGCTCAACGAGTCGGAGACCGCCTGGCAGGCTGCGGTGATCGCCGGCGAGCCGCCGCTCGGACCGGGCGCGTCGGCGTACGACCGGCTCGTCGCCTTCGGACGCTCCCGCCTCGAGCTCAACCTGGCCCATGCTGACCTCATCGAGGCCGCCAGCGGTCCCGATGGCCACTCCCATCCGGCACGACTCTTCGCCGTCATGCACGTGCGCCACCTGTTGGCCGAGTGCGGGGTCGACGGTGACCTGCCCTTGCTCGCCACTTCACTCCTGGCGCCGCTCGACATCTCCGTGGTACGCCATCAGGTCGGCTCCGGGTTCGGCGTCGAGCGGATCGCCGACGCCTGGTGCGACCTCGCGCGGCGCGTGGTCGGCTGACCCCGAGAAACACGTCAGCGCCGTACGCCGAGGTCATCAGGTGACCTCAACGTACGGCGCTGAGCGGCCGGAGGGGTCAGGCCAGCAGGTCGCGCACCGCGAGGGAGCCGAAGACCATCGCGGAGCCGAGCGGGGCGCCCGGAGCCGGGTAGTAGGCGCCGAAGACCGAGGCGGTCGCATTGGACGTGGCATAGAGGCCGGGGATGACCGAGCCGTCCTCGCGAAGCGCCCGCGAGGCTGCGTCGGTCACGACGCCGCCCTTGGTGCCGAGGTCGGAGAGCACGAACTTCGCTGCGAAGAACGGGCCGTTGGCCAGTGGGGAGAGCGCCTTGTTCTTGCCGTTGTCGGTGTAGACGAAGTGGGTGTCGAACTCGTCGACGCCGCGACCGAAGTCCTCGTCGACGCCGCTCTCGGCGAAGCCGTTGAAACGGTCGACGGTCTCGACGATTGCCGGGATGCCGATCTTCTCGGCCAGCTCCTCGACGGTGTCGGCCTGGACCCACGTGCCCGCAGCGAGATGCGCCGCAGCGTCGCCCTGCGGGATCGCGATGGCAGGAAGCTGACCGCCCTCGGAGTTGTCGAAGAGGTACCACGAGGGGATCCGCTCGGGTGCCTTCGCCATCTCGCGGCCGAACCGGTCGTAGGGAAGGTTCTCGTTGGCGTAGCGCTTGCCGGTCTGGTCGACCATCAGGCCCGAGCGGAAACCGAGCGTGAAGGTGCCCCAGCCGTCGGGCTGGGCCAGGCCGGGGCAGTACCAACCCTCGTCGAGCAGCGCGGTCGCGGCTCCGACCGCGGCAGCGGCGTCGACCGGCTCACCCTTGTTGGTGCCCACCGGCGCCATCGTCCAGTCGGCCGAACCCGGCACCCCGCGCGCCGTCCGACGGGCCTGGTCGCCCTCGTAGCCGCCGCTGGCGAGGATGACGCCCTTGCGGGCGGTGATCGTGACCGGGCCGTCCGCCGTCTGGGCGACGATGCCGGTCACCCGGTCGCCGTCGGTGACGAGCTCGGTCATCGTGTGACCGGTCAGCACGGTGCCTCCGTCACGCACGAACATCGCGAGGAGCCGGCCGACGAGGGACTGGCCACCCGTGAGCGTACGGCGCCCGCCCTCACCCACGCGGTCCTTCTCGACCGGCGGGCGCAGCAGTGCGTCGACCTGCTCGGGGAGCTCGTCGCGCTTGATGCCGAGGGGCGTGATCGAACGGCCGCCGGGGAGCGGCCGGGGCGCTCGTAGTACTCCGGGAAGGAGATGAACTCGAACTCCATGAGCTCGTCCGACTCCAGTTCGGCGACGAGCTCCGGAGCGTGGGTCAGGAATGCCTCGACCTTGTCCTGGCTGGGGTCGTCGAGCAGGGCGCCGAGGTACTCGCGCGCGGACGCCGTGGATTCGGCGAGACCGGCCCGCTGCTGCACTTGGGTGCCGGGCAACCAGCACGCGCCGCCGGAGTAGGCGGAGGTGCCGCCGACCTTGTCGGTGCGCTCGACGACCACGGTGGAGAGTCCGTGCTTGGTGGCCAGGTGCGCCGCCGTCAGGGCGCCGCCTCCGGAACCCACCACGACTACGTCGAAGACCTGCTCGTTGCTCATTCGGCTCTTCCCTTCGTTGCGATCGCTCGCACACTACGAGCCACGAGTCGTTGGTGGCGGTTGAGTCCCATCGGGCGGGCGGTGTCGGCGCCCGCGTGCGTCTCCGAGTGAGGGTTCGCGCGTTCCGAGTGAGGGTTCGCGCGTTACGAGTGAGGGTTCGCGCGTTCCGAGTGAGGGTTCGCGCGTTCCGAGTGAGGGTTCGCGCGGGTCAGGGGCGGACGGCGGGAATCACGCGCTCGCTGATCAACCGCAGGTGCTGCCACGAGGGCTCCTCCGGCATGCCGCCGCAGGC
Source organism: Nocardioides alcanivorans (assembly GCF_021555175.1). Lineage (GTDB taxonomy): Bacteria > Actinomycetota > Actinomycetes > Propionibacteriales > Nocardioidaceae > Nocardioides > Nocardioides alcanivorans. The sequence goes on along the minus strand of NZ_JAKGRW010000053.1, from coordinate 83,967 downwards.
CGGGTGACTGGTGACGACCTTGATCTCACGCGCCTTCAACTTGTCGATGAGCTCGTCGGGGAGAACACCGCGTAGACGCCGGCGGCCCGCATCGCCTCGACGGTCGTGGACGCATCGGCGACGTGGCTCGCGGACTTCGGGTCGCGGCCGCCCTCGTCGCGCCACGCCTGGTAGGCCTGCGCGTCATGGAGCAGGTGGATGCCGTGCTGGTCCCAGAATGCGTCGGGGTCTTCGGCGCAGAAGATCGTGGCAGGACCCTGCTTCGGGGGAGCGAGCACGAAGCCAGGCTCGCGCCCGGCGTCGCGGCAGCCCTGCTCGTAGGCAGCACGCAGCTCGGGGGATGCGGTCTGCGGGGCAAACCCCAGGCCGAGGCGGGCGGCGCGGCGGGCCGCGACCAGCGAGCCGCCGCCGTAGAAGAAGTTGGGGTGCGGCTGGCTGAACGGAGTCGGGGTGACCCGCTGCTTCACGCCGCCGCGCTCGACCTCCTCGCCGTGCAAGGCAGCGAGGAGCAGCTCCAGCCTGGCCTCCATGTCGGTGCCGCGGCTGGCCCAGTCACGTTCGAGCAGGGCGTACTCCAGGGGGCGGTAGCCGAGCCCGAACGTGTAGCCGACGCGACCCTTGCTGACGTGGTCGAGCACCGCGATGTCCTCGGCCAGGCGCACCGGGTCGTAGAGGTTGCCCAAGATGGCGGCGATGGAGATGCCGATCCGCTCGGTCACGGCGGCGAAGGCGCTCGCCACGATCAGCGGACTGGGAAGGTACCCGTCTGCCGACGCGTGGTGCTCGGACAGCACGATCGCGTCCTGACCGTGTTGGTCGACGTACGCCGCCTGCTGCACGGCGCGGGCGAAGAGTGCCTGACGCTGCTCGGGCGACGCGTTGGGGAGTCGGAAGTCGAAGCGGGTGACGAAGACGGCCATGTCGTCACCCAACCAGAGTCCGGGCCATTTCTCGCTGCAGGTTCCATCGGGCCGCCGTACGACCAAGGGATGACCGAGGTGTCACCGCGTGGACGACGCGAGCCGGACGTGCGACAGGTCAGGATCGGAGGCTCGACCTCGAGAGGACACCAGATGCGGATCAGACGGATGGCAGCGGTGACGGCGATGGCCCTGGTGGCTGCCGTGGGGACGGTGGTCCCCGCAAGTGTGGTGGGCGGCGCGGCGGGCTCGGCGCAGGCGGCGACGTCCGGCGGCACCATCGTGTTCATCAAGGGCGACAACGTCTGGGTGGCCCGCGGGGACGGCTCCGGGCAGACGAGGATCACCACCGATGGCACCAAGGCAAGCCCCTATGCGGAGCCGAGCATGTCCGACAACGGGCGGATCGCGGTGATGAAGGGCAACAGGATCCGAGTGATCAACCAGTCCGGCAAGGTGTTGAACACGATGTCGCCCGGGAACCTCTTCGTCGAAGGCGGGGTACGACGATCCGGCTCACGCCCATCATGGAGCCGGCCATCTCGCCCGACGGGAAGCGCGTGGCCTACTCCCAGCTCCGGACCGTCCAGTACTCCGGCTCCACGTCGTGGACGATCGAGGCGCTGACCGGGTTGAGCAACATCCGCGACGGTTCCGACGACCTGGCCGGCGGACTCGTCATCGGCTCCGACCCGTCGTGGCTGACGAATTCGCGCCTCCTCTTCACGAACTCCGGGCCGGTGAAGATCCACGACTGGGGAAGCGACGCCGCGCCGAGCACGTGGTTCGACGCCGACGACATCTTCGAGCTCGACGACTGGACGTACGTCGACCTCAGCGACCCGATGCTCTCGCCCAACGGGCAGCGCCTGACGTTCCTGGCACAGGGGCTGGCATCATCACGCTCGCTTCGGTGACCGGGAACCCGCGCACCAGCGTTCCAGCTCCTCCCGTCTATGCGTGCTCTGCCAACGAGGAGGAAGAGACTCCCGAGCCGTATCTCAGCGACTTCGAGCGCCCGAGCTTCGGGCCGAGCAACGACGAAGTGGTCTACGAGCAGTACGGGAGCATCCACAAGATCGACAAGTTCGGTGCCTGCGGCTCCGCCACGACGTTCAAGAAGATCATCGCGGGCGGCACCGACCCGGACTGGTCGAAGGCCACCTACGACCCGGGCAAGCCCGGTGCCAGCACCAAGGCCCTGAAGTTGAAGAAGAAGCCCGCCGTCAAGGGCAAGGCCAAGGCAGGCAAGACCCTCAAGGCGACTGCGGGCACGTGGTCGAAGGCGCCGACGAAGGTGACGTTCCGCTGGCTGCGCAACGGCAAGGCGATCAAGGGCGCCAAGGGGGCGAAGAAGGCCTACAAGGTCGCCAAGGCCGATCGCGGCAGGAAGCTCTCCGTGCAAGTGACGGTCAAACGCCCGGGGTTCAAGCAAGCGAAGGCGACCTCGAAAGCGGTGAAGGTGAAGAAATAGCCCCGAACGAGCGTCGAAATCCGGGTCGTCCCTAACAGATTTGTAGTTCCCGCCGAGAAACTACAAATCTGTTAGGGACGACCGCGCGTGTCGGCCGGGGTACCGGGCGCGACGAATTTGGGCGAAGCCCTTGCTTTGTGACCTGGGTCATGGTCAGACTGGACACATGTCCAGTCAAGTGTCCGGTGGGCCGCGGCAAGGGTTGAACCTTCGTCAGGCCGAGACCTACGAGCGGCTCCTCGCCGCCGGTGAGGCCGAGCTCCGTGCCGTCGGGCGGGAGGCACTCACGGTGCGCACCGTTGCCCAGCGAGCCGGGGTGTCACCGGCCACCGCCTACACCTACCTTGCCTCGCGCAACCACCTCTTCGCGGAGCTCTTCGCGCGGTTGCTCACCGACAACCCGGCCCCCGAGCCGACGCAGGGTACGGCGTACGAGCGGGTCCGCGCGGTCGTGCACCACTTCGCGGCGCTGCTGCACGACGCCCCGCAGATCACTGCCGCGGTGACGCCGGCGCTGCTCGGTGACGACCCCGAGGTGGAGCGGCTGCGCCTGAGGATCGGTGCCGAGTTCGCCCGCCGGTTCGCCGCGGCGCTCGGCGACGCCAACGAGCCCGACGTTCTGGACGCCCTGCTGCTGGCCTTCTCGGGAGCGTTGCTCCAGGTCGGCATGGGCCTCATGACCTACCCCGAGTTCCGGGACCGGCTCGATGCGGTGACCGCAGTGATCCTCAAGGAAGCCTCATGACCGATCTGGTGCTCGACCCCTACGACTACGCGTTCCAAGCGGACCCCTACCCCGTCTACGCACGGCTGCGCGAGCACGAGCCACTCCACCACAACCCCGCCCACGACCTGTGGGCGATCACCCGGCACGCCGACGTGAGCGCTGCGCTGCGTGACGACACCCGCTTCTCCAACGCGATGGGGGTCTCCCTCGACGTCAGCGCGTGGCGGCCGGACGCCTACAAGGTGATGTCGTTCCTGGCGATGGACGCCCCGCGCCAGACTCGACTGCGCAAGCTGGTCTCGCGCGGCTTCACCCCGCGCCGGGTGCAGGAGTTGACCCCGCGCATCGAGCAGCTCACCCACCACTACCTCGACCGATCGCTCGACGGCGAGCTCGACTGGATCACCGACGTCGCCGGGCGCCTGCCGATGGACGTCATCTCCGAGATGATGGGCGTCCCGGAGGCCGACCGTGACGAGATCCGGCGGCTGGCCGACCTCGTCGTCCACCGCGAGGAGGGTGTGCTCGACGTGCCGGTCGCAGGCATGGAGGCATCCCTGCACCTGGTCGCCTACTACGCCGAGATGGTCACCGAGCGCCGGGTGAGGCCGACCGATGACCTCACCTCAGCGCTCTGCCAGGCGGAGATCGACGGCGACAAGCTCGACGACGACGAGATCATCGCCTTCCTCTTCCTCATGGTGGTGGCCGGCAACGAGACCACCACGAAGTTGCTCGGCAACGCCGTCTTCCACCTCACCCAGCGCCCCGACCAGTTCGCGCAGGTCTTCGAACCCGGCGCCGACCTCGTCAACGTCTGGATCGAGGAGACGCTCCGTCACGACACCTCCAGCCAGATGGTGGCTCGCCACCTGCTGCAGGACTACCGCCTCGGGGACGTCGTCGCCCCGGCCGGCAGCAAGGTGATGATCGTGCTCGGCTCCGCCAACCGCGACGAGCGCGTCTTCACCGAGCCGGCGGTCTACGACATCCACCGCGACAAGGACGAGCTCACCCAACTGGTCAGCTTCGGTGGCGGTCGCCACTACTGCCTGGGGGCCAACCTGGCGCGGCTCGAGGCTCGCATCGTGCTCCGCGAGCTCGTCCGCAGGGTGCGCCACCTCGAGGTCGAACACGAGCAGTGCGTGCGGGTCCACTCCACCAACGTGCGCGGCTTCGCTTCCGTTCCGATGCGCGTCGAGCTCCGACAGAAGGCCCTCGCATGAGCCACTTCCCAGCCCATCCCGATCGCCGCCCCGTCGTGGTGGCCGGGGCCTCCTCCGGCATCGGCGCCGCCACGGCGCTCGCCCTGGCGGCACTCGGCCACCCGGTTGCCCTCGGAGCCCGGCGCATCGAGGCCTGCGCGGAGCTGGCCGCGAAGGTCAATGCCAACGGTGGTACGGCGGTCGCGTACCCGCTCGACACCGCGTCCACCGACTCCGTGGCCGAGTTCACTGCTGCGGTGAGTGCCGACCTGGGTGACGTCGAAGCGCTCGTCTGCAGTGCCGCCGTACTCCAGCCGGGGAAGCTGGTCGAGACCGACTCCGAGCAGTTCGCCCGCGAGGTCGACGTCAACGTGGTCGGCGTGCACCGCTTGGTGCGGGCACTCGTGCCCGGCATGGTCGAGCGGCGGCGCGGTGACGTCGTCCTCGTCTCCTCGGACTGCGCCGACCAGGTGCGCCCGTTGATGTCCTCCTACGCCACGACGAAGTGGGGGATCGAGGGCTTCGCCCGATCGCTGCGCCTGGAGACGGAGGGGACCGGCGTACGCGTCGGGGTGGTGCGGCCGGGCCCGACCATGACCGGCATGGGCATGGACTGGAACGCGGACGACACCACGATGGTGCTGGAGGGCTGGAGCAAGCTCGGCTTCACCCGCAGCGGTCACTTCATGAAGCCCGACGTCGTCGCCGACGTCATCGCCACCATGGTGCGCATGCCCCGCGGCTCGATGTTGCCGCTGGTCGAGGTGCAGCCCGAGATCTCCCTGGAGGAGTCATGACCCTGTCCGCCACTCCCGACCTGACCGCGATCCCCGAGGTTTCCTCGGAGTTCCCCGGCCACGAGCACGGCCATCTCGAAGACCTGCGCCACGACCCCATCGGGCTGCTCCACCGGGTCCGCGACGAATGTGGCGATGTCGGCCGCTTCCGGCTCGCCGACAAGGACGTCGTGCTGGTGAGCGGAGCCGAGGCGAACGAGGCCTTCTTCCGGGCGCCGGACTCGCTGCTCGACCAGGGTGAGGCCTACCCCTTCATGACACCGATCTTCGGCAAGGGGGTGGTCTTCGACGCCACTCCCGAGCAGCGCCAGGAGATGCTCAAGAACCAGGCGCTGCGCGGCGACATGATGCGCGGCCATGCCAGCACCATCGAGGCCGAGATCAATCGGATGGTCGCGGGGTGGGGCGACGAGGGTGAGATCGACCTGCTCGACTTCTTCGCCGAGCTGACGATCTACACCACTTCGGCGTGCCTGATCGGCAAGCCCTTCCGCGAGGAGCTCGATGCCTCCTTCGCCGAGCACTACCACGACCTCGAGCGGGGCACCGACGCGTTGGCGTACGTCGATCCCTACGCCGACATCGAGTCCTTCCGGATCCGCGACGCGGCTCGCGAGCGGCTGGTCGCATTGGTGCAGGCGATCATCGACAAGCGGTTGGCGCGGGGCACGGTGGCGCGCGAGGACCGCGACCTGCTCGACGTACTGATCTCGCTGAAGAATCCCGACGGGTCCGACTACTACACGGCCGACGTCATCACGGGCATCTTCATCTCGATGATGTTCGCCGGCCACCACACCTCCTCGGGCACCGCGGCGTGGACGTTGATCGAGCTGCTCCGCAACCCGTCGGTGATGTCGGCCGTGGTCGACGAGCTCGACGAGCTCTATGCCGACGGGTCCGAGGTCTCCTTCCAGGCGCTGCGCTCGATCCCACAACTCGAGGCGACGCTCAAGGAGACGCTGCGACTGCACCCACCGCTGGTGTTGTTGTTGCGGGTGGCCAAGGAGGACATCGAGTTCGGAGGGTTCACGGTGCCGGCGGGGACCATGGTCGGTGCAACGCCACGGGTCTCGAACCGGATCGCCGAGGACTTCCCGGATCCGGAACGTTTCGACCCCGGGCGCTACATCGACCCGCATCAGGAGGACCTGCAGAACCGGTGGACGTGGATCCCGTTCGGTGCCGGCAAGCATCGTTGCGTGGGCAACGCCTTCGCGATGATGCAGCTCAAGGCGATCTTCTCCGTCGTGCTGCGTGACTACACCTTCGAGATGGCCCAGCCGTCCGAGTCCTACCGCGACGACACCTCGAAGATGGTGATCCAGCTGGAGAAGCCGTGCACGGTCCGCTACCGCCGGCGGGTCCGATGAAGGTCGAGGCCGACGTCGACCTCTGCCAGGGCCACCAGATGTGCCAGGGCGAGGCGGCGACTGTCTTCGGCTTCGACGCGGACGAGGACGTCGTCGTGCTCCTCGACGCCCATCCCGACGACTCACTGCGTGACGCGGTCGCTGCGGCGGTCAAGTACTGCCCGGCGATGGCGCTCACGCTGCGGGACTGACGCAACTTCTGGCATCTCGACGCACCACAACTGCTACTTCGACGCACCACAACTGCTACTTCGCGAGAACTTGGAGACGAACATGGGCAACCTCAGCAGGGCAGAGATCGAGGAGTTCTGGGAATCCTGGTTGGCGGTCAACCGGGAGGCCGAGCGGATCGGCGACTGGAAGATCATGGCCGACCACTACGCGGAGGACGCCACCTACGGGTGGATGTACACCCCCGATGAGCACTTCATGGCAATCGGGCGCGAGCAGATCCGAGACCTCGCGATCGGTCAGGAGATGGCCGGCCTCGAGGGGTGGCACTACGACTACCAGGCCACGATGATCGACGACGTCAACGCGATGGTCGTCGGGTTCTGGAAGCAGCGGTCGGGGATCACCGACGACGCCACCGGCAAGGAGTTCGAGATCCTCGGCATCGGGGGCAGCTGGTTCGGCGTGGGGCGCATCGACCATGGCCCGGACGCCGGCCAGGTGAAGTTCACCTGGCAGCGTGACTGGTTCGACCTCGGTTCGACGGCGCACACCTTCCTCGCGCTCGCCTCCTCCGGCAAGGCGCCCCAGGGTCTGCTCGACCGGATGTCGGTGCACGGCCCCTCGCAGCCCGGCCACTACAAGTACGCCGACCTGCCGGCTCCCGTCTGGCCGGAACCTGTCGAACGCGGGGACTTCATCACGCAGTCGGGCGCCCCGGTGGTCGAGCCCTCCCCGGTGGTCGAGCCCTCCCCGGTGGTCGAGCCTGTCGAGACCCCCGATGAGCGCCCTTCCCCTCCCGCCCAACTCCTGCTCGACGGCAAGCTGACGGCGGCGAGCGACGGGGCGACGTACCCGATCTGGAACCCGGCGACCGGGCAGCAGATCGGAGTCGCTCCCGACGCCACCGCCGACGACCTCGAGACCGCGATCGCTGCCGCTCGCCGCGCGTTCGACGAGAGCGACTGGGCCACCGACAAGGAACTGCGGCTGCGGTGCCTGCGACAGCTGCACCAGGCGCTGGTCGAGGATGCCGAGGCGTTCAAGGCGCTCACCACCGTCGAGGTCGGGATGCCGACCTTCATGATGGGCGCCGCCGGATTCGACGTGCCGGTCGACGGTCTTCGCTGGGTCACCGACCTGCTCGAGTCCTACGAGTTCAGCACGGACCTCGGCGAGGCGAAGCCGATGGGCATCGCGACCCGGCGCACGGTGCACCGGGAGCCGGTGGGGGTGGTCGCTGCGATCACGCCGTGGAACGTTCCCACGCAGATCAACCTCGCGAAGATCGGTCCCGCCCTGGCGGCCGGCTGCACGGTGGTGCTCAAACCGGCCCCGGACACTCCGTGGGTGGCGGCCGAGCTCGGCCGCCTGGTGGCCGAGCACACGGACATCCCCGCCGGGGTCCTCAACGTCGTGACGCCGCGCAGTAACGAGGTGGCCTCGGTGCTCGCCACCGACCCGCGCATCGACATGGTCTCCTTCACCGGCTCCACCGCCACCGGCAAGGCGATCATGGCCGCCGCCGCCATGACGCTCAAGAAGGTGTTCCTCGAGCTCGGGGGCAAGTCGGCCGCGATCGTGCTCGATGACGCCGATGTCTCTGCCGCCGCGGGCGCAACGGCGTTCGCCGCCTGCATCCACGCCGGACAGGGCTGCGCCCTCACCACGCGATTGGTGGTGCCACGCGAGAAGTACGACGAGGCCGTTGCCACGGCCGCCTCGGTGATGGAGTCGATCGGCGCCAAGGATCCGGCCGACCCCGGCGCCATCTGCGGTCCGGTGATCTCGCAGGTCCAGCGCGACCGGGTGGCCGCGTACCTCGACCTGGCGTTGGCTGAGGGTGGCCGCTTCGCCACCGGTGGCGCGGTCATCGAGCAGGACGGATTCTGGGTGCAGCCGACCGTGGTGGCCGGGCTCGACAACTCCTCGCGACTGGCGCAGGAGGAGATCTTCGGCCCGGTGCTCGTGGTGATCCCGCACGACGGTGACGACGATGCGGTGCGGATCGCCAACGACTCGGCCTATGGCTTGTCCGGATCGGTCGACTCCGGGTCGGTGGAGCGGGCGAAGGCCGTCGCGGCACGGATCCGCACCGGCACGATGGCGATCAACGGTGGGGTCTGGTTCAGCCCCGATGCTCCCTTCGGTGGCTACAAGCATTCCGGCATCGGCCGGGAGATGGGCGTGGCCGGGTTCGAGGAGTACCTCGAGACCAAGACGGTGGCGGAGCCGGCCTGAGACCGCGCTCGCGCGCGGTCGGCGGGTCGGGGCCAGGTGGGACGACAGTGAAACCGAGGAAGGACAACGGATGAGGTTCGAAGGCAAGGTCGCCATCGTGACCGGGGCGGCGCAGGGCATCGGCGAGGTCTATGCCAAGGCACTGGCCGCAGAGGGTGCGGCCGTAGTGGTCGCCGACCTCAACGAGGAGAGTGGCCGCCAGGTCGTCAAGGCGATCGAGGCCGACGGTGGCCGGGCGATCTTCGCGCGCACCGACGTGAGCGACCCCGAATCAGCCGCAGCGATGGCCGAGTCCGCGGTGGCGACGTTCGGCGGCATCGACCTGCTGGTCAACAACGCCGCGATCTACGGCGACATGCAGTTCGACCTCCTGGTCACCGTCGACTGGGACTACTACCGCAAGTTCATGAGCGTCAACATGGACGGTGCCCTGGTGGTGACCCGTGCGGTCTTCGGTCACATGCAGGCCCGCGGTGGTGGCGCGATCGTCAACCAGTCGTCGACGGCGGCGTGGCTCTATTCCGGCTTCTACGGTCTGGCCAAGGTCGGCATCAACGGCCTCACCCAACAGCTGGCGCATGAGCTGGGTGGCATGAAGATCCGGGTCAATGCGATCGCGCCCGGGCCCACCGACACCGCCGCAACCCGCGTGCAGGCGGGTGACGCCGCCAAGGACATCGTGCGCAGCAGCCTCGCGATCAAGCGGATGGGGCAGCCCGAGGACATGGTGGGTGCCTGCCTCTACCTGCTCTCGGACGACGCCAGCTGGGTCACCGGCCAGATCCTCGCGGTCGACGGCGGTCAGGTGTTCCGCTCGTGACGGGATCCGCGGTGCTCCGGGTCGGCTTCGTCGGCCTGGGCAACATCGGCAAGCCGATGGCGTTGCGGCTGGCAGCTGCCGACGGGATCGAGCTCTCCGTCTTCGACGTCACGCCGGAGCCGGTTGCCGAGCTTGTCGCGGCCGGTGCCCGCGCCACGGACTCGGTGGCCGCGTTGGCCGCCGGCGTCGACGTGGTCGCGGTGATGGTGCGCGACGACGACCAGGTGCGTTCGGTGCTGGCGGAGGTGCTTGCTGCGGATGGCGCCGTACGGGTGGTCGTCGTGCACTCCACCGTCGCCCCGCCGACCCCCGCCGAACTCGTCGAGTTGGCCGCCCCGCACGGTGTGGCGGTCCTCGACGCCCCGGTCTCCGGCGGTGCGATGGGAGCGGCAGACGGCAGCCTGGCGATCATGGTCGGCGGCTCGGACGAGGCCTACGCGATCGCCGAGCCCGCACTCGCCGCGATGGGGGCCAAGCTGGTTCACGCCGGGGCGATCGGCACCGGCACCGCGTTCAAGCTGTGCCGCAACCTGATGCACTTCGCCGCCTTCACCGCCGCCACGGAGGCCCAGCGGTTGGCCGAGGCCGCCGGGCTCGACCTGGTCGCGCTGGGGGACGTCGTACGCCACACGGACGCCATCACCGGCGGTCCCGGCGCGATCATGCACCGCGACACCGCGGCACCGATTCCGGAAGGTGACTTCTGGATGGATGTCTTCGACCACGTGCGAGTGCTGGGGGAGAAGGACCTCGGCTTCGCACTGGAGCTGGCCGACCAGCTGGGGGTCGAGACTCCTCTGGCTCGGCTCGCCCTCGATCGCCTGGGCCCGGGCCTTGGCCTCCCGACCTGAAGGAGAAGAAGGATGACTGACGAGCGCTTCGCCGACCTGCCCGAGACCCGCCGAGTCGGCCTGGAGAAGATGGAACAGGTCTATGGCTTCACCATGTCCGACGGTGAGGGCGACTTCTTCGGCTACACCGCCGACCATCTCTTCGCCGACATCTGGAGGCGTCCGGGACTCAGCGACCGTGATCGTCGGCTGCTGCTGATCGGTCTGCTGGCGGGGCAGGGCGCGCACGACGTGCTGACCATCCAGGTGCCGGCCGCGTACGCCGCGGGTGAAATCGATGCCGATGCCTTGCGGGAGATCGTGATCTTCTTGTGCCACTACGCGGGCTGGCCGGTGGGCGCCCGCTTGAACTCGCTCGTCGAGGAGACGATCTCCAAGGCGCAACGGCACTAGGAGCAGTCATGACCGACAAGACGAATGCACAGGCGGTGCGCCAGGTCGGCTATCTCGTCGAGGACATCGAGGCGGCCTGTGCCGACCACGAGCTCACCGGCGTGAGGAAGTGGATGAGGTCCGAGGTGGAGCCGGGCGGCCGCTATCGGGGTGGTCCGTCGAGCGGGTCCATCAAGGTCGCGATCGGCTACTCCGGCGACCTGCAGATCGAGCTCATCGAGGCGGTCGGTCCCGGCGCGAGCGTGTGGCACGAATTCCGCGATGCGAAGCGTTTCGGAGTGCACCACGTCGCCCACTGGTACGACGATCTCGACGAAGGCATGGCTGCTGTCGGGGACCGGGCGGAGCTTGTCCAACTCGTCACCGAGACCAGTCCCCGCTACGCCTACTTCCAGACGGACAGCGGCCTCCTGCTCGAGCTGATGGAACTCACTCCTCGGGTGCGTGAGTTCATGGAGGCGGCGCGGCGCTGAGAGCCCATCGTCGACTCCCGTGACGGGGGCTGCGCCGACTCTTCGGATCGGCGTGGCCCCCGTCACATTTTTCAGTAACTTATCCATAGACCCCTCGTTGATACTCATGTCCTGACTCCGACCTGCGAGGACATGCCCCATGTCGTCACACCCCGTGCGACGTACCAGCCGTGCCCGTCTCGGCGCGGTGGTGCTGGCTGCGACTCTGGCCCTCACCGTGGCCGCCTGCGGCTCCCAACTCGACCCGGACACGGTGGCCAAGGTCAACGGCACGACCGACCGCAACTCTGGCAACTCGGGTGATCCGGGCAGCGACGACTACGGCGACACCGCAGACACCGGGGACTCGGGCGACGCCGCCGACTCGGGGGACCCGGGTGACACCGGCGACACCGGTGACTCGGGGGACACCGGCGACTCGGGGGACACCGGGAGCAGCAACGACGCGCCCGGCACCACCAACACCTCCAACTCGCCCGACAAGGGGAGAACTCCTCCACCGGCGACGGGCCGGTCGGCAGCTGCAACGGGTTCAAGAACCAGACCGGAATCACCGACTCCAAGATCACCCTGGCCAACGTGTCCGACCTGTCGGGTCCCGTGCCGGGCATCTTCGAGTCGGCCCAGCTGGGCGCGCGCGCCTACCTCTCCTACTTCAATTCGCAGAGTGACATCTGCGGTCGAAAGCTCGACATGCTGGCGCTCGACTCGCGCGCCGACGCCGGTGCTGACCAGAAGGCCTACCTGGAGGCGTGTGACAAGGCCTTTGCCGCCGTCGGCTCCATGTCGGCCTTCGACTCCGGCGGCGCCAATGCGGCCCAGAGCTGCGGGTTGCCCGACATCCGTTCCACCAGCGTCAATCCCGAGCGCCAGAAATGCGCCACCTGCTTCGCCACCCAACCGGTGAACACCAGCAAGATCCCTGACTCCTACGCCAAGTGGTTCCTGTCGAAGTACAAGGACGCCACCCAGCACACCGCGGTGCTCTGGATCAACGCCGGCGCTGCCCCGGTCAACGCGCAGTCGATCGCGGCCGGCTGGGAGCGGGCCGGCTTCAAGGTCGACTACAAGCAGGGCATCGACGTCGCCGAGTTCAACTTCGCGCCCTACGTGCAGCAGATGAAGAGCAAGGGCATCAAGTTCGTGATGTACCAAGGGCCTTACCAGAACACCGTCAAGCTGCAGCAGGCTATGAAGCAGCAGCAGTTCAACCCCGACATCTACCTCCAGGACGCCACGATCTATGACAAGAGGTACGTCGACCAGGCAGGTGGCGACGGCGACGGAAGCTTCGTCTTCATGTCGAACGATCTCTTCGAGAACTCCGGCAACAAGGAGATGCAGCTCTATCTCTCCTGGCTGCAGCAGGTGAAGCCGGGCGCCTCACCCAACATGTATGGCCTCTACGCGTGGTCGGCCACGCGTCTCTTCGTGGAGGCCTCGCTCGCCCTCGGTGGCAAGCTCGATCGCAAGACGCTGATCTCCACGGTCAAGGGGGTCAAGGACTGGACCGGCAACGGCCTGCACGCCAAGCAGCACGTCGGGCCAGGCCTCGGCGCCGAGTGCACGAAGGTCATCCAGCTGAAGGGTGGCAAGTGGCGGCAGGTCAGCCCCGGCAACTACCTGTGTGGCCGGATGATCTCCACCGGCATCGGCGGCTGATCCGTGAGCGGGTTCATCGCGTTCGTCATCCTCGGCATCTTCACCGGGGCGGCCTACGCCATCGCCGCGAGTGGGTTGGTGCTCACCTATGCCACGACCCGGGTCTTCAACATCGCCCACGGTGCCTTCGGCATGGTGCTCGCGTTCACCTTCTGGGACTTCTCGGTCAGGCAGGGGCTGCCGACCTGGCTCTCGCTGGTGCTGGTGCTCGGGGTCGTGGCGCCGCTCATCGGGTGGTTCGTCCAGCGCTTCGTGACCCGCGGCCTGGGGGATGCCCCGGTCAGCGTCTCGCTGGTGGTCACCGTCGGGCTGCTCGTCGGTCTGATCGGCGTCGCGCAGTACCTGTGGCCACCGGAGACACGGCTGCTGATGCCCTTCAAGCCCGAGAAGGGCTACGAGATCGGTTCCACCTACGTCACCGCCCACCAGCTCATCACCATCATCTGCTCGATCCTTGTCGCCGTCCTGCTCTACGTGCTGCTCAACCGCACGAGGGTGGGTACGGCGATGCGTGCGTCGGTCGACAACCCCGAGCTCCTGCAACTCTTCGGCGGCCGCCCCGACCGGGTGGCGCAGTTGGCCTGGGCGATCGGCATGTCGCTGGCCGCTCTCGGCGGGATCCTGCTGGCACCCGTCGTCGGTCTCGACTACTACGCCCTCACGCTGCTGGTGATCAATGCCTACGCGGCCGCGATGCTGGGCCGGCTCAAGAGCCTGCCGCTGACCTTCGCCGGCGCCATGGCACTGGGCATCCTGGAGTCCCTGGCGGTCGGCTACTTGCCTACCGAGGGCTTCATCGCCGGCATCCGTCCGGTGATTCCGGCACTCTTCCTCTTCCTGCTGCTGGTGCTGCTTCCCCAGGCGCAGCTGCGCATCGGTCAGGTCAAGGGCATCGTCTCAGCGCCGGTGCCGGGGCTGCTCCGCTCGGTGGTGAGTGGCGTCGTACTCCTCGTGCTCGTCATGCTCTTCACCACGGGGATGTCGGAGGCCAACCTGTTGCTGGTCGGCACGGCTGCCACGTTCGCCATGGTGATGCTCTCGCTGGTGCTGCTCACCGGCTACGGCGGCCACGTCTCGTTGGCCCAGTTGACCTTCGCCGGAGTCGGTGCACTGACCTACTCCAAGCTCGACGAACCCAACCTCTACGGGCTCCTGCTGACCACGCTGATCGCGGCCGGGGTCGGTGCGCTCGTGGCGCTCCCGGTGCTGCGGCTGACGGGGCTCTACCTGGCGCTCGCGACGCTCGCCTTCGGTGTGCTCATGGACAAGATGATCTTCCAGGAGGAGTGGGCCTTCGGCTTCAACGGCACCTTGCCTGCGGAACGGCTGTCGGTGCTCGGGGTGAAGATCGAGACCACCAGCGGCTACGTGCTGGTGATGGTGCTCTTCCTGGTGCTGATGTCGGTGGGGGTGCTGGCACTGCGTCGCGGCGTGGTCGGACGACTGCTCGTGGCCCTGCGCGACAGCCCGTCGGCCTGCGGCACCCTCGGTCTCGACCAGCGGTGGTTCCGGGTCGGCCTCTTCGGCCTCTCGGCGGGACTGGCCGGGTTGGCCGGCGCACTCTTCGCCGGTCTGCGCGGCACCATCGGCGCCGCGGACTTCCAGTTCTTCAACAGCCTGCCGCTGTTGCTCCTGGCCGTGGTCTTCGGCGTCACCTCCGTGACCGGGGCCTGCCTCGGCGGCGTCGGGCTCATGCTGCTGCCCGAGCTGCAGGCCAACAATCCTGAGCTCGCCGGCCTGTTCTTCGTGGTGCTCGGTTTCGGGGCGGTGGCTCTCGGACGCGATCCCAACGGCCTGGCCAACCAGCTCTTCAAGCTCGGTCGCTTCCTTCGCGACCGGGGCGAGCCGTGGGTGCGCGAGCGGATCCCGGTCTGGGCGCCCAGCCTCACCCGCGATGAGCCGGACGTCGACGACGTGGAGGTGGGACTGGAGCTCATCGATGTGCGACAACTGCCCGACGACGCCGTGCCGGCGCCACGACCAGCCGCAGACCAACGGGCGGAGGAGACGACCCATGCCCCTTCTTGAGGTCAACGACGTGGTGGTGCGCTTCGGTGGTGTCACCGCGGTCAACCAAGCCGGGTTCACGGCCGATGAGCGTCGGATCACCGGACTGATCGGGCCCAACGGTGCCGGCAAGACCACCTGCTTCAACGTCATCACCGGGCTGCAGCGCCCGACGTCGGGGAGCGTCCGCTTCGCCGGACGCAACGTGACCCGGACCGCCGTACACCGGCGCGCGAAGCGGGGCATGGCCCGCACGTTCCAGCGGCTCGAGGCGTTCGGGTCACTGAGTGTGCGCGACAACGTGCGGGTGGCGCTCGACATCTCCGGCGGGCTGGGTGGGTTGATGCGCAACCCACGGGCCAAGGTCGACCAGGTGTTGGAGCGGGTCGGCATCGGTGAGTACGCCGACGAGCGGGCCGACGCGATCCCCACCGGCACTGCGCGACTGCTGGAACTGGCCCGTTGTCTCGTCGGTGATCCGACGCTGCTGCTGCTCGACGAACCCTCGTCCGGGCTCGACGAGACCGAGACCGATGCCTTCGGTGAGTTGCTCATCGCGCTGGCGGCGGAGGGCAAGGCGATCCTCATGGTCGAGCACGACATGGATCTCGTGATGACGGTCTGTGACGACATCCACGTGCTCGACTTCGGCGAGATCATCTGCTCGGGCAGTCCTGCCGCCGTCCGCGCCGATGAGCGGGTGCAGGCTGCCTACCTCGGGAGCAGCGACACTCCTGGCACCCAGCACGACTTGGCGCCGATCGACGCCACCACGACGATCCCGGCGGTGCTCTGATGGCCATTCCCATGCTGGAGGCGATCGATCTCCACGCCGCCTACGGGCGTATCGAGGTGCTGCGCGGGGTCGACCTGACCATCCCGCGAGGCGCCGTGATGGCCCTCCTCGGGCCCAACGGTGCCGGCAAGTCGACCTTCGTCAAGGTGATCAGTGGGCAGAAGGAGGCCACCTCGGGTGACCTCCACCTCGGGGGCGTGCACGTACGCGATGCCTCCGCCGACGCACTGGCCCGGGTGGGTCTGTGCACCGTGCCGGAAGGACGCTCGGTCTTCCCCAACCTGACGGTCGAGGAGAACCTGCAGCTCATGTCGTATGCCGGAGTGCCGGCCGACGCGGTCAAGGAGACTGCCTATCGCTACTTCCCGCGTCTGCTCGAACGGCGCCAGCAGCTGGCCGGAACCATGTCGGGCGGCGAGCAGCAGATGCTGGCGATGTCGCGGGCGTTGGCCTCCGATCCGGCGCTGCTGCTCCTCGACGAGCTGTCGATGGGCCTGGCGCCACTGATCGTCGAGGAGCTCTACGACACCGTGCGGGAGATCGCCGAGTCCGGCGTGACCATCTTGTGCATCGAACAGTTCGCCCGGACCGCCTTGCGCGTCTCGGACTATGCAGCCGTGATGACCGGCGGTCGCATCGTGGCCACCGGAGAGCCGGAGGAAATCATGGAGACCATGGCCGACGTGATCCTGGGGGCGGCATGAGGACGACGGTGCGAGCCCTCGCGGCGACCGCAGTGGTCGGCGTACTCCTGCCGTGGGGTGTGGGGGGTCCTGCCCTCGCCGACGACACGACGCCGGCGGTCGAGGAGACCCCGGCGGTCGACTTCGGCTACTCCGCGAGGGCCTGGTCGACACCGGTGCACGTGGAGGTCTACGAGCCGTCGCTGCCCATTCCGGCGACGCCGCAGCTCGAGTTCATGATGGCCTACAGCCTGGTGAAGTCGGACGGTGGCAGCAGCTCGGGCCGGGCCAGCTGGTTCTGGCCGGGCGACCCGGTCGGGGAGGGCCTGAAGACCTTCGCCGAGCAGCTCGGTCTGCCGGCCCAGCTCTTCGAGGGCGGCTATCCGGTGCAGGTCAACGCCCAGCACCCCTCGGATGAGGAGGCGGTGGCCGACGAACCCTTCCCGGGCATGGTCATGCGGGCTGAGGCGGCGGCGCACGAGGCGAGCAGCTCCACCGGATTCACCCCCGACGGCTCGGTGGAGGAGGCCGACGCAGCGGACAATCCGGTGGCCGGGCTGCTCAAGGGCCTGGGGCTCGACAAGCTGGCGGGCACTGCCAAGGCCGACCAGTCGGTGCCCGGCATGCCGGCCGGGTTGGGAGCGATCGTCGACTTCAACGGCTATGTCGCCACTTCGTCGAGCACCGTGGTCGACGGTGAGGTCAAGGTGACCTCACGTTCGACCCTCGGCGACGTCAGCCTGCTCGGTGGTCTGATCAAGCTCACGGGCGTCAAGGCCGTGGCGACCACCCTCAGCGATGGCGACGAGGTGAAGGCGACGAGCAAGAACAACTGGGGCGGCCTCAGCATCCTCGGTCAGGAGTTCAGCATCGGGCCCGAGGGCATCGAGGCAGTCGGTCAGAAGCAGGGCATCCCCGGGCTCTCGAACAACCCGGCCAAGGCACTCGAGCAACTGGGCATCACCATCACCGTTCCCGAGCAGGTGCGCGAGTCCGAAGGGCGCAAGGGTGAGGTGCTCAGCCGCGGTCTGCAGCTCGAGATCAAGACCGACCTGCTCCGGCCCGTCCTGGCAGCTCTGCCGTTCGACAAGATCGGCGAGATGATGCCCGACGCGGCAGGTCCGCTCAAGAGCGTGGTCAGTGGCCTGGGCGGACTGGCTCCCAGGATCGTGGTGACGTTGGGGGAGGCGCGGTCGACGTTGGAGACGGTGACCGCCATGGCGCCGCCGGTCGACGAGCCTGCCCCGGCGGACCCGCCCACGGAGGAGAACCCCACCTCTGACCCAGCGCCGTCCGACGACGCAGCGGTCCCCACCTCGGAGGCTCCCACCGATCCGGGCGCACCGAGTTCCGACGTACCGGAGAGCGCGGAGACGACCGCGGACCTGCCGCCCTCCCAGGCGGCCTCCAGCGCCGGCCTGCCGAAGCTCTTCTCCATCCCCGGGGTGCTCACGCTGGGTGCGATCGCGCTCGCGGTGGGCGCCGGCAGCTGGTTCCGTCGAGCCGGTCTGCTGGCTCTGGGAGCGGGCGGTGCCTGCACCCATGGCCTCGACACCGGCCTCCCTGATCTGCGAAAGGTCTGAATGCGATGACGTCGACTTCCCTGCCCCGGGCGGGCAGCCGGGAACGAACCGGTGTGGCGCCCCTGCTCAACAACAACTTCGCGCTGCTGCAGATGGTGCTCTTCTGGGCGGGTGCCATCCTGCTTCCGCTCGGGCTCGTGGTGATCGTGCTCGGTTGGTACGGCGCGGCCAACACGCCCTACGAGTACGACCAGATGTCCTACCTCGTCTCGGGCGGCATGCTCGGGCTGGGCATGACCTTCGTCGGCGGGTTCCTCTACTTCGGTGCCTGGCTGGCGCGGATCGCCAACGACAATCGTGAGGCGTCCAAGCGGCTGGGCGACACGCTGCTGGTGCTCGCCGAGGTGACCTCGCGTGCGGCTGCCGCAGCCGAGGCCGCCCAGTCCGCCGACACCCTCGGCGCCGACCTGGGTGCCACCCCCGTCACCGTGGGTGAGGGCTCCACCATGCACCGCCGCGACTGTTCACTCATCGCCCATCGTGACGACCTGGTCCCCGCCTCCGCCAGCAACACCGCCCTCACCGTCTGTCGGGTCTGCCGCCCCACCCCGCTCTGACCCCTGCGTCGGGGATAGTCCCTGACAAACTTGTAGTCCCGGCCGGTCGAGCACGACAAGTTCGTCCGGGACTACCGCCCATTCACGGCGCGGCGAGGTAGGCGGTGAGGGCGGCAGCGAGGCCCTCACGGCCGGCGTCGGCGTCGGTGTAGGTGCTGAGGTGGCGCTCGTTGTGGAGGCCGCGGATGGCGCCGGGCAGCAGGTGCCGGACCTTGGCCAGCTTGTCCGGGTCGACGGCGAGGCCAGCGAAGGCCTGCTCACACATCTCGGTCCAGGCCGTGTCCCAGGCGGCGATCGCCCGGGCGGTCTGGGGGAACTGCTCCTCCAGGTCTTCGCGCCTGCGGGGGAGTGACAGTCGCAGGTGATAGAGCGCGAGCTGCCCGGGCAGCTCCAGGCTCTCCCACATCAGGTCGAGTACGGCCCGCACCCGGGTGCCGACATCACCTGAGTCGGCAAGGCGTACGGCGGGGCCGCGGTGATCGGCGACGTACTCCAGCACGGCTGCCCACAACCCGTCGACGTCGCCGAACTGGTGCTGCACCGTGCCCCAGGTGACCCCGGCCTCGCGGGCGACGAGGTTGGCGCTCACCGCATCGGGATCACCCGAGGCGAGGCAACGCAGCGCCACCTTGAGCACGTGGTCCCGGGTCTCCCGGCCACGCTTGTTGAGACGGGTCCCCTTGGCGCTGAGTGTCACTGTCCGAGCCTAGACGAGAGGGGCCCGGGCTCCTCCAACGGAGTCCGGGGCCCACAGGTCACCGTTGCCCAGCCTTCTCGAGTGCCCGGGCGATGCGGACGTGGCCCTTCGCTCGGGCGTGGTCCAGGGCGGTGCTGCCGTCCCGGTCGGTGATCTCGGTGTCGACACCGGCATCGACGAGCGTGCGGACGATCTCGACGTACGGTGCCGATCCGTCGCCGAGGATGACGGCCTCGAGCAGCGCGGTCCAGCCGAGGTCGTTCACGTGGTCCAGGTCGACCTTCGTCCTGGCGACCCTGGCGATGTAGTCCGCATGTCCCCGCTCGCCAGCAGGGATGGGGGACAGGCCGCCGTACCTGTTCTTGATCGTCAGGTCGGGACCGGCCGGGAGCAGCGCCTCCAGCATGTCGACGCTGCCGGTCACGCCAGTCACGAGCCACGGTGTGTCGTGCTGGTGGTCCAGGGCATCGGGGTCCGCGCCGAGCGCGACGAGAAGTCGAGCCACGTCCACGTGGTCGTGCGCCGAGGCCAGGAGCAACGGCGTCTGCTGCCGATCGTTGCGAGACTCCAGGTCGGCACCGGCGCGAAGCGCGAGTGCCGCGGCGTCCGCGTCGCCGTCCTGCGCAGCGGCCAGGAGCCGTCGGTCAGCGACATCGTCGCTGACGGCTCCGGTGCCATCGGCGTTGCCGGCGGCTCGTAGGATCCGCGCCTGCGCCTCCAGCCCGTGCTGCTCGGCGAGCTGTACGGGCGTCAGCCCGTCCTTGCGTGAGGCAACGGTGACGTCGGCCCCGCCGGCCACCAGGACCCGGACGGTGTCGACGTAGTCCCGGGCCTGGGCGGGCTTGGCGAAGACGAGCGCCTCGTGCAGCCCCACCCAGCCCAGGTTGTTGACATGGTCCACGTCGATGCCGGCCCGTAGCAGCCGTCCCACGATGCCCGCATGTCCGCGTTCGCTCGCCCGGATCAGGCCGGTGCCCTGCCAGGAGTCGAGGCTGTCGACGTCTGCCCCGTGCCTGAGCGTGAGGTCGAGCAGCGAGCTGAAACCCTCGCTGGTGGCGATGAGGTAGGCGCTCTGGACGGTGTCGTCCGTGGCATTGACGTCGGCGCCTGCCGCGATCAGGCGGCGAGCCGTGCGTACGTCGTTGTCCCAGGCAGCCGCGATCAGTTTGTCGTCGAGCTCTGATTGCTCGAGGCCCAGGTAGGGGTTTCTCGTCGTGTCGGGGGATGCGCCATCAGGGGAAGCGCTGCCGGGTGCGGGAACGGACGGGGAATCGTCAGCCGGCGGGGGAGTGCTGGTGCCGGGATCCTCCGGTCGGGCCCTGCCGTCCGATCCGCAGGCCGCGAGCAGCAGCGCAGCAGACGCGGTGATCGCGGCGAGGCGGGTGAGTCGCATCCTCATGATGGGTGGCCTCCGGTCCGTAGCGCGTGGGTGATGGTGGTGCTGGCGTGGTCCTCGGCAAGTTGTTGGGCCCGCAGTCGGTCCCCGTTGGCGATGGCGGCGTAGATCTCCACGTGTTCGGCGTGGATCGGGACCGGATCGGTGTGCTGGGCCAGCAGCCAGCGGCGTCGTTCGGCGACGGTGGCGAACACCTCATGGGTGATCGTGCCTTCACCGAGCGAGGCGAGCACGTCGTGGAAGCGACCGTTGGCTGCCACCGCCGCAGGCAGGTCGTCACCGTCGATGGCGGCCTGCGCGTCATCGAGTACGGCGCGCAGTTGCGCCAGGGCGTCCGGGGAGGCGTTGGCGGCGAGCGACCCGACCAGCACGCGTTCCAGCGCGGCGCCCACTTCGGCGAGCTCGGCGACCTGCCCGGCGTCGTACGCGCGCACCGCGATCCCGCGGGTGTCGCGGTCGATCGCGAAGCCTTCGAGGACCAGCGCCTGGAGCGCTTCGCGGACAGGGACCCGGGAGACCCCGAGGTCGGCGGCGATGGTCCGCTCCACGAGCCGGCTGCCGGGAGGGTGGGCGCCGGCAACGATGCGTTGGCGGATCGCATCACGGACCTCGTCGCGCAGCGGACGGAACGGGGGAGATGCTTTGGCATACCAAAACGGTATACCAAGCGTGGGAACCGGGCCGTGCCCTACGCTCGCGACATGGCCGGTGTCGAATCGCAGGACTCCGCCGTGGCTGCGCGTTCAGTCGCCGCAGCGCGCTGGTGGCACGGAGCGACCTTCGCGGTCGCGACCTTCGGGGTGATCGTCCAGCTGGTCGTCGTCGCCACCCAGGCGTTGACCGCGGACATGGTCCAGCTCTCGAGGCCGGTGCGGTTGTGGAACGTGCTCAGCTATTTCACGGTCTGGAGCAACATCCTGGTGGCCGTGGTCGCCTACCTCTTGGTGCGCAATCCTCGACGCGACGGATCCGTCTTCAACGTCGTCAGGCTGGCGAGCGTCGTCATGATCACTGTCACCGGGCTCATCTATGCCGCGGTGCTCGCGCAACTCTGGGACCCCGTCGGCTGGCAGAAGGTCGCGGACCAGACGATGCACTACGCGGTGCCCGCCCTCGCGGTGATCGGCTGCCTGCTCTTCGGGCCCGGGCCGCGCTTCCGGCTGCAGACACTCTGGCGCAGCCTCGGCATCCCGCTGGTCTGGCTCGGCTACACCCTGGTGCGCAGCCCGTTCATCACCTATGACGAAGCCGGCGAGACCCGGCACTGGTATCCCTACGACTTCATCGACGTCGACGACCTCGGCTACGGCGGAGCGTTGCTCAACGTGCTGGGGGTGCTCCTGCTGTTCCTCGCGCTGGGCGGCGCCTTCGTGCTCATCGATCGTCTGTTGCCGCCACGTCCGGTGGCGTGAGCGTGCCGGCCGGCGCGGTGCCGGCCGGCGCGGTGCTCACAGGCCGAGCATCTGGCCCAACTTGACGATCGCGGCCTCGACCTCGTCGGCCGACTTGTCGGGCACGCCCCACATGATGTCGGTGACGCCGGCCCCGGCCCACGCAGCGAGCTCCTCGGGGGCGGGACGGTGGGTGACCAGCACGTGGATCTGGGGGTGCCCTCGCGGCCGGCGTCGGCCCACGCCTTGTGGAGGAGCTCGCACTTCCCGGTGATGTCGGTGTCGAGGGGGTGCTCATCCACCCGTCCGCGTTGGCGGCGATCCAGGCGAAGGTCTTCGGCCCGGCGCCGGCGCCGATGACGACCGGAACGGTTCCCTGTGCGGGCTTGGGCCAGGCCCAGGAGGCTCCGAACGAGACGAACTCGCCGTCGTACGCCGCCTCCTCCTCGGTCCACAGGGCCCGCATGGCGCCGAGGTACTCCTTCAGCACGGTACGACGCTTCTGTGGCGGTACCCCGTGGTCGGCGAGCTCGTCGGTGTTCCAGCCGAAGCCGGCGCCGATCGTGACGCGACCGCCGGAGAGGTGGTCGAGTGAGGCGATGGTCTTGGCCAAGGAGATGGGGTCGTGTTCGACCGGCAAGGACACCGCGGTGGAGAGGCGGATGCGATCGGTGACCGCGGCTGCGGTGGCGAGGGCGATCCACGGGTCCAGGGTGCGTAGGTAGCGGTCGTCGGGGAGCGTCTCGTCGCCGGTGCCGGGGTGTGCGGCATCGCGCTTGGCGGGAATGTGGGTGTGCTCGGGCACGTAGAACGTGTCGAAACCCGCGTCCTCGCTGGCCTTGGCCGCCCGGGCGGGGGTGATTCCGCGGTCACTGGTGAAGAGCACGATGCCGTGGCGCATGGGGTCGTCCGAATCTCTGGAGGAGCGTTGACAGGGCAATTATCATAGGCACCACTATGGGAAATCTGGAAGCGCGGTCCCACTATGCCGACCTGTCACGATCCGAGCTCGCCGCGCTCGTGCCCGAGCTGCTGCTGGTCGGTCAGCTGATCGACCGGTCCGGGATGGCTTGGTGCATCGGCGCGTTGGGGCGCGAGGAGATGGCGAGGATCGCCATCGACGAATGGGCAGCTGCCTCGCCGATCTACACCCGGCGCATGCAGCGGGCACTCGGATACGAGGGTTCCGACGTGGTCACGATCTTCAAGGGCCTCCAGCTCGACATCGGGGCGCCGCCACAGTTCATGGACTTCCGCTACACCGTCCACGACCGCTTCCACGGCGAGTTCCACCTCGACCACTGTGGGGCGCTGATCGATGTCGAGCCGATGGGACCCGACTACGTGCGCTCCATGTGTCACGACATCGAGGACCCCACGTTCGACGCCACCGCGGTCGCCACCAACGTACGTGCGCAGGTGCGGCCGATCCACCGGCCGCCGCGGCTGCCGGCCGACCGTTCCCCTCACTGCGCGTGGACGGTGCGCATCGACGAGTCGCATCCGCCGGTGCGCGCCACCGAGTTGTGCCTGCGCAACGAGAAGTCGCGGGCCGCGTCGATCGAGCTCGCCCCGATCGAGCGGGGCGGTGAGGGGCGCGATGACTACGCCGGTGCGCTGGTGAGCGATCTGGACTTCGCGGAGTTCTCGCACGCCGCGCTGGTGCGGATCGCCGACGAGGTGTGCCTGCAGATGCACCTGCTCACCAATGGCTTCCGGATGGCGCTGGCGGCACGACTGCCCGAGGAGCAGGCGACCGACATCGCGGTGCGCACGCTGATCGGCATCGCGGGTGTGGCGACGACGCGCATCCGCCGGGCCGTGCTGACGACAGACTCGCTCAAGATCCTGCGGCTGCACCCGTTGCTCAACCCCGCGGCGTACGTCGTCTCCGGGGTGGGCGAGCTGGGGGAATGGCTCGAGGTGGGGCCGAGTCCGGCGCACGATGACGGCGCGTGGATCTCCCTGTGTGGTCCCGATGAGGTGCGGCCACTGCAGGCAGCCGTCCGCGCGATCGACCCGCACCTCGACGTGGAGGTCGACGGTGGTCGGGAGGCATGGGCGATGCGGGTGGTCCGTCGCGAGCAGCCCGCGCGCGACTTCGACGAGGTCGCGGTGACCCGGATCAGCACAGGAGCCGGGTTCGAGTTCGAGCCGCGTCGGTCGCTGCCGCTGTATCCGGTCTGATCTCCGCCGTTGGACGAGGGAGGTCAGGCGGACCGGTGGTGCCGGCCCGCCTGACTGTCGCTCATGCCTCGTCTCCGTCGGCGAGCACGCCGTAGAGCCTGCGGCGGGTGTCGGCGAGGATGTCGACGGCTGCCTCCCGCTGGCCGGGGGTGCCGGTCGAGGCGATCTGCCACACGGCCGACATGACCTGGGCGATCACCGGCTTGAGGTTGCGCGGGTCGCCGGCCTCGTCGTCGGCCTCGTCGTCGAACGGAGCCCAGACGGCGGCGAGCTCGTCATCGTGCTCGCTGCAGTAGGTCACCCTGCCTCGGTGAGGTCGAGGGTGCGGCGGCCGCTGGCCTCGTCGCTGGCGACCAGTCCTTCGTCCTGCAGCTGCTGGATCGTCGGATAGACCGACCCGGGGCTCGGGCGCCAGGCGTCACCGGTGCGCTCGGCGATCTGCTGGATCACCTGGTAGCCGTTGATGGCCTCGTCGGCGTTGCGGAGCACATCGAGGATCGCCGAGCGGACATCGCCACGGCGCACCTTGGGGGCGCCGCGACCTCGCCCGCGCCCTCGGCCCGCTCCTGGGCCGTCGAACAGGCCGGCCAGCCACGGGGGCGGGCCGCCGTGGCCGAATCCTGCGAAGTCGGGTCCGCCTTCACGTCGTCCGCCTCGACGCCGGTCGCCGTGACTACGGCCGCGCTCGTCTCGGCTGTGATCGCCGCCGTCGGGACCGCGTCGGCCTCGTCCGCGACCCTCACCGTGTCGCCCGCGGCCGGACTCGTCAGGGGTGTTGCGTTCGGTGTTGTCTCCATGGCTGTTCATGGGGAACTCCTTCATGTTGTCTTCTGAATCATATCGCGACCGTTTCGCGATATATCGTGATCGTACGCTTCGAAAGGCTCGCGGACAAGGGAAGGAGCGGTGATCGGCCGTGTGGCGTGGCTCTCAGGACGTCGCTGGCGGGACCCGGAGGGCGGGACAGCGTCCGCGAACGGTGGCGCGAGGCGGCACAGTGGCTGCGACGTACGCACCCTGTCGTGAGGATCTTGATGACCAGCAGCCCCGCCGACTTCACCCCGGTGGCCGATCCGGTGCGCCCGCGCCCGGACTACGCCAAGATGGTGCACGAGAACATCACTTCGGCCGAGCTCGCTGAACGGGCCGAGGTGTGGGGGCCGTTGACCGCTGAGGTGCGTGAGCTGGTGGAGGCGACGATCCTCAGTCAGGTCGACGCCGACGTGGTCGCCGAGGTGCGCAGCCATGTCACCTCGGCGCTGGAGTTGCTGCGCAAGCGGAGCGACACCGGTAGCCACGGGGTCCACATGAACGACGACGGTGACGTGTGGCACTGGGGCAACGCAGCAACCGGGCTGCGCAATGCGACCGCGCCGCCGCTGCGAGAGGTCAGCAACGCCGACGGCAAGGCCTTCTTCAGTGCCACGGTGGGCGCGGCCTACGAAGGGCCGGCGGGATGCCTGCACGGTGGCTGGATCGCGATGGCGATCGACCATGCCAGCGGTCGGGCCGCCCACAGCCACGCCAAGGGCACCACCTTCACCGGCACCCTCACGGTCAAGTACCTGCAGCCCACCCGCCTCGGCCCGATCTCCGTGCGCGCCTGGGTCTCAGCGATCGGCCGCAACTCCTTCACCGTGCAGTCCGAGCTCAGCACCGCCGACGGTGTCTGCGCCGAGGGCTCGGGGGTCTTCGTCCTCGCCCCGTGGTTGCGGAAGGCCTGAACGCCTCCACTCTCGGCAATTCCCCGCCCGGGCGGGGAACTTGTCGCTTGTGGGCCGTAGCCACGCACGCCAAGCATGCAATTTGGTGACGCAGTCTGACGTTGGAGGTACGGCGGAGGTCAGCGTGGGGTGCGCGGATCGAGCGGCACGACCGACGGATGCCCGGTGACGGGA
The DNA here is from genome assembly GCF_021555175.1 of Nocardioides alcanivorans. Lineage (GTDB taxonomy): Bacteria > Actinomycetota > Actinomycetes > Propionibacteriales > Nocardioidaceae > Nocardioides > Nocardioides alcanivorans. The sequence goes on along the minus strand of NZ_JAKGRW010000053.1, from coordinate 57,665 downwards.
TCGGGCACGACGATGCAGGCGAGCCCGAAGACCTCCTCGACGAGGTCGGCGGTGAGTACGTCGTGGGGTGTGCCGGAGGCGACCACGGAGCCACTCTTCATCACGACGAGGTGCGAGGCATAGCGCGCGGCCTGGTTGAGGTCGTGCAGCACCGCAACCACCATGCGCCCGAGCTCGTGCTGGGTGCGCAGCAGCTCGAGCACGTCGTACTGGTGGGCGATGTCCAGGAAGGTGGTGGGCTCGTCGAGCAGCAGGATCGGGGTCTGCTGGGCGAGCAGGAGGGAGATCCAGACTCGCTGGCGCTGCCCGCCCGAGAGCTCGTCGACGAAGCGGTCGGTCAGGTCGGTGACGTTGGTGGCCGCCAGCGCAGAGCTGACCGCGACGTCGTCGGCACGGCTCCACTGGCGCAGTGGACTGTGGTGCGGTTGCCGGCCGCGGGAGACGAGATCGGCGACCCGGATCCCGTCAGGGCTGATCGCGCTCTGGGGAGCAGCCCGATGCGGCGGGCGACGTCCTTGCTGCGGTGGCGCTGGATCTCCTTGCCGTCGAGCAGGATCCGCCCGGCACTCGGCGTCAACACCCGCGCGAGCGACTTCAGGAGCGTCGACTTGCCGCACGCGTTGGGGCCGACGATGACCGTGAACCCGTCATCGGGCAGCTCCAGGTCGAGATCGCGGGCGATGACCCGACGCTCGTAGGCCAGCGTCGCCCCCTCGACCGCGAGCGCAACCGGCTCGCGGTCGGAGGCAGCGTCCGACGGAGCTGGCATCAGCCGAGGATCTCCTCGATGTCCTGGAGGATCTCCGTGGCGCCGAGGACGCCGATGCCGACCATCCAGGTCTCGTCCTCGACCTCGTGCGTCGCGTCGGCCTTGACCGCGGGAAGGTCGCCCCACAGCTTGGTGACCGTCGCCATGGTCGTTGCCTGGGGGTCACCTCCGGGGTTGGTGAAGAAGACCAGGTCGCCGGTGATCTGCTCGTAGAGCTCGGGGAGAGCTCCGCCATCGAGTACTCGTCCCACGTGCGCTCGCCCAGGTCGAAGCCCATTTCGGTGAGCACCGAACCGGAGAACGTCTCGGGGCCGTAGAGACGGAAGTTGTCGGGGCGGAAGCGGACGATCGAGGCGGTGCGGCCTTCGGCTCCGACCTTGTCGCCGACCTCGGCGATGCGCTCGGACAGGTCGTCGAGCAGCCCGTCCATCTCGTCCTCGGCCTGCACGGCGGCGGCGGTGATCGTGGCCTGCTCGGTCCAGTTGGTGCCGGAGTCGATGGAGAAGACGGTCGGGGCGATGCCGGAGAGCTCGTCATAGATCGCCTCGTGGCGAACCTTGGCGCCGATGATCAGGTCGGGCGCCAGGTTGGCGATCGCGTCGATGTCGGGCTCGGCGGTCAGGCCCACGATCTCGACGTCGCCGAGCTTGTCGGCGAGGTATGGCGGAGCGCCGCTTCCCGCGCCGGACTCGGTGATGCCGACCGGCGTCTTGCCCAGGGCGACCAGCGCGTCGAGGTGCGGGGAGTCCAGCACGACGATGCGCTCGGGCTCGCCGTCGACGACGGTCTGTCCCATGGCGTGCTGAACGGTGTAGGCGTCGGCGCTCTTGGGCGAGTCGTCGTCGGACGAGCAGGCAGAGAGGCTGAGCGAGGCGGCGAGTGCCGTCACCAGCACGCCGGGCAGCGCGCGCTTGCGGAAGGAGGAGAAGAACATGGCCGACATCCAATCACAGGTCAGGTTAGCCTTTCCTGAGCGCGTCTCGTTAGGGTTCCGGCGTGCCCGAATCGCCATCGACGCAGGTCGACCCTGATGTCGCACCGCCTGCCCTGCCCGGGATCAGACGTCGCCGGGAGTTGCCGATAGCCGTGTCCGTGGTGGTCGCGAGCCTGGCGATCGCGATGGTTCTCAGCGTGGCAGTCGGTGCCCGTTCGGTGCCGCCGATTGACGTGGTGCGCGCGTTGTTCGGCCACGGCGCGGAGGGTGTCGTCGCCATCGTCGGCGACCTGCGGATGAGCCGTACGGTGCTCGGCCTGGTCTGCGGTTGTGCCCTCGGCGCGGCAGGTGCTCTCATGCAGGCAGTGACCCGCAACCCCATCGCGGACCCGGGGATCCTCGGCGTCAACGCCGGTGCAGCACTCGGAGTCGTGCTGGGCATCACGATCACGGGTGGGATGGGGCTGGCCTCGACGGTCTGGTTCGGCCTGGCCGGCGCCGCCTTCGCCTCGGCTGTCGTGCTGGTGCTCAGTGCGAGCCGAATGGCAGCCGGTTCGCCTGTCCGCCTCACCTTGGCCGGCGTGGCGCTGGCGGCAGTCCTCTCGGGGATCAGCCAGGCGATCGTCGTACTCGACGAGGAGGTGCTCGATGCCTATCGCTACTGGCAGGTCGGCTCGCTGACCGCACGGCCGGTCGGTGAGGTCATGGGTGTGGTGCCGCTGATCGTCGCCGGTGTCCTGCTCACGTTCGCCATGCTCCGCGGCCTGGACGCCGTCGCACTCGGCGACGACAGTGCCGTGGCCCTGGGGGTCAGTCCGACCCGCGTCCGGCTGCTCAGCCTGGTGGCGGTCTCGCTGCTGGCAGGAACCGCCACCGCCCTGGCCGGTCCCATCGGCTTCATCGGCCTGGTGGTACCGCACCTCGTGCGGGCCATGGTCGGCCCCAGCCTCCGGTTGATCGTGCCCCTGTCGATGGTGCTCGCACCGGCCCTGCTGCTCGTGGCCGACGTGCTCGGACGGATCATCGGCGGCGGCGCGGAGACGCCTGCTGGCGTGGTCTCGGCCTTCATCGGAGCGCCGATCCTCGTGCTCTTCCTGACCGTGGGACGTCGGGTGGCGGTGTGACGGGCGAGGGTACGCCGCCCGTTCGCGAGCGCAGCTCCCTTCCCGTCGGCCACCGAGTGCTGCGGCCCCGCGGGAACGACGGCTGGTCGTTGCGGTTCGAGGTCCGTCCCGCAGTGGTGACCGTGATTCTCGTCGTGCTGCTCGTGAGCGTCGTGCTCGCCTCCTTGGTGATCGGCGAGTTCCGGATCACCGCCGCCGACGCGGTGTCGACCCTGCTGGGCAACCCGCCCGACCGGATCACCGACTTCTTCATCTATGAGCGGCGACTGCCCCGAGCCCTGGTTGCCGTGGTGGTGGGTGCCAGCCTGGCAACGTCCGGTGCCGTCTTCTGTGCGCTGACCCGGAACCCGTTGGCCAGCCCGGACATCATCGGAGTCACGCAGGGCGCTTCGGCGGGCGGTGCCGTCGTGCTGTTGCTGCTGGGCGGAGGGCTTGCCCAGGTCGCCGCCGGCGCCGTGACCGGTGCCGTCGTGACCTCGGGCCTGATTGCGCTGCTGGCGTGGTGGCGTGGTCTCAGCGGTGCCCGGCTCGTGCTGCTCGGGGTCGCTCTCGGAGCCGTGGCGAGCGCGATCGTGGCACATCTGCTCGCGCGGGTCTTCGTGGCCAGCGCGGTCACCGCCCAGACCTGGTTGATCGGCTCGTTGCAGGGCCGCGGCTGGTCGGAGCTCAGGTTGCCGCTCCTCTGCCTGGTCCTCGCCGGTGCGGTGGTGTGGAAGCAGTCGGCGAACCTGCGCGCGCTCGCGCTGGGCGACGAGGTCGCCGTCGCACTGGGCGTCCGGGTCGGCCGCACCCGAGCCCTCCTGCTGGTTGCCGCGACCCTGACCGCTGCGTTCGCGGTCGCCACCGCTGGCCCGATCTCCTTCGTCGCCCTGGTCGCGCCCCACGTGGCGCGGATGCTCACCCGCAGCGACCGAGTCCTTCCAGCGGCCCTCGTCGGTGGTCTGCTGCTGCTCGTCAGTGACCTGGTCGCCCAGCATGCCTTCGCGTTGCCGGTGCCGGTCGGAGTGGTCACCGTCGTGCTCGGCGGGCTGTTCTTCCTCGGTCTCCTGTGGCGGGAGGGGCGCCGTGGCTGAGCCCGTGCGACGGCCACGGAACCGGCACCGGAGCGAGAGCTGGCAGCCGACGGTGCTGCGTCGCCTCGCCGTACGACGCCTCGAGCAGGTGAGTGGGTCGGTACGCCGGGTGGTGTTCGCCGGCGACGAGTTGGGAGCCTTCACGCGCGCTGGGCAGGGGCATGCGGCAGTGACCAGCCCCGCTTTCGACGACGTGGTCGTCCTCTGCCTCCCGATCCCGTCACAGGGGCCACCGCGCTGCCGGTGCCCACGGCGGGCGGAGGATTGGGGCCGTCGGACGCGGGCGTGGTCGTGGCGCGCGAGTACACGGTGCGCCGCCTCGCCGCCGGCGAGCTGTGGGTCGACCTGGTCATGCACCCGGAGGGTGCTGCGATGGACTGGCTCGCCTCGGTCGCTCCGGGTGACGAGGTGGTGGTGGTCGGGCCGCGGGTGAGCCGTGCGCTGCCGCAGGTCAACGACCTGGTGGTCATCGGTGACGTCACCGCACTGCCCGCAGTGGCCCGCCTCCTCGAGACCTGGCCGGCCGGCCTCAGGGGGAGGTGCTGCTCAGTGTGCCCGTCCGGGAGACGGTGCCGCAGCTGAGCGTCCCTGACGGCGTACGCGTGCGCGTCGTCGACGATCCAGCTGGCGCTGCAACGGAGCTGCTGCGGGCGCTGGAGGATCTCCCCTGCCGGTCGGCTTCGTCTGGGCCGCGGGGGAGTCCGCGGTGGTGGGCGACGTACGCCGGCGCCTCGTCGCGCGTGGTCAGGACCCGGATCGGATCCAGTTCACCGGCTACTGGCGGCTCGGCGGACCGCTGTGAATGGTCAGCGCAGGGAGTAGGTCGCGAGCGAGACGCCGACGTAATGGGTGATGAACGCCAGGATCGTGAACGTGTGGAACACCTCGTGGAACCCGAAGTAGCGCGGCCAGGGGTTGGGGCGCTTGAATCCGTAGACCACGCCGCCGAGCGTGTAGAGCACGCCGCCGACGGCGACGAGCACGAGTGCGGAGATGGCGATGCCCGCCTGGAAGCGGCCGGCGCCGTCGATGAACTGAGGGATGAAGAAGAGCGCTGCCCAACCGAGGGCGATGTACATCGGGGTGTAGAGCCAGCGCGGCGCATCGGTCCAGAAGACCCGGAAGAAGACGCCACCGATCGCGGCGACCCACACCACCGAGAGCAGGGTGGCCTGAGCAGTCCCCTCCAGGAAGAGCAGCGCGAACGGCGTGTAGGAGCCAGCGATCAACACGAAGATGTTGGCGTGGTCGAAGCGTCGCAGCACCGCCCACGTCCTCGGTGACCACGTGCCGCGGTGGTAGACGGCCGAGACTCCGAAGAGCACCAGCGCGGAGACGACGAAGACCGTCGAGCCGACCCGGGTGGACGTGGTCGGGGAGAGCACGATCAGCACGATGCCGGCAGCGAGGATCAGCGGCACGGTCGCTGCGTGGAGCCAGCCGCGAAGTTTCGGCTTGAGGTCGTCGAGCCGATCCTCGACGCGGTCGACCAGGTCGTCGAAACCGTCGCGGACCGCGTCCACGCGCGTACGGATCATGTCGTTCATGGTCCACAACTTACCGGACCGTAGGTTGGCGGTCAGATGAATGCGTCGCACCTCACGCGGGGAGGTCGGTGGTTACCATCAACCTGTGGCGAAGTGGAAGCAGGCGATCCGGCGCGCGCTCTATCCGGCGTACGAGGCGCGGATGGTGCGTGCCCTGCCGATCGACCGCCTGCCCAAGCACATCGGGGTGATGCTCGACGGCAACCGGCGTTGGGCGAAGGCCGTCGGCGCCGACACCGCGCACGGCCACCGGGCCGGCGCCGCCAACATCGAGCCGATGCTGTGCTGGAGCGAGGAGGTCGGTATCGAGGTGGTCACCTTGTGGCTGCTCTCCACCGACAACCTCAACCGGTCGCCTGCCGAGCTCGAACCGCTGCTGGGGATCATCGAGGAGGCCGTGCTCTCGCTCGCTGACCAACGGCGTTGGCGACTGCACCCGGTGGGCGCGCTCGATCTCCTCCCGCAACCCACCGCGGAGCGGCTCAAGGAGGCTGAGGAGGCCACCCGCGACGTCGACGGCATGCTGGTCAACATCGCCGTGGGTTACGGCGGCCGTCGCGAGATCGCCGACGCGATGCGCTCGATCCTCCTCGAGGAGGCTGCTGCGGGCACCACGATGGAGGAGCTCGCGGCCAAGATCTCCGTCGAGCAGATCGGTGCCCACCTCTACACCAAGGGCCAGCCCGACCCCGACCTCGTCATCCGGACGTCCGGGGAGCAACGCCTCGGGGGCTTCCTCCTCTGGCAGAGCGCCAAGAGCGAGTTCTATTTCTGCGAGGCCTTCTGGCCCGACTTCCGTCGTGTCGACTTCCTCCGGGCCCTGCGTGCCTACGCCGACCGCGAGCGCCGATTCGGCCAATGACTCGTGGATAGTCCCTGACGAACTTGTAGTCCTTCCTGCGGTTCCGCGACAAATCCGTCCGGGACTATCGCTGCTGGACGCGGACTGTTCACGTGGCCGCAACCCCGCGCACGGGCGTGTCTCCCGAATCGACAGGCCTCGCGAGCTAGCGTCGAAGGCGTCGACCGGTGGGGAAGCCGGACCGATGCCAGGAGGCCCGCTCGTGAGCATTCACGACCAGAGACGAGACACCACGGCGATCATCGTGGGGTCTCGACGTGGAGGCCGGCGCCCCGGCCTTCGGGTGTCCCGGCCCACCTGTGTGAGTTGACCGGGCGCGGGTGCGCCCCCGGTTGGAGGTCAGTCATGGCAGCCAAGCAGACCGTGAACTCCGTGCGCACCTATGTGCTCGACACCAGCGTCCTGCTGGCCGATCCCGGCGCGATCCGTCGGTTCGACGAGCACGAGGTGGTCCTCCCGGTGGTCGTGATCACCGAACTCGAGGGCAAACGCCACCACCCCGAGCTGGGCTACTTTGCCCGGTCCGCGCTGCGGATGCTCGACGAACTGCGGGTGCTGCACGGGCGCCTCGACAAGCCGGTGCCGATCGGCGAGGGCGGTGGCAGCCTCCGCGTCGAGCTCAACCACACCAACCCCGAGGCCCTGCCGAGCGGCTTCCGCCTCGGCGACAACGACACCCGCATCCTCGCGGTTGCCAAGAACCTCGCTGAGGAGGGCGCGGACGTCACCTTGGTCTCCAAGGACCTCCCGCTGCGCATCAAGGCCTCCGCGGTCGGACTGGCCGCGGAGGAGTACCGCGCCGAGTCGGTCCACGAGTCCGAGCGCGGTTGGACCGGGATGGAGGAGCTCGACGTCGGCGCCGACGTGATCGACGAGCTCTACGAGGACGGCACCCTCCTGCTCGACGACGCCCGTGACCTGCCCTGTCACACCGGGCTGGTGCTCCTCTCCGAGAGGGGTACGGCGTTGGGCCGGGTCGGTCCCGACAAGCAGGTCCACCTCGTCCGGGGTGATCGCGAGGCCTTCGGTCTGCACGGTCGCTCGGCGGAGCAGCGGATCGCGCTGGAGATGCTGCTCGACCCCGAGGTCGGGATCGTCTCGCTGGGCGGCCGGGCCGGCACCGGCAAGAGTGCCCTCGCCCTGTGCGCGGGGCTCGAGGCGGTCATGGAGCGTGGCCAGCACAAGCGCGTGGTCGTCTTCCGCCCGCTCTACGCCGTCGGCGGCCAGGAGCTCGGCTACCTGCCCGGCACCGAGAACGAGAAGATGGCGCCGTGGGGCCAGGCTGTCTTCGACACCCTCGGTGCGGTGGCCAACCAGCACGTGATCGACGAGATCGTCGACCGCGGCATGCTCGAGGTGATGCCGCTGACCCACATCCGTGGCCGTTCCCTGCACGACGCCTTCGTGATCGTCGACGAGGCACAGTCGCTCGAGCGCAACGTGCTGCTCACCGTGCTCTCCCGCATCGGCGCCAACTCCAAGGTCGTCCTCACCCATGATGTCGCCCAGCGCGACAACCTCCGGGTGGGACGCCACGACGGAGTGGTGGCGGTGGTCGACAAGCTCAAGGGGCACCCGCTCTTCGCCCACGTCACCCTCACCCGGTCGGAGCGCTCGCCGATTGCCGCCCTGGTGACCGACCTGTTGGAGCACGTCACCATGTGAGGGACGCCGCTGCCACGTGGGCCCTGCCGTGATGATCGCCTTGCGACAGGGCCCACGTGCGTGCCGGCTGGGACTCATGTGACGGGAGTGGCGGCGTACGACCAAATGATGTGTCGCGAGTCCCACTTCTTGGGCGGGTCGTTTTGCCCGGGGAGGTGTGGTCGGGCATGGTGGTCCGCGGACCGCAGCTGGCTGGGGAGCACGAAGCGGTCCACTGCCCTGTCGTCGAGCCCCGAGTTGGCCTGTGTCGAAACACAAGTTGTACGTCGCGAAGCACAAGGCGCCCGTCGCCAGCAGGTCCAGGCGGATCGTGCGCAGCACCGTGATCATGTCTGGCATCGCCGTGGCCGCGACCGGTGCGACGGTTGCCACCGGAGTCCTCGGCGCAAACGCTGGGCAGGTGGCCGCCAGCAGCGCGGGCGCCGACCTGATGGCGGTCTCGGCAGACACGACACTCGATGCCGACGTGCTCAATCAGCGTGCCCAGGCCGAGCCGGTCTCCCGTTCCGGCCTGCGCGACGAGGTGGACCGCCGAGACGTGGCCGCCGCCACGGCCGAGCCGGCACTGCTGAGCGCCGAGACCGAGGGCAACGCGATCACTCGTACGGAGGATCACTCCGACGGTGACCCCAAGGAGATCGCCAAGGTCCTCCTGGCCGAGTTCGGCTTCGGATCCGACCAGTTCTCCTGTCTCGACTCGCTGTGGACTCGCGAGTCCAACTGGCGTTGGAACGCCGACAACCCGACCTCCAGTGCCTATGGCATCCCGCAGGCGCTTCCCGGCTCCAAGATGGCGTCGGCGGGTGCGGACTGGGCGACCAACCCGGTCACCCAGATCCGCTGGGGCCTGGGCTACATCCAGGACCGCTACGGCACGCCGTGCGGTGCGTGGGGCCACAGCCAGTCCCACAACTGGTACTGACCGGAGCACCCGGTGCAGGTCGTTGATCTTGCCTTCGAGACGCAGCTGCTCATTGCCTGCTCGGGTCTCGTCTTCCTGTGGGCCCTTGCCCTCGGGGTCCTGAAGTATCGCCAGATCCTCGCGTCACCAGCGGCGCAGGCACACGTGTACGTCGACATCGCCCACCGGGCAGCGCTCATGTATGCCTTCGCGCTGCTCCTGCTCGCGCTCTTCGCCGAGCTGAGCACCTGGCCCACCGCCGTGGACGTGGTCGCCGCCCTGGTGCCGGCCGCCTTCTTCGTGGCGGCGATCGCCTCCTACCAGTGGCACGGGATGCGACGTGACACCGACAACCAGCTCCGCCACCCGCAGCGCGGCGTACGCGGCTTCATGGCCGCGTTGGTCATTGGCGAGATCGGTGGCAGCGCCGTGCTCTTCGCCGGGTTCCTGAAGGCCTGGCTGGGCTGACCCGGCAAGCAGCAGCTGCGACTTCGTCGGGTCAGGTGGCGTGGGTGGCCAACACGCAGCGCGCGCCGGTGTAGATCGACGGCATGCACTTGTTGCAGTGGATGCACAGCGACTTGGTGTCGGCGTCCTCCTGGATCCGACGGAGCAGGTCGGGCTGGCGGAGCAGTGCTCGGGCCATGGCGACGAACTCGAAGCCCTCGGCCATGGCCTTGTCCATCGTCTCCTTGTTGGTGATGCCGCCGAGCAGGATGAGCGGCATCTTCAGCTCCTCGCGGAACTGGCGCGCGTCCTCGAGCAGGTAGGCCTCCTCGTAGGGGAACTCACGCAGGAAGGCGCGCCCACCCATCTTGATTCCCCAGCTGAGCGGCTTGGGGAAGACCTTGGCGAACTCCTTGCGCGGTGCGTCGCCACGGAAGAGGTACATCGGGTTCAGCAGCGAACTGCCCTCGGTCAGCTGGAGCGCGTCGAGTGCGCCGTCGGCTTCGAGCCAACGACCGACCTGCAGGCTCTCCTCGAGGCGCAGCCCGCCGGGGACGCCGTCGTCCATGCTGAGCTTGGCGGTGACGGCGATGCGGTCGCCGACGGCTTCGCGCACCGTCTTGGCGATCTCGCGCGCCATCCGGGCTCGGTTGGCCAGCGGCCCACCCCAGGCGTCCTTGCGCCGGTTGAGCAGGGGGCTCAGGAACGAGCTGGTCAGGTAGTTGTGGCCGAAGTGCAGCTCCACGGCATCGAAGCCGGCCTCGATCGCCAGCAGTGCGGCGGCGGCGTGGGCGTCGATGATCCGACGGATGTCGGTGTCGTCCGGGCGGTGGGTGCGGGCCATGCCGAGCGGGCTGAAGAGCCGGCCCGGCGCGATCGCAGGCAGCCGGTTGGAGGCGGCGTTGGCGACCGGACCGGCATGACCCAGCTGGGCGCTGGCGGCGGCACCCTCGGCATGGATGGCGTCGGTGAGCCGGCGCAGACCAGGGACGGCCTCGGGGCGCATGTGGATCTGGTGGCGGTCGGTGCGGCCTTCGGGGGAGACCGCGCAGTAGGCAACGGTGCTCATCCCCACGCCCCCGGCGGACGGCGCCCGGTGGTAGTCGATCAACTCGTCGGTGACGAGTGCGTCCGGCGTGCGTCCCTCGAAGGTGGCCGCCTTGATCACCCGGTTGCGCAACTGCACCGGTCCCAGGCGAGCAGGGAGAAGACGTCGTTCATGGATGGACCTCCGCGGCAAGACCTGCAGTGACGAAACGGTGGATCGTGGCAGTGGCGGCACGGGAGAGCGCCCGGCCGCCTCCGAGCGGGTCGCCGAACTGCGTGAGCACGAGGTCGAAGGCGAGCATCCAGCGCACCTCCGCCTCGCGGGTCGTGATCCCTGGGACGCGTGCCTGGAGCAGGTCGACCCACGGGGCGAGGCTGAACCACTCTGCGGCCCAGGCCACGTCGCGGCGGCCCAGCACCAGACGGGCGAGCAGATGCAGGTGCATGCGGCCGCCGGGTTCGCGGGCCAGGTCGGCCAGCGGATCGATCAGGGCATGGACGCAGTCCGCGAGGGTCGCCGCGTCAACGAGCGCTGCGAGGGAGTCCTCCCACACCGGGCCGAGGCGCTCCTGCAGCAAGGTGGCGACGAGACCGTCCTTGCCGCCGAAGTGGTAATGGACCGCGGCCACGTTGGCCTCGGCGTCGGCACAGACCGCGCGCAGCGACAGGCTGTCGTAGTCGCCCTCGAGCAGCAGTCGCTCAGCGGCCGCCAGCAGGCGGTCGCGCGTGGAGGTCCTCGACGGGGGCACGCACTGATTCAAACATGTTTGAATCAGTGCTTCAAAATGCTCCGTGGGTCAGGAGAGCTTCTTCTTCTGGATCTTGCCCATCTCGTTGCGGGGAAGGCCTGCGACGAAGCGGACCTCGCGCGGGCGCTTGTGAGCGGAAAGCTCACTGCCGACGTAGGCCGTCAGCTCGGTGGCGAGCTCCGCCTCGTCAGCCACCTCGCCCCGGGCAACGATGAAGGCCACGATGCGCTGGCCGAGGTCGGGGTCGGGCAGGCCGACCACGGCGCACTCGCCGACCGCCGGGTGGCCCAGTAGCGTCGACTCGATCTCGCCGGCCCCGATTCGGTAGCCGCCGGCCTTGATCAGGTCGACCGACTCACGACCGACGATCCGGTGCTCGCCAGTGGGCGCGATGCAGGCGACGTCACCGGTGCGGAACCAGTCGTCGGCGGTCCACGACTCGGCCGTGGCGTCCGGGCGGTTGAGGTAACCCGAGAAGACCGTGGTTCCACGCACCTGGAGCTGCCCGACCGACTCGCCGTCGTGGGGCACGTCGTTGCCGTCCTCGTCGCGCAGGCGAGTCTCGACGCCGGTGATCGGCACACCCACCCACCCGGCCGCAGGGGTGGCGTCGGCGCGGGTCGCGACGGTGATGAGGGTTTCGCTCATGCCGTAGCGCTCGACGATCTGGTGGCCGGTGAGCTGCTCGATCCTCTCGAAGACGGGGACCGGGAGTCCGGCGCTGCCGGAGACGAGCAGTCGGGCGCCACGGAGGTGCTCGGCATGTTCGGGCGCTTCGGCGACCCGGCTCCAGATGGTCGGCACGCCGAAGAACATGGTGGCTCCGTTGCGACCGGCCTCGGCATAGCGGTCGGGGGTGCCCTTGCCGGTGTGTACCAGGCCGCCGCCGACGCGCAGCGGGCCGAGGACGCCGAGGATCAGGCCGTGGACGTGGAAGAGCGGAAGTCCGTGAGCGAGCACGTCGTCAGCGGTCCACGCCCACGCGTCGATCAGCCCGTCGAGACCGGCGGCCACGGCTCGCCGCGGGATCAGCACGCCCTTGGGCAGACCGGTGGTGCCGGAGGTGTAGAGCACGAACGCGATGTCGTCGGGGGAGCTGGGAACGGGTTCGGGGGCAGCGCGCGCCGTCAGGTCGATCGGCAGGTGCTGGAGGTCGGGACCTTCGGCTCGCGCGGCCTCCGACGGAGTCGGTCCCAACCAGAGATCGGGGGAGCTGTCGGCGAGGACGTGACGCAGCTCCGCGGCGCCGGAGTCGGGCGGGACGGGCAGCACCTGGACGCCGGCGAGCAGGCCCGCGACGACTGCCACGACGGTCTCCATGGTGGGCGTCGCGTTGACCGCGACCCGGCTGCGGCCACGCAACTGCGCCGCCGTTGCGCTCGCTGCCCCCAACAGCTCCTCGGGGCTCAACGTCACCCCGTCGACCGTCAGCGGGTGGCGCCCTGTGCGATCGGTCAGGGCGGGGAGCAGGTCGTGCGTCATCGGGGCACCTCGTCGGGATCGGCAGCGTCTTCGCTGCGATCCTCCCGCATCGGAGTGACCCCACTCCACGTGGCCGGCCACCACGAAAGGCGGCATCGTCCGGCAACACCTGCCAAAGCGGACGCGTCCACGGGGTTCGTCCCGGCACTCCCGCAGGTTTGCGTGGGAGTCAGCCGCGCGCGACGAACATGGTGACGTGACCGGCGTACTGCCTCGGCTCGTCGAACTCCGGCAACCGCCACCGTACGTCGTCACTGCCGGAGTCGAGATAGGTGAGCGCCGCTGCCTGGTCGTCGAAGACCGCCAAGGTGTGGAAGTCGGAGCGGACCACTTCGGAGAAGTGCTCCCGCAGTTGCTCCTCGCCGTTCTCGCTCGAGAAGCGGGGCCGGAAGGGCTTGCCACCGGCCTCGACGCGCAACTCGGCGAGGTGGTCCTCGCCGATCGTGATCACGACGAAGATGCCACCGGGGCGCAGCACACGACGTACCTCCGCGAGGGCGGTGGCCCGGTCGCGCACGTGGTAGAGCATCCAGAGTGCGGCGACCGCGTCATAGGAGTCGTCGGGCGCGCGCAGCTCCGTGGCGTCGCCGACGCGGGCCTCGACGCCACGCTGCTTGGTGAGCTCGACCATGCGGGCCGACTGGTCGAGGGCGGTGACGTGGATCGGTCCGGCCGCTTGGAGCCGGGCGGCGAAGGCGCCGGTGCCGCAGCCGAGCTCGAGCACCTCGCGGGCGCCAGAGGCGACGATGCTGTCCAGCGCAGCGGTCGCCGGGTCGCCCTCGGGGCCGGGTTGCCAGAAGCCGCGTCGCAACTCGAGACGCTCCTCGGTGAGGTACTGCTGATGGACGGCACCGATGTCTTCCATGTCCTCGACCGTAGTCCGCAAAGCCAACAAGGTGAATGGCTGGAGCTGACCAGATGTGGGCCAATCGAGGGTGGGGCCGGCGCCTCCTCGGCATCCGGCCCCACCACACGGTCGATCAGTCGGAGATCACTTGACCGTGACGACCCCTTGGACCTTCATCTTCTTGACCTTCACGGTGACCAGGTAGCGGCCGGCCTTGGGGGCCTTGACCTTGACGCCGTTCTTCTTGGTCTTCACCGTCTGCTTGACGGTCTTCAGCTTGCGGTTGGCGATCGGCTCCCAGCGGACCTTCGCCTTGACACCCTTCGCGACGTTGCTGGTGCCGAACAGGACAGCCTTGTTCTTCTTCGCCTTGGCCGGGAGGGCTGAGACCGACGGCTGGGGCTTCGGGTCTGCCTCACCGTTGAGCGCACGCACCAGCGCAGCCACGTCGGGCACGTTCTTCACGTCGACCGAGCGGTCGGCGTCCAGCACGCCGAAGGTGACCCAGCCGGCCTTGAGCATGGCGGTGTCCGAACCCGGAGCAGGCGTCTCTGTGCCTCGGGCACCCACGACCTTGTACTCGATCTCGTCGGTCTCCGGGTCGTCGACGGAGTCGTCGTAGGTGAACGCGGCCGCGGATGCCTGCGCGTTCGCCGTGTAGGCGACGCCCTTGGGCTCGGTGAGCTCGTCGGTGAGCTCCGGATAGTTGATGTTGAGGAACTGGCCGCGCGGCAGCACCGGGAGTCCGCGGTCGAGCAGGTCGACGACGAGGTCGGCGGTCTCCTCGTAGGCGCCGGGCGCGTCAGGGGTGTAACCGGCGACGGTGCTGACAGCGAGTGCCGGGATGTCCTGCATGCCCGTGGCGATGGTGGCTGCGCCGATGGTGCCGGAGAAGTTGGTGTCGAAGCCGGTGTTGGAGCCGACGTTGGTGCCCGAGATGACCAGGTCCGGCTTCTCGTCCAGCACGACGTCGAGCGCGAAGAGGACGGTGCCGGCCGGGCTGAGGTCGACCGCCCAGATGTTCTCGTCCTCGGGCACGGGCTGCGAGGCGGAGGTGTTGCCGCTGAACTGGATCGAGGAGCTGACCCCGCTGTAGTTCTTGGCCGGCGCCACCATCGTGACGTTGTGGCCGGCTTCCTTGAGGGCGTCGTAGACGGCGTTGATGCCAGGCGCGTCGTATCCGTCGTCGTTCGTGATGAGGATGTCGAGAGCCTCGGTGGGCAAGGTGGTGGGCGCGGCCTGCGGCGCGGCGCCCGGGCCGGCGGAAGCGACGAGCGTGGGGGTGGCGGCGATGGCGACGGCGAGTACGGCGACGCCTGCCAGGGCAGTGCGGGACATCAGGTGATCCTTCCGGGGGCTGTGTGACCTTCTTCACAGGTCCCGCAGAAGATAAGGCACGTGCCTTATTCCCTCGGAGAGGATTTCCGGCGACCGGGATCAGGGTCGCGTCATCGACTCCACGTCGAGCGCCGCGTCGAGCTGCTCCAGGGTGAGCTCGCCACGTTCCACGTAGCCGAGCGCCAGGACGGTCTCGCGGATCGTGCGTCCGTCGGCCAGGGCCGACTTGGCGATCTTCGCCGCGGCCTCGTAGCCGATGTGCCGGTTGAGGGCGTGACCACCGACGGTGACGACTCCGCGTAGCGACGCATCCGTTCGACGTCTGCGGTGATCCCATCGATGCAGCGGTCGGCCAGCAGCACGGTGGAGGTGGCGAGGATCCGGACCGACTCGAGCAGGTTGCGCGCCATCATCGGCATCATCACGTTGAGCTCGAAGTTTCCGGCTGCGCCTCCGGTCGCGACGGCGGCGTCGTTGCCGATCACCTGTGCGCAGACCATCAAGGTGGCCTCGGGGAGCACCGGATTGACCTTGCCCGGCATGATGCTCGACCCGGGCTGCAGGTCGGGCAGGTGGATCTCGGCCAGGCCGGTGGTGGGACCGCTCGACATCCAGCGCAGGTCGTTGCAGATCTTGGTGAGGCCGACGGCGATGGTGCGCAGGACCCCGCTGAGCTCGACCAGTGAGTCGCGTGCACCCTGCGCCTCGAAGTGGTTGCGGGCCTCGCTGAACTCCTGGCCGGTGCGCTCCGAGATCGTCGCGATCACCTCGGCGGCGAAGCCGGGCGGGGTGTTGATGCCGGTGCCGACCGCGGTGCCGCCCAGGGGCAGTTCACGCACCCGGGGAGTACGTCGGCAAGCCGCTCCCCGGCATACCTGACCGTCGCCGCCCAGCCGCCGAACTCCTGGCCGAGCATCACCGGGGTGGCATCCATGAGGTGGGTGCGGCCCGACTTCACGACATCGGCGAACTCGGTGGCCTTGGTCTCGAGCGACGTGGCGAGGTGGGCGAGTGCTGGCAGCAGGTCCTCCGCCACGGCCAGCGCCGCGGCCACATGGATCGCGGTCGGGAAGGTGTCGTTGGAGGACTGGCTGGCGTTGACGTGGTCGTTGGGGTGCACCTCGACGCCCGCAGCCTTGGCCAGTGAGGCGAGCACCTCATTCATGTTCATGTTGGAGCTGGTGCCGGAACCGGTCTGGAAGACGTCGAGTGGGAAATGTCGGGCGTGCTCGCCGGCGGCAACCTCGGCCGCCGCGGCATCGATCGCCTCGCCCTGTTCGGCCTCGATCACTCCGAGTCGGGTGTTGACCACCGACGCGGCGCCCTTGACCAGCGCGAGCGCGCGCACCAGTCGCGGCTCGAGGGTGGTGCCGCTGATCGGGAAGTTCTCGACGGCGCGCTGGGTCTGCGCCCGCCAGAGTGCGTCGGCGGGGACCCGGACCTCGCCCATGGAGTCGTGCTCGATGCGGTAGTCGGTCATGGCATCGAGCCTATGCGGTGCCTGGAGAAGCCCCGTCCAACCGGCCGTTGGCACAGGAGGGAGCTCAGTCGACGACTCGTGCGCTGATTGCTGAGCGCGCCCGGATTCGGAGGATCAGGGTGAGCGCTGCCTTGAAACGGTCGTTGGGATCCTCGAGGCTCCAGCCCATCACGGCCTCGATCCGTCGGAGTCGGTCGGCGACCGTGCTGTGGTGAACATGGAGGCCGTCGGCTGCGCGACGCAACGTGCCGTACATGAAGAACGCCTCCAACGTGTCGATGTCGATCGCTCCCGACTCGGTGGCGGCGATCTCATCGAGGCGGCGCAGGTCGGGGTGGGCCAGCACCTGGGCAACCGGTAGGTGGGTGATGAGCTCGAGGGCGCCGAGCTTCTCGTGGGCTATCGCTCGCCGACCGTGCCATCGCGAGGAGGTGAACTCCAGTGCTCGCCGAGCCTCCTCACGAGAACGGGATGCCTCCAGCACGTGGACACGGGTGCCGATCCCGATCCAGGGACCTCGCTCGTCGGGCGTCACCTGGTGGCTGGGGTGCCCCTCGGCGATCTGCGCATGCAGGTCGAGTGCCAGCTGCGCTGCGCTCACCTCGGGAGCCCGGACGACGAAGCAGGTGAGGTCGTCGCGGGTGGCGCCGCGGTGCACCTTGCGGCCGGTGAGCTCGGCGATCATCGCCGCGATCCCGGTCACGGAGCTGTTGGTGTCGGTGGTGGATGCGACCAGCACCTGAAGGGAGTGATGGGGGTCGATCCCACTCAGTTCAGCGGCGCGGATGCGCCGGTCCCAGCCTTCGGAGTCGGAGAGCAGCAGATCGACCAGGCCGCTGTCACCCAGCGAGGGCGGCGGCATCGAGCTGCTCCGGAGTTGCTGCAGGAGGCGCAGTGCGGCCATGACCCGCTGCGCCAGCAGATCGTCATGCGGTTGCGCCGCGCCCTCGCGCTCCAGCCAGACGGTCCAGTCGTCCGAGCGCCGTGGGGTCACCAGGTGCGGTGCGGTCGGCACACGCCCGGCGGCGTCGTACCGTGCTGTCGCGCCGCCGGGGGCCAGGGCACCGACGGGGCAGCCCGCCATCTCGGCGGCGGAACGGAGCAGGTCGTCGGGGGTCACCTGCTCCTCGACCAGGCGGTCGAATCGGGCGGTGAGCTCCATCGCGACGTCCCAGGGGCCGTCGGCTGCGTTCATGGAGCGGAAGTCTAGAACGCGCCCACCCGACGGGCGGCGTGTGGAGCGGTCGGATCTGCCGACGACCGTCGGGTGACTCGGGACACGGCGCGCTGCGAGCGTGGGACCAACGCCGAGCTCGGGGCCGGCGTCCTGGATTCGTGTTCGACTCACTGGAGGAATCAGACCGATGGCTGTCATCGACCCCACCCGCACCTGGCGCCCGCTGGAGGAACGCCTGGCCACGACGACGAGCGAGCGTCAGCGCGTCGTGCTCGGCATCGTCATCGAGCACATGAAAGCGGAGTCGGCGCCGGATCTCGACGCCCTGATGGCGACGATGGCCCCGAACCCCAACTATCACTTCTGGAACGGCGGCAAGGACACCGGCCCGAAGGGCTTCGACGTGCTGCGTCAGTACTACGCCGACTTCGTGGCGAGCCGCACGAACGTGCTCGAGTTCGAGATCGACCGTCTCGTGGTGGACGACGACTGCGTGGTCACGGAGGGCTACCTGAAGCAGATCTACCCCGGCGACGTCGCCGTGGCGGCTGGTCTCGCCCAGGACGCGTCGACCGCGTATCTGGTGGTGAACCGCCAGCTCATCCTCTGGCCCGTGGATGCCGACGGCAAGCTGGTCGCCGAGGACTCGTACCAGAGCGGCCCGACCAGCATCACCGCAGTCGCGCCCGCCGACCTGCCACAGGCCTACGTCGACATCATGGCGTCGGCATGACGCGACGCCTGGTTCGCGTCGCTGCGGGACTCGCGGCGGGGTTGCTGCTTGCGGCGTGCAGCGAGAGCGTCGACCACGGTGCCTCGACCGACGACGCCGTGATCTACAAGGATGGCTTCACCGTGATCGAAGCGGTGGATGCGTCGCCCACCAAGGGCGGGCAGCTGACCTTCGCCGGGCTGGGGAGCCGCGTTCGCTCGACCCTGCGGTCACGATCGCTGCCGGCACCACTGGCGGTGTCGAGATGCTCAACATCTACGACTCGCTCACCCGGTACGACGTCGCCACGGCCACCTTCGTGCCGCAGTTGGCCGAGTCGGTCGAGACAGCGGACGGCGGCACCACCTGGGTGGTCGAGCTGCGTGAGGGACTGAGCTTCAGCGATGGATCACCGCTGGATGCTGCCGCGGTCAAGCGCAGCCAAGAGCGGTACGTCGCCACGCCGGGGCCGGAGGCCGGCCTCTGGGCTGCCAACGTCGAAGGGATCGCGGCGGCCGGTGCCACGGTGACCTACACCTTGCGCCAGCCGTGGATGTCCTTCCCGAGCGCGTTGAGTACGGGTCCCGGCATGATCGTGGCCGACTCCTCCGGCTCGGGGAGGGGTTCAAGCCCGTCGGTGCCGGGCCGTTCCTGCTCGACCGCTGGGCGCCCCAGGAGGAGCTGGTGCTCAAGGCGAACCCCGACTACTGGGCCGGGGCACCGGCACTGAAGTCGCTACGTTTTGTCTACATGCCGCACCAGCAGGCGAGCCTCGACTCGCTGGCATCCGGTGAGGTCGACATGACCTTGGTGACCGACCCGGAGAAGGTGGCCCCGCTGATCGAGGCGGGTACGCCGGCGTACGTGAGCATGGTCGGAGTAGGCAGCATGGTGCTGGTCAACGCGAGTGAGGGGCGTGCGGGCGCGGACCCGCGGGTGCGGCAGGCCATGGCCCTGGCTGTTGCTCCGGAGTCGGTGTCGTCCAGGGCATACGGCGGCAAGGCGCTGGCATCGACGACGATGTTCCCCGACTACTCGCGGTGGCACTCCAGCACGGTGGGCCCCGAGAACGACCCGGATCGGGCGCGAGAGCTGGTGAAGGATGCCAAGGCGGACGGCTTCGACGGCAAGCTGGTCTACCGCAGTGTCAACGACCCGGGCGCCCGGAACTCGGCACTGGCAGCCAAGGCGTCGCTCGAGGCGGTGGGCTTCGAGGTCGAGCTCGACTTCGCCCGTGACATCTCGCAGCTGATCGGCAAGGTGGCAGTCGAGAGGGACTACGACCTCGCCAAGTGGGGGCTGAACTACCGAGACGCGGACCCCTTCTCGAAAATGTATGCCACGTTGCACTCCGAGGGCGGTCAGGGCTTCGGCATGGCGACCAGCCCGGAGCTGGATGCCCTGTTGCTGGAGCTGCAGGGGGCAGAGGTCGACGCTCAGGGCATCGCCGTCATGGACAAGATCCAGCAGAAGATCAACGAGCTGGTGCCGTTCTTGAACTTCGGTCCATTCGCCGAGGTGATCACTTGGAACGACAACGTGCATGACATCACGGGCAGCGGCAGCACCATGGTCCTCTTCGACACGGCCTGGGTGGAGGGCTGATCCTCGTCCTCCTTGCTCAGCGTCTGCTGACGTAGAGCCAGTAGGTCTCGGCGCGTGGGCCGAGCGCCACCTCATGGGAGGCGGCGGTGCAGTTCCCGACGACGGAACGCATCGCCGCCTCCAACGGGTCGCTCCGCGCAGCGGACCAGATCGTCAGCACCTGCCGGGTGGCGCGGGCGGCTACCTCGAGGAAGGGGGTTCGTAGAGCGCTGCGTTGTGGTCGTGCACGAGATGGTCGGGCCCGTTGTCGACGTCCAGCAACACCAGGTCGTACGTCGCGGGGGCGGCGTTAGCCAGCACCTCGGCGACGTCTCCGATCACCAGCCGAGCGCGTGGATCGCGGAGCAGAGCTGGACCCTGCGGCACGGTGCCGTCGAGCATCCAACCGGCCAGGCTCTCCTCGAGTTCGACGCAGGTCGCGATCTCGACGCGGTCGTCGGCGAGCACCTCGGCAAGGGTGTAGCCCAGACCGAGGCCGCCGACGAGGACCCGGGTGGGGTGGTCGACGAGGGCGAGCGCCCAGCTGGCCAGCGCTCGTTCGGAGCTCGTCTCGACGGTGTCCATCACGAAGACACCGTTGACCCGGAGCTCCAGCACCTCGACGCCGTCACGCTCGCGCCGGTGCAGCGTCACCTCCCCGCGGGGCGAGTGGGCTCGCGCAATCTCTGTGGCGGCTCGGGTGTCGGGCACGGTCAACTCCTCGTGGGAGACGGCGGTGTCGTCGTCAGTGTGGCCCGGTCAGGTCAGGAGCACCAAGGCGAGGGGCACGACGGTGACGGTGCAGGTGCCGAGCACGGCGACGGTGACAGCACGCCACGGCAGCGGCCACAGGCTCCGGGCGATGATGCCCAGGCCGAGACAGGCCATGGCGCCGGCGAGCATGAAGGTGGCAGCGGCGTCGAGTCCGGTGAGCAACATGGCGGGCATGAGTCCGGTGGAGCGGAGGAGGGCGGCCACGAGGAAGCCCGCGACGAACCACGGAACCAGTGGCACGGCGTCCGTTCCGGGAGTGCGCGCGGAGCGGACGGCGAGAGCGTGCACGGGCGCCAGCAGCAGCACCCGGGTCAGCTTCACGCTGACCGCGACGGCGAGCGCCGTGGGACCGAGCAGGGTGCCGGCGGCGACGACCTGCGCGACCTCGTGGATGCTCGCCCCTGCCCAGATGCCGGCATCGAGGTCACTGAGTCCGAGCATTCCGGCCAGCAGCGGGATCACGGCGATCCATGCGGTGCCGAGAACGGTGACCAGGGCAAGCGCAACGGCAACGTGTCGTTGCTTGGCGCGCACACCGTCCTGGACGGTGGCGATCGCGGCTGCGCCGCACACGGACACCCCTGCGGCCAGCAGGTGGGCGAGGTCGTCATCGAGGCCGAGCCGCCGTCCCAGCCAGCGCGTGGTGGTCAGCGAGATCGCCACGGTGAGGACCGCGATGAGCACGCCGCGGACGCCGATCGCCACCAGGTGGTCGACGGAGAGCCGGAAGCCGATGAGCAGGATGCCGAGCCGCAGCATCAGCGTGCCTACGCCTGCAGTGGTCACGGCGTCGAGGTGGCGACGCAGGCCCGGGCTGGCGGCGTTGGTCGCCAGTGCGCCGAGCGCAAGGGCGACGAGCAGGGGACTCACCCACCCGAGCAGCTGCCCGAGCCACATCGAGAGCACCGCTGCGCCGATGGGCAGCACCCAGGGCGACAGCAGGCGGTGGTGCGTGGTGTGGTGCGCGGGTCCGGTCATGGCACCAGCCTCCCGCGGAACCGCGGCCGGCGGCAGACCTCGCCACCGCACCACCCCATAGGCTGGGGTTATGACTCCGGACGTGGATCTCGAGACCCTGCGCCTGCTGTTGCTGGTCTCCGAGCACGGCAGCATCGGAGCGGCCGCGCGCGAGGCCGGCATCAGCCAGCCCGCGGCCAGTGGACGGATCCGGGCGTTCGAGACCCGCTGGCGGATCCGTTTCGTCGAGCGCACCGCCCGCGGCAGTGCCCTGACCGACGACGGGGAGGCCGTCGTCGCCTGGGCCCGTAGGGTCGTCCACGAGGCCGACCTCATGCGGGAGTCGCTGGCCGCGATGGGACGCAGCCGCCAGCAGGACCTGCGCGTCGCGGCGAGCCTGACCGTCGCCGAATACCTGATGCCGCTGTGGCTGAGCCAGCTGCAGGCCCGCCACGCCGACGTCCGTCCGCGGCTCCAGGTGATCAACAGTCGCGCTGTCGCTGACCTGGTCCGCGCCGGGCAGGTCGACATCGGCTTCCTCGAGACCTATCTCCTGCCCGAGGACCTCCACTGCAAGCTCATCGGCCGTGACCGCCTGGTGATCGTGGTGGCCCCCGACCACCCGTGGGCACGCCGCAGCTCCCCGCTGACGCGGCGTCAGTTGGCCGAGGCGTCGTACGTGCTCCGGGAGGAGGGCAGCGGCACCCGCAGTACCTTCGAGGCGGCGCTGGGCTCGGAGCCGCCGCAGGCGCTCGAGGTCAGCTCGACCGCTTCCATCCTGGGAGCCGCGCAGGCAGGAGTCGGCCCCGGCGTCGTCTCCCACCGCGCGGCCGTCCACGCGGTTGAGGCGGGGCGGCTGGTCGAGGTGAGCCACGAACTCGACCTGCGTCGGCCGCTCACGGCCGTCTGGCGGCGGGAGGAGCCGTTGCGCGAGCAGGCGGGGCGCTTGCTCCGGATCGCGGAGGCCGCGCTCCGGCGCTGAACCTCAGCGCCACCACGGGTCGGTGGGCAGCTCCTCGTCGATCACGAATCGCTCCCCGGGGCGCGGCAGGGCAAGCCGTACGTCGTCGCCGGCGGCCGTGAGCAGTCGCTCGACGGGATCGGCCCACGTGTGGAACGCCAGGTCGAAGGTGGCCCAGTGGACCGGTAGGAGCACGTCGCCCCGCACGTCGCGGTGGGTCTGCACGGCCTCGTCAGGATCCATGTGGATGTCGCGCCAACGCACGTCGTAGGCCCCGATGGGAAGCACGGTCAGGTCGAACGGACCCCACTGCTCACCGAGGTCCGCGAAGGCAGGCGTGTAGCCGGTGTCACCACCGAAGAAGACCGAGGTCTCTCCCGCTGCGAGGACCCAGGACGACCACAGCGTGGTGTTGTTGGTGAAGAGGCGTCCGGAGAAGTGCTGGGCCTCCGCGCACGTGAGCACCAGGTCGTCGACGTGGTGCTGGTCACCCCAGTCGAGCTCGACGATCCGCGACTCCGGCACACCCCACGCCCGGAGATGGGCGCCGATGCCCAGCGGCACGACGAACGGCACCGACCGGTGCTCCAGGAGCCACCGCACGGTGCGGGTGTCGAGGTGGTCGTAGTGGTCATGGGAGATCAACACCGCCGACAGCTCCGGAAGCGAGGCGAGCGGCATCGGCGCGGGGTGGTGGCGCTTGGGCCCGACGGCCTGCGAGGGGGAGCAGCGATTGCTCCAGATCGGGTCGGTCAGCACCCAGTGGCCGCTGACCTCCAACAACACCGAGGCATGGCCCAGCCAGGTCGCGGCGCACCGAGCAGCGTGGCGGGGCAGGGTCGGGGACACCACCGGGATCGGTGCTGTCGGGCGGCCCGACCTGCCCTTGCGGGCGAAGTCGCGCGCCAACTCGCTGCGCGAGAACTCGGTCACCGGGCGCGTGGTCACCCGGTTGTGGAAGAGCCCGTCGCGCAGTTGCGGGGAGCCGAGGTACGTCGCCGGGTCGGGTCGACCGCCGACGTCGCGGGGGAGAGGAAGTCGCACGCAGCGATTCTCGCCCATCCCTCCAAGGGCCCCGTCCTGCCAGGGACCGAGGAGGCTCAGGCCGTGAGCAGCCCCGCCACCAGGTCGTGCGTCTCCGCCACGATCCGCGCAGCTGCACGGTCGTCGCCGTACGGCGAGGGGTGCGCCGCAACCGTCGGTGCAGTGAACCGTCACCCAGCAAGGCGCGGGCGAGGGTTCCCACTTCGTCTCCGGGGCGTACGAGATGGGCGAAACCGGCCTCGATCGACTCCGGACGCTCAGTCGAGTTGCGGACGACGACCAGTGGCTTCTTGAGCACGGTGCACTCCTCCTGGACCCCGCCGGAGTCGGAGACGAGCAACGCCGCGCGGTCCGCCAGTCCGAGGAACCGGGTGTGATCGACCGGACCGATCACGTGGAGCGCGTCCAACAGGTGGTCGAGGCCGAACGCGCCGATCTGCTTGCGGGTGCGTGGATGCAGTGGCAGCACGACGGGAAGCGGCAGCGAGGCGAGCTCGGTCAGGATCGTGCACAGGTTCACGACGTCGTCGGTGTTCTCCGGGCGGTGGATCGTCGCCAACACGAACTCTTCCGGCACCGTTTCGGGAGGGTCGGTCAGTCGGGCCTCGATCAACGCCCGCTCGGTCGCCTCCACGATCGTGTTGCCGGTCAGGCGGATCCGCTCCCCGGGGATGCCTTCACGCAGCAGGTTCTCCACGTTGCGGCTGGTGGCAGCGCAGTGCAGGTCGGCCAGCACCCCCACGACCTGGCGGTTGAGCTCCTCGGGCATCGCCCGGTCGTAGGACCGCAGGCCGGCCTCGACGTGCACCACCGGAACACCCACGCAGCTTGCCGCCTGGGCTGCGGCTGACGTGGTGTTGGTGTCGCCCTGCACGATCACGGCGTCGGGCCCGCGGGCGGCGAAGAGCTCGCCGAGCTGCCCGATCATCGTCGAGAGCTGCCCGGCCCGGTCCCGTCCGCCCACGTCTCGCAACGTCACCTCCGGCGGCGCGATGCCCGCACCGGCGAAGAAGGTGTCGCTCAGGTCGGGGTCCCAGTGCTGCCCGGAATGGATGAGCAGGGCCCGGTCCCCGAGCTCGCGCACCACGGGTGCGAGCTTGATGATCTCTGGGCGAGTGCCGACGACGACCGCCGTGCGGTGGGACTCAGTGGACTGCATCAGGACTCCTCGTGGGCGTGGATGGCTGCGGTGCGGGTTCGGTGAGGCGAGCGGTCTTCGCCCAGCCGGTCTGGCCGCGCAGGATCCTCCAGAGCGCGCGCCAGGCACAGGCGTAGGACAAGTAGTTGGTCAGCACGAAGCAGTGGCCGAGCAGGAACGCGGCGCGCCAGCTGTGGGCGGGATCGCGGCGCTTGGCGAAGTACGCCGTCACGAGGGCCGGCCAGAAGCCGAGCAGGTACCAGAAGGCGACCTCGACTCCGAACAGCCAGCCGCTACCGGCGAACAGGCCGTCGTGATGCACCAGGAGGGCGGTCTCGATGAGGACGAGGTGGTAGAGGATCGACCACGGGAGGTCGAAGGCCCAGGGCACCGCGAGATAGAGCACCATCTCGATCGCCCCGGCCGTGCTGAGCTTGTTGGAGCGCAGGATCTGGGGCACCCGCTTGGCCGAGAGCATGTGGCCCTGGTACCACCGCGTCCGCTGTCGCAGCAGGGTCGACAGCGTCTCGACGCCCTGTTGGTCCACGGCCGCCCGGGGCGTGGAAGTGGTGTGCCAGCCGCGCACCGACAGGCTGATCGACAGGTCCAGGTCCTCGGTGAGGGACGAGGTCCACGGCTCGTCGCCGATCTCGAGCAACGCCGACAGCCGGGTGAACTGCCCGTTGCCGCCCAGGCTGACGGTGTGGGTGCTGATCCGGCCGAACTGGGTCAGCGCCGACAGCGTCCAGAACTGGTGGTCCTGGAAGCGCAGCAGGGCATTCGTCGACCGGTTGCGGATCCGCACCGCCAGCATGGCGCCGCCGACCCTCGGATCCTCGAACAACGGCAGCACCTCGTGGAGGGCGCCGTCGGAGAGCCGCCCGTCCGCGTCCATGACGACGATGAGCACCTGCGACGTGTCGAGGCCTCGGGCCCGCACGTCGCCCATCACGTGGGCGAGACCGGCGTTGAGTGCTGCTCCCTTGCCCTGGCGCGCTTCCGGGAGCTCACGGCGTACGACGCTCACCTGCGCGCCTCCGGCCGTCTCGGCGAGTTCGCCGGTGCGGTCGTCCGATCCGTCGTCGACGACGATGATCCGGCTGTCCCAGCCAGCGGGGGAGCGCAGGGCGGAGACGGTGCTGGCGATCACTGCCTCCTCGTTGAGGCAGGGGATGAGGAAGTAGAGGGTCCACTGGTCGGGGGGCGTCGGATCCACGCGATACAGCGGGACGAAGGGTTCGCCGTACTGGATCTCGGACTGGAACGCCACCGAGGTCTTCTGCCGACGCAGCTGCCGGATCCCCAGGCCCAGGGCCAGGAAGAAGTAGGCAGCGGCCAGCGACATCACGAGCAGGGCGGCGACATTGACCACTTGGAAGAAGGCGTCCACCTCAATCGTCCCGCTCGACCATCGAGAAGCGGATCAGCAGCAGGCCGGCCAGCATCAGGCAGACCGCGGCGAGGACCCACGACAGGTGGATCGCGGCACCGGTGGCGGGCAGCAGGATGATGCCCGATCCGCCAGGAGGGGCACCGGACCCGTACTGCGCCATCAGCGGACACCGATGGGGGAGTGGGGAGACGACATCGCACGCCTTTCCGAGGAGCCGAGGGGACGACCCCCACACTGGGGTGCGGGGTTCGCCCACTCGTCACAACGCGGTCACACGTGCGACCGTGCGGAGTCACACGGCGGTCAGGGCGTGAACTCTCCAGCGGCGAGGGCCGGGTCCTGGCGCAGGATCGCGGTCTGGAGCTCGGTCAGTGCGGACAAGCTGCCGATCCGCGCGCGTGCCCGGTTGACGGTCTCGAGCGCATCGATCTGACGGCCGGTGCGATAGAGCGCCTGGGCGAGCTGGAGGTGAAGACGGAGGCGGTCGGGGTGGCGGATCGTCCACGACCGGAGGTCGGCGACGACGGGATAGCCGACCGGGCGGCGTAGCGCGAGGCCGAACAACTCCTCGTGCGCGCGCAGGTGCAACTCATGGAGCGAGTCGACGACACCGACGACCGGTAGGGCGCGTTCGAGTTCGGGATAGGGATCGCCGCGCCACAGCCCGAGGGCGGTGCGCAGCTCGACCTCGGCAGCACCGTGGTCGCCGGCCTCGGCCAGCCGGGTGCCCTCGGTGACGCCGCGTTCGAATCGGTGGGCGTCGACGGCCTCGTCGGGAGCGCTGAGCACGGCGACCCCGTTGACACTGAGGTGGTCGGCAGTGAGGACGTGGAGCAGGCTCCGCACCGCGGCGGTGGCGCGTGCGGCCGACCCAGTGCCGGGATCGGTCCACAGCGCGGCAGCCATGCCGCCGGGCGTGACCGGATCGTTGCGATTGGCGATCAGCCAGCAGAGAGCCTTCGCACAACTGCCTCCGGGGATCTGGAGCGGACCATGATCGCTGCTGACCTGCAGCGGGCCCAGGATGTCGTAGCGCACGGCCATGACCTTAGGAGGAGCTCGGCGCAGCCGATCACGGGCCGCTCACGCGGGCATCCGACACCGCATGTGGGTGGCGTCACAATTTGGGGTGCTCAGGCGATGAGATCAAACGTCGACATACCCCATTTTGGGTACAGACTCGACATCAGCAATGACAGCGGACTCGGGCACAACTCCCTCGCACAGGCTGGCGGTCCTCGGTCCGGTCGAACTGACCGGTCCCGATGGTGCGCGCAGTCCCGGTGCCGCGCGCCAACGGCGACTGCTGACCACCCTGGCCGTCGCGGCGATGGAAGGCCGCGCCCTCAGCGCCGACCAGCTGGTGGACGCCGTCTACGGGGCCGAGGCGCCGGCCCGGGCCCGGCGTGCGCTGGCCACGGAGATCTGGCGGTGCCGACAACTTCTCGGGGCGGACGCGGTGGTCGGGGAGGCCGAGGGCTATCGCTTGGACCCCATCCTGATCGAGGTCGACCTGAACCTCTTCGTCGCGCGGATGGAGCGAGGGCGGGCTCTGCTCGACGAGGCTGCCTTCGCTGCTGCTGCCGATGAACTCCAGGAGGCGCTGGATCTCTGGCGCGGTGCCGCGCTCATGGACTGGCGCGACCACCCCGATACGCAGGCAGCCCTGGCCCGCCTGGAGGAGCTGAGACTGGGAGCCTCCGAAGACCTCGCCGAAGCGCTGATCGGCTCCGCACGTCCCGCCGCGGCCGTCGCCTCGCTGCAGGCGATCACCCAGGGCCACCCGGCTCGCGAGCACGCGTGGGCGTTGCTGGTCGAGGCCCATCTCGCGTCGGGGGACCACCGCAAGGCGCGTACGACGCTCGACACCGCGCGCCGCACGCTCGGTGAGTACGGCGTCGACCTCGGAAGTGAGCTGCGTGCCGTCCGTGACCGGGTGCAGGCAAGTGCCGACGAGCATGCAGGGGTTGCCGACATGGCGACGCCGTCCAGTGAGCCAACCGTCCGTCCGCCCACCCGGCCACCGGCCACCCCCACGGTGGCGCCCGCACCACGGCATCCCAGCCCGGCCCTGACGTTGCCGACCTGGCTCGCCCACCCGGATGACATCGTGGGCCGCGACGACGAGCTCGCCGTCGTCGCCGGCATCCTCACGCGGGCGCTGACCAACGCGGAACCGAGCGCCGTCGTCGTCACCGGTGAGGCCGGGATCGGCAAGTCGGCGCTCCTGCGACACGCCGTCAACACCGCCTCGACACCCGACTCCGACGCACTCGGCGCAGCCATCGGCGTCGTCCACTGCGACCGTCGACTCTCCCTCCCGTACGCCGCACTGACCCCGCTCCTGGCCCAGTTCGAGCACCAGGTGCCCGGCGCCGCCACCTTGCTGGAGCGTGGCCCCGAAGGGGAAGGCGAGTGGAGCGACACCCACGAACTGCAGCAGCGCATCGTGGACGTGCTCGAGGAGGCCGCAACCGGGTTGGGAGGACTGCTCGTCGTGGCCGAGGACCTCCACTGGGCCACCCCGGAGCTCGTCGAGGTGCTGCTGGCGCTGCTTGCTCGGCGTGCGCGGGTGTCGATCGCGCTGGTCGTCACCGTGCGCGACAACGAAGGTGTGTCCGAGGAACTGGCTGCGGTGCTGGCCGAGTTGCGTGATCGGGCGCTGGCGGTCGTCCGGCTGTCGGGTCTCGACCTCGACCAGGCAGGCCGCCTGCTCGGCGCCGGCCCGTCGTCAGCTGCGATCGTCGATGCGCACCGCCTGACGGGCGGGAACCCCTCTACCTGCGTCAGCTGACGGTGCGCCCGGACGGCAGCGTCGTCGTTCCCGACACCTTGGACGCGGTGCTCGACGCCCGGGTGCGCTCGCTCCCTGAGCGCACCCAGCGGGTGCTCGAGGTGGCGGCCGTCATCGGGCACCGGTTCGACGGTCGGGTGCTGACCGGGGCCGTGGCCCAAGCGCCGCTGGAGATCGATCCGCACGACGTGGCCGAGGCGCTGAAGGAGGCGCACGTGTCGGGCCTGGTCTCGATGGTCGCGGACAGCCGGGACTTCACGTTCGTGCACGCGTTGGTGCGCGATCGTCTCCAGCAGCGGATGCGGTCGCGGGACCGGACCCACGCGCACGCGCTGGTCGCCCGGGCCCTGTCCCGCTTCTCGATCGCGGATCCGCGCCACGAGGACCTGTTGACGCACCACATCGTCGCCGGCTGGCCGGTGTGCACCACCGGTGAGGTGGTGGAGCGGTTGTACGCCGCCGGGGCTGCGGCCACCCGGCAGTCGGCCTTCGCCGAGGCGGCGCAGCACCTGTTGCGAGCCCTGGACTTCTTGGTGATGGACCCTGAGTTCCCGCCCGACGTATGGCTCGGGCGTCTCCTGGCGGCGGCGGGACAGGCGGCGACGGCGGCCGAGGACCTCGACGCGGCGCGGCGCTGCATGTCCGCGCTGCACCAGCGGGGCAAGGAGCAGGACGATCCCCTCACGGCACTGCGTGGGGCACTCGGGGTGGTCCGCACCTACGCCACGGAACGCGTCGACGAACCTGCGGTGGACCGTCTCGCGGAAGCGCTCGACGTACTGCTCAAGGGACCCGCTGCAGGCACTGCGGAGGAGCGGGACCTGATCGCCGAGTCCCTGCGGGCGCTGCACATCTATCGGGCCGCCCAGGCCCGGACGCTGCGAACGCAGGTCGTCGAGCGTGACCCCGACGCGCGTACGGCGGTGCTCACCTTGCTGTGGGAGCAGGAGAACGTCCCCAACCGGTTGGAGCTGGCCGCGGAGGTCGCCAAGGCGCCGGACGCCGACCCGCTGGCAGCGGCGCTGCGCCTGTGGGCCTCCCGGGTCGCAGCCGGCACGGGCTCCTTCGCGGAGGAGCCGCCGGGCATCTGGGAGTTGCCGGGAACAGCGGCATCGCGGTGGGAGGCCAGTCTGTGGCGTGCCACCTGCGCGATGGCGAGCGGGCAGTTCGACCGTTCGTTGCGGTTGACCGATGCAGCCGAGCAGCACGTGAGCCACTCCGGGTCGGCGATCGAGACCGCGGGGCGCACGGCGCAACTGCTCGGCCAGCGGCTCATCATCGCGTTGCAGCGCCTCGACTGGGAGGAGATGGGCCGCTTGGCATCGGCCAACCGGCCCGTCTACACAGCACGGCGACCGATCATGCGCACCGTGAACGCGTTGATGCAGATCATGATCGGCGACCGCGCCGAGGCGACCCGGCACTGCGATCTGCTGGGAGACGAGTTCGAGGAGGGCATCGTGCCCTCGCGCGACCTGCACAGCTCGGTGATCGGTTTCGCCAACGCCTGCTTGTGGTTGGGACACGCGAAGGGCATCCAGATCGCGCGACGCGAACTCACTCCGTGGGCCGGGGAGCATGTGCTGTTCTACGTGGCGCAGTACTGGGGGAGCGTCAACTTCCACCTCGGCAGGTTCGCCGCGTTCGACGGAGACCTGGACGAGGCGATCCGCTACTACCGCCTCGGTCTGGACGAGCACCGCGCCGTCGGGTCGACGACCTTCGAGGCCCGCAACCATTGGTACCTGGCCGCGTGCCTGTGGCACCGCGACCGGGGCCGCGACCGTGCGCACGCGGTGGAGCACCACACGGTCGCGGCCACGATGGCCGCTGAGCAGGGTGTCCCGGACCTGGCCAACCGCACCTGGCCACCTGAGTCGCCGTTCCATCCCGGATGAGCCCGCTGGTGATCAGCGTCGCCGCAGCAGCACCATGAGGTAGACGCCGCAGACGGCGACCCCGCCGAAGACCGTCACGAACGTGCCGGCCCAGACGTGGGACCAGTGGAAGCCACTCTCCGGCCACTGCCTCGTGGCGAGGGCGATCACGGTGAGGCGCACGAGGTTGAGGGCGAAGAAGCCCCCGCCGCCAGCGTCACTGCCGTGGTCAGCGTGCTCAGCCGGATCCGGGAGGCCAGCACGAGCACGGCCGTCACGGACAACAGGCTGAGCGTGATCATCGCGGACGTGCACTCGCTGGTGACCGTCAGGCCGAAGACCTCCGGGGTGTCGGTGCCGATGAACCAGCTCGCCCGGTCCCGGCTGACCAGCACCTGGGTGCCGCCGGAGACCTGGGTGAGCGCAGCGGCGCCCCATGCCTCCCAGCCGCGGTACGCCGTACGTTCCAGCCACACCAGCGCGGCAGCGGCGAGGAGGGCTGCCGCGACGGCAAGCCGGACTGCCGGGGCTGTCCAGCGCCGCAGCGGCGCGGTCCGACTTGTCGTCACGACAGACATGGGCCCCGCCTCAGGCCGCGATCGCGGTGCTGCGGCGTCGGAGCAGCACGACGGCACCGATCCCGGCGACGAGGACGACTGCGGCGCCACCGGCCATCAGGGCGACGTCGTCGTCAGCCATGGGCACGCCGTCGGGGATGACCTCGGTCACGGCCACGTTGGTGATCACGATGCCGAAGTTCCCAGCGCTCGTCCCCGAGAAGGTGAGCGTGGTCGGTCCCGTGGCGGTCCAACTGTGGTCCGACGAGGTCCACCCCATGGCGCCGTGGGTACGGCCCGTGGTGTCGAAGCTCAGTTGGCCGACGTACGAGCCGACGGTGACCTCGGCGGTCTTGACTGTCGGCTGCGACAACCCGTCGTAGCCGGGGTTGCCCGCATAGTTGAACTGCAGCTTGTAGACCTTGCCAGCCTCGGTCGGCAGGACCTGGGAGATGGTGCTCGGCCCGGTCTCGTTGAGGTCGCTCGACTGGGTGCCGGGCTGTGAGGAGGCGGGCACGACGATGATGCTGGCAGGATCGATCTCGGCGGTGGTCGCGATGGTCCAGCCCGGCAGTTCGCCCGGGCCGAGTGCCCTCGACTGGGTGACCGCAGGAGCTGCGAAGTTGCCGTTCGCGACGATGTTCGGGCCGTCTGCCGCCTGCGCAGGCATGGCCATGCTGAGGGAGAGGACGGCGGACGCGGCGCCGAGGGCGCCGAGGCGGCGAAGGGTGGTGCTGATCATGATGCCTCCGATGAGTGATGTGGTGGAGTGATGCCGTCCGGGGCGTCGGCGCCCCGACGATGGGGTCAGGCCAGCTGGCGCTGACGGCGGCGTACGACGACGACCGCACCAGCACCGGCCGCGACGACGACGGCGCCGCCGGCGAGGAGAGCGATGGAGCTGTCGGCCATCGGGACGCCGTCGGGATCGAGGTCGACCACGGCGATGTTGGTGAGCAGCAGTCCGGAACCGCCGGGCGTGGTGCTCTGGAAGTTGATCGCCGTGCTGTCGGACGTCGCCGTGAAGGTGTGGTTGACGCTCACCCACCCGAGATCGGATCGGGTGTGGCCGGTGGTGTCGAAGCTGAGCGTCTGCACGACGCTCCGGTCGACCGACAAGGTGCCGTCGACCACGCCATTGCGTGTCGGGTTGCCTGCCATGTGGAAGGTCAGCTGGTAGGTGTGGCCGGCGACCGTGGGCACCGACTGCTCGATCGAGGTGTTGGTGTTGGTGTTCAGGTCCAGCAGTTGGGCGCCGGCGGCGGAGCCGGCCGGTACGGAGAAGAAGTCTCCGCTGATGACCTCGGCGTCGTCATCGATCAGCGTCCAGCCGGGCAGCGTCGACAACCGCTGGCTGGTGGTCACCACGGGGTCCGCGAAGTCACCGTTGGTCACGAGGTTGGGTCCGTCGGCCTGGGCGGGGAGTGCGAGACCGAGCAGGAGCAGCACGCAGGCTGATCCGATCACGCCGAGTCGTCGTCGGGTGCTGCTGTTCATCAGTGCTCCTTCAGAGGGGACCGGTCCGGCGGCCGGCGTGCCGGCAGCCACGACCACGGGCAGACCTGTGCTGCCTCAGGCACTGTCGTCGCCGGCCGGGCCGGGCCCGTCACACGCCGATCACAGGCGTGCGCGCCTCGGTCACGCCCGCCTGTGACCGGGTTGGCGGCGGGGCCGTGAAATGCCGAACGCCCTGCCCGGCAGTGCCGGGCAGGGCGTTCGGAGTTCGCGAGGTGCTGCGGTCAGCGCTCCCGCGAGCGCACTCGGATGCCGGTGATCGGCACGGTCACCGAGCCGCCGGGGTCGGTGAAGAAGTCGTTGCCCTTGTCGTCGACCACGATGAAGGCAGGGAAGTCCTCGACCTCGATCTTCCAGATCGCCTCCATGCCGAGCTCGGGGTACTCGATGACCTCTTGGCTCTTGATGCAGTCGAGGGCGAGCCGGGCGGCGGGGCCGCCGATGGAGCCGAGGTAGAAGCCGCCGTGGCTGTTGCAGGCCTCGGTGACGACCTTGGAACGGTTGCCCTTGGCGAGCATCACCATCGAGCCGCCGGCCGCCTGGAACTGCTCGACGTAGGAGTCCATGCGCCCGGCCGTGGTCGGGCCGAAGGAGCCCGAGGCCATGCCCTCGGGGGTCTTGGCCGGGCCGGCGTAGTAGACGGGGTGGTTCTTGAGGTAGTCGGGCATCTCCTCGCCGGCGTCGAGGCGCTCCTTGATCTTGGCGTGCGCGATGTCGCGGGCCACGACCAAGGGGCCGGTCAGCGACAGTCGGGTCTTCACCGGGTGCTTGCTGAGCTCGGCGAGGATCTCGTCCATCGGCTGGTTGAGGTCGATCTTGACGACCTCACCGCCGGAGATGTCGTCGGCGGTGCCGGCGTCGGGCATGTACTGCGCGGGGTCGGTCTCCAACTGCTCGAGGAACACTCCCTCGGGGGTGATCTTGCCCAGCGCCTGCCGGTCGGCGGAGCAGGACACCGCGATGGCGACCGGGCAGGAGGCGCCGTGGCGCGGCAGCCGCACCACGCGCACGTCGTGGCAGAAGTACTTGCCGCCGAACTGCGCGCCGATGCCGAAGGACTGGGTCAGCTTGAAGACCTCCTCCTCCAACTCCAGGTCGCGGAAGCCGTGAGCGCTCATCGAACCCTCGGTCGGCAGGTCGTCGAGGTAGTGCGCGGAGGCGTACTTCGCGGTCTTCAGCGCGAACTCGGCGGAGGTGCCGCCGATGACCACGGCCAGATGGTAGGGCGGGCAGGCGGCGGTGCCGAGGCTGCGGATCTTCTCGTCGAGGAACTCCAGCATCCGCTTCGGATTGAGCACGGCCTTCGTCTCCTGGAAGAGGAAGGACTTGTTGGCCGAGCCGCCGCCTTTGGCCATGAAGAGGAACTTGTACTCGGGCTTGCCGCTGCTCTGCGGCGTCGAGTAGAGCTCGATCTGCGCCGGCAGGTTGGTGCCGGTGTTCTTCTCCTCGTAGACGTTCAGCGGAGCGAGCTGCGAATACCGCAGGTTGAGCTTGGTGTAGGCGTCGTACACGCCCTTGCTGATCCACTCGCCGTCGTCGACGCCGGTGATGACGCCCTCGGACTTCTTGCCCATCACGATCGCGGTGCCGGTGTCCTGGCACATCGGCAGCACGCCGCCCGCGGAGATGTTGACGTTCTTGAGGAGGTCGAGCGCCACGAAGCGGTCGTTGCCACTCGCCTCGGGGTCGTCGATGATCTTGCGCAGCTGGGCCAGGTGGCCGGGACGCAGGTAGTGGCTGATGTCGTGCATCGCCTCGGAGGTGAGGCGTTGGATCGCCTCCGGCGCCACCTTGAGGAAGGTCTGGCTCGTGCCGTCCTCTGCAGCGACCTCGAAGGTGCTCACACCCTCGGTCGTGACCAGCCGGTACGGCGTCTCGTCGGCGCCGTTCGAGCCGGGGGTGGGCAACAGGTCGGAGTAGCGGAACTCGGGTCCGGATGCAGCGGTGCTCACGACGCAAGAGAGTACGCCGCCCCTCCGCTCACCCGAGGAAGCGGGTGACCAGCGCGCTCGTCAGTCCCTCGTCCTCGACCAGTCTCGACATGGACGAGGTGATGGTCAGGGTGCCGGGCTCCTCGGCCCCGTGCCACGCGACGACGTACCCGGCGCGACCCAGCAGCAGGTCGACATCGGTGCTGGCCGAGTGCCCTGCCAGCTCGCTGTCGGAGGCGCCCAAGGGCTTGGTGGAGAGTGCGACCTCGAAGACCTCACCGTCGTTGCCCACGAAGGTGCACTGGGTCGGCGCTTCGGCGATCTCCTCGGGTGTCGTTGCCGGAAGTACGGTCTGGGTGACCGGACGCCAGGGGGTCCCGAGCTGCTCACGGACGATTGGCCCGGCAGCCGCACAGACCAGGTCGGGGTCGGCCTCGCCCTCACGGATGAGCTCGCGGCCGGCCCCCGGCGCCTCGGCTCGGCCGGCGGGGAGGCAGACGTGGCTCTCGGGATCCTCGATCTCGCGACAGGCACCGACTGCAGCCGTGTCCGACTCGGCAGCCACGTAGAGCAGGCCGCGCACCGCTGACACGTCCGGTGCGCGGAGCCGCTCGGTCCCGGTCGTGCCGATCACCTGGCCCGCCAACTCCTCGGCGGCCTCGCAGCCGTCCCAGCTGGTCACGGTGCCGGTCATGACGGAGGTCGGGGCCGACGGAGTCCGGATGGGCGCCGAGGAGAGCACCCATCCCACCGAGCACGAGTCACCGTCGCGGTGGACGGCAACGGGCGTACCGGCGATCTCCCGACCCATCGCGGGTCGTGGTTCGTACTCGACCTCGAACTTCCCACCGGTGGGCGTCGAGCAGATGTCGAGGGACTCCAGCTCCTCGACGGCCGCGACCGATGGGTCGTCCAGGGCCAGGGCGAGCAGTGAGCAGGCGATGAAGCGGTCACTGGGCTCGGCGTTGACCGCGTCGTCCGGCCGGTTGGTCAGCAGCTCGACAGCGGCTTCGGCATACGGGTGGAGCGTTGGGCAGGCATCGTCGCTCTGCAGCCGGACTGCGAAGGTCTGGGTGACGGGAAGCCAGACCCGGCAGGATCCTGGATCCGTTCGTCGGTAGGCGGTCTTCCCATCGATCTCCATGCGCTCTGCGTGCAGACGTTGGTCGGAGGAGAAGCGGTCAAGGAGCTGGATGCGCACGGCGCCCGGGCCCTCGGTCTGGCAGGCATGTGGCGCGAGCGCCTGCACGGTGGCAGGGACGGCGAGGGCGGCGCCGGAGACGAGGAAGGCGCAGGGGTCGAGCGCAGCCAGTACGTCGACGACCTGATCGGCATCGCGGTCGGCGGTGGTGCCGGCCGTCCGGTCGACCCGGGGAGGGGAGACAAGACGTCCCCGTCGTCGTTCGACTCGGGGGAACAGCCCATGAGCAGCAGAGCCGTGAGGAGGGGCAGGACCAGGCGACGCATCACCTCGGTGATTCTCTCCGCGGGTCGCCTCCGAGACCGAGATTTCGCGAGCGCGTGTCGACCATGACGGTCGCGAGCGCCTCGCGGGATCCCTCGAAACGCGTAGGGTCGTTGCATGGACGATTCCGACCTGCCCGTCCCGCAGGATCCGGCCCACCCCTCCCGGATGCGGATCGGCGACGCAGACAGACATCAGGTGGCCGAGGTGCTGCGCCGGGCCGCCGGTGAGGGGCGTCTCGACTTCGAGGAGCTCGACGAACGGTTGGAGGCGACGTACGCCGCGAAGGTGTATGCCGACCTGGTGCCGATCGTGTCCGACCTCCCGGAGGCCGCCGTGGGCGTGCCGGCGCAGCCGGTGCCGCCGGCGGCCGTCGTCGAGCCTGGCAACCACCCGACCTACGACACGTCGATCTGTGTCTTCGGTGGTGTCACCCGCAAGGGCGCATGGCTGGTGGGGGAGAAGCACACGGCCTTCGCACTGATGGGCGGGGTCACCATCGACCTGCGTCAGGCGGTGTTCGGTGCTCCGGAGACGGTGATCATGGCCAATGCGGTGATGAGCGGCATCGACGTGATCGTCAACGCCCACACCAAGGTGATCGTCGACGGCGTCGGCATCATGGGTGATTTCAGCCAGGGTCGCGACCGCGTCGAGCCACAGTTGGACGCGTCATCCCCGGTCGTGCGGGTGAAGGGGATCGCCCTGATGGGCGCCGTCGGGGTGAGCCGTAGGCGGATGCCGGGGAGTCGCGGAGAGGGTCGCGCAAGGGTGGGCAGCTGCCCCCGTCGGATCCGCCGCCACATCTCGGGCACAGCTGACTCCGCTCGCGTCCTTGTCGGCGTCAGACGGGTCACACCTGATGCCTGGAGGGCACAATTCGCGTGCCGAAGGTGTTGATCCGACATGCAGGTGTGGGACGTGATCGTGGTCGGGGCCGGTCAGGCCGGGTTGTCCGCTGCCCACCATCTCAAGGTGCGCGGGCTGGAGACACTCGTGCTCGACGCCAACGAAGCGCCCGGGGGCGCTTGGCAGCACCGGTGGGACTCGCTCACGATGGCCGACGTGCACGGCGTTGCCGACCTGCCCGATGCCAGCGCCCCTCCGACCAGCCGGGAGCGGGCCAACCGGGTGGTGCCCGGCTACTTCGCCGACTACGAGCGCCGGCAGGACCTGCAAGTACGGCGACCGGTGCGGGTCGACCGCGTCGAGAGCGTGGGCGACCTGTTGGAGGTCAGCGGTGTGGCGGGCAACGGAGACGAGCAGCACTGGATCACCCGATCGCTGGTCAACGCCACCGGCACTTGGGACCGGCCCTTCGTGCCGCACTATCCGGGCATCGAGACCTTCGGCGGCGAGCAGTTCCACACCGCCGACTACCCGGGGTGGAACACCTGCGCGGCAAGCGCGTACTCGTTGTGGGCGGTGGCGCCAGCGCGGTGCAGTTCCTCGGCGAGATCCGGCCGGTCACCGAGACGGTGTGGGTGACGCGGCGCTCCCCGAAGTGGGTCGATCGGTTCGACGGGGAGGACGGTTACCGTGCCGTGCAGCTGGTCGAGGAGCGAGTGCTCCGAGGATTGCCACCGCAGAGTGTGGTGAGCGTGACCGGGCTGCACCTGCGTCCGCAGGAGCGGCGTGCAGCCGAGCTCGGGGCCTACGAGCGTCTCCCCATGTTCAGCTCGATCGAGCCCAAGGGTGTGCGCTGGGACGACGGTCGCTTCGAGATGGTCGACGTGATCTTGTGGGCCACTGGCTTCCGGCCGGCGGTGCGCCACCTCGCCCCGCTGCGCCTGCGCAGCCCGCAAGGCGGCATCGAGCTGGTGCGCACGCCGGGCTCCGGTCAGACTCCCACCGCGGCGGCAGTGGACCCGCGGGTCCACCTGGTCGGCTACGGGCCCAGCGCCAGCACGATAGGTGCCAATCGGGCCGGGCGTGCCGCCGCACGGGCGCTGGTCACGCTGCTGCGTGAGGAACAGGACGCGACCGGCTGACCCGGGTGATCGGGCCGACGTCGTGCATCGGTTCCTCGGGGCCTAACCTCGAGGGCGTGTTCAAGCTCGTGGCCACCGATCTCGACGGCACCTTCCTGCGTGACGACCTCTCGGTCAGTCCGCGCACCCGAGCCGCCGTGGACGCCGTCCGCGCGCTCGGCATCCCGGTCGTGCCCGTGACCGCGCGGCAGCCGGTGGGCCTGCGCGACCTGGCCGAGGAGGCTGGCTTCAGGTCCTGGGCGGTGTGCAGCAACGGTGGGTTGGTGATCGACCTCGCGACGGGCACACGACTGCATGAGGCAGAGGTGAGCGTCGCAGCGCAGACGGCGCTCGTGGAGGCGCTCGCGGAGGCACTGCCGGGCAGCCTCTACGTGAGTGTCCGCGACGGGGGCGAGGTCTTCGTGCCGGTGCACGGCTACGGCGACATCGCCGATCTACGCGACCACAAGCGAGCCCCGGAGACGATGGGCGGACACCCCATCGCGACCGTGCTGGCGGAGCCGAGCCTGAAGTTCATCGTGCGCCACCCGCAGGTGTCGGTTCCCGAGGTGCTGGACGTCGTACGTGGACTCGGTCTGACGGGGTTCGGCGTGACCCATTCCGGTGCGCCGTTCGTCGAGGTGATGCCCGAGGGCGTCAGCAAGGCGACGGGCCTGGAGCGACTCTGCGCCGAGTTGGGGATCGGACGCGACGAGGTGCTGGCCTTCGGCGATGCGCCCAATGACGTCGAGATGGTGGCGTGGGCAGGGCACGGTGTCGCGGTGGCCAACGCTGCGCCGGAGGTGCGGGCCGTCGCCGCCGAGGTCACGGCCAGCAACGCCGAGGATGGCGTCGCGCTCGTGCTCGAGAAGCTCGTTGCCGGCGGCGGGGTACTCCGCCGAGAGTGATCAAGGACGTGCTCGGCAGGGGCAGGGGTGTTGCGGGCCCAGCCCCCGCCGAGCGTCTGGGGACGTCAGCAGACGTCGGCGGCGCTGTCCGGGTCAGCGCGGTGGAGCATGTCGGAGAACGCGTCGCGCACCTCGCAGCCGCAGCGCACCGGCTCGGCGAAGTTCATTCGTACGTCGTGCGTGCTGCGCCCCTCCTCGATGCGAATCACCAGACCGAAGCGGTCCAGCGACATCGGACGCACCGCGTCGGGTTGCAGACCGGGTGCGAGGTGGCTCGCCAAGGTGCGCAACGCCTGGGGGTGGTCGCGGTGCATGTGGTTGAGCCAGTCGACCTCCAGCCCGACGAGCGGGTCGGGGAAGGCCTCCCGGTAGTCGGTCAGGTCGACGTCGACGGGACGCGGGTCCCCGGTCTGCTCGCAGGTCCACGTGAGGCTGATCCGTTGCGGGACGAAGCGCAGCACCGGGTCGGTGACCGGGTCGGCCCCGGGCGGGGTCAGGTGGTCGAGCGCGCCCGCCGGCAGCGGCTTGCCGAAGACCCCGAGCTTGCCGGTCATCTGGAT
This sequence comes from Nocardioides alcanivorans, assembly GCF_021555175.1. GTDB lineage: Bacteria > Actinomycetota > Actinomycetes > Propionibacteriales > Nocardioidaceae > Nocardioides > Nocardioides alcanivorans. Next base: position 18,083 of record NZ_JAKGRW010000053.1, on the reverse strand, counting down.
CCTGCCGCGCACCCGGTCGGGGTGGGCGACCGGCGCGAGGTCGGTGGCAGTGACCTGCACGGTCTGCGCCGGAAGGTTGGGCGCCACCGAGAACACCCGCTCGGGAGAGTCGGGGCCGGGGAGGAAGAGCAGGCTGCCGTCTCCGGACATTGCGTGACGGGGTACGTCGACCGCCAGGTTGAGCACGCCGACGCGCAGGTCGCTCGTGGTCGCCAGGATGCTGCGGACCCGCTCGGCTGGGTGCAGGACAGCGAGCTGCGGGGCGGTGCGGCTGCGAAGGATGCTCATATTAGGCAAGCCTAACCAAAGGATGGTTGCGCGCCAAGAGGGCGTCCCACCTTTCGGGAGCGTTTGTCGAACGAGAAGCGTCAGGCGCGGTGCTGGAGCAGGCGCCGGAGGCCGCGGGCGTCCGGCTCGGCGCTGGGTCGCAGTGCTTGCTCGAGTCGCTCGCGGACGAGATCTGCGTCCAGTTCGAGGCCGATCGCGACGAGCTCGCTGACCGGCGTGTCGATCCGCTGCTTGCTCACGTGGGTCGAACGGCCTGCGAGGTGCACCGAGAAGCCGCGCAACCCGCGGTCGGTGTTCACGGCAACAGTGCCCTTGATGCGATACACGCCGGTGGGCGGGTCTTCGAGGAGGCGGGCGATGGCGTCGGCGTCGACAGCTCCCTCACCCCGGGACGTCACTGCGTGCGCGTGCTGGTGCCGTGGGTCGGGGCCGGCCTCGCGCAGGAGTGCAGCGATCGGGAGCTCGTCCTCGGGGTCGTCGGCGGAGGCGACGTCATAGACGAGTTGGGGGTCGATCCTGCCTCGCGAGGTACGCACCACGAGTGCCCGGTCGTTGCGCTCCCTGATGCGCGCCTCGATGCGGTCGAGGGTCTCCGCGCGGGTGGTCGGATCCAGTTGGTCGCAGCGGTTGAGCACGACCAGGGAGGCGATCTCGAAGCGCGCGGGCGCGACGCCGCCGTCGTCGATGGTCTCGAAGTAGTTGAGGGCATCGACGACGTCGACGACGCCGCCGGAACGAACGCGATCGACCTCGCTGTAGCGGATCATCTTCGCGAGGGCGCCGGGCTCGGCGATACCGCTCGCCTCCACCACCACGGCGTCCAGGGCCAGGCGGGGATGGGTGAGCTTGGCGAGGGCCTCGTCGAGCCCGGCGGCATCCTCGAGGCAGCACAGGCAGCCACCGGCGATCGAGGCGGGATCGTCGATCTGGCCCGTGACGAGGCCGGCGTCGACGTTGATCTCACCGAAATCGTTGATGACGACGCCGATCCTCGCGCCGGGCTGGCGTAGCAGGTGGTTGAGCAGGGTCGTCTTGCCGGCGCCGAGGTGCCCGGTGAGTGCGATCACGGGCACCGTTGCACGGTGGATCCCCGGGGTGGTCTCGCGTGGTGAAGACGTTGACACGTGCTGCTCCTCCCGCGAGGTCTGTGAATGCGTGCACGCACTGGCTCCCAAGTGGTGCACATAATGAGAACTGTTCTCAGTCTCTCAGGTGCCCCGCGCCCCTCCGCCCCACCCCCAGTTCCCGAGTCCGCAGTCGTTGGTCGAGCTTGTCGAGACCAGGTCGCCCTGCCGTTGGTCGAGCCTGTCGAGACCCCGCCGTGCGCTGTTGCTCGAGCCCGCTGTCGTTGGTCGAGCTTGTCGAGACCCGCCTCCGGTGGCCCGGTCAGGCTGCGTGGTTGAAGGGGTTGAGGGGGTCGGGTGGTGCGTTGTCGGGTGGCGGTGCGTGGGCTGGCGGCCGGGGTGCCTGCTCGTGCCATCGGGGTCGGTTGATGAGTGCCTCAGCGACCTCGGGGTCGATCTGCCGTGATCCGGTGTGGTCGACCAGGAATGCCTGGTGGTGGGGTGTGGTCCACACGTATTCGCCGGGTCCGGTCTGTGTGGCCCGGTAGCCGGCGTGGGTTTTGTAGCGGTGGTGGCGCCTGCCGAGGGGGCCGGAGTTGTTGGTCCCGGTCTGCCCGTCACCCCCTTCGGGTTGGTAGGGGTGGACGTGGTCGTAGTCGAGGTGTCTGTTGGTGGAGTTGGCCCAGGGCCAGTAGTCGCCGCCGGTGGTGAGGTGCACCCGCTCCTTCAACGACTCGGGGTGTTCGTAGGCGGTGGCGCGGATCTTGTCGTGGAGGTCGATCACCGGTTTCACCACCACGGTTGCTCCGGCGAGGAGGCCTTGCAATTGGGCCAGGGTCATCGCGCCCAGCCCTTCGACCCTCGCGACGCCGACGGTGCCGTGCAGGGCTGTTTCGTGGAGGTGGACGTAGAGGGTGTGCTTGGGCCGCAGGATGCTCCAGTCGACCTCGGTGAGTCGGTGGAGGAGGTCGGTGGGGAACGCGATCGCCTTGTTCAACGGCCGCTGCTGGCTGCTGTGGTCATGCTGGTCGCCGCTCGGAGCACCTGCACCTGCACTGTCGCCTGCGCCTGCACCTGTGTCGGTGGGCTCGGCTTCACAGTCGTTGTCGCGTCCGGTGGGTTCGGGTCCGGTGGGCGGTGCGGGGTTCCAGGGGTCGTGGGGGAGGTGGGGGTCGAGGTTGCCGTGGGGGTCGGTGTTCGCGGTCAGCAACGCCAATAGTTCGGCGGGGCGGGCGAGGTAGCCGAGTGCTTTGGCTCGTAGTTCCCCGGGGGTGTGGTCGTCGTGGCGGGTTTTGAGGATGTCGGCGACTCGGGCCACGGTGGCCTCCACATAGGTGGCGTCCCCGGCCTCGAGGCGGGCGATCAACGTGCGTAGGCCGTGTTCGTCGCTGGGTCCCACGGACAGGTAGCGGCGTTGCTTCTCGGTTTCGACGCGGGTGTTGTGGAGGTCGGGGTCGGCTTCGATGATCTTGGCGGCGGTGATGTCGAGGATCCGTCCGGTGCCTTCGCGCTCCAGGATGGGGGCGATGGCGGTGTCGACCAGTCCGACTGCTGTGTGGGGGAGGTGGCGGGTGAGGCGGGCGATCTTGCGGACCACCCACACGTCCACGACACCAGCCTTGGTTTGGCCCAGGTCGACGGGAGTCGGTGGCGTAGGTCCAACACGTCGGCGGTGGCGTTGATGGTGGCCATCACGCCGGTGTGGCGGGCCAGGGCGATCTCGCCCATGGCGTGGTCTTGCACCCCGGGTGTTCCTTGCCCGCCGGGGTGGATCAACGGACCGGACCCAGGTCCGTCGCCGGAGTGGACGTCAGCCCAGGCTGCGAGCACTTCGAGTTCGGCGACTTCCTCGAGCCGGCGTCGGTGCAGTGTTTCGGCGGCAGCCTGCAGCAGGTCGACTGCTGGGGTGTCTGCTGAGATGCCGGTCATCTTCGCTGCTCCTCACCTGTTCCGACGGCGGGTGGTTGGCGTGGTGTGGTCAGTGTTTCAGGAGGCTCCGACACCGTGGTCTTGTCGAACCCCCGGGGCCGGGTGGCTGGGCTGGTGAAGTCAGGTTGGCAAGGACCCCCGACACCGCCGCCCCCAGCCGGGGACGACAACCCGTACCCGCGCACCGGACCCCAGCCTCCCGAACAGCACCGACCCCACCACCCCGACAGCGGGGCGACCCGGCCCTCCGACCCTCCGAGCGTCAGCGGTGGATCGCGCCGCGGTCGGCATTGCGGCGGATCGCACGTGTGATCAACGGCCACAACTCCACGGGCAGGTTGTGGCCCATGTCAGTGATCAGCAGCAGTTCTGATCCGGGCACGGCTGCCGCGGTCGCCCGCCCGCCCGACACGTTGACCATCTTGTCGCTGGTCCCGTGGATCACGAGGGTGGGAGCCGTGACCGAGGCGAGGGCCGCCGTACGGTTCGGTTGGGTCAGGACCGCCATCATGTGGCGGAGCACGCCTGCCGGGTTGAGGCCGCGTTCGAAGGTCTCGCGGGCGCGGGCGCGGGCCTTCTCCTCCGTCTCGGGATAGCCGGGCGAACCGATCACTCCTCCCCACATGATCGAACTCTCCACGTAGGCATCGAAGTCGCTTGCCCGCTTGGCGATCAGCCTGGGCAGCAGGGTCGGGTGCTGCCACCCGACCCGGCGCTCGCCGGTGCTCGACATGATGGACGTCAACGACCGCACCCGATCGGGACGCGCGAGAGTCATCGTCTGCACGATCATCCCGCCCATGGAGATGCCCACGAGGTGCGCCGAGCCGATGCCCAGGTGGTCGAGCAGCGCGAAGCCGTCGTCGGCCAGGTCGCCGATGTCGTACGGCGCCTGCGCCGGTCGGCCGACGAAGGCCCTGAGGAGGTCGGCACGGGAGACGTACTGCTCGACGCGGCTGGAGTGGCCCGTGTCGCGGTTGTCGTAGCGGATGACGAAGAACCCACGATCCGCCAGTTCTCCGCAGAATCCGGAGTCCCACCAGTTCATCGGTCCGCCGAGGCCCATCACGAGCAGCAGCGGCTCCCCGTCGGGGTCGCCGAAGGTCTGGTAGGCCAAGTCGATCCCGTCGGCGACGGGTGCACGGAGCTCCTCGGAGATCATGCGCTCCATCAAACCCCACCCGTCCCAATCCGAGTAGCCGCTGAGGCGAGATCAGGCCGAATGGGGGAGCGGGACATTCTGCTGATGACGCAGCACCGAGAGCACCGTGTCAGCCACCCGCGGATCGATCGCCATGCCGATGTGGCTGGCGATCACCTCGATCGGCAGTCCTTCGGGGTCGATGCACGAGCGCGCATGCACGAAACCGTCGCCGTAGGAGTAGAGGCAGGCGAAGTCGACACCGACGGGCATCGGGGCCCGCGCCTCCTCCCAAGCCTGCCGGGCACAGTCGCCAGCCAGGCACGACTCCGACATCAGGCCCGGGACGCCGAGTCGGCTCAGGTGCATCAGGATCTCGGCTGCACCGAGCAGCAGAGGGTGCGCACACCCCGGCGCCATCGTGGGGCTGCCCAGGGTGACGATGCCTGCGACCAGGTCGGGCCGCCGTACGACGAGGCCCCGCGCAAGCATCCCTCCGAGACTGTGGCCGACGATGTGGACCCTGCTGCCGCGCCGTTGCGCAATCGCCTCGAGTCGCTGTTCGAGCATGTCCGCGGTGGCGGTGAGGCATCCGGTGTTGCTGGTGAGTCTGGCCGGATAGGTGCGATAGCCGCGGCGGCGCAACGTGGACGCCATCAGCAGCAGGCTGTAGTCGCCGGTGAGGAATCCGGGAACCAGCAGCACCGGCTGGTCCGCCCCCTCCTGGCTGGGAGCGCCGTCGGTGAGCACTCGTGCCACGGCCCGTCCGGCCTCGGGGAGCAGGGTCCATTCCTTGACGAGATCGCGCATTCGCGGCTGCTCGAATCCGGCGGGGGACAAGAACCCCGCCAGCGCGGACCGCTCTCGTATGGCCATGGTCACACGGTAGGGCCGGGGCTTCGCAGATCGCGGCAACTGCGACGAAGTCCGGCAACCAACCGGATCCCAACCTCCTCGTCGCTAGCGTGACGTGCGTCACGTTGTCGCCCTCAGGAGTCGTCCATGACCAGGATCAAGTTGACCGTCGACGGGGCCTCCGTCGCCGATGATGTCGAACCTCGCATGCTCCTCGTTCACTACCTGCGCGAGAAGCTCGGCAAGACCGGCACGGTGGTGGGTTGCGACACCAGCAACTGTGGCGCCTGCACCGTGCACCTGGACGGCCGCAGCGTGAAGAGTTGCAACGTCTTGGCGGTGCAGGCCGACGGCGGCGAGGTCACCACGATCGAGGGCCTCGCCCGAGGCGGTGACCTGCACCCGGTGCAGGCTGCGTTCCGGGAGTGCCACGGCCTCCAGTGCGGTTTCTGCACGCCCGGCATGATCATGCAGTCGATCGACCTGCTGGGGGAGAACCCGTCACCCAGCGAAGACGAGATCAGGCTCGGCCTCGAAGGCAACCTGTGCCGCTGCACCGGCTACCACAACATCGTCCGCGCGGTGAAGCATGCGGCTGGGGAGGTGACGGCATGACCGCCACCCAGGACGAGGTCGCGGCTCCTCGACAGGCCCGGGACGACGCAGGTGCGGCCGACGGCATGGAGATCGGTCGTGAGCGTCGCCGCAAGGAGGATGCCCGCCTGATCACCGGTCGTACCCGCTGGACCGACAACATCGTGCTCCCCGGCATGGTGCACATGGCAATGGTGCGCAGTCCCTTCGCCCACGCCAAGATCGTCAACATCGACACCAGCGATGCCGAGGCGGCGACCAACGTCGTCGCCGTCTTCACCGGCGCTGACCTCGAGGAGCAGGGCTCCCTCCCCAACGCCTGGCCCATCACACCCGAGCAGGTGACGCCCGCACACCCCCGATGCCCGCCGACCGGGCGACCTTCGCCGGAGAGATCGTCGCCGTCGTCGTGGCCCGCAGCGCAGCGGAGGCACGTGACGCCGCAGAGCTCGTCGATGTCGACTACGAGGAACTGCCTGCGGCCCTCGACCTCAAGGAAGCCGCTGAGGACAAGGTGCTGGCGCACCCCGAGCTCGGCACCAACAAGTCGGCCTTCTGGGTCTTCGACTCGGCGGCGGCCGGCACCGGCGGCGATGTCGAGGCCGCCATTGCGACTGCCCGCACCGACGGCATCGTCATCGAACGGGAGTTCCGCCAGCAACGTCTCATCCCCGCCTTCATGGAGCCGCGCTCCGTGGTGGTCGATCCGACCGGCGAACAGATCACGATGTGGTCCGCCACGCAGATCCCACACATCCTGCGGTTCCTGCTGGCCGCCGTACTCGGGGTCTCGGAGTCGAAGGTCCGCGTGATCGCCCCTGATGTCGGCGGCGGTTTCGGCGGCAAGCTGCAGACCACGCCCGAGGAGTTCCTCGCCATGGTGATCGCCCGGCGCCTGGGCAAGCCGGTCAAGTACACCGAGACCCGCTCCGAGTCCCTGATGGCAGCCCACCACGGCCGTGACCAGTGGCAGAAGATCACCCTGGCTGCAACCAAGGAGGGCGTGGTCACCGGTCTGAAGGTCGACCTGTTGGCCGACCTGGGCTCCCATGTCGCGCTGGTCGGCGGCGGCGTTCCGGTGCTCGGCGCCTTCATGTTCAACGCCATCTACAAGTTCCCCGCCTATCACTTCCAGGTGCAGACGGTGCTCACCAACAAGACCTGGACCGACGCCTACCGCGGCGCCGGACGTCCCGAGGCGACGTTCGCCATCGAGCGGACCATGGACGAGCTCGCGGCCGTGCTGGGTGAGGACCCCATCGCGGTGCGCGAACGCAACTGGATCAAGCACGAGGAGTTCCCCTTCACCACGGTCGCTGGACTGGAGTACGACTCCGGCAACTACGAGGCCGCCACCGCCCAGGCGCTCGCCAGCTTCGGCTATGACGACCTGCGGGCCGAGCAGACCCGGCGACGGGAGGACGGCGATCGGGTCCAGTTGGGCATCGGGGTCTCCACCTTCACCGAGATGTGCGGCCTGGCACCGTCGCGGGTGCTCGGATCGCTCGACTACGGCGCCGGGGGATGGGAGCACGCGTCGGTGCGGATGTTGCCGACCGGCAAGGTCGAGGTGCTCACCGGTGCCTCCGCCCACGGGCAGGGGCACGAGACGGCGTTCAGCCAGATCGTCGCCGATCGGTTGGGAGTTGCCTTCGACGACATCGAGGTCCTGCACGGTGACACCGCGATCTCCCACAAGGGCCTCGACACCTACGGATCACGTTCGTTGGTCGTCGGTGGTGAGGCACTCGTCCGGGCCGTCGACAAGGTGATCGAGAAGGCCAAGCCGATCGCGGCGCACCTGCTCGAGGCGTCGGTCGACGACATCGACTTCGCGGCCGGCCGGTTCTCCGTGCGCGGCACCGACCAGGGGATGGCGATCGGGGAGATCGCGCTCGCCACCTTCGCCGCGCACAACCTGCCCGACGGCGTGGAGCCCTCGCTCGACTCGGACGCCACCTATGACCCCGTGAACTTCAACTATCCGCACGGCACCCACCTGTGTGCGTTGGAGATCGACACCGAGACCGGTGGCATCAAGATGCGCAAGTACACCTGCGTCGACGACATCGGCAACGTCATCAACCCGCTCATCGCCTCGGGCCAGGTGCACGGCGGGCTCGTGCAGGGCATCGCCCAGGCGCTGTGGGAGGAGGCGGTGTACGACGACGCAGGCACCTTGGTCTCGGCCTCCTTCGTCGACTACCTCGTGCCGACCGCTGCTGACACCATCTCCTTCGACGTCGGCCACACCACCACGCCGGCGCTCACCAACTCGCTCGGCACCAAGGGCGTCGGGGAGGCCGGCACGATCGCGTCGACCCCCGCGGTCGTCAACGCCGTCGTCGACGCGCTGCGCCCCTACGGGGTCACCGACATCCAGATGCCCTGCACTCCCGAACGGGTGTGGAAGGCGATCCAGGGAGGCGGAGGCGACGGCGGCAAGGACGCCACCGAAGGTGCCGCCGCCCCGCACTTCTCCGAGGAGACCGGCATGTCCGGCACCGCCGACCGCACGGAAGGAGCCGGCCAGTGATCCCCGCACAGTTCGACTACGTGGCGCCCACGAGCGTCGAGGAGGCGCTCTCGCTCCTCGTCCAGCACGGTGACGACGCCAAGATCATTGCCGGCGGCCAGAGCCTGTTGCCGGTCATGCGGATGCGTCTCAACGCACCCGAGGTCGTCATCGACATCGGCCGGATCGACGCATTGCGGGGAATCCGTGACGACGGCGACGCCCTCGTCATCGGCGCCATGACGACCCACCACGACGTCGGTCACGACCCGATGGTCGCGGAGCACGCCGCGCTCATCACCAAGGCTGTCGAGCACCTCGCCGATGCGCAGGTGCGCCACCGTGGCACCTTCGGTGGCGCCCTCGCCCATGCCGATCCGGCTGGAGACCTCGGCGCTCCCGCGCTCGCGCTGGGTGCCGAGTTCGTCGTCACCGGGCAGAACGGCGAACGCCGGGTCGGCGCCGACGACTTCTTCGAAGACCTCTTCACCACCGCCATCGGGGAGGAGGAGATCCTCACGGCGGTCCGGGTGCCCAAGCACACCGGCTGGGGGGCGCACTACGAGAAGTTCGTGCGGGTGGCTCATCAGTGGCCGATCGTCGCCGTGGCCGCCACGGTGCGTACCGAGGGCGACACCATCGTCGAGGCCCGCGTTGGTCTGACCAACATGGGCTCGACGCCGTTGCGGGCGCGTGCCGTCGAAGCTGCGCTCGTGGGGCAGCCCGCAACCGAGGACGCCGTACGCGCCGCTGCGGCCTCTGCTGCCGAGGGCACCAATCCGCCGTCCGACCTCAACGGGGACTCCGACTACCGACGCCACCTGGCGACGGTGCTGACCCGTCGCGCCGTGCTCGCGGCCGCCGGAGCGTGAACCGATGGATCTCACGCATGAGTTCACCGTGCCTGCGGGCATCGACGACACGTGGGCCACCATCACCGACATCGCCTCCGTGGCGACGTGCTTCCCGGGAGCTGTCGTGACCGGGGTCGAGGACGACTCGTTCGAGGGGTCGGTCAAGGTCAAGCTCGGGCCGATCGCGCTGGTCTACAACGGGGCCGGCGAGTTCACCGAGAAGGACGAGGGCACGCACACGATGAAGATCGTCGCCAAGGGGAAGGACAAGCGGGGCAACGGCACAGCCGGCGCCAACGTCGACCTCACCATGACCGAGGGTGACGGCGGCACCACGGTGCTCGTGGTCACCGACCTCGCCATCACGGGCAAGCCCGCCCAGTTCGGCCGCGGCGTGATCGAGGACGTCAGTGACAAGCTGCTCGGCCAGTTCGTCGACTGCCTGCGCCAACGGATGACCGCACCGCCGGAGGCGGAGGAGTCGGAGGTCGCATCGACCAACGGAGTCCAGCCTTCGCAGGATCCGGGGACCGCAGCGGACGAGAAGGAGGCCGCAGCGTCCTCCGTCGACACCCCGAACCCACCCACCCCACTCCGGCCGTCGGTGCAGGCGGACGACAGCCTCGACCTCGGCGCCACCGTCTTGCCGATCATCCTGAAGTCCTACAGCAAGCAGATCGTCGCCGGCCTCGGCGTACTCCTGCTCCTCGCCTGGCTGCTCCGTCGCCGTCGTTCCTGACCTACGAGCCCTGCAGGTTCGCGGGGAGTAGCGTGGTGCCATGAGCATCCCGGTCGACCCCGCAGACCTTCGCAAGGCGCGTGCCGACTTCGGCTCCGCCTACCTCCTCAGTACGTCGCACCCTCACGTCAAGGTCGTCACCGTGGATCCGGACGTCGCCGAGGACGGGGTCGTCAGGCTCTCGGGGCCGGGCCGGGGAACCTTGGCCAACATCGCTGCGAACCCAGCGGTGACACTGGTCTTCTGGCCGCGTGAACACCACGGCCTGAGCCTGCTCGTCGACGGGGCCGCAACCGTCGACGGTGATGACGTGGTCGTGACGCCGGAACACGCGGTGCTGCACCGGCCGCGGGCCCACGCCGACGGCCCGGTGGCCGATGACGGCTGCGGCCACGACTGCGCGCCGGTGGGCAAGTAGGAAGGTGCCTCCGCCTCGCGTCAGAAGACGTGCAGCGGCCGGAACTGCACGGAGATCCGCTGACCTGCGTCGGCGACCTTGGGCACCGCGTGCTCCCAGGTGCGCTGGCACGAACCGCCCATGACCAGCAGGTCGCCGTGTCCCATCGTGAAGCTGATCGACGCGCCGCCCCGCGGGGGCGGAGGGCGAGCTTGCGCGGATTGCCGAAGCTGACGATGGCCACCAACGTGTCGTGGTGGCGGCCCCGACCGAGGGTGTCGCCGTGCCACGCCACCGAGTCGTTGCCGTCGCGGTAGTTGCAGCAGCCGGCGCTCACGAAAGGTTCACCCAGCTCGGGGAGATAGTGGGCACTCAGCGCGTCGCGCGCGGTCGTCAGCGCATCGTGGGGGAGCGGCTCGCCGGCGTGATAGGTGTGCACCAGTCGCGGGACGGCGACCTCCTTGTCCCACATCGTGCGGCGTTCCGCCCGCCACGGCACCTGCTCGAGCAGGGCGGCGTAGACCTCGTCGGCGCCGCCCAGCCAGTTGGGGCGCACGTCGACCCACGCGCCGGAGCCGAGTTCGGTGCGCCGAGTCGCACGGAGGTCACCCACCGTGGGGCTGTCCGCGAGGTCGAAGAGCGACGTCTGAAGGTCCACCGCCATGCCCTGCACCCTACCCGAATTATTCGATCATCTGTTCGATTGAGCGGATAGTCCCGGACGTTCTTGTTCCTCCGCCGGCCGTAGAAGAGCAAAAACGTCAGGGACTATCGGGGGAATACCGGATGCCATCGGCTCGCCAGCGCCACTAGGTTGAACCACATGACGACGACGGCAGCGGCCCGGGTGGTCGACCTGGTGAAGACCTATGGCACCGGCAACGCGGAGGTGCGGGCCCTGGACGGGGTCACCGTCGACTTCGCCCGGGGGAGTTCACCGCGGTCATGGGGCCCAGCGGTTCGGGCAAGTCGACCTTGATGCATTGCTGTGCTGCTCTCGACACCGCGAGCAGTGGCACCGTGCACCTGGGGGACACGCAGATCACTGGGCTCGGCGACAAGGAGCTCACCCGACTGCGCCGCGACGAGATCGGGTTCGTCTTCCAGTCCTTCAACCTGGTGCCGACGCTGACGGCGAAGGAGAACATCCTGCTCCCGTTGAGCATCGCCGGCCGCAAGCCCGAGCCGGGGTGGTTCGAGACAGTCGTCGAGACCGTCGACCTGGGGAGCCGGCTCAGCCACAAGCCGAAGGAACTCTCCGGGGGCCAGCAGCAGCGCGTCGCCGTGGCCCGAGCCCTGGCCAGTCGTCCGTCGATCGTGTTCGCCGACGAGCCCACCGGCAACCTCGACTCGCGCTCGGGTGCCGAGGTCCTCGGACTGTTGCGCGACAGCGCTGACAACCACGGCCAGACGATCGTGATGGTCACGCACGACCCGGTGGCCGCGGCGTACACCGACCGGGTGGTCTTCCTCGCCGACGGACGCGTCGTCGACGAGTTGCGCCAACCCGACCGCGAGCAGGTGCTCGAGATCATGACTGCGATGACGGCGGCCCAGCTCGCGGCCGGGACCGACTGATGCTGCGCGCCGCACTCAAGTCGCTCCTCGGGCGCAAGGTGCGCCTGCTCATGAGCACGTTCGCCATCGTGCTCGGGGTCGGCTTCGTCGGTGGCTCGCTGATCTTCGGCGACACCCTCAACAGGTCGTTCACCGCGCTCTTCGCCAGCACGGTCGGCGACGTGGTCGTCCGCCCTGCGGGCTCCGGCGACAACCTCTCGTCGTCCACGGTCTCCATCCCGGCGGAGCTCCAGGCGGACCTGGAGACGGTCGAGGGTGCCGCCCGCGTCGACGGCAACATCACCGCAGTCGGCATCTACGTGATCGGTGACAACGGACAGCCCGTCGGCGGCAACGGCCCTCCCGCGCTCGGCGGCAACTACACCGACGCCCCCGCCGGCCACGGCCTCGAGGGCCTCGACCTCCTCGACGGCCGGCTGCCCGAGCACGAGGGTGAGATCGCGCTCGACGAGCTCACCGCGGACAAGGCCGGCTACGACATCGGCGACACCGTGCCGCTGGTGACCACCACCAAGGTGCCGGAGATGGAGGTCGAGCTCGTCGGCATCATCGGCTTCAGCGAGGGTGGCTCCCTCAACGGCGCCACCTTCACCGTCTTCGACACCTCGACCGCCCAACAGCTCTTCCTCGAGGGCAAGGACGCCTACAACGACTACTGGGTCACGGCCGAGGACGGCGTCACCCAGGAGGAGCTCCGTGACCGCGTCGCCGAGGTGCTTCCCGACGATCTCGAGGCGGTCACGGGTGACGACGCCGCCGACGAGGCCGCCACCCAGTTGATCGACCAGCTCAGCTTCATCACCACGTTCCTGCTCATCTTCGCGGTGATCGCGCTGGTGGTCGGCTCCTTCCTCATCGTCAACACCTTCTCGATCCTCGTCGCCCAACGCAGCCGTGAGCTGGCACTGCTGCGTGCCCTGGGTGCCTCGCGTCGCCAGGTCAAGGGCATGGTGCTGCTCGAGGCGTTCGTGCTCGGCCTCATCGGGGCCGTGCTCGGGCTCGGCCTGGGCGTGCTGCTCTTCGTCGGCATCCGGTTCGCCTTCTCCCAGTTCGGCCTCGACCTCGCCAGCACCCCCATGGTCTTCGCTCCCTCGACGGTGCTCGCCGCCTTCGCGATCGGTGTGGGCGTGACGATGTTCGCCGCGTGGCTGCCGGCGCGTCGCACCGGTCGGATCCCGCCCGTCGCTGCGCTGCGGGACGACGTCGCGCTGCCCGAGACCACGCTTCGTCGTCGCTTCCTCGGTGGCGCGCTGGCGGTGCTCGTGGGGGCCGGCATGATCGCCCTCGCGCTCTTCGGTGATCCGCCCAGGGCCGGCTACGTGCTGGGCATCGGTGCCCTCGCGGTACTGCTCGGTGTCGCGTCGGCCAGCCCGGTGCTCGGTCGCCCGGTCGTGGCTGCCGCGGCTGCCCTCTTCCGTCGCCTCCACGGCACGGTGGGACAACTGGCAGGGCAGAACCTCCAACGCAATCCCCGTCGTACGGCGGCCACTGCTTCCGCGCTCATGATCGGCCTCGCGCTGTGCACCACGATGGCGATCGTCGGCTCCTCGGCGAAGGCCAGCGTCGATGAGGCCGTGGCGGAGAACTTCGTCGGCGACTACGTGGTCTCCAACGTCTTCGGGGTGGGCTTCTCGCCGACCATCGCCGATCGTGCGGCAGAGATCGACGGCGTCGAGACCATCACCCGGTTCCGCACCGTCTACACCAAGGTGGAGGGGAGATGACGGTGCTCCAGGGCGTCGACCCAGCCACCCTCACCCGAACGCTCGAAGTGCGGATGGCAGACGGTTCGATCGACTCGATCACGGACGGTGCCCACCTGCTCATCTCGGAGGGAGTGGCCGAGGACCGCGACCTGGCGGTGGGCGACGAGGTGAGCGTCGACGTACCCACCGGTCCGGAGAAGTTCACCGTCACCGGTGTGTACGTCGACAATCCGCTTCTCCAGGACAGCTTCCTGACCGGGCTCGCCACCTTGAAGGAGGCAGGCTTCCCCGAGGTCGACAACTTCGTCTTCGTCGGCCTGCGCGAGGGCGCCGACCGGGGCACCGTCAAGGAGGCGCTCGACGGCCTCGTCGAAGCGCAGGCGATGCTCTCGGTGAAGGACCAGGACGGACTGGCGGAGGAGGCCCGCGGCCCGATCGACACCTTGCTCACGTTGATCTACGGATTGCTTGCGCTGGCGCTGGTGATCGCGGTGCTCGGCATCGTCAACACGCTGGCGTTGTCGGTCATCGAGCGCACCAAGGAGATCGGGCTGCTGCGGGCCATCGGCTTGTCGCGCCGCCAGCTCCGCCGGATGATCAGGCTGGAGTCGATGGTGATCTCGTTCCTCGGCGCGCTGCTCGGGGTACTGCTCGGCCTGGTCTTCGGATGGGTGCTGCTGACCGACCTGGCCGACGAGGGGCTCGAGGTGATCTCGGTGCCCGTCTGGCAGCTGCTCGGGTTCCTCGCCGTCTCGCTCGTGGTGGGGGTGCTGGCCGCGGTGTTCCCGGCGCGGAGGGCGGCCCGCCTCGACGTGCTGGAGGCGATCGCCGACGAGTGACCGTGCGGCTCTGCCGCCTAGTCACGTTGGGCCATATCTCGGCAACTCCCGCGGCGTCGTCAGCCCACCTCCCTAGACTCATCGGGTGGATGAGACGGGGGTGTTGGCGCGCGTGGCGGGACTCAAGCACGTTGCCGTGCGCGAATACGTGCGCGAGTTGATCGCCGACGCGCAGCCGGGCTCGCCCGCGCCGTCCGAGCGAGAGCTGGTGCAGCGCTTCGGTGTGGCCCGGATGACGGTGCGCCAGGCCATCGACGCACTCGTCGCGGAGGGCCTGCTGCAACGGATCCCGGGCAAGGGCACCTATGTGGCCAAGCCCCGTGGGCGCGTCGGCGCCGTCGTGAGCTTCACCGAGGAGATGAAGGCCCGGGGGTTGCTCCCCGAGTCGCAGACGCTGCTCGCCCGCATCGAACGTGCCGGCCCCGGCATCGCCCGGGTGCTCAACCTCACCGAGGGCGACCCGGTGATCCACTGGCGGCGACTGCGCCGCGCCGACGCATCGCCGATCTGTGTCGAGGACGCCTACCTCTCCGAGGTACTGCTTCCGGGGTTCCTGCAGGGCGGCACGCCGACCAGCCTCTACGACGCCCTCACGGCCCGAGGGCTCCGCCCCACCTGGGCCGAAGACTCCATCCGGGCCGACATCGCCACCGCCGACGAGGCCGAACTGCTGGAGATCGACCCCGGGGCTGCCGTGCTGCGGGTGGCGCGACGAGCGCTCTGCAACGACAAGGCGGTGGAGGTCTCCCGCTCCACCTACCGCGCCGACCGCTTCACGTTGTGGGTGCAGTTCGCCTCCGACAACGGCCACTGAGTTCTGCTCGAGGTCCCCGGTTGGGACCGGCGCACGCTCTAGGGTGCTGCCATGTCACCCCTGCTCGAGATCGAGGTGCTGCACCAGCGCGACGTGTTCGGTGCGACCGAGGGTGGGGCCGATCGGCTCTTCCTGACGACGCTCGCCGGTCTCTCGCCCGACCTGCGTGAGGCCTCCGCCGTGCTCCGGGAGACCGATCTCCCGGTCCGGGTCCGGCTGCGCCTCAACGACGGCCGCACCACCACCGGTGGGGAGTTCACCCGGCTGGTCGGGCTGGCGCAGGAATACGTCTCCCTCGGCGCCGAAGGCGTCGTCTTCGGCTTCCTCGACTCCGACACCCGCATCGACGTCGAGCTGTGCGCGGCACTCGCCGACGCGCTGTCCGGGGTCCCGTGGACCTTCTCCGAGGCCCTCGACGAGTGCCTCGAGCCACAGCGTGCCTGGGCTGCCGTCGCGGAACTGCCCGGCTGTGACGGCGTACTCGCTGCCGGTTCTCCCCGCGGAATGGCTGCCGGCTACGAGGAGCTGCTCGCCGAGGCGCAGGCCGAGCCCCGCTCGGCAGTCCTGATGCTGCCCGGCCCCGGATTGCTCGCCGAGCACGTGCCGTGGCTGCGTCGCGCTGGCGTCACCCAGTTCCACATCGGGGTCCAGGCCCGACCCGGAGGTTCCACCAAGGCGTACGTCGACGCCGGGCACGTGCGCTCGTGGCGGCTCCTGCTCGACGACTGACCACGATCGGCGGGACCTCCACGAGGCGTCAGCCGTCGGTGCGCTCGAGGTCGTCGGCGTCGATGATCCGATAGGCGTAGCCCTGTTCGGCGAGGAACCGCTGCCGGTTCTGGGCGAAATCGGCGTCGACGGTGTCGCGGGAGACGATCGTGTAGAAGTGTGCGACCTTCCGCTCGCCGTCGGGACCGGGATCACCGGGGCGCAACAGTCGGCCGAGGCGCTGGGCCTCCTCCTGGCGGGAGCCGAACGAGCCGGAGACCTGGATAGCCACCTCGGCCGAGGGCAGGTCGATCGAGAAGTTCGCGACCTTCGACACCACCAGCAGGTTGAGCTCGCCGGAGCGGAATGCCTCGAAGAGCCGCTGCCGTTCCTTCACGGTGGTCTCGCCCTTGATCACTGGCGCATCCAACTCGGCAGCCAGTTCGTCGAGCTGGTCGATGTACTGGCCGATCACCAGCGTTGGTTGACCGGCGTGCTGTCGCACGAGGCGCCGTACGACCTCGGTCTTGTGAGGGGTGCAGGCCGCCAGTCGGTAGCGCTCCTCGGGCTCGGCGGTCGCGTAGGCCATGCGCTCCGCCGACGGCAACGTCACCCGCACCTCGACGCAGTCGGCCGGCGCGATCCACCCCTGCGCCTCGATGTCCTTCCATGGCGCGTCGTAGCGCTTCGGGCCGATGAGGGAGAAGACGTCACCCTCGCGGCCGTCCTCTCGTACCAGCGTCGCGGTGAGGCCCAGGCGGCGGCGCGCCTGCAGATCGGCGGTCATCCGGAAGATCGGCGCGGGCAACAGGTGCACCTCGTCGTAGACGATGAGCCCCCAGTCGCGGGCGTCGAGCAACTCGAGGTGCGGGTAGACGCCCTTCCGCTTCAGCGTCAGCACCTGGTAGGTCGCGATGGTGACCGGCCGGATCTCCTTGACGGAGCCGGAGTACTCCCCGATCTCGTCGGCCGTCAGCGACGTACGTCGGACCAGTTCGTCCTTCCACTGCCGCGCGGAGACGGTGTTGGTCACCAGGATGAGGGTCGTGGCCCGCGCCTGCCCCATGGCGGCGGCGCCGACGATCGTCTTGCCCGCGCCGCACGGCAGCACCACCACACCGGAGCCACCGTGCCAGAAGGCGTCGGCGGCCTCCTGCTGGTAGGTGCGCAGCTCCCAGCCGTCCTGGGCCAGGTCGATCGGGTGCGCCTCGCCGTCGACGTAGCCGGCGAAGTCCTCTGCCGGCCAGCCCAGCTTGAGCAGTGCTTGCTTGAGGTTGCCGCGCTCGGAGGCGTGGACGATGACGGAGTCGGCGTCGAGCCTGTCGCCGAGCATGCCCTGCACCTTCTTGGCCTTCATCACCTCGGCCAGGACCGCCCGGTCGGTGGAGGAGAGCACCAGCCCGTGGGTCGGGTGCTTCTCCAGCCGCAGCCGGCCGTAACGGGCCATGGTCTCGGCGACGTCGACCAGCAGCGCATGCGGCACCGGGTAGCGCGAGTAGCGCATGAGCGTGTCCACCACCTGCTCGGCGTCGTGGCCCGCTGCCCGGGCGTTCCACAGCCCGAGGGGGTGAGCCGGTAGGTGTGCACGTGCTCGGGGAGCGCTCGAGCTCGGCGAAGGGGGCGATCTCGATGCGGCACTCGCCCGCGAGCTCGTGGTCGACCTCCAGCAGCAGGGTCTTGTCGCTCTGCACGATCAGGGGGCCGTTCGTCACCGCGCCACCCTACGAGGTCTTCGCAAGTCGGGCGAATGTCGGCTGACGGGACCGGTCACTCCTGGCTCGACGGCAGGGCGGTGACCGAGGTGATGCGGTGCACCGCGAAACCGCGCAGGTCCTCGGCGCGGTGGTCGTAGGCCGACAGCTGGCCGCCCTCGAGCCGCCGCGGATCGACCACCCGGTCGGAGCTGGTGCCGTGGTTGTCGACGTAGCCGATCAGCACCGACGTGCCTGCCTCGATCGCCTGGCGCAGTGCGGCCAGCGCCTCTTGCAGTGGGAGGTGCTCGTCGGCTGCGGCGGGCGCTGCTCCTGGACCCGGTCGCCAGCCTCGGATCGCGGCCACGGCT
>NZ_JAKGRW010000052.1 GCF_021555175.1 Nocardioides alcanivorans | reverse complement strand
CGTGAAACGCTTTCGCAGCCGTGCGCCGCTTCACTGAAGCAGCGCGTCAAGCCGGACACCCGCGACTGACGTCGTCGGGCGCGGCACTCACCGGACCGGGTGTTCAGCGGTCGTGAGCGAGGCCGCGCGGCCGTGTTTCGGGCGTGCTCGAAGCGGAGCTGCCTGAGCAGTGCGAGGACCTCGTGGGTGTCCAGGAGATCGCAACTGCTCGGCGCAGAGGGATCGGGGACATGCCCGTGACCCGGTCGAGCGCGATGCCTTCTGGAAGTCGGAGTCCGACCTCGAGGCGGTAGCGGAGATCGCTGTCGCCCACCACGTCGGTGTCCACTATACGGTGCCTGAGTGGTAGGCGCTGGTGACGGCTTCCCAGAGTACGACGCGTTCTCCCCACCAGGAGCACCCGGTCGAGGGCCAGGTCGCAGTGCTTCAGGAGGACCGATCGGGAGCGCCGAGTGAACTCGGTCAGCTCGATGCCGATCAACTCCATCGTGTGCACTCGGGCCTCGGCCGTCCCTGTGCTCAACGAGTCCGCTCCCGAGATGTCACGGCATCTCGGCACCCCAGCCGGGTTCAATCGAGGGCCGCATACCGCGCCGCCACGGCGGTGTCATGAGGTGACACCGCGGCACGGCGCTGATGGTGGAACGTGACCTCAGAGGTCGAACAGCGAGTTGGCCTGGTTGATGTCGGCCTGCTTCTGGGGTGTTCTCCGGGCCGCTGGTCGACTCGGTGGCCGGCTTCTCCTCGGCCTCAGGCTCCTCCGCGGCCGGTGCCTCGACGGGTACCTCCTCGACAGGCGTCTCGGCCTCCGGTGCCTCCTCCGGTTCCGGGGCAGCAGCAGCTGCTTCGGGCTCGGGGGCCGCGATGTCGAAGAGCGAACCGCCGGCGTTGAGGTCGGGGATCGGCGCGGCCGGCGCTGCCGCCTTGGGTGCCTCGGCCTTCGGCGCAGCCCGGGCGCTTCGGCCTCCGGGGCCTCGGGGGCCGGCTCCGTCGCGGTCTCCTCGGCGGGTGTTGCCGGTGCGGCTGCTTCGGGCTCGGGGGCCGCGATGTCGAAGAGCGAGCCACCGGCGTTGAGGTCGGGGACCTCGGCTGCCGGTGCGGCCTTGGGCGCTTCGGCCTTCGGGGCCTCGGGGGCCGGCTCGGCCGGAGCCTCGGCCGCCGGTGCGGCGGCTTCGGGTTCGGGGGCAGTCAGGTCGAAGAGCGAGCCGCCGGCGTTGAGATCGGTGGTCGGCTTGGTCTCGGCCTTGGGGGCCTCGGCCTCGGGCGCTTCGGCCTTCGGGGTCTCCGGCTCGGTGGGCGCGACGTCGAAGAGCGACCCACCGCCACCGAGGTCGGCGGCGGGCCTCGGCAGCCGGCGCCGGGGTGTCGAAGAGTGAACCGCTGCCCTCGTCGAAGAGGGAGCCACCGGACTTCTGCTCGGCAACCGGTGCCTCGTCGAACAGGGAGCCTCCCGACTTGGCCTCGGGTGTCGAAGCCGCGGGGGCGTCGTCGAACAGGGAGCCTCCGGACTTGGCCTCGGGCGCCGGAGCGGCGGGGGCGTCGTCGAAGAGCGAGCCGCCGCCGCTGGCCTTGGCGTTGGGCCCGACATCGGCAGGCTTGGAGACCGTGTCGTCGGTCAGCGTGACGTCTCCGGCCTCGGGCTCAGCCTTGGTCGCGACCGAGCCCGACTTCGCGGCCGGAGCGACGGCGCCGGGCTTGAACTTGGTGGCGACCTCGCCCTTGACCGAAGCCAGCAGCATCTGCGCGACGTCGAGTACTTCGACCTCTTCGCGGGCGTTGCCGTCAGCCTGCTCGGCGGTGAGGCCGTCTGCCAGCATCACCCGGCAGAAGGGGCAGCCGACGGCGATCTGGTCGGCGCCGGTGCCCACGGCCTCCTTGGTGCGGTTGACGTTGATCCGCTCGCCGAGGGTCTCCTCCATCCACATGCGGGCACCACCGGCGCCGCAGCAGAAGGAGCGCTCCGAGTTGCGCTCCATCTCGTGGAACTCGGCACCCGGGAGCACCTGCAGCAGCTCACGCGGCGGCGAGTAGACGCCGTTGTGGCGGCCGATGTAGCAGGGGTCGTGGTAGGTGATCGAACGCTTGTGGGCGCCCTCGCCCTCCTTGACCGGGGTCAGCTTGCCCTCGCGCACCAAGCGGTTGAGCAGCTGGGTGTGGTGCACGACCTCGAGCTCGATGCCGAAGTCCTTGTACTCGTTCTTCAGGGTGTTGAAGCAGTGCGCACAGGTCGAGACGACCTTCTTGACCTTGTACTCCTTGAAGGTCTCGACGTTTTGCTGGGCGAGGCCCTGGAAGACGAACTCGTTGCCGGCACGGCGAGCCGGGTCGCCGGTGCAGGTCTCGCCGTTACCGAGCACGCCGAAGGTCACGCCAGCCATGTCGAGCAGCTCGGCCACGGCACGGGTGGTCTTCTTGGCGCGGTCCTCGTAGGCGCCGGCGCAGCCGACCCAGAAGAGCCAGTCGACGGACTCGAGGGACTCGATGTCGTCACCGACGACCTGGACGTCGAAGGGCAGGTCCTTCGCCCAGTCCATGCGGGCATTGGCCGACATGTTCCACGGGTTGCCCTTGTTCTCCAGGCCCTTGAAGAGGCCGTTGAGCTCGGCGGGGAAGTTGGACTCCACCAGCACCTGGTAGCGGCGCATGTCGACGATGTGGTCGACATGCTCGATGTCGACCGGGCACTGCTGGACGCAGGCACCGCACGACGTACAGCTCCAGAGCACGTCTTCGTCGATGACGTAGTCGGCCCCTTCGGGGTTGTAGAACCAGTCGTGCACCTCGGTGCCGGCGCCCTGCGCCTCGTCACCCGCTCCCGAACCGATCAGGGAGGTGCGCGCCGTGGCGGACTCCTCGCCGGCAGCCGAGGCGAAGGCGTGCTCGCGCAGGCCCATCATCAGCAGCTTCGGGGAGAGCGGCTTCTCGGTGTTCCAGGCGGGGCACTGCGACTGGCAACGACCGCACTCGGTGCAGGTCGTGAAGTCGAGGATGCCCTTCCAGGAGAAGTCCTCGAGTGAGCCGACGCCGAGCGTCGAGTCCTCGTCGAGGTCGTCGATGTCATCGAGCGTGATGGGCTTGCCGTCGGAGGTGAGCGGCTTCAAGGCGCCCAGCGCGCTGGTCAGCGGGGTCGCGTCGAGCGACGTACGCGCGCTGCCTTCACGCTTGAACCAGATGTTGAACCAGGCAGTGAAGCGGTGCCACGCCACACCCATGGTGAGGTTGGTGCTGATCACGATCAGCCAGACCATCGCAGAGACAATCTTGACCATCGCGATGAAGAAGATGATGTTCTCCAGCGTGCCGATCGAGTCGGAGCCCGTGGGGTAGAGGTTGCCGAAGAACTGCGAGACCGGGAAGTGCAGGCCGGTGGCGTGGTCGGCGTGCTCGCCGCCGTGTGCCTTGGCCAGGTTGAACTCCGCACCGCGGATGAAGAGGATCGCGGAGCTCTCGAGGAGCACCATCGCCTCGACGAAGTAGGCCTGCCACATGGTCGAGCCGAAGAACCGGCTGTTGCGGCCGGTCGCGGAGGGCCGGTTGCGCACGCGGTAGATGATCAGCGGGATGATCGCCAAGGTGCCGAGCAGCCCGAGGAATTCGGCAATCCACTCGTAGACGAACCACTGGCCGAAGACGGGGATCGTCCACAGCGGGTCGAAGAGCTGGAAGAACGCGGCGGCGACCGCGGTGGAGAGCACGATGAACGCGGCGAAGGCGAACCAGTGCAGGATGCCCACCCACGTCCACTGCAGCATCCGGGTGTGGAGCACCGTTTCCTTGAGCATCGTCAAGGTGCGTGCGACGGGCTGGTCCGTGCGCCCGGGGGCCGCCTGGCCGACCCGGATCGTCGCGAGCATCTGCCGTACGGCACGGACGGTCAGGGCGACCGCGACGACGGTGAAGGCAAGCGACACCACGATGGCAATCATCTGCATGGGGTGGATCTCCTCATGGGCCTGGTGGAGACATAAGTCGTCCGAGCCTATTCCGCGCGGCTGCGGGCCGTCAGGTAAGGCAAGGGTGACCTTGATCTTACCGACGAGTAACTTCGCCGTCGAACCAGAGGTTCTACGGGGAGATCAGGCGCGTCGTACGGTCTTGACCTTGCCCGCCTTGGAGAACGTGACCTTGGCCTTCACCTTCTTGCTCCCCTTCCAGGCGCAGAGCACGTAGTCGCGGCCGAGTCGCTGGTAGGGCTGGCCCACCGTCGCCATGACCTGGCGGGTGCTCATGCCCTTCTTCACCTGTCGCTTGACCTTCTTCATGCTCTTGCGCAGATCGGGGTTGCGGCAGGAGTCGGCGTCGAGGCCGTAGGCGCGCTCCCAGGTCTGCAGGTAGGCCTCCGCGCCGCGGCCGAGGTCGGCGCTGATCGCGGTGGAGCCGGAGACCTTCGCCAGGTCCTGGATCCAGTCCGGGTAGAGGCCGTAGTGGGAGACGCCGTCGACATTGATGTCGTAGACGCGCTGGCCGCTGCGCTGCCGCTTCACGGTGACGCCGCCCAGGCCCTTGAACGGGTAGGTGACCTTGTTCGTCGTGCCGGCGCCACGCGGGTCGCCCTGCTGGGCGAGGCCGTTGATGTCGGCGCCGTAGCCGAAACCGAAGTAGAAGCGCTCGTCGGCCCAGCCGAGGTGACGCTTCCACTTCTCGACGAAGCCGGTGGAGTCGCCGGCCATGGGGGCCACGAAACCGCCGAGGGCATAGATCCGCGGGTAGGAGTCGGGTGTCGACCACGAGTGGCTCGAGACCACGCCCGAGTAGTCCTCGGCCTCCAGGATGTCGAGAGTGGACTTGCGAGCCTTCACGCTCATGTGGTCGGGGTCGATGAGCATGTTCTTGCCCATCAGCAACTCCAGCACGTATTCGCCCAGGTCGGTGAGGCCGCGAGCGTTGCAGTGCATCGGCCGGCCGTAGAGAGGGATTGCCGGCAGCGACAACCCGAGACTGATCTTGGCGACTGCGCCGAAGAGTGCGTCCTGCTGCTCGCCGAGGATGTCGGGAAGGCCGAGCTGGGTCTTGTCGGCCGACTCGCCGTCGGCCGGTTCACAGTGCTGCATCGCCCAGAAGCTGCCGGTCTCGAGGAAGTTGGCCAGGTTGACCGGCACGCCGATGGCGCCCTCATCGCCGGCCACGCCGGCCAGGGCATTGTCGAACTTGTTGACCAGCTCCATCTGGCGTACGCCGAGCTCGTGCAGCTCGTCGAGTTGTCGGGTGATGTCGTTGCGGTTGCACTGGGGGATGTCGAGGGTCATCGTGCAGCCGAACGGGATCGAGACCTCGACGCCCATGACGACCGCGAGCTTGCCCTCGTTGACCACCTTGCGGGCCTGGAACGGGTCGGTGACGATGCGGTACCAGCCCTTGCCCGGGCCGCCGTACTGGGCGTCGACGTAGCGCTCCAGTTCACGCATCCGCTGTGCCTGGAGGCGGGCCGAGTCCATGTCGTTGCACGAGTTGCGCTTCGATGGATAGATCTTGCAGAGCTGGCCGTTCTCCACGAGCAGGTTCACGAACACGCGTTGGCCGCCGCGCCACGCGCGCTCGAGCCACTTGTAGTAGGTCCCCTCATGGGTCAAGGAGTTGGGAGCCGGCCAGTCCTTGAAGGTCGGCCAGCCGGTCGGGTCGTGGCTCGCCTCGCCGGACAGGATCGACTCGAGCAGCGCCCCCTTGCCGTCCGTCAGCTTGTGGTCGGCGCAGTCCTCCAAGGCGTAGGCGACGCCGTACTTGTGCCACGGGCGCCCGCAGTGGATGTTGCCGCCGAGGAACTCGAACGCCATGCCGTGGACGTGCGGGTCGACGTACCCCCGGACCTCCTGGAACGAGGTGACGCCGGCATGGGGCTTGCCGGAGACGTTGACCTGCGCCTCGGGGTAGGCCGCGCAGCCCCAGGTGAGCTTGAGCGTGAACTTCGTCGGCGAGCTGCCGGTGGTGAAGCCGGAGCCTGCCGCGCGCAGCCACGAGCCGTCGGCCAGGCGGAAGGTGAACCTCTGGCCCGACTTCCGGGTGACCCATTCCGCCTGCGGTGACGGCTTGGCCGCCCAGTTGGCGGCGCCCTTCGTGCCGGTGAGGAACGTGCTCTGCTGGGAGAAGAGGAGGTTGACACCCAGGTCGGTCGGCTGGAAGTGCACCGGCTTGCCGTTGAGGGTGTAGCACCCGCCCGCAACGGCATAGCGGTTCTGTGGCCGCATCCTCCGGTCGGGCTGCAGGTCGACGCGCTTCAGCTTCGGGTCGGCCAGCTTGCGCTGCGACTTCACGTAGTCGGTCGCCTTGCGGGCCCGGGTTGCGGACGTCGGGTCCTCGGTGCCGGGCTCGAGGCCCGCACGGGTGATCGTGTTCTTGGTGGCCGGGTCGTCGTGGCGATGGTCGTGGCCGTCGTCGGCGAGGGCCACGGCGATCGCATCCTGGCTCGTCGCCTCGTAGGTCGAGCGCACGGACTCGATGCGTTCGAAGGAGAAGCCGGGGAGGGCGAGGGCGCCACCGACGAGGGTGAGCGCAACCGCTCCGGAGAGGACGAGGCGTGCCGAGGTCTTGCTTCCCATGGTGGGTCCAACGAGGGGATGAGAGGTAGGTCACGGCATTTCTGGGACGGTTGACCCGATGTGCCCCGAGTCGGGTCGACAGCGGGAGTGGCGCGCGTGTCTCCTGGCGGCGTGGGCATACTGGGATCCTGCAAACACAGGAGGCTCCATGGAACTCGAGACCGTGCTGAACGAGCGTTGGAGCTGTCGCGGCTTCCTGCCGGATGCGGTTCCCGAGGAGACGTTGCGCAAGGTCTTCACGCTGGCCCAGCGCACCCCGTCGTGGTGCAACGTGCAGCCGTGGCACACCCATCTGGTGAGTGGCGGCGCCGCTGAGCAGTTGGCGAAGGTGCTCACCGAGGCCGCCGTCGCCGGTGGGCTCAACACCGACTTCCCGATCCCGGCCGGCTACCACGGGGTCTACGACGACCGCCGTCGTGCCGCGGGCTACGCGCTCTACGCGAGCCTCGGCATCGAGCGCTCCGACAAGCTGGCGCGCAACCTGCAGATGCTCAAGAACTGGTCGTTCTTCGGCGCCCCGCACGTCGCCGTGATCACGACCGACCGCGACCTCGGCGTCTACGGCGCCATCGACTGCGGCGGCTACGTCGCCAACCTCGTCAACGCTGCACACGACGCCGGGCTCGCGACGGTGCCCCAGGCTGCCCTCGCCTTCTATGCCGAGGAACTACGGGAGTTCCTCGGTCTGCCCGATGACCGCCAGGTGGTCTGTGGCGTCTCACTGGGGTACGCCGACCCCGAGCACCCGGCGAACGCGTTCCGAACCGAGCGGGCCGAGGTGGGCGACGCCGTCACCTTCGTCTCCGATGTCTCTTCTCTGGAGGGGAAGCCTGATGACCAAGGGAGTGCCCACAGGGCGCGCGATCTCGCCGGACTCCGGTCGCCACTGGGCCGACGAAGGTGCCTGGAAGGTGGCGGACGGGATCCATCGGATCCCCCTGCCGTTGCCCATGGACGCGCTGAAGGCGGTCAACGTCTATGCCATCGAGGCAGCCGACGGCCTGACGCTGGTCGACGGCGGCTGGGCGATCCCGCTCGCACGCGACATCCTCGACCGGTCGTTGCGATCGATCGGGTCCGGCTTCGGTGACATCAAGCGGTTCCTGGTGACCCACGTGCACCGCGACCACTACACGATGGCGGCCGCCCTCGGTGGCGAGTTCGGTGCGGAGGTGGCCCTGGGTGCGGAGGAGCGTCCGGCCCTGGAGTTGTTGCTCAATGCCGCGTCCATCACCGAGAGTCCCTTCTCCGCGGTGCTGCGCACCGCTGGCGCGCTCGAGATCGCGGCCGAGTGGAACGCCGGCGACAAGGAACTGCCCGACCCGTTGCACTGGGCACTCCCCGACGTGTGGATCGAGCGCGACCGGACCTTCGAGGTCGGCAGCCGCACGATCGACGCCGTGCACACCCCGGGCACACGCCCGGTCACTACGTCTTCGCTGACAAGGCCGAAGGGGTGCTGTTCTCCGGCGACCACGTGCTGCCGACGATCACGCCATCGATCGGCTTCACCGTGCCGCCGAGCGACGAGCCTCTGGGGCAGTTCATGGCCTCCTTGGCGAAGGTGCGCACGCTTCCGGACCTGCGGGTCCTGCCGGCGCACGGGCCGGTGGCTCCGTCGGCCTACGCCCGGGTCGACGAGCTGCTCGAGCACCACGAGGAGCGGCTCGTGCAGTGTCTCAAGTCGTTGGTCTCGCGCGGGTCCGCCACCTCGCTGGAGGTGGCCACCGACCTCGGCTGGACCCGCCACGAGCGTTCGCTCTCCGAGCTCGATGTCTTCAGCCAGGGCATGGCCGCGATGGAGACCAAGGCGCACCTCGAGGTGCTGGTCGCGCGCGGCCAGGCGACGGCGGACGACCAACCGGACGGCGTCGTCTTCGCGGCCGTGTCGCTCTGAGCGCGGCGACGTCGCAAGAGGTGCGACGTCGTGGGGTGGGGTCAGTCGTCGTGGAGTGAACGGAAGCCGGCGTCGGCTTCCCTGATCTCGTCCTCGAGCTCGGCAACGGCCTCGGGCTTGCCGTGGAAGCGTCGGTACGAGTAGACGATCAGCACCATGGCGACGATGCCGCTGACGATCTGCGTGATGCCGGTGACCTCTCCGCCCGGGAGCCACCACCTCTCGTCGAACGGCCACCAGCTCGGCATGTCGGGGCGCACGATCCAGAGGACGCCGCAGGCCATCAGGCCCACTGCGAGGGTCGAGGACATGAGGATCCGGGGCCACGTCTCGACGCTCTCGGCGGCCCCCTTGAGAGCGCGGTACTTGATCGGTGCGAGGCGGCGCTCGGCCCAGTCGTACTGCTCCGACAGGATCGCCATGCCGCCGAAGATCATCAACAGGCCGGGGCCGGGAAGCACCAGTGCGGCGATGCCGGCGAGGACCAGCAGCCAGCCGATCGTCTCCAGCGCGATTCGTTTCGTGGCCCCAAGCATGGCTTCACTCTTCCAGACCACGACAAGGCGCGAACTCCGATCCTGCCCAGCGGGCGACCACTGGCAGGGCAGGATCGGGGCATGCCTCGTCATGAATTCTCCCAGGTGGACGTGTTCGCCCCCGCACCGCTGGCCGGCAACCCGGTGGCCGTGGTGCACGACGCGGTCGGCCTCACGGATGACCAGATGGCCGCTTTCGCCCACTGGACCAATCTCTCCGAGACGACCTTCCTGCTGCCGCCCGAGGACCCGGCCGCCGACTACCGGTTGCGGATCTTCACTCCCGGCGGTGAACTGCCCTTCGCCGGCCATCCCACCCTCGGCAGTGCGCATGCCTGGCTCTACCGCGGGGGTGAGGCGGGCGACACCCTCGTGCAGGAGTGCGGCATCGGGAACGTGGTGATCCGTCGCGACGGCGACCGGCTCGCCTTCCGGGCACCCGGCTTCCTGCGTGAGGGGCCGGTCGAGGAACGCGATCGGAAACGCGCTGCTGCGGCGCTCGGGCTGACCGACGAGGCCATCGTCGACGCGGCCTGGGTCGACAACGGTCCGGGCTGGTTGGGCTTGCGGCTGCGCAGTGCGGACGACGTGCTGGGCATCAACCCCGACTCGGCGCTGATGGGCGACCTCAAGCTCGGTGTCATCGGACCCCACGCCCCCGGCGGTCCGGCCGATTTCGAGGTGCGCGCCTTCGCCGCCTCCATCGGCGTCACCGAGGACCCGGTCACCGGATCCCTCAACGCGGGTTTCGCCCGCTGGCTGATCCGCTCGGGCGTGGTCCCGGCGGCGTACGTCGTGCGCCAGGGGACCGCGCTCGGCCGTGACGGGCGGGTGCACATCGCCACCGACGACGACGGTGAGCACTGGGTGGGCGGCGAGGCGCGCACCGTCATCAGCGGAACGCTCACGCTCTGACACGCCTCGCCGGGGAGTTGCGTCTACCTCGACGATAATGTTTACTAATCCACTATATAAAGGAAACCTATTACGTTCGATCTTGAAGGGGTGGACCGGTGCGCAAGCTTCTCGTCCTCGGATTCGTGGGACTGCTGGCCCAACTCATCGACGGCTCGCTCGGCATGGCCTATGGCGTCACCTCGTCGACGTTGCTGCTGACGGTGGGCATCGCCCCGGCCGCCGCCTCTGCTGCAGTGCACTTCTCCGAGATCGGCACCTCGCTGGTCTCCGGCATCTCGCACGCGAAGTTCGGCAACGTCGACTGGCGCACCGTCGGCATCCTGGCGGTCCCGGGCTTCGTCGGCGCCTTCGCCGGTGCGACCTTCCTGGTCAGCCTCGACGGTGACGTCGCCAAGCCCTGGGTGGCCAGCATCCTGTTGGCGCTGGGTGTCTACGTGATCTGGCGCTTCCTCGTGCTCGGCGGGCGCCGTCCGGAGTTCAAGGGACGCCCCGGGGTCGGGTTCCTCGCTCCGATGGGTCTCTTCGGCGGTGCGCTGGACTCCATCGGTGGCGGCGGCTGGGGCCCGGTCGGCACCACCACCCTGCTTTCCTCGGGTCGCCTCGAGCCCCGCAAGGTCATCGGCTCGATCGACACGTCGGAGTTCGTCGTGGCGGTCGGTGGATCGCTCGGCTTCATCCTCGCCCTGGGCTCGTCGGGCATCGACTGGGAGATCGTCGCGGCACTCCTCATCGGTGGTGTGATCGCCGCTCCGATCGCCGCCTACCTGGTGCGCATCCTGCCGGCTCGGATCCTCGGAGTCGCTGCCGGCGGCATGATCGTGGTCACCAACTCCCGCACCCTGATGCTCTCCATGGGTGTCGACGAGTCCACGGCTTGGTGGAGCGTTGGTGGGCTGGCGCTGATCTGGGTCGCCGGCCTGGTGTGGGCGGTCAAGCAGGAGCGGATCGCGCGGGCGAACGCCGCGCTCGAGGCCAAGGCCTCGGTCGAGGCCGAGCGCATGGCGGAGCCCGACCCGGTCTGAGCCGTCCGTCAGCGGGAGTGCCCACCCCGGCGCCGGTGGGCGCTGGCAGCATGTCGGTCATGTCTGAATCTCCCGTCACCTCCACCGGACGCCCCGACTTCCGCTCGGAGGCGAAGGATCTCCACGCCGACCTCGTCACCCTGCGGCGCGACCTGCACCGGAACCCGGAGGTGGGCCTCGACCTGCCGCGCACGCAGCAGGCCGTGCTGGAGGCGCTGGACGGTCTCGACCTGGAGATCAGCACGGGCAAGGCGCTCAGCTCGGTCGTTGCGGTGCTTCGCGGCGCCGCGCCAGGGCCCACGGTGCTGCTTCGCGGCGACATGGACGCGCTGCCGATCGTGGAGGAGGTGGACCTCGAGTACCGCTCCGTCAACGACGCGATGCACGCCTGCGGCCACGATCTGCACACTGCTGGTCTGGTCGGTGCAGCCCGATTGCTCGCCGCCCACCGCGACTCCGTCGCCGGATCGGTGGTGTTCATGTTCCAGCCCGGCGAGGAGGGCTACAACGGCGCCCACCACATGATCGAGGAGGGCGTGCTCGAAGCGTCGGGTGAATTGCCTGAGGCGGCCTACGCACTGCACGTCGGTCCGGGCGAGCGGGGTCTCTTCATGACGAAGCCGGGTCCGGTGCTGGCGAGTGCCAACAACTTCAAGGTGACGTTGACCGGTCGCGGTGGACACGCGAGCACACCGGCGTCGGCGCTCGACCCGGTGCCTGCGGTGGCTGAGCTCGTGCTCGCCCTGCAGGCGCTGGTGACCCGTCGGGTCGACGTCAACGATCCGGCCGTCTTGACGGTCACCCAGTTGGGTGGGAGTGAGGCCAACAACGTCATTCCCGACCGGGCTTGGCTCGGCGGCACCCTGCGAACCTTCTCCCGCCCCACGCTCGACCTGGTCGAGACCGAGTTGCGGCGCCTCGTGGCGGGCGTTGCGGCAGCCCACGGCCTGGGGGCCGAGGTCGAGTTCGTCCGCGAGTACCCGGTCACCGTCAACGATGCAGACGTGACGGAGCGGGTGGCGGACCTGATCCGCGCCGAGTTCGGGGAGGAGCGTCATCTGCGGGTGCCCGAAGCCCACATGGGGTCCGAGGACTTCTCCCATGTCCTCGAGCGGGTGCCCGGCTCCTACGTCTTCCTCGGCTGCCGTCCTGACGGCGTGCCGCCGGGCAGCACCTACCCACACTCGGCCAAGGTCGCCTTCGACGACGCGGTGCTGGCCGACCACGCGGCCCTGATGGCCTTCCTTGCCTGGGAGCATGTCGGCAAGGGCTGAACCCCACGGAGCAGTGCCCGGTGTGCGGTGGCTGGGCACCGGTCCCGTACGCACGTCGCTCATCCGGTTTGTTGCATGCAGGAGCCGAGCGTTGGACACGGCAGAACTTGTCACCCAGATGACAAGAAGCGGCGCGAGCTCCCAGAACGATGGACTGTTCCCGTCACTGCCCTGCGTTTCCTCCCGCAGGGGGTCTAGCGTCTCCGGGGTCGAGGTTGTCCACCACAACTGCACCAACGCAACCGACGTTTGGTGGCAGCAGAGACACATCGCCGTTGGCCTCCTCGGCAAGGCGAACTGTCGCTCCGGCGCTTTGTCCGGAGGGTCTGCGGTTCGTGACGCGCTTACTACGTGGGGGAGATCAAGTTCTGTGCAATCAACGCCAAGCACGAAGCAAGGCACACGACCTGCCACGAGCTGGTGCATACCGTCGCGCTGAATCACCACGGACCCAACAACATCTCACCGGTTCCCCCGATGCTCCCTCTCACAGCTGCATGCGTTCTGGGGTCTGGGACAGCGGGGCTGTCGAATACAAGTCGTACGGAGCCCACCACCGGGCACACATCAACGCCTGTCTTCCCTGGGAGACCATCGTGAAGCTGAGCACACCCCTCGCATCCATGATCGTTGTTCTCGTTGCGATCCTCGTGGGCTGCGGAGACTCTGCCGGAGGAGAGACGAACAGTCGTCCTGAGATCACACCCGACGCGAGCATCTTGGCGGCCGGTGGCGCCGTCGATGCGTTTCTCGCCGCCACCCCGGCGGAATGGCTCGAGAAGAGCGGTGGATCCGTCGCGCTGACCGGCACCGTGGTCGGGGTCGAGGACGGCTTCTCTGCCATCGACTTCAGCATGGAGAAGGGCTACTTCGACACCGCAGAACGCACTGCGGTCGTCAAGATCAAGGCGACCGAGGTGTTCGCAGGCAAGGAGACCCTCAGTGAGGATGAGTATGCCTATGTCTCCTTGAGTCGAGGTCTTGAGGTCGTCGACGAAGAAGGCAAGGTCGAGGACCCGTCGACCTCGATGGTCAGGCCCCTCCCCGCGTTTGCCGAAGCGCTGCCGGTAGGCACCCGAGTGGTTGTGATCTCCGGTCCCGAGAGGTTGAGGAGCACCGACAGCGTGAAGATCGTTGACGCCGGGAACGGGTTGCCCGATGACGCCGTCCTGCTCTCCGGACTGCACCCCCAGTCGTTCTCCCTCGTGATCAACGACGACTGGGTCACCGGTTGGGCTCTCTCCCATGAGCAGATCGTCGACTCACTCCGTTCCGCACGGTGACCAACGACTCGGACCGCAGGAAGACAGGCGGCAGGAGAACAACAGTCTGGTGACAAGGTCTGGCGCCCGACCCGCTCCGGGTCCACGCTGGCTCCATGACCGAGACGATCCGGGTCGGTGTCGGCCCGCTGTCCTTCGACGACGTGGTGACGGTCGCCCGTGCCGGCGCCCGCGTCGAACTCACCGACGAGGCATTGGCCGCGATCGATCGCGCCCGCGCGGTGGTCGAGCAACTGGCGGCAGGGGAGCAGCCGACGTACGGCGTCTCCACCGGCTTCGGTGCCTTGGCGACCCGGCACATCCCCGCGGAGCTGCGTGAGCAGTTGCAACGCAGCCTCGTCCGCAGCCATGCGGCGGGTGCCGGCGCCGAGGTCGAGCCCGAGGTGGTGCGAGCACTGATGCTGCTACGGCTCTCGACGTTGGCTACCGGACACACCGGCATCCGTCGCGAGACGGCCGAGCTGATCGCCGCGCTGCTCAATCACGGCATCACCCCGGTCGTGCACGAGTTCGGCTCGCTGGGCTGCTCCGGTGACCTCGCCCCGCTGGCGCACTGCGCGTTGACGCTGCTCGGGGAAGGGCCGGTGCGGGACGCATC
Source organism: Nocardioides alcanivorans (assembly GCF_021555175.1). Lineage (GTDB taxonomy): Bacteria > Actinomycetota > Actinomycetes > Propionibacteriales > Nocardioidaceae > Nocardioides > Nocardioides alcanivorans. The sequence continues at coordinate 11,037 of NZ_JAKGRW010000052.1, read as the reverse complement.
GGGCCAGCGGACGACAGCGGAGGAGGCGCTCGAGGCGGCCGGGCTCAAACCGGTCAACCTCCAGGCGAAGGAGGGCCTCGCGCTCATCAACGGCACCGACGGCATGCTCGGGATGCTGGTGCTGGCGATCACGGACCTGAGCGCACTGCTGCGTGCGGCCGATGTCGCGGCCGCCATGTCGGTCGAAGGGCTGCTCGGCACCGATCGGGTCTTCGCCTCCGAGTTGCAGGCGATCCGGCCGCATCCGGGGCAAGCAGCGTCGGCGGCCAACCTGCGTCGGCTCCTCGCCGACTCGGGCGTCGTCGCCTCGCACCGCGGCCCCGACTGCAACCGGGTGCAGGATGCCTACTCATTGCGGTGCTCGCCGCAGGTGCACGGGGCGGTGCGTGACACCGTCGACCATGCCGCGACAGTGGCCGCGCGGGAGCTGGCAAGCGCCATCGACAACCCCGTGGTGCTGGTCTCCGCCGCGGGCGACGGACGGGTGGAGTCCAACGGCAACTTCCACGGCGCGCCGGTGGGCTACGTGCTCGACTTCCTGGCGATCGCGGTGGCCGACCTCGCGTCGATCTCGGAGCGGCGCACCGACCGCTTCCTCGACAAGGCGCGCAACCACGGGCTGCCACCGTTCCTGGCCGATGATCCCGGTGTCGACTCCGGCATGATGATCGCGCAATACACGCAGGCGTCGATCGTCTCCGAGCTCAAGCGGTTGGCGGTCCCTGCCTCAGTCGACTCGATCCCTTCCAGCGCCATGCAGGAGGACCACGTGTCGATGGGCTGGAACGCGGCCCGCAAGCTCCGCCGCGCCGTCGACGGGTTGGCCCGGGTGTTGGCGATCGAGACCGTCACGGCCGCCCGCGGACTCCAGCTCCGGGCGCCCCTCGAACCGGCTCCGGCCTCCCGCGCCGTCATCGACCTGTTCGGTCGCCATCACGTCGCCATGCCCGGACGCGACCGCTTCCTCACCCCCGAACTCGACGCCGCGCACCACCTGCTCGTGAGTGGTGACCTGCTCAGCGCCGTACACGACGCGATCGGAGAACTGTCGTGAACCACCGCCTGCCCGTGCACGCCGCAACCGGTACCACCCTGACCGCCCGCTCGTGGCAGACCGAGGCGCCGTTGCGGATGCTCATGAACAACCTCGACCCGGAGGTGGCCGAGCGTCCCGAAGAACTCGTCGTCTATGGCGGCACCGGCAAGGCGGCGCGCAGTTGGGACGCGTACGACGCCCTCGTGCGTACGCTGAGAGACCTGCGGGGCGACGAGACGATGTTGGTGCAGTCGGGCAAGCCGGTTGGTGTCTTCCGGACGCATGAGTGGGCGCCGCGGGTGCTCATCGCCAACTCCAACCTGGTGGGGGACTGGGCCAACTGGGAGGAGTTCCGGCGGCTCGAGGAGCTGGGGCTGACGATGTATGGCCAGATGACCGCCGGGTCGTGGATCTACATCGGCACGCAGGGGATCCTGCAGGGGACCTTTGAGACGTTCGCTGCGGTGGCGGACAAGCTCCACCGTAGGTCGAGCCTGCGCCGTCCTGAGCCTGTCGACGGGTCGGGACCAAGCCTCGCCGGCACGATCACCCTTACCGCAGGGCTGGGTGGGATGGGTGGCGCGCAACCGTTGGTGGTGACGATGAACGACGGCGTCGTCATCTGCGTCGAGGTCGATCAGTCGCGGATCACACGGCGCATCGAGCACCGCTACCTCGACGTACAAGCCGATTCGCTCGAGCACGCGCTGGAGCTGGCGACCGCAGCGCGTGACGAGCGGCGACCGCTGTCGATCGGGTTGCTGGGCAACGCTGCCGAGGTGTTCCCGCGGCTGCGGTCGATGGGGGCGCCGATCGACATCGTGACCGACCAGACCTCCGCCCACGACCCCCTCTCCTACCTGCCGGCGGGTGTGCCGTTCGAGGAGTGGCACCAGCGGGCTGCTGCCGACCCCACGGGCTTCACCGAACAGGCGCGGGCGTCGATGGCAGCGCACGTGCGGGCGATGGTGGAGTTCCAGGATGCGGGGGCCGAGGTCTTCGACTACGGCAACTCGATCCGCGACGAGGCGCGCAAGGGCGGTTACGCCCGGGCCTTCCACTTCCCGGGATTCGTGCCGGCCTACATCCGGCCGCTCTTCTGCGAGGGCAAGGGGCCGTTCCGCTGGGCCGCGCTGTCGGGAGATCCGGCCGACATCGCCGCGACCGATCGGGCGATCCTCGAGCTCTTCCCGGAGAACGAGCGGCTGCGGAAGTGGATCACCATGGCGCAGGAGCGGGTGCACTTCCAAGGGCTGCCGGCGCGGATCTGCTGGCTCGGCCACGGCGAGCGGCACCTGGCCGGACTGCGCTTCAACGAGATGGTTGCCTCAGGAGAGCTGAAGGCGCCGATCGTGATCGGGCGGGACCACCTCGACTGCGGCTCGGTCGCCTCGCCCTACCGGGAGACCGAGGCGATGCGCGACGGCTCCGACGCGATTGCCGACTGGGCATTGCTCAATGCGTTGGTGAACACCGCATCGGGTGCCACCTGGGTGTCGATCCACCACGGTGGCGGTGTGGGCATGGGCCGCTCGATCCATGCGGGTCAGGTGTGTGTCGCCGACGGCACGGCGCTGGCCGCCGAGAAGATCGAGCGGGTCCTCACCAACGACCCGGGCATGGGGATCATTCGGCACGTCGATGCCGGCTACGAGCGCGCGGCCGAGGTGGCTGGCGAGCGTGGGGTGCGTGTGCCGATGGGTGAGTGAACCTGGCAGCCCGAACGGTCAGGCTGCATCGGGGCGGACCCGGCGACCCAGCCCGATCGCGATCCGGACTGCGAGCACGACCAGAGCGACGATGATGCCGATGACCAAGGTGTCGCCAAGACTGTCGGTGATCGCGTCCCAGATCGCGGCACCGGCGTCGTTCATGTTGTCGTGCACGACGCTCGTGGCCACCGACAGGGCGGCGCGAGTCATGACCAGGGTGAGAGCGATGCCGGCGGCGAGGTGGCCGACGGTCGCCAGCCGGCCCGGAGCGATGACCAGCGTGAAGACGATGAGCACGACGGCCCCGATCGGCAACCAGTAGCCGGCGGCCTGCGTGGCCCGCCAACCGGTGCGGGCCTCCTCGAGCTCCTCCGGTGCCGCCAACTGCGCGGTGAGGTCGGCACCGGACAGGTCGACCCGCAACCCGCGGTTCGCGAGCTGCTGGGTGAGTTGGGACGCCAGTGGTGAGAGGTCGATCTCGATCGTTTCGCCTGCTGGAAGGGTGTCGCCGGAGAGCAGCTTCACCGCCTCCCTGTGCACGACCCGGTTGGCCTCGCGCCACACCGTGGGGAACTCGGGACTGGCGATCGCGGCCGCCGCGGCTGCGCGCACCTGTTGCTGAACCTGCGGCCGGTTGTTGCCAGGAGCTCCGATCGCGCGGAGCGCGGCGTCGCTCAGCTCGGAGGCCATCGTGGTCGTCACGGCGGCATCGGTCGCGAGAGGTTCCACGGTGTCCACGTAGGTGTCGGTGTCGTCGAGCATGGTGGCGGCCCACGAGGAGACGACGCCGAGAGGCACGAGGACCGAGCAGATGATGACGAAGAGCCAAGCCAGGGGGCGGGTGATCACGACCCAACCGTACGGCCTGCTGGTTGCCCGGCGGTGCCACCGAATGGCCCGATTCGCGATGTTTGGCCCGGGTTTCTGGTGGGTATCCGCCGAGTCATCGCCCCGGCCACGGTGGCATCTCGGGGGTCACCGGGGCCGGGGTGGAGTTCTGTCTGGAGTGCGCAGACAACGCCCGCTGTCACAACGGAGGCGGAGGAGACGACGCGGGCAAGATCGCCGGCCCAGCTCTCCTGGGCGGACTCACAACCCGGACCCCTGCCTGGCGAAGCACATCGCGAAGATCCACCGTCTCGCCGACGGGCGCAGGTTTGGCGGGAGCCCCAGCAGCTCCGAACATCGCCAGGGAACGGTCCCGTTGCCCGAGGGAGAAGCGGGGCGGATAGACGATGCTGTCGAAACCAGCCGCGTCAAAGCTCGCGGCCCATGCCTGGGTGACGCCGTAGCTGCCCGTCCCGGCCCACAGTGACCTGTTGATCCAGGCGCCGGCGGGCTTGACTGGCAAGTTTGCGGACCGAACAGTCGTGATCGCGACATCGGAGACCACCACGGGTCCATCTGCGGCGCGGAGCACGGTCTCCAGCACGGACTCACCTCCAAGGGCCTTCCGGATCTGTGTGCCGAGGCGTTCTCTTGCTGCGACCTCTCGAGAGCTCGCCAGATAGGAGGTGCCCCGCGGCGCGGGGAGGTCGAACCTGCCCGCCATGGCCGGCGGAACGCCGGCGGTCGAGAAATACCAACAGCCGCGGTCTGCACCGCCCCGATCGACGTGTGCCCGGTGCCAGGTGCCGTGGACTCTCCTGCTGGGGAACTTGGCGAGGGCAGCGCGATCCGGCGGAAGGTCGTGGTGCGTGTCTCCGCGGCCCGCCGCGGGGGTCTCCTCAAGCGACCAGCGCTGCCATGTCATGCGCCGCGAGCCCCGCGACGGCGACCGGCGACACACCGTTGCGCAACGCTGCGCGAGGTGAGGCACCCCCGAGATCCGGGTGCGCTGTCGTGAGCCACACGCCGGCGATCCAGCCATCGACACCGCGCAAGGACTTGAGGACGGGCCCGAGCGCCGGGCGCACGCGACCGTCTCCGGAGAACTGCCAAGCGGGATACAGCCAGGTGCCATCGCCGCTACGCATGGCAAGCACGGAGTTCGTCTGACGACGGCCTGCCAACGCCTGCTTGCTGACGCCACCGAGCTGGTTCATTGCACCAGCGGAGTCGTAGAACGGCGCGAGATCCGCAAAGTGCGGATCGAGGTCTTCGGGAACGTCCGGGAGGGCGCGCGACAACAGACGGGCCAAGTCCTCAGCTGGCGGCAGCGTCCCTCCGGACGCGGCGATCCGCTCGACGCGACCGAGCAGGACGACCTTCAGATCAGCCACGACCTCATCGGTGTATTCGGAAGTGTTCGCCTTCACAGTCTCCGCCGAGGGTGCCGTGACGGGAAGCAGTGCCTCGCCTGGGCTGTGCGGCGGCACGTGGATTGCAACGATGCATTCGCTCACTGCTCCCGACCCCCTTCTGTCGTTGTGGTGCTGTGCACCATCAACGTGGTGTTGAGGCATCAACCACCAGGTCAGGCCGGTCAAGGCTCTTGGAGGTGAAGAGTACGCCGGTGGTCAAGGCAGTCAAGGATTTGCCGGTTGTCCGGGCGGCACTCCCACCGTGGAGAATGGGCCGCATGGAACTCAGTGAGGTCGTCCGCCGCCGCCGGATGGTCCGTCGTTACGACAGCCGCCCGGTCAACCCGGCGCTCATCGACCGGATGCTCGAGCACGCGGTGCGCGCGCCGAGCGCAGGCTTCAGCCAGGGCTGGGCGTTCCTGCGGCTCGACACCCCGGACGACGTGGCGCGCTTCTGGGCAGCCACCTCGCCCGACCCCGAGGCGAGCAACCCGTGGCTCGACGGTATGCGCACCGCACCGGTGGTGCTGGTGCCGCTGTCGGTCAAGGATGCCTATCTCGACCGCTATGCCGAGCCCGACAAGGGTTGGACCGATCGCGACGAGGCTCGTTGGCCGGTGCCCTATTGGCACACCGACACCGCGATGGCGTCGATGCTGGCGCTCCTGACGGCCGTCGACGAGGGCTTGGGAGCCTGTTTCTTCGGCATCCCGCCCGAGCGGATCCCCGCCTTCCGATCGGCCTTCGACGTGCCCGACACCCACCAACCGATCGGCGCGATCACCGTCGGTCACCGGCTTCCCGACACCGGTGCGCCGGGCTCGGCCGAGCGGCGCAGACGCAAGCCGTGGGAGACGGTCGTGCACCGGGGGCGCTTCCGCGGTTGACCCGCGGCGGCCACTTCGCTGGACTGGCCCCATGACCTTCGAGGAGATGTGGCGTGAGTTGGCTCCGATCGGCCGCGCTGCGTCGGGCGGCTACTTCCGACAACCCTTCACAGCCGCCGAACGCGAGTGCCATGCCTGGTTCCTTGCCGCTTGTGCAGCCCGCGACCTCACGGTGCACACCGACGGCAGCGGCAACGTCGTGGCCTGGTGGCGGCCGGAGGGCGTGGGCGGCCCGGGAGTGCTCACCGGATCCCACCTCGACTCCGTGCGCGACGGTGGCGCGTACGACGGCCCGCTGGGTGTGGTCTCCGCGCTGGCGGCGATCGACCTGTTGCGCGAGCGCGGTGTCACGCCCTCGCGCCCGATCGGCGTGGCGGTCTTCGTCGAGGAGGAGGGATCGCGCTTCGGGTCAGCCTGCCTGGGCAGCCGGCTTGCGACCGGCGCCCTGACCCCGGACGCCGCGCGGGAGCTCCGTGACCCCTCAGGGGTCTGGCTCGCGGACGCGATGGCCGAGCACGGCCTGGGGCCGGCTGCGTCCGACCTGCTGGCCGACGTGGGTGTCTTCGTCGAACTCCACGTCGAGCAGGGCCGCGCCCTGGTCGACCGCGATGCCGCCATCGGAGTGGCCAGCGGGATCTGGCCGCACGGACGGTGGCGCTTTGACTTCGCCGGGGCCGCCGATCATGCCGGCACCACCCGCATGGAGGACCGCCGGGACCCGATGCTCACCGCCTCGATGACCATCCTGGCCGCCAACAAGCAGGCCCGACTGCAGGGAGCCCGGGCCACCATGGGGCGGCTGGAGATCGTTCCCAATCAGACCAACGCCGTACCGTCGGGGGTCTCGGCGTGGCTCGACGCACGGGCCGTCGATGCGCCGTCGCTGGATGCATTGGTCGCCTCGATCGACGCCCAGGCCGCCAGCCGGGCGGAGCGCGACGGCACCAGGTGCACGGTGACGCCGGAGTCGGTGTCGCCGGCCGTCCACTTCGACGCCGACCTCACGGCCCGCTTGGCGGCCGACCACCATGAAGGTGACTGGCCACTGCTGCCCACGCAGGCCGGGCACGACGCGGGGGCGCTTGCACTGGCCGGCATCCCCACGGCGATGCTCTTCGTGCGCAACCCCACGGGCATCTCGCACTCGCCGGCCGAACATGCCGAGATGGCCGACTGTCTGGCGGGTGTGGCAGCACTCGCCGACTCGCTCGAGCGGCTGGCGGGCTGATGACACGGCTGCGGTTGGCGCGGGCCTTCGTCGACGGAGTCGTCCATGCCGACGTCGTCGTGGAGATCGCCGGCGGCCGTTTCACGCGCGTCGACGTGGGCGGAGCGGGTGAGGCAGAGCCGGTCGACGGGCTGGCCCTGCCCGGCTTCGCCAACTGCCACAGCCATGTCTTCCACCGGGCGCTGCGTGGCCGCGCCCAGAGCGGTGCCGGGACCTTCTGGTCGTGGCGCGACCAGATGTATGCCCTCGCCCACCGCCTCGACCCCGACTCGCTCCACGCACTGGCCCGGGCGACATACACCGAGATGCTGGCCGCAGGATGGACGGGCGTGGGGAGTTCCACTACCTGCACCACGACCGCGACGGACGACGCCATGCGGAGCCCAATGTGATGGCGGAGGCGTTGATCGCCGCGGCCGCCGAGGTCGGCATCAGGATCACGGTGCTCGACACCTGTTATCTGGCCGCGGGGATCGGGGAGCCCACTGCCGGGGTGCAGCGTCGCTTCGACGACGGTGACGCGCAGGCCTGGGCGGAGCGGGTCGCCACGCTGCCCGAACCGGGTGACCGGGCCCGCATCGGAGCTGCGATCCACTCGGTGCGGGCGGTGCCCCGCGATCAGTTGCCGACGGTGGTGGCTGCGGCGTCGGGCCGTCCACTGCACGTGCACCTCAGCGAGCAGGTGGCGGAGAACGAACAGTGCCTGGCTGCGCACGGCCACTCCCCGACGGCGCTACTGGAGGAAGCGGGGGCGCTCGGGCCGGACACGACGGCGGTGCACGCGACCCACTTGAGCGACCACGACATCGAGCTGCTGGGGAGCAGCGGCACCCACGTCTGCTTCTGCCCGACGACCGAACGCGACCTCGGAGACGGGGTCGGCCCGAGCCGCGCGCTGTGGGCCGCCGGCGCCCCGCTGACGGTCGGCAGCGACAGCCACGCGGTGATCGACCCCTTCGAGGAGATCCGCGCGGTCGAGATGGACGAGCGATTGGTCTCCGGGCGGCGAGGTCGGTGGACGGCCACCGAACTGATGGAGGCCGGCGCCCGCATCGGTCATGCGAGTCTCGGGTTCGACGACGCTGGCAGCATCGCCGTCGGTCAACGTGCCGACATCGTGGTGGTCGACCCAGCGTCACCGCGCACCGCCGGCACCGGGGGCGGTCTCGGCACCGCCGTCTTCGCGGCCACGTCTGCCGATGTCCGGGAGATCTGGGCCGACGGGGTGCGCCATGAGGCCCAGACCCTGCGGGAGGAAGCTGGTCGGGCCCTCGACGAGGTGATCGCGAAGCTCTGGGAGACGAGCGAAGGAGGCCAGCCGTGACCAGTGTGCTGCTGACCAACATCGGTGAGCTCACCACCTGGCAATCCGAGCAACCGCAGCTCCACGACGCTGCCCTGGTGCTCGAGGGCGACCGGGTGGCGTGGAGCGGCCCCGCCCGCTCCGCACCCGCCGCGGATTCGGCGTACGACGTCGGCGGCCGGGCCGTGCTCCCCGGCTTCGTCGACAGCCACAGCCACCTCGTCTTCGCCGGAGACCGGACGGAGGAGTTCACGGCCCGGATGAGCGGGGAACCCTATGCGGCCGGCGGGATCCGGACCACGGTGGCGGCCACGCGGGCGGCCAGCGACGAGACGTTGACCGCCAACGTGGCACGGCTCGTGGGGGAGATGCGACGGCAGGGCACGACGACCGTGGAGATCAAGAGCGGCTATGGGCTGACCGTCGCCGACGAGACCCGGTCGCTGGCGGTGGCCGGTCAGTTCACCGACGAGACCACCTTCCTCGGTGCCCACGTGGTGCCTGAAGGGAGCTCGGCGCAGGAGTACGTCGCGATGGTCACCGGACCGATGCTGGCGGCGGCAGCTCCGCACGCCCGGTGGATCGATGCCTTCTGCGAGACCGGGGCCTTCGACGCCGACCAGGCGAGGACGGTGCTCGCGGCGGGCGCTGCCGCCGGGCTGCTCGGGCGGTTGCACGCGAACCAGCTGAGCGAGGGCCCGGGGGTGCGACTGGCCTGCGAGCTGGGGCTGACGGCGGTGGACCACTGCACCCACTTGAGTGGGGCCGACGTCACGGCCCTGGCCGAGTCCGGCACGATCGCCACGTTGCTCCCGGGCGTGGACTTCTCCACCCGCCAGCCCTGGCCCGATGCGCGGCGGCTCCTCGATGCCGGCGTGCAGGTCGCGTTGGCCTCCGACTGCAATCCGGGCTCGTGCTACACGTCCTCGATCCCGTTCTGCATCGCCCTGGCGGTCCGGGAGCTTCGGATGACCCCGGTGGAGGCGGTCCGGTCCGCCACCGAGATCGGTGCCCGGGCGCTGCGGCGCGACGACGTGGGTCACCTCCGGGTCGGGGCACGGGCCGACCTGGTGGTGCTCGAGGCGCCGTCAACCGTCCACCTGGCCTATCGACCCGGCGTACCCCTGGTGCGACAGGTGTTCCTCGGAGGTGTGCCTCTCTGAGTCCGGGTGGTGAGTCCGGCCGATGCTGCGCTCAGGGCTGCACCGGCTCGGCGACGTCGACCATCCACGGCACGCCGAAACGATCGGTGCACATACCGAACGCGGGCGACCAGAACGCCGCCGCCATCGCCATGGTGACCTCGCCGCCGTCGGCCAGCGCATCGAAGGTGCGGTGCGCGGTCGCCACGTCAGGTGCTGAGTAGGTGACGCAGAACCCCGTCTTCCGGCCGCCGTCGCCGGACGGGTCGTCGGAGCCCATGAGCAGCCCGTCGCCGGCCTGGAGCGAGGCGTGCATGACGACGTCGTCGGGTGTGTCCGGCATCCTGTCGTCGGGCGGGGCATCGCCGTTGCGCATGATCGTGACCTCGCCGCCGAACACCTCTCCGTAGCGTGCGAATGCCTCGGCGCAACTGCCGCCGCTGAAGAACACGTATGCGTGGAAGGCCATCTCGTCACATCCCTGGAGAGCGCCCGGTCGGCGCCTGGTTGTCGGACGACGTACGCCTCCCAGTATGCGCGCGCGAGCGGCCGACCGGAAGCCGGACGAGGCGTCTGCCAGTGGCGATCTGAGGTGGTCATGCGCCCGGACTAAGGCAGTTGTCCGATGTCTGTCCCTACCTCAGTGCTCCAGAGTCGTGGCATCGGATCGCACCCCAGGAGGTCACCATGGACACCAGGAACCCCTACTTCACCCACGCAGAGGTCACCTACCGTCAGCAGCGGGCCAAGCAGGGGTTCCGGTCGCGCCGCCGGCGCAGCCGGAACCCGGAGACCCCGCCGATCGGCAAGCCGCTGCGCGGCGAGGACCTCCTCTGAGCGGGAGTGCCACGGAAACTCACGAGCACCTGTCGGACCCAACCGGCATCATGGGGGACGTGGCGAACGTAGGCATCAGACAGACCCTGGTCGGGCGTGACCGCGAGTTGCACGAGCTGTGTGCGCTTCTCGGGATCACCTCGCCGGGGTCTGTTGCGTCTGCGGACGCCCACGTGGTGCTGCTCTCGGGCGATGCGGGGGTCGGGAAGACCCGCCTGCTGACCGAGCTGCGCGACCGTGCCTTCGCCGAAGGCTGGCAGGTCGTCGCGGGGCACTGTCTCGACTTCGGTGACAGCGCCCTCCCGTTCCTGCCCGTCTCCGAGGTGATGGGCCGATTGGCCACCGACCACACCGGGGTGGTCGAGCGGGTGGCCGAGGCCCACCGGGGCTGGCCCGGCTGCAGCCGGGGCGGCGGATGATGGCCGACTCCCGCGACGAGCGGGCGGCGGTCGACCGCGCCGAGCTCTTCGAGGCCTTCCACGCGCTCCTGGGCGAGGTGGCCGCGGTGCAGCCGCTGCTGATGGTCATCGAGGATGCGCACTGGGCCGACCCCTCCACCCGCGACCTCGTCAGCTTCCTCTGCTCGCGCCCGCACCAGCGGCCGGTGGCCGTGGTCGTCAGCTATCGCGGAGAAGACCTCCACCGTCGC
>NZ_JAKGRW010000051.1 GCF_021555175.1 Nocardioides alcanivorans | reverse complement strand
GCCGCGACGCTCTGCGACGGGAGCAGCGGCTCGGGCGGGGAGCACCCGTCGACCGACGCTGGGCCCGCCGCGCCCTACACCGGCCCCTTTCCCGCCGTGGCGCCCCGGCGCCCCGATCGCCCCGTGACCCGCGCAAGCGCGGCCGATCCTCTTCTGGTTCGTGCTGCCGCTCGTGGTCCTGAGTCTCGGCGTGCTCGGCATCGTCGACGCTGCCGGCGTCGAGGTCCACGGCTCCGCCTACCCGGCACTGGCCCTCGGCATCATCGCCGTCGCACTCCTCGTCGGCGCCTTCTTCGGGCGCGCTGGCGGACTGATCCTGTTGGGCTTCATCGCCACCTTCGGGCTGATCGGTGGCACCGTGGCCGACAGGTGGGACGGCACCCAGGTGCATGCCGCGCCCACCAGCGCCGCCGAACTCGACTCCCTCTACGAGATGAGCGCCGGCGAGATCGTCCTCGACCTCAGCGCGATCCAAGACCTCGAGGAGCTCGACGGACGCAGCATCCGCATCGACGGCGACGCAGGCCGGATCGAGATCCGGATCCCGGTCGACGACCTCGACGTCAACCTCGACGCAGACATCGACGGCGCCGGTGAGATCCGCGCCTTCGACCGCAAGAGCAGCGGGTGGGACCCGACCCTGCGCGCCTCCCACGACGGCGGCGACGCAGTACCCACCCTCGACATCCGCGCCGACCTCACCTTCGGGGAGATCTCGGTCGAGCTGGTGGAGGCGAACCGCTGATGACCGACCCGACCCAGCCGCTCTTCCACGACGACCACGAAAGGACCCGGGTCATGGACACCGACCTCGAGACCCCCGGCGAGACCACGGACTCCTGGAAGCATCCCGTCAACACCGGCCACCTCGTCATGGGGGTCGCCTTCGCCGGACTCCTCGCCGTGTGGGCGCTGCTCATGACCGACACGGTGGCGAACTCCGACATCCGCTGGCTGACGCCCCTCCCCTGGGTCGTCGCCGGGGCGGTCGGCCTGGTTGCCGCGACCCAGAGCAACCTGCGCAAGCGCAAGCGTCGCGAGGGCAGCACCTGAGCCTTGGGTGCCACGATGGGAGCATGCGACTCAGCCTCCTTCCTGCCCTGGATCACCCCGACCTGCTCGGTGCACCCGTCGCCGGCGCCCTCAAGGAGTGGCCGCCGGCGACGCTCGCGCAGGTCGCCGAGATCGATCCCGCGTACGCCGACACCGCGGCCATGTGCGAGGCCTACGAGTTCCCGATGTCCGGATCCGTCAACTGCGTGCTGGTCGCCGGCAAACGCGACGGCCACGAGCGGATCGCCGCCTGCTTGGTGCGCGCCGACACCCGCGCAGACGTCAACGGGGTCGTGAAGCGGACCCTCGACGTACGCAAGGCGTCCTTCCTCCCGATGGACCGAGCGGTGGCGGAGAGCAGCATGGAGTACGGCGGCATCTCGCCCATCGGCCTGCCAGAGGGTTGGCGACTGCTCATCGACAGCCGGGCCGTCGACGTCGAGCTCGCCTGCATCGGTTCTGGGGTGCGGCACTCGAAGTTGTTCCTCCCCGGGCGGGCGCTCGCCGAGTTGCCGCGGGCCGAGGTCCTCGGTCTCGCCACCTGAATCCTGTATTGACAGTGTCACTGTCACTGTTAGATTTCAGGAGACCCGCTCCGACGAAGGGACCTGCCCCGTGAACGACTCCCCCGCCCCCTCTTCGAGGCGGAGCACGAAGACTTCCGCAAGACCGTCCGCACCTTCTTCGAGCGTGAGGTCGTCCCCCACCACGACCAATGGGAGAAGGACGGCATCGTCCCCCGCGATCTGTGGCTGAGGGCCGGAGAGGCGGGCCTGCTCTGCTTCGACGTCGACGAGGACTACGGCGGTGCCGGCGTCGACGACTTCCGCTACAACGTCGTGCTCTCCGAGGAGCAGACCCGAGCCGGGTGCAGTGGTCCGGGCTTCTCGGTGCACACCGACATCATCGTGCCCTACCTCAGCTCGTTGGCCACCGATGAGCAGAAGCGGCGCTGGCTTCCCGGCACCGTGAGTGGCGAGATCATCACCGCGATCGCGATGACCGAGCCCGGTGCCGGCAGCGACCTGCAGGGCATTCGCACCACCGCCGTCGACCAGGGTGACCACTACCTGCTCAACGGCTCCAAGACCTTCATCTCCAACGGCATCAACGCCGACCTGGTGATCGTCGTGTGCCGTACCGATCCGGACGCCGGTCACCAGGGCATCAGCCTGCTGGTCGTAGAACGCGGCATGGAGGGCTTCGAACGGGGCCGCAACCTCGACAAGATCGGCCTGCACGCCCAGGACACCGCCGAGCTCTCGTTCACCGACGTCCGCGTGCCCAAGGCCAACCTGCTGGGCGAGCAGGGCAGCGGCTTCATCTCGTTGATGATGAACCTGCAGCAGGAGCGACTGATCATCGCCGCCCAGGCCGCTGCGGCGTGCGAGCTGATGGTCGAGATCAGCGTGGACTACGCGAAGACGCGCCAAGCCTTCGGCAAGCCGATCGGCAAGTTCCAGCACAACCGTTTCCTGGTCGCCGAGATGGCGACCGAGGCCCAGGTGACCCGCGTCTTCGTCGACGACTGCATCCGCAAGCACCTGAGCGGCGACCTCGACCCCCAAGGCGCCTCGATGGCCAAGTGGTGGGCGACCGAACTGCAGAACAAGCTGGTTACCCAGACCCTGCAGCTGCACGGCGGCTACGGCTACATGATGGAGTACCCGGTCGCGAAGGCCTTCCTCGACAGCCGCATCTCCACCATCTACGGCGGCACGACCGAGATCCAGAAGGAGATCATCGGCCGATCGCTGGGGCTGTGATCAGCCCACCGCGCCCGTGAACGACCACTAACCTCGGAGCAGACTCCCACCACCTCAGGAGAAACCTGATGAAGATCTCCACCATGCTCGCCTACGACGGCAGCCCGCGGCAGGCCGCGGACCAGGTCGTCGCCCTCGAGAAGGCCGGCCTGGACACCGTGTGGGTGGCCGAGGCCTACGGCTTCGACTCCCCCACCCTGATGGGCTATCTCGCCGCGAAGACCGAGACGGTCGAGATCGGCTCCGCGATCCTCAACATCTATTCGCGGACCCCCGGCGCCCTGCTGCAGACCGCGACCGGCCTCGACAATGTCAGCGGCGGCCGGGCCCTGCTTGGCCTCGGCGCGTCAGGACCTCAGGTGATCGAGGGCTTCCACGGCGTGCCCTACTCCAAGCCGCTGGCGCGCACCGCCGAGATCATCGACATCCTCCGCAAGGGGATGCGCCGCGAGCCGCTGGTCAACGACGGCATCATCAACCTGCCGCTCGGCAAGGAGGCCGGCGCGATCACCGGCCTCGGCAAGCCGCTGAAGCTCCTCACCAAGCCCGAGCGTCCGAGCATCCCGATCTATGTCGCCGCCCTGGGACCGAAGAACGTCGAGCAGGCTGCGGAGCTCGCCGACGGTTGGCTCCCGCACCTCTTCTGGCCCGAGCGCTTCAACGAGGTCTGGGGCGACGCGCTCACCGCCGGCTACTCGCGCCGCGATGCGAGCCTGGGCTCCTCCATGGAGATCGTCGCCGGTGGCATGGTCGCGATCGGCGAGGGTCCGGAGACCAAGGCACTCATCGACTTCGCCCGTCCGCTCTTCGCCCTCTACGTCGGTGGCATGGGCGCCAAGGGCAAGAACTTCTACAACGACGTGGCCCGTGCCTACGGCTACGAGAAGGAAGCCGCGGAGATCCAGGACCTCTACCTCTCCGGCAAGAAGAAGGAAGCCGAGGCCCTCGTCCCCACCGAGTGGCTCGAGGCCGCCAACCTGGTCGGCCCCGCGTCGTACGTCAAGGAGCGGATCGCCGCCTTCCAGGAGGCCGGTGTCACCAGCCTCAACGTCCACCCCGTCGGCGACGACCCCGCCGGCATCGTCTCGCAGCTCAAGGAATGGGCCTCCTGACCCGCCCTCTCTCGGGACAGTCCCGACGGGCGATGTAGGGGTCGAACAGGGGGCGTGCGAGGATGTGCGCGCATCAAACTTGGAGGGGAGTATTCCCTTTGCGGTGGCGTCGTCATCACGGTCCAGGCACACCCAGCTGGCCCGGCGCGCCGGTCCGGCCTGACGTACGCCGCCTCACCGACGCGCGCGACAGGCTGGGCGGAAGAGACCTCCGGAGTCCACCCTTGTCGGCGTAGCCTTCTGTCGCGTCGACCATTCCACTCCGGAGGAGACACAACACAGTGAATGCCATCATGGGCGACTCCGTCGCCTCACCACTCGTCTGGGCAATCACCATCGTGGTGCTGGTCGCGGTGCTCGCGGTCGACCTGCTCGTCATCGCCCGTCGGCCGCACGAGCCGACCATGCGTGAGGTCAGTCGCCACCTGGCGGTCTTCGTCGGCATGGCGATCATCTTCGGTGTGGTGCTGTGGATGTTCGCCGAGCCCCACGACCTCTCCCCCAAGCCCGGTCCCGAGTTCTTCGCGGGCTGGCTGACCGAGTACTCCCTGTCGGTCGACAACCTCTTCATCTTCATCATCTTGATGACGAAGTTCGGCGTGCCGCGGCAGTACCAGCAGACCGCCCTGATGATCGGCATCGTGCTGGCCCTGGTCATGCGAGCTGCCTTCATCATCGTCGGTGCCGCCGCGATCAACCAGTTCTCGTGGGTCTTCTACATCTTCGGACTCTTCCTCGTCTACACGGCCATGAAGCTCGCCGGCGAGGGGCAGCACGACGACACGGAGGAGTTCGAGGAGAACAAGCTGGTGAAGTTCGCCGAGACCCATCTTCCGGCGACCAGCGAGTGGCACGGCACGAAACTGACCATCAAGGAGGGTGGCAAGCGGCTGATCACGCCGATGTTCCTCGTGGTCCTGGCTCTCGGCACCACCGACCTGCTCTTCGCGCTCGACTCGATCCCGGCCATCTACGGCCTGACCAAGGATCCCTACCTGGTCTTCACCGCCAACATGTTCGCCCTGATGGGTCTGCGACAGCTCTACTTCCTCATCGGTGGCCTGCTGCAGCGCCTCATCTACCTCTCCTACGGCTTGGCGTTCCTGCTGGCATTCATCGGCGTGAAGCTGGTGCTGCACGCGATGCACGAGAACGAGCTGCCGTTCATCAACGGCGGTGAGCACATCACGTGGGCCCCGGACATCCCGATCTGGTTCTCCCTGATCGTCATCGTCGGCACCCTGGCCGTCACCGCCGTGGTCAGCCTGGCCGCCACTCGCAAGCAGGACGCCCGGGGCTGAGCGACACCAAGCGCAGTCCGCATCACCCCAGTCGCAACTCGGGCCACGACGCCAGGTCCCGCACCAGCTGGCGATCGTGGGTCGCGACCACCACCGCGGCCCCGGTCGCGCACACGGCCTCGGTGAGCTCGTCGACCAGCGCCATGGAGAGGTGATTGGTCGGCTCGTCCAGCACCAACAGCTGGGGGCGTGCCGCGAGCTCCAGGGCGAGATGCAGGCGCCGACGTTGTCCCTCCGACATGCGTCCCACGGGCGTACGGCGGGCCTCCCGGTCGAGGAGGCCCGTGGCACCGAGGGCGACCACCCGGTCGTCGCTCACCTCGCCGGCCGAGACGAGCCGACCGACCTGACGTTCGTGGAGCCGGTCCGCGGTCGCATCGTCGGGCCAGCGCGGCACCTCCTGGATCAGGGCGCCGATGCCGGCGCCGCGACGACGCCAGACCTCGCCGGTGTCCGGGGCGACGACTCCGGCGAGGCACCCCAGCAACGTGGACTTGCCCGCTCCGTTGGGTCCGGTCACGAGCAGCTTGTCGCCGCCGTCGATCTCGAGTGAGATCGGCCGGGCAAGGCGACCGGCGACGGTCACCTCCGTGCAGCGCACCAGCGCGCCGTGGTGACCGGGCAGGTCCGGCCACCGCAACCGTGCCGGGGGCACGGGGACCGTGAGGCGATGCTCCTCGAGTGCCTCCAGGTCCCGGTTGAACGCACGCACGAGGCCAGGCGCCCGGGACTGCCGCTGGTGCTTGCCGGTGCCCTTGTCCGGTCGCCAGCCAGTGCTGAGTCGGTCCCTGGCCTGCTGCGCGGCCTGGGTGAGGCGGCGTTCCTCGACCTGCTGGGCGGCGTACTCCTGCTCCCAGGTCTCCCGCTCCCGACGTCTGCCCTCACGCCAGGAGTCGTATCCGCCCACGTGCAGGTGCGCTCGGCCGTCCTCGGTCGGATCGAGGTCGAGGAACTCGCGTGCGACGTCGGCCAGCAGCGCCCGGTCATGACTGACGAGCACGACTCCCCCGACATGGGAGCGCAGCCGCTCGGTGAGGAAGTCCAGACCCTGCGCGTCGAGGTGGTTCGTCGGTTCGTCGAGCAGCAGGATGTCCGCTGGCGCACCGAGCAGGCAGGCCAACCGCACCCGGTAGCGCTGACCGACCGACAAGGTCGCCAAGGGTCGTTCCCGGTCCCGGCAGGCGTCGAGCGCCTGCAGGGCGATGTCGACCCGGCGGTCGACGTCCCACGCGTCCAGCAAGGTGGCGGCCTCCAGCGCATCGGAGTACTCCTCGGCGGCACCGTCACCGTCCTCGGCCAGGAGTTCGGTGGCACGATCGAGGCGCACCAACGCGGCGTGGGCACGGTGGACGGCCTCGGCCACGAGCGTGCCCACGGTCTGGCCGTCGTGCACCGACATGGACTGGCGGGAGAGGCCGACCGTGCCGACCCGGTGCACCTGCCCGTGGTCGGGCTGGTGCAGACCGGCGAGTACGTGCAGCAGCGTGGTCTTGCCTCGCCCGTTCTCCCCCACGAGGGCAAGCCGCGAGCGCGCGGTGACGGTCAGGTCGAGGTCGGCGAAGAGCTGTCGGCCACCGAGGGTGACGGCCAGCCCTTCTGCACGTAGTTGTGCCGCGGAGCCCGCGGGAAGAAGGTTCGTGGCGGGGCCAAGACGGCCCGGGACGGGGTTGTTCACAGGAGTTCGCTCCAGCTCGTTGACGGAGCCGGGCGCGTGCGATCACGCCGCCCGGCAGGGATCCGGCAGCGGCGGGCAGGGAGGGTTGACTCGATGCACCGCCGGTCAGGCGGTGCGCAACCTCATCGAAGCGATTCCGAGGAACATGGGGACAAGCCTAGGTGCGGGGGCCTGGCCCCCGCACCTCATTTGCACGAGGCTTCCGTCACTCCCACTCGATGGTGCCCGGGGGCTTGGAGGTGACGTCGACGACGACCCGGTTGACCTCGGCCACCTCGTTGGTGATGCGCGTCGAGATGCGCTCCATCACCTCGTAGGGAAGCCGGGCCCAGTCGGCGGTCATGGCGTCCTCCGAGGTGACCGGGCGGATCACGATCGGATGGCCGTAGGTGCGACCGTCGCCCTGCACACCGACGGAGCGTACGTCGGCGAGCAGCACCACCGGCATCTGCCAGATGTCGCGGTCCAACCCGGCGTTGGTGAGCTCCTCACGGGCGATCGCGTCGGCCTCGCGGAGCAACGCCAACCGGTCGCTGGTGACCTCACCGATGATGCGAATGCCCAGCCCCGGTCCCGGGAACGGCTGGCGCCACACCATCTCGGCGGGCAGGCCGAGCTGCTCGCCGACGAGGCGCACCTCGTCCTTGAAGAGGGTCCGCAGCGGCTCGACCAGCTCGAACTCGAGGTCTTCGGGAAGGCCGCCGACGTTGTGGTGCGACTTGATGTTGGAGGTGCCAGCACCGCCGCCCGACTCCACCACGTCGGGATAAAGCGTGCCCTGCACCAGGAAGCTGACCTTGTCACCATCGGCGGCGGCCTCGCCCAGCACGGCGGCCTCGGCACCTTCGAAGGCGCGGATGAACTCGCGGCCGATGATCTTGCGCTTGGTCTCCGGGTCGGTGACCCCCGCCAGCGCGTCGAGGAAGGTCTCCTGCGCGTCGACGACGTGGAGTTTCACACCGGTGGCGGCGACGAAGTCGCGTTCGACCTGCTCGGCCTCACCCTTGCGCAGCAGTCCGTGGTCGACGAAGACGCAGTCCAGACGCTCACCGATGGCACGCTGCACGATGGCGGCGGCCACAGCGGAGTCGACGCCACCGGAGAGGCCGCAGATGGCGCGCCCCGACTCTCCGATCTGCGTCCGGATGCGCTCGATCTGCTCCTCGACGATGTTGACCATGGTCCACGTCTGCCGACAGCCGGCGATGCTGTGGAGGAAGTGCTCGAGCACCTTCTGGCCGTGCTCGGAGTGCAGCACCTCGGGGTGCCACTGGACGCCGGCCAGCTGCCGGCCCACGTGCTCGAAGGCAGCCACCGGCGTGACGTCGGTGGAGGCGAGCACCGAGAACCCCTCCGGCGCGGCGACGACGGAGTCACCGTGCGACATCCACACGTTGTGCTCGGCGGGGATCTCGGCCAGCAACGTGCCGGCCGCGCTCACCTTGACCGGCGTACGCCCGTACTCACGTGCACCGGTGGGAGCGACCTCGCCGCCCAGGGCGGCGGCCATCAACTGGAAGCCGTAGCACATGCCGAAGACCGGAACCTGCGCGTCGAAGATCGCGGCGTCGATCCCGGGCGCACCGTCGGCGTAGACCGAGGACGGCCCGCCGGACAGGATGATCGCCTTGGGGTTGCGCTCCAGCATCTCCGCCACCGGCATGGTGTGCGGGACGATCTCGGAATAGACGCGCGCCTCACGCACTCGCCGTGCGATCAGTTGCGCATATTGCGCCCCGAAGTCGACGACCAGCACCAGATCGTGCTCGGACCCAACGGTCATGGAACAGCCTTTCGACGTACAGCGGGACGTGAGCCGAAGTCTAGTGCTGCAAATGCACCAGGGCCCGGCCGGGGAGGGAGGATGGCCGAGCCCTGGTGGCCCACGCATCTGATGGACAGTGCCTGAGCATCGGGTCCGTCGTGGGAGGGAGCATGACTGACGGACCCGATGACCCAACGATCCGCGTGACGGCGAGTTACGCCGAGGTTCAGCTGACCCCGACGATGGGAAGTCGGAGCGCCGCGGGGGCATCGTCCGGGACCACCGGTTGCGCCGGGCGCACCGGGTCGATCTGCTGGTAGCCGGTGCCGACCGGAGGGCGCAGGTCGGGCTCGCCGTGGTTGGGCCAGAAGGCCATGGCCCGCTCGGCCTGGGCGGTGATCGTCAGCGACGGGTTCACCCCCAGGTTGGCCGAGATGGTCGAGCCGTCGACGATGTGCAACCCCTCGTGGCCGTAGAGCCGCTGGTAGGGGTCGACCACCCCGGACTCGGCGGAGTCACCGATGGTGCAACCGCCGATGAAGTGCGCGGTGAGCGGCATGTTGAACGGCTCCCCGATGGTGCCGCCCGCGGTGCCTCCGCCCATGACGTCGGCCATCCGGCGTACGGCCTCGTTGGCCTGCGGGATCCAGGTCGGGTTGGGGGCGCCGTGCCCCTGCTTCGACGACAGCCAGGAGATACCGAAGGGTCCGGTACGCCGGAAGGTGGTGATCGAGTTGTCGAGCGTCTGCATCACGAGAGCGATGACCGCGCGTTCGGACCAGTGCCGAAGGTCATAGAGCTTCGCGACGTTCTTCTTCTCCTTCCACAGCTCCTTCAGCCAGGTCTGCCAGCGCGGGCCCGGACCGTCGCCGTCGGTGAGCACCGTCTGCAGCAACGACATGGCGTTGCTGCCCCTGCCGTAGCGGACCGGCTCGATGTGGGTGACCTCGTCGGGGTGCCAGGACGAGGTGATCGCCACGCCTTGGGTGTAGTCGACGTCGTCGTTGGGGGCGATGGCACCGAGGATCGCCTCGGAGTTGGTGCGGGTGAGCATGCCGAGTCGGTCGGAGATGCCGGGCAGGTCGCCACTCGCCTTGAGCTTGTGCAACAGTTTCTGGGTGCCGATGGCGGCGGCGGAGAAGATCACCTGGTCGGCGGTGAACTGCTTGACCGCCGAGCGTCGCGACAGCTTTGCCTTGGTCCAGCGGGCATCGATGACGTAGCCACCCTCGGCACGCGGCCGGACCCGAGTGACGGTGGTGAGCGGGTGGACGACGGCGCCGTTGCGCTCGGCCAGGTAGAGGTAGTTCTTGACCAGGGTGTTCTTGGCGTTGTGACGGCACCCGGTCATGCACTCGCCGCAGTTGCGGCACGGGTTGCGATCGGGTCCGGCACCACCGAAGTAGGGGTCGGCCACTCGATCGGCCGGCTGCTGACCAGGGCCACCGAAGAAGACACCGACCGGGGTGGGATGGAACGAGTCGGCGACGCCCATCTCGGCAGCGACCTTCTGCATCACCTCGTCGGAAGGGGTGTGCAACGGGTAGGTGTTGACACCCAGCATCCGCTTGGCCTGGTCGTAGTAGGGCGCGAGTTCGGACTTCCAGTCGGTGATGTGGGCCCACGACTTGTCCTGGTAGAACGCATCCAGGGGTTCGTAGAGTGTGTTGGCGTAGACCAGCGAGCCACCTCCCACCCCGGCACCGGCGAGGATGAGGCAGTCCTTGACCATGTCGATGCGCTGGATCCCGTAGCAACCGGCCTCGGGGCGGAAGAGGAACCGCTTGAGGTCGAAGGAGTTGTCGGCGAAGTCATCGTCGTCGAAACGGGCACCCGCCTCGAGGACGCCCACCTTGTAGCCCTTCTCGGTCAGGCGCAACGCGGAGACCGACCCTCCGAATCCCGAGCCGACGACGAGGACGTCGTAGTGCGTGGCTCCGGACATCAGGCCCTCCCCAGCTTCTTCATGAGGCGTTCGTTGACCTCGAGCACCTTGGCGAAGGTGCGGTTGGACATGCCCGGCACGGGGCGGAAGCCCCAGCCGCGCTGCGTGCCGACGGACTGCACCTCGGTGTAGCGGTGGATGCCCTCGGCGCCTTGGCGACGCCCCGTCCCGGACTGCCTCATGCCGCCCATCGGAGCATCGAGCGAGGCGAACGTGGCGCCGTAGCCCTCGTTGATGTTGACGGTGCCGCACTTGATCTCGCGGGCGATGGCGCGAGCGCGCTTGCCGTCGCGGCTGTAGATCGAGGCGTTGAGGCCGTAGTTGCCCTCGTTGGCCTTGGCGATCGCCTTCGTCTCGTCATGGAAGCGGTAGAGCGAGATGACCGGACCGAACGTCTCGTTGCCGAAGCAGGTCATCTCCTCGGTGACGCCCTCGAGCAGGGTCGGCTCGAAGAAGAAGGGTCCGAGGTCGGGACGGTGGCGGCCACCGGTGAGCACCTTGGCGCCCTTGGCGACCGCATCGGCCACATGGGCCGTCACCGTGTCGAGCTGGTCCTGGGAGATGAGCGATCCCATGTCGGTCTCCCAGTTGTGACCCGGACCGAGCACCATGGCCTCGGTACGCGCCACGAAGCGCTCAACGAACCGGTCATAGATCTCGTCGGCGACGAACATCCGTTCCGTGGAGACGCAGAGCTGGCCGGCATTGGAGAAGGCCGCTCGGGTGGCCCCCTCGGCGGCCACTTCGATGTTGGCGTCACGCAGGATGATGATCGGGTTCTTGCCCCCAGCTCGAGGGAGCAGCCGATCAGCCGCTCCGCACAACCGGCGGCCACTCGCTTGCCGGTCGCCGTGGAACCGGTGAAGCAGACATAGTCGGCGTTCTCGATGATCCGGGAGCCGACGCGCGACCCGGGTCCGGCGACGACGCTCCACAGGTCCTTCGGGAAGCCGGCCTCCTCGAGGAGCCGAGCGCCCAGGAGGGCCGTGAGCATGGTCTGGCTGTCGGGCTTGGCCACGACCGCGTTGCCCGCCATCAGCGCCGGAAGGCCGTCGCACAGCGCCATCGTGAACGGATAGTTCCAAGGGGAGATGATGCCGACGACCCCTTCGGGACCCGGTTGACGTCGATCCGGGTGGCCAGGGGTACGACGCCGGGTCGCCGCTCGGCGTCCAGGTGGCGGTGGATCGTGCGCGCGTAGTATCGCGCGGTCAGCGCGACGTGGTAGGCCTCCAGGTAGGCGTCCTTGCGCGCCTTGCCGGACTCCCAGACGGCGACGTCACAGATCTCCTCGGCTCGGTCGAGCACGAGCTTGTGCAGGCGCGACAGCACCTCGGCCCGGTGGTCGAGGCTGGTGCGCGCCCACGCCGCCTGCGCACGACGGGCCCGGGCGAACGCCTCGAGCACGTCCTCGTCACTCGACTGCGGGATCGACGCCAGTGGCTGGGCATTGCCGGGGCTGTGCCCGACAACGGATTCGCCGGTCGTGGAGAGGATCCGGGACGTGAGCGAGGCGGCGTACTCCGGCTCGAACGCATAGGTTCCGCGCGGGTCGTGCTCGGGGTCGAACGGCGCACCGACGAGCGGCTCCGGCTGAGGGGTCTGCTGGCTCATGCTGCGAGCGTATGCGACCGGCTACTGCTTGGTAACCCCTCGTCCGGATTTACATACCTCCACTCTTTGTCAACTCGGTCGGCGTCACGCGGAGGGCGCCTCCAGGTAGACGGATTTCACCTCGGTGTAGTGCGCAAGTCCCTCGGGTCCGAACTCCCGACCGACCCCTGAGGCCTTGAAACCTCCGAAGGGAGCCGCGAAGTCCATCGTGTAGGTGTTGACGCCGTACGTCCCGGCGCGCACCCGGCGGGCGACGTCGAGACCGGCTTCACGATCGTTGGTCCACACCGTGCCTGCCAGCCCGTAGTCGGAGTCGTTGGCGATGCGCACCGCGTCGTCGACGTCGTCGTAGGCGATCACCGAGAGCACCGGCCCGAAGATCTCCTCCTGGGCGATGCGCATCCGGTTGTCCACGTCGGCGAAGATCGTCGGACGCACGTACCAGCCCGTGTCGAGCCCGTCGGGGCGGCCGTCGCCGCCGAGCACCAGCCGAGCACCCTCCTCCTGCCCGATCCTGATGTAGTCGGTGACCCGCTCCTGCTGCCGCCGGGCGACCAACGGCCCGATCTCGGTGGCCGGGTCCATGGGATCACCCACCTGCATCGCACCCACCGCCTCCGTCAGCGCCTCGACCACGGCGTCGTAGTTGCCGCGAGAGGCGAGGATCCTGGTCTGGGCCACACACGCCTGTCCGGAGTTCATCAGCGCCGTGAACTTCAAGCCCTCCATCGTGGTGGACAGGTCAGCGTCATCGAGCACGATCGCTGCCGACTTGCCACCGAGCTCCAGGCTGACCCGCTTCAGCTGTTCACCGCAGATCGAGGCGATCCGGCGGCCGGCAGCGGTCGACCCGGTGAAGGCGACCTTGTCGACGCCCGGGTGGCGCACCAGGTGCTCCCCACCTCGCGCCCGGCGGCGACGATGTTGACCACCCCTTCGGGTACGCCGGCCTCGGCAAGCAACTCCGCCATCAGGTAGCCGTCCAAGGGCGTCTCGGGCGCAGGCTTGACCACGACCGTGCAGCCGGCGAGCAGGGCAGGCACGACCTTGGACATGATCGTGAACTGGGGCACGTTCCACGGCGGGATCGCCGCCACCACACCGACGGGCTCACGACGTACCAGCACCGGCGCGCCGAGGACCCCGGGCCGCTCGGCCTCCCAGTCGAACTCGCGGGCGATGCCGAGGAAGGCCTCGATCTGCATCCACGGTGCCGGCGACTGGGCGAGGTTGGCGAAGGAGGTCGGCGACCCCATGGAGACGGTGATCAGCTCGGCCATCTCGGTCAACTTTGCGCTGTAGAGGCCAGAGAAGCGCTCCAGCACCGCGATCCGTTCCGCAGGCGACATCTGCGGCCACGGGCCGTGGTCGAACGCGTCGCGGGCCGCTGCCACCGCGGCATCGATGTCGGCCACGCTCCCTCCGGCACACGTGCCACCACCTCTTCCGAGTGCGGTGAGACCACCTCGAGGACGGCGTCGCTCGCGGGCGCCGCCCAGGTGCCGTTGATGAAGAAGCTGTCTCGGTCGAGCGTCATGGCGCGGATCTCCTGGTGGGCTGGTCAGTTGGGACGGACAGGCGGGGTGACGTCTCGACGCACTCAGGGAGCGAGGTCGAACCAGTCGCTGAACCCGCTGGGGTCATGGCGTCCGAGGGCACCGTGCTCGAAGAGGCCCCAGCCCTCGTGGGCCACGGCATCAGCACCGACCCCCTCGTGCAACAGGGCGTGGCCGACGTGGTCGACGACACCGAACATCTCGCGCCCGGCGACCTCCGGGGCAGACATGTCATAGCGGACCCGCTCCGCGAAGCCGGGGCCCTTCCACATGCCATGGGTCCAGTCGGGATCACCGCCGTAGCCACCACCGACGTGCAGGGGAGCCTCCAGCAGCGCCGCCACCTCCAGGCGGATCGGCTGTCCGTCGGCACCGACGCACTCGAGGACGGCGGTGCGAGGACGGCGGGTGCCGGAGAGGTAGTCCATGCGGACCTGGGGCCAGCCGAGCTGCTCCACTCGCCCGTCGGCCCACACTCGGGTGCAGTCATTGAGCGTCCGGAACCCGTCGGGCGACTCCTGGATGATGAGCACCACCGCGAACTCCTCGAAACGCAGGGGCAGGTAGAGCCACCACATGCCCTCGAAGGGCGGGTCGGCGGGGCGGCCCGCCGGCTCCGCCTCCCCACCGGCCGGATCCCCCAGGAGCGGTCGCGGGTGCCCACCCAGGTGCCGGGATCCACAGCAGTCTCCACCCCGTCGAGCACCAGGGTTCCCTCCCACGTACCCACTTGCGCGAAGCGCTGGGCATCGAGAGTGATCCGGCTGCCCTGACGCATCAGGTGAGGCAACTCCTGCACGACCGGGAAGGAGCCGCGCCAGGTGAGGTCGAGCGCCATCCCGTCGGTCTCCTCGAGCACCACCCGCAGTTCCTGCAACGGCTCTCGGACCTCGATCCGGAAGGCCCCCACGTGCGGGTTCATCCGGTCCTGGTCGATCGCGTCACCGAGATGGACGGCCGTGGTCTCCCTGCAGCGCGGTGCAGCACGAAGGCATCCTTGGTGCCGAGGTTGGGGTAGTAGCCGGCGCCGAGGATCCACACCACCTCACCGCTCCGGTCGTGCGCGTTGAAATACCACCGGTCGTAGAAGTTGCGGTCGCTGCTGGCCACCCATGCCATCGGCAGCGGTGCCTGATGCAGTGGGAACTCGTCGAGTGGCCCGATCACACCGGCGCTCCGACCTCGTCCAGGATGCGTTCCAACAGCAACCGGTGGTGGAAGAGACTCTCCACGTCGTCCGGTGGGTCGATCTCCTCGAAGTGCACCTGCCGGGCACCGGTGCGCAGGAAGACGATGGCCCATTGGACCCCCGCGAGCACGTGGAACCAGGTGAGATCACCCAGTTGGACGCCCGTGCGCTGCGCGTAGGCGGCGACCACGTCCTCCTCACGCAGCAGGTGGGGCATCCCCGCGGCGCCGAGCAGTTCGGTGATCGACTCGAAGACGCGGTGGGCGAAGATGAGCCAGGCGACGTCGAGCTCGCGCGGACCGAGGCAGGCCATCTCCCAGTCGAGCACCGCCGCTGGTCGGAAGTCGCGATAGAGCACGTTGCCGATCCGCGAGTCCCCCAGCTCAGCACGGCCTCGTCGGGACGGGCCAGCGCCGGCGGGTGCTCGGCCAACCAGGCCAGACCACGCTCCACCAGGGAGAGCGCCCGACGCCTGCGGCCGCGAACTCGTACCACGCACGCACCCTGCCCAGGTGCTGCTCGGGCGAACCCGCGCTGCCCTGCTGTCCCTCGACCAGGAAGCCGAAGGTCTCGGTCGCGTCCGGGATGCCGTGCAGGGCCGCGATGACCCCGATCGTCTCCTCCTGCAGGCAGCGCTGCTGGTCGAGCGACGCATCGGCGAACCAGTTGTCGCCGAAGTTGTAGGGCAGCACGTCGGGCGGAACCACTCCCTCGACGTACTGCATGAGGAAGAGTGGGGTGCCGAGCGCTCGACCCTCGAGGTCGACGTACGCGATCTCGGGCACCGGCACGTCGCTGAGCTCGCCCACCAGGCGCATCACCTCGCTCTGGTGACCCAGTCGATAGACCGGGAAGACCGGCACGTCGGCGACCGTGGGCGCGGCCCGGGTGACGAAGCGGCCGCCACCGCCCGCCCAGGCGGCGTCGAGCACCAAGGTGTCGGAGGAGAGGCCGTTGGCGTTGACCCCACCGACCACCTCGGCGGTGACCGGGTTGCCCACCTGCTCGGCGAGCCAAGCAGCGATCCGGGCGGCGACCTCCTCAGGCGCGCGGCTGCTCCGCTGGAGTTGCATGTCGGCGGACAACGACTCTTCCATGTGACCTCGCTCACCCATTACGATGTTGGGCGTAATGAAAGCAGATCGAGCGCCGCGGGACCACCCCCGTTGCCCCCAGCGGACGACCACGTGATCGCCGGATCGACACCGCCGTCCTGGAGGCGGCCGCAGAACTCCTGGTCGAGCGGGGCTATGCCCGCGTCACGCTCGGTGCGATCGCGCAGCGCGCCGGCACCACCACCCCGGCGATCTATCGCCGCTGGCCGAGCAAGGCGCACCTGGTCCACGAAGTGGCGATCCCCCAGGGGTTCACCGCGCTCCCCCGAGCAGCGGCGATCTGCGCACCGACCTGAAGGCCCTGGCCCGGGGAGCCCGCGCCATCTTCGCCACGCCGGTCGCTCGCGCCGCGTTTCCGGGGCTGATGACCGAGATCGCCGCCCATCCCGAACTGCACGAGCGCCTGCTCGAACGGTTCCAGACCGGCGTGTTCGCGGGGTTGCGGCGATGGCTGAGCGAGGCGGTCGAGGCGGGCCACCTCTCCCCCGACACCGACCCCGACCGAGTGCTCGAAATCGTCGCCGGGGCGGTGGTGCTGCGCCTGCTGCTACAGCCCGGGGAGCCGATCGACGAGGTGTGGGAGGACCAGGTCGTCAGCATCGTGCTGCACGGCGTCAGGCCGGATGCCGTGGGCGCACCCGCGCCTCGTCGGCCTCCTGGTCGGTCATCTTGAGCTGGCTCAACCGCTCGGCCTCGACCCGACGCAGGTAATGGTCCACCTCCTCCTCCACCCGCTCCTGGGGCCAGCCGAGTTCACGCGCCATCAGTTCGGCCACGGGCCGAGCAGCCGCGACGCCGCGGTCGAAGGTCTCCATCGAGATGCGGGTACGCCGCACGAGCACGTCGTCGAGGTGCTGCGCGCCTTCGTGGGTCACGGCATAGACCGCTTCGGCGGCGAGGTAGTCGTCGGCGCCCGGGAGTGGGGCGTTGAGCTCGGGCTGCCGCGCCAACATCTCCACCAGGTCGTCGACCAACCCGCCGTAGCGGTCGAGCAGGTGGTCGATCCGACTGACGTGGACCTTGGCACGCCGTGCGAGTGCGACCCGCTGGTTGGAGCGAGTCTCATAACCCTCGGCGCCCAGCAGCGGCACCCGGTCGGTGATCGTCTCGGGCACGACGGCGTTGATGGTCGTGCGCAGCGAGTGGGCGGCCGCGTCGACGGCGTCCTTGCCCATCACCCGATAGGTGGTGAGCTTGCCGCCGGCGATCATCACCAAGCCGGGCACCGGCGTCACCACCGTGTGCTCACGCGAGATCTTGGAGGTGGGCTCGGACTCGCCCGTGAGCAAGGGTCGCAGTCCGGCGTAGACACCCTCGACGTCGTCGTGGCCGAGCGGTTCCTTGAGGATCGTGTTGACGTGACCCAGCACGTAGTCGATGTCGGCCCGCGACGCTGCCGGATGGGCCAGGTCGTAGTCCCAGGCCGTGTCGGTCGTGCCGATGATCCAGTGCCGGCCCCACGGGATCACGAAGAGCACCGACTTCTCGGTGCGCGTGATGAAGCCGCACTCCGACCGGATCCGGTCACGCGGCACGACCAGGTGGATCCCCTTGCTGGCCTGCACGTTGAGCGCACCGCGACCGCCGACCATCTCCTGGATGTCGTCGGTCCAGACTCCCGCGGCGTTCACCACCACCCGGGCGCGTACGTCGAAGGTGCGCCCGTTCTCGAGGTCACGGGCGGTCACCCCCACCACCCGGTCGCCCTCGCGCAGGAAGCCGACCACCCGGGTGCGGGTGGCCACATGGGCGCCATGGCGGGCAGCCGTCCGTGCAAGGGTCATCACGAGGCGAGCATCGTCGACCTGGGCGTCGTAGTACTTGATCGCACCGGTGATCTCGTCGGTCCGCAGGTCGGGCGCGATCCGGGCCACGTGGCGACGCAGCAGGTGGCGGTGGCGCGGTAGTCCGACGTCGTACTTGCCGACCCGCGCCATCGTGTCGTAGAGCGCGAGGCCGGCGCCCACGTACGGCCGTTCCGCAGCGCTGTGCAGCGGATACAGGAACGGCACCGGCTTCACCAGGTGCGGTGCCAGCCGGGTGAGCAGGAGGCCGCGCTCCTCCAGCGCCTCGCGGACCAACCCGAAGTCGAACATCTCGAGATAGCGCAGACCGCCGTGCACCAGCTTGCTGCTCCGGCTCGACGTGCCCGAGGCGAGATCGCGCTGCTCCACGAGGCCGGTGCTCAGGCCGCGCGTCACGGCGTCGAGTGCCGTGCCGGCGCCCACCACTCCCCCTCCGACGACCAGGACATCGAGCTCGGCTCCCGCCTCGGCGGTACCAGCCAGGTCGACGAGCGCTTGCTCACGCGCTGCCGGGCTGAGCACCCCGGGTTCGGCTTCACGGTCGGCTGGCTGAGTCGGCCTCATGGGGCCAGTGTGGCAGGCCGCCCATGCCCGGCGGGTTTCAGCCACCGAGTACGGAGGCAGGATCGCTGACATGTCGCCGCGTCGTGCCACCGCCCTGGCCAGCCTCCCCTGCTCGCGCTCGCCCTCGTCGGCTGCGGCGACGAGAGCGATGACGACGCCGCCGATGACCTCACCTCCACCCCGGCCGACGGATCGGACGTCGATGTCGCCGAGTTCCGGACGCAGGTCAGGGCCGGGGCGGAGAAGGTGGAGACGGTCCACGTGGAATCGACCAACGAGGGCACCACCTTCCACGGCTCCAGCACGGGCGACTTCGACTACACCCAGGACCCGACGAGCTATCACGTCACCGCCGATCTCGGGGGTTCGCCCGTGGAGATCATCGCGATCGGATCCGACAGCTGGACGAAGATGGGCGAGAAGTGGGTGCAGTCCGAACGCGACGACGTCGACGACGCCTCGGATCCCTACGCCCAGGTCGACGAGGCGCTCGACGAAGCGGAGTCGGTGACCTTCGTCGGCGAGCAGGACCACGCGGGGTCGAGGGCCGGTGTCTACGAGGTGGTGCTCCGCCTCGATGCGGACGACAGCGACGAGCTCACCGATCCCGACCTACCGGAGAGCGTCACGCTGCAGCTGTGGCTCGACTCCGAGGATCGCGTCGTGAAGATGACCGGCTCCTTCGTCATCGGCGGCGAGAAGGACTCGAGCGAGACCGTGCTCAGCGCCTTCGACGAGCCCGTCATGATCGAGGCTCCGGCGGCCGCCGACGTCAGGTGACGTTGCGCGTCATGCCTGCCCGGTGACGCTGCGCGGGCCCAGGTCGACACGCCGGTCGCGCAGCATCGGGTGCCGGGCCCGGACGTCGCGCACCACCGCGGTGTCGAGATCGGCGACCACGATGCCCCGCTCTCCCGCGACGCGGGCGAGCACCCGACCCTCGGGATCGAAGATCGCCGATCCCCCGATGAACTCCTCGTCGCCGCAGGGTCCGGCAAGACCGGAGAGGACGACGTACACCCCGTTGTCGAGGGCTCGCGCCGCGGCATAGAGATCGCGGCGCTCGGCCCCGCCGGGGAAGAACGCCGCAGAGACCAGGTAGCCGAGCGCGCCGTCCGCCGCCGCTGCCCGGGCGTGTTCGGGAAAGGAGGCGTCGTAGCAGATCGCCAGCCCGAGCTCCCAGCCGTCGACGACCAGTGATGAGCCGTGCCCGCCCGCGTCGAAGTGGTCGCGCTCGTAACCGGACAGGTGCTGCTTGTCGTAGGGCGCCGCCACCGAACCGTCGGCACCCACCACCACCGTCGCGAGCGTACGCCGCCCGGCCCGATCGAGCGGCGTACCCACCACCACGGTGATGCCGTGGTCGCTCGCCACCGCGCGCAGGGGCGCGAGCAACGTGGGCAGCTCGGACTCCAAGGGCACGGGCCCTGCGAAGGCCGAGCGGCAGTAGCCGGTCAGGAATGCCTCGGGCAGCACGAGCAGCCTGGCGCCCTGCTCCCCGCCTCGCGGGCGAGCGTCACCGACGTGGTCACGTTGGCCGGCACGTCGCCGGCCACCGCGGCCGCCTGGCCCGTCGCCACCCGCAGGTTCACGGCGTCAGACCACGACCACGCCGACGCGCTGGAACTCCTTGAGCTCGGTGTAGCCCGTGGTGGCCATCGAACGGCGCAGTGCGCCGATGAGGTTCATGGTGCCGTCGGCGACGCGCGAGGGACCGAAGAGGATCTCCTCGAGTGAGCCGATGGTGCCGAACTCGACACGTTCGCCCCGCGGGAGCTTGCCGTGCCACGCCTCGGCACCCCAGTGGAAACCACGACCGGGGGCGTCATCGGCCCGCGCCAGCGGAGATCCGACCATGACCGCGTCTGCACCGCAGGCGATCGCCTTCGCGACGTCGCCGGAGCGACCGATGGAGCCGTCGGCGATGACGTGCACGTAGCGGCCGCCCGACTCGTCGAGGTAGTCGCGCCGCGCAGCTGCCACGTCGGCCACGGCGGAGGCCATGGGCACGGCGACGCCCAGGACCGTGCGGGTGGTGTGGGCAGCGCCGCCGCCGAAACCGACCAGCACACCGGCGGCGCCGGTGCGCATGAGGTGCAGTGCTGCCTGGTAGGTGGCGCAGCCACCCACGATGACCGGGACGTCGAGCTCGTAGATGAACTCCTTGAGGTTCAGCGGTTCGGCCTGGCTCGAGACGTGCTCAGCCGACACCGTGGTGCCGCGGATGACGAACATGTCGACGCCTGCGTCGACGACCGCCTTGGCGAACTCCTTGGTGCGCTGCGGCGACAACGAGCCGGCCACGGTCACCCCGGCCTCACGCATCTGCTGCAGGCGCTGGGTGATCAGCTCGGGCTTGATGGGCTCGGAGTAGATCTCCTGCATCCGGCGAGTGGCGGCGACACCCCGAAGGGTCGCCACCTCGTCGAACAGCGGCGTGGGGTCGTCGTAACGGGTCCAGAGCCCCTCGAGGTCGAGGACGCCGAGGCCCCCATGCGTCCGAAGGCGATCGCCGTCTCCGGCGACATGACCGAGTCCATCGGCGCTGCCATGACCGGGAGGTCGAAACGGTAGGCATCGATCTGCCAGGCGGTGCTCACCTCTTCGGGGTCACGAGTGCGCCGCGACGGCACGATCGCGATGTCGTCGAAGGAGTAGGCACGGCGGGCGCGCTTGGCGCGCCCGATCTCGATCTCAGTCAACTTTCCTTCTTTCGGTGGTCGAGCCTGCGTCGTCGTGAGCCTGTCGAAGGTTCGAGACTCAGATACCGCTGTAGTTGGGCGCTTCGACGGTCATCTGCACGCCGTGGGGGTGGCTCTCCTTCAGCGAGGCCGAGGTGATCCGGGTGAACCGCCCCAGCTCCTGGAGCTCCGGCACGGTGCGCGAGCCGACGTAGAACATCGACTGGTGCAGGCCGCCGGTCAACTGGTGCACGACCTGACCGAGCGGACCACGGTAGGCCACCTGGCCCTCGATGCCCTCGGGCACCAGTTGGTCGTCGCTGGTGACCTCCGCCTGGAAGTAACGGTCCTTGGAGTAGGACTTCTTGCCACGGCTGGACATGGCAGCGAGCGATCCCATGCCGCGGTAGGCCTTGAACTGCTTGCCATTGACGAAGACCAGCTCGCCCGGTGACTCCTCGCAGCCGGCGAGGAGCGAGCCGAGCATGACGGCATCGGCGCCGGCGACGATGGCCTTGGCGATCTCACCGGAGTGCTTCATGCCGCCGTCGGCGATGACCGGGACCCCGGCCGGCTTGCAGGCTTGCGCGGCGGCGTACACGGCGGAGATCTGCGGCGCGCCCACGCCGGTGACGATGCGGGTTGTGCAGATGGAGCCAGGTCCCACGCCGACCTTGACGGCATCGGCACCGGCGTCGACGAACGCCTGCGCCCCCT
The DNA here is from genome assembly GCF_021555175.1 of Nocardioides alcanivorans. Taxonomy (GTDB): domain Bacteria; phylum Actinomycetota; class Actinomycetes; order Propionibacteriales; family Nocardioidaceae; genus Nocardioides; species Nocardioides alcanivorans. The sequence continues at coordinate 82,139 of NZ_JAKGRW010000051.1, read as the reverse complement.
CGGTGGTGGCGACATTGCCGCCGATCACCTGCACGTGCTTGGTGGCAGGGTCGGTCTTGAGCCGCTCGACCATCTCCAGCAGCATCCGGACGTGGCCGTGCGCGGTGTCGGCGACCAGGACGTCGACGCCCGCCTCGATCAGCGTCGTCGCACGGGTCCACGCATCTCCGAAGTAGCCGATGGCCGCGCCGACGAGCAGACGGCCGTCGGCGTCGTACGACGCGTTGGGGAACTGCTCGCCCTTGACGAAGTCCTTGACCGTGATGAGCCCGGTGAGGTGCCCGGCGTCGTCGATCAGCGGAAGGCGCTCACGCTTGTGTGCCCGCAGCAACGCGGTGGCCTCGTCGCGCTCGATGCTGGAATGGCCGGTGATGAGCGGCATCGGCGTCATCATCTCGTTGACCTTGGTGGTGGCCCACTCGGCGACGGGGGTGAAGCGCAGGTCGCGGTTGGTGATGATGCCGAGGAGGAGGTTGTCGGCATCGACGACCGGGAGCCCGGAGACGCGGTACTCGCCGCAGATCTGGTCGAGCTCCTCGAGGGTTGCGTCGGGGCCGATCGTGACCGGGTTGGAGATGATCCCGGTCTGGGTGCGCTTGACGAGGTCGACCTGGTAGGCCTGGTCCTCGATCGAGAGGTTGCGGTGCAGCACGCCGAGACCGCCCTCACGCGCCATCGCGATCGCCATGCGCGACTCGGTGACGGTGTCCATCGCGGCACTCACCAGCGGGACCTTCAAGGAGATCTCCCGCGTCAGCCGACTCGTCGTGTCGATCTCGTCCGGGGCGAGGTCGGAGTACCCCGGAAGGAGCAGGACGTCGTCGTAGGTCAGACCGAGGGGGCGAACTTCTCAGGGATCTCCACTGCTCCAGTCTAGTGGGTGCCACCGGCACCATCCGTCGGCGGCTCACGCCCCGACTTCTGGGACCGGATCGGGCGTGAGCGGGGCCACGGGTGGCGCGCTCACGCGGAGGTGCCACAGCCACAGCAGCAGACCGGCGCTCACCATCACCAGCGCGGTCAGGGCGAGGTGGAGGACGCTGTCGGTCACGAGCGGGGTGACCAGGGCCGCGAGCAGCGCGTTGAGCCCGAGCGAGAAGAAGGTGAAGAGCGAGACCGCACCGCCACGAGCGGTCGGGTGCAGGTCGAGCAGCGCCAACTGCTGGACCGGGTAGGCCGCCCCCGATCCCAGGCCGATGACCGCCGGGCCGATGACCGCCCAGGGAAGCCCTGCCTCGAGCGGACCGAGCGCCAGCGCCACGTTGACCACCGCGCCGGCCAGCGAGACGCTCAACGCCCCGGTGATGAGCACGCGACTGCTGATCCGGCCAGCCGTACGGCTGCTGACGAAGGAGCCGATCACCATGCCGCCGATCATCGGCACGAAGAGCATCCAGAAGTCGGTCTCACCCTTGCCCAACAGGTCGACGACGAAGATCGCGGCCGCCCCGATGTAGAGGAACTGACCCCCGAAGGAGAGCGCGGCGGACCAGGCGATGCGGTGGAAGACCGCGTCCTTGAGCGGCAGCGCCAAGCTGTGCAGCAACGCCCCGGGCCGCAGCGGGGTCCGGCGCTCGGCCGGGTGGGTCTCGGGCAGGAGGACGAGTGCCGACGTACTCATCACGAGGGCCAGCAGCGCAAGGAACCAGAAGATCACGTGCCACGGGCCGAGCTGGATCAGACCGCCGCCGATGATCGGTGCGAGGGCGGGCGCGATGCCGAAGATCATCATCGTGATGCTCATCAGCCGCTGCGCCTCGGGGCCTTCGAAGACGTCACGGATCACCGTCCGGGAGACGATCACCCCTCCGCCTGCTGCCAGCCCCTGCACCACTCGGAAGAGCAGGAGCACCTCCAGCGAGCCGGCCAGGGCACAGCCCACCGAGGCGAGCGCATAGACGCCCACCCCGACGACGATCACCGGTTTGCGACCGATGGCATCGGAGAGCGGCCCGTGAAAGGGGCTCATGAGGGCGAAGGCCAGCATGTAGGCGCTGACCACCCACTGCATCTCGGCCGCGCCGACGTCGAACTCACCCCGCATCTCGGCAAAGGCCGGGAAGGCGGTGTCGATGCTGAAGGGGCCGAGCATGCTCAAGCTGGCCAACAGCACCAGGAGAACCCAGATCCGCCCGGTACCGATGTCGGTCCCGGGCGGATCCTGGGTTGCTGGTTTCGAGCTCAGATCAGTGTCCGTGCCCGTGGCCGTGGCCCGCTGCCGGCGCGTCGTCCTCGTCTTCCGGCTTGTCCACCACGAGGGTCTCCGTGGTGAGCAGCATGCCGGCGATGGAGGTGGCGTTGACCAGTGCGGATCGCGTCACCTTCACCGGGTCGAGCACGCCCTGGGCGACCAGGTCGCCGTACTCCTCGGTGGCGGCGTTGTAGCCCTGGCCGACGCCGAGCTCGCGCACCTTGGTGGTCACGACGTAGCCGTTCACACCGCCGTTCTCGGCGATCCAGCGCAGCGGCTCGTCGGCGGCGCGACGCACGATGCGGACACCGAGCGCCTCGTCACCGGTCAGGCCGAGGCCGTCCTCGAGCACGCTGACCGCGTGGATGAGGGCGGAGCCACCACCTGCGACGATGCCCTCCTCGATGGCGGCGCGGGTCGCGGAGACAGCGTCCTCGATGCGGTGCTTCTTCTCCTTGAGCTCCACCTCGGTGGCAGCGCCCACCTTGATGACACAGACGCCGCCGGCCAGCTTGGCCAGGCGCTCCTGCAGCTTCTCGGTGTCCCAGTCGCTGTCGGAGTTCTCGATCTCCGCCTTGATCTGGTTGACCCGACCCTCGACCGCGGCCGCGTCGCCGGCGCCGTCGACGATGGTCGTGTTGTCCTTGGTGACCACGATGCGACGGGCCTGACCGAGCACCTCGAGGCCGACCTGGTCGAGCTTGAGACCGACCTCGGGGGACACGACCTGGCCACCGGTCAGCACCGCGATGTCCTGCATCATGGCCTTGCGACGGTCACCGAAGGCCGGGGCCTTCACGGCAACGGCCTTGAAGGTGCCCTTGATCTTGTTGACGACCAGGGTCGACAGCGCCTCGCCCTCGACGTCCTCGGCGAGGATGAAGAGCGACTTGCCCGTGGCAATGACCTTCTCCAGGAGCGGGACGAGCTCGGCGACCGAGCCGATCTTGCCCTGGTGCAGGAGGATGTAGGGGTCGTCGAGGACCGCTTCCATGGCCTCGGGGTCGGTCACGAAGTAGGCCGAGATGTAGCCCTTGTCGAACTGCATGCCTTCGGTGAACTCGAGCTCGGTGCCCATGGTGTTGGACTCCTCGACGGTGATGACACCGTCCTTGCCCACCTTGTCGAAGGCCTCGGCGAGCAGCTCGCCGATGACCGAGTCGCGGCTGGAGATCGTGGCGACGGACGCCATGTCCTCCTTGGACTCGACGTCGCGGGCGGCGTCGCGCAGCGCGTTGCCGACGGCCTCGGTGGCAGCGTCCATGCCACGCTTGAGGCCCATCGGGTTGGCACCGGCGGCAACCGAGCGCAGGCCCTCGTGCACCATCGCCTGGGCGAGCACGGTGGCCGTCGTGGTGCCGTCACCGGCGACGTCGTTGGTCTTGGTGGCAACCTCCTTGGTGAGCTGCGCACCCAGGTTCTCGAACGGGTCGTCCAACTCCACCTCACGCGCGACGGTCACACCGTCGTTGGTGATCGTGGGGGCGCCCCACTTCTTGTCAAGGACGACGTAGCGGCCCTTGGGGCCCAGCGTCACCTTGACGGCGTTGGCGAGGGCGTCGACGCCCGCCTCCAGCGCGCGACGAGCGTTCTCGTCGAATTCCAGGATCTTCGGCATGTCTCTCCTTGGCTCAGAAAGGGAGATAGTCCCTGACGAACTTGTAGTCGGATCAGCTCCGGCACGACAAGTTCGTCAGGGACTACTCAGGAATTCAGGAAACGATCGCCAGCACGTCGCGTGCGGACAGGATCAGGTATTCGCCACCGGCGTACTTGACCTCGGTGCCGCCGTACTTGCTGTAGATGACCTTGTCACCGACGGCCACGTCGACGGGGACGCGGTTGCCGTTGTCGTCGACACGACCGGGACCAATCGCGACGACCTCGCCCTCCTGGGGCTTCTCCTTCGCGGTGTCCGGGATGACCAGGCCGGAAGCCGTGGTCTGCTCAGCTTCGAGCTGCTTGACGACGATGCGGTCCTCGAGGGGCTTGATGTTGACCGACACTTCGGATCAACCTCCACTTTCTCCACTGGAACTGACACGGATGGCGGATGGAAACCGCACAACGTTTGGGCCTGCGCTGGGGTGTGCCGTCGCGGGGGTCATACCTTCGAGCAAGCGCTGGCACCCTCAGGGTGAGAGTGCCAATGCAGACGCTAGCACTCAGGCCAACCGAGTGCCAGAGGCAGGGGCTGGAAGGATGATCCCGTGGACCTTGAGACCTTCCGGTGGCTGCTCACCGATCCCGGCCAGCAGCTGCTGGAGACGGCGGCGACGGCGCATGACCAGCACGCCGGGGATCCGGTCCGCACCGCCACGGAGGTACGGCGCCACGAGAGTGCTCCTGAGCGTGCTGCTGCCGCGCTCACCCAGGTCAGGCTGCGGCAGGCGGCCGAGGCGAAGTTCGGCGACGACGCGGCACGGATGTACTTCACACCTGACGCCCTGGAGCAGGCCACTCGAGCGCCCGTGGCCACGCACCGCGCCCGTCGCTTGGCGACCGCGCAGCCGGGCAGCGTCATCGACCTGGGCTGCGGCATCGGCGGCGACCTCATCGCCTTCGCCAGGGCTGGCCTGACGGTTGCCGGTGTCGATCTGGACCCGGTCCGGGTTGCGGTCGCCGAAGCCAACCTCGCTGCCTTGGAGCTGGGCGGAGCCGTGGCCGTCGCAGACGGCACCATGCTCGACCTGACCGCCTTCGACGCGGTCTTCGCCGACCCGGCCCGCCGGGGCAAGCGGGGACGCGTCTTCGACGTCGAGGGCTGGACCCCTCCGTGGTCGTTCGTGCAGGAGCTGCTCACCCGGTCGTCGGTGGTGAAGGTGGCGCCGGGCATCGACCACGATCTCGTCCCGGCGTCGGTCGAGGCCGAGTGGGTCAGCGATCGTGGCGACGTGAAGGAAGCAGCTCTCTGGTCCGGGGCCTTGGCCACCTGTCGCCACCGCGCGACGGTGATCAGCCGCGGCGGACTCGCCAGCATGACCGAGGAGGACGACCCCTACGTCGGCCAGCCGCGTCCGGTTCGCGCCTTGGGCGACTACGTCTACGAGCCCGACGGGGCCGTGATCCGCGCCGGCCTCGTGACCGCGGTGGCGGCCGGCGTACGCGGCGGCCTCATCGACGAGCACATCGCCTGGGTGACCTCCGACGACGAGTTCCGCACGCCGTTCGCCCGCGGCTACCGGGTTCTCGAGCACCTCCCCTACCGGGAGAAGCAGCTGAAGGCGGCCCTGCGCGCCCGAGACATCGGCACGTTGACCATCAAGACCCGGGGTGTCGACGTCGTCCCCGAGCAGCTGCGCAAACGTCTCGCGCTCTCCGGAGGCACCCCCGCGACCCTCGTCCTCACCCGCATCGCCGGCGCCGGCGCCGCCCTCCTGGTCGCCCCACTCCCCTGACGCCGAAGGCGCGCAAACGGTCGCCGAGTGCGCGCAAGTGGTCGACGAAGGCGCGCAGAAGTCGCCCGGGAGACCACCAGCGATCCGTCCCGAGCGGGCCGGATCGCCGGGATCTCCCATCCCGGGTCGACCGTCAGCCGAGCAGCGCCTTCTCCGCACCGATGGTGGTGTCGTCACCGTGGCCGGTGTGGACCACGGTGTCGTCGGGCAGACCGTAGAGCTTGGCCCTGATCGAGCCCTCGAGCGTGCCACGATCGCTGTGCGAACGCCCAGTGGCTCCGGGCCCTCCATTGAAGAGCGTGTCACCGGTGAAGACACATCCCAGGTCGGCGGCGTACAGGCAAACCGCCCCGGGCGCATGTCCCGGGGTGTGGATGACCTGCAGGTCGACACCGCCGACGGAGATCACCTGGGCATCGGCGAGGTCGGCGTCCCAGAGCTCGTCGGTGTGCGTGAGCTCCCAGAGCACCCGGTCGTCGGGGTGCAGCAGGATCGGGGCCTTGGTCACCGCTCGAAGCGCCGGCGCCACCCGCACGTGGTCGTCGTGGGCATGGGTGCACACGATCGCCTTGACGTTGCGGTCCCCCACCAGGGCGAGGATGTCGTCGACGGAGTGCGGCGCATCGATCACGATGCACTCCGCGTCGTCGCCCACGACCCAGATGTTGTTGTCCACGTCGAAGGTCTCACCGTCGAGGCTGAAGGTGCCCGACGAGACCGCGTGGTCGATACGAGCAGTCATCAGAGCACCACGACCGAACGCAGCACGTCGCCATGGTGCATCTTTTCGAATGCTGCCTCGATGTCGCCGATGGCGATCTCCTCCGACACGAAGGCGTCGAGGTCGAGACGACCCTGCTGATAGAGGTCGACCAGCATCGGGAAGTCGCGCGACGGCAGGCAGTCGCCGTACCACGACGACTTCAACGCACCGCCGCGACCGAAGACGTCGATCAGCGGCAGCTCGGGTACCGACATGTCCGGCGTCGGCACACCGACGAGGACGACGACCCCGCCAGGTCGCGGGCGTAGAACGCCTGCTTCCACGTCTCGGGGCGACCGACCGCCTCGATGACCACGTCGGCGCCTTCAGCGCCGGCGTAGGTCTCGGCGCAGATCCGCTTGATCTCCTCGATCGCGTCCACTGCCGACGAGTCGACGGTGTGCGTCGCACCCATCTCCTTCGCCTTTGCCAGCTTCTTCGGGTCGATGTCGACGGCAATGATCGGGCTCGCCCCGGCCAGCGCGGCGCCGGCGACCGCGGCAACACCCACGCCTCCGCAACCGATCACTGCAGCCGACTTGCCACGTGTCAACGCACCGGTGTTGATGGCGGCGCCGATACCAGCCATCACGCCGCAACCGAGCAGACCGACAGCGGCGGGTCGCGCCGCCGGGTCCACCTTCGTGCACTGGCCAGCGGCAACGAGGGTCTTCTCGGCGAAGGCACCGATGCCCAGCGCCGGGGAGAGCTCGGTCCCGGCCAGCTCACCCTCGGCCAAGGTCATCTTCTGCGTCGCGTTGTGGGTGTTGAAGCAGTAGTGCAGGTCGCCGCGCAGGCACGCACGACACTCTCCGCACACGGCACGCCAGTTGAGCACCACGAAGTCGCCGGGCGCGACGGAGGTGACGTCGGGGCCCACGGACTCCACGATCCCCGCCGCCTCGTGGCCGAGCAGGAACGGGAACTCGTCGTTGATCCCGCCCTCGCGGTAGTGCAGGTCGGTGTGGCACACCCCGCAGGCCTGGATCTTCACGACGGCCTCGCCCGGGCCGGGGTCCGGGACGTTGATCGTGGTGAGGGTGACGGGCTGGCCCTTGGCCAGCGCCACGACTGCTTGCACCTGCTGCACGGTTCCTCCAAATGACGTAACGAGTCGGCAGGCCCGAGGATAGCCAGCCCCAGGCGGAGCGGGCGGCACGGTCGTACGTTGCCACCACCGGGCGCGCCCTCGCCCAGCACCGGCGCGCCCTCGGCCAGCATCTGGGCGACGTCGACGGACTAGGGTGGCGGGGTGCGCCGTACGACGCTCCGCCTCATCGTTGTGGTGGTCGCTGTCGTGGCGCTGGTCCCGATCACGTTCGTGCTCTTCGGCCTGAGCGTGAACCGTGCCCTGGAGGTGAAGGAGGCCGGCGACGAGCCGGACGATTCCTTCGGGCTCGGCTGCGTGGCCGCGCGGCCCGACTCGGTGACAGAGCTCAACCAGTGGCTCACCCGGGCCCGCACGGTCGGCAGCGACGTGGGTGCAGACGTCGGTGCAAGCGTCGAGCTGAGCGACGGTCGCAGCATGTGGGTCTTCGGCGACACCATCCGCGCCGCCGGGGCGGCCGGACCGACCATGGTGCGCAACTCGGCGCTGATCGTCGACGACGAGTGCGTCCGCACGATCTCCACACCTGACGGAGGCGCGGTGATCCCCGATGCAGCCGACGGCACCGGTTACTGGCCGGTGACGATCGACCACATCGCCGTCGAGGGCGGTGATCGGGTGGCCGTGGGCCTCTTCCGCGTGGTCGGCCACGGAGACGGCACCTGGGACTTCACCACGCCCGGCACCGCGCTCGCCGAGTTCTGGGTCCCCACGGGCGGTACGCCGGAACTCGAGCAGGTGGTCGACGTCGCCTCCACCGCGAGCGACCAGACCCCCGCCTGGGGCGTCGCAGTCGTGGTCCGCAATCGGTGGATCCATGTCTACGGCACCTCACGCCCCTCGGACGACTCGACCGGCTGGGCACTGCACGTGGCCCGCCTCAAACTCCCCGACATCACCGATCCGACGCGCTGGCAGTACTGGGACGGCAGGCGCTGGGGCGATGACCCCGCGGCGTCGGCTGCGATCATCCCCGCGGACGGCGGGGTCTCCCGGGTTCTCACCGTCTTCCGCCGCGACCGCCACTGGTATGCGGTGAGCAAGCGCAACGACTTCCTGGGCACCGACCTGGTGATCTGGAAGGGCGATGCGCCCCAAGGGCCGTTCGTCGCGACCCCCGCGGCACTGCAGATCCCATCGACGCCTGACAACCTGCAATACATGGCGTTGGCTCACCCGCACCTCCTTCCCGAGCCCGGCACGGTGGTCGTGAGCTGGAGCCGCAACGGGGGCGGCCTCGACGAGATCCGCGCCGAGCCGAGCCGCTACCGCCCGGTCTTCGCCCGGGTCCCCCTCCCATGAGGTCGACGTGATCCACGACCGGTCCGAAGATCTCTCCTCGCCGATGCAACCCTTCCCCACCCCTTTGCGTCTTGGGTGGGAAGGGATGGTGAGGACACCGTGCACACCGCGACCCCGCAGCGGGCGACGATGACGGCATCACGTGCCGAACGCGACGCCGAGTTCAGCGCTTGGATGACAGCGCGTCAGCCTGCCCTGCACCGCACTGCCTACCTGCTCGCCGGCGACCACCACACCGCCGAGGACCTGGTGTCGGCCACCCTGGCCAAGGTCTATCTCGCGTGGCACCGGATCGAGCGACGCGACTCGGTCGACGGCTACGCCCGTCGGGTGCTCGTCAACGAGCACAACTCGTTGTGGCGCCGCCCGTGGAAGAAACGGGAGGTGACGCGCGACGAGCTCCCGGAGCAGTTCGGGGTGCACGACCACTATGACGAAGGCCAGCGTGGCGAGCTCTGGAGCCTCGTGCAACAGCTCCCCCGCAAGCAGCGTGCCGTCATCGTGCTGCGCTACTACGAGGAGCTCACCGAGACCGAGATCGCTGATGCACTCGGCGTCTCACCCGGCACCGTCAAGTCCCAGGCCAGCCGCGCCATGGCCACCCTGCGCACCCATGCCGCGCAGAGCGGCATCGTCCCCACGACCTCCGGGGAGGAGGAGAAATGAACACCCACGACGAATTCGGTGGCCGGCTGGCCGAGGATCTGCACCAGCAGGCCGATGCCCTGGACCCGCAGGGGATCTCCTTCGACGAGGTACGTCGCAACGCAGGTCGCCTCCGCCGGCGGCGGGCGGCGGCCACCGCCCTCGCAGCTGCGGTGGCAGTGGTCGGAGTCGGCGGCGGCGTCTGGCTCGCCGGGACCGATCGCGGCCAGGAGAGCACCGACCTCGTCGCGGCCGTACCCACCTTCCACCGCGACGGCCCGACTCCCAGCATCGAGCCCGGCACCGAGAACGACCACCTGGACAAGTCCGGGCTCGGCCTCCCTTCCCTCGATCCGCGCGATCTGCCGCAAGGCAACGCCCCAACGGTCGACTGGCTGATCGAGGACCAGTTGCACACCGCAGACGGGCGGGTGCTCACCGTCGACGGCGACATCAACGCGATCGTGCCGTGGGACGACGGCTGGCTGGCTGCCGCGCCCGGCAGCGACCGCATGCAGACATCCGTGCTCGACAGCCAGGGCAAGCCGGTCGAGACCTTTCCCTCCAACGGCTTCATGAGCATCTCCGCCGATCGGAGCAAGGTGCTCTACAACAACGACCAGACGTTGATGTTGCACGACAACGACACCGGAGAGACCCGCAAGATCTTCACCAACGCCGACGAGACCCAAACCGTCTTCCCGGTCGGCGTCACCGACGACGGGGTCGTGCACTTCAACCTGACCACCGCCAACAGCGAGGACCGGCTCGACAGCAGGGTGTGGCAGGACGGACAGATCAGCGACCCCAGCCCGGGTCGTCCGGAGCGCACGTTGTCGGTGAGTGCTCAAGGCTCGAGCATCCGGCAGGTGGCCCTGACCGATGCCCGCAGCTGCAGCGCGATCTTCGGAGCCGACGGCGTAGAGCAGGCCCGCACCTGCGAGCTCACGCCCGGGGACTTCTCGCCCGACGGCAGTAGGGTGTTGGCCGACCCTGACTATCTCTCGGGCTTCGGGAGCATGGAGTTCGCGATCCTCGGTGAGGACTGGGGCAACCCCTGCTCGACTTCATCAACTACTCCGCTGCCCCGGACGACCCCGCCCTGCCTTCCTTCGGGCAAGCGGTGTGGGAGGACGACGACCATGTGCTGGTGGCGATGGCCGAGGAGGACCAGAAGACTTGGTACGTTGTCCGGATCGGCACCGGCGGCGAGGCAGAACTGGCCGTCGGACCGGTGGAGTCCGGCGACTTCGGCCTCATCCTCGGCGGCTGACCCGCCAAGTAGCAGTACTCCGCGGGTCAGACCAGGACGGTGGTGACCGGCTGGGAGGAGTCCGCCGGCAGGTCCAGCGCCGACGGTGTCCGGCCCCGAGCCACCATCTCCGCGCCCAACGCTGCGACCATCGCACCGTTGTCGGTGCACAGCCCGGGCCTCGGCACCCGCACCCGGATGCCGAGGCCGGCTGCGCGTTCGGTGGCCATCGCCCGGAGCCGGGTGTTTGCGGCCACGCCGCCGCCGATCAGGATGTCGTCGATGCCCTGTGTCTTCGCAGCGTCGAGGGCCTTGCGCACCAGTACGTCGCAGACGGCCTCCTGGAACGACGCGGCGACGTCAGCCACCGGCACCGGCTCACCGGAGCGTTCCCGAGCCTCCACCCACCGGGCGACCGCGGTCTTCAGGCCGGAGAAGGAGAAGTTGAAGCGGTGTCGCTCGAGGTCGCGCCGTGAGGTGAGCCCCCGCGGGAAGTCGATCGCGACGCTCGAACCGGACTCCGCCGAGAGGTCGATGTGCGGGCCACCCGGGAACGGCAGGCCGAGCAGCCGCGCCACCTTGTCGAAGGCCTCCCCGGCCGCGTCGTCGATGGTTGCACCCATCGGGTCGACCCCCGTGGTGATGTCGGTGACCTTGAGGAGGGAGGAGTGGCCACCGCTGACGAGCATCGCGATGCACGGCTCCGGGAGCGGACCGTGCTGGAGCTGGTCGACGGCGACGTGCGCAGCCAGGTGGTTGACGCCGTACAACGGCTTGCCGAGGCCGAGCGCGAGCGCCTTCGCCGAGGCGACCCCGACGAGCAGCGCACCGGCCAGCCCCGGTCCGGCGGTGACGGCGATGGCGTCGACGTCGTGCAGGGCGATGCCGGCCTTCTCGCAGGCACGCTCGATCGTGGGCACCATCGCCTCGAGGTGGGCGCGCGAGGCGACCTCGGGAACCACGCCGCCGAAGCGGGCGTGCTCCTCCACGCTGCTGGCCACCTCGTCGACGAGGAGCGTGTGGCCGCGGACGATGCCGACACCGGTCTCGTCGCAGGAGGTCTCGATGCCGAGGACCAGGGGTTCGTCGCTCATGAGGGACTCCAGTTGCACGACGGGCCGAGCGCGCGCCGCAGCACCAGCGCGGCAGAGCCGTCCTTGTAGTAGCGGGGCCGTTCGTCGATCTGGGTGAACCCGGCGTCGACGTAGAAGCCGATCGCACCCCGGTTGAGCGCCGAGACCTCGAGCAGCATGCGGTCCGCACCAGCGGCCCTCGCCGCACCGAACGCGTCGTCGAGCAGGGCTCGGGCCACGCCGCTGCGCCGCGCGTCCGGGCGTACGACGACCCGCACCAGATCACTCACGTCGCCCAGGGTCATGGTCGCCAGGACGCCCACCACCGCGCCGTCGTGGACGGCCACGGTGACCCGTCGGCCGGGGCCGTCGAGCTCGGCGGCCCAGGCATCCCGGTCCCACGCGTCCGCGGCGAAACCGGTGACGTCGAGGGCGACGATCGCCTCGAGATCGACCTCGCCGGCGGCGCGGAGCTCCGTCGTGGCGGGCCCGGTCACGAGACCTTCTTGGGGGCGTGCGCTGCGACCGCGTCGGGGCGACGCAGATAGAGCGGCTCGGGGTCGAGCAGCTCGGCCGCCTCCTCCGCGACGATCCGGCCCAGCCAGCCGGCGGAGGCGCGGATCGGTCCCACCGGATCGCCGAGCAGATCGGGGTAGAGCGCAGCGCCCTCCCCCACCACCGGGGTGCCCGGCGTCAGCCGGTCGGCCAGGTCCGCGGGGCGCTCGACCTCGGGTCCCTCGACCCGACGCCCTTCGACGTAGGAAGCCCAGTAGACCTCCTTGCGACGGGCGTCAGTGGCGACGAGGAAGTCCCCGCCGACCGCACCCTCGGCCATCGCTTCCGCAGCCAACACGTCGAGCGAGCAGACGCCGTAGACCGGCACCTCGAGCACGTGGGCGAGGGTACGGGCGGTGACCAGGCCGACCCGCAGGCCGGTGAAGGGCCCCGGCCCGACCCCCACCGCGATGGCGGTGACGTCAGGCATGATCAGGCCGGCTTCGGCGACGGTCTCGGCGATCAGGGGTGCCAGGAGCTCGCCATGCTTCATCGTCTGGTCGGAGACCCGTTCGGCGAGCACCATGTCACCGTCGGTGATCGCCACCGTGACGCGGGGCGAGGAGGTGTCGAGGGCGAGCAGCACGGTCAGAGCCTATCGAGAGAGGTGTCGAGCCAACGCAGTCCGATCGGGCGCAGCAGCACCTCACGCGGGTCGTCGTCCTCGACCGAACCGGCGGCATCGTCGCCCAGGGCTCGCTCGATGCGAAGCTCCAGGCGATCGTCGGCCAGCGCCTCGGCGATGCCCTCGCCCCACTCGACCACCGTGACCGCGTCGTTCAGTGAGGTGTCGAGGTCGAGGTCGTCGAGTTCATCGATGCCCCCGAGCCGATAGGCGTCGACGTGCACCAGGGCGGGTCCTGACCCGGTCGACGGGTGCACCCGCGCGATGACGAACGTCGGCGAGGTGACGTCGCCGCGCACCCCCAGACCGGCGCCGAGACCGCGCGTGAGCGTGGTCTTGCCAGCACCCAGCTCGCCGCTGAGGATGATCACGTCGCCGGCACGCAGCACCCCGGCCAGTCGTTTGCCGAAGTCCTCGGCCTCCTCGGGGGTGGTCAGTCGCCGGCTGCTCTCGAAGAGCCGCAGCAGGTGCACGTTGACGCCCTGGTGGCCGGTGCGCACGAACCCGTGGTGCTCCCAGAAGGCGAGGCTGGCCGGCAACTCCACGCGGGCCACGACCTGCATGCCGGCATGGCCGCCGCGGCGAGCTTCCGCTCGGCAGCCCGCACGAGCGCGCCGGCAACTCCGGTCCCCTGCGCGTCGGGCACCACACCGAAGCGGGTGAGGTAGAGCGCCGGGTCGTCGGCCGGCCCGAAGACCATGCATCCGGACGGCTCTCCGTCGAGCGTCGCCAACAGTCCGCCGCGCTCGGCGAGCGCGGCGGACACGGTCTCGACGGTCTCCACGAGGGCGGACGCGGGTGGATCGAGCGGAGCCCGGCCGCCGAAGGCACGACGGATCACGTCGTGCACGGCCCCGGCGCTCGACTGGTCGACCCGGCGGACCTGCAACGTCACTGCGTGACCTCACTGTCGACGTACACCCGGGCGAAACGACCGCCGATCCGGGTGACGATCTCGTAGTTGATGGTGTGGCAGGCCTCGGCCCAGTCCTGCGCGGTGGGGGCACCGTCGTGGCCGGTACCGAAGAGCTCGACGCGGTCGCCTGCGGCGAGGGTGCTGTCGGGCCCGAGGTCGATCATGAACTGGTCCATGCAGATGCGGCCGCGGACCGGGCGGCGGGCGTCATCGGCCCAGACCTCGGCGCGGTTGCCCGCGGCGCGCGCAATGCCCTCGGCATAGCCAGCGGGGACCAACCCGAGCAGGGTGTCGCGGTCGGCGACCCACTGGTGCCCGTAGGAGACCCCATCGCCCGCGCGCACCTGCTTGACCATGCCCAGGCGCGCCTGCACGGTCATGGCCGGCACCAGCCCGAGGTCGTGGGTCTCTCCGGGTGCCGGGTCGAGCCCGTAGGTGGCGATCCCGAAGCGCACCATGTCGAAGTGCGCTGACGGCCGCAGCAGGCCGGCGGCACTGTTGGCCAGGTGCCGCCAGCGCGGGCGCAGGCCGGCCGCCTCGGCGACGCTCGCCGCGTCGCGGAACCGCTGCTCCTGTTCGTCGTTGATCGTTCGGTCGGGTTCGTCGGAGGCGACGAGGTGCGACCAGATGCCGACCACCTCGACGGCGCCGGTGGTCTCCAGTGCCGCGGAAGCGTCGACGAGTGCCGGCCAGTCGTCACGGGTCGCGCCGCCCCGGCTCAGCCCGGTGTCGATCTTGAGGTGCACCCGGGCCGTCCGCCCCGTCCGGCGGGCAGCATCGGCAATTGCCGTGAGCTGGGTGAGGGAGTACGACGCCACGTCGACGTCACGCTCCAGCGCCGGGGCGTGGTCCTCTCCGGGGACAGCCAGCCAGGCGAGCAGCGGCCCGGTGTCGCCGGCATCTCGGAGTGCGACAGCCTCCTCGAGGGTCGCCACGCCGAGCCAGTCGGCGCCGGCTTCGCGCGCCGCCTTCGCGACCGGCACCATGCCGTGGCCGTAGCCGTCGGCCTTGACCACCGCCATGCAGGCGGGGGCGGCGCCATCGGGACGGGTGACGAGTTGTCGGAGACGACGGACGTTGTGTCGGATCGCCGCGACATCCACCACGATCTCAGCGCGGGCGGAGGCGGTCATGCCCCCCAGTTTCTCAGGTCGACCGCCGCTCCCGACGCAGGGTCTCGCCGGTCGTCAGCTCGACATGGTCCGGACCACGGTCGAGATCGCGGCCGCCACGCCGCTCGCGGTGACCGGTCCGCCACCGGACGCGACGGTCGCAGCGGTCCCGTGGAGCCACGCTCCGACTGCGCCTGCCTCGAACGGATCGAGCCCGCAGGCGAGCAGCGCGCCGGTGAGTCCCGCCAGCACGTCTCCGGCCCCCGCGGTGCCCAGCCAGGGCGTGCCGGTGAGGTTGACCCGCACCCTCCCGTCGGGATGCGCGATGAGGGTACGTCGGCCCTTCAGCACCACGACCGCGCCCCACTTCTCCGCAGCCGCCCGGGCGTGGTGCAACTGCCGCGTCTCGACGGCACCGCGTTCGACGCCGAGCATCGCGGCCAGTTCGCCGGCATGCGGCGTGAGCAGGGCAGGTACCGGCAAGGGCGACCGGACGTGGGAGAGGGCGTCGGCGTCGATGAGCACCGGCACCTCGTCCGCCAGGGCCGCGGCGAGCTCGGCCGCTGCCCGCTCGTCGCTCCCCGGCCCGACCACCCACGCCTGGACCCGCCCGGCGCCGACCACCTCGGGATGGCGACTCCTGGCCGTGGTCGCCACGACGTCAGGACCGACGTACCGGACCATCCCGGGAGGCCGAGCGCCCCATCGAGACAGAGCAGAGCCGCACCCGGATAGGTGTCCGAGCCGGCGCGGACACCAAGCACTCCGCGCGTGTACTTGTGCCCGTCGGAGGCGGGGCGTGGCAGCAGCGCGGCGACGTCGGCGGCCTGGAGAGCCGTCACCTCTGCGGCGGGCAGGTCGAGCCCGATGTCGACGTACTGCACCGCACCGCATGCCTGTGCCGCCGGGTCGACGAGGTGCGCGACCTTCCCAGTGCCGAAGGTGACCGTGAGCGCCGCCGTCACGTGCTGCAGCGGCGTCTCCCGGTGTCGACGTCGACGCCACTCGGCACGTCGACGGCGACCACGGGCACGTCCGGCCAGGCAGGCCAGGGGCATCGATCGCGGCCTGCCCGAGTCCGGGCCGACCACCGATGCCGACGATCCCGTCCACGACCACGTCCGGTCGCACGGAGGGCAGGCCGATCCGCCCGCCCGCGCCCCGGAACGCGGCAAGCCCCGAGGGATGCACCTGCTCGGCCAGCAGGACGGCGTCGACCACCGCACCCCGGCGAGCCAGGTGGGCGCCGGCCCACAGCGCGTCACCGCCGTTGTTGCCGGGGCCCACCAACAACAGCACCCGCCGCCCGTAGGCGCCGTCGAGGAAGTCGACGAGCGCATGTGCGAGACCGACCGCTGCCCGCTGCATGAGCACGCCGTCGGGGAGACTGGACAGCAGGGGCTCCTCGGCGGCTCGGACCTCCGCGGCAGTGTGGGCGCTGCGCATGGCCTCACGCTACCGGTGCGCTTCTGCACTGCTTTTCCACAGGCACCCGGAACGGGCTGGCTTCCTCCTGCCGAACCACTTACCGTCGAGCACATGACGACCGACAACCTGGGGCGCAAGGTGAAGCAACTCGAGCACGATGTGCTGGAGATCTACGAACTGCTGTCCGGCATCACGACCACCCAGGGCCAGCACTCCGTGCAGCTGGCCGGCCTCCGGGGTCGCCTGGATGAGCACACCGTGCAGCTGACCGGACTGCGTGGGCGTCTGGACGAGCACACCGTCCTGTTGGAGCAGCTCCGGGCCGAGTCCATGCAGCACGGAAGTCGCCTCAACGGTCACGACAACCGTTTCGACAGGATCGACCAACGCTTCGAGCAAGTCGACCAACGCTTCGAGCAAGTCGACCAACGCTTCGACAAGGTGGACCAGTCGCTCGACGAAATCCTCACGCTGCTGCGCGCGAGCTGAGAGTCGGCCGGGAGGTCAGCCCTCCAGGACCACGTAGGCGGAGGCGATGCCGGCATCGTGGGTGAGCGACAGGTGGACACGCTGCACCGACAACGTGGTGGCCACCTCCAGCACGGTGCCGCGGATCTCGAACCGCGGCCGACCACTCTCCTCCCGGATCACCTCGGCGTCGTGCCAGGCCATGCCCGGCGGAGCCTGCAGTGCCTTGGCCAGCGCCTCCTTGGCCGCGAAGCGCGCCGCCAGGGAGCGCAACGGGAGCACCGCCTCCCCAGGCGTGAAGAGTTTGCCCCGCAGTGCCGGCGTCCGGTCGAGCGAGGCTGCGAACCGGTCGACGTCGACGACGTCGGTGCCGATCCCGACGATCATTCGACGGTGACCGACTTGGCGAGGTTGCGCGGCTGGTCGACGTCGTGCCCCATCTTGGTGGCCAGCTCGCAGGCGAAGAGCTGCAGCGGCAGCACCGCCACCAGCGGCTGCATCAAGGTGGGCACCTTGGGGAGCTCGATGAGGGTGTCGGCGTAGTCACCGGCGGCCGGGTCGCCCTCCTCCGCGAGCACGATCGTCCGGGCACCGCGGGCACGGATCTCCTGGATCGCGCTGATCATCTTGCCGTGCAGTTGGTCGCGGCCACGGGGTGGCACGACGCAGAAGACGGGAAGTCCGGGCTCGATGAGCGCGATCGGACCGTGCTTGAGCTCGCCGGCGGCGAACCCCTCGGCGTGCATGTAGGCGAGCTCCTTGAGCTTGAGTGCCCCCTCCATGGCGACCGGATAACCGGCATGCCGCCCGAGGAACAGCACCGCCTTGGAACCGAGCAGGTCCTCGGCCAGGTCATAGACCTGACCGGCGTTGTCGAGCACCCGGGTGACCTGCGCGGGCAACTGCTCGAGGTCGCGCACGACGGAGGCGATCTCGTCGCCGAACATCGCGCGCCGCACCTGGGCGAGATAGAGGCCGAGCAGGTAGCAGGCGACCATCTGGGTCAAGAAGCCCTTGGTGGATGCCACCCCGATCTCTGGACCGGCGTGGGTGTAGATGACGGCATCCGACTCGCGGGGGATGGTGGCGCCGTTGGTGTTGCAGATCGCCAGCACCTTGGACTGCTGGGCGCGAGCGTGGCGGATCGCCATGAGGGTGTCCGCCGTCTCGCCGGACTGGCTGATGGCCACCACGAGCGTCTTGCGCGTCAGGATGGGGTCGCGGTAGCGGAACTCGTGGGCGAGCTCCACCTCGACCGGGATCCGGGTCCAGTGCTCGATCGCATACTTTGCGACCTGCCCGGCGTAGGCCGCGGTGCCGCACCCGACCACGATGATGCGATCGATCTCGCGCAGCTCGGAGTCTTCGATACGCATCTCGTCGAGCTGCAGTCGACCGTCCTCGGTGTGCCGCCCCAGCAGGGCTGCCGCGACCGAGGACGGCTGCTCGAAGATCTCCTTGCGCATGAACCAGTCGTGGCCGTCCTTCTCGGCGGCCGACAGGTCCCAGTCGACGTGGTAACGGGTGCCCTCGGCGGGGCTGCCGTCGAAGCCGGTGACCTCGACACCGTCGCGGGTGATCGTCACGACCTGGTCCTGTCCGAGCTCCAGGGCGTCGCGGGTGTGCTCGATGAAGGCGGCCACGTCGGAGCCGAGGAAGTTCTCCCCACTCCCAGGCCGACGACCAACGGGGAGTTGCGCCGTCCGGCCACGACCCGGCTCGGGTCGGCGGAGTCGACGGCGACGAGGGTGAAGGCACCTTCGAGCCGACGGCA
The DNA here is from genome assembly GCF_021555175.1 of Nocardioides alcanivorans. Lineage (GTDB taxonomy): Bacteria > Actinomycetota > Actinomycetes > Propionibacteriales > Nocardioidaceae > Nocardioides > Nocardioides alcanivorans. Next base: position 63,529 of record NZ_JAKGRW010000051.1, on the reverse strand, counting down.
GACCCGCTGCATCGCCTCGGTGAGCCCCAGCCCCGACTCGAGCTCCGCCTCCACCAGGTGGGCAGCGACCTCCGTGTCGGTCTCCGAGCTGAGGACGTGACCGGCTGCCTCGATCTCCCGGCGCAGTTCGGCGAAGTTCTCGATGATGCCGTTGTGCACGAGCGCCAATCGCGAGGTGTTGCCGAGGTGCGGATGGGCATTGGCGTCGGTCGGCGCACCGTGGGTGGCCCACCGCGTGTGGCCGATGCCGGTGTTCGACTCAGGCAGTGGACGGTCGGAGATCGCCTTCTCGAGGTTGGCCAGCTTGCCAGCCTTCTTGTCGCTGACGATCCGGCCGTCGTGGACCAGGGCAATGCCGGCGGAGTCGTAACCGCGGTACTCGAGGCGACGCAGCCCGTCGACAACGACGTTCTGTGCCTGCTGTCCACCTACGTATCCGACGATTCCGCACATGCTCTGGGTTCTCCCCGATCCGCCCTGACGGGCTGAGGTCGCGGACCCAGAAGTTGGGCACGCACAACGACTGCAAGAATACCCGCCATGCCCTCCTCCGCCGGTCCGGAGCCCCGTGACCAACAGCGGGAGAGTTCGCCCTACGTCGAACTGGACCGCTCCGCTTGGGCCGAGCTGGCCACCCAGACCGAGCAGCCGCTGAGCGCTGAGGAGATCGAACGAATCCGTGGCCTCGGCGACGAGCTCGATCTCGAGGAGATCGAGCAGGTCTACCTGCCCCTCTCCCGGCTGCTCAGCATGTATGTCGAGTCAGCCGGCGCGCTGCACGGCAAGCAGCAGGAGTTCCTGGCCCAGCCACAGCGGGAGCGCACCCCGTTCGTGATCGGCCTCGCCGGCTCCGTTGCCGTCGGCAAGTCCACGACGGCACGTGTGCTGCAGCAGATGCTGGCCCACTGGCCCGCCCATCCGTCCGTGGCCCTCGTGACGACCGACGGCTTCCTGCTTCCCAACGCGGAGCTCGAACGCCGCGGCATCCTGCATCGCAAGGGGTTCCCGGAGTCCTACGACCGCAAGGCGCTGCTGCGCTTCGTCGTCGACATCAAGTCGGGCAAGGACGAGGTGCTCGCACCGACGTACTCCCACCTCATCTACGACGTCGTTCCTGATCAGAAAGTCACGGTCAAGCACCCTGACATCGTGATCGTGGAGGGCCTCAACGTGCTCCAGCCGGCAGCGATCCGGGACGACGGTCGCACCGGACTTGCGGTCAGCGACTTCTTCGACTTCTCGGTCTACGTCGACGCCGCCACGACCGACATCCGGCAGTGGTACGTCGAGCGCTTCCTTCGGCTGCGCGAGACCGCGTTCCGCGACCCGGCGTCGTACTTCTCCAAGTACGCGAACCTCTCCACGGAGGACGCCGTGGCCGAGGCACGCCGAATCTGGGCAGAGATCAACGAGCCCAACCTGGTGCAGAACGTGCTGCCCACGCGCTCGCGGGCGACGCTCGTGTTGCGCAAGGCCAACGACCACTCGGTGCGCTACGTCAGGCTTCGCAAGCTCTGAGTCGAGCAGCGGGCTCGGCTCACTTCACCGCGAGCGAGAGGGAGATCGCGCTCCAGTCGGCGTCACCCAGACCGCCGGTCTCCAGCACGTGGCGTCCCTGAACCAGGCTGACCAGCTCGTCGCCGTGCGGCACCGTGGTCACCGCGATCTCGGTCCGGTCGGGGACGCACGCACTGCCGAAGACGCTGGTGTCGATGCTGACCCAGCTGCGCACCGCCTCGTCCCCGTCGGCGAGCTCGACCGTTTCGGTGACCGGGTCGGAGATGTCTGCCGTGAGGGTTCCGCTCTGGTTGTGGTTGTAACCGTTCGCCCAGGCCACCACTGCCTCCTCGGCCGCGGCCGCCGCGTCGTCGCCGGGGACCGGTTCGGCCAACAGGGTCCAGGCTCCCGCCCGCGCCACCTCGTCGGTGCAGCGGTTGCCGTAGTAGTTCGCCGCGAGATTGCCGCGTCCGCGCACCTCGCCGGTCGCGTCAGTGGCCGTCACCTGGTCGTGCACCGGTCGGACGTGCCAGCCACCGGGGATCCGATAGGTCACACCGTCTCCGTTGCGCTGGAACACCCACCTCTCGTAGCGGAAGCCACCTCGGGGCTCCTCCACGAAGGGGTCCTCGACCGGCGTCGCGACCGGCTCCGTGGGTGAGCGCTCGGCCGACGCACCGGGCTCCTCCCCGGCCTGCACGACAGCCGCACCGATGCCGGCACCCAGCGTGCTCACCACAGCGAGCACCGCCAACGCACGGACTGCTCCCCCGAGCAGCCTGGCATCGCGAGTCATGGGGACAGCCTACGAAGTCGCCGGGTCACGACGACACCGACGGGCGTCAGGCCAGCGAGAGCCGTTCGCGCACCACGTCGGCAAGGCGGTCGGCCACTGCCTTCGCATGGCCCTCGGCGACCGCCTCGACCATCACCCGCACCAGCGGCTCGGTGCCGGACGGGCGCAGCAGCACGCGGCCCTGGTCACCCAGTTCCGCCTCGGCCTCGGCGACGGCGGCGACGAGCACCTCGTCGCGTTCGGCACGGGCCTTGTCGACTCCCGGCACGTTGACCAGCACCTGTGGAAGCCGGGTCATGACCGAGGCGAGTTCCTTGATGCTCGACCCGGTGGTCGCCATGCGTTCGAGCAGGTGGAGCGCCGTGAGGACGCCGTCCCCGGTGGTGGCGTGGTCACTCATGATCACGTGACCGGACTGTTCGCCCCCAGGTTGTAGCCGCCGTCGCGCATCGCCTCGAGCACGTAGCGGTCGCCGACCTTGGTCTGGCGGACCGAGACGCCGGCGGCGTCCATCGCCCGTACGAAACCGAGGTTGCTCATCACCGTGGCGACGACCGTGTCGGAGCGGAGCCTGCCGGAGTCACGCAGCGCTCCGGCCAGGATCGAGAGGATCTGGTCGCCGTCGATCACGTTGCCCTCGGCGTCGACGGCGAGGCAACGGTCCGCATCACCGTCGAGGGCGAAACCGACATCGGCACCGTCCTTGACGACAGCAGCCTGCAGGTCGGCCAGGTGCGTCGACCCACAACGGTCGTTGATGTTGAGGCCGTCCGGCTGAGCGTGGATGGCGGTCACGTCTGCACCCGCGCCGCTGAGCGCCCGCGGGCCCGCTTCCGACGCGGCGCCTTCGGCGCAGTCGAGCACGACCCGTAGACCGGTCAACGGCTTGTTGGTGGTCCGGATCAGGTGGGCGACGTAGTCGTCCACGGCCGTACTACGTTCGCTCACCCTGCCCACGGCGCCACCGACAGGTCGTTCCCAGTCCTGCTCCAGCTGCGCCTCGATGGCTGCCTCGATGGCGTCGTCGAGCTTCTCCCCGCCTCGCGCCAAGAACTTGATCCCGTTGTCGGGCATCGGATTGTGGGAGGCGGAGATCATCACGCCGAGATCTGCCCCGAGGGTCTTGGTCAGATGGGCAACGCCTGGGGTCGGCAGCACGCCGAGCAGTTCGACGTCCACCCCTGCCGACAACAGGCCCGCGACCACGGCCGATTCGAGGAACTGCCCGGAGATCCGGGGTCGCGACCGACGACGGCGAGGGGGCGGTGACCCGCGAATTCGCCCCGCTCGGCCAGCACGTGGGCCGCGGCGACGGAGAGATCGAGAGCCAACTCGGCGGTGAGATCCCGATTGGCCAGTCCCCTGACGCCGTCGGTGCCGAACACTTTGCCCACGAATGGTCCCCTCGTCGATGGTGGTACGGCCAGAAATGGCGAACGCGTCGCGCGCCGGACACTCTAGTGTCCGGCACGCGACGCGTCTGCGTGAATCAGCGCTTGCTGAACTGCGGAGCCTTGCGGGCCTTCTTGAGACCAGCCTTCTTGCGCTCGATGACGCGGGCGTCACGAGTGAGCAGACCGGCCTTCTTCAGGGTCGGGCGGTTGGCCTCGAGGTCAACGTCGTTGAGCGCACGGGCGACGCCGAGGCGCAGGGCACCGGCCTGGCCGGTGATGCCACCGCCGTGGATGCGGGCAATGACGTCGAAGCGACCCTCGAGCTGCAGCGCAGCGAAGGGCTCGTTGACGACCTGCTGGTGCAGCTTGTTCGGGAAGTAGGAGTCGAGGTTGCGGCCGTTGACGGTCCACTCACCGGTGCCGGGCACGATGCGCACCCGGGCCACGGCCTCCTTGCGACGGCCGGTGGCCGCGGCGGGAGCAATGGTCGCCGGCTTCAGCGGAGCGTCGGCGGAGGCCTCGCTCTCGGAGGTGTAGGCAACGCCCTCGGCGTTGGTCTCGAAGGTCTCCTCGACCTCAGTCACGTTCTCAGTCACGAAAATGTCCTTGTCTGCGATCACTGGGAGATCTGCGTGATCTCGAACGGCTTGGCCTGCTGGGCCGCGTGCGGGTGCTCGGGGCCGGAGTAGACCTTGAGCTTCTTCAGGATCTGGCGACCGAGGCGGTTCTTGGGGAGCATGCCCCAAACGGCCGACTCGACGGCCTTGCGGGCGTCCTTCTCGAGCAGCTCGCCGATCGGAGTGGCAGACAGACCACCCGGGAAACCCGAGTGGCGGTAGGCCATCTTCGTGGTCTTCTTGGTGCCGGAGAGGGCAACCTTCTCCGCGTTGATGATGATGACGAAGTCGCCACCGTCGACGTGCGGGGCAAAGGTGGGCTTGTGCTTGCCGCGAAGCAGGTTCGCGGTGGTGACTGCCAAGCGGCCGAGCACGATGTCGGTGGCGTCGATGACGAGCCACTCGCGCTGGATGTCAGCGGGCTTGGGGCTGTAAGTACGCAACGTCAGTTGCTCCACTTCAGTTCGTTGGGCCCGGCCAAGGGTGCTTGGCCAGGTGGTGGTGCCGACGTCTTCTGACGAACACTGCCCGGTTCCACTTCGTCCGGGTCTGCACCCAAGAGGGCACGGCAGGAGACGCGATCGGCAAGTTTAGGCGGCCCGTGCTCCCCGGGTCAAAACGCCGAGGCGCTCACTCCCGAGGCGGGTTCCCGTCCCGGTCCACGCTGCCACGACGGTGAGCGATTCCGTCTCACAGAGCGGGTCAAACCCAACCCTCGTTCGCAACGAAGCGGCAAGGGGAATAGGTTGAGCGTGACCCTCCACCGAGTGTCCACACACACTTAGCAGACAGGAGCCGACGTGACAGACGCACCGGCCGCCGCTGCCGACCCGGCAGCTTCCCTGACCGTTCGCGACAACCGTACGGGCAGCGAATACGAGGTCCCGATCGTCGATGGCACCATTCGCGCCGCCGATCTCGGGAAGATCCGCACGTCCGACGAAGAGCCCGGCCTCGCGGTCTATGACCCCGGCTTCGTCAACACTGCGTCGTGTCGCAGTGCCGTCACCTTCATCGACGGTGACAAGGGCATCCTGGAGTACCGGGGCTACCCCATCGAGCAGTTGGCCGAGAAGTCCAACTTCCTCGAGGTCGCCTATCTCCTCATCCACGGCGAGCTGCCCACCAAGGAGCAGTACGACGCCTGGGTGCACGAGATCACCTACCACACGTTCGTGCACGAGAACGTCAAGAGCTTCATGCACGGGTTCCGCTACGACGCGCACCCGATGGGCATGCTGATGGCGTCCGTCGGCGCCCTGTCGACGTTCTACCCGGACGCGCGCAACATCGATGACCCGGCCAACCGCCACATGCAGATCGTCCGCATGATCGCGAAGATGCCGACGCTCGGCGCCTGGTCCTTCCGCCACGCGCAGGGCAAGCCGTTCGTCTACCCCGACAACGAGCTCAGCTACACCGAGAACTTCCTCTCGATGCTCTTCAAGATGAGCGAGCAGAAGTTCGACGCCGACCCGCGCCTGGCCAAGGCCCTCGACGTGCTCCTCATCCTGCACGCAGACCACGAGCAGAACTGCTCGACCAACGCCGTCCGGTCGGTCGGCTCCTCGCAGGTCGACCCCTACTCCGCGGTCGCCGCGGGTGTCGCTGCCCTCTACGGCCCGCTGCACGGCGGCGCCAACGAGGCAGTGCTCCGGATGCTGCGCCGCATCGGCAGCAAGGAGAACATCCCCGCCTTCATCGAGGGCGTGAAGGCCGGCAACGAGAAGCTCATGGGCTTCGGCCACCGGGTCTACAAGAACTTCGACCCGCGCGCCACGATCATCAAGAAGGCCTGCGACGACGTCTTCGAGGTCACCGGGGTCAACCCGCTCCTCGAGATCGCCCAGGAGCTCGAGAAGATCGCGCTCGAGGACGAGTACTTCATCAAGCGCAAGCTGTATCCCAACGTGGACTTCTACTCGGGCCTGATCTACGAGGCCCTGCAGTTCCCGCCGGAGATGTTCACCGTCCTCTTCGCGATCGGCCGCACCCCGGGCTGGCTTGCCCAGTGGAACGAGCTGATCCAGGACAAGGAGCAGAAGATCGCTCGTCCGAAGCAGATCTACACCGGTGACCGGCAGCTGACCTTCGTTCCCGCCGAGGAGCGTTGGGCCTGACCTGAGGCAACCGAAGAACCCCGTGACTCGCACCGTCACGGGGTTCTCTCGTTCCGGGTGGCAGTACGTCGCTCAGAAGGTCACGTGCACCAGGGCCCCCTGCAACGACGCGGTGACATAGAGGCCGGTACCGTCGTGATCGGGGCAGACGTTGGTGGGTAGCGACCTCGCACCCAGCGAGACACTGTCGAGCAGGGTGCCGTCGAGTCCGATCAGGTCGAGTCGATGCCCACTCGTCGTGGCCACCCAGAGCCCCCGCTCGGTGAGCGTGCAGCCGTCGGGGTGGCCGTCGAGGATCCGGGCGAGCGCCCGGCCACCCACCAGGCCAGCCGTCGTCACGTCGTACTCCAGAACCTGTGCCGAGCTCGTGGCCGTGAGCAGCAGCTGCACCCCGTCGGCGGCGAAGGCCAGGCCGTTGGGAAAGACCGGCCCCTCCTCCAGCACCACCTCGACCGCGCCACTCGACACGTCGACGGCGAGCACCCGTCCGGGACCGCCACCGTCACCGTTGTGCCACGTGAACTCGCGTACCGGGTCGGTCACCCACAGACGACCGTCCGGGCCGAAGACAAGATCGTTGGGGATGCCGTCGACCTCGACCAGGTAGTCGACCCGGCCGTCGTGGATCACCTGCACGCCGCCCGGCGCCGGGCCCGAGCCGTGCCACGCGCCGCCGTTCTGGGCGACGTAGACCGTGCCGTCCGCGGCGGCCGCGAGGCCGTTGGCCCCTCCCCGGTGTCGACCCGGTCGACGCTCCCGTCCGGGCGGACGAAGTGCACGCACCCCAGACTGATCGAACTGACGGCAACGGAACCGTCGGGCAGCGCAACTGGTCCTTCGCAGAACCCCAGGTCACGAGCGACGGTGGTGAGTGTGGGCATGATGTTCTCCTTCCGTGCCCGCACCCTGTCCATCAGCGCAACCACGGAACGGGAGACTCCCGCTGGATGGAAGTCTCTCTTCGCGGCGTCGATCAGACGATCGCCGAGTCGCGCCCCTCCCAGTGCTCCTTGCGCAGCTCGCGCTTGAGGATCTTGCCGCTGGGGTTGCGCGGAAGCAGATCGAGGAAGTCCACCGACCGCGGGCACTTGAAGTGGGCGAGGTGTTCACGCGCGAAGTCGATGAGCTCCTGCTCGCTCGTCTCGACGTCGGGCTTGGGCGCCACAATGGCCTTCACGACCTCGCCCCACGTGTCGTCGGGCACGCCGATCACCGCCACCTCCATCACCGCAGGGTGCTCGGCAAGGACCCGCTCGACCTCGGGAGAATAGATGTTCTCGCCGCCGGAGATGATCATGTCCTTGATCCGGTCGTGGACGTAGACGAAACCGCCGTCGTCCATCCGCCCGATGTCACCGGTGCGGAACCAGCCGTCCTCGGTGATCGACTTCGCGGTCTCCTCGGGCTTGTTGAGGAACCCCTTCATCACCTGCGCCGAGCGGAGCCAGATCTCACCCTCCTCCCCCGTCGCCACGTCGTCGAGGGTGGCCGGGTCGACGATCCGCACTTCCATGCCCGGCAGCGGGATCCCGGCTGACAGCAGCCGTTCGGGGTGGTCCTTGTCGTGATGGTGCTCGGGCATCAGGTGCGTGGCGACACCGCCGACCTCGGTGAGCCCGTAGACCTGGATGAAGTCCGTGTCGGGCCAGGCCTCCATGGCCGCTCGCAGCAACGGCGGCGGCATCGGTGACGCGCCGTACGTGTAGGTCTTCAGCGCGCCGAAGAGCTTCACCGCGTCAGGGCCGGCCTGCAGCACCTGGGCGAGCACGGCCGGCACCAGGAAGGTGCGGTTCGCACCGGCGAGGATCGCACCGGCGAGCGATGCGCCGTCGGGCTCGCGGGTCATCACGCTGGGGATCCCGTCGTGGATGCCGAAGAGCACGTAGGACGACCCACCCACGTGGAAGAGCGGCATCGAGACCATCGACTTGTCACCGGGCTCGAAACCCCAGCCGTCATGGGCGGCGATCGTGTGGGTCACCATGTTGCGGTGGGTCAGCATGATGCCCTTGGGGCGGCCCGTCGTGCCGGAGGAGTACATGATCAGGCAGACGTCGTCCTCAGCGACGTCCAGCGCTGCCTCCGCCGGTTCGTGCGAGGCCAGCCACGCCTCGTACTCGTCACCTTCCGCGCCGTCCGGCGTGACCGTGATGATCTGCTCGACCTGGGTGAGCTCATCGCGGATGGCCGCCACCGTCGGCGCCAGCTCGACGCCCACGAAGAGCACCCTCGCACCGGAGTCGTTGACCGCGTAGTCGACCTCGTCACCGGCCAGTCGCCAGTTGATGATCGCGTTCGCGGCACCGATCGACGCAGCTGCCAAGCTGATCTCGACACACGCCGGGTGGTTCTTGTCGAGGAACGACACGACGTCGCCGCGACCGATCCCGAGCGCCCGGAGCCCGCTCGCGGCGCGGCGTACGCGCTCGTCCCACTCCTTCCACGTCCAGGTTCGGTTGAGGTAGGTCATCGCCTCGCCGTCGGGCGTGGCGTTGGCCCAGTGCGCCAGGCGATCGTGGACTCGGGTGTGCGCGGGTGCAGCGGTCACGGGGTTCCTCCCAGGGTCCGGCCGTCGTGGTGCCGCGATTGTGACCGAGATCACCGACGACGGCAAGGCCTCAGCCGGAGGCGACGCCCGAGAACGTCAGGTCTTCGAACGCACCACTGCTCTCGAGCCGTTCCCACATCTGGTCACGCACGGCGTTCCACACCTGGGTGGTGAGGTGGTTCTCGTTGCGCCAGACGACGGCCCCGTCGAGAATCGGGCTGCAGTACGGCGCGCCGGGACAGATCAGTTCGTTGAAGTCCACCGAGTGGACGGCGTCGCGGCTGGTGGCGAGCGTTTCGTAGAAGCCGTCGACGACGGGTCGGTCCAGCGGCGGAGTGACCGCGCAGCCACCCTGGTCCTTCGCCCTGGCCAAGCAGTCGAGCGGATTGAACCCCTCCCGGTCCCACCCCTCGGTGCCGAAGACGCTGTGCACGAAGACGGCTTGGGCCCCGGCGGCCTCGATCAGGTCGGCGGTGCGCGCGGTCGCCTCCAGCTGCATCGCGTGGAGATCGCCGCTGTTGCCGTCCTCGTCGACGAGGACGCCTTCCCACGACGAGTCGCTGCGAGCGAGGCTGAACAGCACCACGACATCGGCCTTCATCGCGGCGAGCGTCTCCTCGTAGAAGTCCTTGCGGGTCTCCTTGCAGTCGGCCTGGCCCGTTCGGCCGTTGTAGAGACCAGCCTGCCAAGGGCACGAGAGAGCGATGCTGGTCGACAGCTTGAACCCTCGCTCCTTCGCGAGCTTCGTGAGGGCTGGGACCATCGTGCGGGCCTGGCTGTCCCCGACCAACACCACGTGGGGGCCGTCACCGTCGACGCGGACGCACGACGTCACGTCATCCGGCGTGCACTGCTCGCCCGTGGTGCCTCGCATCCGGTCGATCTTCTCGTAGTCCAGCTTGGGTACCGATCGGGCCAGGCCGGAAGCTGCCTCGCTGTCGACCATCACCCGATCGCCCCCTGCTGTCGACACCGTGACGGCGGGAGGGCGCGCGCTTCCCAGGATCGGCTCGACGATGACGACAGCGGCCAGGACGGAGACGGAGAGGCCTCCGGCGACGGTCCGCCACGGGATCGGGTTGAGGCGCTTGCCGCGCCGGATCGGCGTCTCCAGCAGTTCGTAGGAGAGTGAGGCCAGCGCCATCGCGGCGACGCCTGCCGTGGCCGCCACCACGATCGGGCGGGCGTCGAAGAAGGTGTTGAGCAGCAGGATGATCGGCCAGTGCCAGAGATAGGTGCCGTACGAGATCTTGCCGAGATAGACGACGCCCGGGAGCGCGAACGGCCGCGCCACCTTCGACCCCGGAGCGCAGTAGAGACCCACGACCATCGCGCCGGCGAGGAAGGTGGCGACCAGGTTGCGGTGCGAGACCGACATCGAGATCAGTGAACTGCCGAAGATCAGGTAACCCACCACTCCACCGATGGCCAGGGTTCGCCCGCGACGGAACCACAGTGCCTGCGCCCGGCGGGTGGCGACGGACGCGAACTCCCGCAGCGCCACTGCCAGGAGCGCTCCCGCCATCAGTTGGAACATCCGCGCGTCGGTGGCGTAGTAGGCGCGGTTCGGGTCGACCTGGCCCCAGTACAGCTGCGAGATGACCGACAGGCCCGCAACCGCACCGAAGGCCACCAACAGGGCCTTGCCCTTGCCGGGGAAGAACCGGTGCACCAGGAGGATGAGCAGCGGGAAGAGGATGTAGAACTGCTCCTCGATCGACAAGGACCAGTAGTGCATGAACGGGGACGAGCGCATGTCTCCGGCGAAGTAGTCCCCGCTTCTGCGATGAACTGCCAGTTCGCGAGGTAGACCAGCGCGGCTTGGGCGTGACGGATCAGCGGGAGCCGCTCGGGCTGGGAGGCCACGAGCAGGAAGATCACACTGGTCACGAGGATCGCGACGACCGCGGCCGGGAGCAGTCGCCGGACCCGGCGTGCGTAGTAGGCGCCGAGTTTCAGCGAACCCGTCTTGTCGATTTCGGTGAGCACCACGTTGGTGACCAGGAACCCGGAGAGGACGAAGAACAGGTCGAGCGCGATGAAACTGTTGCCCCACCCTGCCACGCCCGCGTGGAAGAACACGATGATCACGACAGCGAGGGTGCGCAGGCCATCGAGTTCGGGCCGGTATCCCCATTGCATGTGAATCGACGCTACAAGGCTTGTCAGGACGTGACCAACTGGGCCTCGCAGGAGTCTTGGCATTCCGACGGCAGGTTCTCAGCCCGTTCACAGGGAGACGGAGCACCGTGGATGTCATGCACGAAGAGACCTCGCACCCCAGCCCGTCCCAGGCCGACCAGCACGCGGCCACCAGCCAGCTGCCGACCTACGGCGCATCCCAAGGTCCGGCGTACCCGCCGCCGACGGGTTCGCCGGTCGGCCCGGCGCCGTCTGCCTTCGGGCCGGTGCCCGACCGGGGACGGAGGAAGGGCGGCGTCGTCGGACTGCTGGTCGCGGCGCTCCTGGTCGGCGGGGCGTCCGGCGTCGGCGGCGCCGCGCTGTGGACGTCGCAGCAGGAGGACTCCCAGGCGTCTTCGAATGTGCAGACCGCCCGGGTCGTCGACACCGGCACCACCGTCGCCACCGAAGGTTCGGTGCAGGACGCCGCCACGAAGGTGATGCCGAGCGTGGTGCAGATCGAGGTGTCCGGCCAGGGCGGCAGCGGCTCGGGTTCCGGGATCGTCCTCAGCTCGGATGGTGAGATCCTCACGAACGCCCACGTGACCGAGATCGCGGCGGGCGGCGGTCAGCTGGTCGTGGCGTTCAGCGACGGCAGCCGCGCGAGGGCGACCCTGGTCGGCTCCGACAGTCTCACCGACCTCGCCGTGATCAAGGCCGAGGGCGTGTCCGATCTCACCCCAGCCACGCTCGGCAAGTCCGCCAATCTCGCCGTCGGCCAGGGTGTCGTCGCGGTGGGCTCGCCCTACGGCCTGGACGCCACGGTGACCTCGGGCATCGTCAGCGCCCTCAACCGCCCGGTCGAGGTGGCGCGTGACCAGTCCGGGAACACCACCGCCTACCCGGCCATCCAGACCGACGCCGCGATCAATCCGGGCAACTCCGGTGGACCGCTGATCGACATGTCCGGCAACGTGGTGGGGATCAACTCCTCCATCCGCACCTCCGGCACGACCGACGCCTACGGGCAGACCGCCGAGAGCGGCTCCATCGGCCTTGGCTTCGCCATCCCGATCGATGCCGCGATGCCGATCGTGGAGCAGATCCGAAACGGCGAGGAGCCCACCCACGCCCGGCTCGGCATCAGCGTGTCCGACGTGCGCACCGACGACACCGGCGCGACCGGCGCGCAGATCCAGGAGTCGACGGAGGGCTCCGCTGCCGACAAGGCGGGCCTGCAACGCGGCGACGTGATCACCAGGATCGACGACCACGCCGTCACGGGCTCGGATGCCCTCATCGCCAACATCCGCGCCTATCGTCCCGGCGACCAGGTGGAGATCACCTACGTCCGCGGAGGCAAGGAAAGCACCACCACGCTGACCCTCGGCTCCGACGCCACCGGCGCCTGACCCACGAACGGGGTCAGCGGGCGCGCGCGACGCGTCCCTCGTCCCAGACGGGTTCGGGCGTCTCGCGCACGGTGCCGTCAGCGCCGTAGACGAGGAACCGGTCGAAGCCGCGGGCGAACCAGCGGTCGTGGGTCACGGCGAGCACGGTGCCCTCGTAGGCGGCCAGGCCCTCCTCGAGCGCCTCCGCCGACTGCACGTCGAGGTTGTCGGTCGGCTCGTCGAGGAGCAGCAGAGTGGCGCCGGAGAGCTCCAGCAACAGGATCTGGAACCGTGCCTGCTGGCCGCCGGAGAGCGAGTCGAAGGGCTGTTCGGCAGCGTGTGCCAGCTCGTAGCGGTCCAGGACCCGCGAAGCCGCCTCACGCGGCAGCCCGTTCCGGTGGTCGTCACCGCGGTGCAGGATCTCCACCAGGGTCCGGCCCACCAGCTCGGGATGCGCGTGGGTCTGCACGAACCAGCCGGGCCGGACCCGCGCCCCGAGCCGCGCGACACCGCGGTGCTCCACCGGCGCGATCTCCACCTCGCCGACAGGCTCGTGCTCCTTCTCCGGGGTGCTTCCGCCGGCGGCGAGCAGTCGCAGGAAGTGCGACTTCCCGGAGCCGTTGGAGCCGAGCACCGCCACCCGCTCGCCGTACCAGACCTCCAGGTCGAAGGGCTTCATCAGGCCGCTCAGCTCGAGTTGTTCGCAGACCACGGCTCGTTTGCCCGTGCGGCCACCGGTCAGGCGCATCGTCACCTGCTGTTCGCGCGGCTGCTCGGTCGGCGGTCCCGCCTCCTCGAACTTCCGCAAGCGCGTCTGGGCCGCCCGGTACTGGCTCGACATGCCGTCGTTGTACTCGGACTTGACCTTCAGCCGCAGCACCAACGCCTTGAGCTTGGCGTGCTCCTCGTCCCAGCGCCTGCGCAGTTCCTCGAAGCGCGCGAAGCGGTCCTGCCGGGCCTGGTGGTACGAAGCGAACCCGCCCGGGTGCGTCCACACCCGGTTGCCTGCGGCACCTAGCTCGACGGTGACCACCCGCGTGGCGGTGTTGTTGAGCAACTCGCGGTCGTGACTGATGTAGAGGATCGTCTTGGCCGACTCCCGGATCCGTTGTTCGAGCCAGATCTTGCCCGGCACGTCGAGGAAGTTGTCGGGCTCGTCGAGCAGCAGCACCTCGTCGGGCCCGCGCAGCAGGTATTCGAGGACGAGTCGCTTCTGCTCCCCGCCCGAGAGGGTGTCGAGGGAGCGGTACTTGGCCCGGTCGAACGGCACGGCGAAGGCTGCCATCGTGCAGACGTCCCAGACCACCTCGAGGTCGTAGCCACCAGCGTCGGCGTACTCCCCAGCGCGGTGGCATAACGCATCTGGGTCGCCTCGTCGTCGGCCTCCATCAGTGCCAGCTCGCAGGCGTCGACCTCCGCAGCTGCGCTCCGGACCCGCTCCGGAGCAACCGAGAGCAGCAGCTCGGCGACCGAGGTGGCACCACGCCCGACCATCTGCTTCATGACACCGAGTCCACCGGAACGGGTGATGGCGCCGGCGTGGGGCGTCAGCTCACCCGTGATGATCCGCAGCAGGGTCGTCTTGCCGGCACCGTTGGCACCCACCAGCGCGACCTTCGCGCCGTCCGCGACCCGGAAGGACACCTCGTCCAGCAACACCCGCCCGTCAGGCAGTTCATAACGGATACCGGCCGCCTCGATGTGTCCCACGGGAGTCGATTGTCCCTTGAGGATCGCATCCGTGCACCCGGGTTTCCCGCGGCTGGCTGATCAGGGCATCGCCGCCCAGTGCCGCCGCTGCCCGAAGTCGGGCTCGGCATCCGAGTGAACTGTCCTCGCGGCGCCGTCAATGCCACCTCCATGCCCCGCAGACGCAGGACACGGCCAATGTGTTGCGACCTTCTCAATCCGGACGACATGCCTCCTCATCACCGGACCTCGATTCGTCGGCGGCTGGGGGTGGTGACGTAATATTCCGCGCATGGCGAGCGGCACCGAGCAGATCAACGACGCCGCCGTCGACGTTCCCAGACGCGGAGTCACCCGCCCCAGGACGCGCTTCGCGTCGATGACGGTCTTCGGGATCCTGCTGACGATCTTCACGATCAACTTCGGCATTCCCAGCGACACGGTGCAGATCTTCGTGTGGCTGTGGCTCGGCACGATCGCCTGGAACATCGAGGAGCCGTGGCGCTACCACCTGGGCTTCATCCGGGACTGGTGGGCGCCCCTCCTCGCGTTGGTCGTCTACTTCTACGGCCGCGGCCTCGCCGACGAGCTCTATGCGATGCCCGTGGCGTTCCAGTTCCCCGTCGACGCCGACAAGTGGATGTTCGGCGGCGAACTGCCCACTGCCTGGCTGCAGGACCGACTGTGCAGCGTGGACTGTGACCCGCACGCCGGCGCCCGGTGGTACGACCTGGTCTTCACCATCGTCTACTCCACCCACTTCATCTTCGGCCTGGTCCTCGCCGTGGTGCTGTGGCTGCGCAACCGCGGTGAGTGGCTGAAGTGGATGCGCCGCTACATCGGCCTCAACTTCGCCGGTCTGGCGATCTACGTCGTCTACCCGATGGCGCCGCCGTGGATGGCGGGTCGCGACGGATACCTCGAGGAGCAGGTCCTGCGCCTCACCAGCCGTGGTTGGGGCGACACCGGGCTGGGCCGCTACCACCTGATCCTCACCGGGGTCGGCAACCCGGTGGCGGCGATGCCGTCCCTGCACGCCGGCACCGCCTTCCTGATCTCGTTCTACCTGATCCAGCGCTACCGCAACGCATGGTCGTGGCTGACCCTGCTCTACCCGCTGACGATGTCCTTCGGACTCATCTACTACGGCGAGCACTACGTCATCGACACCATTGCCGGTGCCGCGCTGGCCATCTTGGTCATTGCCGCGTGCAACCGCTGGGAACGCAGCAGAGGCTCCTGACCGGACCGGTCGTCGTCGCGCGCCCTCAGAGCCGTTCGGCGAGCCTGCGGGCAGCCAGTGAGACGAACTCCCACGCCGTGGCGAACGGCGGCGCGTAGGCCAGGTCTGCCCACGCCAGGTCTGCCACGCTCGAGCCGCTCCACAGCGCCATGGCGACGGTGTCGATCCGCTTGGCGGAGCCTCGTCCACCGACGAGCTGCGCACCGAGCAGTCGACCGGTCCCCTGCTCGCCCACGACGCTCAGCGCGATCGGTTGGGCGTCCGGGTGGTAGCCGCTCGCCGTCGTACCGTCGGTGGTCACCTCGACCGCCTTGAAGCCGGCCTCCTGCGCCTCCACCAGCCCCAGACCCGTGCGTGCGATCTCCGCGTACGCCGCTCCCGCGGCAAAACGGGTGATGGCGGTTCCGAGTGCCCCCGGGAAGGTGAGGTCACCGCCACCGATGGTGTCGCCGGTCGCACGACCCATCTTGTTGGCGTGCGTGCCCAAGGGCAGATAGGCCCAGTCACCGGTGATCCGGTGCCGCACGTCGCAGCAGTCCCCCGCAGCCCACAGCCCGTCGGCGAGACGCCCGTGCGGATCCGGGCGCAGCGCTCCACGGCGCGAGCGGGGCAGGTCGAGGTGCTGCACGATCTCGGTGGCGGGCGTGACCCCGATCGCCAACACCAGGAGGTCGGCCTCGACACGCAGGTCGCCGGCCAGCACCGCGGCCAACGAACCGTCGGCGGCACGTTCGACGCCTGAGGCCGCGGCCCCGGTGTGCACCGTGACGCCGCCGACGTCGAGGGCAGTTGCCACCCGGTCGCTCATCGGCTCGTCCAGGTTGCTCATCACCCGGGAACGGGTCATCAGCGTCACGCGGTGACCGTGCGCCAGCATGGCCTCGGCCATCTCCAGGCCGATGTAGCTGCCGCCGGCCACCACCACATGCTTCGGTGCCCCAGCGAGTGCCCGGATCCACCAGGCACCGTCGTCCAGCGTCTTCACCACCTGGACGCCCCTGCCCGGAGCACCCGACGCGTCACGCGCCCAGTCCGGCACGATCGACGGGGCGCCGGTGGCGATGACGAGGTCGTCGTAGCCGAGCCGCTGCTCCCCGTC
Organism: Nocardioides alcanivorans; assembly: GCF_021555175.1. GTDB lineage: Bacteria > Actinomycetota > Actinomycetes > Propionibacteriales > Nocardioidaceae > Nocardioides > Nocardioides alcanivorans. The sequence goes on along the minus strand of NZ_JAKGRW010000051.1, from coordinate 47,014 downwards.
GGGACCGACCCAGTGCACCTCGCCGGCATCGTGGTCGACGTGCGTCGCACGGGCGCCCGTGCGTAGGTCGACACCCAGTTGCCGGTGCACCTCGGGGGTGCGCGCGATCAGCGATCTGCGCGAATCCACCTCACCGGAGATCCAGTAGGGAATGCCGCAGGCCGAGTAGCTCGTGTCCTCGGTTGCCTCGAGCACGGTCACCTCGAGCTCGCGACCGTGCTGCTGGGCCGAGCGCAGCGCCTGGTGGGCAGCGCTCATCCCAGCGGCGTCACCGCCGACGACCACCATCCGCGACCGAGTCATCGCGCCACCCTGGACTCCAGGACCCGGAATCCCTTGGCACTCGCCAGTCTGGTCGTCGGGTAGCCCTGCTCCCCCAACCATCGCTGCAAGGAGTCTCCGCCGAGGTTCTTGCCGACCACCATCACCGCGCGTCCGTCCGGGGTGAGCCTGGCGAACCAGCGCAGCAGCATCTCGTGCATTGCCTCCTTGCCGATCCGGACGGCCGGGTTCGACCAGATCTCGTCGAACTCTCCCTCCGGTACGTCGTCGGGCAGGTGCGCGGAGAACCGGTCGGACACTCCCAACGCCTCGGCGTTCTCGCGGGCCAGCAACAAGGCGCGCTCGTTGACGTCGACCCCGGTGACCACTGCCTCGGGAGATGCAACCGCGATGCCCAACCCGATCACGCCGTACCCACAACCGAGATCGAGCACCCGACCAGCCACCGGCGGATCCGTGTGTCGCAGGAGCACGGAGGTGCCGATGTCGAGATGGCCCTTGGAGAAGACGCCTGAACTGCTCGAGAGCAGCAAGTCATGACCCCACACGCGGGCCTCGACCGGTTCGCGCCGGAACTCCGCCGTCGGGTCGGCGCTGAAATAGTGCTCACTCACGCGTGCCACCTTCCCAGGGCTCCCGCTTGTTGCGCGCCCGCTCGGCCTGTGCGACCAACTCGGCGCCCTCCGGATAGCCAACCTCCTCCAGCGTCAACCCGTGGGCAGGCGCGACGGAGACCGCGGGATTGCGGCGCGCGGCTCCCAGCACCTCGGCAGCCCACGTCGGCTCGCGGCGCCCGTCCCCCACCGCCATCAGGCAGCCGACCAGCGAGCGCACCATGTTGTGGCAGAACGCGTCGGCACGAACAGTTCCGACCAGGTGGCCGTCGACGCGCTCCCACTCGAGGTCGAGCAACGTGCGGATGGTGGTGGCGCCTTCGCGCTTCTTGCAGAACGACGCGAAGTCCTTGAGCCCGAGCAGGGAGCGCGACGCTTCGTTCATCGCCGCGGCGTCGAGGGGCGGCCCCAGGTGAGGACGTGGTTGCGGGTGAGTGGATCGATCGTCTCCGGGGTGTCGGCGATCCGGTAGGCGTATCGGCGCCAGATCGCCGAGAATCGAGCATCGAAACCCTCCGGTGCGAGAGACATCGAGGACACCCTCACATCACCGGGGAGGATCCCGTTCACCCGTCGTGCCACCTGGGCCGCCAAGGCCGACGGGTCGGTCGAACCATGACTCCGAGCACGTCCCGCCCTGACCAGCACGTCGTCATCGAGGTCGAGATGACAGACCTGCCCCCGGGCGTGTACGCCGGCGTCCGTGCGCCCGGCGCAGGTCACCCGGACCCCCTCGGTGCGGAGCACGGTGACCAGGGCGGCCTCCAACTCCTCCTGCACGGTCCGCAGTCCCGGTTGTCTGGCCCATCCCTTGAAGTCCGTGCCGTCGTAGGCAAGGTCGATCCTGATCCGCACGTCCGGCATCCTCTCACCCGCGCCGGTTCGCCAACTGCCCACGCCTCCCGTCACCGCGTGATCCTCGCCGCCCACCCCTGTTGGTCAAGCTCGGTTCGTTGGTCGAGCCTGTCGAGACCGGATCGTTGGTCGAGCTTGTCGAGACCGTTCGTTGGTCAAGCCTGTCGAGACCGGATCGTTGGTCGAGCCTGTCGAGACCGGATCGTTGGTCGAGCCTGTCGAGACCAGACCGGAGGTCGAGCCTGTCGAGACCCAGCCCGGAGGTCGAGCCTGTCGAGACCGGACCGTAGGTCGAGCCCGTCGAGACCGGACCGGTGGTCGAGCTTGTCGAGACCTCGTCCCGGCAGCGCCGGCTGGTGGTTGTCCACAGGTTGGGTTCGTGATCGTCGGGTTGTGTCGGAGCCAAATGTTGGACTGGTTCCATGATCGAAATCGACGCCCGCCACCAGCCGTACGAGGTCTCTGACCTCGATGGCGGGACCCTGCTCGGCTTCCTCGCCGAAGAACCGGGTCGTCGAGCTGAAGGCGATCCGCAGCAAGCTGCGGTCTGGCTTACCAGTGGGCGATCATGCACCCGCCGTCTCCGGAGCACCCGAAGGCGGTGGTGGGTGACGAGACCCTGTTTCCCACCGACTGTGAGACAGCCGATCTCGGGTGACGGCACCCCTGATGTCGCGTTGTTCGCGGTCGAGGAACTCGCCGCCTCGGCCGGGATCTCACGTAGTGCCGGGTTCGCGTTGGTCGCCGACGCCCTGGACCTGGTCCACCGGTTGCCGCAGCTGTGGGCGAAGGTCGAGGCCCTGGAGGTGCCGGGGTGGAACGCCCGCCGTGTCGCCCTGCTCACGAGGAAACTGTCGTACGCCGCTGCACGGTGGTTCGACGAGCACCTCGCCGCGACCGGCCTCACCGGGTGGCCGACGATCGAGAAGTGGTTGGCGATGGCGATCGCGAAGTTCCACCCCGAGCTGGTGAAGGACCCAAGCGCGGCGAAGGGGAAGGCTGATTGGGGAGTGTGGCTGCACCACCCCCAAGCCGGACAAGAAGAAGGAGCCGGCGGGATCGCTGGCACCTCCGAGCTCCAAGCCGTCGGTGACTCCTTGGACCTGACCCGATTCCTGGACCTCCTCAACTGCCGAGGCCGAAGCCGATGCGGAACCTCGGAGACACCGACACCAGTCGACCAACGCCGTGCCAAAGCGATCGGACGGCTCACCGACGACACCGAACAACCCACCCTCGACTACACCGGCAACGCCACCAGCGCCGGCGACAGCAGCAGCACCGACAGCACGGACGGCGCTGCGGCAGCGGGTGGCGAGCCGGTGCTGGGCAACCCGGGGATCGGGGTGAAGCCGGGTCGGTTGGCCACGACACCGGGCCCGTTCGGACGCCGGCGTGGACTGCGGGTGATGGCCCACGTCAACCTCGCCGACCTGTTCGCGTTGGGCCTCGACCCCCACGAGTTGGGGTTGGACGGCGACGGCATCGCCTCCACCGACCGGCTCGGACAGATCCTCACCACCCAACTACGAGACTGGATCACCCGCCACGGTTCCCTCGCGACCATCACCCCAGTCGTCGACCTGAACCGCACCGATGCAGTGGATCGACATGATCCACCCGAATGGATGGACACCCTCGTCCGACTCCGTGACCCACACTGTGTCTACCCCAACTGTGAACGCTCCAGCTGGGACGCCGATCTGGACCACATCGACCCGTATCTCCCACCCGGTGAGGGTGGCCCACCCGGGCAAACCCGGCCGGAGAATCTGGCGCCGTTGTGTCGGCGTCACCACCTGATGAAGACCCACGGCCGCTGGCGTTATCGCCGGGCCAGGGACGGAACCTATATCTGGACCAGCCAGCACGGCAGGACCTGGCTGGTCACCCCACGAGGCACCCACGACACCACCAACACCAGCGACATCAGCGAGACCCGCTGAGCACCACCGGTCACAAGCAGCGCCTGCCGAACAGGATCCACCCGCCCACCCCGGGAGAACACACGCTCTCCCGGGGCACAGGCACGCCACCAGCATGGGAGAGGTCTCGACAAGCTCGACCACCGGAGTACGGCTCGACCACCGGAGTACGGGCTCGACCGGCGGCGTGCGGCTCGACCGGCGGCGTGCGGCTCGACCGGCGGCGTGCGGTCTCGACAAGCTCGACCGGCGGGGATGCCATGGGCTCGAGAACAGGATCCCGGTGGTCGAGCCTGTCGAGACCCTCTGACCCGCGGGGCAAGGTCTCGACAAGCTCGACCAACGACGTACAGGTCGACCCAACAGGCGTACATGGTCTCGACAGGCTCGACCAGCGGGGGACAGGTTCGACCAACGGAGTACAGGTGCGGGGTGGGACGTCCGGGGTTGCCGACGGAGCGTCAAGGGGCTTGGCCGCGGCGGGCGCCCACCCCACGCAACCCACCCAAAGAGCCGCGCGCACGACGCGCCGCCCCAGCGAGGGAGGTTGCCCCGGACGGCACGGCCCGGGGCCGTGGTCTCGACACCCACGTGCAGGGTCTCGACAAGCTCGACCAACGGGGTACCAGCACGGCCCGGGGCGTGGTCTCGACAAGCTCGACCAACGGGGTACCAGCACGGCCCGGGGCGTGGTCTCGACAAGCTCGACCAACGGCAAACAGGCTCGACCAACGGGGTACGGGCTCGACCAACGGGAGTGGGCGAAATGCCACGAGGCCCGCCATCCTCGCGGATGACGGGCCTCGTGGACGAGACGGACTCAGGCGTCCTTGGACTCCTCAGCAGACTCCTCGGCCGGGGCCTCGGTGGTCTCCTCAGCGGTCTCTTCTGCTGCTTCGACCTCGGCGGTCTCCTCGACGACCTCGGCGGCCGGCTCCTCGACCGGGGCAGCAGCCTCGGCCTTGGGGGCGCGAGCCTTCGGCTCGTAGGCCTCGGTCACCAGCTCGATGACGGCCATCGGCGCGTTGTCACCCTTGCGGGGGCCGATCTTGGTGATCCGGGTGTAGCCACCGGGACGCTCCGCGAACGTGGGAGCGATCTCGGTGAAGAGCACGTGCACGACGCCCTTGTCACGGATGGTCTTGAGGACCTCGCGACGGTTGTGCAGGTCGCCCTTCTTGGCCTTGGTGATGAGCTTCTCGGCCACCGGGCGCAGCCGGCGGGCCTTGGCCTCGGTGGTGACGATCCGGCCGTGCTCGAAGAGCGCGGTGGCCAAGTTGGCCAGGATCAGGCGCTGGTGCGCCGGGCTGCCGCCGAAGCGGGTTCCCTTGGTGGGAGTAGGCATGATGCTCTCTCTTTCTGCCCGGCCGTGTCAGGTACCGGGTTAGCCGGCCGTATCAGGTACCGGATTGACGAATGTGATGGTGCTGATGTGCGAGCGTGCCGCCGGAGGCGACACGCTCGCACGGTTCAACTCAGTACTGCTCGTCCTCGACGAAGCTGGCGTCGTCGTCCTCGTCACCGTAGGCCGCGAGAGCCGCTGCGGCGTCGAAGCCGGGGGCGCTGTCCTTGAGGGACAGACCCATCTCGACCAGCTTGCCCTTGACCTCGTCGATGGACTTGGAACCGAAGTTCCGGATGTCCAGGAGGTCCTGCTCCGAACGGGAGATGAGCTCACCCACGGTGTGGATGCCCTCACGCTTGAGGCAGTTGTAGGAGCGAACGGTCAACTGCAGGTCCTCGACCGGGAGGGCGAGGTCGGCAGCCAACTGCTCGTCGACCGGCGACGGGCCGATGTCGATGCCCTCGGCCTCGACGTTCAGCTCGCGGGCGAGGCCGAACAGCTCGACCAGGGTCTTGCCAGCCGAGGCGATCGCGTCGCGAGGACGGATCGACGGCTTGGTCTCGACGTCGATCACCAGACGGTCGAAGTCCGTGCGCTGCTCAACACGCGTCGCCTCGACCTTGTAGGTGACCTTGAGGACGGGCGAGTAGATCGAGTCGACCGGCATCCGGCCGATCTCGTTGTCAGCACCCTTGTTCTGCACGGCGCTGACGTAGCCACGGCCACGCTCCACCACGAGCTCCATCTCGAGCTTTCCGTTGTCGGAGAGCGTCGCGAGCTTCAGGTCGGGGTTGTGCACCTCGACACCGGCCGGAGGCGCGATGTCGGCGGCGGTGACGTCACCGGCGCCCTGCTTGCGCAGGTACATCGTGACGGGCTCGTCGTGCTCCGAGGAGACGACCAGGCCCTTGAGGTTCAAGATCACCTCGGTGACGTCTTCCTTCACGCCCTCGATGGTCGAGAACTCGTGGAGGACGCCGTCCACCTTGATGCTCGTGACCGCTGCACCGGGGATGGAGCTGAGCAGGGTACGGCGGAGCGAATTGCCAAGCGTGTAGCCGAAGCCGGGTTCCAGCGGCTCGATCACGAACCGCGAGCGGAACTCGTCAACGGACTCTTCCGACAGGGTCGGGCGCTGAGCGATAAGCACTGATGTTGTCCTTCCCGGGCCCACCCACCATTTGATGGGCCCGAACTACGGTGATCGATGGGAAGATCCGGTCCTCCGCACAAGCGCGGAGGACCGGGCAGGCGATTACTTCTTCGAGTAGAACTCGACGATCAGCTGCTCCTGGACCGGCATGTCGATCTGCGCCCGCACGGGGAGCTGGTGGACAAGGATCCGCATACGGCTCGGGAGGGCTTCCAGCCAAGCCGGCACAACGCGCTCGCCGTGGGTCTCACGAGCCACGATGAACGGGGTCATCTCCAGGCTCTTCTCCCGCACGTCGATCACGTCGTGGGCAGCGACCTGGTAGGACGGGATGTCGACCTTCTTGCCGTTCACCTTGAAGTGACCGTGCACGACCAGCTGGCGGGCGTGACGACGGGTCCGGGCGAAGCCGGCACGGTAGACAACGTTGTCGAGGCGGGCCTCGAGGAGCTGCAGCAGGTTGTCACCGGTCTTTCCGGGGCGGCGGGCCGCCTCGACGTAGTAACGGTGGAACTGCTTCTCCATCACGCCGTACGAGAAGCGGGCCTTCTGCTTCTCGTGCAGCTGGTTGCGGTATTCGCTTTCCTTGATACGCGCACGGCCGTGCTGGCCGGGAGCGTAGGGACGGCGCTCAAACGCCTGGTCTCCGCCGACGAGGTCGACGCCGAGACGACGCGACTTGCGCGTCATGGGGCCGGTGTAACGGGCCATTTTCTAGTCTCCTTGCAAAGTCTTCGACGTAGGCGATCAGACGCGGCGGCGCTTGGGCGGCCGGCATCCGTTGTGGGGCGTGGGCGTGACGTCCTGGATGGTGCCGACCTCGAGGCCGATGGCGCCAAGCGAACGGATCGCGGTCTCGCGGCCGGAGCCGGGACCCTTGACGAAGACGTCGATCTTCTTCATGCCGTGCTCCATCGCCCGACGACCAGCGGCTTCAGCAGCCATCTGAGCGGCGTACGGCGTGGACTTGCGCGAGCCCTTGAAGCCGACGGTGCCGGCAGAGGCCCACGAGATCACCGCACCGGTGGGGTCGGTGATGGTGACGATGGTGTTGTTGAACGTGCTCTTGATGTGGGCTTCGCCCTGAGCGACGTTCTTCTTCTCCTTGCGGCGCACCTTCTTGGCGCCGGCCGCGCTGCGGCTCTTGGGAGGCATGTACTACTCCTGAGGTTCTGGTCGAGTGAGTTCGAGACGAGGTGCTCGCGGCTGTCGTGGCACGGAGGCCGACGTCAGGCAGCGATCACTTCTTCTTCTTGCCGGAGACAGTCCGCTTCGGACCCTTGCGGGTGCGGGCGTTGGTCTTGGTGCGCTGACCGCGGACCGGGAGGCCCATGCGGTGGCGGCGACCCTGGTAACTGCCGATCTCGATCTTGCGGCGGATGTCTGCCTGGACCTCGCGACGGAGGTCACCCTCGATCTTGAAGTTGGCGTCGATCTCGTCGCGGAGCTTGACCAGCTCCTCGTCACCCAGCTCGTGGACCCGGAGGTTCGGGTTGACACCCGTCGCTTCGAGCAGCTGCTGGGCACGGGTACGGCCGATGCCGTAGATGTAGGTGAGTGCGATCTCGATGCGCTTTTCGCGCGGGAGGTCGACCCCTGCAAGGCGAGCCATGATGGCGTTTCCCTTCTTCTGCGGTGGTGTGGTCGTGATGCACCCGGTCCTGACCCTCCTGGGCCAGTCCGGCTCCGGCCATCCGCACCGGAGGTGGTTCGACACTTGCGTGCCTGAGCAATCACGTGGACTGATTCATCTTCAGTTGTTGCGAGCCGGAACTGATCCGGGTGTTGCGTCAGTGCCCCGCCGGCGGACCGGCGCCGGGACCGACTCAGCCCTGCCGCTGCTTGTGGCGCGGGTTCTCGCAGATCACCATGACGCGGCCGTGGCGACGGATCACCTTGCACTTGTCACAGATCGGCTTGACGCTCGGGTTGACCTTCACGAGGAAAGCCTTTCTTCTTGGTTCGGCTGTTGGACCAAGTCACGCGGAACCGGACCCGTCCACGAAGGTGGGTCCAGCGCCGATCACTTGTAGCGGTAGACGATCCGGCCGCGGGTGAGGTCGTAGGGCGAGAGCTCCACCACCACCCGGTCCTCGGGGAGGATCCGGATGTAGTGCTGCCGCATCTTGCCGCTGATGTGTGCGAGAACCTTGTGGCCGTTGGACAGCTCCACTCGGAACATCGCGTTGGGCAACGCCTCGACGACGGTGCCCTCGATCTCGATCACGCCTTCTTTCTTCGGCATGTCCTCCGCAATCCGCTCGTGTGTGTTCTACCGTTTTCTGCACCACGCGGGCGTGGGCCCATGTGGCTGACCCGGGAACCTCCCGGACGCGCCGGGTGGACCTCGCGGAACCGCTCCGTGGCACCCTGGCCGGACACCGGTGATCGCCGCCCACGAGGACGTCGACCCCACTGGCCGGACAGCCGTTGGGCAACACGAAACAGACCCACGTTGGGCCAGTCGCTCAGTCTAGCCCGATCGGCCGCGCTTTCCCTAATCTGCGCACGCCACCAACTCGAGGGTGCGCTCCCGTGCGGGCGCACGGTCGGCCGGCTCGCCCGCATGCGCCCCCGCGACGGGATGCACCATCACCTCGTCGACGCCGAACTCCTCAGCCAGCGCCGTCAACCTGCCACGCACCTGGGCGCCGTCACCGATCACCCAACGCGAACGCATCGCGTCGAGAAGCGGTTGGTGCGCCGCGGGAGTCTCCACCGCAGCAGCCTCCTCCACCAACCGCTGGGGTTGCAGGGGCGCACCGGTACGCAACGACAGCATGGACTGCAACTGCGGGAGGGCGAGACGCTGCGCCTCCGCCTCGGAGTCGGCAGCGACCACGTTGACGGTCAGGAAGGTGCGTGGTTCCGGGCAGGCCTGCGACGGCTTGAACTGGCTCCGGTAGAGCTCCAGGGCCTCCGCCGTTCCCTGCCCGGAGAAATGATGGGCGAAGACATAGGGCAGGCCTCGCTCCGCGGCCAGGCGCGCCGAGTAGTCCGACGACCCGAGGAGCCACAGGTCGGGCACGTGCTCGGCCCTGGGCGTGGCGCGCAGCTCGTGGTTGCGTCCGGACACCCGCACCCCGGCACCTGCCGGGGACATGAGGGTGATGACGTCGTCGACGTACTGGGGGAAGCGGGCGACGGCCTCCTCCCCGCTCCGTTGCGCAGGGCCCAGCTGGTGACCGGGTCGGTGCCGGGCGCCCGGCCGATGCCCAGATCGATCCGCCCGGGGAAGGCGGCCTCGAGCAGGGCGAACTGCTCGGCCACCACCAACGGGGCATGGTTGGGCAGCATCACTCCCCCAGAACCCAGTCGAATCCGCTCGGTGACGGCAGCCAGGAGGCTGATCAGCACCGGCGGGTTGGTCGCCGCGACAGCGGGCATGTTGTGGTGCTCGGCGACCCAGTAGCGCTCGAAGCCGAGACGGTCGGCCACCTTCGCCAACGAGCGCGAGGCTGCGACCGCGTCCACCGACGACTGGTTGCTGCGCACCGGCACGAGGTCGAGCACGGACAGGGAAGGACCAGTTGCACTCACATGGATGGCCAACGCGATCGCTCGCCGCAACATTCCCACCCTGCGGACGTCAACGGCGTACGGCGCTCCTGCGCACGAGCAGGAAGGCTGCGGCAACCAACACCCCGACCAGGATCCACAGCACCGTCATGTCGAGGAACCACTGTCCGGCAGTGGCCTGGTAGAGCCCGTCGAGCTCCTCCTCCGCGCCACGATCATTGGCCTGGCGTGAGGCAGCGTCCAGGTCGACCGACGAGGCGGCCGCCGCGAAACCCCAGCGCGCAGGGGCCAGCCAGGCCAGTTGCTCCAGGACGGCGCGGCCGGCAACCGGCACCAGCGCACCGCACAGGACCAGTTGCAGCATGACGAGGCCCACCAGTGCGGGCATGGTCTGCTCCGAGGAGGTCACCACGGCGGAGACAGCCAACCCCAGCACCGCCATGGCGAACGTGACCGTGCCGATGGCCAGGGCGATCTCGAGCAGTCCCAACCCGAGCACACCGTTGTCGTCGGGCCCGGGCAGGCCCGCCATCGCGATCCACGTGACCACCATGCCCTGGGCGAAGCAGGCCGTGCCGAGCACCATCACCTTGGAGGCCAGGTAGACCCCCGGGGACAGCCCCACGGCGTACTCCCTCTGGAAGATCGCCCGCTCCTTGACCAGTTCGCGGATCGTCACCGCCGTGCCCATCAGCGCAGCGGCCACGATGAGGATGGTCAGGCGTTGCAGCGCCTCGCGATGGCTGAGCACGCCGGAGTCATTGGCAGTGTCCAGGATCGAGAGACCGGCGTCGCCCTGGACGACCCGACTGAGGCCCCCGAGCAGCAGCGGCATCATGACCAGCATCGCCAGCAACATCTTGTCGGCGACGGTCACGGCGAGGTTGCGTCGCACCAGGGTCCACAGCTGTCGACTCAGCGACTGCACCGGCGGATGCGCGACCGGGGCGTTCACCACGGGCAGGCGCGCGGTGTCGACCGAGGCCGGCGGCGGAATCCGCTGCCAGAGATCAGGCTCGTCGAGCAGGTCGAAGACCTCGGGGTAGTCCCTGCACCCGAAGTGCTCCAGCACCCCGGCGGGAGGCCCGAAGTAGGCTTGGCGGCCGCCGGGGGCGAGCACCAGCACGTTGTCGCACACGTCGAGGGCCAGCACCGAGTGGGTCACGACCATCACCACCCGACCCTCGTCGGCCAGGCCCCTCAGCAGGTGCATGACATCGCGGTCGAGGCCGGGGTCGAGGCCCGAGGTCGGTTCGTCGAGGAAGAGTAGCGGCGGCGCCGTGAGCAGCTCCGTCGCGATCGACACGCGCTTCTTCTGACCGCCCGAGAGCTGGGTGCCGATCCGGTTGTCGACCTGCTTCTCCAACTGCATCTGCGCAACGACGGTGTTGACCCGCTGGGCACGCTCTGCTGCCTTGGTGTCGGGCGGGAGCCGAAGCATCGAGGCATAGTTGAGACCCTGACGGACCGTCAGCTGCGGGTGCTGGATGTCCTGCTGGGGCACCAGACCGATCTGGAAGCGCAACTGCTCGTAGTGCGTGTAGAGGTCCGCGCCCTGCCAGATGACCTGACCGCGAGTCGCCGGGCTCGAACCGGTCAGGGCGCCGAGCAGGGTCGACTTGCCCGCGCCCGAGGGACCGATGACGGCGGTCAGTGACGATGGCCCGAGCTCGAAGCTCATCTGGTCGAGCAACCGTCGCCCACCCTTCACCACGGTGGTCAGGTCCCGGGCGTGCAGGGTGAGGTCACGACGTCCGGCCTTGGCCGCCAGGTTGCTGCCGGTCCACACGAAGGTCTGGTTGCCGAAGCCGACCTCCGTGCCCGGCACCAGCGTCACCTCCCCCTGCAGGCGGCGGCCGCTGACGTAGGTGCCGTTGAAGCTGTTGAGGTCGCGCAGCACCGGACGCGGCCCGAGCACGATGGTCGCGTGCTGCCGGGAGACGAGTGCGTCATCGATCACCACGTCGCAGGTGCTGGAGCGCCCGATCGTCACCGAGCGGTTCAGCGGCTGGTTGCCGGGCAACACGGTGTGCCCGTCCGCATAACGGCCGGGCAGGACCGCGGGTGCCGGGGTCCACGGGGGCGACGCGACGTGGTGCTGCGGTGGCACGGGTCGCTGCGCCTGCCGCAGCGGCAACGGCTGCACCTCGGCCAGCACCCGCACCCCGTTCACGCCGCCGAAGACGATACGCGCCGTCGTCCCGGGTCCGATGAGGTCGTGCACGATCCGTCGGTCGTCTCGCGCCGTGCCGTTGGTCGACTGCAGGTCGACGAGATACCAGCCCTGTGATGTACGCCGGAACTCGGCGTGCCGGCGGGAGATGTCGGGATGGTCCAGCACCAGGTCCACGCCCGCGACACGACCGATGCTGACCACGGGCGTGGTGAAGTCGCGGCTGCCGCCGGGCCACGTCAACCGGAGCGCTGGCAGCGGGTGCGCTGGGGCCATGGTGGGCAGTAGCTCCTCGTGGTGGGCGCGGGCGACCGCACCACCTTAGGGCATGCACCCTCCGGGCCCCGGGGTCCGCAACGCCAGTGCACCCAGCCTCGTGGCCGGTCCGACGACCGCCTTCTCGCGTGGAGGACGTCCGCCCATCGAGCAGGGGAAGAGTCATTCGCCTAACATCTGACTATAGTAAGCCTTGCCTTATTTCTCCCGAGAAGGAAAACCCATGCCCCACTCTTCCCAGATGGCCCGCGTGCGCCGTCCTGCCGCGGCACTTGCCTCCTTGGCCCTGCTCGCGACCGGTGCCGCGTTCGTCGGAGCGGCGACGAACGCGGCCACCGCGGCCGAGAGCGATACCACCGCTCGCACCGAGCTGGCCTTCACCACCACGACGAAGGCAAGCATCGCCGGCCAATACCAGATCGCCGTGTCCGACGACACCGGTGACCTTTTCCTCACCTCCGCCCAGGGCCGCCCTCCGGTCACCGTCGCCACGCTGGCGCGAGTGAACCCGGAGACCCTCGAGGTCGAAGCGACGGCAACGCTGCCGAAGCTCAAACACGGCACCGACGGCATCCAGACCAAGTGGCTCAGCACCCACGGCATCTACGTCGACGACGCCCACGACAACGTCTGGGTGACCAACACCCGCGACAACCAGGTCAGCGTTTTCGACCGCGACAGCCTCGAGTACGTCGCCGGCACGTACGACTTCGATCTCGCTGACGAGGGCACGATCAGCCAGGTCGCGATCAATCACCCCCGTGAAGTCATTGTCGACGAGGAACGCAACCTCGCATACGTGACGGCGGCCAATCGCGGCGGTGCGTCCGAGTCCTCCATCACGGTGTACTCCACCGACGTCGCCGCAGGCGACGTGATCGAGCCCATCCGCGAGATCGCGATCCCGGCCCGCGAGGACTACCCGGTCGCCGGTGACTCCGCATATGCCGTGACCATGGGCCTGGAGATCGATGAGGCCACCGGCAGGATCTACTCCAACGACTTCCGAGCCGACCAGTACTACGTGGTCGACCCCGCCAACGACTTCTCGGTCGAGGCGCACCCGATCCCCAACGCGACCGTCGTGTCCGACGGTGTCGGCGCCCTGCAGCCGTCAAGCGTTGCCGTAGACCCGAGTGCGGGCGAGCTCTACACCGTCAACCAGACCCAGGGGACCAACCCGGACAGCCTCAACGTCTTCGACCTGGGGACCAACGAGCTGAAGTACTCCGTCGAGACCGGCCCGCGCGCGCTGGCAGTCGACGTCGACCGCCAGCGCGGTCTCGTCTACGTCGCCGACTTCAGCAACGGCTCGGTCACGGTCGTCGACGTGAGGAACGGCGGCGAGGTCATCGAGACGATCCAGCCCGACGGCATCACGAAGTCGGCCAACCACCTGACCGTCGCCGGCGGGTCCGCCTACATGGTCGACAAGGCCGGCGCCACCACCGGAAACGTGGACTACGCGGTCAACCTCGACTCCGGCGAGACCGAGACCCGCGAGGTCGCGATCGACTCGATCACCAAGATCACCCCGGCCGCCGAGGTGCGCGTGGCCAGCGACGCCGTGGTCGGCGGCAAGATCGCCCTCGAGGGTGAAGGCTGGTTCACCAAGGACGGCACCGCCGGTTCCACCCTCGGGGTCAAGATCGACGATGGCGGCTTCAGCCGCGTCACCGATATCATCGAGATCCCCGGACGCGGCCCCGATGCCACGACCTGGGCCACCATCGACGCCGACGCCGACGGCACCTTCAGCGTCGACCTCCAACTGCCCGACGGCACCACGAGCGGTGCCAACGGCTCCGACCCGGCCTTCAACGCCGGCGATCACACGTTCCGCTTCCTGACTGGCTCATTGGCCACCGGCGACACCGGGCGCTCGATCCAGCTGCCCTTCAGCGTCGACGCGTCGCCGGTGACGCCGGTCGCGCAGCAGATCAAGAGCAAGAAGAAGCCCGTCATCAAGGGCAAGACCAAGGTCGGGAGGAAGCTGAAGGTCACCAAGGGCACGTGGAACACCTCGGTCAAGGTGCAGTACCAGTGGCTGCGCAACGGCAAGGCCATCAAGGGCGCCACCAAGGCCACCTACAAGGCCACCAAGAAGGACAAGGCCAAGAAGCTGAAGGTCAAGGTCACCGCGACCAAGGCCGGTTGGAAGAGCAAGTCGATCACCACCAAGGCCGTGAAGATCAAGAAGAAGTGACGCACCTGCCGTACGCATGACACCCGCCAGGGGCGGCCCCAAGACCAGGAGGCCGCCCCTGGCTCGCTCTTCGGCCCACCGCATCGCCCAGACCTGAGGAATCCATGGCACTCCACCACCCGCGACCGGCCGTCCTCCTGACTGCCGGCGCCGTCCTGTTCGCGCTCCTGGCCCCTGTGGGCCCCGGCATCCAGTCGGCGCAAGCCGCCACCTGCAACGATCCGAACCCAAGCACGGCCGTGCTGACCGTCGACGAGGCAATCGCTGTCGTACCGGGCGAGGAACTACACCTGTCAGGGCACGGCTTCACCCCCGGCCAGAGGCTGGCTGTCAAGATGGATCACGACGCCTACGGCCAGCTGGGGGCCGACCCGGACGAGAACGTCGCAGAGGCGACCCGGACCCGCATCCTGGTCGGGAACGACGGCTCGTTCACTTCCGAGCCCGTGCTGGTCCCCCGCTTCCAGAAGGACGGCAAGGCCACCGAGGGCGGCGAGCACACCATCAACCTTCTCGACAATCAGCCGGTGACCACCGTCTGCACGATCTTCAGCACCGTCACCAGTTACACCGCTCACCTCGACGCCTCTGGCGCGGAGGCGCCCGGGGACACGATCAGCGTGTCCGGGACGGGCTGGACCAACCGTGCTGGCACGGCATCCTCGACGGTCGGCATCGTGATCGAAGAGGCCGGCACCTCGGCGATCGTCGCTGCCCAACACCTGCCGGCACACCAGCCGCACGGCAATGCGCGCATCTGGGGGCTGGTTCCTTCTGCGGCCTTCAGCGCTCCCGGCGACTTCAGTGTCGATGTACGGCTTCCGGACGGCACCACGACAGGTCCTGACGGCTCGACCGTCGCTTTCGGCGACAAGACCTACCGGGTCCGGCTCTGGAGCGGCCAGCAGTTGCAGGAGGGTGCCGACATCACCCGCAACGTCGTCGTCGCCGGGGAGTTCGAGGTGAGCGGTGCACCAGAGGAGCCGGCTCCGGTGCACCAGCAGATCAAGAGCAAGAAGAAGCCCGTGATCACGGGCAAGACCAAGGTCGGCAAGACACTCAAGGTCACCCAGGGCGCGTGGAACACCTCGGTGCAGGTGAAGTACCAGTGGCTGCGCAACGGCAAGGCCATCAAGAAGGCCACCAAGGCCAAGTACAAGGCCACCAAGAAGGACCAGGGCAAGAAGCTCAGGGTCAAGGTCACCGCTACCAAGACCGGCTGGAAGAACAAGGCCGTCAAGACCAAGGCCGTGAAGATCAAGAAGAAGTGAGCACCGGTCGCTGACACGTGGAAGAGGCGCTGCACCCGATCGGGTGCAGCGCCTCTCTCACGTCATGACGGCAGTCAGTGACCGCCGTACGGCACGCCCAACTCCGCGAGGCGGGCCTTGCCGCCGTCGAGGGCGGTCAACACCCAGGCGCCGTCCGGCGTGAGGGTGAAGGTGTGCTCGAAGTGGGCCGACCAGCTCTCGTCCGCGGTGACCACGGTCCAGTCGTCCTCGAGGAGCTCGGTCTTCTTCGTGCCCAAGGTGACCATGGGTTCGACGGCCAGGGCCAGGCCGCGTACCAGCTTGGGGCCGCGGCCGGGACGGCCGTAGTTGGGGACGTCTGGCGGCTGGTGCATCTCACTACCGATGCCGTGACCCGTGTAGTCCTCGAGGATCCCGTAGTCACCCTGGCTGCGCACGTAACTCTCGACGGCATGGGAGATGTCGCTGACCTTGCCGCCCAGCTTCGCCGCGCCCATCCCGTGCCACAACGACTCCTCGGTCACCCGGAGCAGCTCGGCCACCTCGGGCCGGACCTCCCCGACCGCCACGGTGATGGCAGCGTCACCGTGCCAGCCCTCGACGATCGCGCCGCAGTCGATGGAGATGACGTCGCCCTCGGCCAGCACCCGGTCACCGGGGATGCCGTGGACGACCTCGTCATTGACCGAGGCACAGATCGTGGCCGGGAACGGTGGCTCGCTGTAGCCCTTGAACGAGGGAACGCCTCCGGCCGAGCGGATGTTGTCCTCGGCGAGCGCGTCCAGCTCGGCGGTGGTGATCCCTGGCTGGACGGCGCCACGCAGCAACTCGAGCGTCTCCCCCACGAGCAGACCGGCCACTCGCATGAGCGCGATCTGCTCGGGCGTCTTCAGCTCGACACGGCGGGAACCGAACATGCGCTCAGGCAGGCTGTTCGAGCGAGTCGAAGATGCGATGGGTGACTGCGTCGATCTCACCCATGCCGTCGACCTCGACGAGCAGGCCGCGCTCGCGGTAGACCGCGATCAGCGGCTCCGTCTGCTCGGCGTAGACCTGCTGGCGGCGCCGAATGACCTCTTCGGTGTCGTCGGCGCGGCCTTCGACGTGGGCGCGCTGGAGCAGACGCTGCACGAGCTCGTCGAGTTCGGCCGTCAGCACGACGACAGCATCGAGGGAGCTGTCCAGATCGTCCAGCATGGAGTCAAGCTCCTGGACCTGCGCAAGGGTGCGCGGGTAGCCGTCGAGAAGGAAGCCACCCTCGGCGTCCTGCAGGTTGAGCCGGTCACGGACCATCGCGTTCGTCACCTGGTCAGGGACGTACTCACCGGCATCCATGTAGCGCTGCGCCTCGACACCGAGCGGCGTCTTGCCGGCCACGTTGGCTCGGAAGATGTCGCCCGTGGAGATGGCGGGGATGTGGAAGTGCGTGGCGATGACCTTGGCCTGGGTGCCCTTACCGGCGCCCGGGGGCCCATCAGGATGAGTCGCATCAGCGGAGGAACCCTTCATAGTTGCGCTGCTGGAGCTGGCTTTCAATCTGCTTCACCGTGTCCAGCGCAACGCCCACCATGATGAGGATGGAGGTACCGCCGAAGGGGAAGTTCTGGTTGGCGTTGATGAGCGCGAAGGCGATCAACGGAACCAGTGAGAGAAGACCGAGGTAGAGCGCTCCGGGAGCGGTGATCCGGGAGAGCACGTAGGACAGGTAGTCCTCGGTCGGCTTGCCAGCCCGGATCCCGGGGATGAAGCCTCCGTACTTCTTCATGTTGTCCGCGACCTCGTGGGTATCGAAGGTGATGGACACGTAGAAGTAGGTGAAGAAGATGATGAGTGCGAAGTAGACAGCCATGTAGACGGGGTGACCACCGTCAACGAAGTAGTCGTTGAGGAAGCCCACCCACTTCGGCTGGGGATCGCGGTTCTGGTTGAACTGCACCGCCATCGCCGGGAGATACATCAACGACGAGGCGAAGATGACGGGGATGATGCCCGCCTGGTTGACCTTCAAGGGGATGTAGGTGGAGTTGCCACCGAACATCTTGCGTCCGACCATCCGGCGTGCGTACTGCACCGGGATCCGGCGTTGCGCCTGCTCGATGAAGACCACGGCAGCCACGAGGAGCAGGCCGATCACCATCACGATGCCGAAGGTGACCCAGCCCTTGGTGGACTGCACCTGCCACAGGGCGGACGGGAAGGTCGCCACGACCTGGGCGAAGATGAGGATCGACATGCCGTTGCCGACGCCCCGCTCGGTGATCAGCTCACCGAGCCACATGATGACGACGGTTCCGGCGGTCATGGTCAGGACCATCACCAGGAACAGGCTGATGCTGTCGTTGTGGAGGAGGTCCTTGTCGCAACCGACCAGCAGCTGACCCGAGCGAGCCAGCGCGATGATGCCGGTCGCCTGGAGGACGGCGAGGCCCAGCGTCAGGTAACGCGTGTACTGCGTGATCTTCGCCTGACCCGCCTGGCCCTCCTTCTTGAGGGCTTCCAGGCGTGGGATGACCACCACCAGGAGCTGCAGGATGATCGACGCCGTGATGTACGGCATGATGCCGAGCGCGAACACGGTCAACTGCAGCAGCGCACCACCTGAGAACAGGTTGATCAGGTTGTAGACGCTGTTGCTGTCCTCGATGCCGCTGATGCACGACTGCACGTTGGCAACGTGCACACCAGGGGCCGGGAACTGCGAACCGAACCGGAAAATGATGATGATTCCCAGCACGAACAGCAACTTGCGTCGCAGGTCCGGAGTCCGGAAAGCGTTGGCAAACGCGCTCAGCACGTGGGTCCTCTTTCGTCAAGCACGGGAAAGCCCGCACGGCGGAGCCGGGTGCAGGCTCGGGGAAGCCTAACAGGCGGTCGAACAGGTGCGTCCGGGGACGCCGCTGGGGCGCGGTGACACGTGCTCGCGCACGTGCACCGCGCCCCAGCGGTTCCGGATCAAGATGAGGCTCGTTGTCCTCAGAGCACCGTGACGGTGCCGCCGGCGGCTTCGATCTTCTCCTTGGCGGTGCCGGAGAACGCGTTGGCGCTCACCTGCACTGCCACGGAGATCTCGCCCTGACCGAGGACCTTGACCGGGTGGCCGTCGCGGACGGCACCCTTCGCGACCAGGTCCTCGACGGTGACGGTGCCACCCTCGGGGAACAGCACGCCGAGCTTGTCCAGGTTCACGACCTGGAACTCGACCTTGAACGGGTTCTTGAAGCCCTTGAGCTTCGGGAGCCGCATGTGCAGCGGCATCTGGCCACCCTCGAAGGCGGCCGGGACCTGGTACCGGGCCTTGGTGCCCTTGGTACCACGACCAGCCGTCTTGCCCTTGGAGCCCTCACCGCGACCCACACGGGTCTTGGCGGTCTTGGCTCCGGGCGCGGGGCGCAGGTGGTGAAGCTTGAGAGTCATGTCAGTTGTCTCCCTCGATGACCTCGACCGCCACCAGGTGGCGGATCGTGTGGACCATGCCCCGGATCTCCGGACGGTCCTCCTTGACGACCACGTCACCGATGCGCTTGAGACCCAGCGAGCGCATGGTGTCGCGCTGGTTCTGCTTGCACCCGATGGTGCTCTTCTTCTGCTCGACCTTGAGGCGGGCCATCACTGAGCCACCTCCGCGCGAGCCTTGAGCAGCGCGGCCGGCGTGACTGCCTCGACGGGCAGGCCACGACGGGCCGCAACGGCCTCGGGCTCTTCGAGCATCTTCAGGGCCTCCACCGTGGCGTGCACGATGTTGATCTGGTTGGACGACCCGAGCGACTTGCTCAGGATGTCGTGGATGCCGGCGCACTCGAGGACGGCACGCACCGGACCACCGGCGATCACACCGGTACCGGGCGCCGCCGGGCGCAGCATGACCACACCGGCAGCCTTCTCTCCCTGCACCGGGTGCGGGATGGTGCCCTGGATCCGGGGCACCTTGAAGAAGTGCTTCTTGGCCTCTTCGACACCCTTGGCGATCGCCGCGGGCACCTCCTTGGCCTTGCCGTAACCGACACCGACCAGACCGTCTCCGTCACCGACGACGACCAGGGCGGTGAAGCTGAAGCGACGACCACCCTTCACGACCTTGGCAACGCGGTTGATCGTGACGACGCGCTCGATGTACGCGGTCTTGTCCGCACCCTGGTTACGACCGTCGCGTCCGCGGCGGTCGCCTCCCTGGCGCTCGCCTCCGGCGCGCTGTCCGCGCTGGGCTCCGCTCATGAGAACTTCCCTACTCTCTCTTGCTCGTCTTCGCGATCAGAACGTCAGGCCGCCCTCGCGGGCGCCATCTGCCAGGGCCGCGATGCGACCGTGATACTTGTTTCCGGCCCGGTCGAAGACGACCGCCGAGACACCGGCTTCCTTGGCACGGGCAGCCACGAGGGAGCCCACCTTCTTCGCCTTCTCGGACTTGTCTCCGGAATCGGACCGCAGTTCGGTCTCCATGGTCGAGGCAGACACGAGGGTCTTGCCGACCAGGTCGTCCACGACCTGCACGGTGATGTGCCGTGCAGAACGGGTGACGACCAGACGCGGACGCTCGGCAGTGCCGTGGAGCTTCTTGCGACCACGGACCTGACGACGCAGGCGCGACTTGGTACGAGCAGCGGTGTGCTTGTTGTTCGACAGCGAGATCGCCATGATCACTTACCAGCCTTTCCGACCTTGCGGCGGATGTGCTCACCCGCGTAGCGAACGCCCTTGCCCTTGTAGGGCTCAGGCTTGCGCAGCTTGCGGATGTTGGCTGCGACCTCGCCGACCAGCTGCTTGTCGATCCCCGCCACCGCGAGCTTCGTCGGGCTCTCCACGCTGAACGTGATGCCCTCGGGAGCCTTGAGGTGGATCGGGTGGGAGTAACCCAGCTGGAACTCCAGCTCGGCCGGCCCCTTGGACAGGACGCGGTAACCGACGCCGACGATCTCGAGCTTCTTCTCGAAGCCGTCGGTGACGCCCACGACCATGTTGTTGATCAGGGTGCGGGTCAGGCCGTGCAGCGAGCGGCTCTCACGCTCGTCGTCCGGACGCTTGACCTCGAGCGTGCCCTCATCGGACCGCTCGACAACAATCGGGCTCGCAACCTGGTGGTTGAGGGTGCCCTTGGGCCCCTTCACGGTCACCAGTCCGTCGACGATCTGGACGTCGACGCCCGACGGGACCGCGATGGGGAGCTTGCCAATACGCGACATGCTTCTCTTCCTTTCTGGTCTCGGCGGTGCGATTACCAGACGTAGGCGAGGACTTCGCCGCCCACGCCCTTCTGGTTCGCCTGACGGTCGGTGAGCAAGCCCTGGCTCGTGGAGATGATCGCCACGCCCAGTCCGCCAAGCACCTTGGGAAGTCCCGTGTGCTTGGCGTAGACCCGGAGGCCGGGCTTGCTGATACGGCGCAGCCCGGCGATGGAACGCTCCCGGGTGCGGCCGTACTTGAGGGTGATGGTCAGCGTCTTGCCGACAGCCGGCTCGCCGGCGTCGTCGACGTTGTCCTTCACGTTGTAGTCGGTGATGTAACCCTCCTGCTGGAGGATTTCAGCGACGCCTGCCTTCAGCTTGCTGAACGGCATGGCAACCGTGTCGTGGTACGCCTGGTTGGCGTTACGCAGACGAGTGAGCATGTCTGCGATGGGGTCAGTCATCGTCATGGCCGAGTGGCCCTTTCCCACCGTGGTTTCGTCCCTCGCTCGAGGAGACGACCTTCAGCGATCGTTGCGGATGGTGTGACCGGTGGGACACCCGGGGGCGCCCACCGATCGAGGTCATTACCAGGAGGACTTCGTCACACCGGGGAGCTCGCCCCGGTGAGCCATCTCCCGCAGGCAGATCCGGCACAGGCCGAACTTGCGGTAGACGGCCTTGGGACGGCCGCAGCGCTGGCAACGGGTGTAACCCCGGACAGCAAACTTCGGCTTGCGAGCGGCCTTGACTTTCAGTGCGGTCTTCGCCATGGCTTTCTCTCACTGCTCCTTGAACGGGAAGCCGAGCTGCTTCAGCAGCGCGCGGCCCTCGGCGTCATTGGTGGCCGTGGTGACGACCGTGATGTCCATACCCCGCGAGCGGTCGATCTTGTCCTGGTCGATCTCGTGGAACATGACCTGCTCGGTGAGACCGAAGGTGTAGTTGCCCCGGCCGTCGAACTGGTTGCCGTTGAGGCCGCGGAAGTCGCGGATCCGCGGCAGCGCCAGGCTCAGCAGGCGGTCCAGGAACTCCCACATCCGGTCGCCGCGCAGCGTGACGTGCGCACCGATCGGCATGCCCTCACGCAGCTTGAACTGCGCGATGGACTTGCGGGCCTTGGTGACCTGCGGCTTCTGACCGGTGATCGCAGTCAGGTCGCGGATGGCACCGTCGATCAGCTTGGAGTCGCGAGCAGCCTCGCCCACACCCATGTTGACGACGATCTTCACCAGGCCGGGGACCTGCATGACGTTGGCGAACTCGAACTCGGCCTGCAGCGCGGGGAGGATCTCCTCGCGGTAGCGGGTCTTGAGCCGCGGCGCGGTCTTGGTGTCGCTCATCTCAGATCTCCTTGCCCGACTTGCGCGAGACGCGAACGCTGCGCTGGGCGGTGTAGGTGGACCCGTCGGCGCGACGCTTGGTGACCTCGTCCCGACGGAAGCCGACGCGGGTGACGCCGTCACCCTCGACGAGCATCACGTTGGAAACGTGGATCGGAGCCTCGGTGGTCACGATCCCGCCAGTGTTGCCACTGCCGGTGTTCACGACCTTCTCGTGCTTCTTGATCCGGTTCACGCCCTCGACGATCACGCGCGACTCCTCGCGGAGTACGGCGATGACCTTGCCCTCGGCGCCCTTGTCCTTGCCAGCGATCACCTTGACGGTGTCGCCCTTCTTGATGTTGATCTTGTTGGCCGCGGTCATCACAGCACCTCCGGGGCCAAGGAAATGATCTTCATGAACTTCTTCTCTCGCAGCTCACGGCCCACCGGGCCGAAGATGCGGGTGCCACGCGGCTCCCCGTCGTTCTTGAGGATCACGGCGGCGTTCTCGTCGAAACTGATGTAGGAACCGTCCTGACGACGGCGCTCCTTCTTGGTACGAACGACGACGGCCTTGACGACGTCACCCTTCTTGACGTTGCCACCGGGGATCGCATCCTTGACGGTGGCGACGATGACGTCGCCGATACCGGCGTAGCGCCGACCCGAGCCACCGAGCACACGGATGCAAAGGATTTCCTTCGCACCGGTGTTGTCGGCGACCTTGAGTCGCGACTCCTGCTGGATCATCGATTGTCTCCTGGTTGTCGAGCTGGTTCTTCGCCCCTCACGGTGCGAAGCCTTGCCGAACTAGTTGTGTTGAAAGTCGGCCCTCACGGGCCGCACGACGGATGGCCTGCTGGCCGGGTCACTTGGCCTTTTCGAGGATCTCGACGACGCGCCAGCGCTTGGTGGCCGACAGCGGCCGGGTCTCCATGATCAGGACCCGGTCGCCGACGCCGCACTGGTTCTGCTCGTCGTGAGCCTTGAACTTGGTGTTGCGGCGCAGGACCTTGCCGTAGAGGGCGTGCTTGACGCGGTCCTCAACAGTGACCACCACGGTCTTGTCCATCTTGTCGCTGACGACCAGGCCCTCGCGGACCTTGCGGGCGTTGCGCTCAGTGTTCTCGCTCATGCGTCGTCCTTCTCGGTAGCCTCCGCATTGCTGCGGATGCCCAGCTTGCGCTCGTTGATCACGGTGTAGATCCGCGCAATGTCCTTCTTGACGGTGCGCAGTCGGCTGTTGTTGTCCAACTGGCCGGTGGCGGACTGGAACCGGAGGTTGAAGAGCTCGGCCTTGGCCTCGCTGAGCTTCTTCTCCAGATCACCGTTGTTCAGCTGGTCGAGCTCGTGTGCGGAGTTGGTCTTGCTGCTCATCAGAATTCACCTGCCTCGCGGGTGACGAAGCGGCACTTCATCGGGAGCTTGTGCATCGCACGACGCATGGCCTCACGGGCCACGTCCTCATCGACACCGGAAAGTTCGAACATGATTCGGCCGGGCTTGACGTTGGCCACCCACCACTCGGGCGAACCCTTACCGGAACCCATGCGGGTCTCGGCAGGCTTCTTGGTGAGGGGACGGTCCGGGTAGATGTTGATCCAGACCTTTCCGCCACGCTTGATGTGACGGGTCATCGCGATACGCGCCGACTCGATCTGGCGGTTGGTCACGTAGTGACCCTCCACCGCCTGGATCCCGAAGTCACCGAACGCGAGGCTGGTGCCACCCTTGGCCGCACCGCGGCGCTTGGGGTGGTGCTGCTTGCGGTGCTTGACACGACGGGGCATCAACATGGTGCTCAGCCCTCCTGACCGGCATTGCTGGCAGCGGCCTCGGGGGCTGCGGCCTCAGTGTTCTCGGCGGGCGCCTCGGAGCGGCCGGCGTCGCGGTTGCCGCGAGCCGGACGGTCACCCCGGTTGCCACGAGCGGGACGGTCGCCACGGCCACCACGGCCGCCACGTCCGGGAGCACCGGCACGAGCGGCGGCCTGGGCCTCACGCTCGGCGCGGGTGCCCGCAACCTCGCCCTTGTAGATCCAGACCTTCACGCCGATCCGGCCGAAGGTCGTGCGGGCCTCGTAGAAGCCGTAGTCGATGTCGGCACGCAGCGTGTGCAGCGGGACGCGGCCTTCGCGGTAGAACTCGGTGCGCGACATCTCGGCGCCGTTGAGGCGGCCCGAGCACTGGATCCGGATGCCCTTGGCACCGGAACGCATCGAGGTCTGGATGGCCTTGCGCATGGCGCGGCGGAACTGCACGCGGCCGGACAGCTGCTCGGCAACACCCTGGGCAACGAGCTGGGCGTCGACCTCGGGGTTCTTGACCTCGAGGATGTTCAGCTGGACCTGCTTGCCGGTGAGCTTCTCGAGCTCGGTGCGGATGCGGTCGGCCTCGGCGCCGCGGCGACCGATGACGATGCCCGGACGAGCGGTGTGGATGTCCACCCGCACGCGGTCCCGGGTCCGCTCGATCTCCACGCGGGAGATTCCGGCACGCTCCATGCCCTTGGACAGCAGCTTGCGGATGGCGACGTCTTCACCGACGTAGGCCTTGTAGAGCTTGTCGGCGTACCACCGGCTGCGGTGGTCCGTCGAGATGCCCATCCGGAAACCGGTCGGGTTGATCTTCTGGCCCATCAGGCACCCTTTCCGTTCTTGGTGGCGACAGCATCGGCCGGCTGGACGACCAGCGTGATGTGGCTGGTGCGCTTGTTGATCCGGGTGGCCCGGCCCTGGGCCCGGGGGCGCCAGCGCTTCATCGTCGGGCCTTCATCGACGCGAGCCACCGAGACGACAAGGTCGCCCTCGGCCAGGCCCTCGGTCGTGGACGCGTTGGCGATGGCGCTCTCCAGCACCTTCAGCACCGTCTCCGCGGCCGCCTGGGGGCGAACTGCAGGAGGGCGCGGGCGTCGTCCACGGGGAGGCCACGGACCATGTCGATGACACGGCGGGCCTTCATCGGGGTGATCCGCACGAAGCGGGCGGTCGCAAAGGCTCCCGGCTGGTCGCCGAGCAGCGACTCGCGGCGGGCGCTGGTGCGCCGGCGCTCTGTAACGCTCATTTGCTCGTAATCTCCAGTTTCCTAGTCGTCGCGCGCCGCATCAGCGACGGCGACCCTTCCGGTCTTCCTTCACGTGCCCGCGGTAGGTGCGGGTGGGAGCGAATTCGCCGAGCTTGTGACCGACCATGGAGTCGGAGACGAAGACGGGAACGTGCTTGCGACCATCGTGCACGGCGATCGTGTGGCCGATCATGGCCGGGACGATCATGGAACGGCGCGACCAGGTCTTGATGACGTTGTGCGAGCCCTTCTCGTTCTCGGCGTCCACCTTCTTGATGAGGTGGTCGTCGACGAAGGGACCCTTCTTCAGGCTGCGAGGCATAGTCGGTTACTTCCTACCCTTGCCGGACTTGCGGCGACGAATGATCTGGGAGTCGGAGGCCTTGCGCTTGCGCGTACGGCCCTCGGCCTGGCCCCAGGGGGACACGGGGTGACGTCCACCGGACGTCTTGCCCTCACCACCACCGTGCGGGTGGTCGACCGGGTTCATGACGACACCACGGACGGTGGGACGGCGGCCCTTCCAGCGCATCCGGCCGGCCTTGCCCCAGTTGATGTTGGACTGCTCGGCGTTGCCGACCTCGCCCACCGTGGCGCGGCAACGCACGTCCACGTAGCGCATCTCGCCGGACGGCATGCGCAGTGTGGCGCGGGAGCCCTCCTTGGCGACCAGCTGTGCGCTGATGCCTGCGGAACGCGCGATCTTCGCGCCGCCACCCGGACGGAGCTCGACGCAGTGGATCGTCGTACCCACGGGGATGTTGCGCAGCGGCAGGTTGTTGCCGGGCTTGATGTCAGCGCCCACGCCGGCCTCGACCGGAGTGCCCTGGGTCAGACCCTTGGGGGCGATGATGTAGCGCTTCTCGCCGTCGGCGTAGTGCAGCAGCGCGATGCGAGCCGTGCGGTTGGGGTCGTACTCGATGTGCGCGACCTTGGCCGGCACGCCGTCCTTGTCGTAGCGACGGAAGTCGATGATCCGGTAGGCACGCTTGTGCCCGCCACCGTGGTGCCGAGTGGTGATCCGGCCCTGGTTGTTGCGTCCGCCGGTCTTGGGAAGCGGACGGGTCAGCGACTTCTCAGGCGTGGTCCGGGTGATCTCGACGAAGTCGGCAACGGACGAGCCGCGGCGACCCGGCGTGGTCGGCTTGTACTTGCGGATAGCCATCAGTTGCCTCCGAAGATGTCGATGCGGTCACCGTCGGCCAGGCTCACGATGGCGCGCTTGGTGTTGGCACGCTTGCCGAGGCCGTTGCGGGTACGACGGGTCTTGCCCTGACGGTTGATCGTGTTGACCGACGTCACCTTCACGTTGAAGACCCGCTCGACCGCGATCTTGATCTCGGTCTTGTTGGCGTCGGGACGCACGACGAAGGTGTACTTGTTGGCGTCGAGGAGGCCGTAGCTCTTCTCGGACACGACCGGCGCGATCAGGATGTCGCGGGGGTCCTTCTGCAGGGCGCTCACTTGCCGCTCTCCTCTGCGTTGTTGGCGCCCTTGGACACGAACGCGTCGTAGGCACCCTGGGTGAACACCACGTCGTCGGCACGAAGCACGTCGTAGGTGTTGAGCTGGTCGACGGCCACGATGTGCACGCTCGGGGCGTTGCGCAGCGAGAGCCAGGTGACGTTGTCGCCACGCTCGAGGACAACCAGGAAGTTGGTCCGGTCGCTGAGCGAGGTGAGCGCGGCGATGCCGGCCCGGGTGGAGGGCTTCTCCCCGCCACGAGCGCCTCGACCACGTGGACGCGGTCGTTGCGGGCGCGGTCGGAGAGGGCACCCTTCAGGGCGGCAGCCTTCATCTTCTTGGGCGTGCGCTGGTCGTAGCTGCGCGGCTGCGGACCGTGGACGATGCCACCGCCGGCGAACTGCGGCGCCCGGGTCGAACCCTGACGGGCGCGGCCGGTGCCCTTCTGCTTGTAGGGCTTGCGACCACCACCGCGGACGTCGGCCCGCGTCTTGGTGGAGTGCGTGCCCTGACGAGCAGCAGCCAGCTGGGCCACGACGACCTGGTGGATCAACGGGACGTTGACCTCGACATCGAAGATCTCGGACGGCAGCTCGACGGCCGCCTTCTTGACGTCGCTCACTTGGCGGCCTCCTTCTTCACTGCCGAGCGGAGAACCACGAGGCTGCCACGGGGGCCGGGGACGGCGCCCTTGAGCAGGATCAGGCCCTTCTCGGCGTCGACGGCGTGAACCGTCACGTTCTGCGTGGTGACGGTGTCGCCACCCATCTGGCCGGCCATCCGCATGCCCTTGAAGACGCGACCCGGCGTGGCGCACGCGCCGATGGAGCCGGGCTTGCGGTGGTTGCGGTGGGCACCGTGGGAAGCGGAGACGCCGGCGAAGCCGTGACGCTTCATGACGCCGGCGAAACCCTTGCCCTTGCTGGTGCCGGTGACGTCGATCGGGTCGCCCGCGGCGAACAGCTCGGGGCTCAGTTCCTGGCCCACGGAGTAACTGCCCGCGTCAGCGGTACGGATCTCGACGACGTGGCGACGCGGCGTGACGCCGGCCTTGGTGAAGTGGCCACCGAGCGGCTTGGTCACCTTGCGAGCCTCGATGTCACCGAAACCGACCTGGATGGCGTTGTAGCCGTCGGTCTCGGGGAGGCGCACCTGGGTCACCACATTGGTGCCGGCGGCGATCACGGTCACGGGAATGACGCGGTTGTCGGCATCCCAGGTCTGGGTCATGCCCACCTTGGTGCCGAGCAGGCCCTTTACGTTGTGTTCGAAAGTCATCTCGATCTACCTCAGAGCTTGATCTCGATGTCGACGCCAGCAGGCAGGTCGAGACGCATGAGCGAGTCGACGGTCTTCGGCGTGGGGTCAATGATGTCGATGAGACGCTTGTGAGTGCGCATCTCGAAGTGCTCGCGGGAGTCCTTGTACTTGTGGGGCGAGCGGATGACGCAGTAGACGTTCTTCTCGGTCGGCAACGGCACAGGGCCAGCCACCTTGGCACCCGTGCGGGTGACAGTGTCAACGATCTTCCGCGCCGAGGTGTCGATCACCTCGTGGTCATAGGCCTTGAGCCTGATGCGGATCTTCTGTCCCGCCATAGGTCTCTCTCGTCCTCTTCGTTCGTGTCCGGCCCGCTGCCGGGCACCGCATACCTTCCTTGTCTCGACCAGATCCGGGTGAACCTGACCGCTCTTGCTTCCCTGTCCACCACATCCGGGCCTCCGGCCGACCCCCGCGGTCGGGCGTGTCGTCCAGTTTCGGACAAACGCGGGCTCGCCGGGCCTAGCAGTTGTGGTTGACGGCATCTGACGAGTTGGTCAGATGGAATCGGGTCTCCCCTGATCTCTCAGGGCAGTGCACAGACGGCAAACCACGGTGGCACCTGCAGGAGACGCGATTCAGTGGTCAAGTTGTCAGCGCACTCGGCGACCCGCCGAGGCAACCGGACCATCTTGGCAGAGATCTGGGTCATCACCAAATCGGTTGAACGGGCGCCGACGTGACGTCAGTCGCGTCGGTAGCGCAGGTCGGTGATGTCGCGCCCCGCAGCCACACCCTTGCGCTCGAAACGAGTCACCGGCCGGTCCTCCCAGCGCGGCACCGCGCCTCCGGAGAGGGCGGGCTCGGCGTCGAGGACCTCCTGCATCTGCCCGGCGTAGTCGGCCCAGTCGGTCGCCAGGCGCCACTCCCTCCCGGCCGGAGCCGGCCTGCGACGAGGGCGGCGAACGAACCGGTGACGAGGCGGCGCTTGTGATGGCGCTTCTTGGGCCAGGGGTCGGGGAAGAACGTCCACAACTCCTCGAGCTGCCCGTCACCGATCAGGTGCTCCATGATCCAGACCGCGTCGACGCTGCACATGCGCACGTTGTCGAGGCCGAGCTCACCGAAGCGCCCCACGCAGTCGGCGACGCCGGGCCGCCAGACCTCCAGGCCCAAGATGTTGTACGTCGGGCGCGCAGCTGCCAGCGCTGCCGTCGCCTCACCGATCCCGCAACCGATCTCGACGATGAGGGGCTGCTCGGAGTCGAAGGAGCCCTGGAGCGAGAAACCCGGCGCGTCGACCGCTTCATCGGCGATGACGTAGCGGTCGGCGTAGGCGTCCCAGGCCTCCTGCTGACGAGGGGTGAACCGGCTGCCCCGCCGCGAGTAGCTCAGGACCTCACGCATCCGGCGACCGTCGTCGGTGAACTTCAGGTGCGGACGCGCGGGCGGCAGTTGTTCGGACACGAGGGTCGAGTCTAGGCCAGGGCGCCGGAATGCTTCAGGCCAGGAAGGTGAACAGCGGTGACCCCGGCGGCACCTGTTCGATCTGCAGGGGGCTGGCATCCATCCGCTCCAGGAGGGGACCGAGACCGGATGCCTCCTCGAGCTCGATGCCGACCATTGCCGGGCCGGTCTCCCGGTTGTTCTTCTTCACGTATTCGAAGACCACGATGTCCTCTCCCTCGCTGAGGACGTCGTCGAGGAAGTGCCGCAAGGCGCCGGGCTCCTGGGGGAAGGTGACGAGGAAGTAGTGGCGCAGGCCCTCGTGGATGAGGGAGCGCTCGACGATCTCGGCGTAGCGGCTGACGTCGTTGTTGCCACCCGAGACGATGCAGACGACCGCCTGGTCGGCGGGGATCGTGCCGGCGAGGGTCTTGGCCGCGGTGGTGGCCAGCGCACCGGCCGGCTCGGCGATGATGCCCTCCACCTGGTAGAGCTCCAGCATCTCGGTGCACACCGCGCCCTCGGCCACCGACATGACCTCGTCGACGAGGTCTCGCACCAGCGGGAAGGTCAGCGCTCCCACCTTGGCGACCGCCGCGCCGTCGACGAAGGTGTCCACACCCGGCAGTGCGACCGGAGCGCCGGCAGCGATCGCCGCCTGCATGCTTGCGGCTCCTGCGGGCTCCACACCGACGATGCGTACGTCGGGGTGGCGCTCCTTCAGCCACAGCGCGATGCCGGAGAGGAGACCACCGCCGCCCACGGGGACGACGACGGTGTGGACCGGCTTCTCGGCCTGCTGCATGAACTCGACGGCGACGCTGCCCTGCCCCAAGATGGTCCGGGCGTCGTCGAAGGGATGCACGAACACCGCACCGGACTTCTCGGCATCGGCCAGTGCTGCGGCACCGGCCTCGTCGTAGGAGCTGCCGGCGACGACGAGCTCGACGGCGCCCTCGCCCAGCGCGAGGATGCGCTGACGCTTCTGTCGAGGGGTGTTGCCGGGCACGTAGACACGTCCGCGGAGCCCGAGACGCGCGCAGCTCCACGCGACACCCTGACCGTGGTTGCCGGCGCTGGCGCACACCACGCCGCGTGCCTGCTCCGCCTCGGACAGCCCACTGATGAAGTGGTAGGCGCCACGCACCTTGTAGGAGCGCGCGATCTGGCGGTTCTCCCGTTTCAGCACGACGGAGGCCCCGACGATCTCGGAGAGACGGGGGCTGTGCTCGAGCGGGGTGCGGTGCACCACCGGGGCCAGCACGGCGGCAGCCTTCTCGACTCCAGCGGCGGACAACTCAGGGGAACTCACCGGTCAAGCCTACGGCCGGAGTACCCGGGCGCTTCAGCCGCCTCTGGAGCCCCGTGGATGCTTGGTGCCCCGGGTGGCCGGCGAGGTCCACGGGTCCTCGGGCCACGGATGCCTCGGATAACGTCCCCGCATCTCGGCGCGCACCTGCGCGTAGGCGCCCGACCAGAAGCTGGCGAGGTCGTCGGTCACCGCCACCGGCCGGCCTGCAGGGGAGAGCAGGTGGAAGAGCACCGGCACCCCGACGATCCGGGGGCTCACTGCCAACCCGAAGCACTCCTGGAGCTTGACCTCCACCACCGGCGGCCCACCTTCCCCAACACCGGGATAGCGGACCCGGACCCGGCGCCCCGACGGCACGGGGAGCTCAGCCGGAGCCAGCTCCTCGAGCCTGCCCGCCTCCGGCCACGGGAGCAGGCGACGTACGGCATCCAGCAGGTCCAGCCGACCCACCGACTCCCCTTCGGCGAGCCGCTGCAGCTCAGGTGCCAGCCATTGCTGCCAACGCCCCAGCAATGCTGCGTCGTCCACCGCGGGCCACGGCGCCGCGACCTCGCGATGCAGGAACGCCAACCGGCGGCGCAACGCATCGGCTGCCGGAGAGAAGGTGAGCATCCCGAGGCCGTCACGGTTCAGGGCCTCGGCGACCGCTTGCCCTCCCTCAGCCGCTCCCAGTCGCACCGGTGTCACCGCAAGCACGATGGCACCCAGGCTGCGGACCTGACGACCGCGTATCCGGCCGTCGACGAACTCCGCTGTCGTCCGATCCCTCAGGAGCGGCGACGTGCGCACGAGCTCGTCAGGCAGGGACACAGCGGCGCGGATCACGGCACCCGTGCCGGCCGCGGTCCGCCCCTCGGCCCGATCCACTGCTGCCACCGCCAGCCACTCCTCCCCAGCAGCGGGCTGTCCGACGGAAGGGCAGCCCGCGTGCCGTGGGCCAACTCGTAGGTCGTGCCCTCGACGCGGCGTGCGACCCGCTCCGGCCACGCGGTGGCCACGGCCAGCGCCAAGGCATCTGCACTCGTTCCGGCAAGGCTGGCTGCCTTCGCCTCACCCGCCGCGACGTGGCCCAACCTCGTCGCCTCGCGACGCCAGGCAGCCGTCTGCGGATGCCGTCCCGCTCGCAGCGAACGCAACAGCCCACCGAGGTCACCTCCACGAGGGCGGAAGTCTCCGGATGCAGCAGCGACGACCTCGGCGGCACGGGAGGCGCCGTACGACCGTGCCGCTTCCAGCAACGCGCTCCCCACCGCGGATCGAGCGGCATCGCGACCAGACGTCGGCCGACCTGGGTGATCCGCCCCTCGGCATCGACGGCTCCCAGCGAACGGAGGACGGCCGTGGCGTCGGCCACGGCGGCGGCGGGAGGCGGATCGAGCCAGCGGAGGCCGTTCCCGCCCGGAGTGCCCCACGCTGCCAGCAGCAGCATCGCCGCGGACAGCTCCGAGCTCACGATCTCCGGGGTGAGGTGGTCGGCGGCACCGGCATGGGTGCGTTCCTCGTAGCAGCGCACGACGACACCCGGCGCCTGCCGGGTCGCACGGCCAGCCCGTTGAACGGCTGTCGCCTTCGAGCAGGCGAGCGTGATGAGCCCTGCCATCGCGCGAGCCCGGTCCACTCGCGGCTCACGGGCCAACCCGGCGTCGACCACCAGGCGGACGCCGGGAACGGTCAGCGACGACTCCGCAAGGGCGGTGGAGACCACGATCCGCGGTGGCTGGTCGTGGCGCCGCCCGCTGATGGCCCGGTCCTGGGCCGCGGCGTCGACGCGACCGTGCAGGGCCAGCACCTCCGTCTTCGGGGCAAGGCGGGAGAGCGCCGCGACCACATGGTCCACCTCCGCAGCACCGGGTAGGAACACCAGCGCATCCGTGGTTGCGTCTGCGGCAAGCTCCTGGGAGTGGGCACGTGCGGCGCTTCCCGCGACGTGGTCCAGGAACGCGCGACTCACACCGCGGGCGTCGAGGCGGGGCGTCGGGCAGGGCTCCCAACGCACGGTCAACGGGTGGGCAGGAGCCTCGACCCGTACCACCCGGGCTGGCCGGCCGGTGGTCTCGAGGAGATCGGCGTACCGCTCGGCGTCCAGGGTCGCTGACATCACCACAGCGGTCAGGTCCTCACGCAGGGCCCGGAGATCCGCGAGCAGGGCCAGGAGCAGATCGGTGTCGAGCTGGCGTTCGTGGACCTCGTCGAGGACCACCGCCGAGACACCGTCGAGCTCCGGGTCCGCGAGCAGCCTGCGCAGCAGCAGGCCCGGGGTCACGAACTCCACGCGGGCCGCCGGGCCGAGGACCCGCTCACCGCGAACGCTGAATCCGACCCGGGTGCCGAGCTGGGTCCGGTCGAGCTGGGCAAGCCGCCGCGCCGCTGCCCGGACGGCGATGCGTCGCGGCTGGGTGACGATGACCCGACCGCGCACCGCGTCGGCAAGGACCGCAGGCACCACCGTGGTCTTGCCGGTGCCCGGGGGCGCCACGACGACGACGTTCGCCCCCGCGGGCCGGACAGCAGCTGCGAGGTCATCGACTGCATCGGCGAAGGCGAGGCCCCGGCTGATCGTCTCGACGTCGAACCCCGGTGCGCCCACGCACCACATTGTGCCGGGCCACGAAATGGCACAAGGCCCCGGACCACACGGGTCCGGGGCCTTGCAGGCGGATCAGTCGATCACTGGTGACCTGAGGTCACTTGTTGATCTTGGTGACGCGGCCAGCGCCGACGGTGCGGCCACCCTCACGGATGTTGAACTTGAGGCCTTCCTCCATGGCGATCGGCTGAATCAGCTCGATGTTCATTTCGGTGTTGTCGCCGGGCATGACCATCTCGGTGCCCTCGGGGAGGGTCACCACGCCGGTCACGTCCGTGGTCCGGAAGTAGAACTGCGGACGGTAGTTGTTGAAGAACGGCGTGTGACGGCCGCCCTCCTCCTTCGAGAGGATGTAGACCGAAGCCTCGAAGTCGGTGTGCGGGGTGATCGACCCGGGCTTGCAGACGACCTGGCCGCGCTCGACGTCCTCACGCTTGGTGCCGCGAAGCAGCAGACCGACGTTCTCACCGGCCTGGCCCTCGTCGAGCAGCTTGCGGAACATCTCGACACCGGTCACGGTCGTCTTGGCCGACGTCTCGCGGATGCCGACGATCTCGACCTCCTCGTTGACCTTGATGATGCCGCGCTCGATACGACCGGTGATGACGGTGCCACGACCGGTGATCGTGAAGACGTCCTCAACGGGCATCATGAACGGCTTGTCGAGGTCACGCTCCGGCTGCGGGATGTAGCTGTCCACGGCCTGCATGAGCTCGGCGATCGAGTCGCCCCACTTGGCGTCGCCCTGGAGCGCCGGGTAGGCGGCCACGCGCACGACGGGGATGTCGTCGCCCGGGAAGTCGTACTCGCTGAGGAGCTCGCGCACCTCCATCTCGACGAGCTCGATGAGCTCCTCGTCGTCGACCATGTCGCACTTGTTGAGCGCCACGACCATGTAGGGCACGCCGACCTGGCGGGCGAGCAGCACGTGCTCACGCGTCTGGGGCATGGGACCGTCGGTGGCGGCAACCACCAGGATGGCGCCGTCCATCTGCGCCGCACCCGTGATCATGTTCTTGATGTAGTCGGCGTGACCGGGGCAGTCGACGTGCGCGTAGTGACGGCTCTCGGTCTGGTACTCGACGTGCGAGATCGAGATCGTGATGCCGCGCTGACGCTCCTCGGGAGCCTTGTCGACGTCTTCGAACGCCGAGGCCTCGTTGAGGTCGGGGAACTTGTCGTGCAGCACCTTGGTGATTGCCGCGGTCAGCGTCGTCTTGCCGTGGTCGATGTGACCAATCGTGCCGATGTTGACGTGCGGCTTGGTCCGCTCGAACTTCGCCTTAGCCACTGTGGGCTCCTCCTGTTGTTGTTTCTTGACTCGTATGGGGTGGTGCTGGGTGCTACGCCGAGTGCCCCCGGCGGGTAGTCAGGGACTACTCGCCCCGGACCTTCTTGATGATCTCGTCGGCGACGTTCGTGGGAACCTCGGCGTACGAGTCAAACTCCATCGAGTACGACGCCTGACCGGAGGTCTTGGACCTCAGGTCGCCAACGTACCCGAACATCTCAGACAGCGGGACGAGGGCCGCGACCACGAGGTCACCGTGCCGCTCCTCCTGCGCCTGAATCTGACCGCGACGGCTGTTGATGTCACCGATGACCGTGCCGAGGAAGTCCTCGGGCGTGGTCACCTCGACGGCGAACATCGGCTCCAGCAGCACGGGCTTTGCCATCCGGGCAGCTTCCTTGAAGGCCTGCTGACCGGCGATCTTGAACGCCAGCTCCGAGGAGTCGACGTCGTGGTAGGCGCCGTCCTCGAGGCTGACCTTGACGTCCACCATCGGGAAGCCGGCGAGAACGCCGAACTCCATGGAGGACTGGGCGCCCTGGTCGACCGACGGGATGTATTCGCGAGGAACGCGACCGCCGGAGACGTTGTTGGCGAACTCGTAACCCGCACCGAGGCCGGTCTCGGGGTCGATGCTCGGCTCGATGGAGATGACCACCTTGGCGAACTGACCCGAACCACCGGTCTGCTTCTTGTGCGTGTAGGAGTGGTTGGCGACCTTCTGGCGAATGGTCTCGCGGTAGGCGACCTGCGGCTTGCCGACGGTCGCCTCGACGCGGAACTCACGCTTCATCCGGTCGACGAGGATCTCCAGGTGGAGCTCGCCCATGCCCGCGATGATGGTCTGACCGGTCTCTTCGTCCGTCTTGACGGTGAAGGTCGGGTCCTCGTCGGAGAGGCGCTGGATGGCGACACCCAGCTTCTCCTGGTCACCCTTGGTCTTGGGCTCGATGGCGACCTCGATGACCGGGGCCGGGAAGGTCATCGACTCGAGGACCACCGGGTTGGACGCGTCGCACAGGGTGTGACCCGTCTTGGTGTCCTTGAGGCCCATGACGGCCACGATCTGGCCGGCGCCGACCGACGCGATCTCCTCACGCTTGTTGGCGTGCATCTGGTAGACCTTGCCGATGCGCTCCTTGCGCCCGCTCACCGAGTTGAGGACGCTGGATCCAGCCTCGAGCTTGCCGGAGTAGACGCGGACATAGATCAGCTTGCCCAGGTGCGGGTCGGAGGCGATCTTGTAGGCCAGACCGGAGAACGGCTCGGAGTCGGACGGCTGACGCTCGATGACCTTCTCCTCGTCGTTGACAGCGTGGCCCTTGATGGCGTCGATGTCGAGCGGCGACGGAAGGTACTTGACGACGGCGTCGAGCAGGGGCTGGACGCCCTTGTTCTTGAACGCCGTGCCGGTGAGCACCGGGTTGATCTTGTCGGCCAGGGTGGCGGTGCGGATCGCGACGTCGAGCTCCTCGGCGGTGAAGACGTCGCCCTCTTCGAGGTAGCGCTCCATGAGGTCGTCGTCGGTCTCGGCAAGGGTCTCGACGAGCTTCTCGCGCCATTCGGCGGCCTGGTCGGCGAGCTCGGCCGGGATCTCCTCGACCTCGTAGTCCTCACCGATCTTGGTCTCACCGCGCCAGGTGAGCGCACGCATGCCCACCAGGTCGATGACACCCAGGAAGTCCTGCTCGGCACCGATCGGGATCTGGAGAACCAGCGGCGTCGAGTTGAGCTTGGACACGATCATGTCGACGCAGCGGAAGAAGTCTGCACCGGTGCGGTCCATCTTGTTGACGAAGCACATGCGGGGCACGGAGTACTTGTTCGCCTGGCGCCACACGGTCATCGACTGGGGCTCAACACCGGCCACACCGTCGAACACGGCGACAGCGCCGTCGAGGACGCGCAGCGAGCGCTCGACCTCGGCGGTGAAGTCGACGTGACCCGGGGTGTCGATGATGTTGATCTGGTGGTCCTTCCACCAGCACGTGGTCGCAGCAGACGTGATCGTGATGCCACGCTCCTGCTCCTGCTCCATCCAGTCCATCGTCGCCGACCCCTCGTGGGTGTCGCCGATCTTGTAGTTGATACCGGTGTAGAACAGGATCCGCTCGGTGGTGGTGGTCTTGCCGGCGTCGATGTGCGCCATGATGCCGATGTTGCGGACCACATTGAGGTCCGTGGTGATGTCGACAGCCACTTAAGTGTTGTCCCCTCGGAAGAGTTGCGGGGGTGAATCCGGGCCCGTGGGCCAGGTCACCAGCGGTAGTGGGCGAAGGCCTTGTTGGACTCAGCCATCTTGTGAGTGTCCTCGCGCTTCTTCACAGCGGCACCCAGGCCGTTGCTCGCGTCGAGGATCTCGTTCATCAGCCGCTCGGACATCGTCTTCTCACGACGGTCCTTGGCGTAGCCGACCAGCCAGCGCAGGGCCAGCGTGGTGCTGCGGCCCGGCTTGACCTCGATCGGCACCTGGTAGGTGGCACCACCGACACGGCGGGACTTGACCTCGATCGCGGGACGCACGTTGTCCAGACCACGCTTCAGCGTGACGACCGGGTCGGTGCCCGTCTTCTCGCGGCAACCCTCGAGCGCGGTGTAGACGATGCGCTGAGCAACCTGCTTCTTGCCGTCAACAAGGACCTTGCTGACCAACTGGGAGACCAGCGGCGACCCGTAGACGGGGTCGACGTCGATCGGGCGCTTCGGAGCGGGACCCTTGCGTGGCATCAGCTCTTCTCCTTCTTCGCGCCGTAGCGGCTACGAGCCTGCTTGCGGTTCTTGACACCCTGGGTGTCGAGGGTGCCGCGAATGATCTTGTAGCGAACACCGGGGAGGTCCTTCACACGCCCGCCACGGACGAGCACGATGGAGTGCTCCTGCAGGTTGTGACCCACACCGGGGATGTAAGCGGTGACCTCGACCTGGCTGGACAGGCGCACACGGGCAACCTTGCGCAGCGCGGAGTTCGGCTTCTTCGGGGTGGTCGTGTAGACGCGGGTGCAGACACCGCGACGCTGGGGCGACCCCTTGAGGGCAGGCGTCTTGCTCTTGGACACCTTGTCCTGGCGGCCCTTGCGGACCAACTGCTGAATGGTGGGCACCGTGGTGGTTCCCCTTCTTTTCTACTCTCAGAACCCGGCCATTTGCCGAGGACGATGGAACTTGCGTGTCCGAGTGGTGCGTTCAGCCGGGGTTGCGAGGATCCGGTCGGAACGTGTGCGGTGAAGCCGGACGGCTATTTCCGCGCACGCGCAACGAACTGGCTGGCCCAGACACGAGGACCAACGGTACTCGCAGCGATTGGGGCGGTCAAAATCGAGCCATCACCTCGTTCACCGCCCCGAGTCATGCGGGCGTGGACGAACAGGGCCAGGAACACCCCGGCGATCGTCAGCGCGCCACCGGTGAGGAGGGTCCAGCGGGGACCGAGCGTCTCCCCCACCCAGCCGATCACGGGTGAACCGAGGGGCGTGCCACCCATCACGATGGTCATGTAGATCGCCATCACCCGCCCCCGCAGCAGCGGCGCGGACTCGAGCTGGAGCACCGCGTTCGCCGAGTTCAGGAGCGTGATCATGCAGAACCCGACGATCGGCGAGAACACCACGAAGGTCCAGTAGGTCGGCAGGATCGCGGAGACCATGTTGGCGGCACCGAAACCGATCCCCGCCCCGACGAGCAGGCGGATCCGCACCCGCACCCGGCGGGCGGCGAGCAGTGCTCCGACCAACGACCCGATCGCGACCACCGAGCCGAGGAGACCGAACTCACCCGCACCCTTGCCGTAGGCCTCGGTGGCCATGAGTGCGGAGGTGATCTGGAAGTTCATGCCGAAGGTTCCGGCGAAGAAGACGATGATCAGGATCAGGACCATGCGCGGTTGGGTCCGGATGTAGGCGACACCGGCTCGAAGCATTCCCTTCTCCCTGGCCGCGGGCTTCGGCGAGTGGAGCAGCGCCGTGTCCATCTTCTCGAGCTGCCAGATCACCGCAGCGTAGGAGACGGCGTTGATGAGGATCGCCCAACCGGTGGCCCGCGCACCACCGCCGAGCGCCCCGACCAGGAGCCCGGCGAGACCGGGGCCGAGGATGCGGGCGAGGTTGAAGGTGGCCGAGTTGAGGCTCACCGCGTTGGTGATGTCGTCACGCCCGACCAGCTCCGAGACGAACGACTGACGCGCCGGTGCGTCGAAGGCGGACCCGATGCCGAAGAGCAGCGCAATGACGTAGACGTGCCACACCTCGGCCATCCCGGTGACCGCCAACAGGCCCAGCGCCAGGGAGGAGACGCCCATCGCCAGCTGTGTCAGCTGGAGCAGCCGTCGCTTCGACATCCGGTCGGCGATGACGCCGGCGTACGGCGACAGCAACAGCACCGGGAGGAACTGGAGCCCGGTGGTGATGCCGAGCGCCGTGCCGCTGCCGGTGAGCACCAGGACCAGCCAGTCCTGGGCCATGCGCTGCATCCACGTGCCGATGTTCGACACCAGGCTGCCGAGCGCGTAGCGCCGGTAGTTCGGGTTGCGGAGGGAACGGAAGGTCGGGCTCAACAGGTCGGGTCAGTCTCCTTGGGCGAGGCGAGTGAGGATCGGGACGGCCTGCTCCAGGACGGCACGCTCCTGCGGAGTGATCCGCTCCAGACGGGTGGCGAGCCAGGCATCCCGGCGCTCCTTGTCGGCGAGCACGACAGCACGCCCCTGGGCCGTGATCGAGACCAGGATCTGGCGACCGTCGGTCTCGTGGGGGCGCCTGACGACGAAGCCGTCCTCCTCCATCGCCTTGACCATCCGGGTCATCGTGGGCGGTTGCACCCGCTCGTGACGGGCCAGGTCGGCGGCGGTCTGCTCACCGCGGACGTGGAGGCAGCCGAGCACGGCCATCGCGCTCATGCTCAGCTCGTTGTCGGGGTGCCGCTCACCCACGAGGCGGCGACGCAGTCGCATCACCGCGAGCCTCAGCCCTGCGGCGAGGCCCGAGTGGCTGGAGAGGTCGAGTTCCGATTCGGGCATGTCATTACCCTAACTCATTACCCAGAGTAATTGTTCCAGTCGTCACAACGCACTGCGGCCCGCTCCCGAGTCGGGAGCGGGCCACAGCGGCGGAGTCTCAGACGGTCAGG
Organism: Nocardioides alcanivorans; assembly: GCF_021555175.1. GTDB lineage: Bacteria > Actinomycetota > Actinomycetes > Propionibacteriales > Nocardioidaceae > Nocardioides > Nocardioides alcanivorans. The sequence goes on along the minus strand of NZ_JAKGRW010000051.1, from coordinate 7,392 downwards.
AGATCCATCCGCTGATCGGGTGGTAGGCGAAGTAGATGACGAACAGCGCCGCCACCACCCACATCAGCGGGTGGATGTCGCGCACCTTGCCGACCACGACCTTGATCAGGACGTAGGCCACGAAACCGGCGCCGATACCAGTGCTGATCGAGTAGGCGAACGGCATCAGGACGATCGTGAGGAAGGCGGGGATGGCGATCTCGACGTCACGCCAGTCGATGTCGCTGACCTGCTGCATCATCAAGAAACCGACCAGCACCAACGCAGGCACCGCGGCCTCTGACGGGATGGCGGCCACGAGCGGCGTCACGAAGGTCGCGGCCAGGAAGAGCGCGCCCGTGACGATGGAGGCGAGGCCGGTCCGCGCACCCTCGCCGACGCCGGAGGCGGACTCGACGTAGGAGGTGTTGGAGGAGACACCTGCTGCACCACCCGCGATGGCAGCGACGGAGTCGACGATCAGGATGCGCTGGGTGTTCGGCGGCACCCCTTCCTCGTCGTTGAGACCGGCCTCGGCGCCGATGGCGGTCATCGTGCCCATGGTGTCGAAGAAGTCGGCCAGCATCAGCGAGAAGACGAGCAGCAGCGCGGCGAGCACGCCACCTTCAAGGCTGCTGAAGGCGCCGAACAGGTTGAACTCACCCAACGTGCCGAGATCGGGCACGCCGAAGGGCGAGCCGTCCAGGGTGGGCACGCTGAGCGCCCAGCCACCGGCCTTGTCACCGGAGGAGCCGAGATCGCCCACGGCTTCGACGACCACGGCGAGCAAGGTGGTGACGGCAATGCCGATGAGGATGGCGCCGCGGACCTTGCGGACCCACAGCGCGATCATCAGCAACAGACCCACGACGAAGACCAGCACCGGCCAACCGGCGAGGTGGTTGTTCTCGCCCAGCTGCACCGGGACCGTGGTCAGGGCGGCATCCGGGATCCGCGTGACGAAGCGGGCATCGACGAAGCCGATGAGCGCGATGAAGAGACCGATACCGACCGAGATGGCCACCTTGAGCTGCTGCGGTACGGCGTGGAAGACGGCCTTGCGGAAGCCGGTGACCACGAGCACCAGGATCACGATGCCCTCCAGGACCACGAGGCCCATCGCGTCACCCCAGGTGGAGTTCCTGGCGATCGACTGGGCCACGAAGGCGTTGAGGCCGAGACCGGCGGCCAGTGCCAGAGGGAAGTTGGCGACCGCACCCATCGAGATCGTGAGCACACCGGCAACCAGGGCCGTGCCCGCAGCGATCGCCTCGAGCCCGCCACCGGGCGTCGTACCGCCCGCGAGGAAGTTGCCCTCCGAGTCCGGCACGAAGCCGAGGATGAGCGGGTTGAGGACGATGATGTAGGCCATCGTCAAGAAGGTGACGAGGCCACCACGAATCTCCTGACCAACGGTCGAGCCTCGTTCGGAGATCTTGAAATAGCGTTGCAGCGCGCTCGCGCCCTCGGTGTTTGTGCTCACGAGACACGTACCTTCTCAGATTGCTCTCAGCAACGTCACCCCGGCTCCACGCACGGGGCCCTCCGGGCACGTCACGAGCCGGGCGGCGCGATAACGTGAAGGGGTGAAACCGCCCGAGGACCCACCCACCGAGCACGAGATCGGCAAGCGCACCTTCCTGGTCGCCGATGTGCCGCCTCTCGACGTCGACGGGGTGCGCACGCTCGAGGTCGGGACCGGCCTGTGGCTGGTTGCCTTCGTGGCCCTGCTGCCGTTCTACAAGAGCCTGGAGGACGACGGCCGGCTGTGGTGGCTGTGGACCTGCCTGTCCGGTTTCGGGCTGGGTCTCATCGGCCTCGAGTACTGCCGGCGCCGTCGGGCAGCACGCACCCGAGGCTGACCCGGACGCTCGTCGTACGACGCGGCGCCGTGGGTCAGATGGTCTCGACGTCGTGGCTCAGGGTGTCGAACACCGGGTCGGGCAGCGGCAGCGGCTGCTGCTTCTTGCTGAGCTTGACCTCGGAGTGCGCGCCGCAGCCGTGGTTGACCGAGACCACACGGCCGTCGTCGTTCGCGTCACCGTTGGCACAGACACCGAAGGTCTGCGCGAGGTGGCCGCTGATGCGCACCAGGAAGCCGCACGACCAGCACCGTCCCGGGGCAGACTGCGCGAGTGGGGTCGCCGGACCGCCGGGGCCGTCGTACCAACGCTCGGCTGCCTCGTCGAGGCCCTCGGGCGAGAGAGTGCGCACCCGGCCGAGACCGAGATCGCCCGCGACCCGCCGGACCTGGGCCTGCGCCTCGTCGTCCAGCGGGTCGTCCCCGAAGGACCACGTCGGCACCAGCCGCGGGTCGTCGTCGTCCACCGGCAGGAGGTCGCCGGGCGACAGGTCGCCGGGCTTGATCCGCTCCCGGTAGGGGACCCATGCCGGCGCGACGATCGACTCGGCACCGGGGATCAACACGACCTCGGCCACGGTGACCACGCGCTGCCGGGCCGCGCGGACCACGGTCACCGACCAACGCCAGCCCCGGTATCCGGGGCGGGTGCAGGCGAAGAGGTGGGACCCGATGCGCTCCCCCTCGACCTCGAATCCGAGGTGTTCCCCGACATCGGTCGTGCCTGCGTCCTCGACGAGGGCGGCTCGGGCCACCTCGAGGGCGGCCGCGAGGGTCGGGTCTGACTTGGCGCGGCTGACGATCACATGCGTGATTGTGTCCCATGGGGCCGCGTATTGTCTTGCCGGGTCCGAGCAGGCGCGCCGAGTTCGGCCAGCGGCATGGGAACGGAGGGAGCAGGGCAGGATGGGGGACATGACCACGGAGCCGCCCGGTGACCCCAGGCGGGAGCGACCCACGCAGTCGATGTGGGACGAGGACCCGGCGAGCCATCAGCGCTCCCCGGCGAGAACGCCCTCCGCTTCGCCAAGGCGACGGGGACCGGCGCCAAGGCCGTGGCCAGGGGCAGCGCCCGCTTCTCCAAGGCGACCGTTCGGGTCGCCCGGCGGGCCTCGCACGCCCAAGGGGCTGGCGACTCGGGGATGTATCGCCTCATCGAGGTGCACGCCGTCAACACCGCTGGCGACACCGCCGTGGCGATCGCGTTGGCCAACACCTTGTTCTTCGCCGGTGCGACCAGCGACGCCCGCGGGCAGGTGGCCCTCTTCCTCGCGCTCACGATGCTGCCCTTCGCCATCGTGGCACCGCTGATCGGTCCGTTCCTCGATCGCTTCAGCCACGGTCGCCGGTGGGCGATCGGCGCGACGATGGCGGTGCGCGGGTTCCTGTGCTGGATCCTCGCCTCCGCCGTGATCACCGAGTCGGCGTTGCTCTTCCCGGCGGCCCTCGGCGTGCTCGTCTCCTCCAAGGCCTACGGCATCGCCAAGGCCGCCGCAGCCCCCGCCTCGTCCCCGAGGGGTTCACGCTGGTGAAGGCCAACGCCCGGATCTCGCTCTCCGGCGTGGTCGGCGCCTCGATCTCAGCTCCCATCGCGGGTCTGTTCTCGCTGCTCGGCCCCGAGTGGGTGCTGCGCTACGGCTTCGCTGTCTTCGCCTTCGCGACCATCCTGGCGATCCTGCTCCCGGCCCGGGTCGACTCCTCGGCCGGCGAGGTCCACCTGGCACTCATGCCGGGTCCGTCGGCCGCCGACAACCCGAAGCGGGCGACGTACGGCGTCCCCAAGCAGGTGGCCTTCGCGCTGCGCGCCAACTGTGGGCCGAAGTTCCTGGTCGGGTTCTTGACCATGTTCATGGCGTTCCTGCTGCGAGACAATCCGATCGACGGCTGGGAACACAGACCAGAGCTGCTGCTGGGTGCGGTCATCGGCGCTGCCGGCGCCGGAAACACCATCGGCGTGGCCCTCGCGTCGATCCTGAAGAAGATCAATCCGGCGATCACCGTGGTCCTGGTGCTGCTCATCGACGCCACGATGGTGCTGATCTGTGCCCTCTTCTACGGCTTCATCCCGCTGCTCGCACTCGGCCTGTGCGCGGGCATGTGCCAGTCACTGGGCAAGTTGTCGCTGGACTCGACCATCCAGGCCCACGTGCACGAGAAGGTGCAGACCAGCGCGTTCGGCAGGTCCGACACCGTCCTGCAGTTCGCTTGGGTCATCGGCGGCTTCACGGGCCTGGCGATGCCCCTCAACCCGCGCCTGGGCCTGGGCGTCGCCTTCGTCGTCCTCGCGGCGTGGACCGTCTACCTGCTCGGCGATCGGATCCGCAAGCGCATGGCACCGCCCGCCGCTTCCCGAACGGTGCCACCCGCCGCCTGATCCCCGCGCCCGGGAGCCCGACGCGGCTCCGAGCTCAGAGCTCCAGCTCGTCGGCCAGCGCGCGCAGCAGCTTGGCGGTGGGCTTGGCTGCCTTGGGGTCCGGGTGACGACCGTGGCGGTAGCCCTCGCCGATGCCGTCGAGGAGTCGGATCAGGTCCTCGACGATGCCGACCATGGTCTCCGGTGCCTTGCGCTGGGCGCGTGACTGCTCACGCGAGAGCGATCCGCGCGACTCCAGCACCCGAACCTGCAGCGCCTGCTCACCGCGGCGCCCCTGGGCGATCCCGAACTCGACGCGAGTGCCGGGCTTGAGCGTCTTGACGCCCTCGGGGAGCGCTTCGTCGCGCACGTAGACGTCGGGCCCGTCCTCTCGTGAGAGGAAGCCGAATCCCTTCTCGGCGTCGTACCACTTCACCTTGCCAGTGGGCACGTGACTCCAACCAACCTTCCGATGACTCCACGGTCCACGGACAGGGGGTCCGGGACTACCCGGCGCAGCCTATGTGGAAGAACGAATTGATGCGGCGTCGGTTCCCTGCCACCATGGTTCCTTCTGGAGTCTGAGTGACCTGTGGGGGCCACGATGCGATGGACGCTGCGACGCCTCACCCTGTCCGGGGTGGCGCTGCTGGCTGCCCTGACGTCTGCGCAGGCGGTCGCCTCCCCGCCAACTCCGTCGCCGCGTTCGACGACGACCTCTACCTGGTCACCATGGTCGGCCCCGGCACCGCCGGCTACACCGGTGGGTTCAGCACCGCCGACTACCGCACCGGCCTGCTCCGACGCCAGGACGAGGCCCTGGCTCTCGTCGGCGATCCCGAACCGCTCCAGCGCTGGACCACCGCCCTCAGCGGCTTCGCGGTGGAGATCGACGCCGGTGACGCCGCTCGGCTGAACAGACTCCCCGGCGTGCGACTCGTCGAGCGTGACGACGTACGCCGCCTCGCGGCCACCCAGGCCGCCGCACCGTCGCTGGGCGTCCCGAGCGGCGTACGCACGGGCGGGAGCGGCACGGTCATCGGCTTCGTCGACAGCGGCCTGCACGTGGACGGTCCGGTCTTCGCCGACTCGCCCGCCCTGGGCAGCCTGCCGAATTCCTTCAACGGTGACTGCCGCGACGCAGCGGAGCTGTGCAATCGCAAGGTCGTGACCGCGCGTCACTTCGTCGACGCCTTCGGGGCCGATCGACTGCGCTCGGGCGCCTCGCTCTCCCCGGCCGACGACCAGGGTCACGGCACCATGGTCGCTGCCCTCGCAGCTGGCAACCGGGCTTCGCCGACCGGCACCGCGCGGCACGTGGCCAAGCGGTTCTCCGGTGCGGCTCCGGATGCGCGGGTTGCCGTCTACAAGGCCTGCTGGGAGGCACCGGACCCGGAGGACGACGGGTGCTCCTCTGCCGACGTGGTGTCGGCGATCGATGCCGCCGTCGCCGATGGCGTCGACGTGCTCAACCTCGGGATGACCGGTCGCGCCGGGCTCGACACCGTCGACCTGGCGACACTCGGTGCCGCCGAGAGCGACATCGTGGTCGTGACTCCAGCCGGCAACGACGGTGGCCAGATCGGACACGATGCCGCGTGGGTGACCACCGTGGGAGCCGCGCGCACGGGCGACTCCGCCGGGGCGGTCGAACTCGCCGACGGCACCCGCTTCGAAGGCACCCTCAGTCCGCGCGCGCTCGCGGACTCCGTCCCCGTCGTGGACGCCCGTCAGCTGGCGCTGCCGGGGTCTCCCCGCGCGCGCCGCCCAGTGCCGCTCGCGGAGTCTCGACGCAGCCCGCGCCGACGGAAGCGATCGTCGTGCCGCCGCCGGGTGCAGGAAGTCGCCTGGAGAAGTCCCACGCGGTCCGGCTTGCCGGCGGGGCCGGCATGGTGCTGCTCAACGGCCGCGGTGTCGACCTCACGGTCGACCTGCACGAGGTGCCGACCGTCAACCTCGACCGCTGCCGGCCGGCACCTGCGCACGGCCATGGCAGCCGGGAAGCTGCGGGCGCGGCTGGTGGCCAGCGCCGATGACGACTCCTCCCGGAGGTCCTCTCCTGGTCCGCCAGGGGCCAGAAGGGGTCGGAGTTCCTGAAGCCCGACGTGGTCGCCCCGGGGTCGGCCTGCTCGCGGCCACCAGCCCCGGAGCCGGCCACGGCTCGTGGGGACCAGATCAGCGGCTCCTCCGCGGCTGGCGCACTGGTCGCCGGACTGGCCGCGGAGCTGCGCCAACGCCGACCCACGTGGTCGGCGGCGCGGATCCGCTCCGCGATCACCACCAGCAGCACGCGGGTGCGTGCCGGCGTCCTCCGCTCGGGTACCGGGCTGGTCGATGCGGACGCAGCCGACAAGACCGTCCTGGTCCACGACCTGCCGTCCGGCCACTACCGCAAGCATCTCGGTGGCGAGCTCGACGACCTCAACCTGCCCTCCGGCACGACCACCTCCGGCGGCACCACCGTCGTGACCCGCACGCTCACCAACGCAGGCAAGCGTGCGGGCTACTGGTCGGTGCGGGCCACCGGTTTCGGCAGGCACCGCGTCGACGTCTTCCCCAGGCGATCCGGCTCGAACCGGGTGAGCGGGCAACGGTCCGCATCCGGGTCTCCGGTGGCGGCGGTCCCGAACAGGGATTCGTCACCTGGCGCAACGACGCCGAGCGCACCGTCCGCTTCCCGCTGCGGGTCGGCTGAGCCGGGAGCAGCGCGTCCCGGCCCAGCGTCCTCGTCAGGCGTCGCGCTTGAGGAAGGCCGCGTAGCTTCCAGCCAGCACCACGGCGGTGAAGCCTCCGAAGACGATCAGTCCTCCGACGGCACTCATCGGCTCACCGAACACGTCCAGGTTCTCCTGGAAGTCGCCCTGCCAGTTCTGCATGATCCGCCCACCCGCGTTGAAGGGCAGGAACCGGGTGGTGTCGTAGAGGTCCTTGTTGCCGGTCACCCCCGCCATGGCCAGCGCCAGCAACCGCATCATCGTCTCCACGCCGAGAGGCCACAGGTAGAGCATCACCAGCGAGAAGGTCTGGTGCCTGATCAGCACCGTGGCGCCCATCGCCAGCCAGGTGAGCAGCACCGTGAAGGCGATGCGCTTGAGAACCGCCAGGATCAGGTAGGGGAAGTCGAACTCGAACGACAGCCCACTGAACCAGACCAACGTGACCAGCAGGGACAACACGCAGCTGATGATCACCACCACGG
>NZ_JAKGRW010000050.1 GCF_021555175.1 Nocardioides alcanivorans | reverse complement strand
TGATGTTGCACAACGAACGAGCGGTGCTTGATCCGCCACAGGCCCTGCCCAGTGCCGAGCGTGGGCAGCAGAGATTGCTCGGTGCGGGTGAGCCCCAGGGCGGATGCGGTGCTGCCGAGTTGGTCGGATTCTTGGCGGTACACCACGCGTGTCTCGGCGTTCGCCAGCAGCGAGGACGCCAAGGCTCGCATAGCGGAGCCGGAGTCGCCGACGTTCTCGAGGTCGGACAGTTTGTGGAACACCAGCATGTTCGCGATCCCGTAGTGCCGTGCGAGGCGCCAGTGGGCGTCCATGCGTCGCAGCAGTGCGGGATGGGACATGAGTCGCCAGGCCTCGTCGTACACGACCCAGCGTTGTCCGCCGTTCGGGTCCAGGAGCGCGGACTCCATCCACGCCGACGCGCACGTCATCAGCACCGAGACCAGGGTTGCGTTCTCGGTGACGCGCGAGAGGTCAAGGGAGATCATCGGCAGCGTCGGATCGAACCGCACGGTCGAGGGGCCATCGAACAGCCCAGCGAGGTCGCCGGCAACCAGACGGCGCAGGGCGTGGCCGGGCAGGCGTCCGTCTTCGGCCAACCTGCTGTCCGGCTTCGTGGCGGGGTCGGGCTCCAGGAGTCTGTCGACGACCAGTGGCAGCACCGGCACTTCTGCGGTGCGTACGACGTCGGCCAGCGCGATGTCGATCGCGGTGTGCTCCAACGGTGAGAGCCGCCGGTCAAGCACGGTCTCGGCCAGCGCTCCGAGTAGGTCGCGTCGACGGGCGGTGACCTGCGCGAGCCATTGAGCGTCGTCGATGCCGCCCGGGCGGTGTCCTTCGTCGAGCGGGTTCAACCTGGTGGCCATCCCGTGGCCGAGCGCGATGGCTCGACCGCCCACGGCTTCGGCGACGGCTGTGTGTTCACCTTTCGGGTCGCCGGGGATGTAGACACGACGTCCGAACGGGATCGAGCGTGTGTAGAGGCTCTTGGCCAGCGATGACTTCCCCGAGCCGACGATTCCGGCCAACACGACGTTCGGTGCGGTGATCAGCCCACGGGCGTAGAGCACCCACGGGTCGTAGACAAACGAACTGCCCGAATAGAGGTCCTGGCCGACGAAGACACCGTCGCTGCCCAGCCCGCCCTCGGCGAGAAACGGGTACGCCCCCGCAAGGGTGGCGGAGGTGTCCTGGTGGCGGGGTAGCCGCAGTCGGCCGGGTGAGCGCAACGCCGCCGGGCCTGGTTCGCCAGCCTTGGGGAGCAAGACAGTCGCCTTCCGTTCGGCGACCAGCGCATCGGCCTTGGCCTTCGCCGCCGACTTCTGCTCCGAGCGGTCCCGGGCCAGCAAGTCACGTGCCGCGAGCTTGCGGGCCTTGCGGTCGCGACGTCGTTCCCGCTTCGGAGCAACCAGGACTGCGCTGTGTAGTCGCGATCCGTCCCCGTCGATCACAGCGACACCCCGTTGGCGGTGTGCCCGCGACCAGGGGCTGCGTGGTGGCGGGGCTGGTAGACGATCGTCGCCTCGGACGCGTGTGCACTGTCGATGGACTTGCCGACACTGTTCAGCATCTCCGCGGCGCGGTGCAGGTCCCACGATGCGCGATAGGCCGCGCCGGTCTGGCGCGGGTCGATGATCGTCGCGTCCGCGCGTGCTCCATGCTCGTCATGAAACGAGCCGATTTGATGCAGGGCTTGGCTCAACGATGCGATGGCCTGCGACAAGGACCCGAGCACGCCGTAGATCTGCGTCGGGTCATCGATACGTCGGGTGGCGTGCGCGAGACCGCGCAACGCTTGCTCAGCTTCGGTGGCATCGACGGCGGGGTCTTCGAACGACGGCATGGTGTGCTCCAGAGGTGTCGGGGATGGTCACCAACGAGGTGTGTACGGCTGCCCGGGTCAGATGCTGCGGCACAGCGGCAGCGCAGCCGCGCTGAACGCTTGTGCTTGCTGTCCCCAGAGCCGTCTGGTTTCGCAGGACGCCTGGATGGCTGCTTGCTCGATGTCGGCGATGGCTCTTTCGAGTTCGTCCGGGTCGCCTGCGGTGATGGCGATGAGTCCGGTGACCCGGAGGATCCCGTGCCCGGCGGTGAGGTCGGCCTCTTGCTGCAGGACGTCGTTGTACTCGGCGCTGTGTTGCGCGTCTTCGATCTGCCCGATCCGTTGGCGTTGCGCGGCATCGGAGACGTACTCGGTCTTCTTCTTCCGAATGTCGCGGGCGGCCTGGTCGGTGCGCATGGGGGTGTAGAGCAGGGTGAAGGTGCGGCGGATCCCCGACGACAGCAGCACGGGGGCCAGGAAGCCCGGAAACACCAGTGATCTGGGCCATTCGCTGATCCACAGCACGCAGTGGTGCGCGGAGTCTGACCGCAATGACGACCAGCTTTCGGTGACCGCGACCGGGCCGGCAGTGGCGAGGTCACGGCCGACGTCGCCGTGTCGCTCCAGGGCAGCACCGACGTCGGGGTCGTAGGCGCCGCGCAGGATCACGGCCAGATCGCCGGGTTCGAGCCAGTCCGACGGGGAGAGGTCAGCGGAGCGGAGCGCGGCCACGATGGTCGACATCTCTTGTCGCAGCACGGCAGCAGATCCGCGGTTGCCCCCTCCTGCGGCTCGGATTGCCCGGCCAGCGGTCTTGAGGTCCAGGGACAGCGAGATGGTGGAGGCGTGCCGTTCGCCGGCGGGTCCGGCGCGGTCGATGAGTTCGCCGTACGTCGTCGCGGCAAACGAGTCGTCCCCGGTGCCGTGCTGGTGCCACCACTCGGCCAGTCCCTTCCCGGAGTCGGGCAGGGTCCGCTCCATGATCTGCAGCGATGCGATGCGTCCGGAGCGGCATGCGGTGGCCAGGACTCGTCCCCAACCGGTGACGCGGCGTTGTTGTTCGAGGGGTCGAGCAGGATGAATGCCGGGTGCGCGACCGCGACGATCGCGGTCAGAGTGTTGCGGTGCGGGTCGTGCACCATCACAGCGCCGGTCTCGGGGTCGAGCCATTGCCGCAAGGGGCGGCATCACCGGGCAATGCAAGGGTGCCGACAGGTCGCGGGGCAACGACGCGTCGCCGGTAGATGAGTTGTCCGCCGGTGGATCGCCACAACCAGACGGCGGCGATGGGAAGCCACTGGATGAGCTTGTGGCCACCGACTCCGACAAACGCGAGTGCGGCGCAGAAGAGAATGACGGGGAAGGCGACGATCAGGCTAGCCCCGCCGCCGACGTACAGCGAGAACACGAGCATCACGGCGCCTATCCCCATGACGACGAGTTGGGAGGCGGCCAGTCCGAACAGGACACCTCGCCGGGTGAGGCGGGAGAACTTCACCGGCTGGAGTTCGTAGTCACCGGGCTTCGAGGAGGTAGCGGCGTTCATGACTTGCCTCCAGAACGGTTGGATCCACGATTCGACATCGGAGGAGTGGGATCTGCGGTGTGGCCCGGAACAGTCCCGGAAGCGCCGGTCGGAGCAGCGGCCTGATCGGCCTGGCCAGAGGCTTGGCTGGAGACGAAGTTGCCCAACTTGGGTCCGGCGCTCGCGGCTTCCTTGGCGACCACAGCACCTGCTGCGACCGCGCCACCCGCGGCAGCACCGCCCCCACCAGATCCCGCGCCACCTGAACTTCCCGCGTTGGGTGCGGCAGTCGGGGCCGGGGCACCACCCGAACCACCAGTTCCACCACCACCGTTGCCCCCGCCGAGGATCTTCGGCACAGTGCCGCCGGCTCCGCCGCCTGAGGGAATCGGGAGCGGTCGGTTCATGGCGGACTTGGCTTCCTGTTCGGCTGACATCGCGTGGTACATGTCGAAGCCCATGAAGCTGATCGCCTTGTAGGTCATGTACGGCGCGAACCCGGCCATCAGCATTAGCACCACACCCGCGATCGGCTCGCTCACCGATTGCAGATCAGCATCGATCGGTGCCGACACTTGAGCGGTCGCGAGCAGGAAAATCACCACGAGCACGAGCTTGGACAAGATCAGCGCGATCACGAACGTCGCCCACTTCCCGATCCAGCCGCGGGTCTGGTCCCACGAAGCACCGGCCAGGGCAATCGGGGCGAAGACGATGGCAACCAGCAGAAGGGCCTTGCGGACCAGCAGGCTGATCCACACGATCACGGCTGCGCTGATCGCCATCCCGGCGAGGAAGATCGTCAGAATCGCTGCGGCCCCCGGTGCTTTGAGGCTGAGTCCGCCGATGCCGACAGCCAAGAGCGCGATGCGGTCGCCCATCTCGTCCATGTTGGTGCCGGCGGCGTTGACTATCCCGATGGTGAGTTGGTCGGTGATCTCCAGAGCCAGCGCGAGGAGTGTGATGGCGACGAAGGACCCGAGGACCGATTTGGCCAAGCCAGTCAGGGCTCTGGTCAGTGCGGCGGGTTCTCGTCGGATCATGCCGCCGATGACCTGGAGCATGAAGAAGCCGAGCATCACGAACACCGCGACCCCGAACAGGATGTTGTAGACCTTCATGTATTCGTCGCTGGTGATGTCGACCGAGGTGGTGGAGTCGAAGACGGACCAGACCGACTCAAACATCCACTCAGCTGCGTTGCCCATACCCTCGGCGAGCCAGTCGAACGGCGCGGTCACCAGACTCGCGGCCGCATCACCGGCCTTGTCGCACACGGTGGAGACCACCGGTAGATCGCAGACGCCCATCGCCGTTGCTCCCGTCGCTTGCTGAAGTTCAGACCGCTTGGCCGACGTTCCAGAAGAAGTTGACCAACGCGACAGATGCGCCGGTCACGATCGCGGCGCCGAGGGCGATGACGACGCCCAACTTGCCGCGGCCGGCCAGGTGGGGGTTGGACGAGTTCGAGCCCATCGCCCACACGACGGCCGAGATGATCAACGCGAGGACGGCCAGGATCAGGCCGACGGTCATTGAGGCGCCGACGATCTTTCGGAGCTGTCCGATGCCGGGCAGTCCGTTGGAGTTCGGGTCGATGGTGATGTCCATCGGCAGAACCTGAACAAGAGCGGGAAGTAGATCAAGGTGAATCACGATTCCTCCTGAAGTCGCTGGGTGTACCTGTTCGAGAGGTGCGCACACGCGCGCAGGTCAGAGCACGGCGCCGACGTCGAGGAGCCAGTTCGCCCAGGCGAGAGCCCCACCAGTGAGGGCTGCTCCGCCGAGGGCGACAAAGACTCCGGCTTTCGCTTTCGAGGCGGACTGCCAGCTGCCGTTTGACGATGCGATGGCCCAGGCCGCGGCAGAGACGATCAGCATCAGGCACGCGAAGAGGAGGCCGTAGGTCAGCAGTGCGCCAATGACCTCACGCATGTCGCGGGCGCCACCAACAGCGCCGAAGTCAGGGCCGACAGCCCGCGCCATCACATCAATTGTTGTCATGCTCGGTAGGTGCGGCGAGGGTGTCGGTCAGTTGATTGGCGCCGGAGGCAAGCCTGGAGCCAATAGGTCAGTAGATGCTGTATGGTCATCGCATGCTGACTATTGCTTCCCGTGTTGATGTGATGAATCGGTTGGGCCGGGCGATGGCTGATCCGACGAGGTCGCGGATCTTGTTGTCGTTGCTGGGCTCGCCGGGGTATCCGGCGAAGTTGGCGCGGGAGTTGGAGTTGACGCGGACGAACGTGTCGAACCATCTGACGTGTCTGCGGGGATGCGGGATCGTGGTTTCCGAGCCCGAGGGGCGGCAGACTCGGTATGAGATCGCTGATCCGCATCTGAGCGCTGCACTGACAGCGCTTGTCGATGTCACGTTGGCAGTGGATGAGAACGTGCCGTGTATGGACCCGGGCTGCACCGTGCTTGGTTGCTGCGAGGCTGAGGTTCCGTCATCGGAGGACGTCTCGTGAGCGCGGCGTGCGGGTGTGACGAGCCGTCCACTCCCGCAGTGGATGGGGCTGAAGATCCGGCGAGTCCGTGGTGGCGGGACCGGGGCCTGCTGATCCCGATCTTCTCGGGTATCGCGTTCGTCGTGGGGCTGGCTCTGGAGTGGTCATCGCTGGAGGCAGCGGCATCGTTGATGTTCTGGCTCGGCCTGTTGTTGGGTGCGTACACGTTCGTACCCGGCGCGATCCGAAACCTGGTCAAGCGCAAACTCGGGATCGCTCTGCTGATGACGATCAGCGCAGTGGGCGCAGTTCTTCTCGGCTACGTCGAGGAGGCTGCCGCGTTGGCGTTCTTGTACTCGATCGCGGAAGCGTTGGAAGACAAGGCGATGGACCGTGCCCGCGGTGGCCTGCGGGCTTTGCTGAAACTGGTGCCCGAGACCGCGACCGTAGTCCGCGACGGCAGCATGGTCGAGGTGCCGGTGAGAGAGATCCTGGTCGGGCAAGTGATGGTGGTCGGACCCGGGGAACGGGTAGCGACCGACGGAGTCGTCCGCGCGGGGCGGTCGAGCCTGGACACGTCGGCGATCACAGGCGAGTCGATCCCAGTTGAGGTCGAACCCGGCGATGAGATCTCGGCAGGCGCGATCAATACCGCCGGCGTGCTGGAGGTCGAAACGACCGCAGCTGGCACGGACAACTCACTGACCACGATCGTGGAACTGGTGGAGCAGGCCCAGACCGAGAAGGGCGACCGGGCGCGCGTTGCCGACAGAATCGCCCGCCCGCTCGTGCCAGGGGTCATGATCCTCGCGGTCCTCGTCGGCGCGATCGGATCGCTGTTCGGCGACCCAGAACTCTGGATCACCCGCGCGCTGGTCGTGCTTGTCGCGGCCAGCCCCTGTGCGCTAGCAATCGCCGTGCCCGTCACAGTCATCTCCGCGATCGGCGCGGCGAGCAAGTTCGGCGTGATCATCAAGAGTGGCGCCGCGTTCGAGCGACTCGGCGGCATCCGACACCTCGCGGTGGACAAGACCGGAACCCTCACCCGCAACCAGCCGACCGTGACCACGGTCATCCCCACTGCGAGGCACGAGCGAGGACACGTTGCTCGCGTACGCGGCTGCCGTCGAACGGCACAGCACCCACCCTCTCGCGACGGCCATCACCACCGCTGCCGACGCGGTGCTGATGGCACAAGATGTGTCCGAGGAAGCCGGGCACGGTATCTCCGGGATCGTCGACGGACACCGAGTAACGGTGGGCAGCCCCCGCTGGATCGACCCAGGACCGCTCGCTGCCAGAGTGCAGAGCCTGGAGGCCGATGGACAGACCTGCGTGCTGGTCACCATCGACGGCCTGGTCGCCGGTGTCATCGGAGTCCGCGACGAACTACGTCCTGAGGTCCCCGAGGTCATCAGCGACATTGAACCGTCAGGGTGTCGAGGTGAGCATGCTCACCGGCGACAACGTCCGCACAGCACGTGCGCTGGCACAGATCGCCGGCATCGATGACGTGCACGCCGAACTCCGACCGGAGGACAAGGCACGCATCGTGAAGGAACTCGCCAACGCGAGGCCAACTGCGATGATCGGCGACGGCATCAACGACGCCCCGGCCCTGGCCGGCGCCACGGTCGGCATCGCGATGGGTGCGACGGGCTCCGATGCGGCCATCGAGTCCGCCGACGTCGCGTTCACCGGCCACGACCTGACCCTGATCCCGGCGGCGCTGCAGCATGCACGTCGTGGTCGGGCGATCATCAACCAGAACATCGTGCTGTCACTGGCGATCATCACCGTGCTACTGCCGTTGGCGATCACCGGAGTTCTCGGGCTGGCCGCGGTCGTGCTGGTCCACGAGGTCGCCGAGGTCGTCGTGATCGCCAACGGTTTGCGCGCCGCTCGATCCCAACGAAAGGCGACGTCGCAGACCGCCAGTTCTGCGCACCACGTGCCAGTCGCAGCCTGATCGACGTTGATGGACCACCGACCCTCGAAAGTACAAACCTGTGAGCAAGAGCCTGAAACTGTCCATGGCGATGATCGTTGCCGCCGCCGCGGTCCTGGTGATCGCGTTGGTCGCCACCAACAGCGGGGACCCCGAGGCCGAGCCCACGGCTCGGTGACTCCAGCCAGACCTCCGACCTGCTGGTCCGCGACGACAGTCCGCGCCTCTCCACCGGTACCGAGGCGGTGTTCGTGGAGTTCCTCGACTTCGAATGCGAGGGATGCCTCGCGGCGTATCCGTTGATCGAGGATCTTCGGGACCGCTACGGGAATCGGGTCACCTTCGTGGTGCGTCACATGCCCCTGCACGGCAACTCGGGAGCTGCGGCCCTGGCAGCCGAAGCCGCCGCCGAGCAGGATGAGTTCGAGGCCATGTACCAGCGACTGTTCGAGACCGCCGAGCAGTGGGGACACCAGGAGGCCTCGCAGGAGGACACCTTCTTCGACTACGCCCGAAGAACTCGGACTCGACATGGACCGCTTCGAGGCCGCCTACAACGATCCCGCCACCCTCGCGCGCATCGAGCAGAGGCATCAAGACGGCCAGAGCCCTCGGAGTGCAAGGGACACCGGCGTTCTTCCTCAACGGCCAACTCCTCGAGCCCACCAGCTTCGCCGACCTAGAGGCCGCGTTCGATGCCGCCCTCGAATGAAGACCACGCCCGAAGACCTTCTCGCCGGCAAGGTTCAGCCACGGCCAGGATCGGGACGTGGATTTGGGGCGCTGCTTCTCGGCGCTGGGCTTCTCGGCCTGGCAGCCGCGGTTGTGCTGCTGGTGGAGAAGATCGCCCTCATCGAAAACCCCGACCACATCCCCACCTGCTCGATCAACCCCACCCTGTCCTGCGGCTCGGTGATGGCCACCCCGCAGGCCGAAGCGTTCGGCGTCCCCAACCCGATCCTCGGGGTCGCCGGCTTCACCGCCATCGCGATGGTCGGCGCCGCGGTGCTGGCCGGAGCAGAGTTCCGGCCGTGGTTCTGGCTCGGTGTCCAAGCCGGAGCGACCTTCGGGGTGTTGTTCGTGCATTGGCTGATCTACCAGAGCCTGTACGTCATCGGTGCGCTTTGCCCGTACTGCATGATCGTTTGGGCAGTCACCATTCCGATTTTCCTGCACACCACCTTCTACGTGCTCCAGCGCCTCCGCGGCCCGAGGCCCACCGGCCTCAGGGGCTCGGCCGGAGTGGTCACCGAGTACCGCGCCGCGGTGCTCACCGCTTGGTATCTGGCCGTCTTCGCATTGATTGCCCACCGCTTCTGGGACTACTGGATCACCCTCATCTGATCGAACATTGCCGACGTCGCACGTGCGACGATGTGGATTTCCCATGACCTGACGGGGCTAGTTAACCGGCGCTAGCCGAGAGACAGCATCATCGTGATCGCCGCACACGCCTGAGGTGCCACGCTCGCCTGCACGCCGCGTCGATGCTCATCGGGCTGTTGGCCGAAGACGTGCCCGCGATCCTCGTCGTAGCGCTGCTGCTCACCACAGCTCTCGGCACGCTGGTCGTGTCGTAACACCGGTGGTTGGGTCTTGTCGGGCGAGCCCAGTCGTGGTCAGTCGCCGAGCTCCACGGCGAGAGTTTCGCGCAGCTCGGCGAAGTGCCGCTCCGCACCTGCCTTTTGATAGCTCGACGTGTCGGCCATGGTGTAGCCGTGTGCCGCGTCGGGATAGACCGCGCTCCGGTGCGGTACGCCGGCCACAGCCAGCGCTTCGTCGAAGGCGGCGATCTGCTCCGGTGTGTTGGACGGGTCTGCATCGGCGTGACCGGCCAGCACCCGCGCCTTCACTTGTGGAACCACCAGGTGCGGGCTGTCGGGCCCGTCGATGACGATGCCGCCGGTGTGGAACATTCCCACCACGGCCACGTCGTCGGGCCGGTGCGCGGCCGTGCGGAGAGCCAGCCGTCCACCGAAGCAGTAGCCGGTGGTCGCGATCGGCCCGTCGCTGACCCCGTCGACGCTGCGGAGCACGGAGAGCCACACATCCGCGTCGGCATCGATCACGTCCGGGGTCATGGACCCGACCCGGTCCATCACCCCGGTGGCAAAGAATGCCTCCCGGTCCTCCGGCACAGTGAGGTCCCCCTTCGGGGCAAGGTCGGTCGCAGTGCCATTACGCCAGAAGACGTTGGGCGCCAGCACGACGTACCCCCAGTTGGCGATCCGGTCGGCCATCTGCGCGATCTGCGGACGAAGTCCGATGGCGTCCATGTAGAACAGGACGCCGGGGCCCTGGTCACCGGCGAGGTAGGCCCCGGCCTCGTCACCATCCGGCATTGCGCAGAAGAGTTGTTCAGCCATGGAGTCCAATGTAGTGACGTTCCACCGGCTCCGACTGTGATGCCGCCGTTCAGGTGTCCTGTCGGACCATCGCCACACATCCCGACTGGCTTCGTGCTGATGGCTTCGTCTGTGTTCGGCGAGCGATAGCGTGTCGCCGGGAGGGTCGACACTCACCGGGTAGATCATGAGGGAGGCACAGAGATGGCGAGCAAGCAGGAGCACCTGTTGAATCTGGTCCGGCGGGTGCCGATTTTTTCGGGCCTCCCGGTGTCGGCACAGCGCCAGATCGCATCCACAGCGGTGACCCGCCCCTACCAACGCGACGAACGCATCTACGGGCCAGGAGATCGCACCGGACTCTTTGTGGTGCACAGCGGGCTGGTCAAGGTCCATCGCCTCACCGAATCTGGCAGCGATCAGCTCATCCGGTTGATGTCACCGGGCGACTTCCTCGGCGAGACCGCACTGCTCGCCGGCACCGCCACCGACCACTTCGCCGTGGCGTTGCAGCCGAGCGAGCTCTGCATGATCGATCGAGATCGCTTCACCCGGTTGCTGGGAGAGCATCCTTCGATCGCAGTCCAGATGCTGCAGACGGTGTCCACCCGACTCGTCACGACCGAGCAAATGCTCTCGTCACTCGGTGGCCATTCGGTCAGGCACCGCCTCGCGCAGCAGTTGTTGCTCCTGATGGACGAGGCCGGCAGTACCTCGTTCCGGTTGCCCACCACGAAGAAGGAACTGGCGGCGTACCTGGGCACGTCGCCGGAGACGCTGAGCCGGCGTCTCACCGCACTCCAGGATGCCGGAGTCATCCGGCTCGGAGCAGGCGGCCTGGTCGAGGTCGTCGACCGGAAGGCGCTGGAGCAGGCCACCGCTGGCTAACGACGACGCCTCGTACCGCCTCCACCGGGAGGTAGGGCTGCTCCCAGGATCGACTGTCGCTCGAGCGCCCACGGTTGTCACCCAGCAGCAGCAGGTGGCCGCGGGGTACGTCGAAGCTCACGGACGTTCCACCCGGATGGACGACGTACGGCTCGGGCACCTGGTCGCCGTCCACCTGGACCCCGGCTGCGCTGACCTCCACATGCTCCCCGCCGAGCCCCAGCACCCGTTTGACCACGGCCCGGTCGAGCTCAGTCGAGTCGACCACCACGACATCGCCGCGACGGATCGACTGCGACGCGCGGCGGCGCCGGGTCAGCAGGAGCTGACCCGGCGCCAGAGACGGAGCCATGGACCAGGACTCGACCCGGGTCACGAAGCCCAGGGATCGCAGCGAGAGTCCGATGACTCCGGCCAGAAGAGTGGCGGCTACGAGGGCAAGGACCTGGTCCATGGCGGTTCAGTGTCCGTGCCCAGAGACGGCGTGAGCCGCGTGGTCATGAGCGTGGTCATGGTCGTGGCCTTCCGCAAACTTGAAGAAGTTCACGTATGCCTCGACGTAGTGACGGGCTGCGTCGACGTCAGTCGGGTTGTAACCCCGTCGTTCCAGCACCACTGCGAACCGGCGCTCCAACTCCGCCCAGCGGTCTTGCTCGATGACGCCGACCAGGGGCTCCAGGTCTCCCTGTGCGACGGCGAGGTCGGCGGCCGCCACCTTCTCGTCGACGGGCACCCCCTTCGGGCGGAGTCCGGTGTAGCTCGCACCTTCGCCGGCCCGGTGGATCCGCACCAGGTTTTCCAGAAACCAGCTGTCAGCGACCTGCTGGGGTGCCTGCCCGAGTCCACGGACGGCGAGCGCGCGGTCGAAGATCTCCTTCAGTTCCGCCTCCCCGTCGGGCATGACCCACTTCATCGCGTGGGCCAGCTCGCCGGTCTCCAGTGCCAACTCTCCGTCCTTGGCCGTGGGTCCGTCCATCGTGTCGCAGTGGGCGCTGGCTGTTTGTGGGCGAAGGGCCACCATCAGCAGGGTCGCGGCGAAGACCGCGACCACAATGAGTTCGAACATGTCGTTCCTCCTTGGGTTGTGTGAATCAGGGTCGAGGCGACTCAGGATCGAGTCAGATCTGGGTGCCGACGAGCAGGCCGATGGCGTAGGTGATCGCCATGGCGGCGATTCCGCCGCCAACCGTGCGCACCATCGCGCGGGTCTTCGCTGCGCCGCCGAGGTGCGCGGAAATGGCTCCGGTGCCTGCGAGGGCGATCACCACGGCAGCTGCCGTGATCGGCACCGCGGAGGCTCGTGGCGTCAGCAGGATCGCGAGCAGCGGGACCAAGCCACCGACGACGAAGGCGATCATCGAGGCCCACGCCGCATGCCAGGGGCTGACCAGCTCATCCGGGTCGATCCCGAGCTCGAGCCGGGCGTGTGCACCGAGCGCATCGTGGTGCGTCAATTGTTGGGCGACCTTTCGAGCCAAGCGGGGTTCGATGCCGCCGCGTTCGATCAGTCGGCTGAGCTGTTCGAGCTCCCCTTCCGGGTCAGCCAACAACTCGGCCTGCTCGTTGCTGAGTTCGGCGGCCTGTGAGTCACGCTGGCTGGCAACCGAGACGTATTCGCCGACCGCCATCGACATCGCGCCCGCGGACAGGGCCGCGATTCCTGCGGCCATCAACGCATTGCTGCTCACCGCGGCACCGGCCACGCCGACCACCAGCCCGGCGGTCGAGACGATCCCGTCGTTGGCGCCCATCACTCCAGCTCGCAGCCAGTTCAGTCGCGTTGCAATCCGGATGCTCTGGTCCTCCTCGAGGAAGTCCGGAGTGGAAGCCTGGTTGGCCATCACGATCACTTCTTTCCAGCGGGGGCCGCCGATCAGATGCACTGTGTACTGTCCTTGTGATCACAGAATGTCACCGAACCACTGGGCCGACCTTGACGCAGGTCAAGACGTGATGGCTCTCACGATCGCCGGGCCGGGAGGTCACTTGGCAGGATCACCACACCGAGCAGAAGGTCTACGACCACTGGGGCGCGCTGGACGAACGCGTAGAAGTCTGTTGCGGACTCAGATGGACCGAGTTGGCCGCCGATCAACGTCCAGCCCAGCAAGTCGCAGCGTACTTGGGCGCTCAGGTTCGGAGATCCCGTTCGTCCCTCGATGCTGAGGTCGGGTTGTTGTGACGTCTGGTCACCTCGAGCCACGGGGCGATTTACTAATTGCTAGTTATTTGCGACGGTGAAGTGCAGGTGGTCGTAGTGCCCGCCGGTGATCGCGGCGGGGTCGTGCATGCCGCCTCCGTCGTAGATACGCCAGCCTTCGGCGGATCGGGCGACGGACCAGATCTTCCCTTGCCAGATGAGGTATTCGACGCCGAGTTCTTTCGCGTTGGTCTTCATCCAGTTGGTGACCTTCCAGCCCAGGTCGAGGGCGGAGCCCGGTGGCCTTGGTGCCGATGGAGTTGCCGAACGTTCCGTCGCAGGCGCGGCCGAGGGAGTGCTCGGACGGTTGGCCGGGACGAGGGGAGTAGCAGGACCAGGACGTGCTGGAGAACTGTTGACGGACCTGGGCGAGCACAGCGGCGGTGCGTTCGGTGATCTTCCCGTCGGTGGTGGGGTCATCGACCATGCCGTTGGGGTTCGTCCCGTCGTACGGCGTCGCACCACCTTCGGGGCCGCAGCCACCGGTCTTGCTGGGTGATCCCTTTGCCAGGTCGACGGCTCCTTGCGCTGCGAGCCATGGCGCGGGATCGACCGGTGCCCCGCTCGCGCTGACGGGGCGTAGCTCGAAGTGCAGGTGCGGTCCGGTGGCGTAACCGGTGGCGCCGACCGAGGCGATCTGCTGCCCAGCGGTGACCCGGTCGCCGGCCTTGACCATGATGCTTGCCGCAGTCATGTGGGCGTAACCCGTGTCCATGCGCTGACCAGCGACCGTGTGCTCGATGAGGATCAGGTTCCCGTAGCCTGCCGACGGTCCCGCCGAAGCGACACGTCCGTCCGCCGCAGCCAGGATCGGTGTCCCTGACGGGGCGGCGAAGTCGGTGCCGCTGTGCAGTTTGTAGACACCGGTGATGGGGTGTCGTCGCATCCCGAACGCGCTGGTTTGGATCCACGTGCCTTTCGGCAGAGGGAACACAACACGCGAGGACTCCCCAACCGGGAGAGCGGTAGTCGTGTCATCGTCGGAGAAGAACGTGAAGTTCACCGACGTTGCCGGCAGACAGGACGCTTCTGCGGCGGGATTCAGGATCGCCGTCAGCGACAGGAGGACGGCGGCCGGGCCGAGGAACAGCATGACCAGCCCGCCGATGATGACCTTCGACATCAATGGACTCGCCTACTCCAGGGGCTCGTTGAGCAGCGACAGTCGCAGGAGGCGGCACGCGTCGTACGTCGGCGCACAGACGATGAAGACGGTGAAGGTCACGTCGTGGCGGCTGGCGACAGGTTTGTCGTCCCAGATGCCGTCGCGGTGACGGACGCCGGTGATCGTGTACGCCGTAGTGCCCGGAGCAAGCGTTGCGCTGCCCTGCTCCAACGCGGTCGCCCACTTGGTCGGCACCTCGACAGACCCGATCTCGATCCACTGACGGGTTTCGTACTCACGCAGGTCGATCCAGGTGGTCTCCGGGGGAGGTAGGCGTCGACGTCGCTGATCAGCCCAGGTGATTCCTCGCCGGTCGGGTCGGCGATCGTCGCGATGCGTTCGAGGTACGCCGTCCGTGGCGCCAAAGCGGTGGTGTCCCAGTCGAAGATCGCGTGTGCGACGACCTCGGCGAACTCCGCTGGGTCAGCGATCGGTGGGAGCCCGGGGAGAGTGCCGTCGTCCCGTGCGGCCGATGGATCGGCCGGCAGCTCAGTCCCGGCGGACGTCGTCGGGTCAGCGGGCGGGGAGCAGCAGTCTGGTTGTGGGTGAGCAGCACGTAGGTGACCGCTGCAGTCAGCAGCAGCGCGCCGGTGACGGCTGCCACGATCAACCGGCGCCGACGCAGGTCCGGGTCGTAGGTGGAGGAACCCAGCATGGCCAGCCACCCCTTCACGCGCTCGCCACGGCGTCACCCGGACGGTGTTCGCGTACGGCCCGCGCAGCGGCGACGAACTCCACGGAGGCAGTGAGAGTTTGCTCGAAGGCCGACCATTGGGCATCGGTCAGTTCCTGTCCGACCTCGACCGGGTCGTAACGGTCGGTCCAGCCCTCCAGGTCTTCCCACAGGAGGACGAAGGAGTGAACCGAACGCCGTGCTGCCTCGGCTGCGGCCTCACGCTTGCGTCGGTTCGCGGCTATACGCGCGGCGCGGTCGGCCTTCGCTTGGAGTAGGGCTCTTGCTGCGAGTTCCTCCAGGTCGTCGGCCG
>NZ_JAKGRW010000049.1 GCF_021555175.1 Nocardioides alcanivorans | reverse complement strand
CCATCACCCTGGCGGGGCTAGTTATTTGCGACGGTGAAGTGCAGGTGGTCGTAGTGCCCGCCGGTGATCGCGGCGGGGTCGTGCATGCCGCCTCCGTCGTAGATACGCCAGCCTTCGGCGGATCGGGCGACGGACCAGATCTTCCCTTGCCAGATGAGGTATTCGACGCCGAGTTCTTTCGCGTTGGTCTTCATCCAGTTGGTGACCTTCCAGCCCAGGTCGAGGGCGGGCCCGGTGGCCTTGGTGCCGATGGAGTTGCCGAACGTTCCGTCGCAGGCGCGGCCGAGGGAGTGCTCGGACGGTTGGCCGGGACGAGGGAGTAGCAGGACCAGGACGTGCTGGAGAACTGTTGACGGACCTGGGCGAGCACAGCGGCGGTGCGTTCGGTGATCTTCCCGTCGGTGGTGGGGTCATCGACCATGCCGTTGGGGTTCGTCCCGTCGTACGGCGTCGCACCACCTTCGGGGCCGCAGCCACCGGTCTTGCTGGGTGATCCCTTTGCCAGGTCGACGGCTCCTTGCGCTGCGAGCCATGGCGCGGGATCGACCGGTGCCCCGCTCGCGCTGACGGGGCGTAGCTCGAAGTGCAGGTGCGGTCCGGTGGCGTAACCGGTGGCGCCGACCGAGGCGATCTGCTGCCCAGCGGTGACCCGGTCGCCGGCCTTGACCATGATGCTTGCCGCAGTCATGTGGGCGTAACCCGTGTCCATGCGCTGACCAGCGACCGTGTGCTCGATGAGGATCAGGTTCCCGTAGCCTGCCGACGGTCCCGCCGAAGCGACACGTCCGTCCGCCGCAGCCAGGATCGGTGTCCCTGACGGGGCGGCGAAGTCGGTGCCGCTGTGCAGTTTGTAGACACCGGTGATGGGGTGTCGTCGCATCCCGAACGCGCTGGTTTGGATCCACGTGCCTTTCGGCAGAGGGAACACAACACGCGAGGACTCCCCAACCGGGAGAGCGCTAGTCGTGTCATCGTCGGAGAAGAACGTGAAGTTCACCGACGTTGCCGGCAGACAGGACGCTTCTGCGGCGGGATTCAGGATCGCCGTCAGCGACAGGAGGACGGCGGCCGGGCCGAGGAACAGCATGACCAGCCCGCCGATGATGACCTTCGACATCAATGGACTCGCCTACTCCAGGGGCTCGTTGAGCAGCGACAGTCGCAGGAGGCGGCACGCGTCGTACGTCGGCGCACAGACGATGAAGACGGTGAAGGTCACGTCGTGGCGGCTGGCGACAGGTTTGTCGTCCCAGATGCCGTCGCGGTGACGGACGCCGGTGATCGTGTACGCCGTAGTGCCCGGAGCAAGCGTTGCGCTGCCCTGCTCCAACGCGGTCGCCCACTTGGTCGGCACCTCGACAGACCCGATCTCGATCCACTGACGGGTTTCGTACTCACGCAGGTCGATCCAGGTGGTCTCCGGGGGAGGTAGGCGTCGACGTCGCTGATCAACCCAGGTGATTCCTCGCCGGTCGGGTCGGCGATCGTCGCGATGCGTTCGAGGTACGCCGTCCGTGGCGCCAAAGCGGTGGTGTCCCAGTCGAAGATCGCGTGTGCGACGACCTCGGCGAACTCCGCTGGGTCAGCGATCGGTGGGAGCCCGGGGAGAGTGCCGTCGTCCCGTGCGGCCGATGGATCGGCCGGCAGCTCAGTCCCGGCGGACGTCGTCGGGTCAGCGGGCGGGGAGCAGCAGTCTGGTTGTGGGTGAGCAGCACGTAGGTGACCGCTGCAGTCAGCAGCAGCGCGCCGGTGACGGCTGCCACGATCAACCGGCGCCGACGCAGGTCCGGGTCGTAGGTGGAGGAACCCAGCATGGCCAGCCACCCCTTCACGCGCTCGCCACGGCGTCACCCGGACGGTGTTCGCGTACGGCCCGCGCAGCGGCGACGAACTCCACGGAGGCAGTGAGAGTTTGCTCGAAGGCCGACCATTGGGCATCGGTCAGTTCCTGTCCGACCTCGACCGGGTCGTAACGGTCGGTCCAGCCCTCCAGGTCTTCCCACAGGAGGACGAAGGAGTGAACCGAACGCCGTGCTGCCTCGGCTGCGGCCTCACGCTTGCGTCGGTTCGCGGCTATACGCGCGGCGCGGTCGGCCTTCGCTTGGAGTAGGGCTCTTGCTGCGAGTTCCTCCAGGTCGTCGGCCGTGTCGTCTTCGGGCTCTCGGTCCTCGGCGACTTTCAGTGCGGCCCGCACCCGTTGGTAGCTGGGATCGACCGCACCGCCTTCGCGGATCCGGTCGAGTTCCTCTTCGGCGATCTTGCGCACGTCTGCGGGAACGGCGCCGTCGGCAGCGATGGTCTCGATCGTGCAGATCTGTTCGAGCCGAGTGTGTGAAGCCGAGTTGGTTACCAGTTGCGCAGCTTGATTGCGCGACTTTCCTGGGTCCCCGTGCGGTGGTGCCGAATCGGCACCACCGTCGCCTACTTCCCCGTCGTCGGCTCCGAATCGTGTCGCGCGTTGGCGTCGCAGGGCGTCCTCGGTCAAGAGGTCCTTCAGTTCCCGGTAGAGCTTTGCGGCATCAAACGGGAGCAGCGGCCGATGCAGGGTGTTCTCCTCCTGCTCGGCCAGCAACTGCGTCAACGGGTCAGAGATCCCGGTGCGCACCCACACCCGCAGCGTCGGCCAGCCGAGTTCCTTCACGGCCTTCAACCGGCGGTGACCGCAGACCAAGACTCCGTCCGGTGTGATCGTGATCGGCTGGAGGAGACCGAGCCGATCGATTGACCGCATCAGTGGTGCGAGATCTCGCTCAGGGTCGGAGCGGTGCCGGACCCCGATGGTGATGGAGTCGACTCGTCGTTCCAGCTCGATGTGCCCGGTCGCCTCAGACATGGGACGCACCCTCGTGCCTCGGAGCGGTGGCCGCGAAGACGTCGGCGAAACACACCAGCGAGCTGAGCTCGGCTGGCAGGTAGCCCATCAACAGCAACTGGAGCAGTCCACGTCCTTCGCGAGTTCGTTCAAGGACCGGGTCATCGACGCCGAGCAGTGCCTGCAACACTGCGACCCAGTCCGGGTGGGACAGGTCGAGCAGCGCCTCGGCGTGGTGGTCACGGGTCAGACGCGCGTACGCCGTCTGACGGGATCCGGAGCGGATCAGCTGCCCGCACACGTACTCGATGCACCCGTGCGCGGACGGCTCCGGCCAGCCGTTGTCGACCATGATGTGCGCGGCCTGTTCGGCGGCCACCCACGCGTTCGTCGGCTCCTCCGTGACCGACGGGGACGACAGCACGTCCCAGTCGCGCAGTTCCTGCTCGGGCGGCACGTGGAATGCCGGGTGGTAGTCGGCGAGGTTGTCGTCGTAGTCGCAGAATCGTTCCGCGTCGTGGTGTGCGGAGATCTCGGTTCGCCGTGCCTGATGGTTGGAGCACAGCAAGCCCTGGGCACGGGCCTCGTAGATCAGAGTGATCTGCACGGCCCGGGTCACCACCGCCCACGGGTCGATGGCTGTACGCACCGCGCGGGTGCGCATCGCCTCGAACGCCGCGACCGCGGCATCCTCCGGAGCCAGGTCGTACTTGCGAGCCAGCGCGGCGTACTTCGTGGTCGCAAACCGCATCAACTCTTCGGCATCAGGGTCGCGTTGCCACGTCCCAACAGGGGAGTACTGCAACCGGACCAGCAGAAGGCGCAGTCCCTGGGAGGTCGTGAATGCCGGCGTGTTCACAGTCCCAGTCCTTCAGGTGCAGTCGACGGGGGCGAGCGATCGAGGAACGCGTCGTACGCCGTGCGGCCCGCGCGACCGCTGCCGTCCCCCGACGTGTCCGCGCCGACAACGCGGTCTGCAGGTCGATCCCACGACCCGCCGCCGGCGGACCGATCCTCATCGCCAGCTCGGTCGGGCGGATCCACACGACACCGCGAGACGACGCGGGGGCCGCCTCAAGGTGCGTGGCCGTTTGGGAGGGGTCGTGTCGCACAGCAAGCGGCGAGGCCTCACGCTCTGGCGCCTCCGGAGGCGTGGGGTCGGGGATGCGGTCGAGTTGACGTTCGTAGGGATCGGGGCCGTTCATGGGATTACCTCGTCTGATGAAATCGGAAGCGAACTGGGGCAAGAGTGGGATGCGGCAGCGTTATAGGCGGACCCCCTCAACCGCCTGCATAGGGCGCGGGCATCCACTCCGCGTGGAGCCGGCGCCCAGGCGGGTGGCGATGCGATAGGCGGACTGGATGGTCGTCAATGACTCGCGGTCGGACAGCCCGGCCTGCCGTGCTGCGCCGCCGAGAACGTCGGCGGCGACGTCGAAGCGTTCCCCGGCTTCCGCCATCCGGCAGGACGCCCAGAACAGGCCATGGTTGCGCTCGCCTTCGGACAGGGATGCGACCCACGCCGCGAGTCGATCTCGACGTGTCCCGACGACGGGGAGGTCGGCGGGCGACCGGGTTGGACGTGGCGGGTCGAGGAATCGTCGTAAGGCGCCAGCGTCCACCGAGTCAGGTTGGTGAGTGGCTATGTCGATGACCTCGTACTGGCCGATCGTGTTGTCGTCCTGGGTCACGTGCGATGGGGGCAGTACGACGTACCCGCCGTCGCCGCGGAAGTCGACGTGCTTGCGGGGTACCTGCCAGGACGGCTGGCTCGCATCGCCGGCGTGTAGGAAGCAGAGGTGAAGCCCGGAAGAGGGCGTCTTCACCATCCACGCGGGATCACCGAGCAAGCCCGAAGAGCGCGCACTGCGGATCGCGTCGTAGCCATTGCCGGAGGCGTGGACATCAACGTCTACGACGTCGATCCCCGATGCCATGCCGGTTGGCATCGCGACGTTCGCATCCGGCCAACGGCGCCACCAGTCAGCGACCTGATTGGGGTCGAGCGACGCGTCGTGGAACCCGTGCGTCGTGAGTGGACGCTTCTCCAGTGCCACGCACGGGAACACCGGCACGCCGGCCGCTGCGAGGAGTTCGGCGGCCTCCCGTGGCTGGGTCGCCTCACGAAGTTGGACGACCAACGCGGGAGACCACCTTTGAGTCGGCGTCCTGGGCTGTGTCGAGTCGGTCATGCACTCGACTCTGCTCAGCACCCGTATCCGACTACGTACCCCCTATTGGCCAGTAAACGTGGGGGTACACCCCTGTCGCGCGACGTTTGCGCAGGTCAACGGGCGTACCCCCAAAAGCGACAAAATCGGTTAGGTCCGATGAAATCGCTGCCTTGGCTGACACGTTTAGCCCGGATCCACCGATGAACTTGGTCTGGTGAGCGCGCCGTAAACGAGAATGCCCTTGTGTAGCGGGAGAATCGGAGTTCTTGAGGCAACGATTCGACCGAACACAAGGGACATCTCTGAGGTGAAACTCTCTCACACGTCGCGGGCGACGTCGGCGGTCTTCGATGATCCGAATCTCGTGTCGGCCGGTGGTCTGGTTCCGGTGCTCGCGTTGGCCGAGTCCGCTGGGCTGCGTGATCTGGCGGATCAGCACTTGACGGTGCCGGGCGACAAGGGCGCGAACGCCGGGTTGAAGGTCGCCTCGCTGGTCGGTGGGATGGTCGCTGGTGCCGATTCGATCGATGACATGGCGCTGTTGCGTCACGGCGGCATGGGGAGGGTATTCGCCCGCGCCTACGCGCCTTCGACGTTGGGTTCCTTCCTGCGGGCGTTCACCTTCGGGCACGTGCGTCAGCTCGACGCGATCGCGTCGAGGTTCCTCATCGCGCTGGCAGGACTCACCGAGCTGTTGCGTCCGTCAGCCGAGGTGAGCCCGGATGCAGACGCGAGTGCTGACTACGCGTTGCTCGATGTCGACGACACGATCATCGAGGTCCATGGCCACGCCAAGCAGGGCGCCGGGTTCGGCTACTCAGGTGTCCGTGGCCTCAACGCCCTGCTCGCCACCCTCACCATCGCCGGCGCCGTCCCGGTGATCGTGGCCCAACGGCTCCGCAAGGGCTCGACTGGGTCACCACGCGGTGCGAAGCGACTGGTCGGCGATGCGGTGCGGACCGCCCGACGACTGCTCGACAAGTCCCACCCGGTCCTAGTGCGGATGGATTCGGCGTTCTACGGCCGCGGACCAGTTCACGCCGCCCTCAAGGGTGGGGCCGCGGTGTCGGTGACCGTGCGGATGGACAAGCGGGTCAAGGCCGCCATCGCCACCATCGACGACGATGCGTGGACCACCATCGAGTACACCGATGCCGTCTTCGACGAAGCCAGTGGCCGGTGGGTCTCACGGGCCGAGGTCGCCGAGATCGGTTTCACCGCGTTTGCCGCCCAGAAGAAGACCGACCACGTGCCGGGCCGGCTGGTGGTCCGGCGGATCCCGGACTTCAACGCCGAGAAGAACAAGGCAGCCGGCCAAGACACCCTGTTCGACACCTGGCGGTTCCATGCGTTCTTCACCACCACCGACGCCGACGTGCTCGACACCGTCGCCGCCGATGCGATCCACCGCCATCACGCGGTCATCGAGCAGGTCCACGCTGACCTCAAACACGCAGCGTTGGCGCACCTGCCGTCCGGGGTGTTCACTGCCAACGCGGCCTGGTTGGTGCTCGCCGTGATGGCGTTCAACCTCACCCGAGCCGCCGCCAGCCTCACCGACCCGCAGATCGCGAAGGCCACCACCGCCACGATCCGTCGCAAGCTGATCACCGTGCCAGCACGGGTCGCGACCTCAGCACGACGGGTCACTCTGCATCTGCCACAAGCCTGGCCCTGGGAGACCGCCTGGACTGCCTTGTTTGACCGAGTCAGCGACCCGCCACCCGCCCTCGCGGCCTGACCAACCAGCAGCCACAGCTGCGCGACGAGGAACAACGTGGAACACCCCGGACAGTGAGGTCCGGCAGATCATCGCGCCCCGGCGCCCCCACCCGGCGACGACCACCATCACCTCATCCCGGCCATGCCGATCGGTGGATCCGGGCTTAAGGCTCGAAGGGCGACGCCGGCGGGTCTTGATGGAGGCCGACCACCGTGCCCTCGGAGCGATACTGTTCAATATGTTGAACGACTTGCCAGTATGTTGAATAGGCCCTAAGGTGATTCACCTCAGCTCACTAACTTTCAGGTAAGGGGTACGTCGTGTCGCTACTGGAATCGGACGAGCAGAACTCGATCCGTGAGTCAGTCAGGGCCATTGCCGGGCCCTACGATCACGCGTGGTACGTCGATCGCGCCCGCAACGGGCGGAAGGTTGACGAGTTGTGGAAGGCGATCGGCGAAGCCGGCTTTATCGGTGTCAACCTGCCCGAGGAGTACGGCGGCGGCGGGATGGGCATCGAGGAGCTCGCGATCGTGGCCGAGGAGCTGGCGGCCCTGGGGTCGCCGCTGTTGATGATGATCGTGTCGCCGGCTATCTGCGGATCGGTGATCGCTCGATTCGGTTCGGCCGACCAGAAGGAGCGCTGGCTGCCGGGCTTGGCCACCGGCGACATCAAAATGGCCTTTGCGATCACCGAGCCCGACGCCGGGTCGAACAGCCATCTGATCTCCACCGCCGCCCGGCGCGACGGGGACGAGTGGGTGCTGAACGGGAAGAAGTACTACTGCTCGGGGGTCGACGAGGCTGATGCGGTGCTCGTGGTGGTGAGGACCTCGATGGACGACTCCAGCGGCCGCGCGAGGCTCTCGCTGTTCATCGTCCCCACGGACAGCCCGGGGCTGAGCATGACGGTCATCCCTGTCGAGGTGGTGGCCCCCGAGAAGCAGTTCACCTTGTACTTCGACGACCTCCGCCTCGGCGAGGACGCCCTGCTGGGCGAGGTGGACAACGGCCTGCGCCAGATCTTCTTCGGTCTCAACCCCGAACGGATCATGAGCGCCGCCACATCCAACGGTATCGGGCGGTTCGCTCTTGAGCGGGGCGCGCGCTACGCCCGCGAGCGTTCGGTCTGGGGTGGCACCCCGATTGGCGCCCACCAGGGCATCAGCCACCCGCTGGCTGAGGCTCACATGCACGTTGAGCTGGCCCGACTGATGACCCGCCAGGCGGCCTGGCTCTACGACCACCAGCACCCCGCCGGTGAGGCGTCGAACATTGCCAAGTTCGCGGCCGCCGACGCTGCGATCGAGGCACTGGATCGGGCCATCCAGACCCACGGCGGCAACGGCATGGCGACCGAGTACGGGCTTGCTGATGCATGGGGCTTCGCTCGTGTTCTCAAGATCGCGCCCGTCTCTCGCGAGATGGTGCTCAACTTCATCGCCCAGCATTCGCTTGGGCTGCCACGCAGCTACTGAGACAGTCCGAAAGGGGAGCCCAGATGAGGCCGTACGCAGATGCGCTGACCGCGCGGTACCACGAGGCAGGGGTGTGGCAGGACCGCACCTGGAGTTCCTACGTCGCGGAGCACGCCGCGAACCGTGGCGACCGGGAAGCGATCGTCGACCAACCGGACAAGCAGCAACTCATGGGCCGTGCGCCGATGCGACTGTCGTGGGCTGAGGTCAAGCGCCACGTAGACGCGCTCGCGCTGGGCCTTCTCGACGCGGGCGTGGAGCAGGGTGACGTGGTCTTCGTCCAACTGCCCAACAGCGTGGAGTTCGTGCTCGCCCACCTCGCCCTGGACCGAATCGGCGCCGTGGGCACCTTTGCGCCGATGCGGCAGCGTTCCTCGGAGATCACCTATGCCATCACCAAGACGAAGGCCACTGCGGCCATCTGCATGGGTGAGTTCAGGGGCGAGGACTTCCTCGCCATGGTCCACGGCGCCAAAGACGCCGAGGGCTCGTTGCTGAAAACCGTCGTCGCCCTCGGCGCCGAGGATCGGGCCGAGGCCGACTTCGCGCTCGAGCCCATGCTCCA
Organism: Nocardioides alcanivorans; assembly: GCF_021555175.1. Classification (GTDB taxonomy): domain Bacteria; phylum Actinomycetota; class Actinomycetes; order Propionibacteriales; family Nocardioidaceae; genus Nocardioides; species Nocardioides alcanivorans. The sequence continues at coordinate 64,237 of NZ_JAKGRW010000049.1, read as the reverse complement.
CGGGAACCCGAGCGACACAGCGGTGCTGGACGCGCTTGAGGTGTCGGCCGATGAGGCGCTCACACTTTGTCTGACGACCGGGACGGAGAGCAAGCCGAAGGTCGTGCCCCGTACGCCCAACTCCTGGATGGTCACGGTTCGTGCGATTCTGCGTGCCTCGGGACACGGGGCCGACTCGGTCTTCTCCGGTCCCTTCCCCTACGCCAACATGGGCGGTCTGGGTGTCGAGATGTACCCGTGGATCATGGCGGGCGGCAAGTTCGTCACCCACGAGCCTTTCGACGTTGACGTCTTCCTGCAGCAGATCACGGCCGAGCGAGTCAATTACATAATCGCCGTCCCCGCGATCTACTTCGCGATGCTGAGTCACCCCGAGCTCGACGAGAAGTACGACATCTCTTCCCTCAACGTGGTCGGCTGTGGCGGTGAGGCCCCCGCACACGATCATCGAGATGCTGGACGAACGCGGCATCACGGTTATCAACGAGTTCGGAGCCACCGAGGGATGGTTCTTCTTCACCCTGCCCGGTCAGCCCCTGGAGGAGCGCAAGGACCTGTTCAGGGTCGACCAGCTCGAGGAGTTCCTACCGATGACCCAGTTCCGGGCGCTCGACCCAGAGACCGGTAAGGACGCGGCCCCGGGTCAGCCGGGCGAGTTGGCGGTCCGCGGACCGTCAGTGTTCGCCGGTTACTTGGACGCCGACGTGATCAACGAACGGTCCTTCACCACCGACGGGCTCTTTTGCACCGGCGACCTCGTGACCATCGGCGCCGACCGGAGCCTGCGGTACGTCGGACGGCTCAAGGACATGATCATCCGCGGCGGGCAGAACATTAGCCCGGCAGAGGTGGAGCTGATCATCCAGCGGCACCCCAGCGTCTACGAGGTCTCGGTCATCGGGCTCTCCCACCCGGAGCGCGGTCAAGAGGTGTGCGCGGTGGCCTCGCTGAAGACCGGCGCCACGCTGTCCTTGGAGGAACTCCAGCAGTTCATGCGTGACCAGGGAGTCGCCCGGTACAAGATCCCCGAGGCGCTGGAGATCGTCGAGGAGCTTCCCAAGGGTCCGAGCGGAAAGATCCTCAAGCGGTCGTTGCGCGACCGCTACGACACCCGAAAGTTGGGATAGCTGATGCCAATGCTTACCCCTCAGGTGGACAAGAGTTCCGAGGCGTTCGCGCGGAACAGGTCCAGCCTGCTGCAACGGATCGCACTGCTGGATGAGCAATTGGCCGCAGCGCGTGCCGGCGGTGGCGACAAGTATGTCGAACGACACCGTTCCCGCGACAAGATGCCGGTGCGGGAGCGACTCGATCTCCTTCTGGACCGTGGCTCGCCGTTCCTCGAGCTCTCCGCACTGGCGGGCTGGGGAGCGAGTTCACCGTCGGCGCCAGCGTCGTCACCGGGATTGGGGTCGTCTCGGGCGTTGAGTGCGTGATCGTCGGGAACGACCCGACCGTGCGTGGCGGGGCATCGAACCCGTTCACGTGGAAGAAGATCATCCGTGCCCTCGAGATCGCCCGGCACAACCGGCTGCCGGTGATCAATCTGGTGGAGTCCGGCGGCGCCGACCTGCCCACCCAGGTCGAGGCCTTCGTGCCGGGTGGAGCACTCTTCCGCGACCTGACGCGCCTGTCGGCTGCCGGTGTCCCGACCGTAGCCATCGTCTTCGGCAACTCCACCGCCGGTGGCGCGTATGTCCCGGGCATGTGCGACTACTCGATCATGGTCAAGGAGCGGGCCAAGGTGTTCCTGGGCGGCCCGCCGCTGGTGCGGATGGCGACCGGTGAGGTGTCGACGGACGAGGAGTTGGGCGGCGCGGAGATGCACTCCCGGACCTCGGGCCTCTCGGACTATCTCGCCGTCGACGAACGCGACGCGATCCGTCTGGGGCGGCAGGTGATGGCCGACATCAACTGGCGCAAGTTAGGTCCGGGCCCCACGCAGCCGGCACGTCCGCCTCGGTGCGACCCGGAGGATCTTCTGGGTGTCGTCTCGAGCGACCTCCGGGTCCCGTTCCGACCCCACGACGTGCTCGCCCACGTCCTCGACGACTCCCGTTTCGACGAGTACAAGCCGACCTACGGCACTAGCCTCGTCACGGGCTGGGGGCACCTGCACGGCTACCCCGTGGGTATCTTGGCCAACGCCAACGGCGTCATCTTCCCGGAGGAGGCCGAGAAGGCTGCGGAATTCATCCTCCTCGCCAACCAGGTCGACGTGCCGCTGCTGTTCTTGCAGAACACGACCGGCTTCATCGTCGGTAAGGTCTATGAACAGGCTGGGATGATCAAAGACGGCGCCAAGATGATCAACGCTGTAGCGAACAGCAGCGTCCCGCACATCACGCTACTGATGGGCGCTTCCTACGGGGCCGGCAACTACGCCATGTCCGGACGGGCCTACGAGCCCCGCTTCGTGTTCTCCTGGCCGAACTCCAAGACCGCGGTGATGGGACCTCAACAGCTTGCCGGCGTCCTGTCCATCGTCGCCCAGCAAGCCGCGGCCGCATCCGGTCGGGAGTTCGACGAGGCGGCGGATGCGGAGCGGCGGGCCTCGGTGGAGCAGCAGATCGAGCGCGAATCCGACAGCTTCTTCATGAGCGGGCGTGTCTACGACGACGGCGTGATCGACCCACGGGACACCCGGACGGTGCTGGGGATCGCGCTCTCCGCCGCCCATTCCAACCAGATCAAGGGCACCCGCGGCTTCGGTGTCTTCAGGATGTAAGGCAGATGATGACGCAAAAGTTCAGGTCCGTACTCGTCGCCAACCGGGGCGAGATCGCCCGACGGGTGATGCGCTCCTGCCGCGAGGCAGGCCTGCGCACGGTGGCGGTCTTCTCCGATGCCGACGAGGATGAACCTTTCGTCACCGAAGCCGACCTAGCGGTGCGGCTGCCGGGTGTCACGGCCACCGACACCTACCTGCGCGCCGACCTGATCATCGAGGCGGCTCGGCGCACGGGGGCAGAGGCGATCCACCCGGGATACGGCTTCCTCTCCGAGAACGCCGACTTCGCGCGGGCCACGCTCGACGCGGGCCTGGTGTTCATCGGTCCCCCGCCCGAGGCGATGGAGCTGATGGGTGACAAGCTCAGGAGCAAGACCCGGATGCAGGAGTTGGGCGTACCCGTCCTGCCCGCGATTGAGGTCACCCACCTCGCCGCGGGGGAGCTTCGCAAGGCTGCCACAGACATTGGCTTCCCGCTCTTGGTCAAGGCCTCCGCTGGCGGTGGTGGTCGAGGCATGCGCATCGTGCGCGACCTCGAGCAGACCTCGGATGCGGTCGCGGCGGCCCGCCGCGAGGCTCAGTCCGCCTTCGGTGACGAGACGGTTTTCCTAGAGCGCTACCTGGAAGCGCCGCGGCATATCGAGATCCAGGTCTTCGCCGACGACCACGACCAGGTGGTGGCGCTGTTTGAGCGGGAGTGCTCGATCCAGCGTCGACACCAGAAAATTGTCGAGGAGTGTCCCTCTCCAGCTGTGAACGACACCTTGCGCAAGCAACTGAGCGAGGCCGCCGTCACCACGGCCCGGGCCGCGGACTACCGGGGCGCCGGCACCGTGGAGTTCGTGCTGGCCGAGGACGGGTCCTTCTACTTCTTGGAGATGAACACCAGGCTGCAGGTCGAGCACCCGGTGACCGAGGCCGTCACCGGTCTCGATCTCGTGCGCCTTCAACTGGAGGTGGCTCAGGGCCTCCCTCTGCCGGAGGAGGCGCTGTCCCCGACGATGAGCGGGCACGCCATCGAAGTCCGCCTGTACGCCGAGGACCCCGCCAACGGTTTCCTGCCGACGGCAGGCCGGATCCACGACTTCTCCTTCGAGTCGACGCCGGGCCTCCGCGTCGATGCTGGCGTCCGAGCCGGGTCCGTGGTCAGCACGTACTACGACTCGATGTTGGCGAAGGTCATCGCGCACGCGGTTGACCGCACGACGGCAGCCGGCGTGCTGGCCAAGTCCCTACGGCTGATGCACGTCGACGGCGTGGTGACCAACCGGCAGCTGCTGGTCGACGTGCTGGAGCACCCCGGTTCCTGGCTGGCACGACGCCGACCTCCTTCCTCGACGACCACCCCGATCTGCTGGCCGCTCGAGCGGTGGACGAGCGGCTGCGGCTGCACGCCCTCGTGGCGGCCCTCAGCGGTTACGCGTGCGCCCCCGAGGAGCACTCGGTGCTGCCTGCGGTGCCGGCGGGATGGCGCAACAACCCCCCTATGCGCTCCCATGACCGCGCTCTCGAGCGCGTGCAGTACGCCGTGCAGGACACCACCGTGAACATCGGGTTCTCCGTCGCCGGTCGCGAGGTGACGGCCGAGGTTGACGGTGAACGGGTCGACGCGGTCGCCCTCCACCTGTCAGCTGACGTCGTCGACCTGGAGGTCGCGGGGATCCGGCGGACCTACACGGTGCTTGCGGTGGACGACGTGGTCCACGTCCACGACGCGGACGGCATGACCACGCTCGGCGAGCTCTCGCGCTTCCCGGCACCCGATGCTGGGGGCATGCCGGGTCCGCGACGGCACCGATGCCCGGCGTGGTCCTCGACGTGCTGGTCAGCCAGGGCTGCGTCGTCTCGACCGGAGACCGTCTGGTCGTGCTCGAGGCCATGAAGATGGAGCACACCGTGACCAGCCCCACTGACGGGACCGTCGCCGAGGTGCTGGTCGTCAGCGGCGACCAGGTGGAGGCGGGCGCGGTCTTGGTCGTGCTCGCCGACGACGCCGACGCGACACCAGAATGACCACCCGCACTCGCGGGATCAAGACTGATGAGAACTCCCAGGAGGAAGACATGCCCCAACCAGACGTGACCGGCCAGGACGGTCGAAAGGTCGCTCTGATTACCGGCTCATCGAGAGGACTGGGCCGAGCGATCGCCGAGCACCTCGCGCGGTCGGGGCACGACATCGTGGTGAACTACCGGCGCAACGCCGACTTGGCCCAGGAGTCCGTGCACAGCCTGGAGCAGCTGGGCGCTCGCGCCATCGCGATCCAGGCCGACCTTGAGAGCACCGATGAGATCGACGCGATGTTCGCGGGCGTGCAGGCCCAGTTCGGCCGGCTCGACGTCCTGGTCAACAACGCGGCGGCAACGGCGTTCAAGCCCCTGCTGGAGCTCAACGACACCAACGTGCAACGAACTCTCCGGCTGAGCGTCAACGGCTTCGTCCGCTGCGTCCAGCAGGCAGTGCCGCTCATGGAGGGACGACCAGGACGGGTGGTCGCCATCAGCGGTGTCGACAGCAGCCACTACATGCCCGGCCACGGTCTGCTGGGTGCTGCCAAGGCTGCCGTGGAGAGCCTGGTGCGCGCCTTCGCGCTCGAGCTCGGTCCCCGAGGCATCACGGTCAACGGCGTGCGGCCGGGTGGTTTCGAGACCGACTCCTCTCGCATCTATGGCGGCTCGCAGTACGAGTTCCTCCGCGAACGTTTCATCGCTCAGTCGGGGATCAAGGACTTCGGCACCGTGGACGACATGGCAGGGGCCGTTGACTACCTGGTCTCGCCTGCGGCGCGGTACGTCACCGGGCACGTGATCGTCGTCGACGGCGGCCTCACAGCGAACCTCGGCGAGCTCGACGCCATCAACGACGCCACCCGCAACCACCACATGGGAAGGGTCAACTCATGAAGACCGTGCGCATGGGAGCAGGATCCGGCTACTGGGGAGACTTGCTCGAGCCCGCCATCGACCTCGCCAAGCGCGGGGAGCTGGACTACCTCGGCTTCGACTTCCTCGCCGAGCTGACCATGTCGTTGCTGCAGCGGGCGAAGCGCAGGAACCCCGACACAGGCTACATCCCCGACGTAGTTCCGTGGATGCGTGCGCTGTTGCCCATCACCCACGGCAACGGCACCAGGATGGTCCTCAACGGCGGCGGCACGAATTGTGCAGCCGCAGCCGAGGCAGTCCTGCGCGTGGCAAGGGACGCAGACCTCACCCAGCTGAGAGTCGCCGCGATCAGCGGTGACGACCTGACATCCCGGATCGGGGAGTTCCGCCAGGCTGGGGTGACCTTGGCCAACATGGAGACCGGGGAACGGTCCATCGACGAGATCGCGGACCGGATCGTGTCTGCACACGCCTACATCGGGTCCGAGGGGATTGTTGAAGCTTTGGACGGCGGTGCTGAGGTCGTCATCGGCGGCCGCCTCGCGGACAGCTCGGTCTACGTCGGCCCGCTGATGCACGAGTTCGGCTGGTCGTTCGAGGACGCCGATTGGAACCTGCTCGGGGCGGCGATCACCGTGGCGCATGTGATCGAGTGCGCCGGGATCTGCTGCGGTGGCATGAGCTCGCAGTGGAAGAACGTTCCCGAGCCGTGGAACATGGGCTTCCCGATCGCTGACTTCCGGCAGGACGGCACCGCCGAGATCTCCAAGCTGCCGAATACCGGTGGCCTGATCAACCAGTGGACGATCAAGGAGCACCTGCTCTACGAGACGCACAACCCCGCCGACTACCGGATGCCCGACGGCATCGCGGATCTGACCACGACGCGGCTGGAGGAGACGGGGTCGGATCGTGTGCGCCTGTGGGACATGAGCGGCCGGGAGCGACCGGACATGCTTAAGGTCCAGATCGGGTACACCGACGGCTGGATCGGCGAGGCGCGGGTCCTCCTGCCTTGGCCGGACACGATGGCAAAGGCTGATCGTTGCGAAGAGATCATCCGCAAGCGCCTGGACATTGTCGGGGTGACGCCTCGTGAGCTGCGCTTCGACCGAGTCGGCATCGACGCCTTGGCCGGCCCGCTGGCGCGGCGCCCGCGGCGTGACCCAGAGGAGATCGAGTTGCGGGTGACCGCCCGTGTGGACACCCGGGAGGAAGCCGCCATGGTGAACCGCGAGGTGACCCATGTCTCCACGATCGGGCCGGTCGGTACGGCGTTCGGCCCACCTGTGAAGCCGCGCGAGGTCATCGCCCTGTGGCCCACGCTCGTGCCACGCGACATGGTGCCCGTCAACGTGACGTTCGAGGAGATTTGAGTTCATGATGACCACACTCAACGAGCTCGCCTACACCCGATCCGGCGACAAGGGCGACATCTCCAACGTCGGGATCATGGCCTTCGGAGCGGCTGAGTACGAGGCACTGCGGACCTGGGTCACTCCCGAGCGGCTGCGCTCGTTCTTCGCCGGTGTCGTGCTCGGCCCCATCCAGGTGTACGAGCTGCCCAGGATCCAGTCCTTGCAGGTCGTCCTGCACGACGCCCTCGGCGGCGGAGCCACGCAGACCCTGAGGTTCGACGAGACCGGCAAGTCGATGGCCGCCCTGATGAGCCGGATGGAGATCCCCACCGCCCTGCTCACGAAGGGAGATGCCGGATGACGGCGGACCTAGCGCCCGAGGTCGGCATCATCGTCGAGGAGGTTGCGCCCGCGGTGTCGGTGGTGTGGCTGAACCGGCCGGCACAGCTGAACGCCCTGTCCTCGACGGTCATGGCCGAACTCAGGGACGCCCTGGGCGCCGTGGGGCGGGACTCCCGGGCGGTCGTCTTGAGCGGTCGTGGCCGGGCGTTCTGCGCGGGCGGTGATCTCAAGGAGTTGCACCCCTTGTTGTCCGAGGCCGACATCAACGTCCGACGCCTGCAGATGCGCGCCTTCCAGGAGGTCGTCACCGCGATCCGATCCGTCCCGTGCCCGGTGGTCGCCGCCGTCAACGGGGCGTGTGCCGGTGCCGGGATCAGCCTCGCCCTGGCCAGTGACTTAGTCGTGGCGGGTGCGGACGTCCAGTTCCACCCGACCTTCACCAGGGCGGGCCTGCTGCCGGACCTCGGGTCGCTCCACCTGTGGACCCAGGCCGTGGGACCTCGGCGAGCCAAGGAGATGGCCTTCCTACCCGAACCGATCGGCGCGGAGGACGCCCGCGCTGCCGGGATGGTCAACCGCGTCGTCGCTCCCGGACAGGCCGTCGAGGCCGCAGTCGAGTTGGCCCGCCGGCTGGCCGCCGGGCCCCGAGCAGCGCTGCAGATGATCAAGGACATCATCAACCGCGAGGACCAGGCCGAGCTCGACGCCTCGATGGTGCTGGAGTCCTACGCGCAGGCGGCGGCCTTCTCCACCGGCGAGGTGGACGAAGGCGTCGCGGCCTTCCTCGACGGTCGTACGCCCCGCTTCGGTACCACCGAGACCGAAGGCACATCGTGAGCCGCGGAGAGGCCGCCCAGACCGCGAAGGCCTACCAGGTTCCCGCGATCGAGCGCAGCATGCTGATCTTGGAGGCGCTGCAGCAGCACGGGCCCCTCGGGCTGGCCGATCTGGTGAGTGCGACCGGCCTGTCACGCACCACGTGCTACTACCTGGTGCGAACCATGGCCAAGGCACGGCTGGTCGAGTCCGACGGCGAGACGCGGAAGATCCACCTGGGGATCAGGCTCGTCGAGCTGGGGTCGGCGGCAACCGAGCAGATCGGTTACCTGGGCGTGATCAAGCGCTACATCCTGGACCTCCTCGACGAGATGGACGCCACGTTCGTTATCTACCGGCGCATGGACCACGAACGGGTCACCATCGTGGACAAGGTCGAGCCGCGGCACCGGCTGCGAGTCACGGTGCCCCTGGGCAGTACCCTGGCCATCCAGGGCGGCTCCTTCGGGAGATGCTTCCTGGCCTATGACGACCCGGCCCTGGTGCGGGAGATCCTCAGCGCAGGCCTCCAGCGGTACACCGAGCACAGCATCACCGACGTCGAGCGGTTCCTCGGCGAGATCGAGGACGTCCGCGACCGAGGCTGGGCCATGGACCGCGAAGGCTTCGCCCTCGGGGTCAGCACGGTGGCGGCGCCAGTCCTCCATCAAGGCCGACCACTGCTGGTCGTCGCAGCGCTGACCATGGCGGGGACCCTGGCCGACGACTCCACGGCCGAGCGTTGGGGGCGCCGACTCCGCGAGATCTGCGACATCGCATCGGCCACCTTGCAGCAGCACCATCGCGCGCCCGTCGCAGTGCACCTGGCCGAGGACGAGCGATGACGACGATCGACGGTGCGCAACCCTTGGACGGCGTTCGCGTCGTCGACCTGTCGCTGCTCATCCCCGGTCCGTGGGCGACCTCCATGCTCGCGGATCTCGGCGCGGATGTCGTGCACGTGCAGCCTCCCGGCGGTGACCCCCTGCAGGACATGATGCCGGGCGCCTACCGCGTCGTCGGTCGGGGGAAAAGGGTCGTGCGACTGGACCTGAAGTCGGAGGAGGGTCGTGGCCGTCTCCTCGACCTGCTCAGGGACTGCGACGTCCTCGTCGAGGGCTTCCGACCCGGAACGCTGCAACGGCTGAGGTTCGCCCCCGACTCGATAATGGCGACCTTTCCCCGGCTGATCGTGTGCTCCCTCAACGGCTATGGCAGCCAAGGCCCCTACCGCGACCGCCCCGGGCACGACCTGAACTACCTGGCAGCCAGTGGTCTGCTGTCGATGAGCGGCGAGCCGAGCGGGAGACCGTATCCGGGTGGAGGTGTACCCGTCGCGGACCTCGCGGGCAGCCTCTTCGCGACGCAGGGCATTCTGGCGGCGCTGCTGCTCCGCCAGCAGACAGGCGTCGGCTCCATGTTCGACGTGCCGCTGGCAGCCGCGGCGCTGAAGTTGTCCGAGCCGAGGATGGCCGAGTACGACGAGCGGGGCGGACCGTCCAAGGCTGAGCTGATGTCCCGGGGTGCCTATGACGTCTTCCGATGCCGAGATGGGTCCTGGCTGGCCGTGGCCTGCATGGAAGACCGCTTCTGGCGAGGCCTCTGCCGGGTGCTGGGTCGCGAGGACTGGCTGGAGCGCGAGGAGTACTCCAGCTACAGCGGCCGCTGCCACCACGCCGAGCGACTAAACGCGGACCTGGCCGACGAGTTCGCCCGGGCGGACCGTGAGACATGGGTGGAACGCTGCGTGGCCGCGGACCTGCCCGTTAACGCCGTCCTGGACTTCGGTGAGGTCGGCGACGACGTACACATGCGGCAATGGCTCGACCGGGTGCCGAACGGGAGCGGGCGGTCGGTCCGGCTTCCTTATGCCGGCCTCGTAGCCCGGCCCACAACGACGACTCAAGATGCAGGGAGAACAAGATGACGAACTCGCGTGTGGCACTGGTGACCGGTGGTGCGGGTGGTCTCGGCCGCGAGATCGGCCGGCGGCTGGCGGCCAGCGGCCACCGGGTGGTGCTGGTCGACATCGACGAGGAGGCTGTCACCACGGCGGCCCATGAGCTGGCCGCTGACGGCCTCCTAGTGGAGCCAGCCGTCGCTGACGTCACCGACCGTCGTCAGGTGGACGGACTCGTGGCCGAGATCGGTGCGAGCGGCGGAGCCGTCGACGTGCTGGTGAACAATGCAGGCTTTCCCATCGACGCGCCGTTGGTGAAGATGACCGACGAGGACTTCCGTCGAGTCGTCGACGTCTGTCTGTTCGGGACCTTCGTGTGCTCGCGAGCCGTCGTTCCGGGCATGATCGAACGCTCTCAGGGGCGCATCGTCAACGTGGCGTCTCGGGCCTACCTGGGCAATCCCGGACAGGCGAACTACGCGGCGGCCAAGGCTGGCGTCGTCGGTCTGACCCGGGCCTTGGCCAAGGAGCTGGGCAAGCGCGGGATCACCGTGAACGCCGTTGCTCCGGGTTTGATCGACACTCCTGCGGTGCAGCGCCACCCGAAGCACGACCTGCTCGTGGAGCTGGCCGGGAAGCACAACTCGGTGCCCCGGCTCGGGGTCCCCCAAGACGTGGCGTCTGCCATCGCTTTCCTTGCTTCCGACGAGGCCTCGTTCATCACCGGCGACGTGATTCACGTGTCGGGCGGGCGGTACACATGATGGAACAGGCTGGTGGCCGGTTGACCGACCTGGCTGTGGGAACCACCACGACCTCCCCGCGCCGTACGGTGACCGAGGCCGACGTCGTCGGCTTCGCCGGTCTGTCCGGCGACTTCAACGCCTTGCACACCGACGAGGTGGCAGCCTCTGCGACGCCGTTCGGCACCCGGATCGCGCACGGGCTGCTCGGTGCCGCGATCGCCTCGGGCCTGTTCACCCGAACTGCCCTGTCGACCTCCCTGCAGGAGTCGCTCGTTGCCCTGCTCGGCGTCGACTGCCGTTTCGTCAACCCCCTGCGGATCGGCGACACCGTGCACGTCGAGGCCGAGATCATCGAGCTGCGCCCGACCAGCGACCCTTGCCGAGGAGTCGTGATCGTGGAGCGTCGGCTCGTCAACCACGAGGGTGCCGTGGTCCAGGTGATCACCACCCCCATGCTCATCGACACCACCCATCCCGATCAAGGAGACACCCCCACATGACCATGCTGACTGAAGAAGAGCTGGACCTGCAGCGTTCCGTCCGTTCCTTCCTCGACGCCAAGGTCGCTCCGCTCGTCGCCGAGCACGAGCAGGCCCGGACGTTCCCTTGGGAGATCCTGCCCTCGCTGCATGAGTTCGGCTACGTCGGTGGCCTGGTGAGTCCCGACGACGGGGGCGACGACCTCAGCTACTCGATGCTCGCCATCTTGATGGAGGAGGCCGGCCGGTGCTGGGGGTCGCTGCGCACTACGCTGAACATCCTCACCATCGTTCCGTACCTGATCTCCGCGTTCGGCACCGAGGAGCAGAAGAGCCGCTTCCTGCCCGACCTCCTCTCCGGACGGCGCCGTGCGTGGTTCGCGATGACCGAGCCGGACGCAGGATCCGACGCCGGGTCGCTGCGGACCCGTGCGAGCAAGGAGGGCGACTCCTGGGTGCTGCAGGGCCGCAAAATCTACATCACGAACGCGCTCCACGCCGATGTCGGCATCGTCATGGCCACGGTCGACCCGGAGGCCGGACCCAAGGGGATCACTGCCTTCCTCGTCGACGGCACGGAGTCCGACTACGCCGTCCACGACATTCCGCACATGCCGGTCAGGGGCACGAGCAGCTGTGAGCTCGTGTTTGACGACACGCGCATCCCCGAGCACAACGTCCTGGGCGAGGTGGGCCGGGGACTGTCGACGGCCATGAAGGCGATCAACGTCGGCAGGCTGAACATGGCCATGGGCGCGGTCGGCCTGAGCCAGGCGGCCCTCGAGGAGTCGATCAAGTTCGCCACCACCCGCCAGCAGTTCGGTCGACCCCTGGGTGGGTTCCAACTGGTGCAGGAGATGGTCGTCGAGATCGCCACCCTGACGCAGACCAGCCGACTCCTCGGCATGCACGCCGCCCGCGCCCTGGACGCGGGCGACTCCGCGAGGCAGGAGTGCTCGATGGCGAAGTACTACTGCGGCGAGTCCGCGAACAAGGCCGCCTCGCTGGCACTGCAGGTGCACGGTGGAGCCGGCCTGATGGAGGAATCACCCGTGGAGCGGATCTTCCGCGACGCTCGCGAAGCGACGATCCCCGAGGGCACCTCACAGATCCAAATCCTCCAGATGGGCCGTGCCCTGCTGGGCCAGTCGGCCCTGCGATGAACGATCACCAGGAGACAGCTCATGACTGACGCCTACATCCTCGGCACGGTGCGCAGCCCCCTGGGCAGACGTGACGGCGCACTTGCCGACACCCGCCCCGACGAACTGCTGGCACTGACCCTTCGCGAGCTGGTCGACCGGCACGCGGTCGATCCTCGTGAGATAGAGGACGTCCTGGTGGGTTGCGTCAACGCTGTCGGCGAGCAAGGACGCAACGTCGGAAGGTTGGCGGTCCTCGCCGCCGGCTTCCCCGAGGAGGTCCCCGCAGTAACCATGAACCGCATGTGCGGTTCGAGTCAGCAAGCACTCAACTTCGCCGCCCAGGCCGTGATGTCTGGCCAGCAGTCGCTCGTGCTGGCAGCCGGCGTGGAATCCATGAGCCGCGTCCCGCTGGGATCGGACGCCGCCGGAGTCGACCCCTCCCCGGCCGTCACCGAGCGCTACGAGCTCGTGAACCAGGGCCTCGCGGCAGAGATGATCGCCCGCCGCTGGTCGCTCACCCGCGAGGAACTCGACGAGTTCAGCGTCGAGAGTCATCGTCGAGCCGCTCGCGCATGGGACAGTGGCGTCTTAGCGGAGGAGGTTTTCGGCGTCATGAGTCAGCCGGCCGAGCACCTGCTGGGCCGCGACGGCGGTCCGGTCGTCCTCGACCGGGACGAGGGCATCCGGCCTGACACGAGCGTCGAGGCACTCGCCCGACTCCGGCCCGCGTACACCGAGGACGGCCTCATCCACGCCGGGAACTCCAGCCAGATCACCGACGGGGCGTCGGCGGTCCTCATCGGGGACGCAGATGCGGCACAACGGCTGGGTCTGGAACCACAGGCGCGGATCCTGGCCACCCAGGTGGTCGGGGTGGACCCGGTAATGATGCTGCACGGCGTCATCGATGCAACCAGACGGGTGCTGGACCGGGTGCGCCTGGAGGCCTCCGAGATCGACCTCTACGAAGTCAACGAGGCGTTCGCCAGCGTCGTACTGGCCTGGCAGCGAGAGCTGCGGGTCCCTCTGGAGCGGGTCAACGTCAACGGCGGGGCGATCGCCCTGGGTCATCCCACCGGCTGCTCCGGCACCCGCCTGATGACCACTCTGGTGCACGAGATGCAGCGGCGAGGCGTCCGCTACGGCCTCCAGACCATGTGCATCGGACAGGGCATGGCGACGGCAACGGTCATCGAGGCCATTTGACGAGTACGCGCGAGGCCTTCGTGGCATCGCGTCCCCTGGCAACAATCCAAGGAGAAGCAGTGACAGACCCTGGCATCGGTACCCAGATCGCCACCTCAACGGTCGATCAGATCTACATCCGCGGGCGCAGCCTGGTCGACGACCTGATGGGGTCTACCGACTTCACCAGCATGGTGTTTTTCCACCTGAGGGGCCGGCTCCCCACCGAGGGCGAGAAGGCGGTGGTGAACGCATGTCTGGTTGGGGTGATGGAGCACGGGCTGACTCCCAGCTCGATCGCGGCCCGACTGATCTACTCCAGCTCCCCGAAGCGATGCAGGCGGCCGTCGCCGGTGGACTGCTCGGGGCCGGCAGCGCCTTCCTTGGGGTGATGGAGGAGTCGGCCCAGATGCTGCAGGAGGGCCGGGACCTGGTGCGGCGGGGCGAGACCACGGCCGAGGAGTTCGCCCGCGACCGGCTCTCCGAGCTGCTCGCGGCGGGCCGTCCGATCCCGGGCTTCGGCCACCACATCCATCGCCCGGACGACCCCCGCACCCCGAAGCTCCTCGAGATCGCCGAAGAGCATGGTGTGAGCGGCGAGCACGCGGAGCTCTTGAAGGCACTCAGCCGCGTCATGGACGAGCTCAAAGGCCGGCACGTCACGGTGAACGCCACGGGTGCCGTGGCAGCGGTCCTGTCCGACATCGGTTTCTCCTACCGGATCGTGCGCGGCTTTGCCCTCATCGGTCGCTGCGCCGGCCTGGTCGGCCACATCGCCGAGGAGCAGGAAACACCTCTCGGGCGGGTGCTGTGGGACATGGCTGACGAGCACGTCCCCTACCTGGGCGAGGGGGTGTGAGAATGGCCGAGGCGCTGCGCTACGAGCGCGACGAGCACGGGATCGGCTGGATCACTATCGATCGACCGGACGCCGCCAATGCATTGGACAGCACCGCGCGAGCCGCGCTGTGGACATGCTTTCGCCAGTTCCGGGACGATGAGGCTGCCGGAGTTGCCGTGATCACAGGAACCGGGGACAAGGCCTTCTGCGCCGGGGGCGACCTCAAGGAGATGTCCTCCTCTCAACTAGGTGTTCCCCCAGCGGACTTCCTCCCGCAGCTCAACCGCAACTTCCAGCTGGACAAGCCGGTCATCGCCGCAGTCAACGGCGTCGCCCTCGGTGGCGGCTTCCTCCTCGCCCAGATGGCTGACCTGTGTGTCGCGGCTGACCATGCGAAGTTCGCCATCAGCGAGGCGAAGTGGGGCCGCGGAGCACCCTGGGCTGCTCCGCTGCCATGGCTCATCCCGCCCCGTGTGGCCTTGGAGATGCTGATGACCGGAGACAGCATCTCCGCGGCGCGGGCCTACGAGTTGGGGCTGGTCAACAAGGTGGTGCCGTCCGTCGAGCTCCGAGCCACCGCGGTCGAGCTGGCCCGGTCAATCCTCGCCAACGCACCACTCACCGTGCGGGCCAGCAGACAGATGGTGCACGCGGCGGCCGAGCCCTCCCTCGCCTACAGCTTTGCGCGAGCCGAGCAGCTGTTCGAGGGCGTCTATCTCAGCGCGGACGCCCAGGAGGGTCCGCGCGCGTTCCTGGAGCGACGTCCCCCGCAGTGGTCGGGCAAGTAACAATCCCAGTTAGGAGAAACCCATGTATCAAGAAGCACTCGGTCAGACCGTCAACCGGACCTTCGACTACACATGCGACGAGGGGGAGACCGGGAGGCTCTCGTCTACCATGGCCCCGACGTTGAGGAGCGCCTGAGCTACTTCCAACTCCGGCGTAGGGTGGCCGCCCTTACCGACGGCTTGCAGCAAGCAGGGGTCCGTAAGGGCGACCGAGTGGCCTTCCTCCTGGGCGTCACCACCGAGTGGGCGACAGTCTTCTACGCAGCGATGCGCCTGGGGGCCATCGCGGTTCCGCTCAACCTCGTCTGGACCGCCCGCGAGATCGAGGAAGGACTGTCTCTCACCGAGGCGAACGTACTGATCGCCACCGACTCCTTCCGCGGTCGCAACTACCTGCACGAACTCCAGGAGCATCTGCCGGGTCTCAACGCCTCCAAGCCCGGTGAGCTGTCGATCGAGACCCTTCCGCACCTGCGCAGCGTCATCGCCGAGAGTCGCAGCGGGCAACGCTATGCATTCGCCGGCGACCTCGGCGATATCGCCCGTAGCGGTGAGAACTACTCCGCCGAGGGCTTCGCCGCCCTGAGCGCGGAAGTCCGGCCGGACGACTTCTCGATCATGCTACTGACCTCCGGCACGACCAGTTTCCCCAAACCGGTCCTGCACACCCATCAGAGCCTGATGGTGGGGGTGGCCGGGTACGCCGACGGCATCGAGACTGAGTCCGCGGACAAGATGCTGATCGTCGCGCCGAACTACCACGTCGCCGGCTATCTCACGCTGCTCATGCCGCACCTGCGGGGTGCCGCCGTGCACCTCATGGAGTTCTACGACGTCGGCCTGGCACTCAAGGTAATCGAACGTGAGCGCATCTCGATGATGTTCGGATTCGATGTCCATTACCTGATGATGAACCGGCATCCCCACTTCGCTATGCACGACATCTCCAGTCTCACCAAGACCATGATCGGGTCCTCGCCGGGGTCCTACGACGAGATCAAGAGTATGGGGATCACCCACCACGGGAACATCTACGGCTCCAGCGAGTACGTCGCCTCGCAAGCATACCTGCCCTACCGGGACCGCCACGACGAGTCAGTCATGCGACTCTCCCACGGCCGGCCGATGCTGGGCACAGACCTGGTGATCAAGGACCCGGCCACCAACCGCGTTCTCGGGCCCGACCAGCCGGGCGAGATTTGCTTCAAGGGTCCGGCGCTGTTCAGCGGTTACTACAACATGCCCGAGGAGACAGCAAAGTCGTTCGACACCGACGGCTACTTCCACAGCGGCGATTACGGTTGGGTCGACCAGCGCGGGTACGTGTACTACCGCGGTCGCTTCAAGGAAACGATCAAGAGTGGCGGGGAGAACGTCAGCGCCCAGGAGGTCGAGCTCTTCTTGCAGATGGAGCTTCCGTGGATCCTCAAGGCGATGGTGGTCGCCGTGCCCGATCCCAAGTGGGGGAGGCAGTCACGGCCGTTGTCCAACTCAAGCCGGAAGTCGACGTTGACGAGGAGGGAATTCGCGAGGCCTGCCGAGGCAAGCTGGCCGGCTACAAGATCCCGAAGCACGTCATCTTCGTCTCCGACGAGGACTGGGTGGCGACGCCGACCGGCAAGTTCGATCGCGATGCCATGACCAGCCTGGCGCTTCGCAGAATGGAAATCCAGGAGCCGTCACAATGATCGGAGGCACCGTGTCCCCTGCGGGCACAACTAAACCGTGCGTTAGGCGCCCGCCGCGGTCATCCGGTTCGGCCCGGTCTGATCGTTCCGTTCCGGTTGACGCTCTGCTGGGCATTTTGAGGCGTCGATGACGCCGACAGCGGGGTCGTGTCTGGAGCCGACCTACTTCCTCGATCACGACCACCCGACAGTCCGCGACTTCACGCACGACGTAATCGCGTCCGCGGCGAACCCACGAGAGCGTGCCACCATGCTCTTCGCCGCGGTGCGGGACCGCATCTGGTACGACCCATACTCGGTGTCCCGAGTCCCCGAACACTACCGCGCCAGCGAAGTCCTCAAGGTTGAACGCGCCTACTGCATTCCCAAGGCAGTGCTCCTGACCGCAGTACTGCGCGCTGCTGGCCTCCCTGCCCGAGTCGGCTTCGCCGACGTGCGCAACCACCTGCAGACCGACACATTGCGCGCGTTAATGGGAGGGACCGACCTGTTCGTCTACCACGGCTACTCCAGCGTCTACCTCGACGGACGATGGTGGAAGGCGACGCCCGCCTTCAACGTCGAGCTTTGTGCGCGCTTCGACGTACCCCCAATCGACTTCGACGGACGGAGCGACGCGCTCATGCACGCCTTCACCGCGGACGGCACTCGGCACATGGAGTACGTACGGGACCACGGCACCTTCGACGACCTGCCCCTGGACCGCATCCTGGCGGCGCTCGACCAGGCTTACGGACCTATCGTCACCGCCGCCGCGGGGTTGACGACGCCTTCTCCCGCCGCCAACCCGGAACCACCCGTCCACCCAAGACGGGACGCGCATGATGGTCGGGGCCGGGGGTGTTGCGGTAGCGAGCTCCGAGAACGCGCGAACCCGGCTCGAGGCGGCTGTGCTGGCGCACCTGGGCGTGATGCTCGAGCACCCGTCCTTGTGTCGGGCACTGGTCGGCGACCTCGGACGCGCGACCCGGCTGCCCGAGTTGGCGGCGGCACTGCGGACTGCCTTCTACGAACCGATCGAGCAAGTATTGGCTGAGGGTGTCTCCGACGGGTCGCTGCGCCAGGTCGCCGATCCGGGCGCCGTGGCCTTGAGCGTCTTCGGTGCCATCACCGTCGCTGGCCTCAGGGCGGCCGTGGAGGGGCCGTCCGCCGACCGATCCGCCGACGCAACGCGTTTCTCTGCCGCGGTCAGCGAGCTGGTCCTCGACGGTCTCGCGACACCTGGCAGTCGTGTTCAGCGGCGGGGTGACCCGCTGTGAGCAGCATGGAGGAGCTCCTCGCTAGCTGGAAGGAGAAGTTCCGGCCGCACGCTGATGGTGCTCAGCTTCCGCCGCACCACACCCACTGCCTCGCCTGTGGACCCGACAACCCGCACGGCCACCACCTCGCCGTCCGTCGTCGAGGCGAGGAGGTGCACGCGACCCACGTCTTCGATGAACGTCACGTGGGCGCACCCGGGATCGCCCACGGCGGTGCCGTAGCAACCGTTTTCGACGACCTCTTCGGGTTCCTGCTCTACCTCACGGGCGGTCCTGCGGTGACCCGGAAACTCGAGGTGCTCTACGACTCACCGGTCATCCTCGGCAGCACCTACGATCTCGCGGCCAGGATCACCCGGACAGAAGGGCGCAAGTTCTTCATGGAAGCCGACATGAAGCAGCTCGGTGGGTCACGTGTCGCCTCCGCCTCGGCCCTGTTCCTTTCGGTGGAGGTGACCCACTTCAACCAGGGCATGCCGCGATGACGAGGACAGCGTCGGGCGCTGTGTGCTTCCGACGCCCGTGTTCGGAAGTCCGCGGTCCCGTGTGTGCCGATCCCGGCGGCGGGTTTCCGGGAGTCTGAGCAGCGGCTGGTGCACCTGAGCGGCACGGCAGTCCGACAACGCGCCTAGCGCGGGCACGAGGGCCTGCCCCGCCTCGGTCGGGGCATACTCGACCAGAGATACTCATCCACGACGACGAACCGGGCGGCGTCGGCGCCGGCCAGCACCCACGCCTCGTCTTGCTCCACGAGCCGAAGATCAAGGGAGTGTCCGAGAAACGGTGTAAACGCTCCCCGAATGTTGGGCCGGTTCTGCTCTTTGAAAGTTAGGCCACTTCGGTGTTGGTCATTGTGCCGTGTTCTCGGCTCGTGCTGAGGGAAGTGTCGCGATGCCGGTGTCTTTGAGCCGGTAGGAGCTGCCTTTCAGGGTGAGGACGTCGGCGTGGTGGACGATGCGGACGATCATGGCTGCGGCGACGACCTGGTCGCCGAACACGTCGCCCCATCGGGCGAAGGGCAGGTTGCTGGTCAGGATCAGTGAGGCGTGTTCGTAGCGTGAGGAGACGAGCTGGAAGAAGAGGTTCGCGGCGTCTTGCTCGAAGGGGATGTAGCCGACCTCGTCGACGATGATCAGGCCGTAGCGGCGTAGCCGAGCGAGTTCGTTGCTGAGTCGTCCGGCGGCGTGTGCTTCTTGGAGTCGGGTGACCCGGTCGGTGGCTGTCGCGAACAGCACTCGGTGTCCGGCGTGGGCGGCCTTGATCCCCAGTCCGATGGCCAGGTGGGTCTTCCCGGTGCCGGGCGCGCCGAGGAGCACCAGGTTCTGGGTGAGTATGACAACCCCATTTGGCCCACTGTGCTGTTTTGATTTGGCCCCACCCTCCGGGTTGATGGTCGGTGCCCGGGTTGGCCACCGGGTCAGGTGGAGGCGGGCTCCTTTCTGGCTCGGGTGGTGGCGTTGAGGGCTCTTCACAATCCAGGGTGTAGTTGGGGTCTGAAGCCTCCGGACTCGAGCAGGCAGCGGGCGATGTAGTTGGTGAGGTTGCGGAACCCGAGGGCTGAGCCGCGGAGGTGCTCGAGTCGTCCGTTGAATCTCCTATGTTTGTCAAGCGGCTGTCGGTAGGGCTGTCGCGGCGTTGAGTTGGCGGTAGATCTGGCGGGAGAGGTAGCGCTTGAGCGAGCGTCGAATCTCGCGCAGGGTGCGTCCTTCCGCGATGCGCTTCTCGACGTAGACGCGGGTGTCGGGGTCCATGCGCATGCGGGTGATCACGGCCATGTGTAGGGCACGGTTGAGACGCCGGTCTCCTCCGCGGTTGATGCGGTGGCGAACGGTGTTGCCGGACGAGGCGGGAATCGGGTTGACACCGGCGAGGCTTGCGAACGCGGCTTCGGAGCGGACGCGTCCGGGGTGTGACCATGCGGCGAACGCGATAGCTGCTGTGACTGGCCCGATGCCGGGCTTGTCGAGCAGCCCTGCTGCGGGGCTCGTCTTGAGTAGGGCGGTCATCTGGCGAGTGACGGCGGACAGTTCCTCGTCCGCTGCGCGTACCCGCTTGGCCAGTCTGACGGCTTCGGCGCGAGCGATGCCGGTGGCAAGTTCTTCGGTACGGCTCCGCCATGCCGCGATGGCAGTGATCTGGCTGGCGTTGATGGTGCCGCGGGCGTCTACGCCAAGATCGACCACGCGGAGGAGCGCGAGAAGGGCGTTGATCGCCGCCGTGCGTTCGTTGTTGATGTGGTCGCGGGAGGCGATGAGGACACGGAGCGCAGCGCGCACGCCGTCGTCGCTACGGGGCCGACGCAGCTGAGCATCCTCGAGTGGCAAGACCGCTTGCGCGATGCGGCGCGCGTCAAGGAGGTCGGACTTGCCGATGCCGCGGTTGGCACGCGCATTCATCCTGGCGGCCTCGACCACGAAGTATCCGGCGTCGGCCGCGGCACGGGCGAGTCGGGCGCCGTAGGTGCCGACGCCTTCGATGGCCCACAGGGTGGCAAGGTCGGCTCCCGTGCGGCGGGCGACCCAGGCGATGGCACGCTGAAGCCAGCGGCCGTTGCTGGGAACTGGCCCTCGTCGAGGACCTCGCCGGTCGGGCAGGCAAGGATCGCAAGGGCATGGGTTCGGGCATGGGCATCCACGCCGATGACGAATGGACGGGTGTGCGCGACGATCGACATGGTGGTCGACGTTCCTTCCTTGTAACGGGATCTGATGTGTCGGTCGCCAAGCGGCCGGCACCGGTCCGGGTAGAGGTCACGTCGGGGCATATCTGTGATGGGTCACGACGCCGATGAGCCGTTTGGGGTCGGACAGTCTCCTGATCAGGTCACCGAGGTGGGCCGGATGGTGCCGGCCGCGCTTCCCAGCGTGGACAATTCAACGGAAGAGCACCGCAGTAGCGGGCCAATTGCTTCGAGAGTCACACGCAGGTCAGCACGACCGGAACCATCCTGACCAGCCGGTCCCGGACCAGCCATCACTAGACTCACAGATCGCCTCGGTCGGGCCGTTGGACGTGCCGGGTCGGTCGAAGTAGGCGAGCACGTCGTCGGCTCGCTTCTTCAGGGTCCGTCCCAGGGTGATGATCTCGCTCAGCGCGGCCGGGACACCGCTGGTGACCGACTCGATCAGCTTGCTCATCAGCTCGCGTGCCTTGGGGCGGTCGGGTTCGCGGTAGGCGGCGATCATCCGCTGGTAGATGCCCCAGGTGGCCTCGACCTCGACGTGCTCCTCGGCCGCGAACAGCGCGGCGAGTCGGTCCTTCTGCTTGTCTGTCAGCAACCCGGAGCCGGTGTGCAGCGTGCGACGTGCGGAGTAGAGCGGGTCGCCCTTGTGGCCACGGTGACCATGAACAGCCTGCTGGACCCGACGCCGGCAACGGTCCAGAGCGTCGCCGGCCAAGCGCACCACATGAAAAGGGTCCATCACCGCGACCGCGTCGGGGAGCTCCTCGGCAGTGGCGCTCTTGAAGCCGCTGAACCCGTCCATCGCGACGACCTCCACGCCCTGGCGCCAGGCCTCGGGACGCTCTGCGAGCCAGGTCTTGAAGACCTGCTTGGAGCGGCCCTCGACCATGTCCAACAGCCGGGCTGGGCCGGTGCCCTCACGGATCCCGGTCAGGTCGATGATCACGGTGACGTACTTGTCACCGCGGCGGGTGTGGCGCCACACCCGCTCGTCGACGCCGAGGACCTTGACGCCGTCGAACCTGGTGGTGTCGTCGATCAGGACCCGCTTGCCCTCGGCCAGGACGGCGTCGTTGGCGGTGTTCCACGCGACTCCGAGCCCTTCAGCGACCCGAGCGACGGTGAGGTGGGCGAGCACGATGCCTTCGAGTGCCCACCGCAGCCCACGACGCGAGAGCTTCGAGCGGGCCTCGGCCACGGAGGAGGTGTCTTGGCGCCACACGTGCCCGCAGTCGCCGCACCGGTAGCGGCGGATCGTGACCAACAGCGTCGTTGGGCGCCACCCGAGTGGTTCATGGGCCAGCTGCCGGGTGACGGTGTCGCGCGGGGCGCCTTCGCAGCCGCAGCGACGACACCACTGGTCGGGTGCGACGACGCGACAGGCCAGCACCGCCCGGTCGGGCTCGAGGCGCTGGCCGGTGACGACGAGGCCGAGCTCGTCGAGACGGCAGAAGGTGGACAGATCGGGGTGGGCGAACGCAACTGAGCGCTCGCCGACGGTAGCGTCGGGCACGTCGAGGTCTTCCAGATGGCTGGCGTAGGAACCGCCATCTTCGGGAGACCTCGACGCCTATCCCGGGACCGACGCGCCAACGCGACCTACACCCTCAACTGTGATGAGCCCCTTAACCCGGATCCACCGATGAACTTGGTCTGGTGAGCGCGCCGTAAACGAGAATGCCCTTGTGTAGCGGGAGAATCGGAGTTCTTGAGGCAACGATTCGACCGAACACAAGGGACATCTCTGAGGTGAAACTCTCTCACACGTCGCGGGCGACGTCGGCGGTCTTCGATGATCCGAATCTCGTGTCGGCCGGTGGTCTGGTTCCGGTGCTCGCGTTGGCCGAGTCCGCTGGGCTGCGTGATCTGGCGGATCAGCACTTGACGGTGCCGGGCGACAAGGGCGCGAACGCCGGGTTGAAGGTCGCCTCGCTGGTCGGTGGGATGGTCGCTGGTGCCGATTCGATCGATGACATGGCGCTGTTGCGTCACGGCGGCATGGGGAGGGTATTCGCCCGCGCCTACGCGCCTTCGACGTTGGGTTCCTTCCTGCGGGCGTTCACCTTCGGGCACGTGCGTCAGCTCGACGCGATCGCGTCGAGGTTCCTCATCGCGCTGGCAGGACTCACCGAGCTGTTGCGTCCGTCAGCCGAGGTGAGCCCGGATGCAGACGCGAGTGCTGACTACGCGTTGCTCGATGTCGACGACACGATCATCGAGGTCCATGGCCACGCCAAGCAGGGCGCCGGGTTCGGCTACTCAGGTGTCCGTGGCCTCAACGCCCTGCTCGCCACCCTCACCATCGCCGGCGCCGTCCCGGTGATCGTGGCCCAACGGCTCCGCAAGGGCTCGACTGGGTCACCACGCGGTGCGAAGCGACTGGTCGGCGATGCGGTGCGGACCGCCCGACGACTGCTCGACAAGTCCCACCCGGTCCTAGTGCGGATGGATTCGGCGTTCTACGGCCGCGGACCAGTTCACGCCGCCCTCAAGGGTGGGGCCGCGGTGTCGGTGACCGTGCGGATGGACAAGCGGGTCAAGGCCGCCATCGCCACCATCGACGACGATGCGTGGACCACCATCGAGTACACCGATGCCGTCTTCGACGAAGCCAGTGGCCGGTGGGTCTCACGGGCCGAGGTCGCCGAGATCGGTTTCACCGCGTTTGCCGCCCAGAAGAAGACCGACCACGTGCCGGGCCGGCTGGTGGTCCGGCGGATCCCGGACTTCAACGCCGAGAAGAACAAGGCAGCCGGCCAAGACACCCTGTTCGACACCTGGCGGTTCCATGCGTTCTTCACCACCACCGACGCCGACGTGCTCGACACCGTCGCCGCCGATGCGATCCACCGCCATCACGCGGTCATCGAGCAGGTCCACGCTGACCTCAAACACGCAGCGTTGGCGCACCTGCCGTCCGGGGTGTTCACTGCCAACGCGGCCTGGTTGGTGCTCGCCGTGATGGCGTTCAACCTCACCCGAGCCGCCGCCAGCCTCACCGACCCGCAGATCGCGAAGGCCACCACCGCCACGATCCGTCGCAAGCTGATCACCGTGCCAGCACGGGTCGCGACCTCAGCACGACGGGTCACTCTGCATCTGCCACAAGCCTGGCCCTGGGAGACCGCCTGGACTGCCTTGTTTGACCGAGTCAGCGACCCGCCACCCGCCCTCGCGGCCTGACCAACCAGCAGCCACAGCTGCGCGACGAGGAACAACGTGGAACACCCCGGACAGTGAGGTCCGGCAGATCATCGCGCCCCGGCGCCCTCACCCGGCGACGACCACCATCACCTCATCCCGGCCATGCCGATCGGTGGATCCGGGCTTAGTTGGCGGCCCGGCGGTGACTCGACGCCTCGAGATCGAGTACCTGCAGCCTGTCCTCTTGGACGTCACCTATCGGTTGGAAGCCCACCTCACCGGTCGCGATGGGCGTCGACTTCAGGTTGAAGCCACCATCACCGACCCGGAGGGGCAGAGGGTGCTCACCTCGACCGCCATGTTCGTGCTCGTTGACGTCGCCCACTTCGCTGCTGCGTACGCACGGAGCCTGGAGAGCGCCATCACCAAGACCGCCGAGGAGACCGGCGGTCCGAGAGGCGTTGAGAGAGAGCCGAGGCCGTGATCGTTCAGCGAGCAGAGGTTGACTGCTACCGATCACCGTCCGACACGCAGGCTCGGATGCGAAAGACGGCTTCATGACTACTAGTCATGCCGCCGCACAGGTGTCGCCCTACCCGCATCGGATCGGTGGGCACTGTGGGTCCGGCGCTCTGCGAGACCTGCTGGAGTGGGCCGGACTCGGATGGGACGGCCCTCCCAGCGAAGGTCTGGTGTTCGCTCTCGGCGGCGCGCTCGGTCTCTCCTATGTGCGCTCGGTAGGCCTTTTCCCACCCCTGTACCTGGTTGGCCGTGGCGGAGAGCTCGAGCTGGATCTGCCTCGTCGGCTTGGCGCAGCGGCCGAGCAGCGGGTTACTGATGATCCCGCCGAGGGGTGGAGCTGGGTACGCGCCGAGATCGAGGGCGGTCGTCCAGTCATGCTCTGGGCTGACATTGCCGAGCTGCCATATCTGCGCGTCAAACTTTCGATGAGCCGCCACGACATCGTGGTCATCGGGTTCGATGACCATGCGCTCTGGTGGTCGACAACGATCGCGAAGACGTCCAGGAGGTCCCCTACGAGGCCCTTGCGCGGGCCCGCAGTTCCACGTCGTTCCCGCAACCGACGCGACACACGCTGTATGACATCAGGTGGCCCGCCGAGCTGCCGGATCTGGCGTCCGCGGCGGCTGAGGCATTCGCCCAGTCAGCCCAAGCGGTGAGCAATCCCACCAGCGCCACCAGAGTCTTCGACGAGCTACCCTCAGAACCGGGTGACGCCGCCGGTCTGATGGTCCGCAGCGCAGGAGTCGCCGCAGCGCATGCCTTTGCCACGGACATTGCGGGCTGGGAGCGCCACGACGACGAGGAACTCGAAATCATGTTGTTCAGCCTCGGCGCGTTCATCGAGAAGGCAGGCACAGGCGGCGGCCTCTTCCGCCGGCTGCTGGCCCAGGGGCTTTCGAGATCGCCCAGATGACCGGGGATGAAGCAACCACCTCATCGGCGCGGTCAGCCAGCCGAGCCGCAGAGGCCTGGACGACGGTGGCCCGTTCGGCCACCGCCCGGGATAAGCCGGCACGCAGTCGAGTTCGCGACGCCGCGCAGTCGGCCTTGGCCCTTCCGGAGCTCGAGGCCATGCTGACCCAAGACCTCCACGGGTCAAGTCCCAGGTAGTGGTGTAGCGCTGCGTTCCTCCTGTTTGGTCATGCGGTGAGGGAGGGCAGCTGATCAGCTCCGATCTCGGTTTCGGTGTTGGGGACGACGGTGACGCGGCAGCGGGCGAGGACCTCGAGGCCGAGGTAGCGGCGGCCTTCGGCCCATTCGTCGGTCTGCTCGGCCAGGACCGCGCCGACGAGTCGCACGATGGCCTCGCGGGTGGGGAAGATGCCGACGGCGTCGGTGCGTCGGCGGATCTCGCGATTGAGGCGTTCGGCGGGGTTGTTGGACCAGATCTGGGTCCAGACGTCTTTGGGGAACTCGGTGAAGGCCAGGATGTCGGCGCGGGCGGTGTCGAGGTGGGTGTGGACCTCGGGGAGCTTGCCGTCGACGTAGTCGAGAAGCCGGTCGAACTGGGCGTGCACCGAGGGTCGGTCGGGCTGGTCGTAGACGCTGTGCAGCATCGCCTTGACCGCTGGCCACATGCTCTTGGGTGTCACGCTCATGAGGTTCGCTGAGTAGTGCGTCCGGCATCGTTGCCAGGCGGCGCCGGGCAAGTTCGCCGCGACCGCCTCGACCAGCCCGGCGTGGGCGTCGCTGGTGACCAGCCGGACCCCGGCCAGGCCGCGGGCTGTGAGGTCGGCGAAGAACTCGTTCCACGCAGCTCCGGTCTCACTGGTGGCCACTCGCATGCCGAGGACCTCGCGGTGCCCGTCGCCGTTGACCCCGGTCGCTAGGAGCACCACGGCGTTGATCACCCGTCCGCCTTCGCGGACCTTCATCGTCAATGCGTCGGCGGCCACGAACGTGAACGGTCCGACGGCGTCGAGGGGCCGGTGGCGGAACTGCTCGACGTGCTCATCGAGCTCGGCCGCCATCCGCGAGACCTGAGACTTGGACAGCGAGTCGATGCCGAGGGTCTTGACCAGCTTGTCCATCCGCCGGGTGGACACCCCGGCGAGGTAGCAGTCCGCGACCACGGTGATCAGCGCGGCCTCCGCGCGCTTGCGGCGCTCGAGCAGCCACTCGGGGAAGTAGGTGCCCTTGCGCAGCTTCGGGATCGCGACGTCGATCGAGCCGACCCGGGTGTCCAGGTCGCGATGCCGGTAGCCGTTGCGCTGCGCGGTTCGACCCGGCGAGACCCGGCCGTACTCGGCCCCCACCACAGCATCGGCGTCGGCTGAAAGCAGGGCGTTGATCATCGTCTGCAGCAGCGAACGCATCAGATCCGGACTCGCCTCAGCGAGGGCTTCGCTGAGCAGGCGTGCAGGGTCGACAATGTGTGGTGCGGTCATCGTGATGACTCCGTTCGAGGGTTCTGTGAGAGGTTCACTCGAAGGATCACGCGGTGGCCGCGTCTGCCTCTGCCGTACACGCCGGCGACGACCTCAGCGACCGCGCTACACCACTATCGGGGACTCAACTCCTCCACGGCGCTGCGGCGTCACTTCGAACCTGAGGGTGCACGGCATCAGTCGTCCAAACTTCACCTGCTCTATCTGAGGCGTCCCCATTTCTGACTCCCACTTCAGTGGGTAGCGCTCGTTTTGACGTCGAACATCAACCCGGCTCAGGCGCCGCTGCATCTGCGATGTCGAGGAGCGCATGGCCTCGATTCTGCGGGGCCAAATCGATGTTCCCGGTTGTTTGGCGCCGAGACAGCGCACGTTGGTGAGACAGCTCGACTGGGGAGTTCGTGGGGGTGGTGGGGTGGGGGGTTGAATCCTTGGTGACCTGCGGATGGAGGCCCGCCGACGAAGGCGCTCCGCCTCTCAGAGTTGGGCCACCGATGCCTGAGCTTTGTACTAGCGACGGCGCTCGCCTTGCTCCGCCAAGCGACTGCAAGGCGTCGTTCTCTCGGCGGCGGGCTCGGTCGGTCGGGGTGTTCGTCCTGGTCGATCATATTGGCGTCTGGCTCTGCTGCCTGGCAGCGGCCGTGGGTAGCGCTCAGTGCCGCCAAACTACCCTTTTCCCCCTATGTATTTCGGCGTACTCTGACCTCAACCCCTGCGTGCATGGTGATCATGAACCACCGGGTTCGGCCGCTAGGGCTGGAGGTGGGTGGAGTGAGATATTGGGATCCGAACGGGCCAGCTTGGCAACATCTGGGGAACGCCCTATGGGATGTGCTGGCAGTCGTGTGGTGGACGTTAGTGGGCGGCCTCGTCGCTGCCGGTGCATGCTGGTACGTGGGGGAGTCCATCTATGGTGAGTGGGCTCGCGTACACCCCCGGCCACGCCTCCGGTTTTTGGCCGAACGAAAGCTCCGTCGAGATCTCGCCCGGGGGCTTGCTGATCTTGAGGAATACTTGCGCGAACACGATCCAGCACAGGTGAACGGAAAGCCGGCACGTCATGGCCGGTCGCGCAATTGGAGACGCCACGGGCGGCGCCGACCTTGAGGCGGCCTCCGATATTTCGGACACTAACCGGGCCGGAAAGTCCAGGTTGTCCGCTGGGTGAAGGGTCTGTTCCCTCCGGCAGATGAGGTCGACGCGCATCACGGGGTGGCGAAGAGATCGCAGCCTCTTGCTCCGCGGCCTTCTCCGCGCAGCGGATCCTGGAGCGCGAACCCGGCCGAAGCACGACGCACCTTTGGCGGTCTGTTCTCCATCAGCCTGGGATCTTGATGTCCTATCGGTCAGTGACTCCGGCCTGCTCGTCGAGCATGGTCAGGAGCTTGTCGCCCTCGATGTCGAGGTCCGGCAGTAGCCGGTCGAGCCAGGGGGAAGCCACCATGCTCTGTCGTCGAAGACGGCCATGAGCGCCGGTACGAGGGTCAACCGGACGATGAATGCGTCGATCAGGATGCCGGCGGCGAGTGCGAAGCCGACCTGCTTGATCATGATGTCGTGGCTGAAGATGAAGCCGGAGAACACCGCGACCATGATGATGGCGGCTGCGACGACGACCCGGCTGGCGTGGTCGAAGCCGTGGACGACGCTTGGTCGCGCTGCCTGGCCGTGGATGTGTGCCTCGCGCATCGAGGAGACCAGGAAGACCTCGTAGTCCATGGCGAGTCCGTAGAGGATGCCGGTCACGATGATCGGCATGAAGCTCATGAGCGGACCGCCGGTGTCGAAGCCGAAGAGTTCGCTGACCCAGCCCCACTGGAAGACTGCGGTGGTGGCACCGAAGGTGGCCAGGATGCTGAGCAGGAAGCCGGCTGTGGCCTTGATCGGGACGACCACCGAGCGGAAAACGACCATCAGAATCAGGACGGAAAGCACGATGATGATGCCGAGGTAGAGCGGAAGCACGCTGGCGATCTTGTCGGACATGTCGATTCCGATGGCGGTGAAGCCGGTCACGCCCAACTGCACCTGGTTGTCCTGGGCGATCGCGCTGTCGCGCTCGCGAAGTGACTTCACGAGGTCGCTGGTCGCCTCGTCGCTGGGGCCTGAGGTGGGGATGATGCTGAACACGGCGAGGTCGCCGGCCTCGTTGATGCCGACGGGGGTGGCCAGCACGATGTCGTCTCGGTCCTGGAACCCAGTGATCAGTTTCGCGGTCAGCTCGGGGGTGACACGTCCTGCGGTGCCGGTGGGCTCTGCGGTGACTAGGAGGGGGCCGTTGAATCCCTCACCGAAGCCTTGGGAGACGGCCTCGTAGCTCTGCCGAGCGGCGGTGTCCTGGTTCGCGGTCGCGCCGGAGGGGATGCCCAGGTTCATGCTGGCTGCGGGGATCGCCATCACGCCGAGGATCGCGACCACGCCGGCGATGACGGGCCACCTGAACCTGATCACAGTCTTCACCCAGTGGTCGGCGACGCTGTGCGACTCCGCGTCCTCCTTGGCGCGGCGCCGGCCTCGGGCCTTGTCCGAGCAGATCCGCTCCCCGACTAGGCCTAGCAGCGCGGGCAGCAGGCTGAGGGCGATGAGCACTGCCAGGGCCACCGTGGACGCAGCGACCAGGGCCATAGTCGACAACGTCGCGATGCCGATGACGGTCAGGGCGGTCAGCGCGATGAGGACGGTCAGGCCGGCGAAGAACACGGCGCTGCCCGCAGTGCCGACTGCTCTGCCGGCTGCCTCCCGGGCGGTGAGCCCTCGGTCGAGGATCAGCCGTCGCTGCCGGTTGACGACGAAGAGCGCGTAATCGATGCCGACCGCGAGGCCGACCATGAGACCCAGGACGGGGGTGGCGGAGTTCATCTCGACGACCGTCGAGAGCGCGTAGGCGCCACCCACGCCGATTCCGACCCCGACGAGCGCTGTGATCAGGGGCAGGCCGGCCGCGATCAGGGAACCCAGGGTGAGCACCAGCACGAGGGCAGCGACGGCGAGACCGATCACCTCGCCGATGCCGACGGGGATCTCGAGTGCCTTGAGCGAGTCGCTCGGGAGAACGGTGATCCCCGTTCCCTGCTCGGCGCGCTCTACCACCTCGACCACCGAGGAGACGTCGTCATCGGTCAACGAGGTCGAGGCGACCGTGAACTGGAACTGGAACAAGGCGACCTGTCCGTCCGAGGACACCAGCACGCCAGGCACTGGGGCCCCGTCCACCACGAGCGGCTGATACGGGGGCGCCTGCTGGTCCGACCCGGCTTGGGGATCGACCGGTGCATTCTTTCGCGGAGTGTCCGCTGGGTCCTCTTCAGCGCCACCCAGCGCGGCGTCGAGGGGGTTGACGACCTTCTCGAGGTCGTAGACGTCGCCGACGGTGCCGCTGATGACCGCGAGTCGCTCTGGAGTGTCGAGGCGCTCACCGTCCGGTGCAGTGAAGACCACGCTGGCCTGACCCCCGAGGCCTCAGGGAGCTCATCGGCCACGCGGTCGAGCACGGTCTGGGCCTGGGTGCCCTCGATCTTCATCTCGGAGCTGACGCTCACGCCGTTGATTGCCACGGCACCGACGACCGCGGCGAGGACCGCGACCCAGCCCGCGATGAAGAGCCACGGCCTGCCGAACGCGGTTTGTCCGAGCCGGTACAAGATGGTGGACATGGGTCGGGTTCTCCTTGGGGGCGAGAAGCGGCGGGCGTCTAGAGGCCGTGGCGCAGGTAGTCGAAGGTGAGGTCGAGGAACGAGCTGTAGTCCATCGACGTAGGGGTGGCGTCGCTCTCGCCGTCCAGGTGCACGTCGAGAGTTCCTTCCAGGGCAGCCATGACAGCGCCGTACACGGCGCCGAACAGCAGAGGTACGTAGACGGCGGGGTACCGGTCCCCGGCTGCCGACCCCAAGAGTTCCTGGGCAGTGTGGCGCATGCGTTGCTGAACGCCTAGGACGTAGGGCTCCAGGGTCGGGTACTCCCGCGCCATCGCCATCAGCTCGCGCATCCTCACCAACGTGTCCGCAGTGAGCTGATCCTTCATGACGGCCAGGAGGGCATCGAGCAACGGCAGATCCGCGGGCAGGCCGGCCAGGATCGCGCTGGCGTCCTCGACACCACCGAACGCGACTGACGCGACTGCCTCCTCCTTGCAGGAGAAGTGGTTCGCAAACGTGCGACGCGAGTAGCCAGCACGCTGCACGAGATCCGCGGTGACGAACCCGAACAGCCCGCGCTCACGGGTCAGCTCGAAGGCGGCTTGGGCGAGCGCCCGTCCCGTCGCCTCGCGCTTGAGGTCCCGCAACCCACGATCCATGCCCTGAGTATGACGCCTGTTGCCCAATGAGCAACATTGCCTATTGAGCAGTTAGATACCCATTGTTGCCGCTGGCCCAGCAGTTGTCCGTCGAGGGCAGGCCGGTAGCGTGACGCAACATATGGTCGCCGATCGCCCTCGGCGCCGGTGTTGTCAATGAGTGGCCATGGACTACGGGAGCTCGTATGGGTGCTGGTGGTGAAGTGGTCGCCGCGGACAGCGGAAGCCAGTTTGCTGATGCGGTGCTGGCTCTGCTCGCGGTCGCGCGGCGGACCAGGGGACGCCTGCAGCCGCTCTTCGAAGACGTCACCGTGCCGCAGTTGGTCTTGCTGGATGCTGTGCAGATCTGCGGTCTTGAGGGCATCGGCGCCATTTCGACGTACACGCTGTTGAGCCAGCCGACGGTGACCCAACAGGCGGCCAGCCTGGAAAGCGCAGGTCTGCTGCGCCGCATCCCGGCTGAGGACGACCGCCGCCGGCGCGTGCTCACGCTCACCGAGCGAGGTGAGCAACTTCTGGCCGCCAAGCGCGGCCTTGTCGCCGACCGACTCTCGGTGGCCTGGAGATCTCTCACGGCTGAGGAGCAAGCCATCGCGGTTCCACTGCTGCGCCACATCACGGATCTCGTGGCGGAACTGACCTGACTGAGTCCAATGGCGACTGGGTGGGCGTCGTGTGTCGAACCGACCCAGAGTCCTGCGGGCTCGCCGTCGCTCCGGCAGAACCGGATGGGCGAGCGGAATCGGTAGAGGCTTTGGGGAGCACTCGCCCGACGAGATGAGCCATCAGTGTGCCGAGCAATGATGGCGCCAGAGACTTGTTGGCTGGGCTCTGTTCCGTGAGGTTGCGTCGTCGCGCCTCAAGTTCGAGGCGCTGGCCGACCCGAGCTCCTAGCTCGTCGATGCCGCTGGCCAGTCCGGCTGCGATGGCCATGGCAGCCCAGTCGTTACGAGCGGTGGCCAGCACGGCGTGGGCAATGACGTCGGTGGGCGGGTCCTCCGCCATCTCGTCTATGACTTTGCGTACGCCCGAGTAGGTCCGGGAGGCGTGCCGCCAGGCTTCGATGACGGCCTCCCTGCGGTCTTCAGGGTCGTCGACGAGGCCGCGTTCTAGGGATGCCACGAGACGGGTGTGCCAGCGGAGCAGGAGCGCGTTCGCGAGGTCCTCCACATTGTTGAAGTAGGTGTCGGTGCCTTCGATGTTGGTGGGGATGTGCCCATCGTTTCGGGTGAGGATGGCCTCGATCAGATTGTGGAGGACTGTTGCGCGGCTCGGCTTGGGTCGGTCCTTCACGGGTACTCCTTCGTGGGACTGGATGGTGAGTGGCTGACCTACTGAATGGGTAGCGATGCGAACCCGCGGATCGGGCCTGAGCGGAGTCGGACCGCGGAGTCGATGTCGACATCCCAGTCACGGCGGCGGGTGAGGAGTGCTCGCAGAGCGATGCGTGCTTCGAGGCGGGCCAGGGATGCGCCGAGACAGAAGTGGATGCCGCGCCCGAACGCGACTTGTCGTTCGGGGCCACGGTGGATGTCGAAGTGGTCTGCGTCGGGAAACGCGTGGTCGTCGCGGTTGGCTGAGCCGAAGAGCAGCAGCACGGTGTCGCCGGCTGCCATAGCCTGACCGTGCAGATCGACCTGTCGGGTCAGGGTGCGTGCCAGGCCCTGGACCGGTGAGTCGTAGCGAAGCAGCTCTTCGACGGCTGCTGGCACGAGTTCGGGCTCGTCGGCCAGAGCGCGTCGGTCCTCAGGGTGTTGGGCGAGGATGACAGCGCTGTTGGACAGCAGGTTGGTCGTCGTTTCGTGCCCGGCGACGAGCAGCAGCAGGCAGAACCCGAGAAGTTCTTCCTCGGTGAGGTGCTCGCCGTCCACCTCGGCTTGGACGAGCGCTGTCATGAGGTCGTCTTGTGGGTGCGCGCGTCGGTCAGCGAGGAATGCGGAGAAGTACTCGTAGAGGGCTGCAGCGGCGTCCAGCCCGGCGCCGAATTCGCCTCGCACCGGGTTGGACTGGATCAGGGTGGTGGACCAGGTCCGAAAGCGGTCGCGGTCTTCACGCGGCACGCCGAGCATGTCGGCGATCACGATCGCGGGCAGAGGTCCGGAGAACTCAGAGACGAAGTCCCAGGGGCCGGTCTCGGGGGTTGTGTCCAGGAGGTCGTCGACAAGGGTCTGGATGTGTCCTTCGAGCCCTGCGATGCGACGCGGGGTAAAGGCCTTGCTGACGAGTTGGCGCAGCTGCGTGTGCCGGGGTGGGTCGCTCATGATGAGCATGGGCAGGAACAGCTCGGTCATGTCCACGCCGGGTGGGGTGGGGAAGATGCCGGACGCCGAGGAGTACGTCGTTGGGTCGGCCAGGGCCGCCGAGACGTCCTCGTGCCTGCTGAGCACCCAGGTGCTTGCCTCCGGCGACCAGTGCGCCGGGGCGTGATCGCGAAGCTGCCGATAGACGGGGTAGGGATCCTCCATCACTGTGGGGTCGAACGGGCTGTAGGTGAGCTGCTGGCTAGTCATGACTTCTCTCTGGTCATCGGGTTCACGGGTGCCTGGGAGGTGTTGGGGCTGGCTCTACGGCTGCCGGGGCGTGAGCCGGCCGGGGGTGTGGCCACCAGCTGCCCTCCTCGAACAGCGCGGCGCAAGCCGGGACGACGAGAGTGCGCACGACGAACGTGTCGAGAAGGAGCCCGGCCGCGACAGCGAAGCCGGTCTGGGCGAGCGCCTCGACCGGTGAGAACAGCAGTCCCGGCCCGATCGTCTCGACTCACTGAACACAACCGATCGTCTAGATCACTGGTTTGTACTTCCAGTACAACATACGATGTGCACGACGTCGATACCGCACGGCCGCACCGGCGGGCGGCAGAGAACAGAGGTGCGTGATGAGGAAGCTGCCGGCGAAGCTGGCCAGCCAGTTGTACGGCGCGGCCGAGCTGATCGCGGAGCGCGGTCTGGACGGCACCAAGATCGAAGACATCGCCGAGGCCACCGGCATCCCGAAGGCCACGATCTACTACCACCTCGACGGCAAGAACGCCGTGCTGGAGTTTCTCCTCAGCGACCTGCTGGACATGATCGCCGGCGCCGTCGGCGTTGCCGTCTTGAGCGCCGAGGATGCGCGGACTCGACTCGAGGCCGCTGTCGTGGCGCAGCTGGGGGTAATGCTCGAGCACCCGTTCCTGTGTCGGGCACTGGTCGGCGACCTTGGGCGCGCGACTCGGCTGCCCGAGCTGGCGCTGGCATTGCGGGCTGCGTTCTACGAACCGATCGAGCAGTTGTTGGCCGACGGCGTGGCTGATGGGTCGCTACGCCAGGTCCCCAACCCGGGCGCCGTGGCCTTGAGCGTCTTCGGTGCCATCACGGTCGCCGGCCTCACTGCGGCGGTGGAGGGGCCATCTGACGACCCGTCCGCAGACGCAGTGCGCTTGTCTGCGTCGATCAGCGAGTTGATCTTCGACGGCCTGGCGACGCGTCCCCGTCGCGCTGACGACAAGCCCCAGTGACCAACCGGAGTGATCTCCGCACGTTATCGACAGCGGAAGCGGCTTCCGTGCGCTCCGGCCGGAAGGGCTTTCCAGGCAATGACCGGGCCTTCGTGCAGGACAGGTGCGGGCGCGCATGCTGGTCGGGGGACTTGTCCATGCGAGTCGCGGAAGCGACCAGGTCAAACCGAGCTACGAGCACCGAGCCGAGTCACATGTAGTAGGCGTATCGCGGCGCCGGGCGTTCGTTCGGGCCGAGGTGCTTCAGGATCCGGCCGGTCGAGTCAGCTGTGCGCAGCGTGATGGGCACCCGTCCGTCGAGTTGGGTGGCGTTCCAGTTCATCTTGGAGAGCGCGAGCAGCTCAGTCGCGATCTCGGCCGCGCTCGACTGCACTTCGACAAGGCGGAAGGGGAGTGCCGACGGCACGTACATCCCTGGGTAAGTCCGGTAGAACGGAACGCTCCCACGGGTGTAGAGCAGGTGCCGGGTGTCAGTGAGCGACAGGAGCGTGCCTCGTAGGGTCGTCTGCTCGCCTTGCCGAAACAGCCGGGGGAGTCCTCGCGTGGGATCCAGACGAGTTCGAGCATGGCCAGGCGCTCCGCCTCGGCGGCAGCCCGGAAGCCCTCCAACTCTTCAGGCGTGAACGAAGAGGTCTTGTGCAGCATGACGCGTGCGGGTGCCGTCTTGTGCTCGATGCGGTAACGGGCCAGCGACTGCTCAAGGAGGTCCTTGGCGTCGTCGCCGGTGAGGTGTGGCTGTCGGTCGTCCTTCGACTGAGTGGCCTGGGTGCCACGGACGATCACGCCGTCGCCGCGCTCGTTGAAAACCTGCGCCACGCTCGTCTGCAGTGTTTCGTTGTCGGTGCTCCGGTAGAAGGCGACGCCGACGTAGCAGGTCGTGAGGTCCCGGACGTGGCGGGTCATCCGCCATGGCACGCCGCCGGCCTTGTAGTACAGCGCCGTGTGCAGGTTCCAGGCCTTGGTTGCCTCGTCCTGCTGGCGTCGCCTGTCGCGGCCCTTCGGCTTGTAGGTCGGGTCCCAGGTCTCGCGCCGGATAATTTGGATGGGACGACTACCGCTCAGCGAGCGTGCCTTCAGCAGTTCGTGGAAGTCGAAGCCGATAGACGCAGCTTTTGGTTGCTCCCACGGTCGGTCAGGGTTGGTCTTCGGCTCCTCGCGTTCCGGCAGATCGTCGGGACGGCAGACGATGATCACGTCGCAGTTGGGTTCCTCATCGAGCGTTCTCAGCTCGGCCTCGTACAGTTCGACGCCCTTCTGCACAGCCTGCAGCGGACTCAGCGTTGCGATGTTCTCCAGGGCTCGTTTGTCGAGTGTGCGCTCCAGCCGCCCGTTCCAGATGATCGTCGAGCGGAAGCCGACGCTGGTGTGAAACCCAGGAAACGGCAAATAGAGGTGCGATAGCGGGCTTTCTTTGGGTGCAATTGGTTCGCGGCAGCGGTCGAGCCATGCCTTGACCCCACCGATGGCCGCCTTGGTGCCGACGATGCCGATCTGGATCGTCCGAACTCCCGTATTGCTCAGGTCGGCCGGACCGTAGTTGTTGATGCCGCTACGTGGGTCGATGTGGCGGCTGCCGTTGCCGAATTCCAGGTCCGGTTCTTCGATGAACGTGAGTTTCATGCCGTCTCCGCCAGCTCCCCGTCAGCCAGAGGATCGGTCGGGTCCGACGCCTCTGCCGCTCGCTTCCACTTCGCCTCGTCGATGCCGCGGTCGGTGTCGAAGGTGACGAGTTTGCCGAAGTCGAGGATGCGCTCGTTCTGGCTGAACAAGCTGTCATGGCCGCCCTCGCGACCGGCGAGGATGGCGGCCCACATGCGGGTCTCGCCGAGCACAGCGGGGTTACGTTCGAGCCGCTTGATGCCGCTCAGGTACTGGGCTGTGAACCGTGACTCGCGGTAGCCGTCGATCGAGTAGTAGTAGTCGGGCGTCAGGGCGCAGAACCACTCGTCGTCGAGGTTGAGGAACTGCCACTTGAGGCCGGCGTGCTTGTAGTAGCTGACCTGCAATGGGTTGGTCTTCTTGGCGTGCGGCTTGAAGACGGAGCGCCAATGGGTGCCGCTGGTGTTCCAGCTCCGTTGCGACAGGTCGTCGGTGGCGCGGAAGTAGAGCATGTGGCGCTTGCCGTGGAAGGCGCAGTCATCGCGGAGGTCTTGCCGGAAGGCGTTGTTGAGCAAGCGCACCAGTATTCGCTCGCTGTCCGGGCTGCCGTGGAGCAGTTCGCCGGTGGCCTCGATCGTCGGGTCACCGTTCACCGCGCCCGCCAGCGCGGTGTCCTCGACGGGGCTCCACGTCAGCAGCCGGCCGCCGAAGAGGGTGAAGTCGTCTCGGATGTCGAGGCTGCTCTCGCGCTGTAGGTCGTAGACCTTCCGGGGAGTGTGACCGCGGCGTCGTATGCCCAGAACACGTCGGGCATCGTCACAGGCAGCAGGTTCGACTCCAGGGTTTCATCACGCAGATCAGCGACGGGCGTGTGCGCGCGGCCGTGAGGATCCGCAACCGCGAACAGCCGGTCGGAGACGTCCCCTTCAAGGGACATGGTGATCTTGTTGAAGTCCACACGTCCGCTGGCGCGACGGGCGGGATCCGCGAAGTAGGACTGGATGTGCGCCCACCAGGCTTCGCCCCGCTTGGGGTGTGAGCAGACCAGCAGGACGGGCATTGAAGACTTCATCCAGTAGTCCAGGTCGCGCTCGTCGCAGTCGTAGTGGAACCGGTCGGCGGTTTCACCGGGGAAGTCGTTGTCGCTGGCCTTGCTTTGCACCTGGAGGTGGCAGTTGCTGACTTCGCCCGTCGCAGGGTCGCGCAGCTCGATCGTGCCATCGATCCCGGCGTCGACTGTGCGCTCGTGCCAGACGTGATCCATGGCGCTGACCCGCTGGTGGATAAGGGCAATACCAGCATCGCCGATGTGCGCGCTGCGGCTGACCTGCTTACCGCTTCCCACCCGGTCACCTCGCTTCTGCCGAGGAATCTGGAGAGCCTCGGCTCTTTGAGGGTACGAGTCGCCACCGACAGTACGAGGCAGGCGCGGTTCAGAGGCGGTGCTACCTGCGGGCGTCCGGATTTGATGAGGCCCACGCCTTTCGAGAGGACCGGTAGGCATCGTCGTTGTCTCGCTCCACCTCAAGTCAGCGGCGTGTCCCAGCGCCCTCTGCCCAGCGCGGGTATCACGTAGGTCGCTCAACTTGTAGGGAGATTCGCGGCGGGGGCTCCCGCTTGCTCCGACTAGTGTCTGTCAGCGATGGTTTCCGGAATCGACCCCTCAGTGCTGCGCGCCGCTCGCGAGAAGGCGGGCCTGACCCAGCATGAGTTGGCGCGTCTAGTTGGTGCCGCCGGTGGGGAGCGCATATCTCGTTGGGAGCTGGGCGCGTCGGTTCCTCGGCCGGGCTTCTTGGTCAAGCTTGCTAGAGCGCTCGACATCCCGACCCTTCGTCTAATTCACATGGAGGGTGAGGTTCCTGATCTCAGAGCACTGCGTTTGAAGGCGGGGCTGACGGTGCCCGAGTTGGCTGCGGCCGTCAACGTGGCTGTGCCGACCTACTACGCCTGGGAGCAAGGCCGTTGGACCCGACTCCCAGCAGCCAGGCAGCTTGAGAGTCTCGCGCGTGGGTTGGGGGACACAGTCGA
Source organism: Nocardioides alcanivorans (assembly GCF_021555175.1). GTDB lineage: Bacteria > Actinomycetota > Actinomycetes > Propionibacteriales > Nocardioidaceae > Nocardioides > Nocardioides alcanivorans. The sequence continues at coordinate 25,918 of NZ_JAKGRW010000049.1, read as the reverse complement.
CGTCGTCGCCGCGGCCTTCCAGGAAGCCCGGCAGCAGCGTCTGCGGCGCGGGTAGGTCTAGCGCCGTAGACGGGCGCGCCTGGCGCCGAGTTGACCGTAATCCACAGGGAGATATTCCTCCCGAAAAGTCCGCATGATTTGTGGTCCCATTGACCTGGATGTTCGGTGCGTGCGAGCGCTCTGTCCCATCGGGGGATTGGGCCACGCAACCACTTCCGGTCAGGACTCGGGCGATGACATCTCGGAATCGGTCAGCTGTGGATAGCGATTCGCTCGATAGAAATGCACTAGTGTTTTTCTATCGAGTCGGGCTCGCGATGACCGCTCCCGGCACGTCTTGACACGTAGGTGATCGAGACAAGAGAGGACTCGGGGATCCATGTCGATGAACACTGCTCAACAAGCACGGGACGAGGTTGGCGCCAGTATCAAGGCACCTCCCGACCACAACCATTTCCCACTACTGAGGCGCCGCCGCAGGCGTTGGGTCCTGGCACTCTGCGCGGCTCTTGTCGCTGCCGGCGGCCTGGGGACCGCGTTCGCGTTCACCTCGGTTAACGACACCCAAGAGGTCCTGGTCGTCAGCAACGACATCAAGCGTGGCGAGACCATCGAGGCCGGCGACCTCGCCGTCGTGCGGGTCAGCGTCGACCCGGCGTTGACGTCCTCGGAATGGTCCTCGGCCTCGCCCGTGGCATTTACACGCTTGTCCAAGCCACTGCCGTAACCGATCGATGGGGCCCGACGGCCTACGGCAGACTCAACGGCATCCTCACCGCACCCGCTTTGGCCGCATCCGCTGTTGCACCGTTCGCGGGCGCAGCGCTGGCGCACCTACTGGGTTCGTACGCCGATGCGTTCCTGGTGCTCGCCGGGCTGGCCGCGGTGGCAGCGGTACTGATGTTCGGGGCGATGCCGAGACGACAAATTCCACGGATTCACTCGGACTACGCGGTGTAGCCTCGCCTCGGCGCGAGACCGGCGGCCACCGCCTGCCCCACAACGAGGCGACCGACGACGGGAAGGTACGGTAACTTCTTGGTGTGTCGGGAAGTCTGGTCGACGGTCCTTTTGTCGACAGTTCCCGGAGCATGCCCATGACCAGCCCCAAGAGCCATTCGCCACGTCCACGCGGCGACCGAACCTTTCCGTCACGTGGCAGTTATCGTGAGGCGTTACGGATCGGCGAGCTCCTCCGCAAGGAATCTGTGGGTGGGTTGCTCTTGGTCGCTTTGGCTGCCGTCGCGATCGTGTGGGCGAATTCTCCGTGGGCGGAGAGTTACTTCGCGTTGCGGGACTTTCAGGTCGGCTACGCCGGATGGCATCTCGATCTGAGTTTGGGTGGTTGGGCGGCCGACGGGCTGCTCGCGATCTTCTTCTTCCTGGTCGGGTTGGAACTCAAGCATGAGTTCGTCGCCGGTGACCTGCGGCAGGTGCGGACGGCGATCGTGCCGATTGCTGCGGCGGTCGGCGGCGTGGTGGTCCCTGGGTTGTTCTATCTCTTGATCGTCGGGCGCGACAGCGCACTGCGCGACGGCTGGGCGATTCCGACGGCGACCGATATTGCGTTCGCGGTGGCGGTGCTCGCGTTGATTGGCTCACACCTGCCGAGTGCGCTGCGGATCTTCCTTCTGACACTCGCGGTGGTCGATGACCTCATCGCGATCACGATCATCGCGATCTTCTACACCGACGCCATCGATTGGGTTCCCCTGGCCGTCGCCTTTGGCGCCATCATCGTTTACGGCGTCACGGCGCAACTCTCACGACGCTTCTTCAGAATCCACCCTGCGGCCGCCTGGATGATCCTGTTGCCGCTCGGTGCGATTGCCTGGGCGTTCATGCACGCCTCGGGGGTCCATGCGACTATCGCTGGAGTTCTCCTTGGATTCACCATCCCGGTCGTGCACCGCAAGGCCGATCGTGCACCCGAAGATGGGCCCGGCTTGGCGGAACTGTTCGAGCACCGCTTCCGGCCCTTGTCGACAGGTTTCGCGGTCCCGGTCTTCGCGTTCTTCTCCGCAGGGGTGGCCGTTGGCGGAATGGACGGGTTGGGTTCGGCGCTGACAGATCCGCTCACTATCGCGATCACCGCTGCGCTCGTCGCCGGCAAACCGGTGGGCATCCTCGCGACCACGTGGATCATTAGCAAGGTCATTCGGATCAACCTCGATCCCTCGCTGAAATGGATCGATCTGGTGGGCGTCGGACTGCTCGCGGGGATCGGGTTCACGGTTTCGCTGCTGGTCGCAGAACTGTCGTTCGCGCCAGGGAGCACCGCGTATGACCACGCCAAGGTCGCCATCCTCACCGCGTCAGTTCTTGCGGCGCTCCTTGCCACGGTGCTTCTGACTGCGCGCAACCGCCGATATCGAGTGATCAGCGAGCAGGAAGCAATTGATGCGGATGCCGACGGCGTCCCGGACGTTTACCAGCGGCAGGGTGCGGACGACTGACGAGTCGTCTCGGTGCGGATCTCCATCGGTCGCAGTCGGGGCCGATGCGTCGTGACTCAGGTGACTGGATCAGTGCGCGGGTAGTTGCCCCGTGAGTCGTCCGTGGCGTTCGGCGCTGGAGTTGTTGAGGCCGGTGATCTCCACGGTCTTGCCCTTGCGGTCGTACTTGGTGGCGATGGCATCGAGGGCGGCGACGGTGGAAGCGTCCCACACGTGGGATTCCGAAAGGTCGATGACGACGCGGTCGGGGTCGTCGGCGTACTCGAACTGGGTGTAGAGGTCGTTGCTGGAGGCGAAGAACAATTCACCGGTGACCCGGTAGATGGCCTTGGGGCCGTGCTCGTCCTCGATCAGGGTGCGATGGGTCTCTGTGAGGTGAGCAACGCGGCGGGCGAACAGGGTCATGGCTACCAGGACGCCGACGCCAACGCCGATGGCGAGATTGTGGGTCCACACGGTGACCACCACGGTGGACAGCATCACCAGAGTTTCCGACTTCGGCATCCGGCGCAGGGTGGCGGGCTGAATGCTGTGCCAGTCGAAGGTGCCGACCGAAACCATGATCATCACCGCGACCAGGGCAGCCATCGGGATGAGGGCGACGATGTCACCGAAGCCGACGACCAGGATGAGCAGGAACATGCCGGCCAGGAACGTCGAGATCCGGGTGCGGGCTTGGGAGGCCTTCACGTTGATCATGGTCTGGCCGATCATCGCGCAGCCGCCCATGCCGCCGAAGAACCCGGTGATCAGGTTGGCGGCGCCCTGCCCCCAAGCCTCGCGGGTCTTGTCGGAGTGGGTGTCGGTGATGTCGTCGACCAGTTTGGCCGTCAGCAGCGACTCCAGCAGGCCGACCAGGGCCATCGCCAGGGCGTAGGGGGCGATGATCTCGAGGGTCTCCAGCGTGAAGGGCACATCAGGAATGAACAGCGAGGGAAGGCTGTCGGGCAGCTCGCCTTCATCACCCACGTTCGGGACGGTGATCGCGGCCAAGATGGTGAATCCAGTCAGCGCCACGATGGCGACCAGGGGAGCGGGGATGACCTTGTTGATGCGGGGGAACGTGACCATGACCGCGATGCCGACGGCGATCATCGGGTAGACGGCCCACGGCACATCCACCATGTGTGGGATCTGGGCCATGAAGATCAAGATGGCCAGCGCGTTGACGAATCCGACCATCACCTGGCGCGGGATGAACCGCATGAGCTTGGCCACCCCGGCCAATCCGAGGACGATCTGCAAGACGCCACCGAGCAGCACGGTGGCGATGAAGTAGTCCATGCCGTGCTCACGCACCACCGGTGCAATGACCAGGGCGATGGCTCCCGTGGCTGCGGAGATCATCGCTGGGCGACCACCGAGGAACGCGATGGAGACTGCCATGGTGAAGGATGCGAATAGCCCGACACGTGGGTCGACCCCGGCGATGATGGAGAACGAGATGGCTTCGGGGATCAACGCCAACGCGACAACGAGGCCGGCCAGCACCTCGGTGCGCAACATCTTTGGAGACCTCAACGCATTGCGTACGGTGGGCTCAAGTTCAGCGGGGGGCATGGCAGTGGAATGCTTCGACAAGTGGATGATCCGTCCAGGAGATGGCGTACCCGATGGGGCACGGATATGGCGCGCCCGGGCACCATTTCGTTGAGGCGGACACCGGGGCGTACTGGCTCGGTGCCAGCAGAAGTCTGAGTACAACTCTACCCTTACGTAAGGGTAGAGTTGAGCCGCGGGTTGAGTGAGTTGGGTCACCGCGGGCAGCCGCGCGTCATTGGATTGAGGAGCAACATGGGTACGGCGTCGGGGCAAGAGCCGGTTATGCACATTGGAGAGGTCGCGACGCGAACAGACCTCTCATTGCGCAGCTTGCGTCATTGGGAAGAAGTCGGACTCGTGCAACCCTCGGGGCGCACCGTCGGCGGGTTCCGTCTCTACACCGAAGCGGACGTGGAAAAGATTCTGGTCATCCGGCGCATGAAGCCGCTAGGCTTCAGCCTCGATCAGATGAAGTCCGTCATGTCCGACATCGAGAACCTCGACCACGCAGACAGCGACCACAGCACCCGTCAAGCGGCACGTAAACACCTCGACGAGATCAAGCAGGAAGCCGCCGAACGACGCAAGAAGTTGGTGCGGCAACTGTCCATGGCTGACGAGTTCATCGACCTGATCGACGACCGTTTGGCCTGACGACGCGACCTGCGTGGACGCCCTGCTGGTTCGCACTTCGCGGAGGCGCTGGCCTCGGTATTTGATGCGTCATCGAAAAGTCATCGGAAACGATCGGCAGACGTTCCAAGGTGTTCCGATAGACTTGGGACCGTCCATTGGAGAACCTCCAGATCAACCCGAGGTTTCCCGAAGGGATCCGAAGTTTGAGGTAGCAGGATCAGGGCCTCCGATCTTGTCCCCAGGTCACAGGTTCAAATCCTGCCCGTCCGAGGGGTATGCGGGTTTCGTCCGCATCCGCACCCGCGGCCCTGTCCAGAACGAATGCTCTGTAGTAGGTTCGCGGAAGCCGAAGGGGGTCTGTAGGTGCGAGTCGTGATCGGTGCACCCGGCAACGGGGCAGCCCTGAAAGACGAGATCCGCGATTTTCTTGAGCGTGACGAGCGGGTCAGTGAGGTCATCGACCTGTCCGAGCCCGAGATCACCTATCCGGCCGTGTCCTTCCGTGCTGCTCAATCAGTCGTCGACGGTCAGGCAGACCGGGCGGTCCTGGTCTGCGGTACCGGGGTCGGCACGGCCATCGCGGCGAACAAGGTCCCGGGCGCACGCGCCGCCACGGCTCACGACCTGATCACGGTCCGTGGAGCGGTGGAGAACTACGACGCGCCGATCCTCTGCATGGGCCAGAACGTCATCGCCCCCATCCATGCTCTGGCGCTGGTCGATATGTGGCTGGACCTGCGCCACGACACAGCGAGCTTCTACGGCCCCAAGATTCGCGAGATCGACCAGTACGAAGCGCGCGGCTAGGGAAGCGCTGATTTTCGATGGTAGCGAAGGACCGGCCTCGAAGCGCGTCGCACCTCAATGAGCGGGTCGCCCCAGGAAGCATCCATTGATCAGCGATGCGCTAGAGGTGGCGCCCCAAGTCATGCGCAGGCACGGAGGCAGGCATGAGCGGTGACAGCATCCTGACGCCCGCAGAGATGGCGCGTGCCGCCGAGGACGCTGCCTTCGGCAAGGCCACGAGCCATCAGTTCAAGTCCTTCCTGCTCGCCCTCACGGCCGGTGGCTACATCGGTCTCGGCTTCGTCTTCTTCGTCACGAGCCAGGTCGGCGCCGAACAGCTGCCCTACGGCGTGGCCAAGGTCCTGGGTGGCTTCGTCTTTGCCACGGGCCTGGCTCTGGTGGTCCTGACCGGAGCTGAGTTGTTCACGTCGTCGACCCTGACCCTCACCGCACGCGCGAGCGGCCGCATCACGACCTGGCAGCTGGTGCGCAACTGGGTGATCGTGTTCGTCGGCAACTTCATCGGCGCCCTGACCATCGTGGGATTGATCTATCTCGGTCGAAGCTGGGAGCAGGCTGACGGAGCATGGGGCGCCGTGGTCCTCGACGTTTCACTGAAGAAGGTCCATCACGACTTCCTCACCGCCTTCGTGCTCGGCATCTTGTGCAACCTGATGGTCTGCCTCGCGATCTGGGCCGCCTACAGCGGCCGGACGACCGTCGACAAGGTCGTCGCGGTCACGATGCCGATCGCCCTGTTCGTCGCCACGGGCTTCGAACACTCAGTGGCCAACATGTTCATGGTGCCGCTGGGCATCCTCATCCGGACCTTCGCCGGCGATGACTTCTGGGCAATGTCCGGTCTGGACTCATCGGCTTACGGCGACCTCACGTGGACGAACTTCTTCGTCGACAACCTGTTGCCGGTCACCCTGGGCAACATCGTCGGCGGAGGAGTGATGATCGGCGTTCTCTACTGGACCATCTTCCATTTCCTCGACAAGCCGGGCAAGCCCATGCCGCAGACCAGCCTCACACCCAAGGACTGACCCGCTCGAAAACCACGAAGGAGACAGGCGATGGAAGATTTCCCGTTCTGGCTGCGGGCGCAGCACCTGCTGAATTTCGTCCTGATCGGCATGCTCATCCGCTCGGGCATCGAGATGCTCTCGTCCTTGCCGCGACTGTGGTGGCGCAATGACTGCGCTCCCGGAACGGAGTGGTTGAAGTTCACCAAGCGTGAGCTCCCCAAGGAGGAGGGGGTGTACACCTCCCTCATGGACGAGAAATCCGTCCATCCGCTCCTGTCACTGCCCGGGCGCGAGAACATCGGGCTCGGCCGCCATTGGCACGGCCTGTCGGTGATGCTCTGGGTGCTCAACGGGGTGATCTACGTGATCGTGCTCTTCGCAACCGGGCTCTGGCGGCGGCTCATCCCCACATCCTGGGACGTCTTCCCTGAAGCGTGGGAATCACTGAAGACCTACCTGAGCTTCGATGTCCCTGACATCAGCCACTTCCAGCCGTACGACGCGCTCCAGATGCTGGGCTACACCTTCGTGATCTTCATCTTGGCGCCGTTCATGATGATCACCGGTGTGGCCATGTCGCCAGCGGTCCGCAGCCGCTTCCCGCGCTTTGTGAAGATGCTCGGTGGTCACCAAGGTGCCCGCTCGCTGCACTTCATCGGGATGGTCCTGATGGGCGGATTCATCGTCATGCACGTGTCCCTGGTATTCCTCGTGCACCGCGACCGCAACCTCGTCAACATGGTCTTCGGCGGCGCCGAGACAGCGGTCTCGCCGGCGCGAGCGGCCCAGGCCACGGTCATTATGGTCGCGGTCATCGTGGCCGTGCTCGTCTTCTGGGTCGCGCTGTCGTACTGGTCGCTCGCCGACCGGCCCCGGGCCCACCGGTTTACTGCCGGCTTCACCGAGATCGGACGCAAGATCTTCCTCAACTGGCTGCGCCCTCAGGGCGCGAAGAAGAAGGGCTACACCGATGCGGACATCTCCGAGTTCCACTGGACCAATGGCCTGCCGCCGACCGCGGAGGAGTCACAGTTGTGGATCGATGCGCGAGACCGGAACTGGGAGGGTCTGACCATCACCCTCCGCGACGACATCAACGATGTCGAAAAAGTGCTGACGATTGAGGATCTCAAGAAACTGCCCCAGCACTCCTACATCGCCACCCACACGTGCATGCAGGGTTGGTCGGCGACGTCGCGCTGGACCGGAGTGCGGCTCACCGACCTGATGGACCAGCTCGGCCCGCGACCCGAGGGCGCCCACTACCTGCTGACCGAGTCCTACGGATTGGCGCAGAAGATGATCGACAACCGTCCCCGCGAACCCTTCTACGCGGCCATCGATCTGGACACGATGGCCGAAGAGGAGACGATCATGGCCTATGAGCGCAACGGCGAGGATCTCGAGGACCACTTGGGAGCGCCAGCTCGGTTGCGCGTCGAATCCAACCACGGCTACAAGCACGTCAAGTGGGTGTCGCGTGTCATGTGGGTTCGTGACTTCGCCGACTATGGTGACGGTCGCGGAGGCACTCGCGAGGACTCTGCGCTGCAGGCATTCAACGGAAGGATCTAGAGGCCCCATGACGAAGAGGATCGCGTCAACACGTTTTCTCATCGATGGGGTCAACGACGATCGGGACGCCAAGAGGGCGATGCAGTCGCTGTACGACATCTTCACCGCGCACGGCCTAGGCCAGGCGACGTTCGAGATCGTGCCAGGTGAGCCGACGCGCTTGTGGATCAAGCACAAGGTCGGCAGCACCCCCAGCCGAGAATTGATCGCCGAGGCCTTGGCCCAAGTGGGTGACTACCGGGTCGTCGATGGCTAGGTCCTCGGGCCCGAGAACGCGAAGCGAATTTCTTTCGGGATGACGTGAACGGCAGTGAAGCTCGGACTGGCCTCGACGTGGTGCCATTCGTTGGCCGTGATGACGGCAGTCTGCCCGGCGCCGACCGTCTGATCGGTTGCCGTGAATCGGATGATGCACCGCCCCTCGGTCACCACGAGCACTGATTCGGCGGAAGCGCGATGGCGGGGGAACGACTGTCCGGCTGATGCCTGCATCTGTTTGGCGACGAGTCCCGGTCCAAGGAGTCGGGACCGTTTTCCGAGCAGGCGCGGTCTCTCGTCGCTCTGGGCGGTCTGCAACCGGTGCTGCCTGTCGTTTGAGGTCCCGAGCGGCGTGCACTTGAGGGCTGCAGGGCTGAATATCGAACTGGCAGGTCTGCAGGGGACGATCCTGCGGGGCAGTCGCGGCTCCTGACCTAGCGGGCGCCGTCGAAGAAGTCGGTGAAGCCACTGGGCGCGCGGAAGATGTCAAGCAGGCTGAGACACGTCTCGTTACGCGGTCTGTATGAGGGCCTCCGGTGAGGGCTGGTTGATCCACGCGGCTGTGGGCAGCTTCGGCGCTTGGGGTCGGCGGTTGCCGAACCGGTGGGGGTGAGCAGCGTACGCAGCGTCGAGGGTGACCTGGCGTTGGGCGCGGATCTCGGTCGCGGTGCCGTGGTGGACCGATGCTGGGGTGTGTAGCCCGATCCCGGAGTGGCGGTGCTCGTGGTGGTAGTAGTTGAAGAACGCCTCGCAGAACGCCCTGGCATCTGCCAGGGACCCGAAGCTCTCGGGGAACGCCGGCGCGTACTTCAGGGTCTTGAACGCGGCCTCGCTGAACGGGTTGATGCTCCTATGTCTTGTCAAGCCGCGTCGCAGAGGTCTTCTTGAGGTGGTTTTCTGCTGCTGGTCTCAGCGATTGTGGGCAGTAGGCAGCGGTAGACCTGTCGGGCGAGGTATCGCTTCAGGCAGCGCATGATCTCGGGCTTGGTCTTGCCCTCGGCGGTGCGTCGCGCAACGTAGATCTTGGTCGGCTCGTGCCAATGCATCCGCGTGACGACGGCCCGGTGCAGGGCTGCGTTGGCTCGGCGGTCACCGCCGCGGTTGAGCCGGTAACGCGTCGTCTTTCCCGACGAGGCGGGCACGGGGTTCGTACCGCACAGGGCCGCGAACGCGGCCTCGCTGCGCAGCCGGTCGGGGTTGTCCCCCGCGGCGAGCAGCAGTGCTGCGGCCGTGTCTGGGCCGACGCCGGTGAGCTCGACGAGCGTGGGCGCGACAGCGGCTGTGAGGCGATCCAGATGCTCGCGGAGCTCCTTGGCCTCGGCTCGCAGTGTGAGGGCGCGACGAGCCAGCAGCCGTAGAGCGTGTTTGGCGGCCGACAGGGGTGTGGTGAGGTCGCCTGGTCGCAGTGCGGCGCACCGCTCCAACAATCTGGCCAGACCCAGATCGGTAAGTGATTCGCGCAGTTCGTCTGGGGCGGTGACCAGGACGGCCTTGAGCTGGTTGACCGCCTGTGTCTGCGCTTTGACCGCGGAGTCGCGGGTCATCTTGAGCATGCGGATGACCTCGACTTGGTCATCACCGTTCTTGGGGGTGCCGGTCGCGGTACCGGCCAGCACGGCCCTCGCGGCGGACTCGGCGTCGATGGGGTCGGACTTGCCCTTGCGGTGACGGGTGCTGCGGTCAGGCCGATTGACCTCGACGACACGCTCGCCGCAGCGACGCAGGTAGCGGGCGAGCCCCGCTCCGTAGGAGCCGGTGCCTTCGATTCCGAACGCTTCGACCTGTCCCAGGTCGTAGGCCCATCGGCGTAGTTGCTCATAGCCGGCAGCGGTGGCCGGGGTGGCCAGTTCGGCCACCCAGCGGCCCAGCGCATTCAGCGCTACGGCGACGTGCGAGTCCTTGTGGGTGTCGACCCCGATCGTGACGGTGTTGGCGGGCGTGGTGGTGACGTCAGTGGTGGTAGCAGGCATGCTGGTGATGGCCTTCTCTCGCTGGCAGGCGGGTATGGGTCACCGCCGGTCGGGCGGGCGGACACGACTGCGACGAGGCTCAGTAAAGCCATGCTCCTATGAGGTCACTGCCCGCCAGACCGGTGGTTTGGTCGTCCCCACCAGCCGGGTCGACAGATCAACCCAAAGGCACCCGGGGGCCGGTCGTTAGATGGGTCAGACCCGGCCGGTGGCGACACATTCATACTCGCAGTCATTCGACACCCGCGGTCGCGAGTGGGACCTGTCGACGCCGAGATCGAGGAGCAGTTGCGCCACGGGCTTCGATGTCATCGAGGTGCCCCGGTCGGCGTGGACCGCCTCTGGGATGCCGTGCACGCCCATCGCTTCCTCGAGCATCGTCTTGGCGATCTCGGAGTCCTCGACCGCACGACCACACCCTCATCTGTGAAGAGCCCCTTTCTGTCGCCGTCTGGATCTTTTCGGTGATCCCGTTCGCAGTGGCGCTTGGTGGAAGATATACCCATGGGGGGTATATCTTCATGGTATGAGTATGCATCGCGACCATCAGCACGAACACCGTAGGGATGAGGCGGGCCATCATGCTGGCCACCAGGGAGCCAGCGCAGACCTTCGGGACGCCCCTCGGGATCACGAGCATGGCTCCTCTGCGCACGAGGGCCACGGTGAGCACCACGAACACGGCGGCCACTCCGGGCACGGCGACCACGTGGGCCAGTTCCGACGACTGTTCTGGATCATGCTGGTCCTAGCGGTCCCCGTGGTGGCATCCAACGCGATGTTCGCCCACCTGGTCGGCTATCACCTACCAGATGGTGAATGGGTCCAGTGGGTCTCGCCGACCCTGGGCACAGTGCTCTACGTCTGGGGCGGCTGGCCGTTCCTGACGGGCGCGGTCTCGGAGACTCGGTCGCGCAAGCCCGGAATGATGTTGCTCATCGGGTTGGCAATCACAGTCGCGTTCGTGTCCTCATGGGGCTCCACGCTGGATGTGTTGGACGACCAACTGGACTTCTGGTGGGAGCTGGCCCTGCTGGTCGTGATCATGCTCCTTGGGCACTGGATCGAGATGCGCTCACTGGCCCAGACCACCTCCGCGTTGGACTCCCTGGCCGCGCTGTTGCCCGATGAGGCCGAGAAGGTCGACGGCGACGCCGTCGTGAAGGTTGCTCCCTCGGACCTGGCAGTGGGCGACGTGGTCATCGTTCGCCCCGGGGCAGCGGTCCCTGCCGACGGCAAAATCGTGGACGGCAGCGCGAGCATGGACGAGTCCATGGTCACCGGCGAGTCCAAGACCGTACGCCGAGAGGTGGGAGAGTCGGTGGTCGCTGGAACGGTCGCCACCGACTCCGGCTTGCGGGTGGAAGTCACCGCCATCGGCGATGACACCGCGTTGGCTGGCATCCAGAAGCTTGTCGCGGATGCGCAGGCTTCCTCCTCGCGTGCGCAACGGATCGCCGACACCGCAGCCGGCTGGCTGTTCTGGTTCGCGCTGGGCTCCGCGGTCATCACCGCCATCGTGTGGGCACTCGTCGGGCTGCCCGATGACGGCGTCGTACGCACGATCACCGTGCTGGTGATCGCGTGCCCGCATGCACTGGGCCTGGCGATCCCACTCGTGGTGTCGATCGCGACCGAACGCGCGGCTCGCGGTGGCGTGCTGATCAAGGATCGCCTGGCGTTGGAATCCATGCGCACGGTGGACGCCGTGCTCTTCGACAAGACCGGGACCTTGACCAAGGGCGAGCCGACCGTCACCGGCATCGAGCCAATCGATGGGTACTCCGAAGACGCGGTCCTGTCACTTGCTGCCGCAGCCGAGAGCGACAGCGAGCACCCGCTCGCAAGAGCGGTGACCGGCGCTGCGAAGCACCGGAGCCTGGACGTTCCGGCGTACGCGGAATTCTCGTCCTCACCGGCAGTTGGCGTCCGCGCGAGGGTCGATGGCTCCGTGGTTGAGGTCGGAGGACCGTATCTGCTGGAGCACCACGGCCTGTCGGAGTTGCCGATCGCCGACAAGTGGCGCACCGAGGGCGCCATCATCTTGCACGTCGTCGCCGACGGTGAGGTGATCGGCGCCCTGCGCCTGGCCGATGAAATCCGCCCCGAGTCACACGACGCAGTGGACGCGCTCCATGCAGTGGGCGCGCAGGTCGTGATGATCACCGGTGATGCCCAGGCGGTCGCTGAAACAGTCGCTGCTGAACTCGGCATCGACCGGGTGTTCGCCGGTGTGCGGCCCGAAGACAAGGCAGCCAAGGTTGCCGAACTCCAGCGTGAAGGCCGGAAGGTGGCCATGGTCGGCGACGGCGTCAACGACGCTCCGGCCCTGGCGCAGGCCGATGTTGGTATCGCTATCGGCGCAGGCACAGATGTGGCGATCGGCTCGGCCGGGGTGATCCTGGCCAGTTCGGATCCGCGTTCGGTGCTGTCGATCTTCGAACTGTCGAATGCGGCATACCGCAAAATGAAACAGAACCTCTGGTGGGCAGCTGGATACAACCTCATCAGCGTCCCCCTCGCCGCAGGTGTCCTGGCACCGGTCGGGTTCGTGTTGCCGATGAGCGTCGGAGCGATCTTGATGTCCGCCTCCACCGTCGTCGTGGCCCTGAACGCGCAACTCCTACGCAGATTGGACCTGACGCCTGAACAGAGCGCGGCGAGGACTCTGAACCGCACGGCGTCCAACTGAACGCCGCACCCCGTCCATCTGACCCACATCCAGTGAAGTCACCTACTGTCCCCAAAGGCAGGCCAACTAGACTGCTGGCGATGACCCGAAACGCTCGCTGGAGCGCCCCGCACCGACCTGCAGCACGCCTGCTGGTCCTTGTGGGCGTGTTCTTGGGACTGTTCGCCATGCATGGCCTCGGCGGCCACGGCACCGCGGGACACGCGGTGAGTGACACAGGCGCAACGCAGATGACGCTCATGGCTCACGCAGGAGACGTGAGCCACGCAAGCGAGACCGCTCCAGAGCAGGCCACGCTGAGTAGTGCCGCCGAGCCGGATGACGGCGGCGACGGGGCCATGACGATGGTGGGCCTGTGCCTGGCTGTCCTGCTCGTGGGGCTCTTGCTGCTGCGGCTCCTGCGCGGGCCACCCCGCGGATTGGTCTTCCTTCGAGAACGTGCTCCAAGGTCGGCCCCGATCCCGCAAGCCGCCGCGCGCGATCCAGATCCTCCTTGCATCTACAAACTGTCGGTCCTACGGAACTGATGGGCGCCCGACTCGACTGTGCCCCAGGTGCGGTCGAGTCCTTGGCATGCCCATCACGTTTCCCAACAGACCAACAAGGAGCATCAATGATCAAGAAGCTTGCAGCATTATTTACAGTCGTATTCGCCCTGGCTCTGCTCACCGCATGTGGCAGTGACGACGAACCCACACCCGAGACTCGCACTGCTTCTGACGGAAGCAAGTTCAACGACGCTGACGTCACGTTCGCCACCGACATGATGCAGCACCACGCCCAGGCACTGTCGATGGTTGACATGACTCAGGGCCGCGAGCTTGATCCTGAGGTCGCCGAGCTCGTCGAGGGCATCCGTGCGGCACAGGCCCCCGAGATTGAGCAGATGGTCGACTGGCTTACCCAGTGGGACAAGCCCATTCCCGAGACTTCGCGCGACCATGCGAACGCGCACGGCGACATGGAAATGGACGCTGACATGCCCGGAATGATGTCGGCCGACGACATGGCCAAGCTCGAGGCTGCCAGCGGCGCTGACTTCCAGCGGATGTGGCTGGAAATGATGATCGAACACCACGAAGGTGCCATCGAGATGGCCAAAACAGAACAAGAACAAGGCGTCTTTGGGCCCGCGGTCGAACTCGCAGAGTCGATCGCGACATCGCAAGACACCGAGATCACGACCATGAAGGACCTGCTCGGGTCCTGATCGCCCCTTGGGGTCGACCACCTATGTGGTCGGCCCCAACCCTTCATGCCTTGATCGACAGGAACAATCATGCTTGCCCGCAATCTGCTCGCCAGTTTCGCGATCGGCGCGCTCATCCTGACCACCGGTTGCGCCGCTGAAGAGGAGCCCGCCGCGCCCGCCACATCGGAGGTCCAGTCGCTGGGTCACGTCCACGGCCTCGGAGTCAACCCAGGTGACCAGATGCTCTATGCCGCGACCCACTTCGGAGTCATCCGCATTGGTGATGACGGTTCCCTGGCCAGGATCGCCGATCGATGGCAGGACACCATGGCGTTCACCATCATCGGGCCCGACCACTTCCTGGGAAGCGGCCACCCCGACATGAGGGAAGACCTTCCACCTCATCTCGGAATGATCGAATCGACTGACGCAGCCAGCACCTGGTCGAGCGTTTCGTTGAAGGGCGAGGCTGACTTCCACGCCCTCGACGTGGTGGGAGACCGTATCTATGCCTTCGACTCGGTGACTGGCCGGCTGCTGACTGCGACAGATCGCAAGAACTGGTCGGTCGTGGCCGAGGAACCGGTCATTGATCTCGTCATCAACCCCTCAAACACACAAGAGGTCCTCACTTCATCGCCTGAAGGGGAACTGCAACTGCGTGGAGTCGACTCGACCTCGATCACTCTCGACTCTGCACCTCCGCTGGTCTTCCTGGGATGGCCCACGTCCGATCAGCTTGCCGGACTCGCCGCTGACGGATCGGTCTACTCCAGCAACGACCAAGGGGAGACCTGGGATCGTGTTGGCCGAGTTCCGGGGACCCGGAAGCATTCGACGTAACGGGGCAGCAATGGCACGCCGCCACGGATCAGGGCATCTACCGATCCGAGGACGTCGGACGCACCTGGGTGCCCTTGATCCAGGTCATCTCGTGAACCGACAGCCAGGAGCACGCCGCGCACGCGGCGCGCGAGCCGATGTCGGCCCGGCGCCGAGCGAACAGGCCACGCGCTGTTGGCAGGCGTCGAGCAGAAAGTGCGCGGCCACACCACCGAACGACCCGAATCCTGCTCGGCCTCGCAGTTGCAACTGGCGTCATCGCGCTCACCGGCGCGCTCACGTTCTGGAACTCGTCGCAACCAGCACCCGCCAACACGACGAAATCGTCATTGGCCGACACGCCGCCATCGCCGCCTTCGCCGGCGACGTCGCCTTCGCGGCTCTCGCCCATTGCGCCACCGGTCACGCTGACACCTCAGGTGCCGCAAGCAGGGACAGGAGAGTTCATGCTCGCCACAAGCGCAGGGGCCAGCACTGGACCTGCACCATTGCGTTACTCCGTAGCCGTGGAAGAAGGGCTCGACGTTGACCCGGCCGAGTTCGCCAAAATCGTCGACCAGACGCTTGCAGACGACAGGGGATGGCGAAGCGTCGGCGACCACGAGTTCGAACGCGTTGCCAGCGGCGAAGAGATACGCATACTGCTCGCCACACCTGACACCGTCGATCAACTGTGCGCGCCCCTCGACACAAAGGGAGACGTCTCGTGCCGAAACGAGGACCGGGTGGTGATCAACGCCAAGCGGTGGTTCTTCGGCGCAGAGCCGTTCCAGCGGCCCCTTCGTGAATATCGCCAGTACGTCATCAACCATGAGACAGGACACGCGCTCGGATACCCCCACCAGTCCTGCCCGCAACCCGGGACGCCCGCCCCCGTCATGCTGCAGCAGACCCTCACGATGGAGGGTTGCTCGCCGAACCCCTGGCCCGCAGATGGCCCGCCCCACTAGCCAGCTCCCCATCAAAGGAACATGTACGTGAGAAGAAACATCAGAAACCGCGCCAGCGCCTTCGGCCTTGTAGCCGCGTTGGGCCTGACCGCCTGCTCTACTACCGACGACAGCTCTGACACCACCGCAACCGGCGCGGCCGGGTCCGCAACAGGGGCAACCGCCGCAGACGCAAGTCAATTGCTCAGCGCGCATGGAATGAGCGGGATGGATGACGTAGTCGAAATCATCGACCACCTCGACCGGCTTGGTGGATCAGAGCGGCCACAAGACCTGATCGCATCCGTGCGCCCTGACCAACTGGTGCTGTCGTCCGGTGGCGACGAGGTCAGCATCGCAATTCCAGACGACGCCTTCTACCTCTCGATCGCGCCATACGTCAATCAAACCCACGAGTGCTACAACCACTCACTGACCACCTGCACGGGAGAGCTCGCCTCCACTGAGGTCGAGGTGCAGATCGTCGACGAAACCAACGACGAGGTCCTGGTAGAGAAAACAGTCACGACGTTCGAAAATGGGTTCGTTGGCTTCTGGCTGCCCCGCGACATCAAAGGCACCATAAAGATCACCCACGACGGCAGGAGTGGCGAAGCGGACATCGCGACAGGCACAGACGATCCCACCTGCCTCACCACAGTGAGATTGGCCTGACCCAAACTTGGGCCGACCCGCTGCGCTGTCGGCGGTCCCATCGTCCGATGCCTTGCTCACGAATCGATCACCCTCCACTTACCCTCCGGATTCAGCCAGCCCGAGTACGAACTGATCGGGTATAGTCGGAGGTGTTCGAGACAGCAGACACCGCATCAATACAAGCGATTCGGCTGTTTCCCGCAACGTTCGGTAGCAGTCGGAATCGCCCTGTGTGATTCCAGAGGTCGCAGGTTCAAATCCTGCCCCCGCTACGAATGCGATGTCTCAGGACATCGCGGACACCCGAACCCACGGATGTGTGGGTTCGGGTGTTTTTCATTTCAGGGTTCGTGGTTGGTAGTCCTTGTTGGTGTCGATGGTGAGTTCGCGCAGTAGTTCGCCGGTGATGGCGTTGATGATGCGGACGTCGAGGTCTTGGATGAGCAGGATGACGTGGGTCCGGCTGTGGGTTCGTCCGATGCCGATGTGTCGGAGTTTGCCGTGCACGCGCAGGGTGACGGTGCCGCACTTCTCGCCTCCGACCTCATCGCCCGGCCCACCGAAGACCTGGACCTGTTCGCCGCCCGGCCCACGACCTCGGTTGCGCGAGCCAGGGATGCCTTCGTGTG
The DNA here is from genome assembly GCF_021555175.1 of Nocardioides alcanivorans. Classification (GTDB taxonomy): domain Bacteria; phylum Actinomycetota; class Actinomycetes; order Propionibacteriales; family Nocardioidaceae; genus Nocardioides; species Nocardioides alcanivorans. The sequence goes on along the minus strand of NZ_JAKGRW010000049.1, from coordinate 8,722 downwards.
CGCTCTGACAGAACGGGGCTGTGGCCTCGTCGTGATCCACGACAGCCCGACGTTCTGCCGGATGATCGTTGCCCGGGTGAGGGAGGAGGCCTTGGTTGACCTCGCCATCGACTCCTCGCCCCCTGAGGCAACCGACCATCGCCGTCCTCGGGTCCACCCTGGCGCCGCTCGAGCTCGCTGGCAGGAAACTGCTCGTGCTCTTCGGGCGCGCCGAGGCCCGGGGCGGCAAAGTTCCTGGTCGAACAGCATGCTCGTGCGCTACAACCGCGCCACCGCCGCCGCCGAGCGCGCTGCCGCGAAAGCTCTGTGCCTGGGGGCCTCTCGGGAACATCTGGCCGTAGGCGGACGTTCAACTGTTGCGTTGGATTCGAATATTGCGAATAATGGATGCCTTGAGGAAGGAGCCGCCATGACCGCTTTGGCACTCACGCCCGTCCAGCCCGACGAGGCCGACATCGCCGCCGCCGTCGAAGCGCTGCCGCACGTCAAGGACTACCTCGCCACCCACGCCGAGAGTGCGATCCGGCTTGTCGTCGCCGACGACCCCGGAGAACCCCTTGTCGTGCCGCGGGGCGCGGTCGAACTGCTTGCTCGGGTGCTCGCGCACATGGCGGCCGGCCAGGGCGTCTCGGTCGTGCCTGACCACGCCGAGCTCACCACGCAGCAGGCAGCCGAGCTGCTCAATGTCAGCCGACCGTTCCTGATCGGCCTGCTCGACCACGGGGACATTGAGTACCGCAGGGTCGGCAAGCACCGCCGGATCAAGGCCCAGTCCCTGATGGCCTACATGGCCCGCGACGACCAAGAGCGCCGCGAGGTCGCGGACGAGCTCACCCGGCTCAACCAAGAGATGGGCCTGCTCTGAGGTGGCCTTCGTCGTCCTGTACGACGCCAACGTGCTCTATCCGAGCACGCTCCGCGACCTGCTGATCCGCATCGCTCAAGCCGGTCTCGTTCAAGCGAAGTGGACCGACCAGATCCTCAACGAGGTGTTTCGCAACCTACTCGCGAACCGTCCCGATCTCGACCCGCAGAAGCTGGCCCGCACCCGCAGCCTGATGAACAAGGCGGTCCGCGACTGCCTCGTCGCCGGCTACGAGCCGCTGATCGACGCGCTCGAGCTGCCCGACCTCGACGACCGGCACGTGCTCGCCGCCGCGATCAAGGCTCGCGCCCAAGTCATCGTCACCAACAACCTCAAAGACTTCCCGCCTAGCGCGCTCGAACCATGGGACATGGAGGCCAAGTCGCCAGACGGCTTTGTCCTCGATCAGATCGATCTCAGCCGTGAGACGGTCTACGGAGCAGTTCAACGGATCGCAGACTCCCGCCACAACCCGCCCGCGACCTTCACTGACGTCCTCGCCATGCTCGACCGCGACGGCCTCGTTGAATCGGCAGCGGCGCTTCGCCCCTGACGCAGGACCAGATGTTCGATGGGCATGGTGGTGGAGTGACGCGTCAATTCACCCAGAATGACGCACCGACTGAGCAGCGAAAGGTCGTCAGATCAGACGCGCAGACCAGTCGATCCACAAAGCAGTCGCTACGTCGGTGGTCCGGCTTACGTCTCGGTCCCGTTCCCGCCGTTCTGTGGTGTCACACCTGTCGTCGACGCCTGCTCCTCCGCGCGGATCCCGTACCCCACAGAAGCAAGTGCGAGCAAGACGCTCACCGCGAAGAACCTGACCTGTAATCGGTTTCCCGGACGGTTTTGGTGTGGTGATCATGCCGCTGGTTGGGCGGCGGTGTGAAGGCGTTCGAACTCGACGGGTGACCTGTAGCCGAGTCCGGAGTGGCGTCGGACGGGGTTGTAGAAGGCCTCGATCCACTCGAACATCGCGTTCGCGAGCTCGGCTCGTGTGGTCCAGTAGCGGCGGTCCAACAGTTCGATCTGCATCGATCCCCAGAACGACTCCATGAGTGCGTTGATGCTCCTATAGATCGTCAAGTCGATCAGGCGGCCATTTCGAGATCCTCGCCGCCGGGGTTGGTGATGGCGTCTGGTGCTGGAAGGAGCCGGAAGAGTTCGCGAGCGAGGTAGCGCTTGAGGCAGCGGATGATCTCCCGCTTCGACATCCCCTCGGCGGTGCGACGGGCCACGTAGTCGATGGTCGGCTGGTGCCATCGCATGCGCACGATCACCACGCGATACAGCGCAGCGTTGGCCTGGCGGTTCCCGCCGCGATACAGACGGTGCCGACTGTTCGTCTTCCCGGATCCGGCTGGGATCGGGCAAGCGCCGCACATCTTCGCGAACGCGGCCTCGGACTTGATCCGGTTGGCGTTGTCGCCGGCGGTGATGAGCATCTGCGCCGCGGTGTCGTAGCCGACGCCGACGGCCTCGACGAGCTGGGGCGCGGCGGCCGCGGTGAGCGCCTTCATCGACGCGGCGTGAGCCTTGGCCTCCTCGTGCAGCGACAACCAACGCTTGGCCATCGAGGACAGCACGTGCCGCATCGCGGAGTCTGGGTCCGCAGGAACAACGACGGCCGGTGCACCACGGCGCACGGGCGGAAGCGGTGCCGGTCCGTCGAGCGCAGCGCATGCGGTGATGAGCTTGTGGTCGGTGAGTTTCTCCAGCTCTGCCCGCAGCGCTTCGCTGCCGGTAGCAAGGGTCGCCTTGAGCGTGATCATGGCGGTGGTGCGGGCCTGGACGGCGCCGTCGTAGGCGATCTTGACCAGCCTGATCGTCTCGACTGCCCCGTCGGCGTTCTTGGGCGTGGCCAGTCCCTGGCCGGCCAGCAACTGCCGTGCAGCATGTTCGGCGTCGATAGTGTCGTTCTTGCCCGCAAGTCGGCGTTCCGCAGCCCGTGCTGGCCGGGCGATCTCGTGGACGTCGTGGCCGTGGCGGCGTAGGTAGCGGGCCAGCCCGATGCCGTAGGAGCCGGTTCCCTCGATGCCGAACCCGACCAGTCGACCGGCGGACCCGACGAAGGCCAGGCAGAACGCGAGGAGTTCCTCGAACCCGGCGATGGTGGTGGGCACGACGATGTCGCCGAGTCGGCCGCCGAGGCCGTCGATCGCGACAGCTACGTGGTTGTCCTTGTGGGTGTCGACACCGACGATGACATCGTCGCGGCGAAGCTGCATGCTGGGCATCGGGCTATGGGTTCCTCTCTCGCATCTCCGGGTGGGCTGTCCATGGCTCAGCTGGCCGGAGTGGGCGGACAGGACTGCGATGAGGCCCTGGTCGAGTCAGGCTCCTATCAGGTCACTGCCCACCCGGCCAGCAGCCAGGTGCACGCCACCACCCGGGGCCGACACGTCAACGCGAGGGCACCCAGCGGGGCCGGTCGTAACAAGGGTCAGACCCCAGGTGGTGGCGCAGACACGATGCTCGCAGTCGTAGGCGCAGGCGACCTTGCCCATCGACCCCAGCAGACCGGCCTCGCGCAAGCGGTGGCCGAAGAGCCAAGAGGTGTACTGGGTGCCGCGGTCCGAGTGCAGGATCGTACCGACCGGCTTGCGCCGCAGCCTGGCCATCTCGAGGGCGTCCACGACCAGTTCGGTGCGCAGGTGGTCGGCGATCGACCAGCCCACGACCCGGCGGGAGTACACGTCGAGGACTGCGGCGCAGTAGACCCAGCCCTCACTGGTGCGGTGCTGGGTGATGTCGGTGACCCACAACCGGTCCGGATGCTCAGCGGTGAACTGACGTTGCACGTGGTCGGGCCACGTCGCCTCAGACCGCTGCTGGTGGCGCCAGCGGCGGCGGTGGACACCGGACAGGCCGTGGCAGCGCATCAGCTTGGCGATGCGACGGCGACCAACCTGGTGGGAGCGGCCCAGCACCAGCTCGGCATGCACCCGCCGCACCCCGTAGGTGGCCCGGGCAGCGGCATGGACCTCGATGATCACGTCGAGCAGGTAGGCGTCCTCGACATCGCGCTTCGACGGCGGACGTCTGGCCCACTCGTAGTAGCCCGACGTCGAGACACCCAGGACCCGGCACGTCACCGCCACAGGGAACCCCTCGGCGGCAAGCTCACGAACGAGCCGGAAACCTATTTTCCGAGCACGTTCTCCCGGGCGAAGTAGGCACTCGCCCGCTTCAAGATCTCGATCTCCATGGCCTGGGTGCGGTTCTCCCGACGCAAGCGGACCAGTTCGGCCCGCTCATCACTCGAGAGCCCCTCTCGTTTGCCCTCGTCGACGTCGGCCTGAGCCATCCAGCGACGCAAACCCGATTCAGCGATCCCCAGATCTCTCGCGATCTGTGCAATCGGCTTCTCCCGCAACCGGGCCAGCTCGACTGCACGACGACGGAACTCCGGGTCCTTGGGTGCCGGCGTAACGGACTCCTCTCCGAGACGATCATCGCCTCAACTTCGGTGTCCGGGAAACCGATTACAGGTCACAGGCGAACTCAGGCTCTTTCAGCGTGTGGAGTGCGAAGAGGACGGCGTCGCTCGGACTCGCCGTCAAGGTGGCGATCACGTCGTCGCGGTAGTCGGGCCAGGCTTTGCCGGCGGCCTTGTGCAACCGAGCCCCCGTCGTGGATGAGGGCCACTTCTGGAACACGAACAGCCGTGCTCCGAGCGCTTGGTCGGGTCGATGCTCTTCGAGGAGGCGACACCGGTAGTCCGCTGCCTTCTGGGACTGATGGCCTGGACCGAAGTCGGTGGCCCGCTTGGCTCAATCGATCGCCAGGTCCACCTCACCGATCTCCTCGAAGGCCTCGGCGGTGTCTTCGAACCATGGCGCGACCTTCCGGTCTCTGGCATGGGTGCGGATGATCGCGTCGACATCGTGATCGAACACGGCGAGCCGTTGGGCGTTCCAGTCGAGGGTGAACCATTCCACCTTGCTGGCCTCATGCATCGCCTGCAGAGTGTGGTAGATCGTGGCCAAGGCGACCTTGTCTCCGTTGGCGCGCGGTTCGTCATGGAGTTGCTGCGCGCTCATGAAGGAGTCGGTGTTGGCGAGAAGCTCTCGGAGTGTCCGTCGCTGGCGTGTGTCGCGCCGACCCGCCTCAGCGAAAGCTCGTGGTGTGGTCCGGTTCGACATGTGGTCATGTTGGGAGATGGGTGACCGAGGGCGCGGCTGCTGGAGTTGACGGGCCGAGCGGTCGATCGAAGCGACACCTGAGGACGGCAATGGGGGACACCACGGCGAGCCATGACGCCCTGGCGGTCATTCTCGGGCGCTGGGCTGCCACGTACGTCGTGAGTGGCCTGCTGCCACGAGGTCTCAGGCCGACCCGGGCCGGAAGAACTCCCGCAGTGCGGCCGACGTCTCCGCTGGCCTCTCCTCCGGGAAGAAGTGTCCGCTGTCCGCGATCTGCCAGCCGTGCAGGTCCTCGGCCCACACGTGCCAGGTCTCCAGCACGTCGAACCAGGGAGAGAGCGCTCCGTGCTCACCCCAGAGCACCAGTGTCGGGCAGGTGATCGAGCGACGTCCGCGGTCGGCCGCGTCCAGGGACCAGTCGAACCCGGCGCCGGCGCGGTAGTCCTCGCACATCGCGTGGACGACGGCTGGGTCGCTCGCTGCCGCCAGGTAGTCGGCGCGTGCTTCCGCATCGACGTAGGCCGGGTTCACGGCGCCGACCCTCTCGAGGAACGCTTGCGGATCTGCATTGATCCAGGATTCGGGCAGTGGTGCCCGCTGGGGAGGAAGGTCCAGTTCCAGATCCGCAGGGCCATCTCGGCGTCCATCCGGGCATACATGTCGCTGGTCGGCACGATGTCGAGAACACACAGCCGCTCCACGATCTCGGGATGATCCAGTGCGGCCCGGTAGGCGACACGGGCGCCGCGATCATGGCCGACCAGCCCGAAGCGCTCGAAACCGAGGCGCCGGGCCAGTGCGACGACGTCGGTCGCCATGGCGCGCTTCGAGTAGGCGGCGTGGTCCGCCCCGGAACCCGGATGTCGGCTTCCGCCGTAGCCGCGAAGGTCTGGCGCGATCACCGTGAAGTCGCGGGCGAGATCCGCGGCCACCGACTTCCACATCAGGTGGGTCTGTGGGAAGCCGTGGAGCAGCACGAGCGGTGGACCGGAACCGCCGATCCGCACGCGCAGCGACGTCGTGCCGACGTCGACCTGCTGCAGTGTGAAGTCATCGAACCCGGTCGACGGGGTGGGGCTCACGGACACTCGGCTGTTCATCTGGCGAACGTACTGGAATGCCTCCCACGTGGAGAAGTGCGAACGCGAGATCCAGGACTTCCTGCTGGAGTCGGTCGAGGACGTGGAAGGCCGTGCCTCAGTGCTTGGTCCCCACCGGCACCGGTTGGGCTCCGACCATCTGCGTCACCAGCTCGACGTGCTGGCGGGCGAGCTCTGAGGCGTCGAGCCGCCCGCGGGTGCGGAACCACTTCCCGGCGTTGATGCAGAGATCGAGGATCGACTTCGCGGTGATGTCGGGGTCGGCGCCGACGACGGCGAGGGAGAACTCGCCGTCGGCCACGCCGCGCTCAAGGCAGGTCTCGAAGAGCCGCCGGATTCGTTTCTGCAGTTCCAGGACATCGACCGCGCGTTCGGCAGGCAGATGTCGCCACTCGGTCTGGCTCACGAGCCCCTCCAACTGCCGTTCGGAGTGGAAGGTCGAGATGGCGCGCACCAGTGCGCGTAGTTGCGCCGTGGCGTTGTCGTCGGCGGATGCGAAGGCTCCTAGCAACGAATCCACGGAGTCCTGGAGGGAACTCATGAGGATCGAGTGGAGCAGGTCCTCCTTCGAGCCGAAGTGGTTGTAGAGCGACGCCGCGGTGACGTTGCACGCCTGCATGATCTGGCGCACCGACGTGGCGGGATAGCCGTTGGTGAAGAACAACTCGGTGGCCACGCGCCGGATGCGTTGGGCGGTGTCGGTCTGGCGTGCGTCGGTCTTCGTGGTCCTCACGCTTCGACCTTAGCGCAATATATGAACGTTCGTTGACTTCGCCTGTCCTGAACTGGTAAACAAACGTTCATGCATTCTGTGATGCCCGTTACCCCACCTGCCGCGGTGGTCGACATGTGCGACGTCGTGCTGCGACGCGAAGGGTGGCGCAGCTACCTCAGCGCCCTCCTCGTGCGCGCACCTCGCTACGGCGTGATGTTCGCCCCCGCTTCGCTGCGATGACCGGGCATACGCCCGGACAGATCGTGGCGTCACTGACGACGGATCGCGAGACCGCGATCGATGAGCTCGCCGAAGCGATGGCCGCATGTTTCGAGATCGAGGAGCGGGTCGCCGAACTCGAGCGTCACGACATCGTGCAGGTGATCCACGGCGGCCAGTGGCGATGTGGAACGGGGACGACGAACGACCACGTCGCGGAGATCGCCGCGCTCAGCGACCGCCTCGTGCCCTGGGCCGGTGTCTCCCTGAGTGAGCCCGAGGAGGCGATCGCCGAGGCGAAACGAGCCCTCGACGAGCTCGCCATGGCCGGCCTGTCGGTCATCCCGTTCCTGGACGGAGTCGACCCGAGCGCTCCCACTCTCGATCCGTTGTGGCGTGCCGCCGTCGAGCGTGAGGTGCCTGTCTGGATCCATAGCGGGCAGAACTTCGCGGCGCAGTCGATGGGGGTGAGCAGCCCACACGTCATCGACCGGATCGCCGTGCGTCACCCGGAGCTGCGCATCGTGTTGGGGCACGGCGGATGGCCGTGGGTGTTGGAGGCGGTCGCCCTTCTGCAGCGGCATCCGAACGTCTACCTGGAGTTCTCCTCCCACCACCCGCAGACCATGGCCGCCGCCGGATCCGGCTGGGAGCCGCTCTTCTTCCACGGTTCCCGGTCGGTCAAGCGTCGCGTGCTCTTCGGCTCGACGAGTTGGACGCATGCCCAAGGACCGGGCGCCCTGGTCCAAGCCGCCGAAGACCTCCCGATCGCTCCCGAGGTGCGCGACGCCTGGCTGCGCCACGACGCCTTGCCGCTGCTGGGCGAACGCGGAGAGGCGGCGGCATGAGTGCCCGGCCCGCAGGGCGCCGCGTCGTGGTCACCGGCGCATTGGGCGGCATCGGCGCGGCGGTGACCCAGCGGCTGCTTGCCGATGGCGCGCAGGTGCTTGCGGTCGACCGGCCCGACGTCGTACGCCGCGCCGGCGAGGCGCACGGCCCGAGCGCAGGGTCGGGGTCGACCTGAGGGACCCGGCGGCATCGACGACCATCGCCCAGCACCGCCAGGACGCGTTCGGCGGCCTGGACGCGCTGGTCAACAACGCCGGTGTCGAAGTGAGGGCCTCCCTTGCCGAGCACGACGACGTGGCGCTGGGACACGGTGCTCGACATCAACCTGCGTGCGCCGTTCCGGCTCGCCCAGCGACCTGGTCGACCTGCTCGCCGCCGGCCACACACCCGCCGTAGGTCAATGTGGCTCGATCGCGGGTGACCGGCTTCGCCGGACAGATCGCGTAGCGACGCCAGCAAGGCGGCCTGTTGACCTCACCCGTTCGCTGGCGGTCGAGCTGGGACCACGGGGAGTGCGCGCCAACGCGATCTGCCCGGGGTTCATCGACACCCCGATGCTCGACGAAGGTGCCTGCGCTCGATTGCCGAACGCGTGGCCCGCACCCTGCCGTTGCGGCGACTTGGACGACCGGCCGGCATGGCCGGCGCCATCAGTTGGCTACCCAGTGAGGACGCCGGATATGTCACCGGGCAGTCCCTTTTCGTCGATGGAGGGATGGGCCGCTCGATGGCCACCGTGAGCGAGAGAGCGCTACCTACCGCGACCCTGCGCCTCGGCGTGCCTCACCCGGGCTTCTGCTGGATGAAGCTCAGCGTGGAACTTGTGGTT
>NZ_JAKGRW010000048.1 GCF_021555175.1 Nocardioides alcanivorans | reverse complement strand
GGTCACCACACCCACGTGCAGGGTCTCGACAGGCTCGACCAACGGGGGACAGGCTCGACCAACGGGCACCCGGACGGGGTCACTCACATCATCACGGTCAGTCGTCGGCGAAACCGGGGAGGAACTCCTCGAGCAGTCCTTGGAAGGGGACGGTGGCACCTACTTGGCAGAGCACGCCAATTCCACCTATCCAAACGCGGTGGATGAGCATGTAGTCAGGTGGCAGGTTGATCTTGAGTGCGGTCGCCACGTTGTCGCCGGTGGGAGTTGCGACGCGCATGGCCTGGCCCCGCAGCCACGCCCGGTCGAAGGTGAACTCCGGCTTGCGTGCTGCATCGAGGAACGGGCCGAGGTAGTCACGCATGGCATCGGCGGAGAACTCCGTGCGGTTCAGCAGGAAGCCCTCCTCGCGCAGACCCGCGACGACCGCCTCCCAGTCCTCATCGACCGCACGCCGCAGCAGCTCGCCCATCGGGCGGGGCAATCCGTCAGGCAGCCGCGCCACGGCTCCGTAGTCGACCACGCCCATCCGGCCGTCAGCCAGCACCCGGAAGTTGCCGGGATGCGGATCCGCATGGAGCAGGCCCAGTCGTGAGGGTGCGGAGACCAAGAACTCCGCATACAGGCCGCCGAAGTGGTTGCGTTGGTCCGCGCTTCCCTCCGCGATGATCGCTGCCAGCGACGACTCGCTCTCCAGCCACTCGGACACCAGTACCCGTTCGGTGTGGTGAACGACGGCAGGTACGACGATGTGGGGGTCGTCGACGTACTCCTCGGCGAAGGCGGTCTGGGACGCGGCCTCGAGCCGGTAGTCGAGTTCCTCGACGACCCGCTCCTCGATCTCGGCGAGCAGCGCCTTCACATCGAGTCCGGGCGCCACGACGGCAAACATCTTCGCCATCCGCGAAAGTTGCTTCAGGTCGGAGCGGAGCGCCTCGGCCGCGCCGGGATACTGCACCTTGACTGCCACGTCGCGGCCATCGGCCCAGACGGCGCGGTGCACCTGCCCCAACGACGCCGAGGCCACCGGTTGCTCGTCGAAGGAGTCGAAGAGGGCGCGCCACTCGCCGCCGAGCTGCTCGGTGAGCATCTCCTCGAGCAGCCGCTTCGACATCGGGGGAGCAGCGTCCTGCAGCTTCACCAGTACGTCGCGATAGGGCCCCGCAATCTCCTCGGGAAGCGCGGACTCGAAGATGCTCATCGCCTGGCCGAGCTTCATCGCCCCGCCCTTGAGCTCGCCGAGCACCTTGAAGATCTGGTCGGCAGTGCGCATCTGCACCTCAGTCAGCACCGCGGCTGCGGGGCGGCCAACGAGGCGCTTTCCGACCCCGAGTGTCGTACGCCCGGCGAAGCCGACGGGGATCGCAGCCAGCCGGGCGGTCCGCCCCAGCGCGCTGCGGCGCAACTCATCCCGCTCAGCCATGGGCTTAGGGTAGCCGCGCGAGCCAGCCCCCACCCGAGATCGGCGAACCGATGAGCCTCCTCCGCGCAGCACCTGGTCGCGGCCGCATGGCCGTCATTGCAGCCGCGACCGTCATGACGATGCTCGCGCTGGGCGGCTGCACCGGCGACGACTCCTCCGAGGCAGGGGAGCCCGCCCCACCGGTGCTCGGCACCACCGGCCCCGAACCCGGCACCTGCTTCGGCGGCGCCACGCTGGCGAGCGACGATGCCCTCGCCCTCATCGGGGAGCTCGACACCGTGGCGGTCGCAGCGGTACGCGACCTCCCGACGTACGACGACCCGATCGCCTGCGACCAGCCCCACCAGCTGGAGGTCTACGCAGTCGTCGATGCGCCGAAGGTCGCCCGGAACTACAACGCGGTGCTCGACAGCGGGGCGAAGGACCACCAGCGGATTCGATCGGCCGTCGCCGCGTCCTGCCGCGATGAGGCCGACCCGGCGCTGGCTGCCGCGGCCGATGCCAGTCCCCTCGATCTCATCCCCAGCCCCGCCTTCGTCGGTGGGATCCGGACCTCCTTCGTCCCCTTCCCCTACGCCGACTGGCGGGCGGGGAGCGGAAGTTCGCGTGCGTGCTGCGCCAGGACACCGCCCGAGCCATGAGGTACGCCGACTTCCAGAGCCCCGACCTCGACCCCACGCTGAGAGTCTGCCTCGACGACGACCTGGTCACCGTCGCCTGCAACACCCCGCACACCCGCGAGCAGTTGCTCGTGCTCACTGCCACCCCCGCCGTCACGTCCGGGCAGCTGCCTGGGCGCAGGGCGATCGAGGAGGATTCCGGCGGCACGTACGTCGAGCTCCGCGACGAAGCGTTCCAGCTGCTCGACGCGGAGTGTGGTGCCTACTTCTCCCTCGTCGCCAACGAGCCCGAGGCCGGACTCACCGCTGTCGCGGAGATCTATCCCGAGCTGTGGGGCGACACCGAGGGCGAGTTCTCCGTGGTCTGCACGGTCAGTTCGCCGCTCGAGGTCGGTCGTGGTGACATGGTCAAGACCGACCGATCCGTCGTGGACTGAGTGGCCGATCGCCCTTCGGGGTCAGCCGAGGGCGCGGTCGAGAGCGGCGTCGACGTGCAACGTCGTGCCCGGGAAGAGCGGCACCTCGACGTCGGTCTGCTTGACCAGCAGTTCCAACTCGGTGCAGCCGAGGATGACGCCTTCGGCACCGTTCTCCCACAGCTCCTCGATGACCTTCACCACCGTGCGACGGGAGTCGTCGTTGATCTTGCCGTGCACGAGCTCGTCATAGATGATCGCGTTGATCTCATCGTGCTTCTCGGGAGCTGGCACGATGACCTCGAGGCCGTGGCTGGCGAGTCGATCGGTGAAGAAGACGCGCGACATCGCGAAGGTGGTGCCGATCAGGGCGACCGAGTCCAGGCGGTGTTCCTTGCAGGCCTCCGCGATCACGTCGCCCAGGTGCAGCACCGGGATGCCGACGGCGGCTTCGACCTGTTCGGCCACCCGGTGGAAGGTCGTGGTGCACAACAGCAGGAAGTCGGCGCCCGCGCGCTCCACGGACCGAGCGGCCTCGGCCAGGATCTCCGCAACGGCGTCCCAGTCCTCCTGCTCCTGCAGGGCGGTGACCTCGGCGAAGTCCACGGAGGCCATCACGGTCTTCGCCGAGGAGAGCCCGCCGAGCCGTTGCTCGACGCCTCGGTTGAGGTCCCGGTAGTAGACCGCGCTGGATTCCCAGCTCATGCCGCCAATGAGTCCGATTGTCTTCACGCGGGGCAGTCTGACATGGATCGTTGGCCTTGTGGAGGACACCTCGGATTCGTCTCGCTGATCACTCCTGGACGCGATGGATCTTGTGCTGCGAGGCTTGGGCGCGTGGCTTGATCACGAGTTCGTCGATGTTGACGTGAGCCGGCCTGCTGGCCACGAAGGCGATCGCCTCGGCCACGTCCTCGGCCACCAGCGGATCGGGTACGCCGGCGTAGACCGCGTCCGCCCGGGCCTGGTCGCCGCCGAACCGCACCGTCGAGAACTCCTCCGTGTGCACCATGCCGGGGGCGATGTCGGTGACCCGGATCGGCTCGCCACACAACTCCAGTCGCAGCGTCTCCGACACGACCCTCGACGCGTGCTTCGCAGCCGTGTAGCCGGCGCCACCCTCGTAGGCGATGCGTCCGGCGGTCGACGTCACCGTCACCACCAGGCCGTCGCCGCTCGCACGCAGCGCAGGAAGGAGCGCCTGGGTGACCTGGAGGACGCCGAGCACGTTCACGTCGTACATCTGCCGCCACTGCTCGGGGTCGGCCTTCTCGATCGGTTCCAACCCGAAGGCGCCGCCGGCGTTGTTGACGAGCACGGCCAGCCGGGGGCCGACTGCCTCGGCCAACCGGGCCACGGCAGCAGGGTCGGTGACGTCGCAGGTGATCGCGATGCCGCCGATCTCATCGGCCAACGCCGCGATTCGCTCCTGACGCCGAGCAGCACACACGACTCGGTAGCCATCGCGGGCCAGGACTCGTGCGGTGGCGGCGCCGATTCCGCTGGAGGCGCCGGTGACGACTGCGACACGTGAAGGTTCCATGGACGCGAGTCTGCCGGATCGGATGCCCGAAAGGCGGTCACGGGGTGGCCCTCGGCCGTCCCGAGGAGGCAGACTGCCCGGCGACTCGGAAAGGTGGTGCGAGGTGCGAGCGATCACACTGCTCGGTGGAGTGATCGGAAGCGGGGCCTTGCTGCTCGAGTTGCCGCCGACGGCGACGTCGGCCGCGCTCGGCATGGTCATCGCGGTGATCGGCCTGCTCTTCGTGGGTGTCGTGGCAACCGGTCCGCTGTGGTTGCGCGTCGTCGTCACGGGCGGCTCAGCGCTCCTCGTCGCCTCACTCTGGCTGGCCCTCGAGACGGAGCTCGGGGCCGACAGGGTCAACCCGGTGGTGGGTGTCCTGGGCGTGGCCGGATTCGCTCTGGCGCTCATGCTCTCCTCGTCGGGCGCGTACGGCGCGGGCGTTCGCGAGCGACCGTCCCCGAGCCGAGGCCCACAGCCGGGGCGACTGCTGCGACCGAGGCGGGCGGCCCACCGCGGTCCCGGGTCCCGCGCCGCGAGCGAGGAAACGGTCCGGATCCCGATGCCGCGCGTCGCCTCCGAACCCGCGCTGCCGCCTCGGACTCGTCCCACCACACCGGTCCTCCCGTCGTGAGTCCCGACGGTCGGGGCGTGGCGCCCACGCGCGCTGACGCTGGCTCCGTGGCACCCGGCAGGGGCCAGGACGAGGGCCACTGGAGCGGTCATGCGGGGAGGGGCGGAATACTCCTCTCCCACACCGGGTTGTCATCCTCGGTGGATCCTGAGGAGGTGGAGCGCGTGACGGAGCGGGTGGCGATGATCAGCCTGCACACGTCCCCGCTCGACCAACCCGGTACGGGCGACGCCGGGGGCATGAACGTGTATGTGCTCGAGCTCTCCCGCCGCCTCGCGGATCGCGGGATCGAGGTCGACATCTTCACCCGGGCCACTTCATCGCGGCTGCCCGAGACGGTCCAGGTCGATGACGGCATCCTGGTGCGTCACATCTCCGCCGGGCCCTTCGAGGGCCTCTCGAAGGCTGAGCTGCCGGGGCAGATGTGCGTCTTCGCCCGCGAGGTGCTGCGCACCGAGGCCGGGTTGCTGCCCGGCCACTACGACGCCGTGCACTCCCACTACTGGCTCTCCGGTCAGGTCGGCGCGCTGGCCCGCGACCGTTGGGGGTGCCGCTCATCCACTCCATGCACACCATGGCCAAGGTCAAGAACGAGGCCCTCGCCCTCGGCGACACCCCCGAGCCGGCAGCCCGCGTCCTGGGCGAGGAGCAGGTCGTCGCGGCGGCCGACGCGCTCATTGCCAATACCGACCTCGAGGCCAAACAGCTGATCAACCTCTACGACGCGGCCCCGCACCGCGTCGACGTCGTGCACCCGGGTGTCGACCTGGGTCGCTTCCGGCCGCAGCCACGTGACGTCGTACGTCGCCAGCTCGGTCTGCCGCTCGATGCGCACGTGCTGCTCTTCGCTGGTCGCATCCAGCCGCTCAAGGCTCCTGATGTGCTTCTCCGCGCGGTCGCCGTACTCCTCGACGAGGACCCGGCCCTGCGTTCTCGCCTCGTCGTCCCCGTGGTCGGCGGACCCTCCGGCTCCGGACTGGAGCACCCGACCTCCCTGGCGGACCTCGCCGCCGACCTCGGCATCAGTGACGTGGTGCGCTTCGTGCCGCCGGTCAGGCAGGACGACCTGGCCCGTTGGTGCGCCGCGGCCACGCTGGTGGCGGTTCCGTCCTACAACGAGTCCTTCGGTCTGGTGGCCGTCGAGGCGCAAGCCACCGGCACCCCGGTGGTCGCCGCCGCGGTGGGCGGACTCACCACCGTCGTGCGGGACGGCCGGTCCGGGCTGCTGGTCGACACCCACGAGGCCCGCGACTGGGCCGCAGCGATCCGCAGGGTGCTCGATGACGCTGACTTCCGGGCCGAGCTTTCGCGCGGAGCACTGCGCCAAGCCGCTGACTTCTCGTGGGAGCGCACCGCCGAGGCCACCCTCGACGTCTATGCCAAGGCATCGCGTGCGATGCGGGAGGAGACAGCACATGTCTGATGCGCGTGGGGTGGTCCGCCAGTGGCTGGCCGACAACGAGATCGAGGCCGACGAGACCGAGACGGGGATGTTCTCCTTCTCGTTGCCCGGTGAACGCAAGCTCCAGACGCCGGTGCGGCTCGACGTGGGGCCGCACTCGTTGGGTGTGCACGCCTTCGTCTGTCGCAACCCCGACGAGAACCATGAGACCGTCTTCCGGTGGTTGCTCGAGAAGAACCTGCGGCTCTTCGCCGTCGCCTTCGCTGTCGACCACCACGGCGACATCTACCTCGACGCGCGGTTGCCGCTCACCACCGTCACGGCCGACGATCTCGACCGGGTGCTCGGCACCGTGCTCGCCACGGCTGACGAGTCCTTCAACACCCTGCTGGAGCTGGGCTTCGCCACGTCGATCCGCAAGGAGTGGGAGTGGCGGATCTCGCGGGGCGAGTCGACTGCGAACCTCGAGGCCTTCCGCGGCTGGCTCGAGGCCGACGACTCCTGATCACCAGCGGCCGTTGCTCTTCGGCAGCGGTTTGTCGGCGGGATGCACCACGTAGCTGATGCCGCCGGATCCCCGCAGCCATGCTCGCTCGAACTGGGCCCGGTCGTAGGTCCGTCGTACCTCGGCGTTCCTGCTCGCGGCGGGGTCGTGCACCAGCACGTCACCGGCAGCCGTGAACCCGCTGACCACGATCAGGTGGCCGTTGGTGGAGGAGATCGGGGCACCGGTGAGCTCACCGCGCCCGAACTTGACCGACACCACCACTGGAATGCCCTTCTTCACCAGCTTCTCGGCATCCCTGAGATTGCGCAGCCTGGTGACGAATCCGTCCAGGCCGTAGTTGCCCGCGTAGGCGGTGGTGAAGGGCCAGTTGCCGGTACCGCGATAGCGGTGGTCGTAGGTGTGCCGGGCGGCGTGGTCGACGCGGGCGTCCGCGCCCTTCTCCCACGCCAGGGCTTTGGGTTTCGGTCCCTTGCCGAAGTGCTGCACCACCATCGCCATCGAGGTGGGCGAGCACCAGGCCTCGCCGCCACCGCCCCACTCCGGGTGATGACCCGCGTGCACCATCTGCGAGTACGTCGGCAGCGTCAGTTGTCGGGTCGTCTTCATCGTGGTGGCACTCACCGGTGTGCTCACGGTGGTGCGGTCGGCGGCGACGCCGTTGACAGAGGTGAGCTTGGGGGTGCGCTTGGTGCCCTGCGGGCGCAGCAGGGTGATGCGCACCTGCCACCGGTCGAAGCTCTTGCCAGCGTTGGCCAGCACCGTGTCGGTCGCGAGGCGAGCCAGGTCATCGGGTTGCGCGGCACCAGAGTGCGGTCGCACGCCCTTGGGGGTGAAGCCCCACAGGGCGACCTGGTCCCACGATCCCTTGGTCGAGCCGGAGGCGACCCGCACCTCGACCTTCACCAAGGTCTTCTTCCTGGCCTTCGCATTCCAGCTCGGCACGAGATTGGTGGCCTTGAAGCCGGGCCTGGCCCAGGTGGAGAGCCAGCGTGCCCGCTCGAAGGTCTTCGTCTTCTTCGTGCCGAACGGGTCGGCGACCTTCTCGGTTCCCGTGGCCTTCGCGATGCGCAGGTTGCCGTTGCGCACCTCGGTCCCGCGGTGCTTGCCCTTCGACAGATCGGTGCCTACCCAACGGCTGAGGGTGATCTGCGCCTTCCCCGAGGCCGGAGCAGCAGCGGCGAGGGACGACGTACCGACCACGGGGGTGGCGAGCGTCGTCCCCACGGCGAGCGTGAGGGCAGCTGCGGCGAGTCGGCGTGGAGAGGTCACGCCAGTCACTGTAGGCACACTCCGACCCTTCTGTCACAGGAAGGAGTGGCCATCCGGCTCACAGATCGAGTTTGTAGCCGAGTCCGCGCACGGTCACCAGGTAGGTGGGGGAGGCGGGGTCGGGTTCGAGCTTGGCCCGCAGCCGCTTCACGTGGACGTCGAGAGTCTTGGTGTCGCCGACGTAGTCAGAGCCCCACACCCGGTCGATGAGCTGGCCGCGGGTGAGCACCCGGCCGGGGTTGCGCAGGAACATCTCGAGGAGTTCGAACTCCTTGAGTGGCAGCTTCTGCTCCGAGCCGTCCAGCGTGACCACGTGGCGCTCGACATCCATCCGGACCGGGCCTGCCTCGAGGACGCCTTCCTCGAGAGACTCGTCCATGTTGCCGCGACGCAGCACCGCGCGGATGCGGGCGACGAGTTCGCGCGGGGAGTAGGGCTTCGTGACGTAGTCGTCGGCGCCGAGCTCCAGCCCGACGACCTTGTCGACCTCGTCGTCCTTGGCGCTGACCATGATCACCGGCACGTTGGAGGTGCTGCGGATCTGTCGGCACACCTCGGTGCCGGGGAATCCCGGCAGCATGAGGTCGAGGAGCACGATGTCGGCGCCGGAGCGTTCGAACTCCGCCACCGCCTCCGGGCCGGTGGCGGCCAGCGCCACCTCGAAGCCCTCCTTGCGGAGCAGGAACGACAGGGCGTCGCTGTAGCTCTCTTCGTCCTCGACCACCAGAACCCGGGTCACGGGCGTTCCTCCTTGTCGGGCTGGACCAACTCGTCCCCGGCGGGCCAGCCGCCCGGCGCCGGGGATGTGGGCAGGGACAGCGTGAAGGTCGAACCATGACCTTCGACGGACCACACCCGGATGTCGCCGCCGTGGGTGGCGGCGACGTGTTTGACGATGGACAACCCCAGCCCGGTGCCGCCGGTCGACCGGTGACGGGCGGGGTCGACGCGATAGAAGCGTTCGAAGATGCGGTCGAGCTCGGTCTGCGGGATGCCGATGCCCTGGTCGGTGACGGCGATCTCGACACGGTCGTCGACGCGGCGTACGTCGATCAGGACCGCGGTGCTGTCGCGCGAGTAGTTGACCGCGTTGGCGACCAGGTTGCTGATCGCGACGGTGACCTGTTCCCGACCGCCCGGAATGACGATGCCCTTGTCGCCCGTGGCCAGGACCTCGGTGTTGCGGGCAGCGGCGTCGATCGCCACGGTGTCGATCGCCGTCTCGATGATCTCGTCGAGCTCGAGCTGCTCGGGCTCCGCCCAGGGGTCGTCCGACTGAAGCCGGGAGAGTTCGATGATCTGCTGCACGAGGTCGGTGAGTCGGTCGCTCTCGGTGACCATCCGGCCGGCGAACCGCTTCACCGCCTCGGGGTCGTCCCGGGCGTCACCGACCGCCTCGGCGAGCAGCCTGATCGCACCGACCGGTGTCTTGAGCTCGTGGCTCACGTTGGCCACGAAGTCGCGCCGGATGGCCTCGACCCGACGTTCTCGTGTGCGGTCCTCCACCAGCGCCAGGATCAGCCGGCTGCCCAGGGGAGCGACCCGCGCCTGCACGTGACGTGGTGGGGCGGTCGGAGGCCCGAGGACGAACTCGATCTCTCGGATCTGGCCGTCGCGGCGCACCTGGCGGATCGTCTCCTGCAGTTCGTCGACGAGGATCTCGGTGCCTCGCACCAGGCCGAGCGCGTACGCCGGAGCGCTGGCCTTGAGCACCGTGTCGACCTCGTCGACGATCACCGCCGAGGAGCGGAGCACCGAGAGGACGGCGGTCACCTTCTCCGGTACCGCGGGCTCCTCGACCACGGGCACCTTGTTCAGCTGGCGTTCGCTGACCAGGAAGGCCCCGAAGACCCCGAAGACGATGAGCACGGCAAGCAGTGCCACGAGCAACGTCTCTGTCAAGGTCACGACTCTGATCGTACGCACGATTCACCTGCAGTTGGTGCGGTGTCGGTGTGAGCACCGTCTGTTCATCTCCAGTTCAGAATGAGGCACCCGTGCCCTCATCTCGCGCGGCTAGCCTCGCGATCATGCGTGAGGCCTACACCGACCAACTCGACTCTCTCTTCGCCAGCCTCGGCTCCATGGCCGCGGAGGTGAAGGTTGCAGTCGCCAGTGCTACCCAGGCGTTGCTCTCGGGCAACGGAGAGTTGGCTGACGGCGTCATCGCCGGCGACGAGTCCATCGACCGACAGCGCGAGGCCATCGAGGACACCGCCTTCTCGCTGCTCTCGCTCCAGCAGCCCGTCGCCAGCGACTTGCGCACCGTGGTGGCAGCACTGCGCATGGTGGCCGAGATCGAGCGCATGGGAGATCTCGCCGTCCACGTTGCCAAGGTGGCCCGACTGCGAGTGCCGGGTGTCGCCGTACCCCGCGATGTGGTGCCCACGATCGAGCAGATGGCGGAGGTCGCCAAGGAGATGTGCCGGGTGCTCGTCCGGGTGATCGCCGAGCGCGACGTCGAGGCCGCCCGGGAGCTCGACGAGGCCGACGACACCATGGACCAGCTCCGCCGCAACAACTTCCGCGAGCTGCTCAGCGCCGACTGGTCCCACGGCGTGGAGCCCGCCGTCGACCTCGCCCTCCTCGGCCGCTACTACGAGCGCATCGCCGACCACGCCGTCTCCGTGGCCCGCCGCGTCATCTTCGTCGTCACAGGCGAAGAGCACCACGAGAGCTGACACTTCACCTCGACCTGTCAGAAACCCGCAGAAAATGCGGGGCCGTCCCTAACAGATTTGTAGATCCTCGCCCGGGACCTACAAATCTGTTAGGGACGATCGGTCTTGGACCGAGGAGTCTTGGGCAGCGAAACGGCCCCGACAGAGGAGTCTGTCGGGGCCGTTCGGTGTCTGATCGTGAGCGGTCCGCGCGGGCCGAGGCGGCTGTGTCGGGTGTCAGCGGCCCTGGTTGGCGACAGCGGCAGCAGCAGCGGCCGCGGCATCGGGGTCGAGGTATTCGCCGCCGGGGACGGTGGGACGGAAGTCGTCGTCCAGGCGATAGACCAGGGGCATGCCGGTCGGGATGTTGAGTCCGGCGATGTCTGCGTCGCTGATCTGGTCGAGGTGCTTGACCAGGGCGCGGAGGCTGTTGCCGTGGGCGGCGACGAGCACGGTCTTGCCAGCGGCGAGGTCGGGCACGATCTCGCCGTCCCAGTAGGGGAGGAACCGGGTGATGACGTCCGCCAAGCACTCGGTGCGCGGCATCTCGTCGCCCAGGTCCGCGTAGCGCGGATCGCCGGCCTGGGACCACTCGGAGGAGTCGTCGAGCGGCGGCGGCGGGGTGTCGAAGGAACGGCGCCAGGTCATGAACTGCTCCTCGCCGAACTCGGCGAGGGTCTGCTTCTTGTCCTTGCCCTGCAGCGCGCCGTAGTGGCGCTCGTTGAGGCGCCACGACCGCTTCACGGGGATCCAGTGACGGTCGGCGGCGTCGAGGGCGAGTGCGGCGGTGTTGATCGCGCGACGCTGCAGCGAGGTGTGGACGACGTCGGGCAGGAGGCCAGCGGCCTTGAGTTGCTCGCCGGCGCGGACTGCCTCGGCCCGGCCCTTGTCGGTCAGGTGGACGTCAACCCAACCGGTGAAGAGGTTCTTGGCGTTCCACTCGCTCTCGCCGTGCCGGACGACGATCAGGGTGTGCACCATCAGTGGCCGCCCTCAGCGGCGGCCTCGCCACCCTCGAGGGAGACACAGGTCGGGGCGAGCTCGGCGCCGGCGTTGACCGGGTTGGTGTCCTCACCCTCCCAGTGGATGGCGTTGCAGAGCACGGGGACGGTGATGACGACCTCGCCGGCGTTCTCGAAGGTCAAGGTGACGGGCACGAAGTCGCCGATCTTGAAGTCGCCGTTGACCGGGATGCCTGCCGCGTCGCCCTTGGTGCCGAGGCGGAAGAGCTGGCTGCCCCGAATGACGACCGGCGCGACTTCGGCGCCGCTCTGCTCGGCGTTCTTGTCGCGGAGCGAGGTCTCCTCGACCTGGGTGCCGTCGGGCGTGGCTCCTTCATCGGGAACCTCGGTGCCCGGCATGACGGCCTCGAAGTCGCCGTCAATGCTCACCAAGGTGTCGGTCACGTCGCCGAACTCGTTGACGACGTTGGAGTCGAGGTTGTTGGAGAAGCTCGCCAGGAACGTGCCGTGGCCGTCCTGGGTGGCCACGATGACGGCGTTGAGGACGTCGACGTCACCGGCGCGGTCGTTGGCGCCGGGAGCCGGCGTGTAGACCTTGTCGGTGGCGAAGTCGCCACACGCCGTCAGCGTCGGCAGGGCGAGCACGAGGGCGCCGGCGGCAACCCCGCGGGCGATCCGGTTGCGAAGCAGCATTCTTCAGCCTTCTCCATCGGCGGTGGACCGTCCTTGACCGGTCACCAAGTGCGGACCCCAGACTAGTGGAGACGCTTCCGACTCACTGCCTCAGGCCCACGCTGACGGCGACGGCGACCGTGGCAGCCCCCACGACGACGAGATAGACGACCGTCGCCAGCAGTGTCTTGGCGGCTCCGATCTTGAGCGCAATCCGCAGTGGGAAGGTCTTCCAGCCGGCACGGTTCTCGTCGACCAGGCCCGGCAGGGAGTGCAGCACGTGTACGCCGACACCCAGCAGCGCGGCGCACACCGTCAGTGCGACCGTGGGCGGAGTGTCGCTCCCGTCCGCGCCCCAGCCGCCGTAGGCCAGGAAGGCCGTGAGCAGGGCGAAGCTGATGGCCCACGGCAAGAAGGAGAACCCTCCCTTGCGGAGGACGCCGGCGTTGGTGAGCATCGCCACCGCGAGGAATCCGAGGTGGAGGCAGCCGGCCACCACACCGTTCGAGATCGACAGCGGAATCACGAGCAAGACGGCGACCGCGATGGCGAAGCCGGCACTGCTGGGGTTGTACCAACCCTCGGCGATGGGCTTGTCGACGCGGTCGTTGTCGCGGTCGCGCTCACGGTCGACCAAGTCGTTGTGCACGCCGAGGAGGAACTGGCCGACGAGAACGGTCAGCAGCACCAACCCCACCTCGCGAGTGCTGCGCCCCGACAGCGCGGCGGCCACGGTCACGCCGAGGGTGACGAGGATGCCGTGGCGGGCGTGGCACGAGCGGGCCAGTCCGATCGGCCACGAGCGCTTCACTTCGAAGACGGGGATGGGGTTGCCCTCGGCGTCGAGCCCTCGGATGCGCTGCGCAGGTTGGTATCTCTTCGGAGACATGGTCGGCAGTATTGACCAGAAAGAGTCCACGTGGGTGGTGGACAGGCAGGTTTCGGACGCCCCGGCTGGGGAAGAAGAGGGGCGGCCATCAGCACTGCGCCCTCCGGGCCCAGACACATTCATAGGGTTCTGTCAACCCCGCATGTGCCGTCTGACCTGCGGAAACGATATCGGGAGTCGTTGCCGGACGTGTTAGAATGGTCACCTAGGAAGGGGTACTTGGCACATGACATTCACCGTCGGCGAAACGGTTGTTTACCCGAATCACGGTGCAGCGGTCATCGAGGACATCGAGACGCGCACCATCAAGGGCGAGGAACGCGAATACCTGGTTCTTCGCATCGTCGCACAGCAGGACCTGGTCGTTCGGGTTCCGGCTTGCAACCTCGACCTGGTCGGGGTTCGTGACGTGGTCGACAAGGAGGGACTGGACCGAGTTTTCGACGTCCTCCGCGCGGCGCAGGTCGAGGAGCCGACCAACTGGTCGCGTCGTTACAAGGCAAATCTGGAGAAGCTCCACTCCGGTGACGTGATGAAGGTGGCCGAGGTCGTCCGCGACCTCTGGCGCCGTGAGCGCGACCGCGGCCTCTCGGCCGGGGAGAAGCGGATGCTGGCGAAGGCACGCCAGATCCTGGTCTCCGAACTCGCGCTCGCCGAGCACACCAACGAGGACAAGGCTGAGACCATCCTCGACGAGGTGCTCGCTTCCTGATCGCGCCTGACTCATGACGAAGGCCCCCGCCAAGTTGGCGGGGGCCTTAGTCATGCCGCTGAAGCAACTCCTCGGCCACGGGCGCCTCACAAGACGAGCAGCACGACCGCCACGATGAGCAGGACCGCTCCTGCGGCATAGGAGCCGAAGGAGCCCCACCGGAACCACATGTGGGAGGTCTCGGCGCTCTCGAGGAGCTCCTGCTCCGTCTTCGTGGTGATGAGCATCTTCTCCTTGCCGGCCGGGCTCACGATCTCGAGCTGGCCGCCGCGATCGCTGGCCTCACCGTGCACGAAGACCTGGGTGTCGGGCGTGAGCACCCACTCCTCGTACTTGTAGCCGATGGTGTCGCCGTCACGGCTGCCGACGTTGAAGCTGAAACCGCCGAAATCGATGGTGGCGCCGCTCCGGCGGGCGCCCTCCTCCTTGAAGAACTCACTCATCGTCTTGCGTGCCTGCTTCACGCCGTCCGTCGGGATGACGGTGATCTCGCCGTCCTTGTCGCGCAGCACGAACGGCGCGCTGGACTGGTTCTGGCTGACCACCTCTTCACGAGTGGTGGTCTTGCGGTTGCCGTCGGAGTCCCGGCTGACGTGCTTGTAGCGGCGGGTCACCTTCTGCTGGTACCACACGCACTGGGTCTGGGAGATCTCCGCGGTGAGCAGCCCCTGCGGGCCGGGCTGGGTGCGTCCGGACAGATCGACCAGCTGCGTGAAGATGTCGTCGCCAGCCACCTCCCGAGCCGTCCGGTGCAGCTCCCGCAGCGGTCCGGTGGTGGTGTTCTCCGTCAGCAGCAGACTCTTGTGCTTGTTGCGGGCGGTGCGCGCACCGACGGTCAGGCCGACTCCGACTGCGAGCAGCAGCACCGCCACGATGAACCAGACCATGCGTCGTTCCTCCTTCGGTTGGCCGATCCCCATGACCGGCCGCTCTGGGTCCTGCCCATTCGGTGGCCATTCAATCCGAATCCGCCAGCTCACGTTGGCCGTACGCCGGGGTGTGAGGTCGTGAGGACACCGTCACCTGAGGCGTGACGAGCACACGACGACGCGTTACGTCGCCTCACTAGCGTCCCGGTCACCACCCGTCCTGGAGGAGTGACTCGTGACCCGAACCGCACCGGACCGCGCGCAGCAGTCGACGTACGCCCCCGGAGGGACCACCCTGACCGACTGGCGCCCGGAGGACCCCGACTTCTGGGCGGCCGGTGCGGATCGGGTGGCCCGCCGCAACCTGATCTGGTCGATCTTCGCCGAACACCTCGGCTTCTCGGTGTGGCTGATGTGGAGCGTCAGTTCCGCCTACCTGCTGTCGATGGGGTTCGACTTCACCGCGCAGGAGTTGTTCCTGATCGTTGCGGCCCCCAACTTCGTCGGCTCGTTGCTGCGGTTGCCCTACACGTTCGCGGTGCCGAAGTTCGGTGGCCGGACGTGGACGACGATCAGCGCGCTGCTGCTCCTCGTGCCGACGCTGCTCTTCGCCGTCTTCGTGCAGCGCCCCGGCACGCCGCTGTGGGTCTTCGTCGTGATCGCGGCGACAGCCGGCTTCGGCGGCGGCAACTTCGCCTCCTCGATGGCCAACATCAACTTCTTCTACCCCGCCGCCCGCAAGGGCGCCGCCCTCGGCCTCAACGCGGCCGGCGGCAACCTGGGCGTTGCGCTCATCCAGTTCTTCCTGCCGGTGCTGGTCGGCGGTGCCGGCATCTTCGGCATGGTGCAGGCCAGCGACGGCGGCATCCACCTCCAACGTGCCGCCTGGGTCTATGTGGTGCTCTCGGTGGTCGCGGCCGCCGGTGCGTGGTTCGGCATGAACAACCTGACGGTCGCCAGCGCCAGTGCGCGCGAGTCGTTCCAGGTGCTCAAGCACAAGCACACGTGGGTCATGTCCTTCCTCTACCTCGGCACGTTCGGCTCGTTCATCGGCTTCTCCGCGGCCATGCCGCTGCTGATCAAGGTGAACTTCTGGGTGCCCGGTGGTGGCCCGGCCGGCACCGGCATCGTCTTCGCCCACTACGCCTTCCTCGGCGCCCTCGTCGGTTCCGTGGCGCGTCCGTTCGGTGGCTGGCTCGCCGACAAGTACGGCGGCGCGAGGGTGACCGCGTGGAGCTTCGTCGGGATGGGTGTGGGCGCCCTGGGGGTGCTCGTGGTGCTCGGCCGGCTCACCGACAACCCCGGTCAGGAGATTGCGATCGCGGATGGCAACCAAGCGTGGTTCGCGCCGTTCCTGTTCGCCTTCCTGGTGATCTTCGCCGCCAGCGGCATCGGCAACGGCTCCACCTATCGGATGATCCCGACGATCTGGGCCCGCAACGCGAAGCGCACCGGCGCCGAGGGCAGCCCGGTCCGCGCGGAGGCCATGGCCCAGGCGACTCGCAACGCCTCCGCCGTCATCGGCATCGCCGGGGCGATCGGTGCCATGGGCGGCTTCTTGATCCCGATGTCCTTCGGCGCCCCCTGGATCGATGACCCCAGCGCGGCGGTGCGTGGAGCGATGACCACGTTCCTCGGCTTCTACGTCGTCTGCCTGGTGGTGACCTGGTTCGTCTACACCCGCCGCAGCTTCCTCATCACCCGGGTGCCGAGCCTGGCCGAGGCGCGCGTCTGATGGCCACGCGCACCCACTGTCCCTACTGCTCCCTGCAGTGCGGCATGCAGGTCAGCGGTCCACGTCGCCCCGAGATCAGTGCCTGGGACGAGTTCCCGGTCAACCGGGGCGCGCTCTGCCGCAAGGGCTGGAGCTCGGCCTCCCTGCTCAAGCACCGCGAGCGGCTCACCACACCGCTGGTGCGGGACCGGGCCACCGGCGAGCTCTCCGCGGTCGGCTGGGAGGAGGCCCTCGACCTGATCGCCGAGCGCCTCGGTGCCTTGCAGGCCGAGCACGGCAAGGACGCAGTGGCGGTCTTCGGTGGCGGGGGACTGACCAATGAGAAGTCCTATGCCCTCGGCAAGTTCGCTCGGGTCGCCCTCGGCACCAGCCAGATCGACTACAACGGTCGCTGGTGCATGTCGTCCGCGGCGGCCGCCGGTTCCCGGGCGTTCGGGCTCGACCGTGGTCTGCCGTTCCCGTTGGCCGACGTCGAGCAGGCCGACGTGGTGGTGCTGCTCGGCTCCAACCTGGCCGAGACCATGCCACCGGCCGCCCGCCACCTGGCGGCGCTGAAGGAGCGCGGTGGCAAGGTGGTCGTGGTCGACCCCCGGCGTACGGCGACCGCGGAGCTCGCCGATCACTTCGTGCAGCCGGTGCCGGGCACCGACCTCGCCGTCGCCCAAGGCCTGCTGCACCTCGTGGTCGCCGGTGGCCACGTTGACACCGACTACGTCGCGGCCCGTACCTCGGGTTTCGAGCCGGTGCGCGACTCGGTGGCCGCTTGGTGGCCCGAGCGGGTGGAACGGGTCAGCGGCGTCGGCGCCGGCCAGCTCCGGGAGCTGGCCGTCCTCCTGGGCACCTCCGAGCGGGTCATCGTGCTCACCGCCCGAGGTGCCGAGCAACATGCCAGCGGCACCGACACGGTGCTGGCGTGGATCAACCTCGCGCTGGCGCTCGGAGCGCCTGGGACGCCGTACGCCGGCTACGGCTGCCTCACCGGCCAGGGCAACGGACAAGGTGGTCGCGAGCACGGCCAGAAGGCCGACCAGCTGCCGGGCTATCGCAGCATCGAGGACCCGGCGGCTCGCGAGCACGTCGCCGGGGTGTGGGGGATCGACGCGAACGACCTGCCCGGGAAGGGACGCTCTGCCTACGAGTTGCTCGACGCGTTGGGCACCCACGGCGGCCCGAAGGCGATGCTGGTCTTCGGCTCCAACATCGTCGTCTCCGCTCCCAACGCCCGCTCGGTCTCCGACCGCCTCGACGCCCTCGACCTGCTCGTCGTCGCCGACTTCGTGATGAGCGAGACCGCCGCCCGAGCCGACGTCGTCCTGCCGGTGACCCAGTGGGCGGAGGAGTCCGGCACGATGACCAACCTGGAAGGGCGAGTGATCCGCAGGGAGCGCGCAATCACCCCGCCGGCCGGCGTACGCAGCGATCTCGACGTGGTGGCTGGCCTGGCCCGACGACTCGGCTCGACCGCCGGCTTCCCCACCGACCCCGATGAGGTCTTCGCTGAGCTACGACGGGCCTCGGCCGGCGGCCCGGCCGACTACTCAGGCATCACGCCGGAGCGGATCGTCGCGGAGGGCGGCGTCTTCTGGCCGTGTCCGAGCGTGGACCACCCCGGGACGCCGCGGATGTTCCTCGACCGGTTCGCCCACGCCGACGGCCGCGCTCGCTTCCACCTGGTGGAGCATCGCGGTCCGGCCGAGCCCACCGACGCCGACTACCCGGTGCACCTCACCACGGGCCGGGTGCTGGCGCAGTACCAGTCGGGCGCGCAGACCCGGCGCGTCAAGGAACTGCCCGACTCCGGCCCCTTCGTGCAGCTGCACCCACAACTGGCCGGTCGGCTCGCGGTGGTCGACGGCGACGCCATCACCGTACGCACCCGCCGCGGCGAGATGCTGGCGCCGGCCAAGGTGGACGAGGGCATCCGGCCCGACACCGTCTTCATCCCCTTCCACTGGGTCGGGGCCAACCTGCTCACCAACGATGCGCTCGACCCCACCTCACGAATGCCGGAGTTCAAGGTGTGCGCGGCAGCGGTGAGCGCTGCTGGAGGAGCGCGGTGATGCGGGAACGGCTCGTCGTGATCGGCAACGGGATGGCCGCCACTCGGCTGTGCGAGGAGTTGGTGTCCCACGGCTACGCCGGATCGATCACCGTGCTCGGCGACGAGCCGGGACCTGCCTACAACCGGATCCTGTTGTCGGCGGTGCTCGAGGGCACGCACTCGCTGGACGCGCTCACCTTGCGCGATCCGGAGTGGCACGCCCGCCACGGCATCGACCTGCGGCTCGGGGCGCGGGTGCTCGAGCTCGACCTCGGGCGTGGCGAGGTGATGCTGGTCGACGGCACCCGCTTCGGCTTCGACAAGGTGGTGCTCGCGACAGGCGCGATCCCGACGTTGCCACCCATCCGCGGCCTCGTCGGGATGGACGGGCAGCTGCACCCGAAGGTCCACGCCTTTCGATCGCTGGCCGACTGCCTGCGCCTGATGGGGTCGGTACCCGCGGCGCAGCGTGCCGTGGTCGTCGGTGGTGGGTTGCTCGGCCTGCAGGTGGCCCGCGCCCTCAGCGTGCGGGGAATCCACACCGAGGTCGTCGAAGGGGCCGAGCACCTGCTGTCGCGCCAGGTCGACGCTCGTGGTGGCTCGGTGCTGCGACGCAGCCTGCGCAAGCTGGGCACGGAGGTCTACACCGGCACCCGGGCGGTGCGGCTCACCGATGAAGGCGTGCAGCTCGACAACGGGCACGTGCTCGACACCGACCTGGTGGTGCTCACCGCCGGCGGCCGTCCCTCGACCGCCCTGGCGCGCGCCGCGGGTCTGCGAGTACGTCGCGGGATCGTCGTCGACGAGCATCTCGCCTCGGTCACCGATCCCCGGGTCCACGCGATCGGTGACTGCGCCGAGTTCAACGAGCGCAGCACCGGCTTCGTCGCTCCCGCCTGGGAACAGGCAGAGGTGCTCGCCGGGATCCTCTCGGCGGGATCGACGCTGGAGGTGCCGACGTACGCGGGCACTCGGACCGTCGCCCGCCTCCGCGCCACCGGTCTGGACGTGGCGGTGCTGGGTGACCCGGAGAAGGCTGAGGGCGAGGTCGTCGAGGTGACCAACCCTGTCGTCGGCAGCCACCGCAAACTGGTGGTGCACGGCGGCGTCATCACCGCTGGCGCCCTGGTCGGCGACCTCAGCCGGATCGGGCTGATCACCCAGTTCTACGACCGCGGAACCGTGCTCGGCGAGCAGGAGCCGGGAGTTGCTCATGGTGGAGCGGCCCGAGGCCGAACCGGTGATGCTGCCCGACGACGACGCGAGGTCTGCGCCTGTGCCGGGTGTGACCGCGGGTGCGCTCCGCGCCTGCCCCTCCGTGGCGGCAGCCAAGGTGCGCACCCGCGCCACCACCGGCTGCGGCGGGTGCACGTCGGTCGTCGCGCGCCTCGTGGGCACCGCCGAGGCCGCCGCCACGTCACAGCCGTGAGCGAGGGTTTTCCTCGCTGTTACAAACGGGGAACGCAGCGAGAACACGAGATTCCTAGGTTTGCCCACAGAGGTTGAAGGACCTTGCGGAATGAGAGGAACTCGGATGACGCACACACGCAGGACCCTGGTCGTGGTGGGCAACGGCATGGTCGGACACCGCTTCGTGCAGGCCGCCATCGAGCGCGGGGTCACTGAACGGTGGGATCTGGTGGTCATCGGCGAGGAGCCGCGTCCGGCGTACGACCGGGTGGCCCTGACCTCCTTCTTCGAGGTGGGCGCGGAACAACTCTCCTTCCTGCCCGGCGGGGCCTACGACGATCCTCGGGTCCGCCTGGTGCTCGACACCCCGGTGACCGGGTTGGACCGCAAGGCGCAGCAGGTGCTGCTGGGCACTGGTGAGGTCGTCGACTACGACCACCTCGTGCTCGCCACGGGCGCCGGACCGTTCGTTCCGCCGATCCCCGGCAAGGACCTCGACGGCGCGTTCGTCTATCGCACCATCGAGGACCTCGAGGCGATCCGGGAGGCGGCAAGGACCGCAACGGTCGGCGCCGTGATCGGTGGCGGGCTCCTCGGGCTGGAGGCGGCCAACGCCCTGGTGCAGCTGGGCCTGGAGACCCATGTGGTCGAGATGGCACCGCGCCTCATGCCGGTGCAGCTCGACCAACCCGCGGGCGCCACGCTCGTGCGGCACATCGAGAAGCTCGGTGTCACCGTGCACACCGGTGCCGCCACCACGGAGGTGCAGGACGCGGGCGACGGCACCGTCGGCGGGCTCGGGTTGAAGGAAGCGGAAGCGATTCCGGCCGAGGTCGTGGTCTTCTCCGCCGGGATCCGACCCCGCGACCAGTTGGCGCGTGACGCCGGACTCGACGTCGCGGAGCGTGGCGGCATCCTGGTCGACGAGCAGTGCCGCACCAGTGACCCGGCGGTGTTCGCCATCGGCGAGTGCGCGGCTCCCGGCGGCAGGATGTACGGCCTCGTCGCCCCCGGTTACGCGATGGCCGAGGTCGTCGTCGATGCCCTGCTCGGAGGGCCGGGGAGTTCCTGGGCGCCGACATGTCCACGAAGCTGAAGCTCCTCGGGGTCGACGTCGCGTCGTTCGGCGACGCGTTCGGTGCCACCGAGGAGTCCCTGGAACTCGTCTTCGCCGACGCGGTGGCCGGGACCTACAAGAAGCTCGTCGTCGCCGAGAGCGAGGACGGCACGTTCCGACTGCTCGGCGGCATCCTCGTCGGCGACGCGTCGGCGTACGGCGTGCTGCGCCCGATGGTCTCGTCGGGGATGGCGCTGCCCGACAACCCCGAGGAGCTGATCCTCCCCGCTGCCCGTGAAGGAGCCGCCCCACTCGGGATGCCGGACGAGGCTGTCGTCTGCTCCTGCAACAACGTCACCAAGGGGGAGATCACCGGGGCCCTCGACACCGGCGGTGACCACTCCTGTGCCGACGTCTCCTGCGTCAAGGCGTGCACTCGGGCCGGCAGCACCTGCGGTTCCTGCGTGCCGGTGGTCAAGAACCTCATCGAGGAGCACTTCGCCGCCCAGGGCAAGTCGGTCGACAAGAGCCTGTGCGAGCACTTCGCCCACACCCGGCAGGAGCTCTTCGACTTGGTGCTGGTGCACGGCTACCGCACCTTCGACGCGATCGTCGAGGGGCACGGGACGGGCCGCGGTTGCGACATCTGCAAACCGACGGTCGCCTCGATCCTGGCCTCCCAGACAGGCGGCCACGTGCTCTCGCAGGAGACTGGCACGCTGCAGGACACCAACGACGCCTACCTCGGCAACCTGCAGAAGAACGGCACCTACTCGGTGGTGCCGCGGATCCCCGGTGGGGAGATCACCCCGGAGAAGTTGATCGTCATCGGCGAGGTGGCTCGCGACTTCGGGCTCTACACCAAGATCACCGGCGGCCAGCGGATCGACCTGTTCGGGGCCCGCACCGAACAGCTCCCGGCCATCTGGAGCCGACTCGTCGACGCCGGTTTCGAGAGCGGCCATGCCTACGGCAAGTCGCTGCGCACGGTGAAGTCGTGCGTCGGCTCGACCTGGTGCCGGTTCGGCGTCCAGGACAGTGTCGGCATGGCGATCGCACTCGAGCTCCGCTATCGGGGGCTGCGCTCGCCGCACAAGCTCAAGGGCGGCGTCTCCGGCTGTGCCCGCGAGTGCGCCGAGGCACGAGGCAAGGACTTCGGCGTGATCGCCACCGAGAAGGGCTGGAACCTCTACGTCGGGGGCAATGGCGGCGCCAATCCGGCCCACGCGCAGCTGCTGGCTGCGGACCTGAGCGACGACGAACTGCTGTCGGCGCTGGACCGGTTCCTCATGTACTACATCCGCACCGCCGACCGGCTGCAGCGGACGTCGACCTGGCTCGACAGCCTCGACGGAGGTGTCGAACGGGTCCGCGCGGTGGTGCTGGACGACGCACTCGGTCTGGGGGCGGAGCTCGAGGCGGCCATGGCCACCCACATCGGCGGCTATGTCGACGAGTGGGCGGCAACGCTCGAGGATCCGGAGAAGCTCGCCCGCTTCGTGTCGTTCGTCAACGCACCTGACGTGCCCGATCCACACATCAGCTTCACCGAGACGAGGGGCAGATCGCCCCCGCGGTCAGTGACGGCCCGGTCCTGCTCGGTGCCACCATCTCCGTCGGCGCCCCGGCCGTGGCCCGGATCGATGCGGGGACACGATGAGCACCACGGGTTGGGAGCCGATCTGCCGAATGAGTGCCCTGGTGCCCGAGCGCGGCGTCGTCGCGCTGGTGCACGGTCGGGCGGTCGCGGTCTTCCGCACCCACGACGACCAACTCCATGCCCTCGACAACTACGACCCCTTCGCACGGGCCAGCGTCCTCTCCCGCGGCATCGTCGGCACCCGAGGTGACACGCCTTTCGTCGCCTCCCCGATGCACAAGCACGCCTTCGACCTGCGCACCGGCCAGTGCCTCGACGACGAGCAGGTCCGGGTGGCGACGTACGAGGTCGACGTGGTCGATGATGTGGTCATGGTCGGCGGGAGACAGGCACGATGACTGGGCCCGGAACGGAGGGACCGCTCTCCGGCTGGCGCGTCGGTGTGACCGCTGCCCGACGTGCGGAGGAACAGATCGCCCTGCTCGAGCGTCGTGGCGCCGAGGTCGAGTGGGCGCCTGCGGTGTCGGTCGAACCCGACCGCGTCGATGAGGCCGGCCTGCGGGCGGCGACCGAACAGGTCATCGCAGCGCCGGTCGACATGTTCGTCGCCACGACCGGGATCGGTGTGAACTCCTGGTTCGAGTACGCCGAGCAGTGGGGCCTGCTGCCCGACCTCCTGGCGGCGCTGGGGCAGGCCGAGATCCTGGCACGTGGCCCGAAGTCGGTCGGTGCACTGCGCCGGGCCGGATTGCGAGAGCTGTGGGTGCCGGAGTCGGAGTGCTTCGAGGACGTGCTCACGCACCTGCGCGGTCGCGAGCTCACCGGCAAGCGGATCGTGGTGCAGGAGCACGGGCAGTCGCTGTCGACGGTGGCCAACGTGCTGCGCAGCCAAGGCGCTGACGTGCAGGTCGTCACCGTCTATCGGATAGAGGGGCCCGAGGACCAGGCCCCGCTCTTCCGGATGGTGGGGTTGATCGCCGAGGCCAAGCTCGATGCGGTCACGTTCACGTCGGCCCCCGCCGCTGCGTCCCTGCTCGAGGCAGCGGCCGCGCTGGGGCGCCGCGACGAGGTGGTCGCCGCCTTCCAGGCCGACGTGGTCGCCACCTGCGTCGGACCGGTCACTGCGGCCGCCCTGGAGCTGTGGGGCGTGCCGACGGTGCAGCCCGAGCGGTCGCGCACTGCCGCGATGATCAAGATGCTCGAGGTCGAGCTGCCACTGCGCCGGGCCGGGCAGACGTTGAGCGTGGCCGGCAGGTCCTTGCTCCTGCACGGCGATGTCGTCGTGCTCGACGGCACCGAGGTGCACCTGCCGCCCGGACCGCATGCGGTGCTCACCGCGTTGGCGGTCAACCCGGGTCACGTGGTCAGTCGCCGTGACCTGCTGGTCTCCCTGCCCAGCGGTCAGGCCACGACCGAGCACGCGGTCGAGATGGCCGTGGCCCGGCTCCGGGCAGCCGTCGGCACCCGCCTGGTGCAGACAGTCGTGAAGCGGGGCTATCGACTGGCTGTCGGATGACCCGCCTGGTGACGGTCTCCACGGCACCCGGCTGCGCGCGGGCAACCTGGTCGGGGCGGCGGTCACCGCGCGGGCGGCGAGGTTGCTCGGTGTCCCGGGCACGGCCGCCTACGTCGGGTTGTGCGCGCCCGTGCTGGGGGAGGTGATCGGCGGACCGGAGCTGCCGTCGGCGGTCGTGGTGCCCCTGCTGCTCTCGAGCGGGGTGCACCAGCGCCGCGACATCCCGGCGATGGTCCGTGGCTCGGGAGCCCGGGCGGTGATCACGGCCGGACTCGGCCCCGACCCCCTGCTTGCCGAGGTGCTGGTGCGCCGGCTGCGTGGTGCCGGGGCGAGGCCAACCGACGCAGTCGTGCTGGCGGCTGCGGGGTCGAGCGACCCTGACGGCCTCCGTGACCTCGTGCTGGCCGGTCGGCTCCTCGCCATGCGCTGGGGCGGGCCGGTGCGGGTGGCGACCCTCAGCGGGTTCGGGCCGCGGTTTGCCCGAGGCGATGGCCGACGTACGCCGGGTGGCCGGGCCCGGCGCGCGGGTTGCGGTGGCGCCGTACCTGCTCGCGCGGGGCCGTTTCGCGACCAGGCTGTCTCGGGAAGCGCGACTGCACGGGGCGACCGTGGTCGCCGAGGTGATCGGCCCCGATCCACTGGTCGCCCAGCTCGTGGTGCGACGTTATCGGCGCGCGTTGGTGTCGGCTGCGGCCTGAGCCCTCTTCACCAACGAGATGAGTTCGCCCGACACCGTCTCGTCGCGCTCCAGCGTCAGCATGTGGCCCGCGCCGGGCAGGGTGATGAGGCGGGCGCCGCGGATGCTGGCGGCGATCTTGCGTGCGTGCGGGGAGGGGTGAGCAGGTCGTGGTCGCCCACGAGCACGACCGTGGGGATGTCGTCGTATGCCTTGAGTGCCTCGACCCGGTCGTGGTGGTGGAGCATGTCGCGCAGGAAACCCTCCATGGTGGCGGGCGGACACTGGATGATCTGGTCGACCACCAGACCGGTGTCACGGGGGCGCAGCGGTCGCCCGAAGAGGAAGCGGCGCACGACGTGGCGCTCGACCACCGGCATCCGACGGCGGGCGCTGCGAGGTTGAGGCAGGCCCGCTGGGCGAGGATGAGCGGGATCTGCGCCTTGGCGAACCTGCCCATCTCGGGCATGCCGAGGTTGACGGTGTCGAGGTCGGCGGCGGAGGTGGCGCAGAAGAGAGCGCCGGCCACCCGGTCCATGATGTCGGGGCGCTGCTCGGCCAGCGCCATCATCGTCATGCCCCCGATGGAGTGGCCGGCGAGCACCAGCCTGCCCGTGGGGGCATGCCCGTCGATGACGTCGGCCATGTCGCGGCCCAGGTTGTGCACCGTGCAGGCGTCGCGGGGTGCGGGGTCGGACTTGCCGTGGCCTCGGTGGTCCCACGTGACGATGCGGATCTCGTGGCCGTATTCGGCAAGGAGGTCGTGCACTTGGTAGTGCCAGTCCTCGACGTCGGCGGTCCAACAGTGGGCGAGCACGACGGTGACGTCGGCATCGGTGCGACCGTAGGTGCGGACGTGGAGCTCCAGGCCGTCGAAGGTCTGCATCGTGCACTCCTGTGTGACATCGTGAATGTAACATCGATCATGACATCATGGTCGGGAGGCTGCGGCAACCGGTCAACTGGGTGGCCGGGTGGCCGTGGTGAGGCAGCGAGGGCGGAGGCAGCCGTGGGTGCACGTGAGATGACCATCGACCAACTGGCGTCGAGGGTCGGCATGACGGTGCGCAACGTGCGCGCCTATGCCACTCGGGGACTGCTGCCAGCGCCGACGCTGGTGGGTCGCAAGGGGTTTTACGGCCCCGAGCACGAGTCGCGGCTGCGACTGATCCGGGAGCTGATCGACCGCGGCTACACCCTGAGTGCGGTGGAGAAGGCGCTCGAGGGGCGCCCGGAGATGCCCGACACCCATGCCCTTGACCTGCTCGGCCTGCTGGCCAACCCCATGGGTCAGCGCCCCGAGCCCGAGGTGATGAGCCGGGAGACGCTGGCCGCGCTCGCCGGGATCCGCGACGATGCAACGCGCGACTGGCTGGTGGGGCAGATGGTCGACCGTGGCCTGATCGAGGTGATCGATGACGAGCACTTCAGGGCGCTCGAGCCGACGATCGTGCGCTGCGGCGCGCAGGTGCTCAACATCGGCTTCGCACCGCCGACCGTGATCGCGCTGTTCGACGCCATCACCCACGACACCGGCGACCTCGCCGAGCGGTTCGTCACCGCGGCTCGCAAGGAGGTCTGGGAGCCCTTCGCCAGGGACGGGATGCCCGAGGAGGGCTGGGAGCAGCTGATCGGCAACTTCGAGTCGGTCATCCCCAACGCCGTCCAGGTCGTGATGGCCGCCTTCCGCTCCGCCCTCACCAGCAACATCGAGATCGCCCTGCGCGAGGAGCTCAGCGCCATGAGCCCCGAGATGCTCGAGCGCCTGCTCCCGCTCCCCGGTGACAGCGGGGGTTGAGCTCCAGCCCTACGCGTCTCACGCGTCTCACGCGCCTCAAGATTCCCCGCCCGGGCGGGGAACTTGTCGCTTGGTGCGTGTAGCCACAGCCGCCAAGCGTTCATTCCCATCACTTAGTGCAACTGCTGGGACTCCAGGGGTGTGTACGGCGCCGCGCAGGTTCGGGTCGTTCGGCGATGGGCTGCACGACTCAACCCCAGGCTCGACTGCCACCCATGCCGGGGACCGGGCTGGCGTCGTACGCCGGGGGTGGGTATCGCTGCGTCGCCGCCCTCCGAGCACCACCGAACTCAAGGGCTCGATGGGTCCAGAGCCCAGACTGTGTCACCTAAATGGGCCCTTGTGGGCCGTAACCACGCACGCCAAGCGACAAGTTCCCCGCCCGGGCGGGGAATTGGCGGTTTCTGAACGGTTCAGAGGACGAGGGCGGTGGCGATGGCGGCAACACCCTCGCCACGCCCGGTGAGCCCGAGACCATCGGTGGTGGTGGCGGAGATGCTGACCGGTGCGCCGATGCAGTCGGACAACGTGGTCTCGGCCTCACTGCGCCGGGTGCCGAGCCGCGGCCGGTTGCCGATCATCTGGACCGCAACGTTGCCCACGGTGAAGCCGGCCTCGTGGACGCGGCGCACCGTCTCGGTGAGCAGTGCGACGCCGGAGGCGCCGGCCCACTCGGGGGCCGACGTACCGAAGTTGGAGCCGAGATCGCCCAGCCCGCAGGCCGACAACAACGCGTCGCAGGCGGCGTGCGCGACGACGTCGGCGTCGGAGTGCCCTCGAGCCCGACGGGTTCGTCGGGCCACTCCAGGCCGGCCAACCACAGGGGCCGCCCCTCGGCGTAACGGTGGACGTCGGTGCCGATGCCGATGCGGGGGTGGGAGTCACAGGTCGATCATGCCTGAGAACATGGGCTCGTGAGGATGCAGCGTGCCGCATGGCCGGTGGCCGGTCTTGTCGCGGGAGTGGCCGGGATCGCAGTCGCGCATGCCCTCACCATGCGACTCACGTTGCGCCCCAACCCCTTCGTGTCAGCGGGCGAGTTCGCAGCTGATCGCACGCCGGGCTGGTTGCAGGACACGGTCGTCAACCTGCTGGGCAACCGCGACACCGGCGCCTCCGAGGTCGCAGCCACCGAGGTGATCCAACCGTGGCTGACGATCATCTTCTTCGCGTTGTTCGCGGGGATCTGCGTGACCGCTGGCGCGCTCGGGAGGCGCGGCTGGTGGCAGCCCGTCGTCCTGCAGGTCGCAGTCGGGACAGTGGGTGTGCTGGCGATGCTCGGCAACTACGGCATGTCGGTGGTCACCGCCGTACCTGTCGTGGCCGGTGCCGCGACGTGGATCGTGGTGCTCTCCTTCGTCCTCGGACCGCTGCAGCGCCACCTGGCCGCGCGCGAACCCATGGAGAAGCAGGATCCCGAGCAGGTCGCTGCCCGCACTCGGTTGCGGCGCCGGGACTTCGTGGCGCGTACGGCGGTGCTCGGCCTGGGCGGCACGTGGTTGTGGTTGCGGGGCGGGCAGTTCGGACGCCGCCTGCGCCACGTCGACGAGACCCGCCGACTGCTCAACCTTCCGATCAAGGCGAAGACGCCACCCGCAGCATGGCGGGTGGGGGTCCCGGGAGTGGGGCCGTGGCGCACTCCCAACGAGGACTTCTTCGTGCAGCACACGGCGCTGGTCGAGCCAGCGGTGGAACTCACCGAATGGCGGCTGCGTATCCACGGCATGGTCGAGCGGGAGGTCGAGCTCACCTACCAGCAGCTGATCGAGCGGGAGATCGTCAGCTCGTGGACCACGCTGGCGAGTGTGCTCAATCCCGTGGGCGGCAACCAGATCGGCACGGCCTGGTGGAGTGGGGTGCCGGTCGCAGCACTGCTCAAGGAGGCGGGGGTGCTGCCGGGTGCCGACGCGGTGCTGCAGACCTCCGTCGAGAACTGGACGTGCGTCACGCCGCTCGCTGCGATGACCGATTCCCGCGGGGCGATGCTCGCGGTCGGCATGAACGGCGAGCCACTCCCGATCGAGCACGGCTACCCGGTACGCACGATCGTGCCCGGCCTCTTCGGACACGTGTCGGCGTGCAAGTGGTTGACCAGCCTCGAGGTGACCACGTTCGAGCTTGCCGAGGGCGAGGCCACCCGACGCGGTTTCGCTGAACTGGGGCCGGTCAAGACCGGCTCCCGTATCGAAGTCCCGACTGCCGGGCAGTCGCTCGACGCCGGAGTGGTGCAGCTGGGGGAACTGCATGGGCACCCCGCCGCGGAGTCGCCGAGGTGCAGGTCGCCGTCGACGGCGGGCCGTGGATGACGGCGCGCATCGCCGAGGTCCCCAACCCGGACACGTGGGTGCAGTGGGAGATCGGCGTCGAACTCGGCTCCGGCAACCACGAGGCACGGGTGAGGGCGATCACACGTGACGGCGAGGAGCAGACCGGCGTGGTCACCGACGTCCGTCCTGACGGTGCCACGGGGTGGCACGAGGTCGAGTTCTTCGTGTCCTGATGCGCCAGACTGCGTCCATGCAGACCGAATTCCCCACCACCGGCGCCGCACTCGTCATCGGCGGCAGCGGCGGCCTCGGTGCCGACATCGCCCGGCTCCTCGCCGAGCGGGGCAGCGCCGTCGCCCTCACCTACCGTCGTGGCAGCGATGCCGCAGCGCGCACCCTGGCCGACGTGACGGCGTACGGCGCGGGATCGAGCCACCAGCTCGACGTCACCTCCGCGGAGGGCGCGGCTCGCGTGGTCTCCGAGGTGATCGCGACTCACGGCGGAGTGCACACGTTGGTGCATGCCGCGGGTCCGCACGTGCCGATGGTGCACCTGTCGAAGGTGACCCCCGACGAGATGGCACAGCAACTGCGCGACGACACGCTCGGTTTCTTCACGGTCGTCCATGCCGCCCTGCCGGCGTTGCGCGAGTCGCAGGGATCGATCGTCGCGGTGACGACGGCGGGCACCGCCCGCCACCCCAAACGCGACGGTCTCTCCTCGGCGCCCAAGGCCGCGGTCGAGGCGCTCGTGCGTGGTCTCGCATCGGAGGAGGGACGCTTCGGCATCCGGGTCAACGCGGTCGGCCCGGGCATGTTGACCGACGGCATGGCCGAGCGGCTGATCGGTAGCGGCGACCTGGACGAAGAGGCCTTGGAGATCACCCGACGCAACATCCCGCTGTCGCGCTTCGGCCGGGCACGGGACATCTCCGAGGCGGTCTGCTTCCTCGCCTCGTCGCGCGCCGGATTCATCAGCGGGCAGAAGCTCGACGTCGACGGCGGCTACGGCGTCTGACCCCGGACGACGCGGGTTCGGGTCTGGCCACGGTTTCCACCTAGGATTGCCGAGTGACGCTCCGCATCCATGACTCTGCCACCCGCACCGTGCGCGACTTCGTGCCCCTGCGCGAGGGCGAGGTCAGCATCTATCTGTGCGGGCTGACCGTGCAGTCGGAGCCCCACGTCGGTCACATCCGCTCGGGTGTGAACTTCGACGTGCTCCAGCGCTGGCTGCGTGCGTCCGGTCACCGGGTGACCTTCATCCGCAACACCACCGACATCGACGACAAGATCCTCGCCAAGGCAGCCGACCAGGGACGTCCTTGGTACAACCTCGCCTACGAGATGGCGGCCGAGCTGGCCCGTGCCTACGGGCTGCTCAACGTCGCCCGGCCCACCTACGAGCCCAACGCCACGGGCCACGTGCCGGAGATGATCGAGCTCATCGAGCTGCTGATCGAGCGCGGTCATGCCTACGCTGCGGCCGACGGCTCCGGTGACGTCTACTTCGACGTCCGGTCGTGGCCGGCGTACGGCGAGCTGTCAGGACAGCGCGTCGACGACATGGAGGCGGCTGCCGACGCCGATCCGCGTGGCAAGCGCGACCCCCGTGACTTCGCGCTGTGGAAGGGCTGGAAGCAGGAGTCCGAGCCCCGCACCGCGTCCTGGGCGAGCCCGTGGGGCCGTGGCCGTCCCGGCTGGCACATCGAGTGCTCCGCCATGGCCGGCAAGTATCTCGGCGAGGCCTTCGACATCCACGGTGGTGGACTCGACCTCCGCTTCCCGCACCACGAGAACGAGCAGGCGCAGTCGCGCGCCGCCGGGCACGGTTTCGCCAACTACTGGATGCACAACGCGTGGATCACCACGGCTGGCGAGAAGATGAGCAAGTCGCTGGGCAACTCACTGCTGGTGCCCGAGGTGCTCAAACGAGTGCGGGCGATCGAGTTGCGCTTCTACATGGTGGCGGCCCACTACCGCTCCCACGTCGAGTTCTCCTTCGAGGCACTCGATGAAGCGGCGGCCGGGTTCCGGCGCATCGAACACTTCCTCGACCGAGCCCCCGCCGAGATCAGCGCCGAGCTTCCTGCGGCGTTCGTGGGCGCGATGAACGATGACCTGGCCACCCCGGCGGCCGTGGCCGTCATCCACGACCACGTGCGTGAAGGCAACAAGCTCCTCGGCGACGGTGATCGCGACGGCGCTGCAACGGTGGCGGGCAAGGTACGGGCCATGCTCGACGTCCTCGGCCTCGACCCGGCGGACCCGGCCTTCGCGACCGGTGGTGATGACGCCGACCTGGAGAGAGCGGTCGACGAGCTCATCGCCGGGTTGCTGGAGCAGCGTCAGGCGGCTCGCGCCGCCAAGGACTTCACCACTGCCGATGCGATCCGCGACCGGATCAAGGCGGCTGGCATCTCGATCGAGGACACCCCGTCCGGGGCCCAATGGAGCATCAACGGAGAGGGCCACTGATGGCCGGCAATTCCCAGCGCAAGGGCGCCATTCGCAAGAGCGGCAAGGGCAACCCGACGGCAGGATCCGGAGGCCGGGTCCGCCGTGGTCTGGAGGGCAAGGGCCCCACGCCCAAGGCCAAGGACCGTCCCTACCATCAGGCCCACAAGGCAGCCAAGCGCGTCGAGAAGGAGGGCGCGCGCCGACCCCGCAAGCCGTCGCGCGGCGGCGACTCCGAGTGGGTCGCCGGGCGCAACTCGGTCGTCGAGGCGCTGCGTTCGCACATGCCGGTGACCACGTTGTACGTCGCCGAGGGAGCCGAGCGCGACGGTCGGCTGCGCGAGGCATTCGAGCTGGCGGCCGAGCAGGGCATCAGCCTGCTGGAGGCGCCGCGCGCCGAGCTCGACCGGCTCACCGCGGGTGCGGTCCACCAGGGCCTCGCGGCGCGGATGCCAGCCTATGAGTACGCCCACCCCGACGACCTGCTCGCGTTGGCGGCGGAGCGGGGCGAGAAGCCGCTCATCGTGGCGCTCGACCAGGTCACCGACCCCCGCAACCTCGGCGCGATCATCCGCTCCGCGGGTGGTTTCGGTGCCCACGGCGTCCTGATCCCGGAGCGTCGTGCTGCGGGCATGACCGCGTCGGCGTGGAAGACCTCTGCGGGTGCCGCCGCTCGGGTTCCGGTGGCGCAGACGGTCAACCTGACCCGCCAGCTGAAGGCCTACCAGGAGGCCGGCTGCATGGTGGTCGGCCTGGCGGCAGACGGTGACGTGTCGCTGCCCGACCTCGAGCTGGCCACCGGTCCGCTCGTGCTCGTGGTGGGCTCCGAGGGCAAGGGCCTCGGACGTCTGGTCAGCGAGACCTGTGACCAACTCCTTTCCATCCCCATGGCTGCCGAACTCGAGTCGCTCAATGCCGGTGTCGCCGCGTCGATCGCTCTCTACTCGGTGGCGCAGGCCCGGAGCTGACGCATGACCTCGTGGTGGCGCCGGCCCCGGGTCCGTCAGGCCGCTCGCTACGGCCTGACGTGGTTCATCGTGGCTGTGCCGTTGTCGATCGTCTTCTTCTTCAACTCGTCGACGGTCGTCCCGGTCGCCTCGCACGACACCGTGGTGTCGCCGACGACGGACCGTTTCGTCACGGTGCACACCGGGCCCTACCTGCCGGACCTGCGGATGCCGTCGGACTCCTTCATCGGCGTCGACCTGCAACTGGGGAAGACCGAGGCAGCGACACCCGAAGCGATGGTGGAGCGCTACGCGTTCATCGCCAGCCAGCCGGATGCCCAGATCGACCACGTCAAGGATGCGTTGTTCCAACTGGCGTTGACGTCTGCCGGCCAGGCTGCGCTGGTGGCGTTGCTGCCGCCGATGCTGTGGTTGCTCATCGGCCGCGAGCGGCGCTATCAGCTGCTCGGGGGGACCTTCCTCAAGCGGATGATCACCGGCTGGTCGGCAGCCTTCGCCGTCGTGGCTCTGGTGGTGGTGCTGGGCGTCCGGCCCTGGGCCGACGACACGGCCATCCAGGCGAGGAACGTCGACTGGCAGACGTTGCCCGAGTTCCTGCCCACCCTCAACGTGCCCTCCGAGGCAGCGCGGGTCGAGGTGGCAGTGACCGCGACCAGCACCGGCAGCCGGAAGCTGCTGATGAGCGCGGTCGACACCTATGACCGCAGCAAGAACTTCTACAAGGCCGCGGTCGCGGCGGCCGAGGACGTCGTCGTCCGGGAGAAGCAGGAAGGCGAGACCGTCGCCGTCATCGTCTCCGACCGACACGACAACATCGGCATGGACAAGGTGATCCGTACGGTCGCCGACAACGCGGGTGCGACCGCCGTGCTCGACCTCGGTGACGACACGTCGACGGGTGAGGCCTGGGAGGCCTTCTCCCTCGACTCGCTCGACAGCGCGTTCAAGGACTACGACCGCTATGCAGTCCAGGGCAACCACGACCACGGCACCTTCGTGGGCACCTATCTGGAGCAGCGAGGCTGGAAGGGTGCCGAGCACGACGCGTTCGACGGCCCGGGCGGGATGCGGATGATCGCCCGCAACGACCCGCGCTCCAGCGGTCTCGGCACCTGGCGCGACGCGGTCGAGCAGACCGTCGGCGATGTCTCCGCCAGCATCGGCAACGTGGCCTGCGCCGAGGAGGAACGGGTCAACCTGGTGATGGTGCACGACGACGACATGGGCAGCGACGCACTTGCGCGTGGCTGTGCTGACCTCGTCATCGCCGGCCACGTGCACGTGCAGACCGGTCCTGACGAGATCACCGGCATCAACGGTCGGGTGGGCTACACCTACACCAACGGGACGTCCGGGGAGCGGCGTACGCCGTCGCGGTGGGGAGCAAGTTGAGGCGCTCTGCCCAGTTCACCCTCCTCACGATCCGCAACGGCCAGCCGTCGGGGTTGCAGAACGTCACGTTGCAGACGAACGGCCGTTTCGACGTCGACGACTGGGTGCCCCTGTCGGCGTTGACGACCACCGCGGACCTGTGAGCTCAACGCTCCGGTTAGGATTTGCTCGTCGCGGTCACCGCGATGCGCCGGTGTAGCTCAGTGGTAGAGCGCCTCTCTTGTAAAGAGGATGTCGCAGGTTCAAATCCTGTCTCCGGCTCCGACGGGATCAGGGGTCGAACGCTGCGGGCGTCAGCGGACCCGTGAGACCTGGAACTGCAGCCGCGGGTGCGCGTAGGCCTCCTGCGACTCCACCAGCAACAGCTCCTTCGAGCCGGCGTCGAGCGTGTTCTGCAGCAGGTCGAAGATGCTCGAGACGGTGCGGGCGAGGGCGTCGCCGGCATCGCCGCTGGACCGGTAGTGGGCGGTGAAGAGTGCTGCGGTCACGTCGCCGGAGCCGTTGGCCTTCATCGGCAGCAGGGGAGTCCGCACGATCCAGGCGCCGTCGGGGGTGACGGCGAGCATCTCGATGGTGTCGGCCGGGCGCTCGGCCTGCTCGACGCTGGTGACCAGCACCGTGCTCGGGCCCATCGCGCGAGCGGCGTCGGCTGCCTCGAGGATCTCGGCGAGGGTCCTTGGCTCGCGGTCTGTGAGGAAACCGAGTTCGAACTGGTTGGGCGTGATGATGTCGGCTGCCGGCACGACTCGTTCGCGCAGCAGGACCGGGATGGCGGGGTTGACGAAGCAGCCGCTCTTGGCGTTGCCCATCACGGGGTCGCAGGCGTAGACCGCATCGGGATTCGCCGCCTTCACCCGGGCGACCGCGTCGAGGATGACGTCACCGATCGCCTCGCCCCCCTGGTAGCCCGAGAGTACGACGTCGACCTCGGCGAGCGCGCCGCGTTCCTCGATGCCGGTGATCACGTCCCGCACGTCCTCCGCCGCGATCAGGGGACCGCGCCACGCGCCGTACCCGGTGTGGTTGGAGAAGTTCACCGTGTGGACCGGCCAGACCTCGTGACCGAGGCGCTGGAGCGGGAAGACCGCTGCGGAGTTGCCGACGTGGCCATAGGCGACCGAGGACTGGATGGAGAGCACCTTCACGCCGACAGTCTCCCACCGGCCCGGGCGAAGACGCGGCGCGGACCGGAAATCAGTTCCATACCGTCGGTCGGTATGTCTTGTAACCACAAAGTAGAACAAGTTACAGTTGGCGGGATTGGTGTGGGGTGTGCCACACCCGGGAGCTGGAGAGGTAGCAGCATGGCCAAGAAGCCCTACTCGAACGAGGCCGAATACGTCATCGTCGGTGCCGGGTCCGCGGGATGTGCCCTGGCCGGTCGCCTCGCCGAAGCCGGCAAGCAGGTGATCCTGATCGAGGCCGGTGGTCCCGACAAGTCGATCATGTTCAAGCGGCCCGGGATGATCACGATGATCCACAGCGAGCCGAAGCTGAAGAAGAAGTTCGACTGGGGCTACTACCTCAGCCCGCAGGAGCATGTGAACGACCGCCGCCTCGTCGCCACGCGCGGCAAGGTGATGGGTGGTTCCGGCTCGGTCAACGGCATGATCTACGTGCGCGGCAACAAGGAGAACTTCGACTCCTGGGAGGCCGAGGGCAACAAGGGCTGGGGCTATGCCGACGTCCTCAAGTCCTACAAGCGCATGGAGGACTGGGCCGGCCCCGCGAGCGACTACCGTGGCAAGGGCGGTCCGATCAAGGTTCTCGAGAACCCCGAC
The DNA here is from genome assembly GCF_021555175.1 of Nocardioides alcanivorans. Taxonomy (GTDB): domain Bacteria; phylum Actinomycetota; class Actinomycetes; order Propionibacteriales; family Nocardioidaceae; genus Nocardioides; species Nocardioides alcanivorans. Next base: position 12,410 of record NZ_JAKGRW010000048.1, on the reverse strand, counting down.
ATCTGCGACGCGGCCAAGACGTTCATCGAGGCCGGTGCCTCGGCGCTGGGCGTGCCGGTCAACCCCGACTACAACGGGGCGAGCCAGGATGGCATGCACGTCATCCAGGAGAACACCAGCAAAGCGATCCGATTCAGCTCCTCGCGCGGCTATCTGACCGGGCAGGAGCTGCCGACGCTCGAGGTGCAGCAGGGCGGCACGGTCTCCCGTGTGGTCATCGAGGGCGGCCGGGCGACGGGCGTCGAGGTCATCGAGGAGGGCGGTCAGCGCCGCATCGTGAAGGCGCGCACCGAGGTGATCCTCGCCGCTGGCGCCTTCGGCTCCCCGCAGATCCTGATGCTCTCCGGGATCGGTCCGGCCGGGCACCTGCGCGGCCACGGCATCGACGTCGTCGCGGACCTGCCGGTCGGTGACAATCTGCACGACCACCTGTTCGTGCCGATGACCTACTCGGTCGACAACTCGCCGCACCGCAGCACGCCGTTCTACTTCGGCAAGGGCATCCTCAAGGATCGTTTCAAGCCGGGCTCGAACTTCCTGGCGCACTCGGTCTTCGAGGCGGGTGCCTTCCTGCACACCTCCCTGTCGCAGTCGACCGCTCCCGACCTGCAGCTCTTCGCCATCCCGTGGTCCTACCCGCCCTTCCAGGACGAGCCGGTGCGGCTCAGCCCCGACAAACGCCCCTCGCTGTCGGCCTTCTCCACGCTGATCCGGCCGAAGTCGCGCGGCACGGTGCGCCTGGCCAGTGCGGACCCGCTCGCAGCGCCGATCATCGACCCGAAACTGCTTTCCGAGCCCGACGACCTGAAGGTGCTGCTCGAGGGCGTCGAGATGATCCGCGCGATCATGGCCGACTCCGCGATCGCCAAGCACGTCAAGGAGGAATACGAGCCCGGACCGTCCTACACCGGCGACAAGCTCAAGGACGAGGTGCTGCGACGTGTCAGCACCGTCTACCACCCGGTCGGCTCGGTACGCATGGGCGTCGACGAGCGAGCCGTGGTCGACCCGGAGCTCAAGGTCCGTGGCGTCGAAGGCCTGCGCGTCGCCGACGCCTCGATCATGCCGTCCATCATCGGCGGCAACACCAACGCGCCGTCGATGATGATCGGCGACATGGCCGGCGCGATCGTGCTTGGGCAGGAACTCTGATGACCGTCACCGAACTGAAGCGTCCCACCTCCGTCACGCCGGAGTTCCTGCAGAAGCTGGTCTCCCGGGTGCCGGGAACGACCGGCAACACCTGGAAGCTCACCGAGGTCTACACCGGTGACGTGCTGGTTGAGCTGCCCCAGTCGTCGCCCGAAGACATCGAAGCCGCTTTCGCAGCCTCCCGTCGGGCGCAGAAGGCCTGGGCGGCCACGCCGCTCAAGCAGCGCCTCAAGGTCTTCAAGAAGTTCCACTCGCTGGTGCTCCAGCGCAACGAGACGATCGTCGACCTGATCCAGGTCGAGTCGGGCAAGGCCCGGCGGATGGCGTTCGAGGAGACCCTCGACGTACCCATGGTCACCGGCTACTACCTCAAGCGTGCAGCCAAGGTGCTCGCCACCAAGAAGCACGCGGGGCCGGTGCCGGTCGTCTCCTCGTCGCAGGAGGTGCGGATCCCGAAGGGGGTCATCGGCATCATCGCGCCGTGGAACTTCCCCTTTGCCACCGGCATCTCCGACGCGATCCCGGCGCTGATCGCCGGCAACGGAGTGGTGGTCAAGCCCGACAACAAGACGGCGCTCTCGCCGCTCTTCGGCGTCCAGTTGCTGGAGGAGGCTGGCCTGCCCAAGGGCCTCTTCCAGGTGGTCTGCGGGGAGGGCCCCGACGTGGGGCCGACCTTGATCGACAACGCCAACTACGTGATGTTCACCGGCTCCACCAACACCGGGCGCGTGATCGGTGAGCGGGCCGGCCGCAACCTCATCGGTGCCTGCCTCGAGCTCGGCGGCAAGAACCCGATGATCGTGCTGCCCGACGCCGACCTCGACGACACGGTCAAGGGTGCACTCTTCGGTGCTTTCGGCAACACCGGCCAGATCTGCATGCACATCGAGCGGATGTACATCCATGACTCGATCTACGACGACTTCAAGGCGCGCTTCAAGGCAGCCGCCGAGAAGCTGGTCGTGGGGGCGGCGTACGACTTCGGTCCCAACGTGGGCTCGCTGATCAGTGTCGACCACAAGGACCGCGTGGCCTCGCACGTCGCGGATGCCGTCGAGAAGGGCGCGACCGTCGTGACCGGTGGCAAGGAGCGCCCCGACCTCGGGCCGGCGTTCTTCGAGCCGACGATCCTTGAGGGGGTCACCAAGGAGATGCTGGCCGGCGTGACCGAGACCTTCGGCCCGGTCGTGGCGCTGCACCGCTACCAGACCGAGGACGAGGCCATCGGGCTCGCCAACGACACCGACTACGGCCTCAATGCCAGCGTCTGGGGTTCGGATCTCGACAACGCGATCCGGGTCGGCAAGCGCATCGAATCGGGCAACGTCAACATCAATGACATCCTCGCGACGGCCTACGCGTCGAAGGGCACGCCGTCAGGTGGCGTCAAGCAGTCTGGCGTCGGCGCTCGCCACGGCGACCAGGGCCTGCTGAAGTACACCGACTGCCAGAACGTCGGCATCCTCAAGAAGCAGGTCATGCAGGTCCCCGACGACAAGCCCTTCGAGAAGAACGTCGAGGAGCAGATCAAGGGCCTGGGCATCATGCGCAAGCTCGGGATCCGCTGACCCGCCTCCGTCTTTCTTGGAGGATCGTCCCTAACAGATTTGTAGATTTCTGGCTGGAAAACTACAAATCTGTTAGGGACGATCGGTGATTTCAGGGGGTCAGGCGACCTGGAGCGAGCGCTTGGACAGCCCCATCCAGAACCCGTCGACCAGTTGGTCGGCGGGTTCGTCGCTCTTGGTGGCCACGCCGAGGGTGATGAAGAGCGGGCTGTAGTGCTCGACGGTCGGGTGGGCGTAGGGCATGCCCGGGGCGCGTTGCTTGAATTGGGCGAGCTCATCGACGTCGCCCTTGCTGATCGCCTCGGCGGCCCAGAGGTCGAACTCCTTCGACCAGGTCGGGGCCTTGGCGTCGAGCGACCAGTCGGTGAGGAACGGCAGGCCGTGGGTCAGGAAGCCCGAGCCGATGACGAGAATGCCCTCGTCGCGCAGGGCGCGCAGGCGCATGCCGATGCCGAGCAGTTTGTAGGGATCGTGCGTGGGCAGCGACATCTGTACGACGGGGATGTCGGCGGCGGGGTACATGATCTTCAGCGGCACCCAGGCGCCGTGGTCGAGACCGCGGGAGGTGTGCTGGTGGACCGGCTCGGTCCTGGGCATGAGTGAGGCGACCTTGGCAGCGAGCGCCGTGGAGTCCGGCGTCGTGTAGGTCATCCGGTAGTACTTCTCTGCGAATCCTCCGAAGTCATAGACGAGGGGCGCCTCGGAAGCAGTGAGGCTCAGCGGGGCCGACTCCCAGTGGGCGCTCACGATCAGGATCCCCTTCGGGCGGGGGAGGCGAGCGGCCCAGGCAGCCAGCTGGCCCGACCACAGTGGGTCATCGAGCAACGGAGGTGCTCCGTGACCGATGTAGAGAGCGGGCATCCGGTCGCTGGGGGTGGGGGTCGTCTCGGCCATGACTCCATGATGCCTCATTTTGATTGAAACTTCAACCATGGAGGAGAGGTTCTAGGCTCTCCCCATGAGCACGCTTGCCGATCTGGTGGAGAAGGGCCTCGTGGCCGCGGACTGGGCCGAGGCGTTGGCGCCAGTCGAGGAACAGATCGCACGCATGGGCGTCTTCCTCCGCGAAGAGATCGCGGCCGGGCACGACTACCTGCCGCGCGGTGACCAGATCCTGCGCGCGTTCCAGCGCCCGCTTTCCGAGGTGAAGGTGCTCGTCGTGGGCCAGGACCCCTACCCGACCCCCGGCCATCCCATCGGTTTGAGCTTCGCGGTGGGCGCCGACGTACGCCCGCTGCCGCGCAGCCTGACGAACATCTACCAGGAGTTGCGCACCGACCTGGGCATCGAGACGCCGGCGCACGGTGACCTCTCCGCATGGGCCGATCAGGGCGTCATGTTGCTCAACAGGTCACTGACCGTGCGTCCAGGCGCTCCGGCGTCGCACCGCGGGAGGGGTGGGAACCCGTGACCGAGCAGGCGATCACTGCTCTCGCCAAGCGTGGCGGGCCGCTCGCCGCGATCCTCTGGGGGCGCGATGCGCAGTCGCTCAAGCCGATGCTCGGGCCGATCCCGTGGGTCGAGTCGGCGCACCCCTCGCCGCTCTCGGCCTCTCGTGGCTTCTTCGGGTCGCGGCCCTTCAGCCGCATCAACCGGTTGTTGGAGGAGCAGGGCGGTACGCCGGTCGACTGGCGGTTGGCGCCCGGGGTGGCGTGAGGCCTGACTGCAGGTTCGCGGGATCCGGGCAGCGGATCAGCGCTTCCTGGCCTTGAGCTTGACCCAGTACGGCGGGTCACCGAGTCGACTGGCGCAGTTGGCGAAGTCGACCGAGAGACGGCCCGACACCTTGCCCCGCTTCTTGAACGAGAGCTTGACCCGCCCCGTGAAGGTGTAGGACTCGCCGTCCACCTTGTATTTCGTCTTCCACGACTTGTCGATCTTGTTCCTCTTGATCTTGGCCTTGGGCATCGTGAAGACGACGGGAAGCTGGGTGTAGGTGGATGGGTAGGTGTAGCAGTGGACCCAGACGCGGCCCTTGAGCTTCACCACCCGCCGCCCCTTGACCGTGAACCTCACGTATTCCTTCTTGCTCGGTTTCCCGGCATCCAGGACGTTGCCGGCGTACTTGCCGGGCTGGGCGCGCTGCGCTGCGGCTGCGGGGCCGGTTGGTGTCACCAGGGTGAGAGCGAGCAGGAGCGCCAGTGTGCAGCTCAAGCGGTGTGGACGGTGATGAGCCATGGTGATTCTCCTCGGTGACGGACTGCTGCAGGATCACCGTACATTTCTGAAGGTTCGCGTGTTCTGAGTGAAGGTTCGCGGGTCAGGGGCGCTGGAGGCGGTCGAGGAAGGCGATGAGGAGCGCCTCTCGCATGGCCGGGGCGGCGACGTCGAGGAGGGCGTTGATCTCGGCCATCCGGCTGGGCAACTGCAGGCTGGCGGATCCGTCCGGGCCGCCTTCGACGCCCGCTGCGTCGGCACGGCCTTCGGTCCCGGCGCCACCGAGGAGGCCGGAGGCAGCGAGGAGGCCGTCGAAGTCGGCGTCGGTCAGGGCGGTCGGGTCGAGGGCCTCGATGAAGGCGACCACGTCGGGGTCGACCTGCACCGGTCCGGCGGCCACGGCGCGCTCAACCGCAGCCCGCAGGGCCGCGAGGAAGTCGTCGACCCCGCTGAGGGTGGCAGCGCTCACCGACAGGTGGACGGTGGCGGGGTGCCCGGCGAAGGCCATCTGCGGCTGCACGTACCACTTGGCGGTCGCCAACTCGTCGCAGATCGTGAAGGGGTCGCAGGTCTCGTCACAGGAGAAGGCGATGAGCGTGGAGTCGGGCGTCGCGACCAGCGACAGCGCGGGGATGTCGGCGACGCCGGCAACGATCCGATCGACGGCCTCGAGTACGTCGGCAGTCAGTGTCCGGTAGCCCTCGTGGCCCAGACGCTGGGTCACCGCCCAGGCACCGGCGAGCGGGCCGCCCGACTTCGTGGACTGCATCGTCGAGTTGAGCATCGTGTAGCCCGGCCATGCAGCGCTGGCGAAGTATTGCGGCTTCCGCAGTGACGGATCACGGTGCAGCAGCAGCGAGACCCCTTGGGCGCGTAGCCGTACTTGTGGAGGTCGACCGAGATCGACGTGACCCCCTCGACAGCGAACGTCCACGGCGGTACGTCGCGCCCCAGCCGTGCCTTGTAGGGCAGCACCCAGCCACCGATGCACGCGTCCACGTGGCAGCGGATGCCATGCTCCTGGGCGAGTGATGCGATCTCGGTGACCGGGTCGATGACCCCGTGGGCGTACGACGGAGCGCTCGCCACGACGAGCACGGTGCGGTCGTCGACGGCTGCTGCCATGGCGGCGACATCGGCGCGGAAGTCGTCACCGACCGGCACGATCACCGGCTCGACGCAGAAGTAGTGCGCGGCCTTGTGGAAGGCAGCGTGTGCCGTCGCTGGGATGACCATCGTCGGACGGTCGATGTCGGGCCGCGAGTCGCGCGCACCCTGCACGGCGAGCAGCACCGACTCCGTGCCGCCCGAGGTCACCGACCCGACGACCGTGTCGGGGGCATCGAGCAGCGGGGCGGCGAAGCGGACCAGGTCGTTCTCCATCGTCAGCAGCGACGGGAAGGCCGTCGGGTCGAGCCCGTTGGAGCCGGCGTAGGCCGCCACGGCAGCGCGGCCGAGCGTATCGACCTCGGCGAGGCCGGAGTCGTACACGTAGGCGAGCGTGCGACCGCCCAGCACGGGCAGGTCTGCTTCCTGCAGCTTGGCCAGCCGGGCCAGGACGTCGGAGTTCACAGGGCCTCCTCGATGGAGCGGTCGGGGTGAACGGGGTCGGGATCGTGCGTGTCGCGATAACGCGACAGCCACCACAGGGACAACAGGATGAGGGCGGCCGGCAGCAGCGACATCCCGAGGACGATCGCGGTGACGGCGGAGTCGGGTTGGTCGGCGCCTCCCGAGGTGGACGAGCGGTAGTCACCCAGGGCGAGCAGCACGGCGAAGACACCCGGTCCGGCAGCCAGGCCGAGGGTCTCACCCGCGGTCCAGATGCCGGTGAAGACGCCGATCCGGTTCTCGCCGTGGAGTCGCGCGTCGGTGGCGGCGACATCCGGCAGCATCGCCATCGGGAAGACCTGCGCACCGGTGTAGCCGACGCCGACCACGCCGACCGCGACGAACACCACCCAGTTCGGCGCCCACAGCGCCGAGAAGACGAACACGGCACCGGTGGCCAGTACCAGTGACGACGTCAGGTAGCCGCGGCGCTTGCCGAAGCGCGTCCCGAACCGTGCCCACACGGGAGTCAGCACCAGCGCTGGCCCGACGAAGCAGATGAAGAGCACCGTCGCGGCCCCCGTCTTCTCCAGCACGTCGCCGGCCAGGTAGTCGACGCCGGCGAGCATCGCCCCGACGGCGAGCGCCTGGACGATGAACGTCGTCAATAGCAGCCGGAAGTCACGCACCTTGGCGACGATCCGCAGCTGGTCGCGCAGGCCAGCTTGGCCCGCGGAGACCGCCGGGTACGTCGGGGCGCGAGTGCCGACGTACGTGCCGATCACGCCGACGAGGATGAGCGCCGCCATCAGCACGCCCATCACGCGGTAGCCGTCGCGGCCGCCGATTGCGTCGCGGATCGCGGGGGCACTGGCGCCGGCGAGCAGGATCGTGAAGGCGAGCACGGCGACCCGGGACGACATCATCCGGGTGCGCTCGTCGTAGGAGGAGGTGAGCTCCGCAGGCATCGCGACGTAGGGGACCTGGAAGAAGGCGTAGGCCGATGCGCAGGCGAGGAACGCCACCAGCACCCAGAGGGCGTCGGCAGTGGAGGAGCCGAGCTCGGGCCCCGCGAAGATCACCGCGAACGTGATCGCGAGGGTGATGCCTCCGCGCAGCAGCCAGGGGCGGCGGGGTCCGCGCGGGTCGACGGTGCGGTCGCTGATGCGGCCAGCGATCGGGTTGAGGATGACGTCCCACGCCTTCGGCAGGAAGACGATCACGCCGGCCCAGAGCGCAGCGACGCCAAGCTGGTCGGTGAGGAACGGCAGCAGCATCAGTCCGGGCACCGTCCCGAAGGCGCCCGTGGCCACCGAGCCGGTGGCGTAGCCGAAGCGGGTACGCCGCGAGAGTGTGGTGGGCGCCACCCCTGTCGAGGTCATGGGGGCAGCGTAGTCGGACGCGTGACCAAGTAGCAGACAACGAGGTCGTGGGTTTTGCCGAGCGTCGTGGTGGGTACGCGCGCCACGCAGGCGTGTCCTACTCGGGGAGGCGCCACGTCGTGCGAGGAGCACCATGTCGCAGCACCCGCCGGAGAATCCGCCCACTCATCCCGGCGCCGGCCGTCACAGCACGCAAGGGCAGCAGATGTGGGAGGTGCAACCGGGCCCCGTGGCCGATGCGCCACGGCCGGAAGGTGAGGTGCCGGCCGAGCAGCTGGACGTGTTGAAGATGAGCACCCAGTCGACGCCGCGAGACACTCCTGCGCAACCCGAGGCGCCCCAGGGGCCGGCGCAACAGTGGGACCCGTGGACTGGGCAGCCGATCGCTCCCGTCCAGCCGGTGCCGGAGCAGCCCTACGTGCCTCAGCGCATGGCGCAGCCCCGCAGCAGTATCTCGAACAGCCGCCGGCCCCTCCGGCCGCACCTCCCGCCCCGGAGCCGTTGCCCACGGCGCAGGACTTCCTCCAGGGTCGCCACCGGTCGATCGACCACGGTCCCGCGACCTGGGGCTGGCGCGGCAAGCTCCGCAGGGCAACGTTCGGCCTCGTCAAGCCGAAGATGGGCCCGAAGGAACGGGCCCACCGGGAGGCGCGCGCCGCCGTACAACGTTCCTTCTCGGGGCCACGCACGATCGTCTTCGCCAATCCGAAGGGCGGAGCGGCCAAGACCACGAGTGTGCTGGCTGCGGGTTTCACGTTCGGCACGGTGCGCGGCGGCGGTGTGGTCGCGTGGGACAACAACGAGACCCGCGGCACCCTCGGCATCCGTGGTGAGCAGGCCAACCACCAGAACACGACGCGCGAGCTGCTCGATGACCTCGAGCGGTTCAGTGACGTCTATGAGTCGCGCATCGGGGACCTCGGGGCGTTCGTGCGCAGCCAGGGCGACGCCCACTTCGACGTGCTTGCCTCCGACGAGCGGGCCGACGTCACCGGCACGATCAAGGCGCGTGACTTCTCTGCTGTGCACCGGTTGCTGGAGCGCTTCTACCACCTGATCCTCGTCGACACCGGCAACAACCTGCGTGCGGAGAACTGGCTGGCAGCCGCTGAGACAGCCGACCTGATCGTGGTCACCTGCACGGTCCGTGAAGACACCGGCTACAGCGGACTGTGGATGCTCGACGCGTTGGCGGATGCGGGTTATCAGGACCTCTTCAACCGCACCGTGACGGTGTTGGCCGACCCGTCGCCCAACGTGGATGCGCAACTGGCCAAGGACCTCGTCGAGGTCTATGGCAAGCGCACCCGCGGTGTCTTCCGGATCCCCTACGACCCGGCACTGGTGGCCGGCTCGGTGCTGCACTACGACCAGCTGTCGGAGGAGACGAGGAGCGCGTGGCTGCAGGCCTGCGCTGAGATGTCGCGGGCGCTCTGACGTGGAGGTTGCGTGACCGGGAAACGTGCGCCGGAGAAGGTGCCGGCGGAATTGGTCCTGCTCGTCTTCGTGCGTGATGGCAAGGCCCTCCTGCTGCGGGGCCCGCATGACCGCGTGGCTTCTCTGCCCCACGAGGTGATCCGGTCCGGTGAGACCAGCAAGGAGGCCGGTCGCCGTTTCGCCAAGAACCTGCTCGGTGTCGACGTCAAGGTGAAGGTCGTCGGTGAGTACCGGATGACACTCGGCGACCTCGGCGCCCGGAGGGTTGCCGTGGTCACGGCCCGAACGCTCGAAGACCTCGGCGCGACCACCCACGGGGAAATGTTCGAGTGGCACTCGGTTGGGGTGGGTGCGGAGAAGAACACCGTCTCGGCATCGTTCAGCAACGAAGTGGCGCTGACGGCGTTGCGTGACGAGGTCGAGACGCGTGGCGGTGCCTACCGAGGACCCACGCCGTGGACACCCGTGCGGCGAGCGAGCCTGTGGTTGCTCGGGCTCGGCGCCTTGGTGGGCGCGGTATTCCTGGGGATAGACATCGGGGTGTTCTGGGACCACCACCGGCTGACCACCATCGACGTCCACAAGGCTTACGAATACGGCTACTTCGGAGAGAGGTACGGGCGGGAGTTCCCGCGTCCTCCCCGCGGCATCGAGGGCCTGATGTACAGCGCGGTGATGGTTCCCTGGATGGTCGGCGTGGGCGTGGCTTGGGTCTTCGTCCGCCAGGCACGCCTGGCCCGGGTGCGCGGCTACGGATGGATGCTCGCCGGGCTGGTCTTCACCGGCACCCGATCCTCTACCACGGTGACACGTGGTTCACCTTGCTCACCGCCGGGCTCGCCCTGGCCTGCCTGCTGGCCTGTGTCGTTGCTCGTATCAGTCGACGAGCGCGAGCCACCCCTCCGCCGTTGGTCGAGCCTGTCGAGACCCCTCGCGCCGCCCACCCCCGGAGGTCGAGCCTGTCGAGACCCCTCGCGCCGCCCACCCCGCTGGTCGAGCCTGTACTCCGTTGGTCGAGCTTGTCGAGACCTCGTTCCGGCAGCGCGGCAGCCCGGGTGGTGGTTGTCCACAGGTTGAGTTCGTGATCGCCGGGTTGTGTCGGAGCCAAATGTTGGACTGGTTTCATGATTGAAATCGACGCCCGCCACCAGCCGTACGAGGTCTCTGACCTCGATGGCGGGACCCTGCTCGGCTTCCTCGCCGAGAACCGGATCGTCGAGCTGAAAGCCATCCGCAGCAAACTCCGCCTCGCCTACCAGTGGGCGATCATGCACCCGCCGTCTCCGGAGCACCCGAAGGCGGTGGTGGGTGACGAGACCCTGTTTCCCACCGACTGTGAGGACAGGATCTCGGGTGACGGCACCCCCGACATCGCCCTGTTCGCGGTCGAGGAACTCGCCGCATCGGCCGGGATGTCGCGTGCTGCTGGGTTCTCCCTGGTCGCCGACGCGTTGGACCTGGTGCACCGGTTGCCTCTGTTGTGGGCGAAGGTCGAGGCCCTGGAGGTGCCGGGGTGGAACGCCCGTCGCGTCGCCCTCCTCACCAGGAAACTGTCCTATGAGGCGGCACGGTGGTTCGACGACCACCTCGCCGCCACCGGCCTCACCGGGTGGCCGACGATTGAGAAGTGGTTGGCGATGGCGATCGCCAAGTTCCACCCCGACCTCGTCAAAGACCCCGCCATGCCGAGGGGGAAGGCTGATTGGGGTGTGTGGCTGCACCACCCCCACGCCGGACACGAAGAAGGAGCCGGCGGTGTTGCAGGAACCTCGGAGCTCCAAGCTGTTGGTGACTCGCTGGATCTCACCCGGTTCCTGGACCTCCTCAACCACGAAGCCGAAACCCTGCGGCGTCTGGGCGACACCGACACAGTGAACCAGCGTCGTGCGAAGGCGATCGGACGGCTCACCGACGACACCGACCAACCCACCCTCGACTACACCACCCTCATTGATGACGACAGCGAGAACGGCACCGGCAGCGCCTCGTCCGCCGTTGTGGCGGCGGGTGGCGAGTCGGTGCTGGGCAACCCGGTGCTGGGCGAGCCGGGGGTCGGGGTGAAGCCGGGTCGGTTGGTGACGACACCGGGGCCGTTCGGACGTCGGCGTGGGTTGCGGGTGATGGCCCACGTCAACCTTGCGGACCTGTTCGCGTTGGGCCTCGACCCCCACGAGTTGGGGTTGGACGGCGACGGGATCACGTCCACCGACCGGTTGGGGCAGGTCCTCACCAGCCAACTACGAGGCTGGATCACCCGTCACGGTTCGCTTGCGACCATCACCCCGGTCGTGGATTTGAACCGCACCGATGCGGTGGATCGTCATGATCCACCCGAATGGATGGACACCCTCGTCCGACTACGTGACCCACACTGTGTGTATCCCAACTGTGAACGCTCCAGCTGGGACGCCGACCTCGACCACATCGACCCCTACCAACCACCCGGTGAGGGTGGCCCACCCGGACAAACCCGCCCCGAGAACCTGGCGCCGTTGTGTCGACGTCACCACCTGATGAAAACCCACGGTAGGTGGCGTTATCGCCGGGCCAGGGACGGAACGTATATCTGGACCAGCCAGCACGGCAGGACCTGGCTGGTCACACCCCAAGGCACCCACGACACCACCGCCACCCGCTGAGCTCAGCTGAGCACCACCGGGTCACAAACAGCGCCTGCCGAACAGCACCACCCGCCCACCCCGGGAGAACACACGCTCTCCCGGGGCACAGGCACGCCCACCACACCGACCAGAGGGGGCGGGGGTCTCGACAAGCTCGACCGGCGGGGATGCCATGGGTTCGAGAACAGGATCCCGGTGGTCGAGCCTGTCGAGACCTTGCCCCGCGGATCAGAGCTGGTCTCGACAAGCTCGACCGACGACGCACGGGCTCGACCAGCGGGGGTGCGGCAAGGTCTCGACAGGCTCGACCAACGACGTACAGGTCGACCAAACGGCGCACAGGCTCGAGCAACGGGGTGCGGCAATGGTCTCGACAAGCTCGACCGGCGGGGCACAGGGACGCGGTGGGACGTCCGGGGTTGCCGACGGAGCGTCAAGGGGCTTGGCCGCGGCGGGCGCCCACCCAACGCAACCCACCCAAAAAGCCGCGCTCACGACGCGCCGCCCCAGCGACGGAGGCTGCCCCGGACGGCACGGCCCGG
>NZ_JAKGRW010000047.1 GCF_021555175.1 Nocardioides alcanivorans | reverse complement strand
ACGAACAGGAAGCAGAAGAGCGGGACGACCGGCCAGTCGAGCACCCCATCGTCGTTCTCCCAAACCATGGACGAGTAGAAGCGATCCGGTCAACGGATCGGTTCGACCTCCCCGTGGTCGGCCACCGTCGCCGCCGGGGCACTGAGGTGGTGGCCGCCGGTTCCGAGCCACTGCTCGAGCGTGAACAGGTGCGCGGTGTGGGCGCCGATCGCGTATTCGGCGGTCATGCCGGTGCCGCCGTGCAACTGGATGGACTCGTGGCCGATGAGCCGGCCAGCCTTGGCGACCTGGAAGGCTGCCCGGTGCTGGCCTCGGCCAGTTCCTCGAGCGCCTCTGCCTCGACCATCGTGGCCAGCCGACCAGGCTCGGGTGAGCTCCAGGGCGATGTAGAGGGTCAGCGGCGAAGGTGAGCGACTGGAAGTTGTTGAGGTGACGCCGAACTGCTTGCGGCTGGTCAGGTAGCCGGCCGTCATCCGCAGGGCCAGGTCCATCGTGCCGACGGCCTGGTTGCCGGCGGCACACCCAGGTGCGCTGCGAGGCCCGCTCGATCGCGGCGGTCGCATCGCCGCCGGTGCCGAGCGGCTGCGCCGCCGCGCCGGCAAGGTCGACCCGGGCACCGCGGCTGCCATCGATCGCGCGGCTGCTCGAGCAGGTCAGGCCAGTGGCGTCGCCGGGCACCACGAAGAGACCGGTGCCCCCGTCAGGCAGCGCCGCAGAGACGATCAACGTCTCGGCCGTCGCCCCGAGCGGCACCGGCTCGCTAGCTCCCGCTCAGCACCCAGCCGTCGCCGGCCGCCGTGGCGGTGACCGCCGATGCGGTTGCCGCCCAACGGCTCCCGGCCTCCGCGTGGGCGAAGGCGAGCAGGGAGTCGCCGGCGGCCAGAGGCGCGATGAGCTCGGACCGTTGCTCCGGCGTACCGACGTCGGCCACCAGGCCGCCCGCCAGCACCACGGCCGCCAGGAAGGGTTCGGGGGCGAGCACCCGGCCCAGTTCCTCGGCGACGATCCCGACCTCGATCGGGCCGGCACCGACGCCACCGTCGTCCTCGGCGAAGGGGAGGCCGAGAACGCCCATCTCGGCCAGCTTCTGCCACAGGTCCCGGTCGTAGCCGGGGTCGTCGGCCACCGTGCGACGGCGGTTCTCGTAGTCGCTGTAGCGCTTGGAGACCAGGCCGCGCACGGCCTCGCGCAGGGCCTGCTGTTCTTCGTCGTGGGTGAAATCCATGTCAGGCCTTTCAGAGTCCGAGGATCGTGCGGGCGATGATCTGCCGCTGCACTTCGTTGGAGCCGCCGTAGATGGAGGCCTTGCGGAGATTGAGGTGCACCGGGGTCGAACGACGGGCCCAGTCGGGTGCCAGCGAGCCCTCGCCAGCGAAGCAGGACAGCCCTGCCGGTCCGGCCAGGTCGAGCGCCAGTTCTGCCACCGCCTGCTGCAGCTCGGTGCCGCGAAGCTTGAGCACGGACGAGGCCGGGTGCGGCTTGCCGTCGCTGGAGTTGGCCGCGACCCTCACGGAGGTGAGCTCGAGGGCCAGCAGGTCGTTCTCGAGTTCTGCGATGCGAGCTGCGGTGAGCGGGTCGTCGAGCTGGCCCACCTCGGCCGCCCACTTCTTCGCCTCGGTGAGCACCCGCTTGGTCGCGCCCACCGGCGCGACGCCGACGCGTTCGTTGCCGAGCAGGAACTTCGCGTAGTCCCAGCCCTTGTTGAGCTCTCCCACGAGGTTCTCCGCCGGCACGCGCACATCGGTGAACCAGACCTCGTTGACCTCGTGGCCACCGTCGATCAGCTCGATCGGGCGCACCTCCAGGCCGGGGCTGGTCATGTCGATGAGCAGGAACGAGATGCCGGCCTGCTTGCGCACGTCGGGATCGGTACGGACGAGGCAGAAGATCCAGTCGCCGTGCTGTCCGAGCGTGGTCCAGGTCTTCTGGCCGTTGACGACGAAGTGGTCGCCGTCGCGGACCGCGGTGGTGCGCAGCGAAGCGAGGTCGGAACCGGCATCGGGTTCGGAGAAGCCCTGGCTCCACCAGATGTCGAGGTTGGCCGTGGCCGGGAGGAAACGTTGCTTGAGCTCCTGGCTGCCGAAGGCAGCGATCACCGGACCGACCATCGAGGCGTTGAAGACGAGCGGAACCGGGACCCCGGCCCGCTGCAGCTCCTCGTGCCACAGGTGGCGTTGGAGTTCGGTCCAGTTGCGGCCGCCCCACTCGATCGGCCAGTGCGGCACCGCGTAGCCGGCGGCGTTGAGGATCCTCTGGCTCTCCACGAACTGGTCCCTGGTGAGCTCCCGGCGGGCCAGCACGGCCTCCCGGATCTCCGCAGGCACCTGCGTGGTGAAGAAGGTCCGCAGCTCATCGCGGAGAGCAGCGTCCTCGGCCGACAGTTTCAGTTGCATGGGGCACCTTCCATTCGACGTCCGGCCATCCTTGCGCAGATGTGGTCGCGCCGACAGGACCAATCCGTGAAAGTTCTCCCCAACGCAACCTCTACCCTTGGCTGGCCATGGAATGCCCGCACTTCTCCGCCGCCCGCTGCCTCTCGTGCACCCTGATGGGGGTGCCGTACGCCGAGCAGGTGGCGGCCAAGGAGCAGGCGGTGCGAGCGCTGCTCCCCGCCGGAATCGATTGGCTGCCCAGCGTCGTCGGCCCCGAGAGCGGCTTCCGCAACAAGGCCAAGATGGTCGTCACCGGCACCGTGGCGGCACCGGTGCTCGGGATCCTCGACCGTTCCGGGGGCGGGATCGACCTGCAGGACTGCGGTCTCTATCCGCCCGAGCTGAGCGACGCCTTCGCACCGCTCAGCCGCTTCATCACGCTGGCTCGCCTGACGCCGTACGACGTCGCGCAGCGCCGCGGTGAGCTGAAGTACCTGCTCATCACCGTGGCTCCCGACGGCGGCCTGATGGTGCGGTTCGTCGTGCGGTCGACCGAGTCGTTGTCACGGATCCGCAAGCACCTGCCCACGCTGCTGGGGTGGCTGCCGCAAGCGCGGGTGGTGTCGGTCAACCTGCAGCCGGAGCACAAGGCGGTGCTGGAGGGAGAGCGTGAGGAGCTGCTGTTGGGGGAGTCGCTGACCATGCGCGTCAACGACCTCGACCTGCACCTGCGCCCGCAGAGCTTCTTCCAGACCAACACCGAGGTCGCCGCCGCCCTCTATCGCCAGGTGCAGGAGTGGGTGGCCGAAGGTGTACCCCGCGAGGTGTGGGACCTCTACTGTGGTGTCGGAGGCTTTGCCCTGCACTGCGCGGCCGCCGGTCGTCGGCTGGTCGGCGTCGAGGTGAGTGCGGAGGCAGTGGCCTCTGCCCAACGGTCGGCCACGGCGCTGCCGGGCGACGTCGAGTTCATCGTGGCCGACGCGACCAGGTGGGCCGTTGCCCGGACCGATGCTCCGGACCTGGTCGTGGTCAATCCGCCGCGACGAGGCATCGGACCCGACCTGGCGGACTGGTTGGAGCGGTCGACGACGCCGACCGTCGTCTATTCGTCGTGCAACGCGAGCACCCTGGCCCGCGACCTCGCTGCGATGCCTTCGCTGCAGCCGGTGCGAGCCAGGGTGCTCGACATGTTCCCGCAGACCGACCACTACGAGGTGGCGGTGCTGCTGGAGCGGACCGTCAGGTCTTGATGCTCACCTGACCACGCGGAACTTCGCGACCGCCGTGCCCTTCTTCGCGACGGCGTTGCCGTTGAAGACCACTCTCACCTTGTGCTTGCCCACCTTGAGCTTGGGCAGCTTGACCGTGGCCACGGCCTTCTTGGCGTTCTTGCGCGTCAGCTTGACGTTCTTCCAGGTCTTGCCGTCGATGGCCACGACGACCTTCTCGTTGGCGTGACCCGGCTTGACCACGACCTTGAGCTTGCCGCGCTTCTTGGCCTTGATCTTCTTCTTGATCGACGTGTTGACCTTCGACTTCTTCTTGACCGGCTTCGGCTCGGTGACGTCGGGGTCGGTCGGCTCCTCGGGCTCGGGCTCGGTGCCGGCCTCGGCTACGTCGATCGTGACCGCGACCGAGCGGCCCTGGTCGCCGGGCTTCAGCGAGCCCGAGAGGAAGCGCAGCGTGTGCTCGCCCGCGGTGAAGGCGGGGGTGGAGCCGTGCTCGCCCTCGGTGGTGCCGTCGGGCAACTGGAAGGTCACGGAGAACTCGCCGTCGTCGTCGGCCTCGATGGTGGCCCACACGTCGGTGCCGTCGCTGGCGCGCTTGACGGAGCCGTCGTCGAGCTTGAGACCGATGGTCGAGCCACTGCCGTCGGGGTGCTTCCAGCCGACGCCGTTGAGGGTGATCTCGCCGCCCACGGCGGGTGTGCCGTCGACGGTGACACCGGTCGCCGGCTCGGGCTCGGGCTCGGGTTCCGGGTCGGGATCGGGAGTGCCGTCGGCCTGCGGGGTGATCCGCCACAGCGAGGAGAGTCCCTGCGCACCGGTGGCGCCGCGGTCCACAGCGATGGCGCTGCCGTCGACGAGGATCACGTCGTTGGGGAGACCCCCACGTTCACGTGGCCGATCTTCTCGCCGGTGTCGGCGTCGGTGACCAGCACGGAGGAACCACCGAAGATGGCGGTGTAGACGAGGCCGGCCTCGGCGTCGACCGCGACGTTGAGGGCGGCAGCGCCGGCGTCGACGGTCTTGAGCACCTGGCCGGTCGCGAGATCGACGGTGCGCACGTCGGAGGAGTCCTGGCTGGCGACGTAGGCCTTGCCGCGCTCTGCGTCCACTGCCACGCCGGAGGCGCGGTTGCCACCCGTCGAGCCGACCTCGCGGTAGTCCTTCGCCACGGAGTCGAACTCGAGGAGCTTGCCGTCGTTGAGATTGACGGTGTAGAGGAGCGCCGTGTCCTCGTCCACGACCAGGTCGAGGCTCATGGGGAGAAGTTGCCGCCCAGTGCGATCGTCTCGACCACCTGGAGGGTGTCGGTGCTGATCTTGGTGATCGAACCGCCGTTGGGATCGCTGACGTAGGCGATGTCGCGGTAGGGGTCGATCGCGATGTCGCGGGAGTGGCCAACGCCGCCGATCGTCTTGACCCGGTCGCCGGTGGTGGCGTCGTAGACCACGACCGCGTCCTCGCGGGTGGCGCTGGTCCAGACGAGGTTGTGCTCGTCGTCGACCGCGACGCCGTACGCCGCCTCCGGACGTTCGACGTCGGTGCCGGCGCCGAGGGTGCGGGGCGTGATGGTCTGCTCGACCTGGAGCGTCTCGGGGTCGATCTTCTGGATCGTCGACTCGTCGGCGATCGGATAGCCCAGGTTGAAGTGGTGGGTCGTCCCGGTCACCCAGATCGCGTCCTGCTCCTCGGACCAGGCGGCCTGATAGAGCGATTTGCCGGCCTGGGCGCTGGTGACGTCGAAGACCCGGTCTCCGACGGTGACCTCGGCAGCCTGGGCCGGGGAGGTCGCCAGGGCGGTGGCGGTCAGGGCCCCGGCCACCGCGATGGCGGCCAGCCTGCGGGGGCGGGTGCGGCGCTTCGTGGTGCGCACGTACTGCTCCTTCTGTGCGAGTCCGGACCGGCCTTCCGCCGTCCCGGTGGCGGTGCGACGAGGTGATGGTGGGGCTCCTCGGTCGCAAGATCAGATGAAGGTTAGCATTACCTTAATTAGGTTGCACTCACTGTCGTGAAGGAAGATCGCCGCCGATGAACACGAACGTCCCGGTGCCGGACCCCGATGCCCCGCATCCCTTCCGGACCCAGCTCGACGCCATCGCTTCGTTGCTCCCCGAACAGGTGGCGCTCGCCGACAGCGCCGGTGTGCGCATCACCCGAGTCGCCCTGGCCCGGCTGTGCAGTGCCCAGCCGCCGGCCACCGGGCCCGTCGCCGTCCTCGGCACCTCGACGCCCGCGCTGGCTGCGGCGGTCGCACACCTGTACGCCGGTGCCCCGGTCTCACTGGTCGATCCGGCACTCGTCGCGGAGCGGCTCCACGACGTTCTCACTCGTTCCGGTGCCACCCGCATCGTGGTCGATCCGGCGAGTGCACCGGCGGTGGAGGCGGCCGCCGCTCCCGGCGCGGTGGAGGTCGTCGATGCGGCCTGGCTGGCGGCGCCACGGGAGCCGTCGGGTGCAGCGCCGACCGCCGGAACGGAGGTGGACGCGCCAGCCTCGATCGTCTGGACCTCCGGGTCGACCGGTCGCCCCAAGGGGTCGCGCTGACCCACGGCGCCGTCGTCAACGGAGCCGCTGTCAGCCGCCGGGAGTTCGACCTCACCAGCGACGACCGGATCGCCCTGGTGCTGCCGCCGGCCTACGCCGCTGGGCAGGAGATGCTCTTCATGGCGCTCCTCAACGGCTGCACCCTGGAGATCCGGGAGAGCCGCACCCGGTCGTTGCGCGACGTCGGCGCCTGGCTCCGCGACCGGCGGATCACGACGCTGCACGCCACTCCGTCCCTGCTGCGCCACCTCACCGGGGCGGTCGGGCACGAACGCCACGATGACATCCGCCTCTTCACCACCTGCGGCGAGGCGGCCCACGGCCGCGACATCGACGCGGCTCGGACCTGGATGCCGAACGCTCGTTATGCGAACTTCGTCGGATCCTCCGAGACGGGCCACCTCAGCTTCCGGCACGTCCTGCCCGGCGAGGAGCTGGAGCCCGGCGTGATCGGTGCCGGTCGGACGACCGTGAGCAAGGTGATCCGGGCTCACGACGAGCGTGGAGAGTTGCTCGCGCCCGGTGAGGCGGGCCGGCTCCGGATGACCTCCCGGCATCTCGCGCTGGGCTACTGGGGTGATCCCGACGCCACCGACGCCGTCTTCGAGCGGCAGCCGGACGGACGACGTACCTTTCTCTCCGGTGACCGCGGTCGGGTCGACGCCGACGGGACGCTCACCTTGCAGGGGCGCGGCGACGACGTGGTGAAGGTGCGCGGCTACCTGGTCGCGCCGATCGAGGTGGAGTCGGCGTTGCGCGGACTCGACGTCGTGGACGATGCAGTGGTCGTCCCCGACCACGACCAGACGACCCGACTCGTCGGCTACGTCGTCCCCGACCCGACCTGTGCGGCGCCCTCGTCGGCGCAGCTGCGCACGGCACTGCGGGAGCGGTTGCCGGAGTGGATGGTGCCTCAGACGCTGGTCCTCCTTCCGGAACTCCCACGCACCGAACGGGGCAAGGTCGACCGGGCAGCGTTGCCGGCCGCACCGGCCCGCTCCACCGACACCGTGCCGGCCGACCAGTGGGAGGCGCTGGTCTCTCGGCACTGGCGTGCAGTGCTCGGGTTGACCGAGGTGGGGCGCGCCGAGGACTTCTTCGCCCTCGGCGGTGACTCGCTCGCGGTGGAGGAGCTGCTCGTGCGGCTCGCCGACGAACAGATCATCCTCACCGGTGCCGACCTCGGCGCTGCCCCGACCCTGAGCGGGTTCGCCGCTGTGGTCCGGCGCCGCGCCCGAGCCAGCTCCACCGAGATCGGCGATCGCGGCCACCGCAGCCACCGGGGCATCGTCGTGCCGTTGCGCGAAGGCGGTGAGCGCCTGCCCGTCCACTGCTTCGCGGGAGCCGGCGGCCCGGCGTACCTCTTCTCGGAGCTGGCCCAGCAGCTCGCCCCGGGCCACCCGGTGACCGCCTTCCAACAGCGAGGACTCGAGCGTCGAGGAATCCCCGACTGGTCGGTCACTGCTGCGGCGCGACGCTATCTGCGCATCCTCGATGAGCGCGGCCACCACGGACCGGCAGTGCTGGTCGGGCACTCGCTCGGCGGGCTCTTCGCCCTCGAGGTCGCCCACCTGTTGCGTGCCCGGGGACACCAGGTGCCGTTGCTGGTCATGCTCGACACGGTGCTGCCGGGACACCTGGCACGCGCGGCCGGCGACGAGGTGCCCAGGATCCGGATTCCCGGGGCCGTGGGGCAGACCCGGGGCGAGCTGTGGCGCACGCGACTGCGGCTGCTGGGTGCGGGGTGGTATCCCTTCGCCTCGGCGACACGCGACGACGTCTTCTTCCAACACGGCCTGCGCATCACCGAACGGCACCGCCCGCAGCCGTGGGACGGACCTGCCGAGGTCTTCTTGACCGCGGAGAACATCGACGGCCGCGACTGGTGGCAGCAGGTGCTCACCGGCGCCCGTGGGATGCACGAGCTCCCGTGCACCCACCTCGCCGTCATCAAGCAACCCTGGATCGGCCAGGTTGCCGACCGGATCAACGCGGTTCTCCACGGCCTCGACGCTCCCACGTCGGCGCCGGTGGGGGTGCCTCGTGAGGACCGGCTGGGGAGGCCCGGTCGCGCGGGCGACCGACGACATCGCCGGCCTGGGCCGGGTGGAGCAGCTGGTGCTTCGCGGCGACGGGCTGACCAGCACCTCGCTGCGGGTCCTGACCGGTGACATCATCTCCGTGCAGGTGCGCGCGCACTGGGTGCTCGGCGCCCACGACGACCTCGCCGCGCTGTCAGGCGCCGAGGACGCCTACACCGGCATCACCGCCGACCGGATCGACACCCAGGTCGCCAGGGCACAGGAGATGCTCCGCCCAGCGGAGACGGAGTCACTGCTGATCCGCGAGGTGTTGCTGACCGGTGGCCGGCAGCGGGTGTGGGGCGCCTCCACCGTGGTGGCGGTGCTCGACCGGCTCCCCGAGCAGATCGTCGCCAGCCTGGCCGCCACCGACCGGCCGATCGGACCCGCGCTCCACGAGTCGGGGGTGTTGACCACCCGGGAGATCCGGCAGTGGGGCCTGGTCCCGGCCGGCCGGTGGGCCGGCATCCTCGCCGGCCTGTGGAGCCCCGAGGAGCAGATCCCCTCCCGGGACTACCTCATGCGCGCGGCGAACGACGGATGCCCACTCGCGCACTTCGTGGAGTGGTTCAGCCCAGCCGTCTTCGAGTCGAGGAGGGACCGATGACCGCGTCGCTGCCGCCCTCGACGCCGGTCGTGATCATCGGCGCCGGCCCGGCCGGGCTGCTGCTCGCTCACCTGCTCCACCTGCAAGGCGTCGAGAGCGTGATCCTGGAGCGACGCAGTCGTGAACACGTGCTCGGCCGGGTGCGTGCTGGCGTACTCGAGGATCCCGTTGTGCGGTTGCTCCACGAGGTCGGGGCCAGCCCGCGCCTGGCCGTCGAGGGCATGGTGCACGGCGGCGTCAATCTGCAGCACGACGGGCAGCGTCACCGGATCGACCTCACGGCCCACAGCGACCGCGCGATCACCGTCTACGGACAGCGGGAACTGGTCGCCGACCTCATCGAGCTGCGCGAGTCGTCGGGACTCCCGCTGCACTTCGACGCCGACGTGGTGGGTGCGGACGGGGTCGAGGGCGACCGGCCCACGGTCCACGTCGAGACCGCAGGCGTACGGCGAGAGGTGCGGGCGCGCTTCCTCGTCGGCGTCGACGGCGCCCGCAGTCGGACCCGCGAACTCGTCCCCGCAGCTCGTCGGCGCAGCCTGGGCCGGAGCTATCCGGTCGCCTGGCTCGGGGTGCTGGCCCGAGCTGTCCCAGCGACCGAGGAGCTGATCTATGCCCGCCACGACGACGGCTTCGCGCTGGCGTCGATGCGTACTCCCGAGGTGAGCCGGCTCTACCTGCAGGTGCCCCACACCGATGCCTTGGAGGCGTGGGACGACGAGCGCATCTGGAAGAACCTGCACCGGCGACTCGACTCCGAAGCGTCCGCCATCAACGAGGGCCCGATCCTGGAGCGCTCCCTGACCCCCTTGCGCAGTGTCGTGCACACCACGATGCGCCACGGATCCCTGCTCCTGGCCGGCGACGCCGCACACGTGGTGCCACCTACCGGTGCCAAGGGGCTCAACCTGGCGGTGGCCGACGTCGTCCGGGCGTCAGCCGCGTTGGTCCGGGGTCTTCGGGGTGACCTGCGGGGCCTCGACGACTACCAGGAACAGTGCCTGGAGCGGGTGTGGCGGGCGGTGCACTTCTCGTGGTGGATGACCACGATGTTTCACACTCTCGACGACGACCCCTTCACCCAGCAGATGCAGCAGACCCAACTCCGCATGGTCACCGCCGGTGGCGCGATGGCCGCACACTTCGCCGATCTCTACACCGGCGCTCCGTTCGAAGGGACCTGGCATGCGTGACCGCAGACGATGGATCGTGCCGATGCTGCTCGGAGCACTCGTGGCTCCCGCAGGCTGCGCAGGCGAGGATGATGCGCGCAGCCTCGACCTGGAGACTCGCGTCGTCCAGGGCCGGATGATCTGGTCCGATGAGTTCAACGGTCCCAAGGGGGCGTTGCCCGGCGACCAGTGGCGGATCCTCACGGGCGGGGGCGGCTGGGGCAACGGGGAGTTGCAGACCTACAAGGCCCGCAAGGCCAACGTGTCGCTCAACGGCAAGGGACAGCTGCGCATCGTCGCGCGGAAGTCGAAGAAGCGGAAGTACACCTCTGCTCGGATCGAGTCGGTCCCCGCGGTCACGCACGGAGTGATCAAGGCCAGGATCAAGGTGCCGAAGGGCAAGGGGATCTGGTCGGCCTTCTGGACGCTGGGTGAGGACCATGAGAACCGCGGATGGCCCAAGGTCGGCGAGATCGACATCATGGAGCTGCTCAACGACACCGAGACGCTCAATGCCAACGTGCACGTCGCCGACAGGGCCAGTGCGGACGGTCGTTGGCAACGGCCGGGCAACGTGAGGAACAAGCGTGGCTTCGCCGGGGAATGGCACGTCTATGCGGTGCGCTGGACCAGCAAGAAGCTGGTCTTCAAGGTCGACGGCACGACCTACCACACGGTCACCCGCGCCGAACTCGAACGAGACGGTCGGAGCTGGCCCTTCGACTCCCCCAGGTGGTGCTCCTCAACGTGGCGGTCGGTGGTGACTGGCCCGGAGCGCCCGACCGCACGACGAAGTTCCCGGCGCGGATGCTCGTCGACTGGGTGCGGGTGCGCAGGCTTCAGTGACTTGGCCCGCGCACCCGTGCTCAGGTGTCAGGCCAGCCAGGGCGCCTTGCGGACCAACGGAGTGCCGCTCCACCAGCGACCGAGTCCGAGTTGTCGACCGGCCGGGCTGACCGCGACCACCACGGCGATGAGTGCATAGAAGAGGTGCTGGTCGAAGAAGGGGTTGTGCTCCAGCGGCAGCGCCGAGAACCACAGCATCACCATGAGTACGCCGCCGCCGAGGGCTGCGATCCGGATCACCACGCCCAGCATCAGCGCGAGCCCGGCGCCCAGGGTGCCGGCCAGGTAGAGGACGTCGACCACCGGGTTCCCCGCCCAACCACTGAGCAGGTCGTGCGCCGGCCCGTCCGGGTTGAGGCCGAACGTCAGGTAGCCCTCGGTCGGAGAGTTGCCCTCGAGCACCGACGCCTCGCGCTCGGTCGGCCAGCCGAGACCGAAGACCTTGTCGAGACCTGCCCACAGCAGCACCCATCCCAGGGCGATGCGGACCAGGCCCACCAGGAGGTCGGACGTCCGTGACGGTTCGCTCGCGGTCGGTGCGGGGGTGGTGCCTGCGTGGTCGAGGGTGGTGCTCATGAGGGTTTCTCCTTATTCCTTGGGGGAATCGACAACGCGCGGAACGGCGTGCCGAAGCAGGGGCAACCAGTCGTCGACCACGGCATCGACGTCATGGTGGGAGATCGTGGAGCGGGCGGCCTCGGCCAACCGCTGGCGCAGCGCCGCGTCGCTGATCAACCGGTCCAGCGCGGTCGCGAGTGCGGAGACGTCACCGGTCGGCACCAGCAGACCTGTCTCCTCGGAGGTGATCAGGTCGCGTACGCCGGGGCCGCAGTCGGTGGCGACGGTCGGAGTGCCGCTGGCCATCGCCTCGGCGATCACCAGGCCCATGCCCTCGTGTCGTGAGGAGAGTGCATGCACCGCTGCCCGGCGCATCCGGGCCGGTAGGTCCTGCTCAGGGGGAGGAGGGCGGCCGGTGCCCCCAGGCTGTCGACCAACGCGGTGAGTGCGGCCCGGTCGGGTCCGTCGCCGTGGATCTCCAGGCGCCACCCCGGGTGCTGCGGGGCCACCTGCGCCCACGCACGCAGGAGGACGTCGTACGCCTTCTGTGGCGTGTGTCGGCCGGCGGCGATGACCACCGGGTCTCGATGCTGCGGAGGTGCGGTCGCGGTGAGCGCGGCGAGGTCGATCGGGTTGCGCATGGTCCTCACCGGCCCGACTCCGCGGGCGGCGAACAGCCGGGTGTCCTCGTCGCTCAGCGTCAGCAGCACTCGCGCCGCCCGGTGCACCCGGTCGATGCGGGGGAGCTCGTGGTAGCCCTCGGCAGCGCTGTGCGCGTCGTGGTACTCGACGATCAGCCGCTGCTTGGGCACGCCTGCAGCGACGGCGTACTCGGCGCAGCGGAGCTGGTGGGCAACCACCACCACGTCGTCGGAGTCGTCGAGATCGGCCAGCAGGCCGCGCAGGCGGCGGACGCCGGCATCGAAGTGGCGGACGCCCGCAGCCTTCCCGCGGGCGAGCAGTCGGCTCCGGCGCAGGCGGGTGTTGGGGGAGTAGGGAAGCGGCACGTCGTGGTCGTGCACGAGGAACTCGGGGAGCTCGTTCTTCGTGGGGAATCGGTGCGGGACGGTGGCCGGGACCAGGCCGACCACACTGGTGCGCACGCCCCGCTCGACGAGGCCGTCGGCCAACAACCGCAGCACTCGCTGCACCCCGCCCAGGGCGTCGGGACTGTCCATCATCATCACCACGTGGGTCATCGACGGACCACCGCCGCCGCATAGGCACGTGCGCTGATCCGCAGCACGAGCGCTGCTCGCGCCAGCTGCCAGCGTCGGGCACGCAGGAGGGTGGGCAGGTCGCGCAGCCGCACCAGCCGCGAGGCGTGGTGCAGCGCAGTCGGAGCGACCGGGTGTGCACCGCGGGCCCTGGCCGCCATGTTGGCCAGTGGGACCACCACGTTGGCGTAGCGGTGCTCCACCGACTCGGGCAGCATTGGCTCCCCGTGCTGCCGCAGCAGGACGTCGACCCGGGCTGACTGCGCCACCAGGTCGAGGGTGCGCGTCGAGAAGACGCGGCTGAGCGAGTCGCCGCGCACTCGGTAGCGATAGAGCGGCTCGGCAACCAGGCTCACCCGGTCTGCCGCCAGCGCGACGGCCACCATCGCGTCGAGGTCCTCGTAGGCGACGCCTTCGGCAAACGGCCGGAGCGCCTCCCGACGGAAGACCTTGTTGCACGAGTACCCCTTGGCCCGGTCGGCCAGGAGGTCGCGGGCGAACTGCTCGCCACTGACGACACCTGACGCGGCCGGCGACCGCTCTGCCCGTGACCAGGCGCCGGCGCCGTCGTCGCCGAAGAGCAGGGTGTCGCACACGGCGACGGTGCTGTCGTCGGCGAGGAGTCGATCGACGAGGGTCTGGAGGAAGGCCGGGTCGGCGCTGTCGTCGCAGTCGCAGAACCACACCACCGCGCCCCGTGACCGGGCGACTCCGAGGTTGCGGGCCCCACCGGGGCCGAGGTTGTGTGGGGCGCGAACCACGCGGTGCGGCAATCCGTGCCGCACCGCCCGGGCGACGGCCAGCTCGACCGAGGAGTCACCGCCGTGGTCGTCGACCAGCACCACCTCCAGCGGCGGCAGGGTCTGGGCGGCGATGGCGTCGATGCACTCCTCGATGTGTGCCTCGGCCCGGTGCACCGGCACCACCACGCTCACCCCGCTCATGAGACCTCCCAGAGGGCGGCGTCGCTCTCCTCGGTGCCGGGCGGGACGAAGCGGAACACCTCGATGCCCTCGTGGTCGAGGACCCGGCTCCACCGCACCCGCAGGTCCAGCGCTTCGCGGAGGTTCGCGAGCGCGTCCTCGGCATAGAAGCCGCGGTAGGCGTTGACGATCTCCATCCGTGGGGAGAGGACGACGAAGACGGGACGGGCATGGCGCAGGGTGAGGTAGTGCTCCCACTCCTGGAGCTGTTCCTCGGTGGTGAAGTCGGTTCCGGCCAGCATCGGATCGAAGGCGCTCGCATCGAAGTCGGGAGCATCGGCCACCCAGTCGACGTAGCTGCCGGCCGAGCGATCGGGCCAGCCCGGCACCGCCGGAGCCAGGTAGGCGGGCTGGGGACCTGGTCGAGGAGGGCCCGCGCCACCGCCACCTCGGCGGTCGGCACTTGGTAGACGTACCAGGGCCCGAAGTAGGCCTGCGCGCTGGTTCCGGTGGTCACCACCACGAAGCCGGCCGCAGCGGCAGCGGCGAGGCCGCGGCGTACGCCGACCCGGCCGGTCGTGAGGGCGCCGTCAGCAGGCGGTGCACCACCGGCCCGAGAGTGCTGCGCAACCGGCGAGCGAGTAGAGCGCCACCTGCAGGATGGCCTCGCCGCCGTAGCTCTGGGCGAGCAGCAGGGCGAGGGGCGAGAAGGCGACCACGGCTTCCACGGCCCACGGGCGGCGGCGCAGCAGGCGGAGACCGAGCACGAGGGCAGTGGCTGCCCACACCAGGACGGTGGCGGTGCGCGACATGAGCGAGTCGCCCTGCCGGGCGGCGCTGCTCCACTCCCGACCACTGGTCTGGGCGTTGGCGGCCACGTCGACACCGGAGAAGAGGCCGAAGTCGGAGACCGTCTCCAGATTGAGGCCGAGGAAGCCCAGGGCGGCCACAGCACATCCAGCCACCAGCCACCAGCTCACCCGGCGCAGCAACGCGATCAGGGCGAGGGCCCCCAGCACCCAGTAGGGAGTGAGCTGGTGGCTGATCACCATCGCCGTGAAGAGGACCAGCGCCAGCACCGCCTCACGTCGTCCGCGGGCCAGTGCCAGTTGCAGCACGAGCACGGCGAAGAAGCAAGGCGATCGCCTGCGGGGCGAAGTAGTCCTGACCGATCCAGTTCCACACCACGAAGAGGTACGTCGCCACGACGGCTCCCCACGGGTCGGCGCCCAGTTGCCGCGCGAGTCCGTGGACCGCCAAGGCGGTCAGCACGGTGATGAAGCCGGTGAACCACAGGGCGAGCTCGTCGGGCGCGACCCCGGAGGCATCGCTCAGCCACGCGCTGGCGGCGAACAGGCCCGGCCAGTCGTGATAGATGTCGACGGAGCCCGAGATGCGGCCCGCGGTGAGGAAGGTGTCGACCACCCCCAGGTGCTTCTGGGTCCAGTCATACATCGGTTCCGGCGAGACGAGTGCCGTGGTCACGCGCAACACCGCGCCGGTCAGCACGAGCGCGCTCACCGCAGCGGCCATCGAGCGCACCCGCAGGGCGGCGAGGAAGCCGGCCAGGGCCAGGGTCAGGGCGATCGCGAACGTCGGTGGAGCCCCGGTGAGCAGGCCCCGCGGGGTGGCGTCATCCGGGTCGATCCCGGGTAGCGCGACCAGCCAGCAGAGCAGCGCGGCCGCCAGCACCAGCCACACGGCCGCGACCGGCAGCGCCGGCCGCGTGGGGCGGGACAGCGAGAGGGTCGCGGGGGCCGGGTCTCGGCGCACGACCGCGAGCCAGGCGGCGCCGGTGAGCACGGCGACCACGCCGGTCGCAACACGTGGGTGCCAGCCAGTCCAGCCACAGCATCGCGCTGCCGACGAGGGTGCAGCACGGCCAGCGACAGGCCCGTCGCCAGGGCGGGCGACGCCACCTGGCCGCGCCAGAGCCGGGCGACCACGAAACCGGGCACCACGAGGAGATAGCCGAGCGCGAAGGGCCCGGTGGGCCAGCCGGCGACCTGGGTCAGGAGCAGGATCACGGAGAGCGCCGGGACCAGGCCGCGCCACGTCCACGCGGTCACCGCGCCCGCTCCGGACGGGTGAGGTCGCGCCAGGCGCGGACCAGCGGGCCGAGCAGGACCACCGCGCAGACGGTCTCGACGAGGAGATAGGTGGCTCCCACCCCACTGATGCCCCAGCGTGTGATGGCGAACGGGGTGAGGGTCACCATGCCGGTCACCGACAGCACCTGGACGGTCAGCAGGATCCGCATCCGGTTGCGCACCCGACTCATCACGGCGTAGGCGCCGATCAGGGCCTGGGGCAGGATCGAGAGTGCGAACAGCACCAGGTGGGTGGCCGCATGGGAGCGGTAGGCGCCGCCGACGAGTGCCAGCACCACCGGGCCGATCAACGCCAGCACGGCCGCGCCGAACACGGCGACGGTGGTGGTCATCTGGGCCAGTCGTCGCGTGCAGGCTGCGGTGTCGGTGTCGGGATGACTGGCCTCGGCGACGTAGGAGGTGTGCACGGCCAGGACGAAGAGCGTGGCGCCGGTGGCGAGCACCTGGGAGAGCCCGAAGTAGGCCGCGTGCTCGGCCCCCTCGAGGCGGAGCACCACCAGGGGCAGATACATCGGCACGACCAGACCCATCACCATGGTCGCGAAGACAGCGGCATGATGGCTGAGCAGGGACCGCAGTGGTGGCAGCTGGCTGGGGCCGGTGACCGCCCGCCGGGTCCGGGACAACGCCCAGCCGAGCGCGATGGCGGCTGCGACGGCCGAGAGCAGGGTCCAGCTGCCGTAGACCGAGGTGGCGTCACCGGAGGTGAAGGTGATGCCGATGACGGCGAGCAGGGGGAGCGCGGCGAGCTTGGCGCTGGCGTGCCCGATGTTCTTGGCAGCGACGAAGGGGCGTCGCGCAGGCCCACGAGCACCGGGTCGGCCAGCGCGAAGAGGGCGAAGGCGACGACGACGAGCGGGAACCACGCACGTTCGGAGGGCAGTGCGAAGAGCCGCTCGGAGATCGGCAGGGTCGCGAAGACGCCGCCGACCACGGCCGCTGTGACCGCCACCAGCGCGGCGCCCCGGACGATGAGTCCGGTGGCGCCCGACCCGCTCGAGCTCAGGAAGCGCTCGTACATCCCGCCGAGGGAGAGGCAGGAGAGGGTGCCGAGCATCGTCGCGGTGCTCACCACCACGGACGCGCGGCCGACCTCGGCCGTCGCGAAGAGCTGCTCGGCAGCCATCCAGTAGAGCAGGCCCAACAGCGCCGTGCACAGGGAGGAGATGGCCAGGGCACCCGCGTTGCGTTGGAAGCGGGACTTCTCCTCCGGGTGGGGTGGGACGGTGTCGGCTGCGGTCAAGGGGTCACCGACGCAGCGATCGGGCGCGGAGGACGGCGCGCAGGTAGAGCCACGGACCGGCCAGGTAGCCCTTCAGCTCTGCCCGGCTGACATCGGCGGGGAACTGGGCGGACTTGTCGGCGTTCTTCTCCGAATGCGGGCTGAGCAGCAGACGCAGGGCGGCCGGCAGGCGCCGCAGGATGGGCAGGAGATTGCCGCTGCACACCTGCTTCGTGATGACCGCAGCCATGCCCGAGCCGTAGCCGAACATCTGGTCGCGCAGCGCCTCGTGCTCGCGTCGGTGGTGGTGGGTGACGATTGCCGCCGGGTGATAGACGATGCCGTGTCCGGCGAGGTGGACTCGCCGGAAGATGTCGAGGTCCTCTCCGCCCCTGGTCGGGCTGCCAGCGCCGAGAGCGACGTCGAACCCGCCCAACCGGCGCAACGTGTCGGCGCGGAACGCCATGTTGTTGCCGGAGCCGAACTCGCCGCCGCTGAAGGGGAAGGTGATCCCTCGATGCCCGGGCACGGTGAGGGCCGCGACCTTGGGAGCCGGCTCTCCCCGTGACCAGTGCATGGCGACGAAGCCCTTCGAGAAGCCGGAGCACTCCTCGAAGAAGAGTTGCTGGGCGGTCGCGAACTCCGCCGGCAGCACGAGCCCCGTCACGCAGCCCAGCCGGCCGTCGTCGGCGGCGAAGACACTGACGAGTGCTGCGATCCAACCGGAGTCGGCGACGGCATCGTCGTCGGTGTAGGCGATCAGGCTGCCCGGGCCGCGGCCAGCCCGGTGTTGCGAGCGACCGAGAGGCCGCGCCGTGGTTCGGGGACGATCCGCAGGCGTCGGTCGGTGAGGTGGCCCAACAGGTTGGCGGTGCGTCCGGTGGCCGGGTCGTTGTCGACGACGATCACCTCGAGCCGGGCATGGCTCTGTTCGAGCAGCGAGGTGATGGTGGCCCGCAGCCGTGGCTCGCGACCGAGCGTGCACACGACGACGGAGACGAGCTGCTGCGCGGTGGGATAACGGTGCGGCCAGCCGTCGGGCACGACGCCCTGGTGCTCGATGACGATCGCTCGGACCCGCGCCACCGCGTCGTCGCCCGATGCCAGTCCGGTCTCCACCTGCTGGGCCAGTGGCCAGCCGTGGTGGCGTACTCGCAGGCACACCTGGCCCTGCTGGTTGGGGGTCAGTCGGTCTGCGGACCAGCCGGGGTCGGCGAGGTCGGCGGCATCGACCTCGATCACGGGGATCGGGGTGAAGTCAGTGGTGTTCATCGTCGTCCCGCTGCGTAGCCGAGTGCCGTGGCCAGGGTGCCCAGGGTCAGGACGAGGGCGCGCGCCACGCCGCCCGGCTCCCGCCGCAGTGGAGCGCACAGATGACGGAGGAAGGCTGCCGGCAGCACGGTGAGCAGGTAGCCACGCTCGGCAGAAAGGCCGGCACCACCGCCGACCGCTCGGGTCAGCTGCCGCTTGGAGACGCCTTCGTACCAACACCGGCGCAGGACGTAGCGCAGCCGGGCGCGTTCGGCAGGCACGTTGTGGTGCACCCGGGCGGAGGCGACCCGGATGATGCGGCCCTCCGGCCGGTGCCGACGGATCCTGATGCCGAGCTCGGTCTCCTCACAGCCCAACGGACGGGCGGAGTCGCGGCCCAGCTCGGTGCGGAAGGGATCCCCAAGGGCAGGACGTCACGACGGACGGCCATGTTGGCGCCGATCGGATTGCGGATCTCGGCGCCGTCGGGGGCCAGGCCGGTGTAGTCGCAGCCGACGACCCAGCCGAACTCGTCGGGGAACCAGGTGGGTCGTTCGGCCGACCAGCGGGGGACGACGCCCCCGCCGACCGCGGCCACCGTCGCGTCCTCGAAGGCCTCGCGGAGGGTGCCCAGCCAGCCCGCGGACGGGAGGGCGTCGTCGTCGAGGAAGACGAGCACGTCGGCTTTCGTCGCGCCCACCCCGGTGTTGCGGGCCCCGGAGAGGCCGCGCGGCCCCTCGCTGCCGACGACGCGGGCACGGGTGCCGTGCCACTCGCGCGCCAACTGTGCTCGGAGCACCTCGTTGTGGTCGATCACCACGACCAGCTCGTCGCAGCGGCCGAGCTGGGCCAGCGACTCCCCGACCGCGGCACGCAGCAGGTCGAGCCGGTCCGCGGTCCAGGTGCAGATGACCACCGCGATGCTGGGGGTCGGGAGGCCCCGCTCGACCGGCTGCTCAGGCAGCGCCATCGGCAGCGGCGGTGGCGAGCTGCCGCCGGGGGCGCTCGGAGAAGCGGGCACTCGCACCGAGATGGCGGGTGCCGTGGCGCTGGATGCGCAGGCGCCGGTGCTCGGTGTTGATGGTGCGCAGCACTCGTACGCCGTCGTGGAAGGCGCGCAGGTTGCTGAGGCCGTGGATGCGGCTGTGCTCGAAGCTGGGGATCTCGAGGATCGTCATCCGGGCCGCGGCCGCCCGGCAGTTGAGAAGGGTCTCGATCTCGAACCCGTCGCCCCACTGCGGCTCGCCGGTCATGGTGGGGTCTGGCAGGTCGAAGGTCTCCAACGTGTCGCGCCAGAAGGCGTTGTAGCCGTAGCAGAGGTCGGTGTAGCGGGTGCGGAAGAGTACGTTGACGGTCTTGGTGAGCGCCCGGTTGCCGACGGAGCGGACGCCGGTGAGGTCGGCACTGCCGCCCCCGTGCAGCATCCGGCTGCCCTTGACGAAGTCGGCGCCGTTGACGAGCGCGGCGACCATCAACTCGATCTCCCGGGCGTCGGCCGAGCCATCGGCGTCGAACATGACGATGATGTCGCCGGTGGCTTCGGCGAAGCCGCAGGCGAGCGCATTTCCCTTGCCCTTGCGGGTCTGCTTGATCACCGTGCAGCCGGGGAGGGTGCGACGCGCTGCCTCGGCCGTGCCGTCGGTGGATTCGCCGTCGACCACGATCACCTCGTGGACGGAGGGAAGCGTGGGCAGGACGCGCTCGAGGTTGGCGGCCTCGTTGAAGGCCGGGACGATCACGCTCACGCGGGGGTTGGGCGTGACGGAGCGAAGCGGGGACACGGGGACTCCTGGAGGTTCGTGGGCGGCATCTTGATTAGGGATGCCTTACCTTCATCAGACGAACGGACCCTAGCATGGGTTTAGGCATGCCTTACTTCCGAAGAGTGTGGTCCGGGTCACGCCTGCGACGATTCGCTGCCACAGTGGTCCCATGACGCTCATCGAGACTTGCGACATCGACGCTGGCGGCATTCGGCTCTCCGCCCGGACCGCCGGCACCGGCCCACTCGTGCTGCTGGTGCACGGTTTTCCCGGATCGGCCTGGAGTTGGCGCCACCAGATGGCACCGTTGGCGGAGGCGGGCTGGCAGACCGTCGCGATCGACACCCGGGGCTACGGCGGCTCGGAGCGTCCCGCTGACGGGCCGTGGACCACGGAGGCGATCGAACAGGACCTGCTCGGCGTGATCGACTCCCTCGGCGCGCAGCAGGCGGTGGTGGTCGGTCAGGACTTCGGGGCCAAGTATGCGTGGAACCTGGCCCGCCACCACCCCGATCGGGTGCGGGCCGTCGCCGGCACGGTGCCGTTCGCCGACCTGCCTCAGGACGCCCCGCCCTCAGCGGCGTGGGCCACCCTCGGGGAGGAGCACTTCCTGCACCTGCACTACTTCCAGGCGCCGGGGGTCGCGGAACGCGATCTCGGTGGCGAGCACGTCGAGGAGTTCCTGCGCCGCCTGCTCTGGGCGCTGTCGGCCGGCGGCAACTATTTCTCGGTCTTCGGCGCTGCCGGTTCCTCGAGCTATCTCGATGCGCTGGCGCCTGCGCCGGCCTTGCCGTGGTCGTGGCTCACCGAGGCCGACTTCGCGACGTACGCCGAGGGGTTCCGGCGCGGTGGAGCAGGCCGTGAGTTCGCGGGTGGATTCGGCTCCTACCGTGCTGCCGATGCGGACTGGGCCTTCGAGTCGCGGTGGCTCGGGGTGCGGATCGACCAGCCGGCGCTGCTCTTCATCGGGGAGCTGGACCCGGTGCGCAAGTTCACCCAGGTCGACCGGTCACTCTTCGCGGACCTGAGCGAGGCCGTCATCCCGGGCGCCGGCCACCACGTGCAGCAGGAGCAGCCCGCAGCGACCACGAAGGTGCTCCTGGACTGGCTGGCTGGGCTTCACTGAAGCTGGCGCATCTCCTCGAGTGCCGTGAGGAAGTTCGTCGCCCACTGGGCCACGTCGTTGTCGCGCAGCGTTCGCCGCAGCGCCTTCATGCGCCGGGTGGTGTCCTTCGGGTCGGCGCGGGAAGCGGCCAGGATGGTCGACTTCATGCCGTTGATGTCGTAGGGATTGATCAGCCAGGCCCGGGAGAGCTCCTCGGATGCGCCGGCGAACTCGGAGAGCACCAGGGCGCCGTCGTCGTTGAGGCGACAGGCGACGTACTCCTTCGCGACGAGGTTCATGCCGTCGCGGAAGGGCGTGACCACCATGATGTCGGCCGCGCGATAGAGCGCAGCCATCTCGTGCTGGGGGAACGACGAGTGCAGGTAGGAGATGGCGGGCCGGCCGAGGGCGCCGAGGTCGCCGTTGACCCGACCCACGAACTGGTCGACCTGGTTGCGGAGCACCTGGTACTGCTGGACCCGCTCGCGCGACGGCGTCGCGACCTGCACGAAGACGGTCTCGCCGATCCGGAACTCGCCCTCCGCCACCAACTCCGAGTAGGCGCGCAGGCGGGGCAGGATCCCCTTGGTGTAGTCGAGGCGGTCGATCCCGAGCAGGATCCGCTCGGGATCCCCGAGCGACCTGCGGATCTGGGCGGCACGGGCGATCACGGACTCGCTCCCGGCGAGCTTCTCGAAGTGCTGCACGTCGATCGAGATCGGATAGGCGGTCGCCCGCACCGAGCGCCGGTCCTGGGTCATCACCATGTCGCGGTGGGTGCGCAGACCGACCAAGGATCGGGTGAGGCGGACGAAGTTGGCGGCCGCGCCCGAGACCTGGAAGCCGACGAGATCGGCACCGAGCATGCCCTCGAGGATCTCCTTGCGCCAGGGCACCTGCATGAAGAGCTCGGACGGAGGGAACGGGATGTGCAGGAAGAAGCCGATGGCGACGTCGGGGCGCATCTCGCGGAGCATCTGGGGCACCAACTGCAACTGGTAGTCGTGCACCCACACGGTGGCGCCGGGAGCGGCGATCTCCGCGGCTCGGTCGGCGAAGCGCCGATTGACCCGCACGTAGGCGTCCCACCACTCGCGGTGGAACTCCGGGGGCGCGACCACGTCGTGGTAGAGCGGCCACAAGGTGGCGTTGCAGAAGCCCTCGTAGAACTCCTCGATCTCCGCGCCCGAGAGCCCGACCGGCACCAGGGTCAGCCCGTCCTCCGTGAACGGGTCGTAGGAGCCGACCTCGTCCTCGGCCACTCCCGGCCAGCCGATCCAGGCGCCGTCACGTTGACGCATCACCGGCTCGAGGGCACTGACCAGCCCGCCGGGCGAGCGTTGCCAGGCCACCTCGCCGGTGGCGCTGCGGACCTGGTCGACCGGCAGGCGGTTGGCGACGATCACGAGGTCCGCCGAACCGGTCATGCCCCTGACCCTAGCCGTAATGCAAACCCCGCGAACCTTCGGTTGGATCTCCCGAACCTTCAGTTGGAGGCGCCGAACCTGCACTGAGGCGCTCCTCGGGGATCCAAGTGCAGGTTCGCGGGATCCAAGTGCAGGTTCGCGGGATCCAAGTGCAGGTTCGCGGGATCCAAGTGCAGGTTCGCGGGATCCAAGTGCAGGTTCGGATGTCGGGCTGGCCCGACAGACAAGTCTCGGGCCCACTGGATCGATTCCGGGGCATGGACGCAGAATGATTCGACACATGGAAACCAACGACACGCTGAGCACCGGCTCCGGGCGCCTGCAGGGGCGCTCGGGCGGATTCTTCACCCGCCTCGGGCAAGACACCCTCTACGCCATGACGGCGATGCCACTGGGCCTGGCCGGATTCGTGCTCACGGTCGTCGGCGTCGCCCTCGGCCTCGGCACCCTGGTCATCTGGATCGGCATCCCGATCCTCGGCGCGACGGTGCTCGCTTCGAGCGGCCTCGCCCAGCTCGAACGACTGCGGTTGCGCAAGCTGCAGGGCCGGGTCTTCCCCGCCGTTCACTACCGCGGGGGCGGCCCGAGCCAGAACCCCTGGGTGCGTGCGCTGCGACGGCTCCGCGACCCGCAGTCGTGGCTCGACCTGGTGTGGGGCGTCGTCGGATTCGTCAGCGGGCTGGTGGCCTTCGTGGTCGTCACGGTGTGGTGGGCCGCCTCGCTCACCGGCCTGACCTACTGGTTCTGGGAGCGTTGGATCCCACGCAGCGACGACGACGAGCCGTTGGCCGAGCTGCTCGGGCTGGGCGACGGCCGCACTGCCGACGTCACCCTCACCACCGTCATCGGTCTGGTCGCCCTCGTCTCCCTGCCCTTCGTGGTGCGAGCCGTGGCCTGGCTGCACGCATCGCTCGCCAGCGTCCTGCTCAACAGCCGCGCGGAACTCCTGTCGGAGGTACGGCGCGCGGAGGGTGCCCGCGAGGCCGCGCACGCCGCCGAGGCGGTCTCCCTGCGCCGACTCGAGCGTGACATCCACGACGGGCCGCAACAACGGCTGGTGCGGATGGACATGGACCTGGGTCGGGCCCGGCGCCAGCTCGCCGACAACCCCGACGGCGCGGCGGAGATCCTCGCGCACCTGCAGCAGCACACCCGGGAGACGGTCAACGAGCTGCGGGCGCTCTCTCGCGGGATCGCCCCGCCGTTGCTCGTGGACCGCGGGCTCGCCGTGGCCCTCGACGAGCTCGCAGCCCGCAGCGCGGTCGAGGTCGACCTGCACCGCGACCTGCCTGCCGCGCTGCCGCCCGAGGTCGAGACGGCCGTCTACTTCACCGTCTCCGAGGCGCTCACCAACGCGGCCAAGCACGCCGGCGTGGACCGGGCTCGGGTGCGGGTGGTCGTGGACCGTGACGCGGTGGTCGCGGAGGTGACCGACGCCGGTCAGGGCGGCGCGCACCCCGGCAAGGGGCAGGGTCTGGCCGGCCTGCAGCAACGGCTCACCGCCGTCGGCGGGACCCTCGACGTGCACTCGCCGAACGGCGGCCCGACGACCGTTCGGGCCCGGGTGCCGCTGACCTGATCGGCCCGATGCCTGATGCTGGGGGCATGCGCATCGTGATCGCCGACGACTCCGTGCTGCTCCGCGAGGGCCTGGCCCTGTTGCTGTCCGAGGGCGGGCACGAGGTCGTTGCCCAGGCCAGTGACGGTCCGGGTTTCGTGGCCGCGATGCTCGAGCACCGTCCCGAGGTGGGCGTGGTCGACGTACGGATGCCGCCGTCGCACACCGATGAGGGCCTGAGGGCCGCGGTCGAGGTGCGCGGCGCCTGGCCCGAGGCCCGGATCATGGTGCTGAGCCAGTACGTCGAGGTCTCCTACGCCGACGACCTGTTGGCCGGGGAGACGGCGGCGTCGGCTACCTGTTGAAGGATCGCGTCGGTGATGTCGACGACTTCCTGGTCGCGCTGGCCGACGTGGCCGACGGTGGCACGTCGCTCGACCCGCAGGTGGTCGGTCAGCTGATGGGCAGGCGCAGGGACCCGGTCGCGACCCTCACCCCGCGGGAGCGGAGGTGCTCGCGCTGATGGCCCAGGGCCACTCCAACTCGGCCGTTGCCGCCGCCCTCCACGTCACGGAGGGCGGCGTGGAGAAGCACACGCAGCGGATCTTCGCCAAGCTCGGACTGCATGCCGATGACCGCGCGCACCGCAGGGTGCACGCGGTCCTCAACTACCTGCGTTCCGGCGTCGCCTGACGTCGAGCGGCGTCAGCTGCCGAGGCGCTGGCGGGTGGTCTCCTCCAGCGCATCGCGGAACCTCGGGACGGTGTCGAGCAGGGACTGCACCGCTTCCGAGGTGAAGTGCAGGACCTTGAGCGGGGTCACCGAGACCACCGAGGCGCTGCGCAGCTTGTGGCTGACGATCGCCGCCTCTCCCACCGTGTCGCCCGCGCCGAGCCGGGCGATCTCCTCGCGTCCGTGGCGCACCGAGACCTCGCCCTCGAGGATCAGGTAGGCCTTGTCTGCTGGAGTCTTCTCCCAGATCAGTGACCAGTCGGCGGGGATGTTCACCGCGGTGCCGTTGTCGGCGATGAGGTTGATCTCCTCGTCGGTCAGGTTGGCGAATCGCTCAAGGTCGCGCAGGCGAGCTGCATTCGTCGTGTTGCTCATGCATGGATCCCATCCGTTGGGGCCACAGGGCCCGGGCTGATCCTCCCGGAGGAATCTTCGTCGCGGTGCCTGCTGGTGTCCAGTGGGACGGGTGTGATTCGGGGCGTTCGGGACACGCCAGCGACGAATCACAACGTTGTTGTTTGGACGCGTAGACTCCACGGCGCAAGCATCCGCGAGCAGCTTCGAGGGGTCGAACCACATGGACGCCGCAGAATCCGTCACCACCGGCAGCAGCGCCGCCGCGAGCGACCTGTCGCAGCGCGACGCCGACATCCTCGAGTTCGAGCGCCACTGGTGGAAGTACGCCGGTGCCAAGGAGCAGGCCGTCCGCGAGAAGTTCGACATGTCGTCGACCCGCTACTACCAGGTGCTCAACGCGCTCATCGACAAGCCGGAGGCGCTCGCCGCCGACCCGTTGCTGGTGCGCCGGCTGCGGCGTCTGCGCGCCGCCCGCCAGCGTCAGCGTTCTGCCCGTCGTCTCGGCTTCGAGGTCTGAGATGACCGCCCCTTCCCCGATCGTCCTGCTCAGCGTTGCCGCGGTCGCCGTGGCCGGCATCGCGTTCGTGGCCACCCAGGGCGACGACGACAAGGAGAAGGTCGCCGTCGTCAGCCAGCCCGTGGTGCCCCCCACGGCCGAGCCCACCCCCGAGAAGACGACCAAGCCCAAGAAGAAGAAGCCTGCGATCAAGCGCGGGCAGATCTACGTCGAGGTCTACAACAACTCCAACATCTCCGGCCTCGCCGGACGCACGGCCACCAAGGTCACCGAGGCCGGTTGGCAGGTCGTGGGCTCCGACAACTGGAGGGGCACCATCCCCGCCACCACCGTCTACTACCCGCCGCGGCTGGAGCGAGCTGCCAAACAGCTCGGCAAGGACCTCGGGATCAAGAGGCTGATGCCGGCCGTGGAACCGATGCGGTTCGACCGGCTCACCCTGATCCTCACGCCCGACTACGCCAGCTGAGCCTGCGCGTCGAGCAGCAGCTGGCGCAGGAAGGCCATCATCCCGTCGACGCCGGGGACCGCGATGTCGGCGACCTCGCGTAGTCCCGGCTCCTCGTCCGACGTCGCGCACACGACCAAGGTGGTGAGTCCGCGGCCGCGTAGCTCGCCGACCGCGGCGGCCGCGGCCAGGTCGCCCAGGTCGTCACCCGCGAAGAGGTAGCCCGTGGCGGCGCTCTCGGCCGCGTGGCGTCGTACGGCGTCGCCCTTGTCGGGGCCCGGAACCCGCACTTCGACCACGTGGCGGCCCGGCACCACGTCGAGTCCGTGCTCGGCAGCGAGTGCGGTGAGCGGTGCGCAGATCCGATCGAAGGCAGCCGACGGATCGATCATCCGCCGGGTGTGTACGGCGACCCCGAGCGGCTTGGTCTCCACGTATGCGTCCGCAGCCCCTGCCGCGGTCAGCCTGCCGGGGAGTGCGGCGACGAAATGGGCGAGGGCGGCCGGGGAGTGGGCGAGTGCACCATGCCGTGTGCGGAGGTCCAGTGTTCGTTGCCGTACTGGCCGTGGACCTCCAGGACCTGACCGTGCCGGGCCACGTCGCGACCGATGGCCTCCAGACCGCTGAGCTCGAGCAGTTGGCCGACGGGCCGGCCCGTGACGATGGCGAGGCTGCGCACCTTCTCGGCCAGCGCGACCACCAGCTCGGGGGCGTCCGGGTGGATCCACGCCCGCGCGGGGTCGTCGACGATCGG
This sequence comes from Nocardioides alcanivorans, assembly GCF_021555175.1. Taxonomy (GTDB): domain Bacteria; phylum Actinomycetota; class Actinomycetes; order Propionibacteriales; family Nocardioidaceae; genus Nocardioides; species Nocardioides alcanivorans. The sequence continues at coordinate 64,276 of NZ_JAKGRW010000047.1, read as the reverse complement.
GGCGAGGGTGCCGTCGAAGTCCAGACCGACCGCGACGCGGGGAGAGCACGCACGAGAGCGGCGTACCGCTGGGGGCGTCGGGGGCGAGGAACTCCATGCGTCCAGCCTGTCATGTCCGCATGGCGGACCCGGTGCGCACATCGTGAGATGACGGGCGTACGCTGGCATCTGCTCATCGAGAGGGACTGAGGGAACGGCCCTGTGAAGTCCCGGCAACCGCCACGAATCCCTTGACGACCAACCATCGCCAGTCGTGGAAAAGGTGCCAATTCCGGCCCGGTGCGAACGTCGCTCGGGGAAGATGAGGAGGAGGGTACTCATGAGCGCATTGACCAGCGAGACCACCAGCACCAAGGGCTTGCGTGAGGGCGCGTTCGGCAACGCTGTCGGCCTCGCCTGCCGCGAGTGCGGCCATCAGCTCGAGCTCGGCCCGCACTATGCGTGTCCGGAGTGCTTCGGCCCCCTGGAGGTCGCCTATGAGTTCCCGGTGATCACCCGCGAGGAGATCGAGGCCGGCCCGGCCAACATCTGGCGCTACCAGGCGCTGCTGCCGGTGCCCACCGACATCACCGAGAGTCCCAACACCGAGCCCGGCTTCACCCGGCTGCTCAAGGCCCACAACCTCGGCGCCAGCCTGGGCATCGACAACCTGTGGGTGAAGGACGACTCCACCAACCCGACCAACTCGTTCAAGGACCGCGTGGTCGCCTGCGCCCTGAGCGCCGCCCGCGAGTTCGACGCCAAGGTCTTCGCCTGCCCGTCGACCGGCAACCTGGCCAACGCCGTGGCCGCCGCCGGTGCCCGGGCCGGGATCAAGACGGTGGTCTTCATCCCGAGCAACCTGGAGAAGCCCAAGCAGGTCAACTCGGCGGTCTACACCGACTCCCTGGTTGCCGTCGACGGCAACTACGACGACGTCAACAAGCTGGCGCAGGAGATCGCTGCCGAGGAGGAGGGCTGGGCGTTCGTCAACGTCAACGTCCGCCCCTACTACGCCGAGGGCTCGAAGACGCTGGGCTACGAGATCGCCGAGCAGCTCGGCTGGCGCCTGCCCGACCAGGTGGTCATCCCCGTCGCCTCGGGCTCGCAGCTGACCAAGGTGCACAAGGCCTTCCAGGAGCTCGTGAAGCTCGGCCTCGTCGAGGACAAGCCCGTCAAGATCTTCGGCGCCCAGGCCACCGGCTGCTCGCCCGTCTCCGTGGCCTACAAGGCCGGCGTCGACGCGATCCGCCCGGTGAAGCCCGACACCATCGCCAAGAGCCTCGCCATCGGCAACCCGGCCGACGGCATCTACGTGCTCGACATCTGCCGCCAGACGGGCGGTGCGGTGGAGGACATCACCGACGACGAGGTGCGTGAGGGCATCCTGCTCCTCGCCCGTACCGAGGGCATCTTCACCGAGACCGCTGGCGGCACCACCGTCGGCGTCCTCAAGAAGCTCGTGGAGACCGGCCAGCTCGACACCAGCCTCGAGACCGTCGTCATCAACACCGGCATGGGCCTCAAGACCTTGGACGCCGTCGCGGACCAGGTCGGTCCCGCAGCCACCATCGCCCCGTCGTACGACGCCTTCGTCGCCACCGGCCTCGGCGTCTGAGAACGTGTTCTGAGCCGACGCTCAGGCGGAATCGGCGTGGTCCCCGGCGACGTAGCGGCCGGGGGTCTCGCCGAACTCGCGGGTGAAGGCGGCGACGAACGCTGAGGCGCTCGCGTAGCCGACCAGGTGCGCCGTCTCGGTGACCGACCTGTCGTGCAGCAGGGCAACGGCAGCCCGGAGCCGGATCCGGGTGCGCAGCACGGTGAAGGTCGTCGCGAACTCGCGCTCGAGGTCGCGCTGCAGTGTCTTCGCACTCACGTGCAGCCGCTCTGCCCAGTCGGCGAGGCTGGTCGTGTCGGCGGGCTCGGAGAGCAGCGCCCGGGTCACGATGTGGGCGGGGGTCTCACCCACTCCCGCATGATCGATCTGGACCGCCGGGGCCTCGGCCAACGCGGTGAGGATGTCGACCCGCGCGCGGAGGCCGTCGGCCTCGCTGACGCCCGGTCGTGCGAGCGCGGACAGCCTCGCGCACACCTGCGCATCGGGGGTCAACGCTGCGGCCGGCAACGCGGTGAGGGCTGCGGGCGCGCGACGTACGCACACCCGCAGCACCGTCTGGAGGCCGAGTCCGCGCACCTCGGCGACGACGCCGCGGCGCACCCAGAGCATCTCGCCGGAGGAGACGAAGCGCGCCGTGCCACCGCGGCGGGCGACCAGGACGCCGTCGGGCGACCAGAAGACCTGGTGCAGGAAGTCGTCACGATCCTCGGGGAAGTCCGGGATGGTCCGGTCCGGGGGATAACGCAGCACCAGGATGCCGTCCGGCGGGCCGAGGCCGTAGCCGTACTCCTGCACGGTGATCTCGCCCACGTCGCTGGCGGTGTGCGAGGTCGTCAGCGCGTCCGACTGTCCTCTGGGCGACACCATCTGACTCCTGTACGACACGGATACGATCGTTGATAAGGCTAGCCTCACCTTGCGCTGGTCGTGCAGGTATCCCGACCAGCGAGCCGTCGTGCCCGAATCCAGGGCGTGCATCGACCACGGGTGCGCCTGGAACACCACTAAGGAAAAGCGTCATGCGATCACGTCCCACAGTCCGCCGTGCCACCGCCGTCCTGGCAGCAGCCACCCTCGGACTCGCGCTGAGTGGTTGCTGGGCAGGCGAGAGCGAGGCCAAGGTCGAGGGTGAGACCGTCACCTTCACTGCCGAGAACGGCGACATCGAGATCCCTGCGAAGCCCGAGCGGGTCATCGCGACCGGCTATGCGGTGCCGGTGATGCTTGAGGCAGATGCACCGCTGGTGGGCATCTCCGAGTGGGGCCGCGGCGTCCCGATGATGACCGACGAGGACCGCGCCACCTATGAGGCGACCGAGAAGATCATGGGCGAGACCGCCGACACGGTGAACTACGACGCGGTCGAGAAGGTCGACCCCGACGTGATCATCCTGGGCGTTCCGCTCCCCGTGCTGGGCGACGTGAACATGGAGCGTCTCGAGAAGATCGCCCCTGTCGTCGTCCTCGGCCCGAGCGTGCCGGACTCCTGGAAGGAGCTCGGCGGGCGGCAGGCCGAAGCGGCGGGTGTGCTCAGCAACTGGGAGGAGCAGAAGGCGACCTACTACGCCAAGGCCGACGAGCTGAAGGAGAAGTACGCCGACGTGCTCGACGGCATCGACTTCGGGCACCTGGGCGCCTACGGGGACCTCACCGCGGGTGAGTTCCAGCGTGAGTTCGGTGGCTCCTACGGCACCCACATCGTCGGTGACGTCGGTGCGAACTACTACGGCGGGGTCAAGGACGCCAGCGACGGCGGTGCCGCCGAGGTCTCCGAGTACTCCTCCATCGAGGAACTGCCCTCGAGCTTCAAGGATGCCGACTACATCACCTACACGCTGGACAACGACGGCACGATCTCCGACGCGGTGCAGTACGTGCTGGACTCGCCGCTGTGGAAGAACCTCCCGGCCGTGAAGGCGGGTCACGTGATCCCGATCCGCTACAGCGAGGCCGCCACCTACAAGTCGGCGCTGCTCACCCTGGACGCGATCGACGAAGCGTTCGGCGAGGCCTTCGCCGAGGAACTCCAGTGACACAGGACCGCACCAACCCGGGCCCGCTGGTCCGCGCCCACCAGACCGGTGGGCGCGGGACCGTCCGGATCCCCTACGCCACGCAGATCCGGACCACTCGGCTCGTCTCCCGGACCGAGGTCACGCCCCACATGCTGCGGCTGACCCTGGCCGGCCCGGAGATCCGGGTGCTGCACTCCTATGCCTGCGACGACCACGTCGGTGTCGTCTTCCCGCTGGACGACGGCACCCGCAACGACCCGACGTACAACCCCGAGCGGTTGATGCTCGACTGGGTCGCACCGGCTCCGCAGATGCGGAAGTACACCATCCGCCGCCACGACCCGGTCGCCGGTGAACTGGACCTCGACATCGTCGTCCATCCCGGTGGCCTGGCGTCCGACTGGGCGACGGCGGCCCAGCCCGGAGATGAGGTCGTGCTGGCCGGCCCGCCCGGAGCGCTCGCCTTCCCGCACACCTACGGGCACTACGTCTTCGCGATCGACACCACGGCGCTGCCCGCGCTCGCGCGCTGGCTCGACGAGGCCGAGTGGATCGAGCCCCGGGGCGTGACCGTCCAGGTGCTCGTCGACCATGACCATCTCGCGGAGACGGCCTACCCGTTGTGTGAGCGGCCCGGTGTCGACGTCACCTGGCTCTCCCGTGCGGGCGGGTCGCGGCTGGCCGATGCCGTGGCGGAGCTCGACCTCGGTGATCGCGACGCCGCCGACGTCTTCCTCTTCGCGGCAGGCGAGGCAGGCGGCATCAAGCCGCTGCGTCGTTGGGCGAAGGGGCTGGGCGTGGCATCGCTGGTCACCGGCTACTGGAAGCGCGGCGCCGTCGAGGTCGACCACGAGGACGAGGGCCACGCCGATGACGAGCACGACGAACACGAGGAGTGAGCGGCGCCCTACACCGGGTCCCGACGCTCGTCTTCGTCGGCGGCCTGGTCTTCTTGATCGCAGCGGTGTTGCTCAGCCTCACCGCGGGCCAGGGCGACGTGAGCGTGGCCGAGTCGTTCCGGGCCCTGATCCGTCCTGACCCCACCGACAATGCGCACATCACGGTGCGTAGCGTGCGGGTGCCGCGAGCGATGCTCGCGATCCTGGTCGGCGCCGCGCTGGCGCTCAGCGGAGCCCTGGTGCAGACCCTGACGCGCAACCCGCTCGCGGAGCCCGGGCTGCTCGGTGTCACCGCAGGTGCCTCGTTCGCGGTGGTGATCGCCACCCAGCTCCTCGACGTCTCCGGACAGACCGCCACGTTGGTCGTGGCGTTCATCGGCGCCACCGCTGCGGCTTTCGCCGTCCAGGCCGTGGGCGGCGCGGACCCGCTCCGGCTGCTGCTGGCAGGAGTCGCGCTCACCGCGGTGCTGGCCGGATTCTCGATCGGCATCCGGTTGACCGATCCGGACACCTTCGACACCTATCGCTTCTGGTCGGTCGGATCCCTCGCGGGGCGTGAGCAGATGCCGCTGCTCATTCCGTGCGTGGTCCTGGTCGCTGCCCTTGCTGCGGCCCTGCTCCTCGGGCGTCCGCTCAGCGCGGTGGCGCTCGGTGACGACGTGGCGCACGGACTCGGAGTCTCCGTCGTCCGCACCCGGATCCTGGCCCTCCTGGTGGCCACGGTGCTGGCCGCGACGGCCACGGCGGTCGCTGGTCCGATCATGTTCGTCGGCCTCATCGTGCCGCACCTGGTCCGGCGTTTCGCCCAGGCGTCGGTCACCTGGCTGCTGCTGTTGTGTCTGGTGATCGGGCCGCTGCTCGTGGTCCTCTCCGACACGCTCGCGCGCGTCCTGCTGGTGACCGGTGAGGTGCCCGTGGCGATCCTCACCTCGGTCATCGGGGGCCGGTGCTGATCTGGGTGGTCCGCCGACACGGGGCGGTGGGCGTGTGAACACCCTCGTCGTGCCGGTGGGCGCCGGCCGCACCCTGCGCCTCGACGTGCGTACGTCGCTGGTCTGCCTCATCCTGTTGCTGCTGTCGCTCGCCGTCGGGGCGATCTCGCTCTGTTACGGCAGCGGCTGGGACCGCCCGGCCGACGTGCTGGCAGCGCTGCGCGGTGACGGACCCATCCACGTCTCCGTGACCCAGTGGCGGATGCCGCGGGTCGTGGCAGCCCTGGTCTTCGGCGCGGCCCTGGGGCTGGCCGGGGCGATCTTCCAGAACATCACCCGCAACCCGCTGGGTGCCCCCGACATCATCGGTCTCGATGCCGGTGCCTACACCGGGGTACTGCTGGTCTTCACGCTGACGGTCGCGAGCGAGGCCACGATCACCCTCGCCGCCATTGCGGGTGGACTGACCGCGGCCCTGGTCGTCTACGTCCTGTCTGCGGGGGCGGGCTTCTCCGGGCTGCGGCTGATCGTGATCGGCATCGGTGTCCAGGCGATGCTGACCGCCTTGAACTCGTGGATCATCCTGCGTGCCGAACTCGACGTGGCGATCTCGGCCAGCGTCTGGCAGGCCGGTTCGCTCAACGGCCTCGACTGGGTCGACATCGACAGCCCGGTGACGATCATCGTGGTGCTGTGCCTGGCGCTCGTCGTGCTGTCGCGACCGATGCACCAGGCCGCCATGGGCGACGAGCTGGCGATCGCTTCCGGGGTCCACCTCGGGCGGTTGCGGATCATGCTGATCCTGGTCGGCGTCGGCCTCTCGGCAACGGTCACGGCCATCGCCGGACCCATCGTCTTCATCGCCCTCTCTGCACCGCAGATCGCGCGGCGGCTGGCGGCCGCAGCGGGGGTGCCGCTGCTGCCCGCAGCGCTCGCGGGTGCGTTCCTGCTGACCGCCTCCGACCTGCTGGCGCAGAGCCTGCTCGCGCCCACCATGCTGCCGGTGGGTGTGGTGACCACAGGCGTGGGCGGCCTCTACCTCTTGTGGCTACTGACGAAGGAGATCCGCCGATGACTGCGAGGAGCCCCCGTGGAGGTACGCCGAGGTACGAGGTGTGCCGGAGCGAGGCACCGCAGGGATCAGCGGAAGGAGGGCACCGATGAACCGGCTGCGTGCTCGTGGACTGAGCCTGGGGTACGGCGACCGCCTGGTCGTCGACGGACTCGACCTCGAGGTGCCCCATGGCGCCTTCACCGCGATCGTCGGCCCCAACGCGTGCGGCAAGTCGACGCTGCTGCGGTCGCTGGTACGGCTGCAGCCGGCGCGGGCCGGAGCGGTCGAGCTGGATGAGCGTCCGGTCACCGCGTGGAAGGGCAAGGAGGTCGCCCGCGAACTGGGGTTCCTGCCCCAGACGACGCTGAGCCCGGAAGGGATCCGGGTGGAGGCACTGGTACGCCGGGGCCGCTACGCGCACCAGTCGATGCTGGGCGCCTGGAACCCGTCCGACGAGGTGGCCGTGGACGACGCGATGGCGTCCGCCGGGGTGGCGGACCTGGCCGATCGGCTGCTCTCCGAACTCTCCGGCGGCCAACGCCAGCGGGTCTGGATCGCGATGGTGCTGGCGCAGGAGACGCCGTACCTGCTGCTGGACGAGCCGACGACCTTCCTCGACATCGCCCACCAGTACGACCTGCTCCGGCTGCTGCGCGGGTTGGTCGAGGATGGCCGCACCGTGGTCACGGTGCTGCACGACCTCAACCAGGCCTCGCGCTTCGCCGACCACGTGGTGGCGATGCGCGAGGGCCGGATCATTGCTCGGGGCACCCCGGCGGAGGTGGTGACTGCCGAGGTCGTCGAGGAGGTCTTCGGCATGGAAGCGGTGATCGTGCCTGACCCGGTGACCGGCACCCCCATGGTCGTGCCGGCGCACTGATCGTCAGTGTGCTCAGGGTCCGGTCGGGGCCTGGGCGCCGCTGCCTTCGGCCGCGCCTTCCTCGCGGTCGACGAGTGAGGCGAGGAGGTCGGCCATGCGCTGCTCGACCTCTTCCTTCTGCTCGTCCGGGATGCCGGCGAAGAAGAGGATCTCCGAGCTGAAGAGGGACCACCCGTAGACGGCGGCGAGCGCGGTCGTCAGCCGGATGTCGCCCTTGCTCGACGGCTCAGCGGCCTGGATCAGCGCCATGCTGCCCGGCTGCTCCTGACGCAGGAGGTCGGTGCGGCCCTCCAGGGTCAGCCAGGCGGTGATGCGAACGTACGCCGGGTCGGCGACTCCGGTGAGGAACATGCGGCGCAGCAACTCCGGGAGCGTGGTCTCCCGCTTGATCAGCACGGCTCCGACCTTGAGGTCGCGGCGGAGGATCTCGCGGATCAGCTCCTCCTTGTTGCCCACGTACTTGTGGATCAGCCCGAGGTTGACGCCGGCATCCGCGGCGATCTCCCGCAGGGAGGCGGAGAAACCCTTCTCGGCGAACCTCGTGTGGGCGGCGGTGAGGATTGCGTGACGGACCTGCTTGGGCCCTCGGGGCTTGTCTTCGGCTGGAATCACCCCTTGACTTTAGACAACTGTCTACCTTTCAATCAAGCCCGTTCCCGAGTGCCCTCGGCGACGTCGGCGATTCCGTCCGATCGCGCCCCGGCTTGCAGCAATGAAGGAGTCACTGTCATGAAGGTCCGGTCACACATCAACGGGCAACGGCGCTCAGCCCGGCACCGCTGGGTCGTCCTCCTCGCGGTCACGGTGCTGGCCGCCGGATGCGCGAGCGATGACTCCTCGTCGTCGCAGCCCGAGCCGGGGGCGAAGGAGGCGATCTATGTCAGCGGTCTCGTCAACGTCTCCGACGACGGACAGCCGGAGGACGGCGGCACCCTCACCGTTGCCGAGAGCGGCGAGCCGACCAGTCTCGACCCGACGGTGACCTATGCAAACGCAGCGGTCGGCGGCAGCGCCCTGGCTGCGGTCTACGACACGCTGATGACGTACGACGTCGAGACCGGGAGCGTCGAGCCCCGGATGGCGGAGTCGCTCGAGACCGACGACCACAAGACGTGGACGATCACGCTCCGCGACGGAGTCACCTTCACCGACGGCACGTCGGTCGACGCAGACGCGGTGCTGGCGAGCTTCCAGCGTTACCTCGACGAGAAGGCCTACCAGGCGGCACTTGTCTCGGGCCTCTTGAAGTCGATGACGGCGCCTGACGATCGGACCGTGGTCGTCAGTCTCAACAGCCCGTGGCCTGGTCTCGCCAACCAGTTGGCCGGTGGGCTCGGGATGATCGTGGCACCCGCGTCGTACGCGGACCCCGAGAAGTTCGAGCCGATCGGTGCCGGACCGTTCACCTATCAGCGCTACTCGCCCAGCGAGGAGCTCCTGCTGACCGCGAACAAGGACTACTGGAACGGCGCACCGCACCTCGAGCAGTTGCGGATGATGTGGCCGGGCACCGACGCGGCCCGCCGGGACTCCCTCGACAACGGGGATGTGGATGTTGCCTTCCTGCGCGAGGCGAAGACGGTCGAGGCGGCGCGCACGGCCGGACGGCCCGGCTTCATGTCGACCTACGGCCTGGGCACGCTGCTGTGGGTCAACAACCGAGAGGGGCGTCCCGGTGCGGACGTGCGCGTCCGCCAGGCCATGAACCTCGCCATCGACCCCAAGGTCTACGTCGGGCGCCTCAACCAGGGCGACTACGGTCTGCCGACCAAGGCGCTCCTCCCTGACAGCTCTGCGTGGAAGACCGACGTCGAACAGGTCGAGGTCGACCTGGACGCCGCCAAGAAGCTGGTCGAGGCCGCCAAGGCCGACGGCTTCGACGGCAAGATCTCCTTGGTCGGGGGCAACGATCCCGTCGCCACCGCTGGCGCGGTCACGCTGACCGGCATGCTGGAGCAGGTGGGGTTCACCGTCGAGTACAAGGCGCAGAGGACCATCAGCGAACAGGTGAAGACCATCTATGCAGACCACGCCTTCGACCTTGCGGTCGCTGGCAACAACATGTCGGACGAGGACCCCTACGCACGACTCAGCGGCGCGCTCAGCAGCAACGCGCCGACCAACCCGTCCGGCTTTGCCAACGCAACGATGGACGAACTGCTCGCAGAACTGCGAGAAGCGGCGTCGCCCGAGGAGGGCAAGCCGGTCCTGGCGAAGATCGAGAAGCTCTGGCAGGAAGAGGTGCCAGGGATCCCGCTCGCGGCCACCGGCATCTTCTTGACCTGGTCCGAAGACGTCCACGGCATCGTGCCGACTGCGGAGGGGCTCGTGCACTACGACCAGGCCTGGCTGGCGCAGTGAAGCGCCCGGCGACCGTTCTTGAGCCAGTTGAGAAAATCGAGGAGACAACCATGACCGAAGTCGACGACCAGTCCGCAGCAGGCCTCAACGACGCCCTGGATCGATTCACGCGTCGCGTCGAGCAGGTGCGAGCGACGTTGTTCGCCAGTCCGCACTTCTGTGATGACGTCGCGCGCGCCGAGGCGGTGCGCTACCTCAAGAGCATGGAAGCGCTCGCCACCACGACTGCCATGTATTACTCGGATCCCCGCTTCCCGCGGTTCCACAACTCCTGCGCGGCGGAGTGGGACTCCAAGTATCCGAACCCCGACACCTACTACTTGACGGCCAAGGTCTCGGGTGACTACGACTACCGGATCACGGGGCGGCTGGGCACGGCCGTGCAGACGACCATCGGCAGCTATGCCTACGCCAAGAACGCGCACACCGGTGCGGGGAGCGCGCCACCGACAGAAGCCTCAAGACCGATGCCGACGGCAACTTCACGCTGCTGCTGAGCCGGGAGCCGAGCAACGAGGAGAACTGGTTGCCGCTCATCGAAGGCGCCACCGTCGTCACGATCTACCAGACGTTCGGCGCCTGGGAGGAGACCAAGGGGAGCTTCACGATCGAAGCTGTCGGAGCTGAGGATGCGCTGCCGACACACCCTTCCACCGAGCACGTGATCGCCTCGCTCGACGAGGCGGCCGCCGACGTCGCTGACGTCATCGGCTACTGGCTGGAAACCCGCGGCAAGAGGGAGGCCGACCTGCAGGCGAACTCGATGGCGACCGAGCCGCAACACATCCAGGTTGCTGCACTCGACACCTTCTTCTCCCACGGACGTTACGAGATCGATGACGACCATGTCGTCGTCATCGATCTCGTCGCTCCCGAGGATGCGCGCTACTTCGGATTCACCCTCTACAACGCGTGGGCCCAGGCGATGGACTTCATGCACCGACAGATCAGCCTGAACGACGCAGAGGCCGTGCCCGACACTGACGGTCATCACCGACTTGTCATCGCCACGCGTGACCCCGGCGTCGTCAACTGGCTCGACGCGAGTGGCCACCCGAACGGCACGTTCAACTGGCGGGTGACCGGACCGACGGCTCCGGCCGCGCCCACGGTGCGACTGGTGCCCCTGGCCGAGCTCGACGACGTACTGCCGCAGGGGCATCCCCGGGCCACACCGGCCCGGCGCGCCGAGCAGCTGCGGGCTCGACGAGTGAACATGGCTCAGCGTTTCTCGTCCTGAGCCTGGCCGGAAGGAATGACATGGAACTGATCACCTCCCTGCCCGCCGATCTCCCGCTCGGGGAGGTCGGCGGGTGGGCCCGCCGCGTGGAGCGGCTCGGTTTCGACACGCTTCACGTGTCGGAGACCCTGAACGACCCGTTCGCCACGAGTGCGCTGGCGCTGGAGCACACCAGTGACCTGACCGTGCGCACCAGCATGGTGGTGGCGTTTCCTCGCAGTCCGATGCTCACGGCGTACTCGACATGGAGCCTGTCCCGGTTCTCCGGTGGCAGGTTCCATCTCGGGGTGGCGTCGCAGGTGCGTGGCAACATCGTCGGCCGGTATTCAGCTCCGTGGATCGATCCCGTCAGTCAGTTGCGTGACTACATCCACTCGTTGCGGGCGATCTTCGCCTCCTTCCAGCACGGGGTGCCGCTGGATCACGAGGGGCCGCACTATCGTTTCAACCGGCTGCAACCGTTCTTCAACCCCGGACCGCTCGATCATCCGGCGCCTGAGGTGTGGAGCGGTGGCGTCAACGAGGGCATGTGTGCTCTCGGGGGTGAGGTGTCCGACGGGTTCGTCTGCCACCCCACCGCCTCACACTCCGACTTCCTGCAGGGCCAGGTGCTGCCCGCGGTCGAGAGGGAGTGCGACGTGCGGGCCGTGTCGACGGTGGCCCGAAGATCGTCCTGGCCGCGAAACCGTTGTCGGGTCAGACCGCCGCAGACGTCGCACGTGCACGTGATGCGTACCGGCCCGACCTGGCCTTCCTCTACAGCACGCCGGCCTACGCCCGGCAGTTGGAGATGCTCGGCCTCGGCGACCTGGCAGCCCGCCTGGCCAGCCATGCCAAGGGCGAGAACTGGGAGGCAATGGCGGACTGCCTCGACGACGACGTCATGGAACGCCTGGTGCCGTCGGGTCCCCATGCTGAACTTGCGGCTGTGTTGGCACGCTGGTACGACGGTCGGTGCGACGGCCTGATCCTCGACCTGCCCGCCGACCCCGACGACGATCCGCGCATGGCGGAGGTGATCGTCGCCGCGCGAGACATCACCACGCGACGGCAGGTGGGCGCGGTGGTCGCGTGCGAGGCGTGACGTAGCGGAGAAGAAGGAATGCGACCCGGGAATCGTCCGAGCGTGCCACTGGCGGCACTCTGTCGGCCCACTGCGGAGCCGGCCGAGCCACGCGGACCTCAGTCCGTGGTGGCGCCTCGGCGTCCGCCCACGACGGGAAGTCGCTCGGGCATGATCGAGCGCATCACGTCGGTCATGGACGCGATCCGGGCGGCCGAGCCGATCAACCACGAGCGGATCGCGGCGGCGACAGGACTCCCGCAGTCGACCATCTTCCGACTGTTGTCGGCGCTGATGACGAACGGTTGGGTGGCGCCCCACGGTGACGGCCGCTACTGCCTCGGTTGGCGAGCGGAGAGGTTCGCTGGCGCAATGCCCGATGTCGTCGAGATTCGCGGGGCTGCAGCCGAAACGCTGATGGAGTTGCACTGGCTGACCCACGGGGTGGCTCACCTGACAGTCCGGGACGGCTGGAACGTGCACTACCTGGACAAGGTGGGTGGCGACGCCCTACCCACGGTGCCGTCGGTGGTGGGCGCGAAGGTTCCCGCCTGCTCGACGGTCAGCGGCCACTCACTGTTGGCGTCGATGCCACCAGCATGGGTGGCCGACCGGCACGCGGCCCGGCCCTGTGACGTTGAGGAGCAGCAGCGTCTCCGGGAGAGCCTGGCCCGCGCCCGACGCAATCATGGGGTGATGATGTTGCCGGCCCGACTCCACCCGATCGGGCTGACCAACGCGGCCGCACCCGTCATGGGTCCGGGAGGCGCAGTCGCCGCGGTGTCGGTGGCGGTGCGTTCGGCACGTGCAGAACGCCTGGCGTCACTCGTCGCCGAGGCGGCCAACCGGATCTCCGAAGCGCTCTTTCCCGCCGAGCGCCAGCACCCGCACCGCACCGCGGCATCGATCTCGTCAGCAGAGCCGAGCGTGGGAGCTCGCCCCGCCACGAGGGCCGACCGGCACGTCTGCCACGCCCGCGGAAGTGTTTGAGCCGCGTTGGGTGCGGTCCTCGAATGCCGGACCACACCCAACGCGGCTCATCGGGTCTGCTGCCGAGAGCCCGTCGTGCTCAGCCCAGCAGCTCGTTGGCGAGCTTGGCGCTGGCCGGGTAGTCGACCTTGCTGACCGCGGTGCGGGGCACCTGGTCGACGAAGAGGATCACCTTGGGCACCTTGTAGTTGGAGATCAACTCGCGGCAGAAGTCCTGCAGCTCCTTCTCGGTGATCTCGACGCCTTCGCGCAGCTGCACCAGGGCGGTCACCTGCTGGCCCCAGCGCTCGTGAGCGGTGCCGACGACGACGGCGTCGAAGACGTCCTCGTGGCGCAGCAGGATGGCCTCGACCTCCTCCGGGTGCACCTTCTCGCCGCCGGTGTTGATCGACACCGAACCGCGGCCGAGCACGGTCACGGTGCCGTCCTCCTCCCGGCGGGCGGCGTCACCGGGAATGACCCAGCGGACGCCGTCGATCTCCTTGAAGGTCGCGGCCGTCTTGACCTCGTCCTTGTAGTAGCCGAGCGGCACCGGCCCAGAGCGACCGAGCAGTCCCTCGACCCCGGGAGCGGCAGGCTTGAAGTCGGCGTCGAACACCTCGACGTCGGGACCGACGCCGAACTTCGGGGCGCCGCTCGGGCCATCGCTGCCGTCGTCCATGTAGGAACCGGTCGCGCCCGACTCGGAGGCGCCGTACGAGTCGAGGATGTAGCGGCCCGGCAGGGCCCTGCGGATCTCCTCGCGCACGCCTTCGGAGAGCGGAGCGGCGCCGTTGGAGACCGCGACCAGGCTGCTGAGGTCCCAACGGTCCGGTTCGGCCAGCACTGCCTCGGCGACCGGGCGGCCCATGGCGTCACCGAGGAAGGTGAGGGAGACGACCTTGCCCGCCTCGACCAGGTCGAGGATCTTCTCGGCCGAGAAGTTGGGCTCGGTGTAGAGCGCGGCGCAGGCTCCGGCGACGTGGGCGTTGCCGAGGATCCACTGGCTGCCACCGTGCATCATCGGGCCGCAGGCCAGCAGGGTCATCGGGTTCTCGTTGGCCTTGGCCTCGGCAGCGAGGGCTTCCACCGACTCGATGGGGGCGCCGAAGCGGCTGGCGTTGAGGGCGGCCTTGATGACGTCGGCGTTGCGCCACACCACACCCTTGGGATAGCCGGTGGTGCCACCGGTGTAGAGCACGTAGTGGTCGTCCTCGGTGCGCCCGGTGATCGTGCGCTCGGGGAGGCGGCGGCCAGCAGCTGCTCGTAGGAGTCGTCGAGCACGATGAGAGTCTTCAGCGCGGGCAGGTCGAGTTCCTTGACCGCCTCGAGGTGCTCGGGTGCGATCACGGCGGCGACGCAGTCGGCGTTGCCGTAGAGGTACTCGAGCTCGGACTTCTTGTACTTGTAGTTGATGTTGATCGGCACGGCGCGGGCCTTCAGGCAGGCGTAGAACGCGTCGACCCACTCGATGCGGTTGGCGGAGTGGACGGCGACGTGGTCGCCGGGCTTCACGCCGATCGAGACGAGGTGGTTGGCCAGACGCGTGGCCCGCTCGTCGATCTCGGCGAAGGTGTAGGGGTGGTCCATCGTGAAGATGGCCACCCGTTCGGGAATCGTGTCGGCCATCGCTTCCAGGACATCGGCGATGGTCAGCGGACGGGGCGCGGCTGTGGTCTCGGTCACAGACCCAAGGGTCGCAAACGAGAACGTGTTCTCGCAAAGCCACTCCCGAAAGCCGAGACGGTTCCTGCAGGTGTGACCCTCGACACTAGGTTCAGGTTGCGCCATGGTGGTTGCCATGAACGCACTGGAGGGGCGTTTCGCAGACAGGGGTGCCGAGAGGTCGCCCGAGTTGATGCTGGCCGTGGCCACCATCGGATTCGCGGTCAACTTCTGGGCCTGGGCCCTGCTGAGCCCCCTCGGGCCCAAGTATCGCGACTCCGGGGAACTGGGCGCGCTGACCGAGTCGGACGTGGCCCTGCTGGTCGCGGTGCCGGTGATCGTGGGCTCGCTGGGCCGCATCGTGATGGGCGCGCTCACCGATCGCTTCGGCGGGCGGGTGATGTTTCCCGCCGTCTCGGCGGCAACCATCGTGCCGGTGCTCTTCATCGCGTTCTTCGCGCTGGACTCCTACTCGCTGCTGCTGGTGGGGGGCTTCTTCCTCGGCCTCGGCGGCACCACCTTCGCGGTCGGCGTGCCCTTCGTGAACGCCTGGTTCCCACCCGAGCGCAGGGGCCTGGCGACCGGCATCTTCGGCGCAGGCATGGTGGGCACGGCGATCAGCGCGCTCACGACGGTCGCGATCTGGGACAACCTGGGGCGGCGTACGCCGTTCCTGCTGGCCGCTGCTGCGCTGGCGATCTATGCCGTGGTCGCGTGGCTGGTGCTGCGAGATGCCCCTGGGCGCCAGGTGCCGACGACCAGCATGCTGACCCGGATGCGCGCGACCGTGCGGCTGCCGGTGACCTGGCAGGCCGGCGCCCTCTATGCGGTGGCGTTCGGCGGCTACGTGGCGTTCTCGGTCTATCTGCCGGCGTACCTCAAGACGGCCCATGACCTGACCGCTGCCGACGCGAGCAACCGAATGGCCGGCTTCGTCGCGGTCGCCGTGGTGATGCGCCCACTCGGCGGCTGGCTCTGTGACCGGTTCTCCACCGTCTGGGTGCTCGCCGGATGCTTCGCCCTGGTCACGATCTGCGCGGCCGTCGCGGCGACCAATCCGCCGATGGACGTGCGCGGCACCACGGCCTTCCTGCTCATGGCGGCCGCGCTGGGTGCCGGAAGCGGTGCCACCTTCGCCCTGATCGCCCAGGCGACCGATCCGGCACAGGTGGGAAGTGTGACCGGACTGGTCGGTGCGGCAGGCGGCCTCGGCGGCTTCGCGCCACCGTTGCTCATGGGCTACATCTACGGCCGCACGGAGTCCTATGCCATCGGGCTGTGGCTGCTGGCGGTGACCGCGGCGCTCACCTTGGTGCTCACCCTCACGAGTGTCCGACACCTGATAGACGACCCCCAGGAGGAGACCGCGTGAACCACGCCCCGGGACTGGACAACGCGCTGACCGACCTACTTGTCGGATCGCGCCGATTCTTCACCCGGGGGAGGTGAGCGAGGACCTGCGCAGCCTGCACCGCAGAGGCGGCCGCGATGCCGATGACTTCTACCGCGACAGGTGGAGCCACGACCTGGTGGTGCGCTCCACCCACGGGGTGAACTGCACCGGCTCCTGCTCGTGGAAGGTCTACGTCAAGGACGGGATCATCACCTGGGAGACCCAGCAGACCGACTACCCCTCCACAGGTCCCGACCGGCCGGAGTACGAACCGCGTGGGTGCCCGCGAGGTGCCGCCTTCTCCTGGTACACCTACTCGCCGACCCGGATCCGTTATCCCTATGTCCGCGGCGTGCTGCTGGAGATGTATCGAGAGGGCAAGCGCCAGCACGACGGCGACCCGGTCAAGGCGTGGTCGCACGTGGTCGATCACCCGCAGCGGGCGGCGACGTACAAGAAGGCGCGGGGCAAGGGCGGCCTGGTCCGGGCGACCTGGGACGAGGCCGTGGAGATGGTCGCCGCCGCCCATGTGCACACGATCGATCGGTGGGGGCCGGACCGGGTGGCCGGCTTCTCGCCGATCCCGGCGATGTCGATGGTCTCCCACGCCTCGGGGGCCCGCTTCATGCACCTGGTCGGTGGCACGATGCTCAGCTTCTACGACTGGTACGCCGACCTCCCCGTGGCCTCGCCGCAGGTGTTCGGTGACCAGACCGACGTACCGGAGTCCGGTGACTGGTGGGACGCGGGCTACCTGATCATGTGGGGTTCCAACGTGCCGGTGACCCGCACCCCGGACGCCCACTGGATGACCGAGGCGCGCTATCGCGGGCAGAAGGTGGTCGCGGTCTCGCCCGACTACGCCGACAACGTGAAGTTCGCCGACGACTGGCTGGCGGTCAACCCCGGCACGGATGGAGCCCTGGCCCTGGCGATGGGGCACACGATCCTGCAGGAGTTCTTCGTGGAGCGGGAGGTGCCCTACTTCGTCGACTACGTGAAGCGGTTCACCGACCTGCCCTATCTGGTGAAGCTGGATGAGGGCGAGGGCGTTCACCGGGCGGGGAAGTTCCTCACGGCGGAGGACCTGGTCCCGACCGGCGGTGGGGTCTCGACAAGCTCGACCAACGGTGGGGGCTCGACCGACGGGGGTGGGGTCTCGACAAGCTCGACCGACGGTGGGGGCTCGACCGACGGTGAGGGCTCGACCGACGGTGGGGGTGAGAACGCGGCGTTCCGGACGGTGCTGCTCGATGCCGACGGCAGGCCGGTGGTGCCGAACGGGAGTCTGGGGCACCGGTTCGGGGAGAGCGGGAAGGGTCGATGGAACCTCGATCTCGAAGGTGTCGACCCGCTGCTCCGGCTCGGCGACGAGACGGTCACCGTCGAGCTGCCGCGTTTCGGGGAGATCGACGGGCTGCCGTCGACGACCACGGTGGAGGTGCCGGCCCGCAGGGTCGACGGCCACCTGGTCACCACGGTCTTCGAGCTGCTGCTGGCGCAGTACGCCGACTTCACCCCGCAGTGGCAGGAGCCGATCACCGGCGTACCGGCTGCTGCCGCGGCCCGGATCGGTCGTGAGTTCGCGCGCAACGCGGAGGAGTCACGGGGACGCTCGATGATCCTGATGGGCGCGGGCACCAACCACTGGTTCCACTCCGACACCATCTATCGCGCGTTCCTCGCGCTGACCACGCTCACCGGCTGCCAGGGCGTCAACGGTGGCGGCTGGGCGCACTACGTCGGCCAGGAGAAGGTGCGTCCGATCACCGGCTACAACCAGGTGGCCAACGCGCTGGACTGGTCGCGGCCGCCGCGCAACATGAACCAGACCGCCTACTGGTACCTCAACGGTGACCAGTTCCGCTACGACCAGTTCGGTGCCGACACGCTCGCGGCCCATTCCGGTTCGTCGTTCGAGGGGCTCACCACCGCCGACGTGATCGCCAAGGCGGCGCGGATGGGGTGGGCGCCGACGTACCCCACCTTCGACCGCAACCCGCTCGACCTGGCCGACGAGGCGCGGGAGGTGGGCAAGCCCGTCGGTGAGTACGTCGTGGAGCAGCTCCGCGAGCAACGGCTCGGCTTTGCAGGGGAGGACCCCGACGCTCCCGAGAACTTCCCGCGGGTGCTCTCGATCTGGCGCGCCAACCTGTTGGGGTCGTCGTCGAAGGGCAACGAGTACTTCCTGCGCCACTTGCTCGGCACCGACTCCAGCGTGCGGGCAGAGGAGACTCCCGAGGGGCTACGGCCACGCGACGTCACCTGGCGGGAGGAGTCGCCGGTCGGCAAGCTCGACCTGTTGCTCACCCTCGACTTCAGGCAGACGTCGACCACGCTGTTCTCCGACGTGGTGCTGCCTGCGGCCACCTGGTACGAGAAGCACGACCTCTCCACCACCGACATGCATCCGTTCGTGCACTCCTTCAACCCGGCGATCGCGCCGCCGTGGCAGACCCGCACCGACTGGGATGCGTGGAAGGCGATCGCCCAGAGGTTCTCCGAGCTGGCCGGTCCGCGGCTCGGGGTCCGCAGCGACGTGGTGGCGGTGCCGCTCTCGCACGACACCCCAGACGCGATGGCGAACCCGCACGGCGTGGTGCGCGACTGGCGTGAGGGGGAGTGCGAGCCGGTGCCGGGGGTGACGATGCCGAAGCTCGTCGAAGTGGAGCGCGACTACGGCGCGGTGGCGCAGAAGATGACGTCGCTGGGCCCGCTGGTCGACACGCTCGGCGGCACCACCAAGGGCGTCACCTTCGACCTGAGCCGTCCCGTCGCCCACCTGCGCGCCAAGAACGGCTCGACTCGTGGTGGTCCCGGTGACGGGCGGCCGAAGCTGGAGACCGACGTACACATGTGTGAGGCCATCCTGGCGATGTCGGGCACCACCAATGGGCACCTGGCGACCGAGGGGTTCAAGCAGTTGGAGCAGCGGGTCGGCAAGCAGTTGCACGACCTGGCGGCCGAGCACGAGGGCAAGCAGATCTCCTTCGCGGACACCCAGGCGGCGCCGGTGCCGGTGATCACCTCGCCGGAGTGGTCCGGGTCCGAGTCCGGCGGGCGCAGGTATTCGCCGTTCACCGTCAACGTGGAGCGGCTCAAACCGTGGCACACGCTGACCGGACGGCAGCACTTCTACCTCGACCACGACTGGATGCTGGAGCTCGGTGAGGGGCTGCCGGTCTATCGACCTCCCTCAACATGGCGGCGCTCTTCGACGAGCCACCGATCGGTGACGTCAACCAGGGCGGCCCTCGGGTGGAGGGGATCACGGTGCGCTACCTGACCCCGCACAACAAGTGGTCGATCCACTCGGAGTACCAGGACAACCTCTTCATGCTCTCGCTCTCGCGCGGGGGCCAGTCGATCTGGATGAGTGAGGCCGACGCCGACAAGGTCGGCATCGAGGACAACGACTGGATCGAGGCGGTCAACCGCAACGGCGTGGTGGTGGCCCGGGCGATCGTGTCGCACCGAATGCCGCAGGGCACGGTCTACATGCACCACGCGCAGGACCGGCTCATCGACGTACCGCTCTCGGAGACGTCGGGTCGGCGCGGTGGCATCCACAACTCGTTGACCCGGTTGCTGATCAAGCCCTCGCACCTGATCGGCGGCTATGCGCAGCTCTCGTGGGCCTTCAACTACATCGGACCCACGGGCAACCAGCGCGACGAGGTGACGGTGATCCGCAAGCGGTCGCAGGAGGTGACCTACTGATGAAGGTCATGGCCCAGATGGCGATGGTGATGAACCTCGACAAGTGCATCGGATGCCACACCTGCTCGGTGACCTGCAAGCAGGCATGGACCAACCGGGCCGGCACCGAGTACGTCTGGTTCAACAACGTCGAGACCCGACCGGGGCAGGGGTATCCCCGGCGTTACGAGGACCAGGACGAGTGGAAGGGTGGCTGGTCGCTCAACAAGCGGGGCCGGCTGCAGCTGCGCGCCGGCGGCCGGTTGAAGAAGCTCGCGACGATCTTCAGCAATCCGAAGATGCCGTCGATCGACGACTACTACGAGCCGTGGACCTATGACTACGCGACGCTCACCAACGCGCCCGCGCAGGAGCACATCCCGGTGGCCCGACCGCGCTCCCTGATCAGCGGCAAGACGATGAAGGTGAACTGGTCGGCCAACTGGGACGACAACCTCGGTGGCTCGAAGGCGGTCTGGGAGAACGACCCGGTGCTGGCGAAGGCATCGGTCGACGTGAAGCGCTCCCTGGAGGAGACCTTCATGTTCTACCTCCCGCGCATCTGCGAGCACTGCCTCAACCCGTCGTGCGCGGCGTCGTGCCCGAGCGGGGCGATCTACAAGCGCTCCGAGGACGGCATTGTCCTGGTCGACCAGGACCGGTGCCGCGGCTGGCGGATGTGCGTCTCCGGCTGCCCCTACAAGAAGGTCTACTTCAACCACCGCACCGGCAAGGCGGAGAAGTGCACCTTCTGCTTCCCGCGGATCGAGGTCGGGTTGCCGACGGTCTGCTCGGAGACCTGCGTCGGCAGGCTGCGCTACCTCGGCCTCGTGCTGTACGACGCCGACCGGGTCCTTGAGGCCGCGTCCACGCCGGACGACCAGGATCTCTACGAGGCGCAGCGATCGGTGCTGCTCGATCCCCACGACCCCGACGTGGTGCGTGCTGCCGAACGTGACGGCATCCCGCACGACTGGATCGAGGCGGCGCAACGCAGCCCGATCCACGCGTTGATCAACGTCTTCAAGGTGGCGCTGCCGCTGCACCCGGAATATCGCACGATGCCGATGGTCTGGTACGTCCCACCGCTCTCCCCGGTGGTCGACGTGGTGCGCGACACCGGCAACGACGCCGAGGACCCCGACAACCTCTTCGCTGCGATCGACAAGCTGCGGATCCCGATCGAGTATCTCGCCGAGCTCTTCACCGCCGGCGACGTGGCGCCGGTCGAGGGGTGCTGCGCAAGCTGGCTGCGATGCGCTCCTACATGCGTGACATCAACATGGGTCGCGAGCCGGACGCCTCGATCCCCGCGTCGGTCGGCATGGGGGAGGAGGAGATGTATGACATGTACCGCCTCCTCGCCCTGGCCAAGTACGACGAGCGCTACGTCATCCCGCGTGCCCATGTGGAGCAGGCGCATTCTCTCGAGGAGCTCGCCACCGAGTGCTCGCTCGACTACGAGGGAGGCCCCGGGATGGGCGGCTCGGGACCCTTCGGCGAGGGGTCGGGAGCGCAGTCGGTGCCGATCGCGGTGGAGAACTTCGCAGTGCTCCGCGACAGGCAGACCGCGGACGACGTGAGCGGTGACCTCTCCGGACGGGTCAACCTGCTGAACTGGGACGGCAAGGGCGTGCCCGACGGATTGTTCCCGCCGGCCCCCGACGACCGGCCCGACGGCCAGCCGCGGGTGGGATCGTGATCCGCCGGCGGCGCACCCCCGACGACCAGGCGGTCGCGGCCGCTTGGCAGTGCGCCTCGCTGCTGCTGGACTACCCGGGCCAGACCGACCTCACCGGCGTACGTCGGGTGGTGCCGCAGCTGCCACGTGAGCTGGGGGAGCCGCTGGCCCGGGTGCTCGGCCACCTCGACCGCACCCCGCTCACCGACCTGCAGGCCGACTACGTCGACACCTTCGACACCCGGCGGCGGCACAACCTCTTCCTCACCTACTTCCTGCACGGTGACACCCGCAAGCGGGGATGGCGTTGCTGAGGTTCAAGCAGGCCTACCTGGCGGCCGGACTCGAGCTGAGTGACGAGGAGCTGCCCGACCACCTGTGCGTGGTGCTGGAGTTCGGCGCGACCGCAGACCTGGCGGTGGGTCGGCAGTTGCTGCTCGACCACCGCGCCGGGGTGGAGCTGCTGCGGCTCTCCCTGGTCGAGTCGGGCTCACCATGGGCCGGAGCGGTGCAGGCCGTGACCGCGACCCTGCCCACGCTGCGAGGTGACGAGGAGCAGGCGGTGCACCGGCTCGCCGCGGAGGGGCCGCCGGCCGAGGAGGTCGGCCTGACGCCCTACGGGACCCCAGCCTTCGACGCCGCGCTGGCGGAGGCATCGGGACCGGTGGACCTGCCGATGCCGAGGATCCCCGTGCGGTCGTCGAGCAACGTCGAGACGAGGAGTTCGTGATGGACACCTTCTTGTGGATCGTGGTGCCCTACGTCTGCCTGACGACCTTCGTGCTGGGCCACGTGTGGCGCTATCGCTACGACAAGTTCGGATGGACCACGCGCTCCTCACAGCTCTACGAGTCCAAGCTGCTGCGCCTGGGCAGTCCGTTGTTCCACTTCGGGATCCTGGGGGTCTTCCTCGGGCACGTCATGGGACTCGGGGTGCCGCGCTCGTGGACCCGGGCGGTGAACATCTCCGACGGGCTCTATCACACGGTGGCGGTCTTCGGCGGCATGGTTGCGGGGATCGCTGCGGTCGTCGGGCTCGTCATCCTGATCTATCGGCGTCGTACGGTCGGCCCGGTCTTCTCCGCCACCACCGCGATGGACAAGGTCATGTATGCGGTGCTCGGGCTGGTCATGCTGCTGGGCTTCTGGACCACGATCACGGTGACCGTGATGGAGATCAACGGCCACTACGACTACCGCGCCGGAGTCTCGGTGTGGTTCCGCGGGATCTTCCGCTTCGACACGCACCCGGAGCTGATGGCCGATGCCCCGCTCGGCTTCCAGGCCCACGGGATGGCGGCGATGCTGCTCTTCGCGCTGTGGCCCTTCACCCGGCTGGTGCACGTCTTCAGCGCCCCACTCGGCTACCTCACCCGCCCCTACATCGTCTATCGCTCTCGCGACGAGAGCGAGACCGGCCAGCTCGGCTCCCACCGCCCCCGTCGCGGCTGGGACCGCGTGAGCTGACGCGAACCTTCAGTTGGCTCCAGCGAACCTGCAAGAACGTCTGGACGCCTCCGCCCGGGGAGGCCCAGTAGGCTCAGCGGGGTGAGCGAGATCCTCCTGGTGACGTGTGGTGCCCTGCCCGATGGTGAGCCCCGTGGGTGGCTGCTCGTGGATGCCCTGGCTCAGCGCGGCGTGACGGCGCGTTGGGTCGCGTGGGACGACCCGGACGTCGACTGGGTCGCGGCTGATCTGGTCGCCGTGCGCTCGACGTGGGACTACGACTCCAGGCTGCCCGAGTTCCTGGCCTGGGCACGTCGCGTCGAGGCGGAGGGCGCCACGGTGCTCAACGGTTCCCGGGTCTTCGAGTGGAACACCGACAAGGCCTACATCCGCGAGCTCGACCGGGCCGGCGTGTCCGTCGTACCCACGGTCGTGGTCGAAGGTGAGGAGGGACTGCCCGCAGCGATCGCCGAGTTCGGCCGGGCCGTGGTCAAGCCGCGCACCGGTGCCGGTGGTCGTGGGGTGGTGGTCTTCGATCTCGA
The DNA here is from genome assembly GCF_021555175.1 of Nocardioides alcanivorans. Taxonomy (GTDB): domain Bacteria; phylum Actinomycetota; class Actinomycetes; order Propionibacteriales; family Nocardioidaceae; genus Nocardioides; species Nocardioides alcanivorans. The sequence goes on along the minus strand of NZ_JAKGRW010000047.1, from coordinate 40,840 downwards.
GGAGGGCGGCCCCGAAGGCATCGACGAGTCCGCGCTCCAGATCGGTCCGTGGCTCGTGCAGCCGCTCGTGGAGTCGATCCACACCGAGGGGGAGTGGTCCGTCTACGTGCTGGACGGCAAGGTCGTCTCGGCCGCCCGCAAAATGCCGGCGCGCGGCGACATCCGGGTGCACGAGGAGTACGGCGGCCACACCGTCGTCGCGGAGGTGACGGCCGGCCACGGGACCCTCGCGCTGGCCGCGGTCCGCGCCGCCGAGGAGCTGCTCGGTTGCCGGCTCCCCTACGCCCGGGTCGACCAGATGCGGCTGCCCGACGGCAGCCTTGCCGTGAGCGAGCTCGAGCTGACCGAGCCGGGTCTGTATCTCGACCACCTGCCCGGCAACGCGGCGGTCTTCGCCGACATGGTCGTCGCTCAGCTCCCGGCATCGTGATCTTCTCGACGGCAGTACGCCGCGACGTGTGAGTCGTGGGAAGCGAACGGCCCCGTGCGTGCACGGGGCCGACCCCTGCCCCGGACATGGCATGCGTAGTGCAAGCAGTCGGCGATGGACAGCGCCCGGCGTGGTGGTCTGGACCGGCTTGGAGGCGCTGAGCGGTCTTGCACTCTCACCATGCGAGTGCTAAACATGGGGTTGGCACTCTCGCTATGAGAGTGACAAACACACGGACCGGTGAGTTGAGGTCTGAAGCGTCGGCGGGAAGGGTCTGCCGGGTCAGCCAGATCGGCCGTCGCGGGCAGCGAACCGGGCCGTCCACGAACTCTGAAGCGTGAGGAATCGCAGGAGTCATGCCGAAGCTGATTGCTTTCAACGAGGAGGCCCGCCGCGGCCTCGAGCGGGGTATGAACACCCTCGCCGACGCGGTCAAGGTCACCCTTGGTCCCAAGGGTCGCAACGTCGTCCTGGAGAAGAAGTGGGGCGCCCCACGATCACCAACGACGGTGTGTCGATTGCCAAGGAGATCGAGCTCGAGGACCCGTACGAGAAGATCGGCGCCGAGCTCGTCAAGGAAGTTGCCAAGAAGACTGACGACGTCGCGGGCGACGGCACCACCACCGCCACCGTGCTGGCCCAGGCGATGGTCCGTGAGGGCCTGCGCAACGTGGCCGCCGGCGCCAACCCGATGGGTCTCAAGCGCGGCATCGAGGCCGCCGTCTCCGCCGTGTCCGAGCAGCTGCTCGGCATGGCCAAGGACGTCGAGACCAAGGAGCAGATCGCGTCCACCGCGAGCATCTCCGCTGCTGACACCACCGTCGGCGAGATCATCGCCGAGGCGATGGACAAGGTCGGCAAGGAAGGCGTCATCACCGTCGAGGAGTCCAACACCTTCGGGCTGGATCTCGAGCTGACCGAGGGGATGCGCTTCGACAAGGGCTACATCTCGGCCTACTTCGCCACCGACCTCGAGCGGATGGAAGCGGTCCTGGAGGACCCCTACATCCTCATCGCCAACTCGAAGATCTCGAGCGTCAAGGACGTCCTGCCGCTGCTCGAGAAGGTCATGCAGTCGGGCAAGCCGCTGCTGATCCTCTCCGAGGACGTCGACGGCGAAGCGCTGTCCACCCTCGTGGTCAACAAGATCAAGGGCACCTTCAAGTCCGCCGCCGTCAAGGCTCCGGGCTTCGGTGACCGCCGCAAGGCCATGCTGCAGGACATCGCGATCCTCACCGGCGGCCAGGTCATCTCCGAAGAGGTCGGCCTCAAGCTGGAGACCGCTGGTCTCGAGCTGCTCGGTCAGGCCCGCAAGGTCGTCATCACCAAGGACGAGACCACCATCGTCGAGGGTGCCGGCGACCAGGCCCAGATCGAGGGTCGGGTCAACCAGATCCGTGCCGAGATCGAGAAGTCGGACTCCGACTACGACCGCGAGAAGCTGCAGGAGCGCTTGGCCAAGCTGGCCGGCGGCGTTGCGGTCATCAAGGTCGGCGCGGCCACCGAGGTCGAGCTCAAGGAGCGCAAGCACCGCATCGAGGACGCCGTTCGCAACGCGAAGGCTGCCGTCGAAGAGGGCATCGTCGCCGGCGGTGGCGTGGCGCTCGTGCAGGCCGCTGCCAACGCGTTCGACAAGCTCGAGCTCGAGGGTGACGAGGCCACCGGTGCCGAGATCGTCCGCAAGGCGACCGAGGCTCCGCTGAAGCAGATCGCCGTCAACGCCGGCCTCGAGGGTGGCGTTGTGTCGGAGAAGGTCCGCAACCTGGAGGCCGGTCACGGTCTCAACGCGGCCACCGGTGAGTACGTCGACATGATCGCCTCCGGCATCATCGACCCCGCCAAGGTGACCCGTTCGGCCCTTCAGAACGCTGCTTCCATCGCGGCGCTCTTCCTCACCACCGAGGCCGTCATCGCCGACAAGCCGGAGAAGGCTGCCCCGATGGGCGACCCGACCGGTGGCATGGGCGGCATGGGCGGCATGGACTTCTGAGTCCACGCTCCTTTCAAGAGAACCACCGGTGATGCGGTGGGTTCGGTGCACTGCACCGGGCCCACCGCATCGCTGTATTTCTGGCGCAAGGCTTGGTCCTGACCCCGAAGGTGCTGGTCGACGGTGCGGCGGTCGACTGTTCCGGGATCCGTCACTTCGCCGCTGGCGACCGGGTGTCGTTGCGGTCAGAGGGCGCCAGCCCGACCCCGACGAATCTCAGTGCGACGTTGTCTCTTGAGAAGATCTCCTGAGCCGAGCCGAGCCGAGCCGAGCGGGCCGGGTTTCGACAGCCGCTCTATCCTCGTTCTCATGCGTGGGGTCGTGGGTTGGGTGCTCGCTGGGGTGCTGGTGCTGAGCGCCTGCTCCGGGGACGATGGGACGCCTGACGATGGGGCGACCCCGACGCCGGTGGCGAGTTCGAGCGGTGAGGGGCTTGGTGCTCCCACGCCGACTCCGGCTCCTCCGCCCGAGCCGGTGACCACCTCCGAGTTCTGTGAGCTGGTCCGCGATGTCACCGGGGACGACGGTGCCGCACGCACCAGGGCGGCGTTCACGATCCTGCAGCGCGGCCTTCCGGAGGACCTCGACGGCGATGCGAAGCAGGGCCTGCAGGTGCTGCTCGACCACGCGAGCGAGCTCGGTTCGGTCAGCGACTCCGTGCGGCTCTATCGCGACCTCGACAAGCAGGAGCGGGCCGACCTGCGCTCGTTCACGTGGTGGGTCACGAAGTCATGCGGCAAGGGCTACATCGCCGACCTGCTTCCGGACCTCCCCGAGGCGCCGGACTGGCTAAAGGACCCGAAACTGCCGTCCCTTCGCTGAGCCGACCGATCGACAGCTCAGTCGGAGGCTTCTCGACTGGCTGTGGTCGTCGGGTCAGCGGCGTCAGGGTCAGCGCCGGGGTCGCCTTCGGGGGTGCACTCCGACTCCTCGTCGGTCTCCTCGGAGTCATCGGTGCCCGACGCCGCGTCCTCGCTGGATGAACCCTCGGTGAGCTCCTCCTCCGGCTCGGTTGCCGCGTCGTCGGGCGTCACGCACGGGTCGGTGGGCTCAGTCGGCTCTTCCGTGCCGGGCTCCGTGGGCGTTTCCGTGCCCGGCTCCTCCGTGCCCGGCTCGTCCGGCGTGGGCTCGCCGGTCGGAGGTGTCTCCGGCTGGGTGGGCGCCTGGGGGTCGGTCGGCTCGTCGGTGGGGGAGTCGTGGGCTTCGGGGTGGAATCGAGTGCACTCGCCACCGCGCCGCCCCCACCCGGGATCTTCGCCTCGAAGGAGCTGTTGCCGCCGCCGGACTTGCCGTTGGCGCGGCTCTTGACCTTGGCCTGCTCGGCCTTGGGAGAGACCATCGTCGGTGTCGCCATCCGTGCAGAGATGCTGACCGGCAGGGTGTAGGCATCGGCCAGTCGCAGCACGAGGTCGAGGTAGCCCGGGTCCTGGTTGTGCTGGCTCAGGGCCGCACGCTGACCCGCCTGCGTGGCGAGGTCCTCCTTGGCGCTGCAGAGCAGTACGGCGAGTCCGAGTGCTGCGTCATCGATGTCTTCGGCATCCCGGTTGCCGTCACCGTCCGCGTCGACACCGACAGCTGCCCAGGCCTGAGGGGTGAGCTGCAGTGGGCCGACGGGGATGTCGCCCGCCGCGCTGCCGTCGTACAGGCCGCCGTCGGAGTCGGCGGTGGGGGTGACCTTCGGCGGCGTACGTCGCCCGTGGTCGGTCTCGACCTGGCCGACGGCTGCAAGCAGCTCCCACGGGAGGTTGCAGCCGGTCGACGAGGCGTTGATGACTGCCTCAGCTCGCTGGTAGGCGGCATAGGCGCTGCCGGGGAGGTCGGAGGTGGGGGCCGCGGAGCGGAAGGCGGCGGGCGCGGTCCGGGCCTCGAAGGCGGAGTTCGTCGGTGCGGCCGGTGTGTCCGGGTCGGGCACCGGCTGCTCGGCGTGGGCGGCCGTGCTGGGAAGGGGCGCGGGGGAGAGGCTGAGTGGCGCGGCATAGGTCAGTGCTGCCAGTGGCACGACCGCAAGTACGGCGGCGCCTCGCAGCCGTACCAGTCCCTTGACGCGGTCTCCCCGGGGTTTTGATCTGCGCACGTGCTCTTCCATCCCTCTAGTGAGCCACCCAACGGTGTCTCACTACAAGACCTTATGTGGGGATGAGTTGAATGGTTGGAGAACTTGTCATCTGGGTGATGAGTTCTTGTCAGGCTTGCGCCGCCTTGTAGATGGCCACGTCACTCAGGTCCCCGGCCTTCCACATCGGCACGGTCGCCTTGAGGAGGATGGTCACGGTGACCACGAACTCGGGATCGTGGAGCAGGTCGCCGAAGAGCTCGTTGATCCTGCGCCAGCGATAGCGCACGGTCTGGGGGTGGACCCGGAGTCGGTCTGCGATCGCGGGGCGCTGTCGCGCGACTCCAGCCAGGCGAGCATCGTCTCGGAGAGGATCTCGCGCGAGTTGGAGCTCTCGGCGAGCAGTGGTGTGAGGAGCTCCTGGGTCAGCTGGCGTCGCAGCATCGGCTCGGCGTGCAGCCACAGGTGCGTGACGTGATCTCGGCAGCGGACGATCGGGTGGGGCGGGATCACGCCGGCGTCGACCAGGGCCAACGCACGGAGGGCCCACCGATCTGCGGCAGCGGCCTGGGTCGGTGGCATGGGCAAACTGATCGCGACCCGCAGCCCGGGCGCTGCCTGCTTGATCTGTGCCGCGACCTCCGCGGCCACCTCGGCGTCACAGATGACGAGTGCTGGATTGCCGAGATCCTGGATCAGGATGTCGTGGGTGGTCCGCAACGTCGGGAGCGTGCCGTGATACTTCACCCGCATCACGACGATGGAGGTGGGCAGCGTCCAGTCGACGCCGAGCGAGTCGGCAGCGAGCTCCTCCATCCGGGCTTCGGAATCAGGTTCGTCCGTCAGCAGCGCTTCGATGAGGTGGTCGTAGTCGGTGAGCTTGTCGTCGGTCTGGAGACTGCGCGCTGCTCGCCGGTCGAGGTCACCGAGGTAACTCAACAGTGCCTCGCCGAGGAGACCCAGGGGTGCCGTGTCGAGGACGTCGGCGGACGCGAGATAGAGAAGCCGCCAGGTGTGACGGCCGATCGTGCGCAGCGATCTTCGCAGGTCACTGCCGTCGTCGGACCGATCGAAGAGGTTCAGATCCAGGAACCGGGTGACGGCTGCCCCGTGCGTGACCTCGCTGTCGGCCAGGGCCGCGAGGAACTGCTGGGGCACGGCCACGACGGCACCCTCGATCGCGTCCAGGGCCACTGGTCCAGGAGTGGTGTCGAGTTGTGCGAGCACGTCGCCCGTCGCACGTGCCGACATCGCTGCGAGTCTGAACCGCGCTGCTGCCACCACTGAGTCGCGTTCGGCCGGCGTCAGGGCCTCGCGGACGGCTCGGACCACGTCGACCCAGGTCTGCGGGCGTTCTTCTGTGGAGCCCTGCGGTGTCTCCCCCTGGGGCAAATGACTACCGCCCTTCCGTGCTGGTCTCGGTCGCCTGCGTCAATACATTGATACAGGCGAGGACCGACACGGCAACCGATCTGGAGCGAGACATATAAGTAGCATCCAGAAGTTGTCACGGGGGAGACAAAAACGGACCGGTACGACCCGTCGCATGGCCGTTAGAACGGCGCCTCTCGGGGCTGTCGCGGGTCGCCGATGCGGTCGCGCGATGGCACCGAAATGAGATCTCAGCTTCGACGAGCGACCGCGAACACCCAGGTTGCGGCGATCACCGAGACCGCGAGACCGACACTCGCTGCGGCGTACGCACTGAGCAGCCCCGAGGCTCCGGCAACTCCGCCAGTGAGGGAGAGCGCGACGGGGACGAGGTCGGCTCTACGCACCCGGCGTCGGGCATTGCGCGTCAGTGACAGCCCACGAACGATGCCGGTGAGGTCGAACTCGTCGAGCGTCACGGCGTGCTCCAGCCGAGGGGTGCCCGGCCGGTGGTCGGTGACGGCGAGGTCGCACTGTTCCAACGCCTGCAGGTTGGTGGCGGATCGAGTGCCGATGAAGCCGACCCGGTGGCCGTCGCCCTGCGTCCGCTTGACGACGTCCAGTCGACAGTCGGCGCCACAGCCGGCGATGTGTCGGGCAACGCCCACGTCCTCGGCCAGCGCGGCCGCGTCGCCTGCGGGGGCGTCGGTGACCAGCGTCAGGGGCGCCATGGCGGCGAGGTCTGCGCATTGCTCCCGGGCGTGTGGACGGAGCACGTCATCGACGGTGATCGCACCCAGCGTCCGGTGGTCGACCTCGACCGCCATGGTGACTCCGCGTATCTCGGGGGTCGTGAGGCCCAGCCAATCCGGTCGTCCGACCCGCACCGGATGGCGGTCGACGGCCCCGGTGAGCCCCTTGCCATCGAGCTCCTTGAAGTCCGTCACCCGTCCTTTGCCGGTACGTCGGGCCAACGCTGCGGTTGCAGGCTCGGTGGAGGAGTGGGAGAGGGCGCCGGCGAAGAAGAGCAGGTTGTTTCGGTGCTCCGCATCGATCGGTTCGACAGAGGTGATCTCCATCGATCCTGTGGTGACGCTGCGGTGCTTGTCGAGCACCAGGGAATCGAGGTCGCCGGCAGCCATCAGATGTTGCCCGTTCGGCAGCCCGATCCCTTGGCGTTGGGCGTGCTGGCGCAACGCCGCCAAGGTCAACGGACGACTGAGGAGCACGGCTCCCGGGGCGCTGGCGATACCGGCGGCTGCGAGGGTCGAGACCGCGGTCGAGGGTCCGTCGCGCAGTGCCCATGCGGTGCCGGCGACAGCCACTCCGAGAAGCACCGCCGCCCAGGATCGCCGTAGGAAGGGGCCGGGAACGCTCTCGCGACGCAGGAGTGCGATGGCAAGGGCAACCAGCACGACGCTTCCGGCCGCCGCGGCGCCGTAGGTGGTTGCCGCCGAAGCCCGCACGGCAGGCACGAGCCAGAGGAGGTGAAGGGCGAGCGCGGTGCATCCCGCCGTTGCCCAACCCATGGGGAGGGTGGCGACGGGCGGCTCGTCGTGTTCGTTCATGGGGCCCCTTGGGATGCCTTGAAACTCTGCACGTCGGTGAGGTCTCCCGCCTTCCACAGCGGCACGGTTGCCTTGAGAAGCGTCGTCACCGAGATCACGTAGTCGGGGTCGTGGAGCAGGTCGCCGAAGAGCTCGTTGATGCGTTTCCAGCGATAGCGCACGGTCTGCGGGTGCACGTGGAGCTTGCTGGCGATCGCAGGCGCGCTGTCGCGCGACTCCAACCAGGCGAGCATCGTCTCGGAGAGGATCTCGCGAGAGTTCGCTGTCTCCGCGAGCAACGGGGTGAGGAGCTCCTGGGTGAGTTGCTGGCGCAGCACCGGCTCGGCGTGCAGCCAGAGCTGGGTGGCGCAGGTCGCGGCAGCGGATCACGGGGTCGGGCGGGATGACGCCGGCGTCGACCAAGCTCCAGCGCACGGCGGGCCCACCGGTCCGCGGCGGCGCCCTGCGTGGGCAGCAACGGCCAGCTCACCGCGACCTCGGAGTCCTGGGCCCGCTCGGCTGACGCGGCGGGCCAGCTCCTCCGCGTCCCGGCTGGCGCTGATCAGCAGCGCGGGCCTGGTCGTCCGCCTGACCAGGACGCTGTCGTCGAACTCCCATCTCGGGGAAGGCGCCATGGTGGCTGACGCGCAGCACCACGATCTCCGCTGGGAGTGTCCATCCGGCACTCTTGGCCTCCGCCTTGAGCTCGGTGAGGCGAGCTTCGCAGTTGGGTACGTCGAGCAGCAGGGCGTCGATCAGGTGCTCGCGGACCCGCTCCGGGTGGCCTCGCCCGCGAACGGTTGCCAAGCGGTGGCCGCGCTCCACCTCCCGATCGAGGTGGTCGATGTAGGCGAGAAGCGCATCGCCGACGTGCCCGAGGAAGGCCGCGCTGAACTCGTGGTGGCTGGCATAACGGTGCAGCACCCGCCACGAATGCCGGGTCGCGATGCGGAGCGCCCGCCGCATCGGGTCCAGGGTGTGGCCTTCCTGGAGTTCGCCGAACCCCATGTCCTGGAAGAGCTTCGCGACCTGTGGGTCGGGCGGGGTCGGGCCGGCGAGGGTGTCGAGAAACTGGTGGGCCGCCTTGGTGACAGCAAGTGCGATCACCCGTTGTCGTTCGCCGCCCTCTGGTCCGGCGTAGGCCGAGACGGAGGCGCGGATGTCGGCCACGATCTCGGCCACGAGGGCCGGGATGGCGGTTCGCGCGTCCAGGATCAGTGCATTGAGATCGGATGGCTGGGAAACCTCAGCCTGGGCATGACTCATGACGCGTTTCCATGCAGCCCGCGCCCCCAAGTACGACAGACCATCGGCTTTCCCTCCGCGCTCCGGTGTGTTGTGGGTCACATGGTCCACCTTGGTGATGCAGATCGTCAAAGAGTCCTTGCAGCAGCGGCCCCGGTGCTGTCTGGATTCAAGCCCTCGGCGCGGTGCTCGACAAGCGAGGTCACCGGGAGGCGGGGAATCAGTGCCGAAAGTTGGCATGTGGGTGACAAATTCTGTCGGTGAATTGGGCGGAAGGGGTCATTTGCGGACCCGCACGGTGATCCGCTTCGCCGACCGCAGCACGTGGTCGGAGCCGCGATAGACGACACGGACCCGGTGGCGACCCAGCTTCTTGATGGCCTTCACCTTCAGTTTGACCCGGCCGGCGGCAAGGGCGCCGGAAGCGATGGTCTTCCCGCGCCGTTTGACGACCACGCGCCCGCCGGGCGTCGTACCGGGGGCGGTCACCTTGACCACGAGGACTCCCCGTCGGCCGGTGCGGAACTTCTTCTTGGCGATCTTGATGCGGCTCGCGACCTTGGTGGGGGTGGTCTGCGGCGGCTCGGGGACGAGGAGCGGCGCAGATTCCGCGGTCCCGGAGGGATAGCCGATCTGCGAGGCGGTCACCCTGACCGTGATCGCGGCGCCGAGGTCTTCCGCTCGAAGCACGTAGTCCTCACCGGTGACGGGCTGCAGGTGGGGGTCACCTCCGTGGTCGTGGTCGTCGCTGGCGACCAGGATGGGTTCGCCGTCGCGATACCAGAGGTAGGAGTAGGCCCACCGAGTCCTCGACTCGTTCCAGATGCCCCGGTCGGCCCGGAGAGCGTCGCCCGTGCCGGGCGAGGTGGTCCCGACCTTGATCGACGGCGGCACGATGTTGGTGGCGACACAGGGGGAGCCGAAGGAGTCGATCCAACCGGCGCCGTTGATGCAGAGTCGTTCGGGCGGGGTGCTGGGCTTCTGGGCGAAGAAGTCGCGGGGAACGAGCTGGAACCGTTGCCAGTGCATGTGCATCGGACTCTGGTCCTCGTCGCGGTCGACATGGTGGAACCCGACGTTGACCCAGGCGACAGGATCGTCGAGTTCCTCAGTGTCCTGCGCGACGTAGTCCAGGACCGACAGGCCCGGGCAGTCGGCGTTGAGGTTCATCGATGCATATTCCTGGCAGGGCTGCGCGTTGGTGAAGCTCACCAGCGGCGTGAAGACCTCCATGTCGGTGTGAGGATCGTTCTGGTTGACGATCTCGTAGGAGCGCGGGTGGCCGTCCGGGTTGAGGGAGCCGGGGTTCACCACCCGGAACCAACTCCGCTCGTCGATGTCTTCGCCGGCAACGGCATGGAAGGATGACTCCTTCTGTGCGCCGGTGCCCTCGAGGCGCGGGGTGAGTCCGGCCTCCGCAGTGTTCTCGTGATCCCACTGCTGGACGTACTGCCGCTCGGCGTCGTCGATCCCGAAGTCGACACGCCAGATGGCGTTGTGCCAGTGGGAGGCGGCGTGGGTGTGGCCGCCGAGTGGGGCTTCGGCGCCGCCGAGGGGCCAGCCGAACCTCGGATCGGCGGAGAACATGGTGCCGCCGGGGCCACCGGGTGCGACGTCGCCGGTGGCGCCCAGCCCGATGTCGAGCTGGCCCTGGTCGTCGAGCTTGATGCTCTGTTGGTATTCGTACCAGGAGATCTTGGAGAGTGAACTGACCTCGAGTGCGGTGCCGCGTTCGGCGATCCGAGCCTCCTTGGTGCCCTCGGCCTCGAGTGAGTGCGTGGCGAGGCCGGTCTCGACCTCGCTGGTGCAGATGCCCGGGACGGTGCGGCTCACCAGCTCATCTCGGCGCAGGTAGGTCTGCGTGACCTCGACCTGGTCGCCGGGGCAGGTGACGTCGTTCTGGGGGATGAGGTGCTCGCCGCCGAAGCCGTAGGAGGTGATGTCGTTGTACTGCACCAGCCCGTTGTCGTAGGGCACGTTGAGCTGCGCCAGCCACAACTGGTCGAGCACACGTTTGTAGCCGGCGTACTCCCGAGTCGTGGGTGGCTTGAACTCGACGTTCTCGAGCACGAGCCCCTTCGTCTCGTCGATCCGCGCACACATCCGCCACGACGCCCCGTTCGCCAGGCTCTCCTCGATCATGCTCTCCGGGCAGGGGAGATCGTCGGGCGAGACCCCACCGTTGGTCGAGCCTGTCGAGACCCCTCCGTTGGTCGAGCCTGTCGAGACCCCTCCGTTGGTCGAGCCTGTCGAGACCCCGTTGGTCGAGATCCCACCGTTGGTCGAGCCTGTCGAGACCATCGCCACGACGACGAGCCCAACAACCCCAGCCAGCCTCACGACCCCTCCTCGTTGACAAGCAGAACCCGCTTCCGGCTCAGGTCGACCACGAACTCCCATGTGGCCAGGTAAGCCCCGCTGGGTGTGCGCAGCATCAATTGCGCACACCGGTTCTTGCCACATGAGGCGCCACCGAGGGTGCTCCCGTCGTGGACGAAGGTGCCGACGACGGCGGTGACCTGGTCGGAGGAGAGCAGGGGAGTGCCCTGGGCCTCCTCGAACTCGCGGAGGAACTCCAAGGCGGGCTGGTGCTCGATGGCCACCTGGACTGCCACGCTGGCTTCTGCCGTCGACATCGGTGCCTGCATACGGCGGTGGGCTCGCGTCAAGACGGTGCCGGTGCTCAGGTTGACGGTCTGCTGGAGGCCGGTGTTGCTGGTGTAGTCGTAGAGGTGGACGACCGCCATGCGATCGGTGCTCTCTGCGCTGGCCGGGAGCTCGGCGCTGAGGATTTCGGCACCCGGTTCTCCGAGTACGTCGGTGGCTTTCTGTGGGAGGTGCGCGTTGCGGGTCGCGAGGGAGATGGCATAGCCGGTCTCTTCTGCACTGAGCGGGTCACGGGGAGCGCCCAACGGCGGTCGCTCCTCGGGGAGCGAGCCGTCGCCGAGTACGACGAAGTCGTCACCAGGCGTTGCGCCGGCGCTGCTCGCCCGCTGGCCGCGGGACTCGACCAGGCTGAACACGAACCCGCAGAGCAGTGCTGCGGTCACGGCCGCGACGAGCAGCCTCCTGCGTCGGGTACGTCCCATGATTCCTCCCGGATGAACGGCTGGAACTGCATGTGGGTGGACGCCGACGGCGCCCACCCACATGCGGTCATGCTGGCGTGATCACTTCACGCGGAACTTCGACTTCGCGGTCGACTTCTTGTTCGCCTTGTTGCCTGCGTACTTGGCGGCGATCTTGTATTGGCCCTTCTTCAACTTCTTGAGCTTGACCTTGGCCACGCCCTTCTTGTTGAGATTCACGGCCTTGTTGAAGGCCTTCTTCTTGCCGAGCTTGACGACGACCTTGACCTTGCCGGCGGGCTTGTTGCCCGTCACTTTGACCGTGAAGTTGGCCTTGCCGTTCTTCTTGCCCTTCTTGGTGTTCTTGACCTTGGGCTTGCCGATCTGGGTCTTGGTCGTGCTGACGGCCGGTGCCAGCGCGACGACTGCAGCGGTTGCCGTCGAGTCGGACGTGAGAACCTCGCCGTCCTTGGTGGCGACCGTCCGGAAGGCGATCTTCTTGCCCACCTCGGCCTTGCTCAACGTCAGCGTCGTGCTGTCTGCACCGGCGATCTGGGTGCCGTTGGCGAGCCACTCATAGGTGATCTCGGGTCCACCCGAGAAGCTCGCCGGGGTGCCGGTCAGGGTCTGGCCTTCCTTGGCGGTGCCTGCGACAGTCGACTCGGAGATGGTCATCACCTTGCGCTGGATGGCGAAGGCGTAGTCCTGCCCCACGGAGACTGAAGCCACCCCACGGCCGTCTAGACCATCCGGGACGTTCGAAGGCGTTCCGAAGCTGTTGCCCCAGGTGGTGATGGCACCGTCGGAATCGATCGCGAGGTTTGTGTCAGCACCTGCGCTGATCTGAGTAATGATCTTGCCATCCAGCGACGCGGGTACTTGGTTATACATTGTGCCGCGACCCACGGTCGCACTCTTGCCCCAGGAAGCAAGAGTGCCGTCGGCGAGGAGTGCGAGGCCGCCGTCGGACCGGGCCTCGATGTCCTTCACCGCTCCGGGAAGGGTCAGCTCAGTCGGGAGGTGGCTGACTTGCTTGTTCGTGTCATCGCCCCAAGCGACGACAGAACCGTTGGCGCGCAGGGCGTAGGTGTGCTGCGTTCCAGTTACAACCTTAGTGACGTTGCTGAGCCCCTCTGGCACGTCGGTCTGTCCGTATGTGTTGTTTCCCCAGGCGACGACGGTGCCGTCTTCCTTGATGCCGACCGCATGGCCGCCCCCCATGCTCACCTGGACCAGGTTGCTGACGTCGACAGCGCTGGGATCGGCGCCGGTTGCTGGAGCTCCCCAAAAGGTCATCTCGCCGGCGTCATTGAGCGCGACGTAGACGGATCCGCTCATGGAGACTGAGACGTCGACTACCGTCTGATTGATGAGGGAGGAAGGCGGCTCGTACTCGGGTTTGTCGGTACTTGTGAAAACCTTGCCCGACGCAGACAAGAACACTGCGTGCTTAAAACCTGACTCCACCTTAGCGAGCGGGGTGTTGAGTAGCGCTGCTGAAAGTGTGGGATCGGAAGTGTCGGGTACGCCCCATGCCAGCGCCTGCCCGGCATCGGACGGGGTAGTGGTCGCCTGCGCTCCGCCAGCTGTGAGCAGACCGACAGCGACTGCGAGGCTACCTACGGTGGCTACGCCGCGGGTTAGCAGTCTCGATGACATGTTCTCTCCTTGTTGTTGAGGCCGGTGGTCGGTCAGGGTCGCTCCGGGGGAGGTTGACGTGACCGGGAATTGCGTCGGGACAGGTCGCGGCGGCGTCGTACTCGCCGACTTGCGGCAGATTCGTATGGGTGCAGGGAACGAAGGGACTGTTCGCGTGTAGTGCCACCCCGTTGTCTGGGCCCGACACGGTGGCCGTCAGCAGCGCGGACACGTCCTCGCCGGACTCGGTGACGCAACTCGCGAAGGCGGGGACGTCGACGGTGCCGGACAACAACCCGCCCGCAGCGGGGGCGTAGTGGCCGCTCAGCCACGGCTTGAGCTCGTTCACGGTGGGATCGCGGGAGATGAAACCCGCGCCGTGGAGGGCGAGGGTAGCCATCTCCACCGTTTTGCAGCCGGGACGCAGTCCAAGGTCGACGCCGTCGACGATGACCGCCTGGACGAGCACATCCAATTGTTCGGCGACCTCGGTGTCCTCATAGAACCGGGTGCCGGCCCACGCTGGCCAGTCAGGAGGCTGTGTCCCGGAGCGGTAGTAGTCGTCGTAGTTGGTGACAACCAGCGGAATCGGTAGACCTGCAGCATCGCGACGTTGCGCCATGCGTAGTGTCGCGGTCACGGGGATGCTGCCGAACGCTACGGTGCGCACAGTGAACGGCGCGGTTAATCCGTAGTTGTGGGGTGCGTTGGCCTCCGGCATCAGATACAGGTAGTTGGTAGCTTTCTTACGGTCCATCCGCGGGTCACCGGGCGGCAGCGGCACCGACTGTGTGAGGTTGTAGACGGTTGTTACCTGCATGGGCACACGCGTCCACTGCTTGGCCTTCTTGGCTTCGGCCGCGCCACCCTGCACGACAGGGGTCCAAGCGCCGCCCTGCTCAGGTGGGTTCGGAAGACCAGGACGAGGTCCGTCCGCGTTTCCGGCCGAGCCGCCGACCACTGTCAACGCGGTGGCAAGTAGCGCTATCCCCGCGAGAACCCGCACCACAGACTGTCGTTGCATGTGACGACAGTTGCAGCCGACGAGTCGCGTCACAATCGGATTGATGGATAACGCGGGCTCATCGGTGGAACAGGTCGCGTTTCTTGTCACCTACATGACAAGTCCTCGGTAGCGCCGGAGCATTCAGCTTCGGTCGCCTGCCGCTCGAGCCGAGTCTCGGGATGCGATGGTGGTCCGTTTTCGGGCGGTGCCCCAACCAACGTGGAAACACTGGCCGGAAGGCCGAAGTTGTCACGCGCATAACAACTTCTGCGACTTCTTGGGCTCGAGATGGTCCCGAAACCCCACGTGGGACTGGACGTCCAAGCACCAGACGCGCCCAACATGTGTCCGTGGCGTGAATCACGTCACATACCAACGAGAAGGGAACTCCCATGAGGAAGTCACTGATCGGGGTCGCCGTCGGCGGACTCGTGACCACTGCGGCCATCGGCGCTGCAGCATTTGCGCACCCCTACACCTATACGGTCAGCGTCGGCGGTTCGACCGCGCCGGCCAGCCACCTGTTCTATGCCAGCGATGTCAATGGGATTGACTTCTCCGTGAAGAGGCTCTCTGACGCGACCGTCACGCCGATGTCGTGCGACGAGGTCAACGCGGAGGGTGAGGTCTATTCGGGAACCGGCATCGACCCGATCGGGGTCATCAAGCAGGTGAGCTTGGCAAACGCACCCGACATCGTCGGGCCGGCCAACAACCCTGGGCAGGCCACGGAGTGGAAGGGATGCACGGGACCATTTGGTTTGGATATGACCGTCAAGCAGTTGAACGACTGGGAAGTACATGCTGACGGAACCAACCCGACGTCTGCGCTGACGAACATCGTCAGTGGCTACGTCAGTGGTCCGAACAATGACCCCCTGCGAGCGCATGTCTTTGCAACCTTGGGCGGCAAGGAGGGCACCAGCTGCAACTTCATCGTCGAGGGTTACGCCGACGGCAACTTCGACGAGTCGGACCAGACTCTGAACATCACCGAGACCGGATTCAGTGGTGATCTGACCGTGGTCTCCACGGAAGGTGATTGTTTCGAGCTCGTTCCCGCCGGCTCACCCGCCGACTTCGAGGGCTCCTTCGAGATCGGCAAGGACGACTCGGGTAACACCAAGGGCAACATCACGGTGAACCACCCGATCAACCTCATCTCCACCCCGTGAACCCACGCGACTAGATGAAGGAGTGGGGCGCTGGGAGCTAGACCTTCTCAGCGCCCCAATCTCGGGATCGTCGCAGCAGTTGCAAGACCCTTGTCTCTGAGAATCGTGAGGAGAAGTTGTGAAGAAAAGTGGTGGAACGTTACGTCGCATGGCCGTTGGCCTTGCCAGCGCTGGAGTAGTTGCGGCAACGATGATGCCGTCGTCGGCCTCGGCGGCGCCGATTCTGAACGTTACTTATGATGCAGGCGGTTCCGCTTACATCGCGAGCACCGACTCGTCCATTGATCTGGGCCCGTCGACGCTTACAACCCAGTTGGACTATGCGACCGGAGACTTTACCGGTTCGATGCCCTTGCCCGGCACGACCACCAAGTTCGAGGTCGCTGGCTTCATCCCCGTGAAGGCCGATGTTGCGTTCGTTGAGGCGGCACCGGTGACGGGCACCCTGAGCGCTGGCCAGGTGGGCAGTCGCGTCGATGGCGTCGCGAGCTACCACATCCGGCTTTCGAACATCAAGATTGTCGGTTTCCCGACCATCACCGGCAATCACTGCCGAACCATCAATCCGGTGACGATTCCGATCTCGTCTCCGCCCGAAGGCGGTTTCGATCTCTTCGTGGGCGGCACGGTCCACGGCGAGTTCTCCATCGGGGACTTCCAGAACTGTGGGCTCAACACCTGGCTGATCAACCTCCTGATCCCCGGATCGGGCAACCAGGTGGAGATCGACATGGCCAACGCTCGACTCAGCTGATGACAGACAGGCGGCTGGCATCGGCCGAGAGCCGAGCCAGCCGCCTGTGTTCAGGAAGGTTGGTGAAGAGATGAGAAGAACAACCCTGAGTGTGCTCGGAGCGGTGGCCGTATGCGCTGCGTTGACTGCAACTGCAGTTGCGCATCCAGACACCCATACGGTGAGCGTCGGCGGGTCGACGGCACCCGGGAGCCACCTCTTCTATGCTAGCGACTTGAGCGGTGTGGCCTTTTCGGTCAAGAGAGTTTCGGATTCAACTGTCACCTCCATGAGTTGCGACGACGTCAATCTGGAGGGCGAAGTGCATTCCGGCTCTGGTGTTGACCCGTTCATGGAAATCAAACCGGTTTCACTGCTGAACGCGCCAGATATAGTTGACGGCTCGGAGCGCAAGGGTTGCATTGCTCCGTTCAGCCTGGATATGCGCATCATCCAGACTAATGACTGGGAAGTCCATGCGCTCGGAACCGCAAGTGCGTCGGCCACGGATGTCTTGAACATCTATCTGAGTGGGCCGAATGATGCTCCGCTTCAGGTTCACGTGTATGCCACGTCAGGAGGGCCGACTGGAACGACGTGCAACTTCGTCGTCGAAGGCTACGTGGATGGCACTTTCGACGAAGCGGCGCAGGTGCTGGCGTTTGACGAGAGCGGCTTTAGCGGAGACCTGACGATCGTCTCGGCGGCTGGCGACTGCCTGGGTCTCACGCCAGTCGGGAGCGTGATCGACGTCAACAGCAGCTTCAAGATCGGCACGGACAGCGTCTGGAACACCAAGGGGAACATCACCGAGGTGTATCCCATCAACTTGATGCCCTGAGTGCCGGGGCGCAGCCCGCCAGGAGTCAAGTGGGGGTGCCGGACCCTAGACCTGCCCAGCACCCCCAACTTGACCTTAACTACCCAACGAAAGCACCCCGAGATCGTCACGCCTCAAGTCGGCGCTACGACCTGCCCTACTGGAGCAGCCCCGAAGGGCTCGCTGCGGCGGCTGGCTAGCAAGAAGGACAAGCGCGAGGGTCAGGCGCGCCAGCGGCTGACTCATCCGCGTCTCAATTAGGGGCCGCAGGGCTGGTGGTCCTGCTGAGCCTCCCGAAGCCGCCAATTCGGCGGCTGTCAGTGAACAGATAGGAGCAACAAGTGAGAGTGCCGGCGTACCACTCAAGCAATCAGTCCGATCCGGACATCCATCACAACCACAGTGACTGCCCCACGGGGCAGCAGATTCCCGCTCACAACAAACTCGACGGGACCGGGGGATACCCGCGCTGTAAGCAGTGCGTCAGCAAGGGGTGAGCCAGTAGCGGTCCCTGGTGCTCGGGCACCGAGGGACTGGCTACTTGTGCCTCAGCGCGGGAGGTAGGACTGCCGCGACGGAGTTGCACGTCTATCTGAGTACACGCCCCACTCCTGCTCATCTCCGTATGCCCGAGGAGGCCGGACAATCAGTTGTCCTGGCGGATCGTCGGAGTGTCGGAGGGGTCATCCACGATGTGCACGAGGGCTCAGGATCCGGGTCGCCGGCTTTGCTGGCGCAACACGTTGAGCCAATGGATCAATATGTTGATCCACTCTCGATCGTGGTGCGGAACAGGGTTGATGTGTGCCGGCTACCGACCATCAACCCGACTTCGCCGAGAAGGCGAAGCTCTTCGGAGACAAGGTCCGCAGTCGCCGCGCTGAGTTGGGTCTCTCCGAACGTAGGCTCGCCGAGCGGGCGAGCCTGAGTCGGGGCTACATCTCGCTTCTCCTGAAGGACCGCGGTAGCCACAAAGACGCGCAGGGTGAGTTCAAGCTTCCGAATCCCACGCTGGACGTGATCTGGCGCTTGGCCGACGCCTTGGAAGTCGAGCCCGCGTACTTGGTCGACTCCAGCCGCCCGGTAGAGCGTCACTGAACACGGCCGGCTCCCGCTGAACAATGGCGACGTCGGTCGGAGTTCCAGCCGCAGGGTGCCGCCTCGTAGCGAGCGGTTGACAACAGAAGAGAGCCGGTAAGACGCAACTCCGAAGCGGGCGTTGGCTTGCGACAACTCTGGGCGCTCCAACGGCGTCGACGCACTGATTGCCTCCGCCTCCCGTTCCCATGCACGCCAAACACAACCGCCAAGTGTCGCGTTTGGCTCGGGTCCGTCGGGCGGCTCTACTAGATTATGGCTGGGCAGCCAAGAGATGTGGAGAAGCGGTGGCGGTGGAGTCGGTCAAGGATGAGCGAGCGGTGTTCGTCGTGCACGGGCGTAACGAGGCTCTCCGAAAGTCAATGTTCGAATTCCTGCGAGCACTCGACCTCGCGCCAATCGAGTGGAATCGTGCTGTGGAACTAACCGGATCGGGGTCACCGTACATCGGCGAGGTGCTTGACGCTGCGTTCGCGCACGCGCAGGCGGTGGTCGTACTCCTCACCCCGGACGAGGTGGCGTACCTTCAGCCCCGTTACGGGCACGGTGCAGGTGACCCCGAGACCCAGCCCGCGGCCCAAGCGCGTCCCAACGTGCTATTTGAGGCCGGCATGGCGCTGGGCCGAGACCCCGGCCGCACCGTCGTTGTGGAGGTTGGCGAAGTCCGTCCGTTCTCGGACATCGCGGGCAGGCACACGATCCGCCTTACTGACAGCGCATCTTCGCGTCAGAGTCTCGCTAAACGACTCGAAACCGCCGGCTGCGCAGTGAACTTGACGGGGACGGACTGGCTCAGGACCGGTGACTTCGCGACCCCGCCGCCACCCGGTGACGGACTTACATTGGGCCGCCGTGTTCCGTCGAACCCGACTCCGCGTCCGCCTGTGGACTTCGACGTGAAGTACCGCTCGCTGGGCGGCAAGAGTCTCGGCGGTAGCCTTCAGGTCATCAATCGAGGCACTGAGACCGCCTACGACGTCACGGTCTCCATTCCGACGGAAGCAGCACTTAGCCTGCGTGAAAAGGACGAGACCATCGTGAAGATTCCCGGCGGCGGGAGGTCAGTCACACTCGCGACGCTGAACCGTGGAGCAAGGACCATGGGCGGTCCGTTCGGAGAGGTGCGCTTTGACATCACTGTTTCCGGGCGCGACGAGTCCGGCCAGACAGTCCGGCAGGACGTGTTTCTCGATATCAACGGCTAGGATTCACTCGTGAACGACGAGATCAACATTCCCGTGAGTCTCCCTCTTGATGCAGATGGCTTCCTTCGGCGCGAATGCCCGAACTGCGAGGAAGAGTTCAAGTGGTTCAGCCACGCCGAGGGCGACCCAGACGCCGAGCAAGTCGACCAGTACTTTTGCCCGCGATGCGGCCAGGGTGCCGGACTCGACTCGTGGTGGACGCCCGCACAACTCGAGTACGCCCACGGTGCCGCAGCGCCCGCCATCGATGACTTCGTCAATGGGGCGCTCGACGACCTGTTCAAGGGACTGAACAGCAAGCATTTGAAGGTGAAGCGGAGTGGGCGCTACAGCAGCGGTACGCCGACTCCAGAGTCTCTCCATGAGCCTGACGACATGGTCATTGTCGAATCGCCTTGTCACCCGAACGAGCCGGTGAAAGTGTCGGGCGACGCAACCGATCGGGTCTATTGCCTCGTATGCGGCTCGCCGTTCGCTGCATGACTCTCACTTGGAAGATGAATGCCCAGTGACCGACTCTCGCGCCGTCTTTGTTGTCCACGGACGCAACGTTCCCGTCAGGGACTCGATGTTCAACTTCTTACGCGCTGTCGGACTCAAGCCGCTCGAATGGGAAACGGCGGTCGGTCTGACCGGCAAAGCCTCGCCATACATCGGTGAGGTTCTAGATGCTGCGTTCGACCATGCTCGCGCGGTTGTCGTCTTGATGACGCCCGACGAAGTCGCCTATCTCGACCAGCAGTGGGCCAGCGGGCCCGACGATGACCAGACGACGCCGGCGCCCCAGGCTCGTCCAAACGTGTTGTTTGAAGCTGGGATGGCCCTCGGAAGGAACCCGGACCACACCCTACTTGTCGAGATTGGCAGCGTTCGGCCCTTCTCAGACGTTGGAGGACGTCATGCGTTACGACTTTCGAACGATGCGACGACTCGATCCTCGTTTGTGACCCGTCTACGCAACTCAGGGCTTGACGTCGATACAAGTGGCGGCGACTGGCTCAACGTCGGCGACTTCACCGCTGCGGCGCCAGGAGGTGGACTTCCGCTCGGGCGACGAGTACCGTCAAGTGCCATTCAAGTAAAGCCCATCAAGTTCGACGTCGCCTTCAACCGAACTTCCGGCTCTGCATCATTCGACAAACTCCGCATCATCAACCGGGGGCGGAGACAGCATTCAACGTCATTGTCGTACTTCCGGACGATGCTTCCCTTGAGCTAGTTGACACGGCCCGTCTAATCGAGAAGGTCCCAGGCGGAGGCAAGTCGGTGACACTCGACGTTTGGAACAAGAACAACACATTCGGAGACGCAGGACGAGATGCCTTCGACGTGACAGTCGCGGGCCATACGGCCGAGGGCGAGAGAGTGACCCAAGACGTATTCGTCGACATTAACGGGTAGCAGACGAGGTTTGTGCGAGCCGGGCGTTCCTCTCCTCAGCCCGGTTTTGACGTCCGACTCTGTACTCCGGACGTTTCGGCGACCAGTTCAGACAAGTTCAAGCTGCTCGCTCAGGCAGGGTCATTCTGGAGCCGGTTTGACACATGGCGTGCGAGATCCGATGACTCGACTCGCTGCAGTGTGGGGCCCGGCTCGTCTGCGTTCGGTATCACGCGTCGTACTCCCCGGGGCGGCGGGAGCAACATTGCAGTTCAGCCAGGGATGGAACTTGAGCGTTACGGTGGCGTCACTCGGAGTCGCCGTGTGGACCGCGGGAGCACAGCAAGTCATCGGTGTGGACGCCGAGTTGTTCTGCCAAGCCTTCGATGACCTGCACACTCATGTTGCGCTCGCCGCGTTCGATGGCGCCGATGTAGGTGCGGTGGTTTCCCAACTGCTCGGCCAGCTTCTCCTGGCTCAAACCTCGGCTCTGTCGAAGTTCGCGTATCCGTGCGCCGAGTTGGCGCTGCAAGTCTCCGGTCACAGATCGAGTCTGGGTTCGCGCTACTGATCAATCTACAGACTTATAAGTAGCGAAATCGGAGAACTCCGCTTCGGGAATGGTCTAGCTCGGCGCGGGGGGCTCGCCCTCTGGGGGAGTGGGTGGCGGCACGGGCTCGACTGGGTGTTTCCAGTCGGTCAGATAGCTCATCTCGACGCGAAGGGCGAGCGCCAGCTTGAAGATCGTGTCCAGTTTCGGGTAGCTCGGGCTTGGTTCGCCGCCCGCATAGAAACGTGCATACAGAATGTTCTGGATGTTGCTGCGACTGATCTGGCTGAGCGTGATCAACTCGCCCTGGGTGAGCCCTCGCGCCTCTCGTGCTGCCTCGACCTTCTTGCCGAGCAGCATCGCCAACACCGCGGGTCGCGGGTGGTCAGGGTCGGGTGAAGTCTGCACGCCAACCACCCTGTTGGGGTGAGACTGATAAGTCTGCACAATGCATTGGGCATTTGTTCACGCCCGTCCGGACAGAGGGCGGCGGCTTGTCAAACACGCCGACGACTGTCGTGGGGCCTGCCGAGAAGATCTACAGATGGATAAGTAGCGCAGCGGTCAAGTCAAGTCGCCGCTGATCGCCTCAAGATGACGGGTAAGGGCGACGTTCAAACGGCGAGCGCTCTCGCGGCTGAGCTGGAGGTGCTGGCCCGGTCGGTCCGGCTCTCCGATGAAGAGCCAGTCTTCGTGATGCCCACTCTTGCGGGAGGTGACGATGAGCAATTCCGTCTGCACTGCCTCGACCTGGCCCTGCCCCGTCCCGCGCCCCAGGAGCACAGGGACGTAGGCCGCGGCGCTGTCGTGGTAGTGGTCGTCGGGATGGTCCTGCTCGAGGTGATTGCTGCGGCACCAAGGAGGGCATGCCTCTCCCGCGATGCCGACTCTCTGCTCGTCGTCCATGGCCCACCTCGTTGCGTTGTACGGAGCTAATTACACGAATGTAGTTTGCGGGTCCGACGAGCCGGCCGGAGGCAGATGCAGCTGGCCCTGTGGGCTGTTGCCCTCCAAAAACTTGTCAACTGCATCACAACTATTCGACCTGTCTTGGGCGCCACCGAAATTTCTGGCCGAGAGCCCACTCCAGTGGGCTACGCCACACCTAGTGTCGCTGCTGGCACCGGTCGCTGGCGACCGGTGCCACCCACAGCCGCACTTCTCGGACGTGTCGGCGTCACCAAGAAGAGGGAGACGATGGGCGGACTTGTCGAGGTCACCGGCCTGAGCAAGAGCTTCGGCCGGCAGAACATCTGGCACGACGTGAGCCTGACCCTGCCGCCGGGGGAGATCACCGCGCTGCTCGGACCGTCGGGCACGGGCAAGTCGGTCTTCCTCAAGGCGCTGATCGGTCTGCTGGAGCCGGAGGAGGGGCAGATCCTCATCGACGGCGTCGACATGGTCTCCTCCCGGGAGTCCAAGCGGCTGGAGCTGCGCAAGAAGTTCGGCGTGCTCTTCCAGGACGGCGCCCTCTTCGGATCCCTCAGCGTCTATGACAACGTCGCCTTCCCGCTGCGCGAGCACACCCGCAAGCCGGAGCGGGAGATCCGCGAGATCGTGCTCACCAACCTCGAGCTGGTGGGTCTGCTGGGCCAGGAGCACAAGCTGCCCGGCGAGATCTCCGGCGGCATGAAGAAGCGTGCCGGTCTCGCCCGGGCGCTGGTCACCGACCCCGAGATCATCCTCATCGACGAGCCCGACTCGGGCCTCGACCCGGTGCGCACCTCCAACCTCGCGCAGCTGCTCATGGAGGTGAACGCGGCCACCGACACCACGATGCTCATCGTCACCCACAACATCGAGCTGGCCCGCACCCTCCCCGACAACCTCGGCATGCTCTATCGCCGCGAGCTGGTGATGTTCGGCCCCCGCGAGGAGTTCCTGCTCACCGACCACCCCGTGGTCAGCCAGTTCATGAGCGGCGACCCCGACGGGCCGATCGGCATGAGCGAGGAGACCGACCACAGCTCCAACCACCAGGTCGACTTCGACCTGCCCGAGGGCGGGCCGGGCGACACCGCCCTCCTCACCCGTCACGCGGGTGCGCGTCCCATCGAGGTGCTGCCCCGCCAGCTGGTGCCCCGTACCGGCATCCCGCGGGCCGGCGGAACCCGGCATCGCGAACGCGTCACCAGCGGCGAAGCGCGGCTCTACGTCGCCGACGACGACGAACACGACCGAGCGCGCCGCGTTCCCACTCGAGGATTCGTCACCCGCGCGCTGACCAACATCGGCGCCCTCTTCGCCCTGGCCCTCGACACGATCCGAGCCACCTTCCGGCGACCCTTCTCGGCGCGCGAGGTGCTGGAGCAGTTCTGGTTCGTGGTCAGCGTCTCCTGGATGCCGGCCATGCTGGTCGCCATCCCGTTCGGCGCCGTGATCGCGCTGCAGCTCGGCACCCTGACCGTGCAGATCGGCGCGCAGTCGTTCACTGGCGCTGCCAGCGTGTTGGCCGTCGTACAACAGGCCGCGCCGATCGTCACCACCCTCGTGATCGCCGGCGCCGGTGGTGCCGCCATCTGCGCCGAGCTCGGTGCCCGGCGCATCCGCGACGAGATCGACGCGATGCGGGTGATCGGCATCGACCCGGTGCAACGCCTCGTCGTACCCCGGGTGCTCGCCTGCGTCTTCGCGGCCGTGCTGCTCAACGGGCTGGTGTCGGTGGTCGGCGTGCTCGGCGGCTACTTCTTCAACGTGGTCGTCCAGGGCGGCACCCCGGGCGCCTACCTCTCCAGCTTCACCGCGCTCGCCCAGATCCAGGACCTGTGGGTGGGGGAGATCAAGGCCGTCATCTTCGGCTTCGTCGCTGGTGTCGTCGCCTGCTACCGCGGGCTCAACACCCCACCCGGCCCCAAGGGCGTGGGCGACGCCGTCAACCAGTCGGTGGTCATCACCTTCCTGCTGCTCTTCTTCGTCAACTTCGTGATCACCACCCTCTATCTGCAACTGTTCCCCGGGAAGGCGGCCTGACATGGCTGACGTGGAACCCCGGCTGCCGCTGGTCGACGCGCAGGTCGACAAGCTCGCCGGCGTCGGTCGAAACCTCCGCTTCCACGCCGCTGTGCTGGTGCGGATCCCCCACACCGTCGTGCGCTATCCGAAGGAAGTGCTGCGGCTGCTCTCGGAGGTGAGCTTCGGCTCCGGAGCACTGGCCGTCATCGGCGGCACCATCGGCGTGATGCTCGGGATGACCCTCTTCGTCGGCACCGTCGTCGGCATGCAGGGATATGCCGCGCTCGACCAGGTGGGCACTGCCACCCTCAACGGCTTCATCTCCGCCTACTTCAACACCCGTGAGATCGCCCCGTTGGTGGCGGCCCTGGCCCTCTCGGCCACCGTCGGCTCCGGTTTCACCGCCCAGTTGGGCGCGATGCAGATCAACGAGGAGGTCGACGCGCTCACCGCGATGGCGGTGCCGAGCGTGCCCTATCTCGTCACCACCCGCGTGGTCGCCGGCTTCATCGCGATCATCCCGCTCTATGTGATCGGCCTGCTGACCTCGTACGCCGGGTCACGGTTCATCACGGTCTATTTCTACGGCCAGTCGGCCGGCACCTACGACCACTACTTCAACCTCTTCCTCCCACCGATCGACATCCTGCTGTCGTTCGTGAAGGTGCTGATCTTCGCGGTGCTGATCATCCTGATCCACTGCCGCCTGGGCTTCATGGCCAAGGGCGGGCCCGCCGGCGTCGGCGTGGCGGTGGGCGCCGCCGTACGCCGCAGCATCGTCACCGTCGCAGTGCTCGACCTGGTGCTCTCCATGGCGCTGTGGGGGACGACCACGACCGTGAGGATCGCCGGATGAGCGCGCCCAAGCGTCGCCAGCTCAAGCGCGAACGGCGCTGGCCCGACCTGCTGCTCGGCGCCGGCTACGGCCTGATCATCCTGGCGCTGCTCGCCGGGGCCCTGGCCGCCTACAACCAGACCTTCAGCGATCGCATCGAGGTGACCTTGCAGACCGGCAAGATCGGCAACGCGCTGCAGAAGGGTTCCGACGTGAAGCTCCGCGGCGTGCCGGTGGGCCGGGTGAAGTCCATCGACGCCACCGCCACCGGGGCCGACGTGACCCTGGCGCTGGACCCCGACGTCGCCCGCGACCTCTCACCGGAGACCGTCGCCCGGCTGCTGCCGAAGACCCTCTTCGGGGAGCGGTACGTCGCCCTGGTCGCCACCGATCGCAGCGGGCAGGGACTGGAGGAGGGCGACGTCATCGTCGAGGACGACTCGACCGAGGCCGTCGAGCTCCAGGAGGTCTTCGACGAACTGCTCCCGATGCTCCAGGCGATCAAGCCAGACAAGCTCTCCGCGGCCCTCGGCGAGACCGTGCAGATGCTGCGCGACCAGGGCGAGTCCCTCGGCGACACGATGAGCGCCTGGGAGGCCTACTTCGCCAAGCTCAACCCACTCGTGCCCGAGATGGCCACCAACCTCGGCAAGTTCGCCCAGGTGACCGAGGTGTATGCCGACGCCGCTCCCGACCTGCTTGAGGCGGTGGAGTCACTGGCCGTCACCAACCGGACCCTCGTCGATGAGCAGACCAAGCTCAGCACCCTCTTCGCCTCCGTCGTCGGCGCTGCCGATGACACCACCGGCTGGATGCGCGACAACCAGTCGACGATCGTGGTGCTCTCCAAGGAGAGCCGGCGCGCTCTGAAGGCCGTGTCGCCGTACGCCTCGCAGTTCCCGTGCCTGCTGGAGTCGGCGCGCAAGTTCATCCCCGAGATGGAGCGCAACCTCGGCAAGGGCACTGACGAGCCCGGCATCCACGTCAAGCTCAACGTGGTGGCCTCGCGCGGCAAGTACGTCGCCGGCAAGGACAAGCCGCGCTTCGCCACCGACGGCAAGAAGAGCTGCCCCTACGTCACCGGGCAGAACCGCTCCCGCGGGGCCGTGCTCGGCGACGAGACGGTGGCACCGAAGCGGGAGGTGCCCGAGCCGATCGCCCCGCCGCCGGGCAACGTGCTGCGCGACCAGCTGGCTGCCGCCGGACTCGGCCAGGCCAACTCGCCGTCGGAGAACAGGCTGATCGCCGAGCTGATGGCACCCACCGTCGGCGTGGAGCCCGAGGAGTACCCCGACTGGGCCAGCCTGCTGGTCGGTCCGGTGCTGCGCAACGCGGAGGTGAGCATCCGATGAAGATCTCCCCACTGGTCGGGCTGACCGCCAAGAGCCTGGTCTTCACGATCGTCACGGTGCTGGCCACCGCTGCGCTCGGCGCCACCATCCTCAACAGCAAGGGTGACGCCAACCGTGAGTTCACCGCGATCTTCACCGACGCCACCAGCCTCAACAAGGGCGACGACGTGCGAATGAGCGGAGTCCGCGTCGGCACCGTCAGCGGGGTCGAGGTGCGCAACGACAGCGAGGCCGAGGTCACCTTCACCGTCAGCGACGACGTGCCGATGGAGCAGGGCACCAGTGTGGAGCTGCGCTTCCGCAACCTCGTGGGCCAGCGCTACGTCTCCCTCGAGCCGCCCGCACAGGCCGCCCCGGCACTGGAGGAGGGCCACACCTTCGAGCTCGGCGAGACCCGGCCAGCGCTCGATCTCACCGTGCTCTTCAACGGTTTCCAGCCGCTGCTGCGGATGCTCGACGCCAAGGACATCAACGCCCTCAGCGGCCAGATCATCGCGGTCTTCCAGGGCGAGGACGCCACCGTCGAGGGATTGCTGCGCAGCACCGCCAGCCTCACCTCGACGTTGGCCGATCGCGACCAGGTGATCGGAGACCTCATCGGATCGCTGAGCACCGTGCTGGAGACGATCGACACCCGCTCCGACGACCTCTCCACCACCTTGACCACCATGCAGCAGCTCGTCAGTGGCCTGGCTGAGGACCGCGAGGTCATCGGATCGACCCTGGACGGACTCGGTGACCTCACCGACAGCGTCTCCACCCTGCTGGCCGACACCCGCAAGCCGCTCAAGGGCAACATCGACGCGCTCGGCCAACTGTCGGGCAACCTCGCGGACTCCGAGGACGTGCTCGACACGTTCTTCACGACCCTTCCGGTGAAGTTCGACCGGATCGGCCGCACCGCGAGCTACGGCTCGTGGATCAACTTCTATCTCTGTTCGATCGAAGGGCGGATCCCGATGCCTGAGGGCTACATGGGCGACCTCGGAGTCAAGCCGGTTGCCGGGAGGTGCCGCTGATGGCGCGCTACCCGCTCTCCTTCGCCGAGCGCAACAAGGTGATCATCGCGCTCGGCGGGATCGCCGCGCTGGTCACGGTCTTCCTGCTGACCTTCAACGCGTCCTCGTTGCCGGTGATCGGCAACGGCGACACCTACACCGCTGAGTTCGCTGAGTCCGGGGGCTTCGCGAGGGCAACGAGGTGCGGGTCGCTGGGGTCAAGGTCGGGGAGGTGACCGACGTGCGGCTCGAGAAGGACGCCGTCGTGGTCAGCTTCCAGGTCAAGGGAGTGCACGTCGGCGACCAGACGACTGCTGCGGTCAAGGTGCGCACCCTGCTGGGGCGCAAGTACCTGGCGCTCTCGCCCCAGGGCCGCGAGGACCTCGACGGCAGGATCCCGCTGGCACGCACCACCACGCCGTACGACGTCAACGCTGCCTTCTCCGACCTCTCCGACGAGATCACCGCGATCGACACGGCCAAGCTGGAGAAGAGCCTCAACGTCTTGTCGACGACCTTCGAGGACACCCCCGAGTCGGTGCGGGAGATGGTCGACGGGTTGAGCGCCCTCTCGCGCACCATCAGCAGCCGCGACGAGGAGCTGGCGAGCCTGTTGGCCTCCACCACGTCGGTGACCGGCACGCTGAAGGACCGCAACGACGAGTTCGCCAAGATCATCCAGGACGGCTCCGACCTGCTCGGCGAGCTGGAGAACCGGCGCGAAGCGGTGCACGCCATGCTCACCGGCACCGCGCGGCTCGGCACCGAGCTCCAGGGGCTCGTGGCCGACAACGAGAAGACGCTCGCGCCGGCGTTGGCCAAGCTCGACCGGGTCTCGGAGATCCTGCAGCGCAACCAGGACCACCTCGAGGAGGCGCTGAAGAAGATGGGCCCCTACTACCGGGTCCTCGCCTCGGCCACCGGCAACGGCCACTGGATCGAGTCCTACCTGTGCGGCCTGTTCGACGAGGACCTCGCGCCGCTGCTCGACAACGACGTCATCCGCAACTGCCATCCCAAGAAGGGCGGTGGACGATGATGAAGTCCCGCCTCCTGCGCACCAGCGCGGTCGCTGCCCTCGTAGTCGTCGCCGGCGGTCTGACCGCCAGCCAGACGCTGCTGGCCGAGGAGGGCACCGAGATCTCGGCGCTCTTCCCGGCCACCGTCGGCCTTTATCCGGGCAACGACGTTCAGATCCTCGGCGTACCCGTCGGCCACGTGACCGAGGTGGAACCGGACGGCGGTCAGGTGCGGGTGGTGATGGAGCTCGAGCCCGGGCAGAAGGTCGACCCCGACACGGCCGCGGTGATCGTGGCGCCCACCGTCGTGAGCGACCGCTTCGTCCAGCTCACCGAACCGTGGACGGGCGGGCCGTCGATCAAGGACGGCACGGAGATCAGTGCCGATCGCACGGCTGTGCCCGTGGAGATCGACGATCTCTATCGGAGCATGATCGACGTCAGCGAGAAGCTCGGCCCACGTGGGGCCAACGCCAACGGTGCGCTCTCGCGGCTGCTGTCGGTGGCAGCTGACAACCTCGACGGCCAAGGTGCCGGGCTCAACCAGATGCTGCGCGAGTTCGGCAAGGCATCGTCGACGCTGTCGGGCATCGACGACGACTTCTTCGCCACGCTGGCGAATCTCGAGGAGTTCAATTCCATGCTCAAGGCCAATGACGGCGACGTCGCAGCGATGAACCGGCGCTTCGCGACCGTCACGGAGTATCTCGCTGCCGACCGGGATGAGCTGGCCGAGGCGACAGCCAACCTCGCCGACGCCTTCGTGGTGCTCGACGACTTCATCGCCGAGAACCGCGACCACCTGCGCACCAGCGTGAAGAAGCTCAACGGACCCACCAAGGTGCTCACCCGGCAGCGGGAGTCGCTCGAGGAGTCGGTGCGGTTGATCCCGTTGCTGCTGCAGAACTTCATCCAGGCCTACAACCCCAAGACCAACACCGTGGACGGTCGTGGCAACCTCAACGAGATCACCCTGTGGAGCAAGGACGGGCTCACTGCCCGCACCTCGCCCGACGCCCCGCCGGTGATGCTCGACGGGGAGGGGAGTGATGAGGCGCGTGCGGATCCTCGGCGGCGGCATCGCGCTGAGCCTGGCCCTCTCCGGCTGCGGGCTGTTGGGCGGCGGTGTCTATGACACCGACCTGCCCGGCGGCGCCGACCTCGGTGACAGTCCCATCAAGATCACCGCCGACTTCACCGACGTGCTCGACCTGGTGCCGCAGTCGAGCGTCAAGGTCGACAACGTCGAGGTAGGTCAGGTCTCGCGGATCTCCCTCAACGGCGACGGCCGCAGCGCCCGGGTCGAGCTCACCGTCAACAGCGACGCCGAGCTGCCCGCGGGCACCACCGCCCGACTGCAGCAGACCTCGCTGCTCGGTGAGAAGTACGTCGCCCTGGTGCGTCCCGCCGATGCCGTCCGTGGCGGCAGCGGCCTCGGGGACGGTGAGCACATCGGCGTGGCCGGCACCTCGCAGGCAGCGGAGGTCGAGCAGGTTCTCGGATCGCTCTCGCTGGTGCTCAACGGGGGAGGGGTGGAGCAGTTCCAGACCATCTCCCGCGAGCTGCAGGCGGTCTCGGCCGGGCGACCGGAGGAGATCAAGGGGTTCCTGCGTGAGCTCAACGCCTTCGTCGGCGGCCTCGACGAGCGCAAGGAAGCACTGACCGCGACCCTCGACGGGCTCGATCGCCTCGGCGCCACCCTCGAGAACGACAAGGACAAGATCGTGACCGCTCTGGAGGAGCTGAGCCCGGGCATGCAGGTGCTCGTCGACCAACGCAAGGGTCTGGTCCAGATGCTCACGGCGCTCGACCGGCTCTCCGCCGTCACCGTTGACACGCTCGACGCCGCGCAGGACGACATCGTCGCCGACCTCAAGGCGCTCGAACCGATCCTCGACCAACTGGCGAAGGCCGGATCCGACCTGCCCAACGCGCTCCAGATCCTGTTGACCTACCCCTTCCCGGACGCGGTGCTCGAGGCCATCAAGGGCGACTACTTCAACGTCTTCGTCACCACCAACTTCCAGACTCCCGACAACTGCGCGGCCCTCGCCTGCGCCTGGCCACAGCCGGGCTCGACGACTGCGGGGCGACGTACCGCCCCACGTGGTCCATCCCTGGCGCCGGGACTGCAGTGGGAGGACCATCCCGAACTCGGGACGGATCCCGGCGAGGAGCAGAGTGAGTCGCCCACCCCGTCGCCCACGTTCCTGACCCCGACCGACACGGCGGTGCCGGGGATCCCGTCGCCGAGCATCACCGTTCCGGCCAGTCCTTCGGACTCCCAGACGTCGTCGCCATCTGCCACCCTCCCCCATGCCGACCCGTCGGTGACCGTGGAAGGAGGTGAGTGACCGTGTTGAGTCGCAGCGTGAGATACAAGCTGGTTGCGTTCGTGATCGTCTCGGTTCTCGCCGCCGGATTCCTGTCGGTCAGGTACCTCGGTGTCGGCTCGTTCGGCGGCGACTACCGGGTCTCGGTTTCCCTGACCGAGGCCGGTGGCCTCTTCGAGAACGGAGAGGTCACCTACCGGGGTGTGCCCGTGGGTCGCATCGACGACCTGCGGGCCACTCCGGACGGGGTCGAGGTGGTGCTCCGGATCGAGGGCGACGCGCCGCCGATCCCTGACGACGTGCAGGTCGTGGTGGCCAACCGCTCCGCGATCGGCGAGCAGTATCTCGACTTGCGTGGAGAAGGCTCCGACGACCACCTGGTCGCGGGCGACCACCTCGATGCGCGTGACGCCCAGCTGCCGCCCAGGATCGACGAGTTGTTGCGCAGCGGCCGTGATTTCGTGGGGTCGGTGCCGCGCGACGACCTGGCCACCGTCATCGACGAGACCTATGAGTGGACCCGCGACGGTGCTGGGCCGCTGCGACAGATGAACACGACGCTCCAGGACTTCGCCGAGGCCGCCGAGGTCAACTTCCTGGTCACCTCTTCGCTCATCCGCAACTCCGGCCAGGTGCTCGACACGCAGCTGGCCGCGCAGGAGAGCATCCGTGGGTTCAGCCGGGACCTGTCGTTGCTGGCGTCGACGTTGCGCAGTTCGGACGCCGACTTCCGCGAGCTGATCCGCAGCACCCCTGCCACTGCTCGCGAGTTCCAGAAGGTGATCCAGGAGGTCGGCGGCCCGCTCGGGGCGCTGATGGCCAACCTGGTCACCCCGGCCCAGGTCTTCGGGATCAACGCCTCCGGTGTGGAGGACGCCATGATCCGGATGCCGGAGGCCTTCAGCATCGGATGGGCGATCAACTCCTCCAAGGGGCTCAACATGGGGCTCGCCCAGACGTACTTCGACCCGCTGCCCTGCACCTCCGGTTATGGGAAGACCCAGCCCCGCGAGGGAGTCGACACCTCGGAAGGGGAGGAGTTCAACCTCGAGGCCGGTTGCTCGCTGTCACCCTCCAGCGGGGTCAACGTGCGCGGACCCAAGAGCGTGAAGTCCGCCCCGCCGGTGCGGGTTCGGGTTGCGCACTCGCTCGATGAACTGATGGGACAGTGAGCAGACCGGTGGCAGCTGACGACTCGGGAGATGGCATGGCGGTTGATGTTGCTGATGACGTGGCGGAGCCCGACGAGGTGACCGCGTCGGTGGGGAGGCCACGCCGCGGGACGGCGTCCCCCGGTGGGCCCAGTTGGGCCTGCTGGCCGCAGCTCTTGCGGTGCTCGTGACCGGAGTGCTCGCCTGGCGCGGTGCCGGGAGCGACGATGCCGACCGGGCGGAGCGTCGCGACCAAGCACTCATCGAGGGGCGCCGACTCGTGGAGACCATGCAGACCATGGATCCGAGTGACCTCGCCGCCTCGCTCGAGCGGTGGCACGAGGCGACCGCCGGTGTGCTCCGCGACCAGCTCGAGAACGTCTCGGACGATGACCGCCAGGTGCTGCTCGACCAGCAGAAGCGGAGCGAGGCACGCGTCGTCGACGCGGCGCTGACCAAGCTCGGTGGTGACACCGCCGTCATGCTCGCCGCGGTCGAGGTGACCACCTTCGGCATCGATGACGCCGACGAGGAACCGGTGGTGAAGCGCAATCGCTTCGCTGCCGACCTGGTCCTGCGTGACGGAGCGTGGAAGCTGGAGAACCTGCAGCAGGTGGCGGTGGATGTCTCATGAGTCGTCTTCGCCAGCATTTCGTGCTCGTGGCTGCCGTCGTGCTGCTGATCGTGGGCGGTGCCTTCTGGCTGCGTGCCCACCAACTCGACAACCCACCCGCGCTCGACAACCAGGCCATGGTCGACGGAGCCGGGACCGAGCAGGTACGCACCGAGGTGGCCTATGCACTCACCGCGGTCTTCAGCTACGACCACGCCAACCCGGCGGCTGCCCAGGAAGCCGCCGACACCTACCTCGCCGATCGGGCCCGTGAGGAGTACGACGTGCTCCTCGCCTCGCTGCTCGAGCAGGCCCCGGGTCAGGAGCTCGTCCTGAGCGCCACCGTGCAGGACGTCGGGGTGAATGAGTTGCGTGATGACGAGGCCACCGCCGTCGCCTTCCTCGATCAACGCAGCGAACGCGCCGGTGACGAGGAGGCCACGGTCTCGGCAGCCCAACTTAATGTCACTGCCCGGCGCATCGGCGGAGCCTGGTTGATCGTCGACTTCGAGGTGCTGTGACCGGACCGGTCGCTCCGTCGTGCGGTTCGGTCAGCGCCCCTTCGCTGCCTCGCGGGCGAGCAGCCCGGTGACTGACGTGTTGAGGTCGTAGACCCTCGCATCGAGGGTGGCCACGGCCATCCGCAGCTCGGCAACGTCGGACTTGATCTCCATGCGGAGATCGGCGATGTCGGTCTTGAGTTCGGTGCGGAGGTTGTCGGTGGCTTGGTGGCAGGCGGCGATGTCGTTCTTGAGTTCGGTGCGGAGTTCGGCGATGTCGTTCTTGAGTTCGGTGCGGAGTTCGGCGATGTCGTCCTTGAGTTCGGTGCGGAGATCGTTCGTGGCCTGACGGCTGACGGCGATATCGCCCCTGAACTCGGCGCGCATGCTGCGGAGGTAGCCGAGGAGCACGGACATGGCCCCCGCCAGTGCGGCGAGGGAGACCCAGGTGTCCATGGTCAAGGCCTCCACTCCTCCATTCTGCGTCAAGCGTCGCTGGGTGACCAGCAAAGCGTCAGACGAGCCTCGGAGTGTGGCGGGTCGCGCCGGTTGTGGACGGAGGGGCCCATCCACAGGCCGGTCTCGCAGGAGCGGCGGACCGCAGCAGGGCGGGCCGGTCGAGGCGCTACGCGTCAGCGCGAAGCGGAGTCGGTGCCCAGGCCACCGAGTGGGGCAATCGCGGTGCCGGAGTGCTCGCAGACCCACACGGGATCGGGACCGCCGAGCTCGGGGTGGATGTAGAGGGCGTGCACGTCGTCGTCCTCGCACTGGGTGCACAGCGGCCAGCGACCGACCTTCTCGAGGAGGGCGTCCTGCACGTCCTGCGCGACCAGCCCGTCGACGTACTCCCGGCCGGCCGGCCACTGCTCGCTCCACCAACGTCGCTCGCTCACGGCGTCCTCCAACAGCGAGACCACGTCGGCGGTGGCGACACCGGTCGCCATCAGGTCGCGCATCACTCGTGCTCGGGTGGTGAGGAGGTCGTCGGCCATTCCTCCATTGTGCGTCGGAGGCGGTGATGAGAGGTTGAGGCCATGACCGTGGTGGGACTTCTGCTCGCTGCCGGAGCCGGCAGCCGGATGGGGCAGCCGAAGGCGCTGGTGCACGACCGCGAAGGCTCGTGGCTGCTGCGGTCGGTCGAGGTGCTGCTGGAAGGTGGTTGCGACGCGGTGCGCGTCGTGCTCGGAGCGGCGTACGACGATGCTGCGGCCCTGCTCGCCCGTCACTCCGACCCGCGGGTCACGCCGGTGCGTTCGCTCGACTGGGCCGAGGGAATGAGCGCGTCGCTGCACGACGGGCTGGTCGGCCTGGCGGACGACGTCGACGCAGTCGTG
The DNA here is from genome assembly GCF_021555175.1 of Nocardioides alcanivorans. Taxonomy (GTDB): domain Bacteria; phylum Actinomycetota; class Actinomycetes; order Propionibacteriales; family Nocardioidaceae; genus Nocardioides; species Nocardioides alcanivorans. Next base: position 6,444 of record NZ_JAKGRW010000047.1, on the reverse strand, counting down.
GTGCACCTCGTTGACCTCCCCGACGTAGGTGCCGACGTCGTGGCTGCGTTGTTGACCGGTGGCGCCGAGGCGCGACGGCTGGCGCGTGCCGCCTATGACGGTCGGCCCGGGCATCCGGTGTTGATCGGCCGTTCGCACTGGGCCGGCGTCCGTGACTCCTTGGCCGGCGACGAGGGCGCCAAGGGCTATCTGCGCGCGCACGACCATGAGTTGGTGGAGTGCGGGCACCTTGCCGGTGGACACGATGTGGACTCCTGGGGAGGACCAACCCCGCACCAACGTCGCTCTGGCTAGCCTGCATGCATGGAAGCCACAGCAGCGCAGCACGGTGCCGCCTCCCTGGAGGTCGCCTCCGTCGATGAGGTCGGGGACCGGATCGCGTCCACGGGATACGTCTGCGACGACGAGTTGGCCACCGTGGTGTTCCTGGCCATGCGGATGCAACGGCCGCTGCTGCTGGAGGGTGAGCCCGGCACCGGCAAGACCGCCCTCGCCGAGGCGTTGGCCGAGAGCTTCGACCTGCCACTGGTGCGGCTGCAGTGCTACGAGGGCATCGACGCCTCGCAGGCGCTCTACGACTGGGACTTCCCGCGGCAGATCCTGCACCTGCGGGCGCTGGAGGCAGTCGCCGGCACCACGGACGTGGAGGAGGCCGAGAAGAGCCTCTTCGACGAGCGCTTCCTGCTCGCCCGCCCCGTCCTGTCAGCGCTGCGGCAGGCGCCGGCGGTGCTGCTGGTCGACGAGGTCGACCGCGCCGACGACGAGTTCGAGGCGTTCCTGCTCGAGGTGCTCTCGACCTACCAGGTCTCCATCCCCGAGATCGGCACCGTCGCTGCCGCGACCCCACCGTTGGTGGTGCTCACCTCCAACCGCACCCGCGAGCTGCACGACGCGTTGAAGCGGCGCTGCCTCTATCACTGGATCGAGCACCCAGGGCTCGAGCGCGAAGTGCGGATCCTGCGCAGCCGCGCCCCGGAGCTCTCCGACCAGCTGGCCGAGCAGGTCGTGACCGTCGTGCAGCAGTTGCGCAGCGATGCCGGACTGCTCAAACCGCCGGGCGTCGCCGAGACGATCGACTGGGCCAAGGCGTTGCACCTGCTCGGCTCCCAGGAGCTCGACCTCGCCAAGGCAGCTGCCACTCTCGGTGCGCTGGTGAAGTACCGCGAGGACGACGAGCGGGTGCGCAAGGCGCTCGACCGCATGCTTGCCGGTCAGTGAGCAGACCGTGACGACGCACGCCCCCGACGAGATCCTGCTCGGCTTCAGCCGCGCGCTCCGGGCAGCCGGGGTGCCCGTCACCCAGGACCGCAACCTCTCCTTCCTCGTCGCCGCCACGGAGCTCGGTGCCGGCGACCCGACGCACGTGCGGTTGGCCGGCCACGCCACCTTGTGCGCCGGGCCGGAGGACGTCGCGCGCTTCGACCGGGTCTTCGACGCCTGGTTCAACCACCGCGAGCCGGCGCTCAGCGCCAAGGAGCCGCCGCCCGCCGCCCGCACCACCATCGCGCGCCTGCCCGACAGTGAGAGCAGCGGCGAGGGCGAGGAGGAGAGCGACACCATCCATGCCCTGGCCAGCGACACCGAGGTGTTGCGGCACCGCGATGTGGCCGAGATGAGCCCGAACGAGAAGCACCGCCTCGCGACGATGTTCGCAACGTTGCGTCCGCGACCCCCGCTGCGGCGTACCTCTCGTCACCGGAGGTGGCACCGCGGTGAGGTGGACGCCCACCGCACCCTGCGCGCCATGCTGCGGCGGATGGGGGAGCCCGGCGAGATCGCCCACCGCCGGCAGGCGCGCAAGCCGCGACGGGTGGTGGTGCTGCTCGACATCTCCGGGTCGATGGCGGCGTACGCCGAGGCGCACCTCCGGCTGGCCCACCGGATCGCCCAGGGAGGCGGGCCGGTCGAGGTGTTCACGGTCGGTACCCGACTGACCCGGATCACCCGTGCCCTGAGGTTGCGTGATCCCGACCGCGCGCTTGCTGCCGCCGGTGACACCGTGCCCGACTGGTCGGGCGGCACCAGGCTGGGCGAGTCGTTGCAGGCCTTCCTCGACCGCTTCGGTGCCCGGGGGATGGCTCGTGGCGCGGTGGTCGTGCTGGTCAGCGACGGCTGGGAGCGCGGCGACACGACGTTGCTCGCCGAGCAGATGGCCAGGCTGGGGCGGCTCGCGCACCGTGTCGTGTGGGTCAACCCGCATCGTGGCAAGGTGGGTTATGAACCCGTGCAACAGGGGGTGCTCGCCGCGCTGCCGCACGTCGACGACTTCTTGGCCGGACATTCACTGGCGACCTTCGCCGAGCTGATGGAGGTGGTGGGGAATGCGTGAGGTGTTGCCTCAGCTGCTGGAGTGGTGGGAGCGTGGAGAATCGGTCGGGATGGGCACCGTGGTGGCCACCTTCCGATCGGCGCCGCGCCCTCCGGGGGCATCGATGCTCGTCGGGCCTTCGGGCGAGGCGGTCGGTTCGGTCTCGGGCGGCTGCGTCGAGGGCGCCGTCTACGAGTTGGGGCAGGAGGTCGTCGGCACCGGCCGAGCGGAGCTGAAGCGCTACGGCATCTCCGACGACGACGCCTTCGAGGTCGGGCTCACCTGTGGTGGCATCCTCGACGTCTTCGTCGAGAAGGTCGACCGGGAGACCTTCCCGGAGCTCGGTGACATCGCTGCCGACATCGAAGCCGGTCGACCTGTCGCCGTGGCCACCGTGGTGGAGCACCCCGACCCCGAGGTGCTCGGCGCTCGCGTGGTGCTGCGGCCCGATGCCGTGGTCGCCCCGCTCCCGCGTGGCTTCTCCCAGCGGATGGTCGACGCGATCCGCGACGACGCCCTGGGGCTGTTGGCCAACGGCCGCAACGAGACCTTGACCTACGGCACCGACGGGGAGCGGCGCGGTGAGGGGATGCGGGTCTTCGTCTGGGGATTCGCGCCGCGTCCGCGAATGCTGGTGTTCGGCGCCATCGACTTCGCCGCCGCCGTCGCTCGGGTCGGGGACTTCCTCGGCTACCACGTGACCGTCTGTGACGCCCGGCCGATCTTTGCCACCCACACCCGTTTCCCGCATGCCGACGAGGTCGTCAACGAGTGGCCCCACCGCTACCTCGAGGCGGAGCGTGATGCGGGGAGGGTCGACCAGCGCACTGTCATCTGCGTGCTCACCCACGACCCCAAGTTCGATGTACCCCTGCTCGAGGTGGCGCTGCGCCTCCCCGAGGTGGCGTACGTCGGCGCGATGGGTTCGCGGCGTACCCACGACGACCGCACCCAACGCCTTCTGGAGGCCGGGGTGAGCGAGGACGAGCTGGCGGGGCTGCGTAGCCCGATCGGCCTCGACCTGGGCGCGCGGACCCCTGAGGAGACGGCCATCAGCGTCGCGGCCGAGATCATCGCCGGACGTTGGGGCGGATCGGGGAGCCCTTGGCCTCCCGGGAGGGCCGGATCCACGGGTAGTGTGATGGTCGTCACCCCCGAGGAGTGCCATGACCGACCCGTTGGACCTGAGCGGTCGTCGTGGCGATGCGATGCACGCCTGGACGGCCTTCGTCGAGCACGGCGACGCGGTGCAGACCGCGGTGCGCCCCGAGATCCTGAAGAGCTGGCGGCGTTCTCGTGCGGCGAGCGCCGAGGAGGTCACTGAGGCGCCGTTGGCCGATGAGGGCGAGACTCGCGACTACTGGCACAGCTCGCCGCTGCAGGTGGCGGTCGAACGCGTCCAGGAGGAACTGCGGCGTACCGCTGAGGACGGTGACCTGGTGCTGGCGGTCACCGACCCGCAGACGCGGATCCTGTGGACCTACGGCGGCCGGGTGATGCGGCGTCGTGCCGAGACGGTCAACTTCGTCGCCGGCGGTTGCTGGGACGACGAGTCGATCGGCACGAATGCGCTCGACCTGGCCAACCGGCACGCCTCCCCGAGCATGGTGTTCTCCGCCGAGCACTATTCGCCGGCGGTCCACAACTGGGTCTGCTGGGCGGCGCCCCTGCACGACCCGGCGACGGGGGAGCAGCTCGGTGTGGTCGACCTCTCGACGACGTGGGACCGCACCCACCCGATCGGCCTGGCCACCGCGCGGGTGCTGGCCCGTCTCATCGAGACCGCACTTCCGCGAAGTGGTCACCCGGTGCCGTTCGACCCCTACGAGGTGGCGCAGCCGGGGTTGGAGCTGAAGCTGCTCGGCAAGGTCGAGGCACGTCTCGACGGGGCACGGTTGCTGCTGAGTCGTCGACAGACCGAGATCCTGGCGCTGCTCGCGCTGCACCCCGAGGGGCTCAGCGTCGACCAGTTGCACGCCATGCTCTACGGCGACGCCCAGATCACGCTCTCCACCTTGAAGGCGGAGGTCTCCCACCTGCGTAGCGCCCTCGCGGGCCAGCTGGCGTCCCGGCCCTATCGGCTGACGATGCCGGTGCGCAGCGATGTCGAGACCGTGTTGGAGCTGCTCCGGCGGGGCCAGGTGGGCCCGGCGGTCGAGGAGTACGGCGGTGACCTGCTCCCCGGCACCGACTCGCCGGCGCTGATCGAGCTCGCCGACTACGTGGCGGTGGCCGTGCGGGAGGCGTTGCTGGCCAATCCGCTGCCGACTGCCGTGGTGCGCTACACCGAGCTGGCGCCGTACGACGTCGAGGTGATGGAGGTCTGCCTGGCCTCGTTGGCGGGATCGGCGCACCCCGCCCAGGCCCTGCTCAAGGGCCGACTGGCCGCTGCCGGCCGGCCCTGAGCGTGCTCAGCTGCTGAAGTCGATGGCCGAGTAGGCGCGGAGCTTGGCGATCTTGTGCTCGCTGATGATGTTGCGGATGGTGCCGCTGCGTGAACGCATCACGAGTGAGTGGGTGGTCGCGCCGCCGGAGCGGTAGCGGACGCCCTTCATGAGCTCGCCGTCGGTGATGCCGGTGGCGACGAAGAAGCAGTCGTCGCCGGTGATGAGGTCGTCGGTCTGGAGCACCTTGTCGAGGTCGTGCCCGGCATCGATGGCACGCTGACGCTCGTCGTCGTCGGTGGGCCACAGACGACCCTGGATCTTGCCGCCGATGCACTTCATCGCACAGGCGGCAATGATGCCCTCGGGGGTGCCGCCGATGCCCAGGAGCAGGTCGATGCCGGTGTCGGGGCGGGCCGCCATGATGGCGCCGGCCACGTCGCCGTCGGTGATGAACTTGATGCGGGCGCCCGTGGCGCGGATCTCCTCGGCCATCTGGAGATGGCGCGGGCGGTCGAGCAGGACGACCGTGACGTCCTCGGCCTCGGAGCCCTTGGCCTTCGCGACCCGGCGGATGTTCTCGGCGATGGGCAGGCGGATGTCGACCACGTCGGCGGCCTCCGGGCCGGTGACGAGTTTCTCCATGTAGAAGACGGCGGAGGGGTCATACATGGTGCCGCGCGGGGCGACAGCGAGGACGGAGACTGCGTTGGCCATGCCCTTGGCGGTGAGGGTGGTGCCGTCGATCGGGTCAACCGCGACGTCGCACTCGGGACCCGAGCCGTCGCCGACCTGCTCGCCGTTGTAGAGCATCGGGGCGTCGTCCTTCTCGCCCTCGCCGATCACCACGGTGCCGTTCATGCCAATGCTGGAGATCATCACCCGCATGGCGTTGACCGCGACGCCGTCAGCGCCGTTCTTGTCACCGCGACCCACCCACCTGCCGGCCGCCATGGCGGCGGCCTCGGTGACTCGGACCAGCTCCAGTGCAAGGTTGCGGTCCGGGGACTCGGGGTCGACGCGGAATTCGGCGGGGCGGCGGCTCTGTGGCATGAGGGGAATCCTATCGGCACGACCCGGCCGTCGGTGCGCGGGAAGCGATCGGGGAGAATCGTGCGGGTGAGTGGTCAACGTGGCGGTCGGTACGAGCGCAGCTTCGGCGGGATGATCGGTGCGCTGGTGGTGACCCTGGCGGTGATCATCGGCTTCGTGCTCTTCCGGGCGTTGGTCCGTGAGGACCTCGAGATCACTCGCGAGACGGTCGCCTACGAGCCCGTGGTGCGCGCCTTCCAGGACGGCGGCGACCTCACGATCGCCTATCCGCCGGAGCTGCCCGCAGGTTGGCGCTCCGTCGGCGCCGGCCCCTCCGGCAACGGCTGGTCGCTCGACGTGCTCACCGAGGACGACGAGTTCTCGGTGGGGCTGCGCCAGGAAGCACGTTCAGTGCCCGAGATGCTGCGGGTCTACGTCAACGACGAGGGCCAGGCGGAGAAGGACGGCTCCGTCGAGCTCTCCAGCGACCTCGCTTCGGAGTGGGACGTCTATCGCGACAGCAGTGACGGCGACTACGTGCTCGTTGCCGAGGTCGGTGAGCAGCACCTGATGGTCTTCAGCCGGGCCCCGGAGAAGACGGTCCAGGCCTACGTGGAGAGTCTCACCACCGACAAGCTTCCCCCGCCGAGTAGCCGCCGCCGTCGGTCGACCCTCCCGAGACCCTCGCGGCCCACCCCGTTGGTCGAGCCCGTCGAGACC
>NZ_JAKGRW010000046.1 GCF_021555175.1 Nocardioides alcanivorans | reverse complement strand
ATCAGGAACGTCAGCGCTGCGCCGCTTCAGCCGGTGCATTGCGAGGGACAAAGTTCGACTCCCCGAGATCGGTTCGCTGACCGGTCGGAGAAGAGGGCGGAGCATGGTCATGCCGACATCGGCGCTGATGAAGACTGACGGTTTCTCCACGCTCATGTCGACGACGAGTCCGTGCCGGGCGGGAGTCCACCTGTGGCGACGGCTGAGCGCCGCTCTGCTCAGCGTATCACTGCGGTTGGCGCAGGCTGGTGACTGGAAGGCCGGCATCGTGTCGATGGAGTTCAGTTTACCCGGCAGTTCTTCTTCGTTTCGCCGAGCGACATCGACGTGGCCGATTGCGTGCGCCAGGCCGCCGAGGCACCGTCATCCGACACGCGCAGTCTCGGCACCGAGTCGAGCGACTCAGCCCGCGACCTGACCGCAGTTCGGCCTGTCTTGTGCTGCCACACGCCTGACAGGCGCAGGGCATCGGCGGTCGAGGCCAAGGACAGCCGTGATCACGGTGTCGACCTGACGCGCCACGCGACGGTTGCGGCGGCTTCGCCGAGCAGGTTGAGCTCGATGCCTTCGACGGCAATGCGCGACAATTGTCGGCTATGGAAGTGATAACTTGCCAGTTTCAATTGCCTGATGATCGACCAGCTTGTCGCAGTTCAGCGGCTCGCTCATCAACGAGGTCCTGGGCTGCGCGGCATAGCCGCGCTCGATCGCTGCAATTTGCGCTTACGCGACTGAGCGCAACCATCGTTGATGGGATCGGCACGGTTACCGGGGGAGCTCGATGAGCCCGCGGTCGGCCGAGCGCGTTCACGCAAGAAGCCTGCCCCCGCCAGCCGAGGCGCTGCGCCGCGCCGGGCGCCTCGGCGCGGCCTGCCTGCGCAGCGCTCGCGCCAACGACAGGAGCAGGCGCTCATCATCGGTCCTCGCCATCACCTTCCTCCAGGAGCTGGGTCCATTGTTATCTACCTCGATCTCTTCACTGATCTCCAGCTTGTCCGCTACAGCCGCGCAGGATCTGACGAGATCCGTGGTGCCCGACAGGCCATGAGTTTTCATCATCGGCACGCTGGCCTCCTTGCGGCGTGAGCGGGTGAAGTTGCGGCAAGCTGATCATCGACATGAATCACCACCCGGCACGAGGTGTAATGTGCCGCCGCGATCCTCACATCGGATCCACGTCTCGCGGACATTGCGACGCACGGAGATCGACACGATGGGCACGAATTTACCGGGATTGTTCCGGCCTGAGCTGCCAATCCGGGGTATCCAGCGCCTGCGCCGGATTACGCGGAGCTGATGGATCTCAACACTCGCTGGTCCGGTCTGCCCATGGCGGGCAACGAGCGGGAGCAGCGCCCGTGCCGACGATCTGGTCGAGCGATCGCTGAGGCAGTCCGTTCGAGTCCGAGCGACGTCCGATGCCCTGCATCCCGACTGCCGTCGGTCCGTCAGTAGGAGATGCTCGAAACGGCGACGACGATCACAGATGCGCGTCTGAATCATTGGCCAAGCGGCACTGGAAGTCGAGTACCGCGCGTAGGCCCGCAGCAGTAGCCAGAACCGCTGAAGTGGGGGATGGAACAATTGATGAAGCCCCATCGCTGTATCCGTTGTCCTCGGCCAAGATCAAGCGCTGCCGACGGGTTCACGGTTCGTCGCCGAGAATGGCGGTCCATCGCCAGGCCGATACCGTGGTGACGATCGCCAGCGACGGCTGCCCCAGTTAAATAGCGGCGTCCAGCAGGGCGCCTTCCACCCATGTGCGGGGTCGCGCTCGCCAGAGAGCGATCTCAGCCATCAACAACACGGCGCGGAGATCGGCCGGTCGCCACGTGCCCTGATCGCCGCCAAAGAAAGCGGGGCGCGCGCAGATCCTGCTCACCACCAGCAGAACCCGGCACGCAGCGCTTCGTCGCCAAGAAACCGTTGTTCGTCACAGCGGGCAATGCTCCGTTTACCATCACGTTCAGCGCGGCCAGCAGCCGTGATGCCGGTCTTCACAATTTCGATACTACGCAGGATCAATCCAGGGAACGACTTCGTATCCGGGACAGGCGAAGGTCTACGACCGCCAGATGCGCAAGCGACAAGAAGGCGCCGCCGCAGTACGGCTGCCGTTCAGCCGCATCCCAGTTCAGCGCCAGAATCCATTCCGATGACGAAGAACCTGGGAACAGGCGAAGTGCTACGGCGCCAAGGGATCGCCCGGCGGTGGTATGCTCATGGTGCGGAAGTCAATATACGTCTGGAACAGGGCGCAGCAACTGGCTGGGCCAGCAAAAGTGCCAGTTCACGCAGGCCGCGACGAAGGCGATGTACGGGACCGCGAGTTTTAGGCGCCCGCGCCGCAGCTGATTGCTCTAGCCGGGTCACTGAAGGCGCTCACGCCGGCACTGGAACGGCGACAGTTACGCGCGCTGTTACCGGCTCCAGTAACTGGGGCACCTCGGCCCAGGCGGCGACGAGATCACCTTCGTCACGCAGATGCGCAGTATAACAGCGTTCGTTCATTAACGGCTGCAATCTCGCCGAACAGCCGGGCCGGCCCGGGACGACTGAAATCCCGAGGCATCGACGCCCGCTTGGCCAGGCCAATCGCTGGCCAGCTCGGCATCGGCAGCACCAGCCATCCGCGGGCGCCGAGTAAGCGGGAAGGCCAGGAGATGGGCCGCGAGCAGTATTACTGACATTCGAAGAGATCCTGAAGACGGCGTGGCAGTTCGTCGACGAGAAGATCACGCGGGTGAGCTCTCGAGCATCGCCGATGCATGATCGAGGGCTTCCAGCGGCTATTCGACACAGCGATCCCGGATACGGTGCCTGGGGAGTCGCTGCTGACCTATGCCCTGTGCGCGCGAGCGTCTTCAACACTTCACTTTCATCGTGGTCTCAAGATGGCACGGAGGCTGGATACCACGGCGATTGATGTCCGGATCGATTACGGTCCAGAGCTGACCATCGTGGCGGCGACAGACCTGCATCGTGGTCACCCACGCCGGCGGCAGTGACCAGCATCGACGATGGCCGACTCCGTCTGGCTGCAGCAACATGACCGCGGGAAGAAGACCTCGGTTGCGAGGCTCTCGGTGGCATCGAGCTTGCGCCGGCAATGAGATCATTTCGACAGATCGCAGGCCGAAAATCCCGGAAGCGGAGCTCGGCAAGGGTTTCTTCCAGATGATGATCTGTGCGGTTGCCTGTGCCTTGCGTGGCGCGGATCTGAGTTAAAGTCGTTAAGCGCCGCGACCGCGTCGACGCTGCTTGCCGGCCGAGATGTTACCGCGGAGATCGCCGCACGCTCGACACCGGCCAGCGGATGGGATGCCGGCGTAGCCAAGATGTCGAGGTTTCTTCCAGGCGGTTACTCCAGTGAGTAATGCGCATCGGCGCGACAGTAATACTCAGATGACACGTCGCCTCTGCCGCGACTACAGCCATGAGCGCCCAGCGGTTCCCCACGGGTGAGGCCCCGACGACCGAGTCCGGGCGCGACCTGCCCGTGCGTCCCGGCAGCTGCGAGGACGCGTTGCGGTCCGTTCTCTCCGGCATGCTGCGCGTAGAGAACGCGATGATGGCGCCCGCCCCCGTCACGATGCCGGAGTACGGGGTTTGAGCCCGGCAGCTGACCGTCCATCTCACTCTCGATTGCGCGGGCTGACGGCCGGCCGTCGACAGACGCGTCCAGCTGGCTTATGACGGTCCCGAGCTGGATGGCGATGTCGGTCTTCGCGGCTCGTCCAGGTTGCCGCCGGTGCAGACGATGCTCGTGACCGTGATCGTTGTCGTGGACCTGTCGCTGGCGCCGACGTCGATCCGCTCGTTCATTACGGGCGAGCCGGTGATCCAGGTCGACGGCGCCCGCTGGCCTGGAGCGGTAGCCGTCTCGATATCTTCGCGCCGGTCGAGTTCGACGGGGCAGGGGAGGCTGTCGCATCCTGTACCGGCTTGTCGTCCTGATCATCGCCCCCGCACAGCTGCTGCGCCGACATGAGACCAGGCGCAGTCGACCGTGAATTGCTGGGCCGCCGGCCTTCTTCGTCGCCAAGGATGCTGCGACATGGTGGAGGCCTTCGCCGAGGGGACGATCTCGGCGCCGAACAGCGACGCCGCAACATGCGGCGAGCGGGGAAGCGCAGCCAGCGATGGCCCGGCGCCTGAGAAGGTCCATGCTGGAGGTCATCGGGCGCCCCAGCCGGTGGCGGTCGACGCATCTGACGCGGACTTCCACCGATGCACCTGGTGTTGCCGCATCGCGCAGAGTCTCGGAGAAGCATGCGACGGTGCGCACACGCGCTGCGGCGTGCCGTTCATGCATGATGTCCATATAGCTGTTCCGATGCCGCGCTGTTCCTGTCTCTTCTCGATCGGGTGGAGGATTTGTGCAAATAATGACGATGGCCTGTTGTGCCGGAAGCACTATCGTCCTTCGCGGTGTGCGACGAGGCGGGCTTCCAGCGCGGGTCTCGCATCACGGGCCTGGGGCCTGATGCGAAAAGGGCCAGGCCGCGGGTCGACACGTTTTGCCGTGACGGGGGCATCGACACAGGCGCCAGCAGCAGAGGGAGCTGGTGTCAGTACAGTCTCTGTTAGCGGTTATTCGCGTTGGCTGACGCCCTGTTCCGGAGTTGCCTCTTCGCGCCTGTCTGGTGACGGTGCCGGAGAATCCTCGTTGCCGCGAGGCAGTGATCGAAATCGCGATGCGCACGAGGGAGATCTCCTCCGGCGATGAGGGCTTTCCGGAAGCCAGACGGGTGTCGATGCTGCCACGAGGATCTCGTGACTTGGTTCGTCATCATCCCGTCTTCCGACTGCCGTCGTGCCGGCCACATCAGCGCGGCGCAGGCAGTCGTCGCCTTTCCTGGTGATCACCCTTTTCGGTCACGCGATCTGCGCATGCACATCCGCGGGCTTCCAGGTCAGTTGTTGCTGCTCGCGCCTTGCAGCTGCTCATGCAGTTAACGACAGCGATTTGTGCCAGTCTCGCCGAACGCGGCACTGGCTGCGCGCGGCGCTGCGGCGATCGTAATCACATGCTGTTCGTGCAGAGCGTGACTGGGACGGCCGCGCCATCGCCGCCGCGCACGATGCTGCAGCCGAGCCGCGCTTTCTTTTTCGCTGTGGATCATGATCGTCATACCATCACGTCTTTGCCCGGCGATTGCCGCATTGACGTGCCTATGCTGAGCATGCCTTCACCTGCTCAGCGGCGGGCTGCCCGGAGGTCTGCTGCGAGGGTCTCGGTCGACATCACCTACTCGGCACCTGGCCCTGGCCCAGGCACCAGTCCCGGCACGAGTCTCGGCCTCCAGCCACATCGCCCACTGTGGTTCAGTCCTCCCCCAGCCAGCCACATCACCCCGCGGCCGGCGCAGTTGTAACACCGCTGAAGCTGCCCACCCAGGCCGCGCCAGCGACGCTGGAGCGACGTTGACGGTACCCCTGGCGCCGTCCCCAGCAGACAGGCGCAGCACGGCGCAGTCAAGATGGCCGAAGCCGCTCGGTCTGTCGTGAGCGCTGCTGCGCCGCCACGACTGACGCCACGATCACGGCATCTCCGCGACTCGACGGTTGAGCTTCCCGACAAGATGGTGTCGGCAGGTACTCTGGCCCGGTGGTCGATACGCCCGGCGATCGCCTGTCGCCGCCGGGTCAGGAGGCGAACTGTGTTCACGTACGCGGGTGACGAGTACATATAGCAAGCTGGAAACATGCGCGGGGTGCCCATGACTGCCGGGCATGATGGAGCCAGCTGCGAGAAGGGCGGCGTCGCAGTCGCCTCTTCAGTAGGCGCCTGCCGAGCTGGGGCAGCGTGCTTGCCTGTCTGACGCCTCTGAGGACTAGTTCACCGCCGGCCCGGCGAGGTCTCGGAATGACACTCCACGACGGGGTGGATTCCGGCAGTCACGATCGAGCCTGCGCCGATCTCCCACCGGAGAACGGGATCACAAGACGCCGTTCGGGCCCGCTCGGCGTTCGTCGCGGCTCTTCACCGCAGCGATCGGCCCTTCATCCGCCGCAGGCGAGACGCCCACCGGCGTCGGCCACGATCAATGTCCACGGCGCTTCACCAATCGCGCCGAGTCCGGGGCGCTTCGACGGCCGCACCATAGCGCTGACATCTACGATCGTCATGGATTCCATCCCAAGACCATCGGGGTTCGCCGAGGCGCTCGCCGCCGGCCGATCGATCCTCCGCGATTGAAGGCGCTGCTGTCGCGAGGCCGCTGCTGCCCTGCTGTGCCGCCGCGGTTCCGCCTGACGATTGACGGCGACATCGCGTCGCCAGCCTCCGCCTGGCTGTTCGGTCGCGCAGCCATCGGCGGGGCCGGGGCCCGGGATGACTGACGCTTTCACCGCAGGCTGGTCCAGCAGCGCCTCCGTTGCCGTGTCCGGATGCGGTTCCTGCGGACTGGCCAGGGCGTCGAATTAGCCAGGATGTCAGCGGTCTGGAAGCTGACGCGCCACAAGGTCGAACGCACCTGTCTGGTTTCGGATCTACGACAATCGCTCGACCCGGTAGTTCGGTCGGCTCGGCCAGCATCGCCCGGCACGATGCGTCACTGCCAGTTCGCGCAACGCGGAGACGACATCGCCGGCGTCGCACAGCTCGCATCGCGTGAGGATGTTCTCCGGGGAGTCTGCTCCGCCGCACCTCCGTCGCCGTCGTCGCGTGAGCTGTGAGGACACCTCGAAACGGGATAAACTTATCCACCGTGAAACCCGCTGTGAGGCGACGAATTCGTCCGGGCCGCAGAGTGTGTCCCGGCGGAGCTGGATCAGTCGGTGGCGGTGGCGGTGGCGGTGGCCGGTGCCACCTCGGGCTGGCTGCCCGCGCCGCCGGGCTTGCGACGCCGAGGACGGCGAGGGCGAAGCGCCCCGTCGGCGTCGTCGGCGTCGCAAGCCCAGCGGCGCGGGCAGCCAGGCCTGAGGTGGCACCGGCCACCGCCACCGCCACCGCCACCGACTGATCCAGCTCCACGCCGGGACACGGTGACCAGTCCCGGACCTGGCTCCGCCGCCTTCCCCGCAAGCGGGAGCTACAAATTCGTCCGGGACTATCCCGATTTCAGGGGTGTGGATCGTCCCGCCGCAGCTCACGCGACGACGACGACGGAGGTGCCGAGCGGGGCGAACTCCCAGAGGGCGACGGCATCCTCGCTGCGCTGCCTGATGCAGCCGTGCGACAGGGGCTGGCCGAGCTCGTCCTCGGTCTGCACCGCCTTGCCGTCGGAGACCGGGATGTCGTGGAATCCGATGGCTGCCCGCGGACCCCGCGCGAAACGGACGAAGTGGCGCATCGTGCCGGAGTCGTCGATGCCCCAAGCCTGCTCCGAGCGGGAGAAGACCGAGTAGCTACCGGGGTCGAGGTTGTCGTAGACACTCCCGGAAACCAGGTAGGTGCGTTCGACCGCCTCGTCGGCGGCGATCAGCCAGACCCGCTGACGCTCCTGGCTGAAGACGATTCGACGCCCCTGGCCCGAGTCCGCAGGAACCGCATCGGACGGCAGCGGAGCCATCACCGCCTGCGCGGCGCTGGCCCGGACCAGCACCGGTTCGGCGACGGTGGCGGGCGCCCCGCCGCCAGGATCCGAGTCGAGCGATCCGGAGATCGCCGCCGGCGTCACCTGCGGAGGCACCAGCCCGACCCCGGCCCCCACCACCGCACCAGTGGCCAGCACCGCGACCAGGCTCAGCCAGGCGCGGGAACGGCGACGAGGAGCGCGATGTCGTGACATCGTCAGGCGGAACCGTCGCGGCGACGCAGCAGGGCAGCAGCAACCTCACGATAGGCAGCAGCGCCCTTGCTGGTGCGACTCATCGCGAGGATCGATCGGCCGGCGGCAGGTGCCTCGGCGAACTTGATGGTCTTGGGGATGGGAGGCTCCATGACCTCCAGGTCGTAGGTCTCGGCGATGGTGTCCAGCACTCGGCGCGCATGGTTGGTGCGGCCGTCGAAGAGCGTGGGCAGCACACCCCAGACCTCGAGCGCACGGTTGGTGAAGCGCCGTACGTCGTGGACGGTGTCGAGGAGTTGGCCGACGCCACGGTGGGAGAGCGTCTCGCACTGCAACGGGATGAGGACCCCGTCTGCTGCGGTGAGGGCGGCCACGGTGAGGACACCGAGCGAGGGCGGGCAGTCGAGGAGCACCCAGTCGTAGTGCTCCCCGTCTGCTCCAGGTCGTCGAGCGCCGTCTTGATGACGTGTTCCCGGCCGGTGCGGGTCAACAGGTCCGCCTCGGCACGAGCCAGCTCGATCGTGGCCGGGAGTATCTCCACCCCGTCGTGGGTGTCGAGCCGGACCTCGCGGGCGTCGAGGCCCTTCGTCAGAACGTGGTGGACGGAGAGCTCGAGGTCCTCCGGGTCGATGCCCAAGGAGAACGTCAGGCAGGCCTGCGGGTCGAGATCGACCAACAACACACGCTGCCCCAGCTCGGCGAGCGCCGCACCGAGAGAGGCGACCGTCGTGGTCTTGGCGACGCCACCCTTCTGGTTGGCGATCGCGAGCGTTGTCCCAGTCATTGGCTCCATCATGCCCGACGCGGTTGCGATCCGCCCATGGGCACCTGAATGCTGGGCACATGACCAACTCCAGCACACTGCCCTCCGGTCTTGCACTCGTCACCGGTGCCACGGCCGGCATTGGACACGAGTTCGCCGTCCAGCTGGCCCGACGCGGCCATCCCCTGGTGCTGGTCGCCCGTGACGAGGCGCGCCTGGAGGCAGTCGCCGAGCAGCTCCGCGTCGACCACCGGGTAGAGGTGGAGGTACTGCCTGCCGACCTGGTGGATCGGGCTCAACTGGATCGGGTCGCGGAGCGCCTGCGTGATCGTGAGCGTCCGGTCGAGGTGCTGGTCAACAACGCAGGCTTCGGCCTCAAGCAACGCTTCCTCGACAA
Organism: Nocardioides alcanivorans; assembly: GCF_021555175.1. Lineage (GTDB taxonomy): Bacteria > Actinomycetota > Actinomycetes > Propionibacteriales > Nocardioidaceae > Nocardioides > Nocardioides alcanivorans. Next base: position 104,719 of record NZ_JAKGRW010000046.1, on the reverse strand, counting down.
CGACGTGGAGGCCGAGCAGCAGATGCTCGACATCTTGGTGACCGCCGTGCTGCGCCTGTCGCACGCTGCCTTGGGGACGATGACCGAGCGCGGCAGGGGTGCCGTCGTCAACGTCTCCAGCGTCGCATCGTTCCTGCCGCGCGGCAGCTACAGCGCAGCCAAGGCCTGGGTGAACAGCTTCAGCGAGTGGGCCCACAACGAGTACGCCGGCCACGGGGTCCAGGTCATGGCGCTGTGCCCGGGATTCGTGAAGACCGAGTTCCACGAGCGGATGGATGTCACGCGCGACTCGGCACCGGGGTTTCTGTGGCTGGAGGCCGAAGACCTCGTGCGGGACGCCCTTGTCGACCTGGACCGGGGCCGGAGCTTCTCCGTGCCGAGCAAGCGCTACAAGGTGATCGTCACCGCGACCAGGATCATCCCTCGCAGCCTTCTCCAGCGGGCACAGGCCCTCGGCCGACGCTGACCCGGGTCACCCCTGCGGCGAAGCCGTGCTCAGCCCTCGCCCAGCACGAAGGCACGGACCGCGTCAGCCACCATCTGCACGGCAATCGCCGAGAGCAGAAGGCCCGCGATCTTGGTGATGAGCATGACCCCGCCCTCGCGGATGAGCTTCATGATCCGCAGCGAGAAGCGCATGCTCAGCCACAGCATCGCGTGCACGGCGACGATGCCGACCACGAGCGCCGTCACATCAGGCCCCGAGTCGGCACTCTGCACGAACAGCATGGTGGCCACGATCGCGCCGGGGCCGGCCAGCAGCGGGGTGCCCAGTGGGACCAGTGCCACGTTCGTGTCGCCGGACCCGGCCATCGAGAACTTGTCGTTGCTCATGAGCAGCTGCAGAGCCACGAGCAGCAACAGCAGTCCGCCCGCGCCCTGGAGGGCCGGAATCGAGATGTGCATGTAGCGCAGGATCGCGTGACCGAAGAGGGCGAAGAGGGTGATCACCAGGAAGGAGACGGCGACAGCCTGCCACGCCGCGCGCTTGATCGTGGCCGGCGCACGACCGGCGGTCAACGAGAGGAAGACCGGGATCGTGCCGGGCGGGTCCATGATGACGAACAAGGTCACGAAGACCTCGGTGAGCATCACGACATTGATCACCGAGTCCACGACCACGCCTCCGGAAACCCTCTGCTCATCACCGGAGAATCTTATGTTGCATCGCGGTTCGACAGGAAATCATCCTGCCCAAACCCGACCTCGCGGCAACGAGTTCTCCATCACACCGTCACCAGACAGGCGCGGGGCCACCGAAGGGCAACTCCAGGAGACTGGGGCCCTGGTCCGAGACGTCAGCCAGCGCGAACTGACCACCCAGCAGGAGCAACGCCGACGCAGGACGCAGCACCAGCCACATCCATCGACCGTCCACCTCACCTGCTACCACGCTGCTGGCGCCCTGATGGATCGATGCCCCCGTCACGGGCCAGAAGGAGTGCAGCCGGGTGTCGACCCGCAGCCGCAGCCGCTCCTCGCCGAGATGGGCCCCAGGATCCGTGTGCACGAAGCCGGAGACCCGCGCGCCCAGGCCCACACCCGCCTCCTCGCACACCACGAGGACCTCGACGGGCCCGTCCTGGTGGGTGCTTCCGGCAACGGAGGCCATCGTCGCCGTGGCCCGCTCTCCGTCGTGCACCGTCGCGAAGTCGGTCACCCACCACCCGGTCGGGAGGGGCCAGGGCAACGTCGTCGGGAACCCGGCTGCCCACATGAGATGCTGACTGAAGGCGTCGTAGCCGCTGTGGACGGCGCGCCACAGCGCGGACACCGAGCCGTGCACGGCGCACCGCCACCCGTCGCCGTACTTCTCCAGACTCGCCGCGCAGTGCGGACAGCCGACCTGCAAGGACACCCCACCACCGTCGGTGGTGGGAGTCCCCGCGTCAAGGGTGCACCGTCAGGAGCCGCCGCCACCGGCCTTGCGCCGGTGCATCTTGGGGGCGCCCCCGATGACCTCCGAACCATGGGCCTTCTCGGGCACCGGACCGTCCTTGTGCACTCCCCGCTCCTGGTCGTTCTTGCGGTCGAGCGCCTCGCGCATCTTCGCCTTGAGATCTTCGTTGGCACCGGAATCGGTCATCGTGCGTGTCCCTTCAGCGGGGGGTTGACTCCTCCACCATGGCATTCACGCCAACGCGTGCCAACCCATTTGCGGCAAGCATGCCCGAGAGCCGGTAACTTGCTCGCCATGAGCCGTTCTCGAACTGCCGCCCTTGTCCTGGTCGGCACCCTGGTCTCCTCGTCGCTGCTGGCTGGCTGCGGGGGCGATGACAAGGACGACAAACCCGATGCGCAGGAGAGTCCCACCGCGAGTGCGACGCTGACCCCCGTCCCGCCTGCCGAGGAGACCCCGTCCGCCCAAGAGGTCGACTTCGGCAAACCCGCCAAGGGCGCGAAGATCGAGGGCAGCACCTACACCTACAAGGTGCCCGTCGACTGGATCGACAACACCGGCTCCGCCCGTGAGGTGAACAGCGAGATCGACACGTCGGGCGCCGAGGCAGACGGGAGCGACGGGTTCCGCAACAACGTCACGGTCACGAGCATCGTCGCCACCGGCGGCAACCTGGACGACCTCGAGGCCGACATCGCCATCCAGCTCGAGGACGTCGCCAAGAAGATCGACCAGCTGGACCGCGTCCTGGTCGACGGCCGGCCGATGGCCCACCACGTCGGGGTGATGAAGGCCAAGCCGGTCAACTACCAGCTCGACCAGTACTCCGGCATCGATGACGAGGGGCGGGTGACCGTCATCGCGTTCTCCTACGCGCGCAACGTGCCGGAGAAGGCTCGCACCCGGACCACCAACGCGATCCTCGCCAGCTGGAAGTGGTGACCGGGCGGGACACGCACGAAGGGGCAGGTCCGCGCGGACCTGCCCCTTCGTCGTCGGAGACTCCACCCGTGGGGAGCCGCTGAGCGGCTCAGCCCTTGAGCTTGTAGTCCTTCAACAAGGAGCGACCGATGATCATCTTCTGGATGTCACTGGTGCCCTCACCGATGAGCATGAACTTGACCTCGCGCATGATGCGCTCGATCTCGTACTCCTTGGAGTAGCCGTAACCGCCGTGGATCCGGAAGGAGTCCTCGACGACCTCGTTGGCATATTCGGAGGCAACCATCTTGGCCATGCCTGCCTCGACGTCCATCCGCTGGCCGGTGTCCTTCAGGCGTGCGGCGCGCACCATCATGTTGTGTGACGTCTCCACCTTGGTGGCCATCTCGGCCAGCCGGAACAGCACTGCCTGGTGTTCGGCGATCGGCTTGCCGAAGGTGTGACGCTGCTGGGCGTAGGAGATCCCCAACTCGAATCCGCGCCACGCAAGACCACAGGCACGGGCAGCCACGTTGACGCGACCCACCTCGACGCCGTCCATCATCTGGAAGAAGCCCTTGCCAGGCTCTCCGCCGAGGATCTGCTCGGCCGCGATCTGGTGGCCCTCGAAGATCATCTCGGTGGTGTCGATGCCCTTGTAGCCCATCTTGTCGATCTTGCCCGGCACCGTGATGCCCTGGGCAACCTCACCGAAGCCCGGAGTCTTCTCCACCAGGAACGTGGTCATGTTCTTGTAGACGGAGTCGGCGCCCTCGTCGGTCTTGGTCAGCACCGCCACCAGCGTGGAGGAACCACCGTTGGTCAGCCACATCTTCTGACCCGTGATCGCATAGGTCTCTGGCTCACCGGTGGTCGAGCTTGTCGAGACCGTGGCCTTCGTCGACACCGCCGACACGTCGGACCCCAGGCCGGGCTCGGACATCGAGAAGGCACCCCGCACCTCGCCGGTGGCCATCCGGGGCAGGTAGTTCTGCTTCTGCTCCTCCGTGCCGTGCTTCATCAGCATGTAGGCCACGATGAAGTGGGTGTTGATGACGCCGGAGACGCTCATCCAGCCGCGCGCGATCTCCTCCACGCACAGGGCATAGGTCAGCAACGACTCCCCCAGGCCGCCGTACTCCTCCGGGATCATGATCCCGAAGATGCCGAGCTCCTTGAGCCCCTCGACGATCTCGGTCGGGTACTCGTCAGCGTGCTCGAGCTCCTGCGCGACCGGGATGATCTTCTCGTCGACGAACTGCCGCACCGTCTTCAGGATCTCTTCCTGAATGTCGGTGAGCCCGTCGGTCTGGCACAAACGGCCCATCTCACAACCTTCCGCTACTCGGCGCCCACGGAAGGCACCGGTCCGCGTTGATGTTAATGACCTTTCACCGCCGGTAGAACCCCTGAGCCCGTGACCCAGCCCACAAACAGCGGGCCGAGGTCGCGGGACCGAGTCGGTGCCTCGGGACTCAGTCGTCTTCCCAGGCCGGCCCGGCTGCCTTGGGCGGCGGAGCCAGGCGCGGGGAGACTCCCTTGCCATAGTCGATGTACTTCGCGAGGTGCGAGCCGTTCTTCCACATGTAGTTGAACTGCTTGTTGTACTTGCGCATCTGCGTGTTGCCCTTGATCCGGAAGATGATCTCGTCGCCGCGCAGACCGGAGTTGCCCCAGTTGCTGGAGCCGGTCCACGTGTAGCGCGCGCTCTTGTCGCCGTTCCAGTTGCCGGCGATGGTGAGCACCTTCAGGTGACCGTAGAGGTCGATGAGGCCGTCTGCATTGGTGTCGTAGCCGTCGACGTGGACCCGAAGCGGACCGCGCTTGGTCTGCTTGGCGAACTCGGCGCGAACCGTCGCGCTCGCGGTCCCGTACATCACCTTCACGTCGCAGCCCTGCGCGTGGAGCTGGCGCACCTTCTTGGCCAGCCAGACGCCGCGCTTGGTGTTCCAGGCATGCATGTTGACCCGCACCATGGTGCGCCCCTTGACACCACCGGGCGATCCCTTGGCGCCGTTGCACTTCACCTTGTTGAGGTTCTTCATCATCGGGTCGTTCTTGGCGCTGAACTTGGGATAGGGCAGGACCTCGAGCTGGAACCTCTTGGACATCTTGGCCAGCCAGTACTGCGGCTTGGCCTTCTTGTCCTTGCGCATCTGGTTGAAGAGCTTGATGAACGGGTCGTAGACCTTCGCCTTGTCCCGGACCACGAAGAGGTCGTTCCACTGGTTGATCGCCGCATTGGCCGTCAAGTTGTGGGAACCGAGCATCACGACCTGCTTGGCCGCGCCGGTCTTGGAGAAGACGTAGAACTTGGTGTGGAGGTTCTCGAAGCTGGAGCGGCAGCCGCCCTTGCAGCGGTAGGCGAAGCTCTTGTTCTTCTTCGGTTTCTTGCCCAGCGCCTTGTAGAGGCGCTGCATTGCCGGGTTCTGCTGGTGGTCGTTGAGCAGGATCTGCACGCGCACCCCCGCTTCTTGGCGGCGATCAGGGCATCGGCGACCGGGTGGCGGTCGAGTGAGAAGGTCGCGATGCGGATCTCCGCACCCTTCTTCGTGTTGTTGATGGCCTTGAGGATCCGCTTCTCGTTGGTCCACTGTGCGGAAGCGACCCCCGCACGTGGGACGTTGAAGGAGGCGCCCTGCTTGGGCCGCCACTTCTTCTTGGCAGCCGTCTTGGCTGCGATCGAAGCACCGGTCACCACAGTGTCGGCCTTGGCCGTCTGGACCACCGACTGGTCGAGCGACACGGACGCCGTGGCGCCCGTCGGCAGCGCGATCGAGGCGAGGACGAGCGAGATCGCTCCCCCCACGCAGCGATGAACTTCATGGTGTTCCATCCCCCACTTCAGCGGTTCCCCCGGCCCAGCAATTTTGCTGCGAACCCTACACGCGAGGGGGCTCACTCACGACTTCCAGTTGCCGCTTGAGTGCTTTGTTGGCCTGATTCCGAGAACGCACATCTGTGAGCATTGCCGCGATCGTCCTCGTCGCCGTTTCGAGCATCTCAGCGTTGCCCACCTCTGAAGGGTGACGGACCGACGGCGGTTCGTCGGGAGGTCGCAGGGCGTCGAGCTCTCCCCGGACGTCGTACCCCTCGGACTCGAGCAGACGGACTGCCTCCAGCGATCGCTCGACCAGATCGGTCCAGCGCTCGGCGCCGGGCCTGAAACGCTCCCGCTCGTTGGGCATCACCCCACCATGGGCGAGATAGCTGCGGATCCAGTGGCTCCGATCGCCAGCGGTGTTGAAGTCCATCAACTCCGCGTTGATCCGGCGCAGGCTCTCGACCTGGACCACCCCCAGACTGACATTGGCAGCCTCCTCGGGCGGAACCAGTCCGGTGCCGTCGATGCCCATCGTGTCGAGGAAGCGGTCCCAGATCTCCGTGCGTCTGCTGTGGTCCGCCCGCATCGGCAGGACGTGGATCCGGTCGTGGGGGATCACCGACCCCCAACGCCGCAACACGTCGGCAAGATCGAAGGCCGCCCACCCCCACTCGTCGTGCGGATCGGGTTCGCCGGGTTCGAGGTAGGTGTCGATGTCGAGCTTGCCGCCGTTCTTCACCCACTCCTGCCACAAGGAGGGAGCCAGCTCGGTGAGCACGCGTGCGGTGATGACGACGTGGAGCTCGGAGCCCGGGAAGGATTCCAGGGCCCGACGGATGTGCGGGACGGCGGCCGGAGCGAAGAACTCATGGCTGATCACTGCGGTCGGGCCGGCCCATTGCTGGATCTCGTCCACGAGGTCCTGCCACGGCTGGGCGACGTCACCGGAGCGGCGGGCAAGCTTCGGATCCTCACGGAGGTCGAGTGAGGAGATCAGGTGCCGGCGACGGTGTCGGCCCGGCACCAGCAGGCCGCGCTCCCCCAACGCCTGCTTGTGGACCCACAGCGCTTCCTGGAGGAAGGTGGTGGCCGTCTTCAGGAGACCGATGTGGAGATACACGCGCCTGCTCACGCGCTCAGCTCCAATCGTTGGCGCGACGCAGCCCACGAGCGACCTGCCGGACCGCGCCATCGGCGTCCTCAGGCAGACCCGACACGCCGAGGCGCCCGGCGAGCGCATCGAGTGCCCGGCGCACCTCGGCAGCTGCTGGGGGCGGGCTCTTGCGTGGTGGAGCACCGCCTTCGGTACCGACCGGCAGTTCGTCGAGCTCCCCGATGAACCGGTGCCCACGGTCCTGGATCAGGGTCCGCAGCTGATGGTTGCGCTCAGTCGCGTAGCGCGCCGTACGGCGGTCGAGCTGCGGCTTGCTCTCGGAGCCGCGCAACGGTGCCAGGACCTCGTTGATGAGCGGCCGCATGACCCTGCGGTAGGCACGCGGTCGGACATCGTCGAGGTGCTGGTTGAGCTGGCGCAGGACGTCGCAACTCCCGTAGCCGACCGAGGCGTTGTCGCGCGTACCGTCGAGGGAGACGTCGAGCTCCGGCAGCCCCGCTGCCTCGACGAAGCGCCGCCACAGCAGGTCGCGTGGCGCGTCCGGGTCAGGCACCGTGATCACGGCGATGCGCTCGCGCGGCACGACCCTCGACCACCGATCGAGGATGCGTTCGATTCCCTGCGCCCTGTCGAACGTGTGGCGTGCCCGGCTGGAGCCCCCGGGCCGGACGCGCTGCGGTCGGATCGCGGACTGGTAGTCACTCCACGACTCGGTGCCGAAGTTGCGCGTGTAGGTCTGCCACTGCGCCGGGATGACCCGGTGCATGTCACGGACGGTGAGCACGACATCGACGTCGATGTCGGCGAGCGGAGCGAAGAGGGCCTCGAGATGCCGGGGCGCGGCGAAGCTGAGGAACTCCATCGACACGATGCCCGTGTGCTCCGGGTGGGACCGCAGCTCCTTCACCAGCCTGCGCCAACCGCGGGTGTTGCGCTTGGGCTTGCGGGGCAGCTCGAGTACGTCGCGGACCGCACGGGACTGGACGCCGAACTTCCCGCCGAGGAAGCGGACTCCTGCGGCGTCGAGTTCATCGACATGGGCATTGAGGATGGACTGGAGGAAACTCGTCCCGGTCTTCATCGCGCCGATGTGCAGCACCAGACGCTGACCCATCTCCACCCCTGCTCATCCGACCGGTCCGAGAGATCCGCCAGGGCCGATCTCGAAGTCGAGGCAGTCTAACCGGCCAGGAGCCGCCACCCGATCGGCCCGTTCCCCGAAGATCACCTGTCACACCAGCCCCATCTGTGTCACACTCGTCCGGACCTGACGATAGTGCCGACAAACGGGCGTGTCGTCGTGGACGATCACCTCTGGAGCAGTAACATGTCGCGATTCTCCGAGCGGACCGCCCGGATCGCCGGGCGGGTCCGCCCGCGCCGTACCCGCCGTCGACTGGTCGTCGTCGGTGCCGTCGCCCTCCTGGCCCCGTTTCTCACCACGAGCGTCTCGACGGCAGTGCCGAACAACGCAAACGACTCCACACCGTCGGCGCCCGAGCAGGCCACGACCTTCCGGATCGCGACCTTCAACCTGCTGGGCGCCGGACACACCGATGGGAATCCACCGAAGCGGAAGAACTTCGCGAAGAGCACCGTGCGGATGGGGCACGCGGTCAAGGCGATCAGGAACAGCGATCTCGGCCTGCTGGGCTTCCAGGAGATGCAGGCCCCGCAGTACGCGGAGTTCCTCCGTCTCACCGGCGACACCTACGGCCTGTATCCGGGCAATCAGCTGTCGGCTGCCGCAATGCACAACTCCATCGCGTGGCGCAAGAGCGAATGGAACCTGGTGACTGCGCAGACGCTTGCCATTCCCTACGGGTTCAAGAAGCAGAACGGCAAGCAGGTCGTCAGTCGGATCCAGATGCCGGTGCTGCTGCTCGAACGGATCGCCACCGGTCAGCAGGTCTGGGTGTCGAACTTCCACAACGCAGCCAAGGTCGTCGGTCCCCAGGCCCATCGCAACGAAGCCCGCCAGCTCCAGATGGCGATGGTGAAGAACCTGCGTGCGCAGAATCCCGCCATCCCGGTCTTCGTGATGGGAGATCTCAACGAGCAGAAGAAGGTCTTCTGTCAGTTCCAGCGCAAGGCTCCGCTCCAGGCAGCAGGTCCGGGTGGGGTCACCTCGGCCAACAAGTGCGTGACCCCCAGCCCCATGGGCGTGGACTGGATCTTCGGCACCACCGACGTCACGTTCTCCAACCACCAGCGCCTGCGCACGGCCGCGGTGAAGAAGGCCAGCGACCATCCCCTCGTCTACGCCGACGTGTACGTCGCGCCCGCGCGTGAGCAGGCATCTCCCGTCAAGCGGGTCATCGCCATCTCCGTCGACGGACTGCGTGCCGGTTATGTGCGCAAGAACGCGGCGAAGCTGCCCGCGCTGAACAAGATGATGCGCGAGGGCGTCACCACCACGAACGCCCACACGGTGGCCGACTCCACGCTGGGACTGCCCAACCAGGTCTCCATCGTCACCGGCCGACCGGCGAAGAAGGCCGGCGGCGGGCACGGGATCAAGAAGGAGAAGGTCAAGAAGACCGTCCACCAGAAGGCCGGCGGCTACGTGCCCAGCATCTTCGACGTGGCGCACGACAACGGCCGCAGCACGTCCGCCTTCACGATGGACGCCCAGTTCAACAAGACGCTCAACTCGTGGAACGCCGGCAACGGGGCCCGGGACACGCAAGGCCTGGACAACGGCAGGCAGAAGTTCAGTGTTCGCAAGGCCAAGGCGAAGCCCGCCAAGGTCGTGACCGCTGCGCGGAAGCGACTCAAGTCGTCACCGGACAGCCTGACCTTCGTGCACCTCACTGCTCCCGACCAGGCCGGGCACTCCTCCGGGTTCGCGTCGAAGAAGTGGCGGAAGTCCGTGGCCGCCGCCGACAAGCAGGTCGGCCGACTTCTCAAGCTCGTCGCCAACCAGTCCCACCTGCGGGGCAGCACCCTGGTCGTGCTGACATCGGCCAACGGAGGCCACAAGAAGGCGCACTCCAACGGCTCCGACCGTCAGAACCACACCGTCCCGTTCTTCCTCTGGGGACCGGGGCTGGGCATGCCGGCAGGCAGCGATCTCTTCGCCCTCAACCCGCACCTGAAGAAGTCGGCCGACCAGGTCCCCAACGGTGTGGCCACGGTGCGCAACGCGTCGTTGGCCAACGTGGTGCTCACCGCCCTGCGACTGCCATCGGTGACCGGGAGTGCCTTCGGGTGGGCTCAGCACGTCAGCTGGCGGGGCGCCCCCGCGGCCAGCAACAACGGCACCTGATCACCCGGGGCCACCGCTGCGCGCAGGTGCGCCCCTGTGGTCGGGGCTCAGCCCAGCTGGCTGGAGTACTTGGAGACCAGGGCAGCCAGCTTCTCCTCGTCGCGCTGCGCCACGGGGAGCAGTAGCTCCTGCACCAGGTCGGTGAGCTCGGCCAGGCGCAGGTTGAGCTGGCGGCACTCCTGCACCTCGGCCTCCAGCTCCGTGACCCGGGCCGCCAACCGCTCGGTGTCGACGCGAGCGCCGACCACCCGCCTGACCTTCGCGCGACCGCGCGCGACCGCCGTACGCAGGTCTTCCGTCTTCATTGCCATTCGACCACCCATCGAGCGATTCGGTATGTGCCCGCCTCAGCGGGGTCCTGCGGTGCGGTGGGCGCCGCGACGTCCATCTGGGACTCGGCGACCACCCGGCCGCCGCGAGCTGCCAGGTCCTTGCGTATCCGTTGGGCCCGCAGGGGCCGTTGCAGGCGCACCTTCGCGCTGGGCCCCTCGGTCGCGTTCACCTGGAACTCGAGATGCAACCGCCCGCCGTCGCGCAACAGCATCTGCGCCAGGCGCCAGAGATGGTCGCGGCCCGTCGGCGTGGTGACGTCGGCGAGGTTGCGGGCCAGCACCACCCGAGGACCGGGCAGTCGGGCGAGATCGGCGCCCGTGCTGAGCACCTGGCGCAGCTCCAGGAGGTTGAAAGCACGATAGGAAGCCGGCAGTCCGCCGGCAGCTGCCTCCGCAGCCAGCCGGGCGAATCCTCGCGGCGAGTAGTCGAGTCCGACTCCGGGGACGCCACGACGCGCGAAGGCATCGACGACCTCGCCGCGGCCGCAGCCGAGATCGACGACGTGTGCCGGTGCTGGGCCCGCCGCGTCGATCCACGCCACGACGTCCGACACGTCTGTCAGCTCCGCTCCCTCGCGCGCGGCACGTGACCAGACCCGGTCCCAGCCATCGCGTCCTGCCCGGGTGCCGCGGAACCAGCCGTTGAGTCGTCGGTGCGTGGTCTCCGGCGTCTCGAAGTGGAAGGCGGGATCCGGCGTGCGCCAGTGCGGACCATAGGTGGCACTGAGGAACCTGTCGGTGTCGGCCGGAGCTGGCAGGGTGCGGCCCTCCAGCGTCGTCGTGCCGAGCGGGAAGATCCACTCGCGTTTGAAGGGAGTGCGGATCTCCCCCATCAGCACCAGGTGGGAGTCCTCGGTGAGGAATCCGCCGAAGACGTCGAGCCCGCGCACGGAGCCGTCCCCCTCAGCGACGTCGACCTTGAAGGCGGCGCCGCTGTAGCGGGTGATGGCATAGCCCATCTCGGCCAAGCGGCGCTGGACCTTGTAGGACTCACGCACCACGTCGACCGGGTGGCTGTGGCGGCTGACGTAGCCGATGTCGGCATCGGAGTCGTGACCGATGAGCTTCCCGCCACGGACTGCACCGAGAAGCGTGCCGTAGGCGGGGAACGCCTCGATGCCCGCGGTACGCAGCGCCTCGAGAACCTCCTCGATCGAGTCGAGCAACGGAGCGACGTGCTCGGCGCTCCGCGTGTCGAAGGTCTGTGCCAGGCGGTTGGACTTGTCCAACCCTGCGGGCTTGCCGTCCTCGGTCACCACCTGGATCCGTCCGGCGCCGCTTCCCAGCCGCACCTCCGCCTCGTGGTGCATCTCGCCGGTGGCGTGCTCGACCAACGCGAGAGTCGCCGTACCGTTGAGGAAACGCCGCAGCGCGGGTGGCCACTCCACGAAGCTCGCCGCGCCCCGGCGCTCGCCGTCGCGGTGGAGCCAGAAGGACCAGACCCGACGGCCGTCGACCAGCAGGTCGAGGACGAGCTCGTCTCGCGCGGTCGCCGTGATGCCGTTGTCGTCGATGGCGACGCCGCTGAGGGCAGCACCGACGGAACGGTGAGGCACGGCCATCGAGATTCCTCCGGGCTGGGTCGACAGGACGCCGCGAGACTACCGGAGCGGGTGGCCGGCCACGGCCACCCGGGACGCTACCGTTGCCCCGTGAGCGTCGCCCCCACCCGAGTTTTCGTGGCCCGCCTGGTCGGGCTGCCCCTCTTCGACCCCCAGGGTGACCAGGTTGGCAAGGTACGCGACTTCGTCGTGTCGTTGTGGTCGGGCGTCAGCCAACCGCGCGTCCTCGGAATGGTGGTGGAGGTCTTCGCCCGGCGCCGGATCTTCGTGCCGATGACCCGCGTCACACACATCGACAACGGGCACGTGTCGACCACCGGACTCGTCAACATGCGCCGCTTCGAGCTGCGCCCCACGGAGGCACTCGTTATGGGCGAGCTCCTCGACCGTGAGGTGCGGGTGCGTGCGTCCGACGTGACGGGTCACATCTACGACGTGGCGATGGAGCAGGCGCGCAACCGCGACTGGGTGCTCAGCCGGGTCGCTCTCGTCGAACCCGGTCGGGGCCTGCGAAGGCGCCGTGGCCAGACCCACGTGCTGGAGTGGAACGAGGTCGTGGGCCTCACTGCCCCGGCTCCGGGGCAGGGCGCCACGCAACTCCTCGGCACCTTGGCCACCATGCGGCCCGCCGACGCGGCCAACGTCATCCATGACCTCCCCCGCGACCGGCGGATCGCCGTGGCCTCGGCACTCGATGACGAGCGACTCGCTGAGGTCCTCGAGGAGCTTCCCGAGGAGGACCAGGTCGAGATCCTCGGCGTGCTCGACTCAGAGCGTGCCGCCGACGTGCTCGAGGAGATGTCGCGCGACGACGCCGCCGACCTCATCGCCGAGCTGCCGCCCGAGCAAGCGGCCCAACTGCTGGAACTGATGGAGCCCGAGGACGCCGAGGACGTGAAGCGCCTGCTGTCCTACGCCGACCACACCGCAGGCGCGATGATGACCGTCGAGCCGGTGATTCTCTCCCCGGACGCAACGATCGCCGATGCCCTCGCCCGGGTGCGCAACCCCGACCTGACCACGTCACTCGCGGCCCTCGTCTATGTCTGCCGACCGCCTCTGGAACCACCCACGGGCAAACTGCTGGGAGTCGCGCACATCCAGCGTCTGCTCCGGGAACCTCCGTCCACCTTGGTGGCGGGCGCACTCGACGACTCGCTCGACCCGCTGCGGCCCGACATGGGCATCGACCAGGTCGCCGCACACCTGGCCCGCTACAACCTGGTTGCCTCGCCCGTCGTCGATCCCGACGGGCGGCTGCTCGGCGCAGTGACCGTGGACGACCTGCTGGACCACATGCTTCCCGAGAACTGGCGCGACACCGAAGTGGGTGGTGATCACCTTGGCTGAGCAGCGACGTACCCGCTTGGACACTCCCCGCGAACTCGGCCGACGGGTGCTGCGGCGCCCTCCTACGACTCGGAGACGGTCGGCGTCTTCGCCGAGGAGTTCGCGCGTTTCATGGGCACCGCGCGATTCCTGCTCTACATGACCCTCTTCGTGGCCGTCTGGTTGATCTGGAACGCCGTTGCTCCGGAGGGGCAGGCGTTCGACGAGTACCCCTACATCTTCTTGACGTTGATGCTCAGTCTGCAGGCCTCCTATGCCGCGCCCCTGATCCTGCTGGCCCAGAACCGGCAGGAGATGCGCGACAAGGTGATCGCTGAACAGGACCGCCAGGTCAATGCGCGAGCCCATGCCGACATGGAGTTCCTCGCCCGTGAGGTGGCGTCGCTGCGGATGGCAGTCGGTGAGGTCGCGACCCGTGACTTCATCCGCTCGGAGCTGCGCTCCCTGCTTGCCGATCTCGATGAGCGTGCCCGTGTCGAGGATGAGCAGCCCGAATCGGGCCGGAACCCCCCTGCCACGTAGACTCGACCATCATGAGCACCCCCACCCTTGAGCAGGTCAACGCCGCTCTGGCGACCGTGAACGACCCGGAGATCAAGCGGCCGATCACCGAACTCAACATGGTGGATCGCGTCGAGCTCGGCGATGACGGCACCGTGTCGCTCACGGTGTTGCTGACCGTGGCCGGTTGTCCGTTGAAGGACACCATCAATCGCGACGTCACCGCCGCGGTCTCCCGAGTCCCGGGAGTGACCGGTGTGGACCTGCAACTGGGTGTGATGACCGACGAGCAGCGCGCCGGACTGCGCGAGGTGCTCCAAGGCGGCCAGGCGCAGCGGGAGATCCCGTTCGCCCAGCCCGGCTCCCTCACCAAGGTGTATGCCGTCGCGAGCGGCAAGGGCGGCGTCGGCAAGTCGTCGGTCACCGTCAACCTCGCACTGGCGCTGGCCAACCAGGGTCTCAAGGTCGGCATCGTCGACGCCGACATCTATGGCCACTCCGTGCCGGCGATGATGGGGGTGGGCGACTCGCGCCCCACCCAGGTCGAGGACCTCATCATGCCGGTCCCGACCGACTCGGGTGTCTCCGTGATCTCGATCGGCATGCTGAAGCCGCGCCGCGACCAGGTCGTCGCATGGCGCGGCCCCATGCTCGACCGCGCCCTCGTGCAGATGCTCTCCGACGTCTACTGGGGAGACCTCGACGCGCTCCTGCTCGACCTCCCCCGGGCACCGGGGACGTGGCGATCTCCCTGGGCCAGCACCTCCCCAACGCCGAGGTCATCGTGGTGACGACTCCGCAGGAGGCCGCAGCCGAGGTTGCGGAGCGGGCCGGCACCATGGCCTCGATGATGCACCAGCGTGTCATCGGCGTGGTGGAGAACATGAGCTTCCTCCCTGCCCGCACTGCACGCCCGAGGGCAAGGAGCACCGACTCGAGATCTTCGGTTCCGGCGGTGGCGACCGCGTCGCCGAGACCCTCTCGCAGCGTTTCGGCTACGACGTCCCCGTGCTCGCCCGGATTCCGCTCGAGACCGCGCTGCGCGAAGGAGGCGACGCGGGCACGCCGATCGTCAACGCCGATCCCGCGTCACCCGCGGCCCGCTCCTTCGAGGGCATCGCCACGACCCTGTCTGGCCGAGGCCGCGGCCTGGCTGGCATGCAGCTCGGCCTGACCCCGTCCAACCGGTTCTGAGCTGAGCCGTGTTCGGCGTCGGTCTGGCGGAGATGGCGGTGATCGCCTTCGTGGCCGTCGTCGTCTTCGGACCCGACAAGCTGCCCGAACTGGCCAAGCAGGCTGCGGGGATCATCAAGCAGCTGCGCAACTTCTCCAACTCGGCACGCGACAACCTGCGCGATGAGTTGGGGGCGGAGTTCGCCGACCTCGAGCTGCGCGACCTCGACCCGAGGGAGTTGGTGCGCAAGCACCTCCAGGAGGCGATGGACGAGGACGACCGGGCGGCGGCTGCTTCCGCCACCACCGCTGCGCCACGCCCCCTGGCGGTCGGCGAGCTGCCTCCGTACGACGTCGAGGCCACCTGACCGGTCCGGCAGCGGGCACTGGGGCACCCAGCCCTGGCTCACGTCCACACGGTCGCGGGTCGTCGGGTCAGCGCGGCGATGGCTCGGTGGGCCACCAGCAGGGGTGCCCGCTGATGGGATGATGCCTCGACACCGACCGGCATGAGCTCGGCGAAGTCCTGGCCGACGCGACCCCAGGTGCCCTCGAGGCGGGTGCCGTCGAGCAGCAGGACCGTCGCCGCATCCTCGTCCTCAGCAAGCCGCCGCAGGGCCGAGGCCAGCCCCAGTCGCGCGGTGACCGGCCATGCCTCCGGGTGCAGGGATCTCTCACTGAGGCCAACGGCCGTCGCGACCGCCCGATGGGGAACGACCCACTCCTGCTCGGCCCGCTCCAGCAGGCTCCACGTCTCGGTGCATCGCAGCAAGCGCCCGGAAATCCTTCCGACGCCGTGCACCCGCAGGTCGACCTCCCTGCCCGTGCTCGCCATGAGCCGGGTGACGAGGGCGACCGAGGCGTACTCCGCACGTGCCTGCTCGACGACCTCCCAGTCCCGCTCCCTGCCGAGAAGGCCATCGGCCTGCCCCTCGAGGTCGTCGAAGAGAGCGAACAGGCGACGTTCCCAGGACATGCGTCCGACCTTCGACGGATGGCGAACCAGTGTCAAGGGCCTGTGGATCAACCGTTGACATACAGCAGTGTTCGCACGTTGACTGAGGCAAACATAGGCAAACTCATCAATCGAGGGGTCTCGGGTGGAAGCAGCACGACCGCGGCAGCGGTGCCTGGCGGTGTGGCTGGGGTGCGGTGCCCTGATGTGGGGGCTGGTGCAGCTTCTGCGAGCAGACCTCGCCACGTGGGTCTCCGCCGACGAGGCGTCCCTTGCCGACCTGTTGGTGGCCAGCAGCGCGCTGGTGCTCGTCACCTGCGCAGGCTGGCTCTGGGGCGTCGTCACCACGGTGCTGCTGAGTGCACTGAGCAGCACCGGGCTGCGCTGGGCGGGCGCCCCCGTCTGGCTGCGTCGAGGCATCGCGGTCGCCTGCGGTCTCGCGATCGTCGGGGTCCCGCTGGGCGCACAGGCCGATTCGGCGATCGGCCCGCCGGGGGCACCGGGGTACGCATCGTTGGAGGGGATGACGGTGCCCGACATCCCCGACACCACTCCCCAGCTGATGCCTCATCCTGCCCCGAAGCGGACGCACCCGGGAGGCCCCGTCCCGGCCCCGGCAGGGCCGGGACGAGCCCTGCCGGGACATCGGTCCTGGTCATCCCGGGGGACACGCTGTGGTCCATCGCCCGAGAGCACTCCCCCGGCGCCACCGATGCTCAGCTCGATCGCACGTGGCGCGAGATCTGGAGGCACAACCGCGACGTCATCGGGGACGACCCCGACGTGATCCGCCCGGGGCAACGCCTCGAGCTCGGCGAGGAGGAAGGATGAAGCAGACGTGAACAGGTTGCGTGACACCTCCAAGGTTCCGCTCGTACCGCGGCCACGGGACTCCGTGCAGGGGACGCTGGCGCTCGACCTGGTTCCGGTGACGGCTCCGCCCGACGTCCGTGGCTTGCCAGCGCGGGCCGGCGCTGACGTCGTGCTGGTCAACCCGCGGACCGCAACCGACGTCCAGCGCTGGAGCCTCGCCTTCTTCCAAGCCGTGGTCGAAGCCATCTGCGGCGATCGCCCGACGAGCCAGCTCGTGCGTTGGTGCACCTCGGACATCCACGCCGAGATCACCTACCGCGCGGCAGCCGTCGCTCGTGCCGGCGCCCATCGCGCCGGCCAGGGTCGGGTCCGCGCGACCTCGCTGCGCCCCAACGTGGCGAGTGTCCGCACCTGCTTCCTCACCTCGGCCACCGTCGAGGTCTGCGCCGTGGTCCGCCACGGCAAACGCAGTCGGTTCCTTGCCGCCCGGATCGAGCGCTGGGACGAGCGCTGGTGTTGCACAGCACTCGAGTTCGGCTGAGCTGGAGTCGAGGGACCGCCGAGGACGACGACGGGCGGTCCGCCGCAGCGGACCGCCCGTCGTTTCAGGCGTACGTCGTGACTCAGCCGTTGACCCGGGTGGTCAACCCGGTCGGGCCTCCAGCGGCTCCGTGGCAGCGCTTGAACTTCTTGCCCGAACCACAGGGGCACAGGTCGTTGCGGCCCACGTTGGCGTAGGGGTCGTCGGCGTTGGTGACCGTGGCGTTGCCCTGGGGCTCCGGATCACCGTCCTCGGACGGGCCGGAGTAGGTGAGGCCGGTCGGCTCCTGCGCCTCGAGACCGGGCGCCGCGACGCGAACGGGCCCGCCGGCCTCGTCCTCATCCTCGCCTTCGCCCTCGAACTCGAACTCGAACTCGTCGTCATCGTCGTCCTCGACGATCTCGACCTCGAGGTTGAAGAGGAAGCCGACGGCCTCCTCCTTGATGCCGTCCATCATCGCGGCGAACATGTCGAAACCTTCACGCTGGTACTCGACGAGCGGGTCGCGCTGCGAATAGGCACGAAGATAGATGCCCTCGCGCAGGTAGTCCATCTCGTAGAGGTGATCGCGCCACCTGCGGTCGAGCACCGAGAGGATGACTCGGCGCTCGAGATCGCGCATGTTCTCCGATCCCACCTCGGCCTCACGGGCCGCGTAGGCATCGTGCGCGTCCTTGCTGATCCGCTCGATCAGGTCCTGCCGGCTGAGCGCCGCAACGGTGCCGACCTCATCGATCAACGAGTCGTAGGTGAAGGAGATCGGGTAGAGCTGCTTGAGCGCGGTCCACAGCGCGTCGAGGTCCCACTCCTCCGAGAATCCTTCGGTGGCACCGGTGACGTAGCCCTGGACGACGTCGTCCACGAAGTTGGAGATCTGCTCCTGGAGGTCGGCGCCCTCGAGCACCCGACGGCGCTCGTCGTAGACGACCTTGCGCTGGCGGTCCATCACGTCGTCGTACTTGAGGACGTTCTTGCGGGACTCGAAGTTCTGCGACTCGATCTGGCCCTGCGCGTTGGCGATGGCCCCGGTGACCCGCTTGTTCTCGATCGGCTGGTCGTCCGGGACCTTGAGAACCTGGAGCACCCGGTCGACCCAGTCCGACTTGAACAGGCGCATGAGCTCGTCCTGCAGCGACAGGTAGAAGCGGGACTCACCCGGGTCACCCTGACGACCGGAACGACCACGCAGCTGGTTGTCGATACGGCGGGACTCGTGGCGCTCGGTGCCGATCACGTAGAGACCGCCGAGCTCCTTGACCTCGTCGTGCTCGGCCTTGACCTGCTCCTTGTACTTCTCGAGCATCGCGGGCCACGCGGCGTCGTACTCCTCCGGAGCTTCGACCGGGTCGAAGCCCTGGTTGCGCAACTCCTCGTCGGCAAGGAACTCGACGGAACCACCGAGCATGATGTCGGTGCCTCGTCCAGCCATGTTGGTCGCGACGGTCACCGCGCCCTTGTGGCCGGCCAGGGCGACGACCTTGGCCTCGGAGTCGTGCTGCTTGGCGTTGAGGACGGTGTGCGGCACGCCGGACTTGCGCAGCAGACCGGAGAGCAGCTCGGACTTCTCGACCGACACGGTTCCGATCAGGATCGGCTGACCCGCCTTGTTGCGCTTCGCGATGTCGGCGACCACTGCCTCGTACTTGGCCTCCTCGGTGCGGTAGACCAGGTCGGGCTGGTCGATGCGCAGCAGCGGCTTGTTGGTCGGGATCGGCACCACACCGAGGTTGTAGATCTTGTCGAACTCAGAAGCCTCGGTCATGGCGGTACCCGTCATGCCGCCGAGCTTCTTGTAGAGCCGGAAGAAGTTCTGCAGGGTGACGGTGGCGAGGGTCTGGTACTCCTCGCGGACGGTCACGGCCTCCTTGGCCTCGATCGCCTGGTGCAGCCCGTCGTTGTAGCGGCGCCCGTCCAGGATCCGGCCGGTGTGCTCGTCGACGATCTTCACCTCGCCGTCCATCACGACATACTCCTTGTCGCGACGGAAGAGCTCCTTGGCCTTGATCGAGTTGTTCATGAACGAGATCAACGACGTGTTGACCGAGTCATAGAGGTTGTCGATGCCGAGGTAGTCCTCGACCTTGGTGATCGCGCCCTCGAGTGCCGAGACGGTGCGCTTCTTCTCGTCGACCTCGTAGTCCTTCTCGCGCTCCATCGTGCGCGCGATCTTGGCGAACTCGGCGTACCACTTCACCTCGTCCTGGGTGGGACCGGAGATGATCAACGGGGTGCGGGCCTCGTCGATGAGGATGGAGTCGACCTCGTCGACGATGGCGAAGCCGTGGCCGCGCTGGACACACCGCTCCAACGACGACGCCATGTTGTCACGCAGGTAGTCGAACCCGAGCTCGTTGTTGGTCGCGTAGGTGATGTCGCAGGCGTAGGCCTCGCGGCGCTGCGCTGGGGTCATGCTGGGCAGGATGACGCCCGTGGTCATGCCCAGGAAGTGGAAGATGCGCCCCATCATCTCCGACTGGAACTTGGCCAGGTAGTCGTTGACCGTGACCACGTGGACGCCCTCGCCCGCGAGCGCGTTGAGGTAGGACGGGAGGGTCGCGACGAGGGTCTTGCCCTCACCGGTCTTCATCTCGGCGATGTTGCCGCGGTGCAGGGCGGCTCCACCCATGATCTGCACGTCGTAGTGGCGCTGGCCCAGAACGCGCTTCGAGGCCTCACGCACGGTGGCGAAGGCCTCGGGAAGGATGTCATCGAGCGTCTCGCCGTCGGCCAGTCGCTTCTTGAACTCGGGCGTCATGCCCTGGAGCTCCTCATCGCTCATCGTGACGAAGTCGTCCTCGATGAGGTTGACCGCCTTGGCGATGACTTCGAGTTCCTTGAGGATCTTGCCCTCACCGATGCGGAGGATCTTGTCGAGAAAGGCAGGCACGGGCAAAAACTCTCTGATCGACTACTCGGACTGAAGTCTGAGGGCGGGCAGGGGCACCCGCAACCTCCGCAATGCTACCCGCGCGGCCCAGCGGACCCGAACCAGTGCCGTCGGCGCCTCCGGGAACCGTCGGAGTGGCTTCCACTCCGGCCAGCGTGGTGCTCAGGCAGGACGGGACACGCAGGTCAGGCGACCTCGCGCGCGAGGGCCACCGCAAGATCGCCGTTCGGGGCGATCACGACCTCGTCGAGGTCCAGCCATCCCGCGAGGCGCCGCAACTCGGCAACCAGCTCCACGGCCGTCTCCTCCGGATACCCGGACTCACCGAAGGCGCCCTGCACGAGCAACCGTCCGGACGCCCGATCTGCCTTGAGGTCGACGCGCGCCACGATGCGGTCCCCGAGCAGGAACGGGAGCACGTAGTAGCCGTGGACCCGCTTCTCCTTGGGCGTGTAGATCTCGATCCGGTAGGTGAAGTCGAACAGCGCTTCGGCCCGCTCCCGCTGCCACACGACGGGATCGAAGGGGCTGATCAGCGACCGTGCCGCCACCCTCCGCGGGAGCCGGGCATCACGGTGCAGCCACGCCGGGCGGGACCACCCCTCCACCTCCACCGGCTGGAGCACTCCCTCCTCCACCAGCTGCTCCACCGCAGGTTGGGCGGCCCCGACCCCGGAGGGCCGGCGCCAGTTCATCCGGTAGTAGTCGCTCAGGCAGCTCGCCGTGGCGACACCGTGGGAGACCGCGGCGCGGCGCACCAGATCCACCGCGGCTTCGTGCGGCGTGGGGGTGGGCGCCTCCAGCACCGCGCGGGGCAGGACCCGCTCGGGCAGGTCGTAGCGGACCTCGAACGAGGACGTCCTCCCGGCAATCGCCACCTGGCCGCTGGAATAGAGGTGGTCCAGCACCTTCCGGGCCTCCGACCAGTTCCAGCCCCAGTGCTGCTTCGAGCGCGGACCGGCGTCGAGCTCAGCCTCCAACTCGCGAGCAGTGACCGGTCCCCGCTCGGCCACCAACGCCAGCACGGTCTGTTCGGAGCGGACGTCGTCGACCTTCCACCACTTGCCGCGTTGCTCCCGGTAGTGCTCCATCCGGTGCCGCATCACCGGCCAGAGCTCGACCGGCATGAAGGCCTGCACGTGGGCCCAGTACTCCACGACTCGACGCGGGCTGGCGTGCGTGTGCCGGTTGGCCCGGTCGAGCAGCCCGGTGTCGTAGGGCCCCATCCGCGAGTAGAGCGGCATCAGGTGGGCCCGCGCCAACACGTTGACACTGTCGACCTGCAGCACTCCGGTACGGGCCAGGGTGCGTTCGAAGGTACGCATCGTCGGCACCGCGTGGGGTGCGTCCGCGAAGCCCTGGGCGGCCAGCGCGACCCGACGAGCCTGCGCGGCCGAGAGCCGCTGCGGCCTGACACCCACGATCGTGATCAGCCGAGGTCAGGGGATCTCGAGGAGCTTCTCGCGGACGGCATACATGACCGCCTCCATCCGCGAGTGCAGTTGCAACTTCTCCAAGATGTTGCGCACGTGGTTCTTGACCGTGTTCTCGCTGATGAAGAGCTGACGGGCGATCTCACGGTTGTTCATGCCGCGGGCCACCAGCCGGAGCACCTCGAGCTCCCGCTCGGTGAGTCGGAAGCCCGGCAGTTGCTGCTTCTCCGGTTTGGCCATCTGCTTGAACTCATCGATCAGCTTGACGGCCATCGACGGGCTGATCAGCGACTGGCCGTCGGCGACGACGCGCACGGCCTGCGAGACCTCGTCGATCGACGAGTCCTTGAGGAGGTATCCGGCCGCCCCGCTCTTGACCGCCTCATAGAGGTCAGCCTCTTCGTCAGAGACGGTGAGCATGATGATCTTGGCCGACGGGACGGTCTCCTTGATCGCGGCGCACGCCTCGATCCCCGAGCGCTTGGGCATGCGTACGTCGAGCAGCACCACGTCGGGCACGGTCTCCGCGGCCAACTGCGTGCCTTCGAGGCCGTCGCTGGCCTCCCCGACGACCTCGATGCCGGACTCGACGCCGAGCAGCATCGTCAGCCCCCGGCGGAAGAGTTCCTGGTCGTCGACGACCAAGACCTTGATCGCCTCATCGGCTTCGCTCACCCGCCCATCATGGCACGATCGGGCCACCTCGGCATCAACCGAGTGGCCCGACCGTGCCATGGACACGTGCGATCGGTCAGCCATCGACCTCGAGTGCGATGACGCCGTAGTCGTATCCCTTGCGGCGGTAGACCACCGAGGGACGTTCGTTCTCCTTGTCGACGAACAGGTAGAAGTCGTGGCCGACGAGTTCCATCTCGTAGAGCGCCTGGTCCAAGGTCATCGGCGTGGCCGCGTGTGACTTCTCGCGGACGACGAGCGGGCCGTCACCGGTGACGGTGATCGGGCCGACCTTGCGCTCGAGGACCTCCTCCTGCTCCGACGCGGTCTCGGCAGCGGGCTCGGTGTTGGCCAACGCCTCGCCCACCGACACGGGGGTGCGACGGCCGCGGTGCACCCGACGCCGGTCGGCCGCCTTGCGCATCTGTGCCGCCATCTTGTCGAGCGCGAGGTCGAGGGCTGCCATCTTGTCCTCGGCCGCCGCCTCGGCCCGGATGACCGGCCCGCGGGAGTGGGCCGTCAACTCGACGCGGACCGCCCGATCAGCCTGACGGGGGTTCTTCTCGTTGCTCACCTCGACCATGACTCGGATGATCCGGTGGTCGTGCTTCTCGAGCTTGGAGAGTTTCTCCTCGGCATGCCCCCTGAACCGATCGGACACCTCACAGTTACGAGCGTTGACGACAACATCCATGGTTGGACCTCCCGTGCAATCAGTTGGTTTTCCGCGCATGCCGACGAGCCGCGTCAGCGGCCCTCGGTCTTGATGGAATCCGTCCGGCCGACCTGGTCTTCGACCCCACACCCGCCTGCTGGGGCTCTCGCAACTTCTTGCCACTACCCACCCTCTCCCGGGGGACGGTCACATCTGGTGACCGGACCGGGGCAGGACTTACTTCTAAGCCGCACCGTGCTCGTCCGTCTCCGGACTTACGTGGACCGTTTTGCCTGCGACTGGCATCGGCTAACCCACTGGTGGAACTCGACGTGACGGGACCGTAGCGGCCCCTGCCTACAGGCACCGCCGAACACCGGTGGACGCAACCACGGACCCGGACGGACTCCATGACGTGACGCTAGTCCACGGGGCAGGTGTTTACCAGCGAACGGCCCCGGCAGTTGGCACGGAAGTCACCCGGAATCGGTGGCACGCAGCCGGGTGGCCGCGACGGTCGCAATGCCGAGCACACCCCAGCCCGCGTCGGTGAGCGCTCGTTGCGCCTCCCTCGCCGTCGCCCCGGTCGTCAGTACGTCGTCACACACGACGAGCCAACCGGCTGCGGCTCCGTCGGGGCGACGCAACGCCCGGCGCATCCGGCGGCCCGGGCCGGGACGCACCCACATCGACCGGGTCAGGTTGGACAGCCGCCCCCGCCTGTCGAGCTCTCCCTGGTCGGCGACCCGGGCCACCGCGAGAAGGGGCGCCACCGCGACACCCAGCCGACGGCCGGCCGCCCTGGTGAGGCGGAGGGTCGGGTCGTGACCGCGGGCACGTGTGGCGCCACGCTGGCTGGGGGCCGGGACCAGTGCCACGTCCCGGAGGGCCACCCTCGCCGGCACACAGGTCGGTGACCGCCTCGGCAAGCAGTTCGCCCAGGAGCGACGCCGGTCCGAACTGCTGCCGCTCCTTGTGGCCGAGGAGCAGCGTGCGCAGGAGCCCGGCGTACTCACCCGCAGCGGAGCTGGGGGCGAGTCCCGGCGGCGCTGGTGACGGACGCATCGACCGGGCGCGTCCCCGAAGCATCCGGGCGCAGCCGGCACAGGGCAGCCGCCCGGGTTCACCGCACCCGGGGCATCGGGCGCCGGTGACCAGGTCGACGAGATCACTGCGCACCCGCTCAGCCCAGCAGCCCGGATCGCGGCGGGCAAGGGCGAGCAGGTGACCTGTGGAATCAGCCGGCGTAGGTCACTGCTCGGACACCGTCGAGGGGGATGAACCGTTCCCCCTCGGAGGCAACGACGTGGAAGGCGCCCTGACGACCCACCGCCCACGCAGGGAGGCCGGACACCGGGGTGGACACCAAGGTGGCGACCCGATCGCGCACCAGCTCGGAGGAGACGTCACCGCGCGAGATCGCCTCGGAGCCGTCGACCGACCGCCGCACGACCTGGCTCAGCGAGGGGCCGAGCTTGCGCACCACCAGCACCTCGGTCGGGTTCCGCCAGGCGACCGCCCGCAGGTCCAGCCGCTCCCCGGTTCCTGCCAGATCACGGTCGGGGCCAAGGCACGGATGCGTCCTCGGTTGCGGGCGATCCTCGCTGCGACCACTCGGTCTCCACGCGCGCCGGCAACGACCGCGACCATCCTCGATCCGTCTCGGGAGACGATGAAGTCCCGTACCCGCTCCCCGGTGATACCGGGCACCTGCACCTGGGCGGCACGCCGGCCCGGCATCGCCCAGACGACGGCGCCCTGGGCGCCCCGGTCGAGCGCCCACAGCGTCTTGCTGTGGTCCCAGGCCGGCTTGAGCAGGTCAACCCCTGGATCGCCCGAACCGGTGCGAGCGAGCCGTTGAGCGGCATCACGTCGACGCGCTGACCGGTGGCGTCCACGCTCGCCACGCGCCCGGCAGACAGGTCGACGGCGAAGCTCCGCCACTCGCTCGTGGCGGACTTGCGCTCACCCTCGACAGCGGACAACCCCCGGGACGAGACCGTCACCAGGTCGCCGTCGGCGATGCCGAAGGCGTCGGACCAGCCCTCGGGGACCGCGGGGTCATAGGGCTCGCCCCGGGAGACCGCGATGTCGGCGGCAGTTCCCGACGCGCCCAACGGAGTGCCGTTGAGGCTCAGCCGGAAGCGAGTCAGGTTGGGCACCTGGCGCAGTGTCCAGGCGAACTGGGCCACCAGGAGTTCGCTGGTCGCCGGATCGACTGCAGCGACGTCACCGGTGAGCAACACCTCCGCGAACCCGTCGACCGGCTCCGGCACGAGTACGTCGAGGCTCAGGCCCTGGGGCACGAACGACTGGGTGACACCCGCGAGCTCGCTGTCGGGGCCTCGCAACAGGCCGCGGACGAGGCTGGTCGCCGCCTGTCCACCCCGGGGAACGTAGACCGGTTCGGGCACCAGCACCCGACCCGTGGGGTCGAAGAAGTGGAGGTTCATCTGGACGTAGCGGTCCTGGAACCAGTTGTCGGGCACGATCATCGCGTCAGGCAGGCTGTCGATACGCCACTCGCCGCCCTCGGTCACCAGCTCGAACTGGAGCTCGGCCTCGTCCTCGTCGAGCGGACCCTGCCAACGTCCTCCGGCGTCCACCCGGTTGGCACCGACCAGGCCCACGCTGACCTGGGTGGCGCCGACGGGGGTGACCAGGTCGGCATAGGTGATGATCCCGGCATCAGGTTGCCAAGCGTCGCGGGCCTGCTCGGTGAGGAACTGTCGCGCCACCGAGGTGGTGATCGGACTGGCCGTCATCGCGTCGAAGAAGTGCCGGACGATCTCCGTGGGGCTCTCCCCGCCTGCGGCGGGCGCGGCTGGTAGGGGAACCCGGTGTCGAGATCGGAACGCTGGGCCTCGGCCCGGACCTCGACGTCGGACTCCTCGGGCAGGTTGACGCACCCGCACAGCGCGACGAGGAGCAGCAGCGGCAGAGCCAACGAACGGCGAAGTCGTGTGGTCATGTCTGCCTCTCCACATCGGTGGGGACGAGCGGGATCGGACTGTGCCGCAGCGGCAGTCCGGCGCGCCGCGGAAGGGTGAGGCGGAACTGCGAGCCCTCGCCACGCACGCCCCATGCCTGGAGCCAGCCACCGTGCAGGTGCGTGTCCTCCAACGAGATGGACAACCCCAGCCCGGTGCCACCGCTGCTGCGGGCCCGAGCCGGGTCGGCGCGCCAGAACCGGTTGAACACCAACGCTGCCTCCCCGGGAGCGAGACCGACACCATGGTCGCGCACCGCCACGGCGGACGCGTGCTCGTCGCCGTGGACGATCACCTCCACCGGCCGCCCGTCGGCATGGTCGATCGCGTTGTTGACCAGGTTGCGCACGATGCGCTCCACCCGGCGGGAGTCCGCCTCGGCCAGCACCGGCTCGCTGAGCGCCGTCACGGTCAGCGTCACGCCGCGCTGGTCGGCGACCGGCGCGCTCATCTCGACCACCCGGTGGGCCACGTCCACGAGGTTCACGTCGTCGACGTCGAGGACTGCTGCCCCGGCGTCGAAGCGACTGATCTCCAGCAGGTCGCTGAGCAACCCCTCGAACCGGTCGAGCTCGGTCTGCAGCAGTTCGGCCGCCCGTGCCGTCGCCGGGTCGAACGTGTCGCGCGCGTCGTGGAGCACGTCACCGGCCATCCGGACCGTCGTGAGCGGCGTGCGCAGCTCGTGGGAGACGTCGGAGGTGAACCGCCGCTGGAGCCGGGACAACTCCTCCAGCTGTCGGATCTGCCGTTGCAACCCTGAGGCCATCTGGTTGAAGGAGGTCGCCAGGCGTGCGAGGTCGTCGTGCCCGCGCACCCACATCCGCTCCTCAAGATGTCCGGCTGCCAGCCGCTCCGCCGTTCGTCGCGCCATGCGGATCGGTGAGACCACCTGACGGGTGACCACCCAGGCCAGGCCTGCCACCAGCACCAGCAGCAGCCCACCAGCCGTGAAGAGCGCTCGGGTGACCAGGTCGAGGGTGTCTTGCTCCTGCTCCATCGGGAAGAGCAGGAAGATGGCGTAGTACTCCCCGTCTGCGGGCAGCTGGACCGTGGCACCGACGGTGACGCCAGGCAAGGACTCGCGGCCGTCGGAGTCCACGTAGTGGATGCGCGTGAAGGCCCACGCCTGGTCGAGCGAGGAGTCGAAGTGGCGCAGCAAGGCGTCGGGCACGCTGCTGAGGTCGAGCCCCGTGGAATGGCGGACGCCGGCACGGTCGAGCTCCAGACGTCCCGAGCCGACCGGCCCGGCAAGCACGACCGAGACCCCGCGGGAGTCGGCCCGACTGATCATCGGATCGGCGAGCTGTTGGAGCTGGGCGGCTGCATCGTCGTCGGTCCCGGGGATCGACGCGAGCCGGGAACGGGCGTCGTCGACGTCGTTGACGGCCTCGGCGACCGCACGATCGACCTTGGCATCGACGAGACCGTCGCGGGTCTGCTGGATCAGGAACCAGCCGACCGCGCTGACGACGAGGGCCGACAGCAGCACCGTGCTGGCGACGACGCGCGCCTGGACCGAACGGCGCCAGAAGGTCAGCCCTCGACGAAGGGTGCCGGAGAGGTTGCGGCTGGCCACGGTCGGCTCACGCCGACTGCTTGCTCGTGCCGGCCTTGTAGCCGACGCCGCGCACCGTCACCACCACTTCAGGGTTCTCGGGGTCGTGCTCGATCTTGGACCGCAGCCGTTGCACGTGCACGTTGACGAGTCGGGTGTCGGCTGCGTGTCGGTAGCCCCACACCTGCTCGAGAAGCACCTCGCGGGTGAAGACCTGCCACGGCTTTCGGGCCAGGCAGACCAGGAGGTCGAACTCGAGCGGGGTCAGGTTGATCTGCTCGCCCGCACGGGTGACCGCGTGGCCGGCGACATCGATGGAGAGGTCACCGATGGTGAGGTTCTCCTGCACCGGTTGCTCCAGGCGACGTACCCGGGCCCGGATCCGGGCAACCAGTTCCTTGGGCTTGAACGGCTTCACGACGTAGTCGTCGGCGCCGGACTCCAGGCCCACCACCACGTCGACGGTGTCGGTCTTGGCGGTCAGCATGACGATCGGCACGCCGGAGGTGCTCCGGATCTCCTTGCACACGTCGATGCCGTCCTTGCCGGGCAGCATCAGGTCGAGCAGGACGAGGTCCGGCTTGTAGTCGCGGAAGGCCGCGACGGCCTGGTCACCTCGGTGACAGACCTGGCTCTCGAAGCCCTCCTGTCGGAGGACGATCGTGAGCATCTCGGCAAGGGGCGCGTCGTCGTCGATGACGAGGACCCGCCCCTTGCTGTCGATGCCTTGGCTCATGTCTGGTCAGACCTCAGTACCGGTACTGCTCCGACTTGTACGGCCCCTCGACCGGGACGCCGATGTAGTCGGCCTGCTCCTGGCTGAGGGTCGTCAACTCGACGCCGAGGGCGTCGAGGTGCAGTCGGGCGACCTCTTCGTCGAGGTGCTTCGGGAGCACGTAGACACCGACCGGGTACTCGTCGGTCTTGGTGAAGAGCTCGATCTGCGCCAGCACCTGGTTGGTGAACGAGTTGGACATGACGAACGACGGGTGGCCCGTCGCGTTGCCGAGGTTGAGGAGGCGACCCTCCGACAAGACGATGACCTTCTTGCCCGCGACGCCGTCCTTCTCGGGGAAGATCCACTGGTGGACCTGCGGCTTGATCTCGTCCTTCACGATGCCCGGGATCTGGGCCAGGCCGGCCATGTTGATCTCGTTGTCGAAGTGACCGATGTTGCCCACGATCGCCTGGTTCTTCATGCGCTCGAAGTGCTCGACCCGGATGATGTCGTAGTTGCCGGTGGTGGTCACGAAGATGTCGGCGGTGTCGACGACCGATTCCAGCTTCTTGACCTCGTAGCCGTCCATCGCCGCCTGCAGGGCGCAGATCGGGTCGATCTCGGTGATGATGACGCGCGCACCCTGGCCGCGCAGCGACTCCGCGCACCCCTTGCCCACGTCGCCGTAGCCGCAGACGACCGCGACCTTGCCGCCGATCATCACGTCGGTGGCGCGGTTGATGCCGTCGATCAGCGAGTGGCGGCAGCCGTACTTGTTGTCGAACTTCGACTTGGTCACCGCGTCGTTGACGTTGATCGCCGGGAAGAGCAGGGAGCCCTCCTTGAACCGGTCGTAGAGGCGGAGGACGCCGGTGGTGGTCTCCTCCGAGACACCCAGGATGCCGTTGGCGATGTTGGTCCAGCGCTGCGGGTCGTTGTCGAGGGAACGTGCGAGGACCCGGAGGACCTCCTTGAACTCCTCGTTGTCGGTGGAGTCCTGCCCGGGCACGGACCCGGCCTTCTCGAACTCGACGCCCTTGTGCACGAGCAGCGTGATGTCGCCGCCGTCGTCGAGCAGGATGTTGGGCCCGACGGGGTTGCCCTCGGCGTCGGTGAAGTCGAAGACCTGCTCGGCGAGGTCCCAGTACTCGGCGAGGGTCTCACCCTTCCACGCGAAGACCGGGGTGCCCTGGGGCTCCTCGACGGTGCCCTCGGTGCCGACCACGATGGCCGCGGCGGCATGGTCCTGCGTGGAGAAGATGTTGCAGGAGGCCCAACGCACGTCGGCGCCGAGCGCGACCAGCGTCTCGATGAGCACACCGGTCTGGATCGTCATGTGCAGCGAGCCGGCGATCCGTGCGCCGGCGAGCGGCTGGCTCGCGGCGTAACGCTCGCGAAGCGCCATCAGGCCGGGCATCTCGTGCTCGGCGAGGGTGAGCTCCTTGCGGCCGAACTCGGCCAGGCTCAGGTCGGCAACCTTGAAGTCCATGTGTTTGTCCACCTCTGGTGTCACAACGTCTGTCCTGCGGCGCATCTGCACATCTTCGGGATCTCCCGCGCATGACCGGCCCCACATTACAAGCGAGTCGCGACGAGCAGGCAATCTCCGAGGTACGCCGTCACGCGGCGTGGGCGTCGTCGCCGCCGGTCGTGCCCTTCCTGACGTGGTCACGCCGGCGCGGCACGACATGCAGGAGCAGCACGATGATCGCCCCCACGACCAGGCCGGCCACCGCGGAGGCCGCAGTGTTGGCGGACCAACCGAGCACGGTTCCCAGGGCGCCGGTGGCGTCGTGCACCAACTCCTCGAGATGGTGGACCAGCGCATAGGGACCGTGCCAACCGAGGTCGTCTGCGCCGACCAGCAGGATGTGCCCTC
This sequence comes from Nocardioides alcanivorans, assembly GCF_021555175.1. GTDB lineage: Bacteria > Actinomycetota > Actinomycetes > Propionibacteriales > Nocardioidaceae > Nocardioides > Nocardioides alcanivorans. Next base: position 74,673 of record NZ_JAKGRW010000046.1, on the reverse strand, counting down.
CCACCCACAGCATCGCGGCGGTGCCGACGACGGCGATCAACGCGAGTAGCTTCGGCATGCCCGCGACCATTCCTCGCCCGACCGTGCGCACCACGTTGGACGAGCGCCGAGCCAGCCCCAGCCCGACGTCATCCATCTTCACGATCAGCGCGACCACACCGTAGACGAGCACGGTGATGCCGACGCCCACGACGGCCAGGATGGCCGCCCGCGCCCAGAAGCCCTGGTCAGCCACCTCGTTGAGGGCGATGACCATGATCTCCGCGGAGAGGATGAGGTCGGTTCGGATCGCGCCGTTGACCATCGCGCGTTCCCGCTCCGGGCTGAGCTCGGTGACCAAGTGCGTCTCCTCGTGGGCTCCCGAGAGCTTGTGCCAGACCTTCTCCGCGCCCTCGTAGCAGAGGAACGCGCCACCGACCATGAGGATCGGGGTGAGCAACCACGGCACGAACTCACTGAGCAGCAGCGCCAGCGGCAAGATGATGATCAGCTTGTTGCGCAGCGACCCCTTGGCGATCTGCGCGATCATCGGGAGCTCACGCTGGGCGGCGACGCCCTGCACGTACTGCGGGGTCACCGCGGTGTCGTCGACGACGACACCGGCGGCCTTGATGCTGGCGCGGCCGGCAGCGGCGCCCACGTCGTCGATCGACGCCGCAGCGACGCGGGCGAGCATCGCGACGTCGTCGAGAAGTGCGAAGAGGCCTCCGCTCACTGCTCGACCAGGCCCAGGCTCAGGTAGGCAGCGGCATAACGGCCGGTGAGGGACAGCTCGGCGTAGCGAGCCACTTCACTGGCCGCCCCGGCCTCGACGGTCTCGACCCGGACCTGCTGACGTTCGGCGGCCGCGAGCAGTTGGCCCCGTTGTTCCCGCACCACGGGCTCCTCGCTGCCGTCGTCCAGCACGACGAGTGCCGGGCGCAACTCGGCGGGCTCATCGGCGAAGGGGTCGGCGAAGACGTCACGTGGGCGGGCCGCCTCCACGAGCGGCAGCAGGTGCTCCGCATCGCCGGCGATCGCGCCACGACCGGAGGCGCGACGGATCGACTCCGCGATGCGGCGGGCAGCACGGGCAGCAAGCACCGAGCCACCCCAGACCAGTGGGCTGCTCTCGGCGAGTGCGATCGCGAGCATCTTGGCGGGATTGGCCGCAAGATCACGATGGGGGAGCAGGTGATCGCAACCTCATCGAGAGCGCGGGCGACCTCCTCCGGATCGCCCTCCGGTCCGAGCTCGGCCCGGTGCAGGAAGTCGAGCATGACCACCGCGGTGGCCAACTGGTCACCACTTCCGGCGGGCAGCACGCTGGTCCACCGGCCGGCTGCGTGCTCGGCGACCATCGATGTCGGGTCGCAGGCCACGACCACCTGACAGCCGCGGCGTACCGCTTCGGCGACCGCGGACGCGGCCGATGCGTCTGAGGGGTGCGGAGCCAGCATCACCACGAGGTCGAGGCTGCCGGCCCACCCGGGCAGGCCGGGGCCGGGCCAGGCAACGAATGGCACCGGGCACCACGGTTCGAGCACGGCGCGGAGCAACCGCGAGTCGGGACCGGCCGCGATCACCGCACGGGGACGGTTGCCCTGGCTGCGAGCGAGCGCCTCACCCACGGCCTCCGCGGACTCCCCCGCCGCACGCCGAACCCGGGCGCCGGACTCGGCCAGCTGCCGCAGCTCGGCGTCGACCCGTCCCCAGACGGCCTCGTCGTCTAGCCTCGACTCGTCGAACCAGACGGCCATCAACGGCTCCTGCGGGCCTCGTCGACGAGCAGGACCGGGATGTCGTCACGGACCGGGTAGGCGAGTCCGCAGCCGGTGCACACGAGTTCCTCCGCCACGGGATCGAGCCTTCCATGGCAGTCGGGGCAGACGATGATCTCCAGCAGGGTGCGGTCGATGTTCACGTCTCAGCTCCTGATCTCGGCGAGGACGGCGTCTCGTACGCCGACCATGGTGGCTTCGTCCTTGCCCTCGGCGTTGAGCCGGAGCAGCGGCTCGGTGTTGGAGGCCCGCACATTGAACCACCAGTCGGCGTGGGACACGGTGAGGCCATCGAGGTGGTCGATCTCGACGCCGTCGCGGTCGCCCCAGGCGGCCTCGAGGCGGCCGAGCACGGCCTGTTGGTCGGCAACGGTGGAGTTGATCTCACCCGACGGCGCGAAGCGCACGAACTCGCGGAGCAGCTCCGACATCGGGCGGTCGCCCTCGGAGAGCGCAGCCAGGGCGTGCAGTGCGGCCAGCATGCCCGAGTCGGCGCGCCAGAAGTCGCGGAAGTAGAAGTGACCGGAGTGCTCGCCCCCGAAGATGGCGTCGGTCTCGGCCATGGTGGCCTTGATGTAGCTGTGGCCAACGCGGGTACGCACCGGCACACCACCGAGCTCGGTGACGATCTGCGCGACGGAGCGCGAGGTGATCAGGTTGTGGATGATCGTGGCGCCCGGCTCCCGGCCGAGCTCGCGCGCCGCGATCAAGCCGGTCAGCGTGGACGGCGACACCACCGCGCCCCGTTCGTCCACGAGGAAGCATCGGTCGGCGTCGCCGTCGAAGGCGAGACCGATGTCGGCGCCCTCGTCCAGCACCCGCTTCTGCAGATCGACGAGGTTCTCGGCCTCGATCGGGTTGGCCTCGTGGTTGGGGAAGGTGCCGTCGAGCTCGAAGTAGAGCTCCGTCAGGCTCACTGACGGGAGTTCCGCGAAGACTGCCGGGGCGGTGAGTCCGGCCATGCCGTTGCCGGCATCGACGACGACCTTGAGCGGTCGGGCACCGAGCGGGGCCAGGGAGCGCACGTGAGCGGCGTACGCGGCCAGTACGTCGCGGCTGCTGATCGTGCCGGCCACCGTGGCCGTGTGGTCGGCGCCGAGCGCATCGCGGATGTCTGCCAGCCCGGTGTCGAGGCCGATCGGCGCGGCGCCGGCGCGACACATCTTGATGCCGTTGTACTCCGCCGGGTTGTGGCTGGCCGTGAACATCACGCCGGCGTGCCCGAGGTGCCCGGAGGCGAAGTAGAGCTGGTCGGTGGAGGCGAGACCGATCATGACGACGTCGGCCCCGGCCGCGGCCGCCCCGTGCGCGAACGCCTCGGCGAGCTCGGGCGAGGAGGGACGCATGTCGTGGCCGACCACGACCGTGGGAGCACCGATGACGGACACGAAGGCGCCGCCGATGCTCCGGGCGAGGGACGCATCGAGCTGGTCTCCGACCAGGCCGCGGATGTCGTAGGCCTTGAAGATGGCCCGGAGGTTGTCCGGGTCGAGGGTGCTGGGCATGGACCTGAGCCTAGTAGGTGCCGACCTCAGTCGGTGGTGAGTGCCCGGAGGTGGCCGCGGCGGGTGGTGACGCGGCTGCCGTGCTCATCGGCGGGATCGACTCGGTGCGGCTCCACCGGACGGGCCGCCTCTCGGACCGCATCGGCCAGGGCCAGCAGGTCGTCGGACGTGGGTTCGGCTGCTGCCGGGTCCGGAGCGAGTCGCATCACCTCCCAGCCGCGGGGTGCACTGAGCCGCTCGCTGTGCACCTCGCACAGGTCGTAGGCGTGCGGTTCGGCGTAGGTGGCGAGGGGCCCGAGCACTGCGATCTGGTCGGCGTACACGTAGGTGAGCGTGTTGACGGCCTTGCGACCACACGCGGTACGCGAGCAACGACGGGCGGGGTTCACGGACCCAAGGTACCCGGCTGATCCCCGCAGCCCGACTAGGCTCGCGGCTGTGAGTTCACTGCGACGGGACCGACGGGGTCGAGGCATGCGTGGACCGGCGATCCTGCCGCCGGTGCAGCCGGGGCGACGTCCCCTCCGCGGACGGCGCTCGGGCCGGGAGCGGTTCGACGACCTCGCCCTCGGCATCGTGACCGAGTTGGACGGCCGCTGGCAGCACCGACTGGGCCTGGTCGAGTACGCCGTCGAGGACACGCCGCTGGTGCCCGACGACTGGGACGTGCCCACGGTGCCGCTCTCCTCGCTGGTGCGCGGCACCGGCGCCCGGCCGACCCGGCTGGTGCTCTTCCGACGCCCGATCGAGCTGCGCTGCGAGACCCGCGAGGACCTCGAGGCGCTCGTGCTCACCGTCGTGGTCGAGCAGTTGGCCGAGCTCCTCGGCATCGACGCCGAGGACGTGGACCCGCGCTACTCAGCCGAGTAGCGCGGCGGCCGGTCGGTCAGCCGACCTTCGAGTCGAGCTCGAGGGTGACGTCGAGTTCCTTGCCGTCACGGGTGACGGTGAGGGTGATCTCGTCGCCGGGGACGTGGGCCCGGATGGCCACGATCAGGCTGGGGCTGTCGATGACGACGCGGTCGTCGACGCGACGGACGATGTCGCCCTTCTCGAGTCCACCCTTCTCGGCGGCGCCACCCTTGGTGACCTCGTCGATCAGAACGCCCTGTCCCGACTTGTCGGTGATGACCTGGGCGCCGATGACCGGATACTGCGCCTCACCGTCGCGCAGGATCTGGTCGGCAGTGATGCGCACCTGCTCCACCGGGATCGCGAAGCCGACACCGATGTTGCCCGCCTCTCCTGCGGGCGCGCCGTTGGTGGCGATCGCCGAGTTGACGCCGACGACCTGACCGCGGAGGTTGACCAACGGTCCGCCCGAGTTGCCCGGGTTGATGGCGGCATCGGTCTGCACCGCGTTGATGTAGGAGCTGAGATCGTCGGCGTCACCCCCGGTGGTCACCGGACGGTTGAGTGCACTGACGATGCCGGAGGTGACCGTGGCCGAGAGCCCGAGCGGCGAACCGATGGCCACCACCGGCTCCCCACCCGCAACGTGGTCGAGCGCCCCAGCGCCGCCGGTTCGACCTCGCCCTTGATCTCCTCGACGTAGAGCACCGCGAGGTCGTAGACGGCGCTGCGTCCGACCACCTCGGCGTCGAACCGCTTCTGGTTGACGTCGACGATCTGGATCGTGCCGTCGCTCTTGGCCGCGTCCTCGATGACGTGGTTGTTGGTGATCACGTGCCCCTGCTCGTCGAGGATGAAACCGGAACCGGTGGCGCCACCCTGCTCACCGTTGTAGTCGGCGAGGATCTGCACGGTGCTGGGGAGCAACTTGTCGGCGACGGCGGCGACACTGCCGTTGTCGGCCTCGAGCGGTGGCAGCTCGACGAGATCGACGCCGGCAAGGCCGTCACGGTTGCGGCCCGGGTCGTCGCTGCGGTCGTGCCACGCCTCCCACGCAGCGGCACCCACACCACCCCCGACGAGTCCCAGCACCAGGGCGACGACGGCGATGGAGAAGAGCCCCGGCCCGCGACGATGCGAGGGACGCTCCCCCACCGCGGGGCCCTGCGCGAACTGTCCCGGCGGCGGAAAGACCGGACCGACGCGATCCTCGGCCCGTGGGGGCGGAAGGTGGTGAAGTCTCCTCGGTCCAGCTCGCGGGTCGAGAGCTCCTCGCTCTCGGAGACCTCGTCGCGCGGCTGATCCGCAGCGGACCCATCAGCGGGGACCGCCGGGAAGGGCGCGGTGTGCTGCAGGTCGTCGTCGGGCGTGGCTGCGTCGTCGTGGCGCTCGTCGTTCACGGGTTGATTGTCACCCATTCGTCGGCGACGCCGACGCCCACCAACGCACCACCGGACTCCTGGACGGCGCTCACGGAGGTGCCGAACGGGCTACGGGAGCGGTTGCTGCTGGGCTGCACCGGACCGAATCCGGACGAGGGAAGCTCGCGAACGGCGCCTGACGCTCCGCGGGCACGGGCGCCTGGGCCGGTCCGGCGAGCGCGACCACGCCGACGAGCGCGGCACTGACCGAGCCTGCGCCGACGAGGCACCGCCATCGCCGTACGACGCCGCGTGGCCCCCGCCTCGACGTCCCGGTCGGCCGTGGTGGGCAACGCGTCGAGGTGGGGCTGAGGGTGAGCAGGCTCTGCAGGTAGTCGGGGGCCGGGCGGCACTGGTGCGAGAGGCCCGCGACCCGCGTCTTCACCCATCCCTCGCGCTCGACCTGATCGCGACACAGGCAACAACTGTGCACGTGCGCCCAGAGCCGATCGGCCAGTTCAGCGGGGAGCTGGCCGTCGACCAGCGCCGAGACCCGGTTGCCGACGTGTCCGATCGGAGCGACCATCAGCACGCACCACCGGGGAGGGACTCCGCGACGGGGCCGGAGTAGCGCTCACGTCCGGCAGCGGGCGCTCGGTGGGCCAGCGCATCACGCAGCATCGCTCGGCCACGGTGGATCCGGGAACGGACGGTGCCCATCTTCGCATCCAGGATCTGGGCGATCTCCTCGTAGCTGAGCCCCTCGATGTCGCAGAGCACGACCGCCGCGCGGAAGTCGGGTGGCAGCTGCGCCAACGCCCGCTCGATGTCGTCATCGAAGGTCTGGTCGGCGTAGGTCTCGTGCGGTGCGCCGTGGGCGCTGTGCAGCCGAGCCGCGCGCTCGTCGCTCAGCGCGTCGAAGCGAATCCGCTGACGGCGCCGAGCCGTGTCGAGGAAGAGATTGGTGGTGATCCGGTGCAGCCAGCCCTCGAAGGTGCCGGGCGAATACGTCGACAGGGATCGGAACACCCGGACGAAGACGTCCTGGGTGAGGTCCTCGGCATCGGCAGGGTTGCCCGTCAACCGGTAGGCGAGCCGATAGACCCGGTCGGAGTGCTCACTGACGATCTGCTCCCACGTGGGCACTTGGTCAGACGTCACGGCGGCCTCCTTGGGCTTCCTGCGTAGCACGTTGCTCCTTCAACCGTAGGGACTGCTGCTGAGAAGAACCTGAGCGTTCCTCACGAAGGATCTGACGAAAACCCGTCAACTCCCGCCGTGATGACAACGATTCAGGGCCCTGAGGTGTTCCCACCCGGCGCAGGCACCGCGATAGGGTCGGACGTCACAGACGTGCCGCGGCCTGAGGAGGCAGCCATCACCACTCCGATCAAGCCCTCGAGTTGGACCTGGGCAGAGCAGTTCGTGCCCGAGGACGAGGTGCTCGCGGCAGCGCGGTCCCGTGCCGAAGAGGTCGGCGTGACGCCGATCGGGTCAGGCGCCGGTGCCGCCCTGCGCTTCCTCGCCTCCGTGCTCGACGCACGCGCGGTCGTGGAGATCGGCACCGGGACCGGCGTGTCGGGCCTCTGGTTGCTGCGTGGCATGCGCTCCGACGGAGTGCTGACCACCGTCGACGTGGAGGCCGAGCACCAGCGCCTTGCCAAGGAGAGCTTCGCTGAGGCAGGCATCGCCTCCCAGCGGGCCCGCACGATCCCGGGCTCAGCCCTCGACGTGCTGCCCCGCCTGACCGACGGTCACTACGACCTCGTCTTCTGCGACGGCGACAAGCGTGAGTACGCCGACTATCTCGCCGAGGCGCTCCGTCTGCTGCGCCCCGGTGGCGTCGTCTGCTTCGACAACGCCCTGTGGCACGACAAGGTGGCCGACCCCGCCCAGCGTGACCCGGAGACGGTCGCCATCCGCGAACTGGGACGCACCGTTGCCGAGCACGAGGGTCTCGTACCGGTGCTGCTGCCGGTGGGGGACGGACTCCTGGCAGCCAAGAAGGTCTGGATCCCCGAGGCCTGATCGCCCCGGGAGCCGGCGCCCGTGCCGGGCTTCGCCCCGGTCAGCCGCGCGGGGCAGAGGCGAATCCGGAGCCGCCTTCGGCGATGCCGGCGACGGCGAAGGGTTCGATGAGGATCGGCGCGCTGCCGATCAACTGGGAGACCGGGGACTCTGCCGCCCCCGGTGTGAAGCCCTCCTGGAACTCCACGCGAGCCTCGTCGGACTCGAAGACATAGGTGCCCTCGAACCACTCGCCGGCGCGCATCCGCCACGTCTTGAACTGCAGGCCCGCCTTGCCCTCGAAACGGGCGTGCGAGGAGTCGGCGACGTAGTCGGCCAAGCGCTGCGCCGTGTCGGCCGGAGCGTCGGTCAACGACCAACGCACGGAAAGGCCCTTCATCGAATTCCTTCCAGGGGATCGGTCTGTTCGAGCCAGCTGAGCAGGGTGCGGACGCCGAAGCCGGTGGGCCCTGCGGTCCATTCGTCCCAGTCCTCGAGCGCATCACCGACGGAGGCGACGTCGAGGTGCGCCCAAGGCACGTCACCAGCGAAGTGCTGCAGGAACAGGGCTGCCGTGATGGCGCCGGGCGACCCGGCACCGTTGTCGGAGTCGGCCACCTTGGAGGAGAGCTTGTCCTCGTAGACCGAAGCGAGCGGCATCCGCCACAGGGACTCACCGCAGGCCGCACTCGCCGCGGCGAGGAGGTCTGCCAGGGCCTCGTCGTTGGCGAAGAAGCCGCCGGTGCGCAGCCCGAGCGCGACCTTCATCGCGCCCGTGAGCGTGGCGACGTCGACCATGGCGTCGGGCTTGAGCTCCCGCACCGCCCACGCCATCGCGTCGGCGAGCACCAACCGGCCCTCGGCGTCGGTGTTGGTGACCTCGGTGGTGCGGCCACCGACGTGGGTGATGACGTCCCCGGGCCGGAAGGCCTTGCCGCCAATGGCGTTCTCGGCACTGGCGACGAGCCCCGTCACCCGGATCGGGCAACCGAGTGCCGCCAAGGCGTGGAGGGTGGCGATGACGACGGCACCACCGGTCATGTCGCGCTTCATGTTGGCCATCGCCTCGCCGGGCTTGATGGACAGGCCGCCGGTGTCGAAGGTGATGCCCTTGCCGACGAGGACGACGTGGCCTTCGCGGGCGACCGCCTTGGGCGGTACGTAGGACAACTCGACCAGACGCGGCGGCGTGGCCGAGGCCGAGCCGACCGCGAGGATGCCGCCGAAGCCCTTGTCGGCCAGCCAACGTTCGTCGCGGACGGTGACCTTGACGCCGCTGCCCGTCCCGGCAGCAACGGCCTGGTCGGCGAGCCACTGCGGGCTCTTCACGTTGGAGGGCGTGGTGGCCAAGAAGCGGGCCGACCAGCCAGCACGGGCCACGGCCTCCGCCCGGGCGACCACGTCGGCCCGCGCGTCGGTGGTGTCGAGGAGGAAGCGGCGTACGGGTTCCGACGTGGGGCCGTCCTTGCGCCAGTGGAACTCGAAGGACGCGAGCACGGCGCCGACCACGAGGTCACGCAGCTCGGCGTCGTCGAGCTGGTCGGCGAAGGTGACGGCCACCTCGGAGAAGCCCTTGGCAGCACGCGCCAGCGCTGCGCCACCACGACGCGCATCGCCCGGCTCGGCCCCGAGGGCAACCAGGAAGAGCACCGGGAACCGCTGGTCACCGGTGACGTGCCTGATGACCTGACCGGTGCCACCGGTCAGGTCATGGTGCGCAAGCAGGCCGGGCACGTCGAGACCGAGGTGTGCGCACACCTGCTGCCCGGAGCCGACGACCGAGTGGTCGTCGCTCCGGAACGCGACCGCGACCGCGGGGGCCACAGCCAGGTCGAGCGCGGCCACGCCCACGGAGACGGTCGGCGGATCGACCTGCTCCGGGAGGGCGTGGCCGTCGGGGCTGGCCACGGGGGTCAGCCCACTACTTCCTTGAGCGCGTCACCAAGAGCCTTTGCCTCGTCGGCGTTCAGCTCGACAACGAGCCGGCCACCACCTTCCAACGGCACGCGCATGACAATGCCACGGCCTTCCTTGGTGACCTCGAGCGGACCATCACCGGTCCGCGGCTTCATTGCCGCCATCCGCACACCTCTTCCACAGGGGTTCGACTGGCACCGACCCATCGAGAGCCGATGCCACTGGGACCATTATCCCCCATCCGGCCGACAACGTGACACCGACCACCTCCCGAGCCCCGTTCCGGGCCACGATCACCCCTCCGACTGGCACACTGGGGACTGCCCGGGGCCCGACGAAGGGCCCACGAAGCAGGCCCCGAAGGAGAGTTCATGTCCGACCAGCCGGTGCTCCTCGACATCCGCGACGGCGTCGCCACGATCACGCTCAACCGGCCCGACGCCATGAACAGCCTCGACCTCGCCACCAAGGAGGGTCTGCTCGCGGCGGTCACCAGCGCCGCCGATGACGCCGACGTACGGTGCGTCGTGCTCACCGGGACCGGGCGCGGCTTCTGCGTCGGACAGGACCTCAAGGAACACGTCGCCCTGCTGGCGGCCGGCGACGACGACGCTCTCTTCTCGACGGTCGCCCAGCACTACAACCCCATCGTCACGGCGATCGCGACCATGCCGAAGCCGGTCATCGCGGCCGTGCAGGGCGTGGCGGCCGGGGCCGGCGCCAGCCTCGCCTTCGCGTGTGACTTCCGCCTGCTCGCCGACACCGCGGGCTTCAACCTGGCCTTCGCCGGGATCGGCCTCTCCTGCGACACCGGTGCATCGTGGACACTGCCGCGGTTGGTCGGTCAGGCGAAGGCACTCGAGCTGCTCTTCCTCCCGCGCACGATCGGCGCGGAGGAGGCCCAGCAACTGGGCCTGGCCACGAGGGTGGTGACTGCCGATGCCCTGACCGCCGAGGTCAGCGAACTCGCGACCCGGCTGGCCACCGGCCCGACCCTGGCGTACGGCGCCATCCGGCGAGCAGTGCGCCACTCTGCCGGGGTCGAACTCGTCGAGGCCCTCGCCTTCGAGGACGAGATGATGACGCTGACCGGTGCGACATCCGATCACCGGGAGGCGGTGGCTTCGTTCGTCGCCAAGGAGCGACCGGCCTTCCGGGGACGCTGAGCGCGGGCTCGGTCGGAGCCGACGACGGAGTGCGTCAGATCTTGGAGAACATGTAGGCCCAGGTGAAGAGCACCGTGCCCACCAGCATGCCCACGTGGGCCAGCACCGACAGGCCTGGCCCGGTGCTCCAGGAGTCGCCGACGGCGGCTTGGGAGTGCTTGCCCCGCGCCGGCATCCAGCGGAAGAGGATCATGATGCCGGCCACGGTGGTGAGCCAGAAGAGCCCGAGCGCGAGGATGCCGATCTGCGAGTCACCGTTGTCGTCGCCGATGCCGGTGATCAGGAAGGCAGTCCACGAGGCCACCGCGGCCAGTCCGGCGATGGTGTGGACGTTGAGCAACAGCGACGAGGTCTGCAGTCGACCCGCAGCAGGGGCGTCGCCGCGCAGCCGGACCCGGGTGAGCACCACGACGACAAGGGCCAACGCAGTGAGGATGTAGACGATCAGCGGCAGTCGCACGATGGGAAGTTTGCCTCATTCCTCATCGGGGGCGCCATGAGCGTCCCCCTCGGCGGATTCCGCAGCCCGGAAGTCGAGCGGCGCCAGCTGGCGCTCGATGCGGCTGAGCAGCGCATCGACCTCGGTCATGGAGTAGCCCCGGACCACCGTGCTGAACCGTGCCTCGCGCAGCTCCTGCGCCGTCACGGGTCCGTCGCCGGGGGCAGCTCGCCCGAGCGGTCGGGGCCCTGATGCCTCATCGGCGCACCGTACCCGGAGGCCACGACGGCGACGCCACCGAGCAGCAGCACCGCGACCATGGCCAGGATCCACATCATCATCGCGTCACTCCGTCTCGAACCCGGCCTCGAACTCCGCGTCGTCGAGGTGAGCTCGGCGCGCCTCGACCATGAGATGGACGGCCTCCTCGACGTCGTCGGTGACCGTGATCAGGTCGAGGTCTGCCGGCGACATCTTGGCCTGCGCGGCGACCGTGTCGCGCAGCCAGTCGATGAGGCCACCCCAGTAGGCGGAGCCCATGAGGACCACGGGGAAGGAGGTCACCTTGCCGGTCTGCACCAAGGTGAGCGCCTCGAAGAGCTCATCGAGGGTGCCGAGACCGCCGGGCAGCACGATGAAGCCCTGGGAGTACTTGACGAACATCGTCTTGCGGGCGAAGAAGTAGCGGAAGTTGATGCCCATGTCGACCCACTGGTTGAGGCCGGCCTCGAAGGGCAGCTCGATCCCCAGACCGACGCTCGTGCCGCCGATCTCGCTCGCTCCCTTGTTGGCGGCCTCCATGGCTCCGGGGCCACCACCGGTGATCACGGCGAACCCGGCCTCGACGAGCTTGCGGCCGACCTCCTCGCCCAACGCGTAGGCCGGGTCGTCGACCGCGGTGCGCGCCGACCCGAAGACGGCGATGGCCGGCCCGAGCTCCGCCAGGGTGCCGAATCCCTCGACGAACTCGGCCTGGATCCGCAACACCCGCCACGGATCGGCGTGCACCCAGTCCGACGGACCGCGGGAGTCGAGCAGCCGCTGGTCGGCGGTGGAGGAGTTGACCTGGCTCCGGCGCAACAGCACCGGCCCACGACGGCGGTTCCTCGGTTCGGGCATCAGGCTCCTCCTCCAGTGAGCCAGGAACGCAGCACGCGCTCACAACGCTCGATATGCTCGACGGGCACGTGTTCCTCCTGCTTGTGGGCCAACGTCGGATCGCCGGGGCCGTAGTTGACCGCCGGGATGCCCAGGGTGCTGAAGCGGGCCACATCGGTCCAGCCGAACTTCGGCGCCACCGCTCCCCCGACCTCCTCGATGAAGGCAGCAGCGGCCGGCACCCGGAGGCCCGGCAGGGCGCCGGGGGCGGTGTCGACCACCCGGACGTCGTACGGCGCGAAGAAGGTCCGCAGGAACTCCTCCGCATCCGCCTCGGTGCGGTCGGGGGCGAACCTGTGGTTCACCGTGACCACGCACTCGTCGGGAAGCACGTTGCCTGCGACGCCGCCGGAGATGAAGACCGCGTTGAGCCCCTCGTGATAGGTCAGTCCGTCGATGACCGGCGTGCGGGGTTGGTGCTGCTCGAGGCGGGCGAGGACATCGGCGGCGCTGTGGATGGCGTTGCTGCCCATCCAGGCGCGAGCCGAGTGGGCGCGTTCGCCCGTCGTGCGCACCTCGACCCGCATCGTGCCCTGGCAACCGGCCTCGACCGATGCGTTGGAGGGCTCCATGAGGATGGCGAAGTCCGCCTGCAGCAAGTCGGGATCCGACTGGCTGAGCTTGTTGAGGCCGTTGTGGACCGCCTCGACCTCTTCGGCGTCGTAGAAGATCCACGTGACGTCACGCACCGGGGCGGCCAGCTCCACGGCAAGCTTGAGCGCGACCGCGACCCCGCCCTTCATGTCGCAGCTCCCGAGTCCGTGGAGGACGCCGCCCTCGAGGCGCGCGGGGAGGTTGGCGTTCTCCGGAACGGTGTCGAGGTGACCGGCGATGACGACCCTCTCGGCGTGCCCCGACTCGGTGCGCGCGACCAGCGTGTTGCCCCGGCGGGTGACGGCGAGATGGTCGGTCGCACGCAGCACCGCCTCGACCGCGTCGGCGATCTCCTGCTCCTGGTGGCTGACCGAACGGATGTCGACCAGCTGCCTGGTCAACTGCACGACGTCGGCGGTGGTGTCGAGGGTGGTCGCTGCTGACATGCCACCCATCCAACCAGCCCCCGTGGGGAGGTCAGGGCAGTGGCGGGAAGATCGGCCCGCCACCGAACATCGCTCGCGGCGAGATCGGCTTCCCGCCACCGGGCTCCTCGATGTCGAACTCGTCGGCCAGCTCGGCGGTGATCTGCGCCGTACCGGTGCGCTTGGTGAGGTCGGGGGCGGCTGCGAGCCGGGCGATGACCCGTCCCTGCAGCTCCGGGGTTTCGGCATCGGTGATCGGCACACCGGCGATGTTGTCGACACCGCTGGCCAGCAGCTGCTTGGTGCGCACCAACCCCGGCCAGAGCGACACCACGTTGACCCCGAACTCACGCAACTCCAACGCCATGTCGAAGGTCATCTTGTCGAGGGCGGCCTTCGACATGCCGTAGAGCGTGGAGTGCAGGTAGGCACGGGTGCCGACCGAGGTGATGTTGACGATCAGCCCTTCGCGGCGCGCCACCATCGCCGGTGCCGCGGCGTGGGCCGCGACGTAGTGCGCACGCAACCCGACGCTGATGAGGGTGTCCCAGTCGTCGATCGGGCGCTCCCAGAACTTCTCGGGCGTCACGTGGTTCATCCGCGGACCCGCCCAGACGTTGTTGACCAGGAGGTCGAGTTGGCCCTCCTGGTCGATCACCCCGTCGACGAGCGCCTTCACCTGGGCGTCGTCGGTGTGGTCGCAGGTGTGGACGACGACTCGGGCCCCGGTCTCGGCGGCCCTGCTCCGGGTCTCCTCGAGGCGGCCTTCGCTCCGGCCGGAGAAGTGGACGGTCCAGCCGGCCTCGGCCAGGCCGACCACGATGCCCTGACCGACACCCTTGCTGCCGCCGGTGACCAGCGCGACGCGGCTCATCGGACGGCCTGCTCGGTGGCTGCGGACCAGGTGTCGTGGATGACCGTGCCCTCGGGCAACGGCCTGGTCATCGTCCAGAGGGTGGTCACCGTCGACGAAGCGATGCGCCAGGAGCCGTCCTCGACGGCGTAGGTGTCGTCGTACTCGATGGTCGAGACCGTCTCGGTGCTGCGCTTGCGGTCGGCCTGCCGGAACCGGAGGCTCCACTGCCCCGAGGCCCGATCGCTTCCCTCGACGGTGATCACCGGGTGCACCGCATGGTGCATGTCGAGGATCCGGTAGCGCCCGTCGTCCTGGCCGAGGGCGATCGCGCGGAAGACCTCGGCAATGCCGTCGGCGTCCTCGAACCGCCCCATTCGCGGGCCGTAGTCGAGCACCGCACCCTTGCTGATGAAGCACTCACGGAACTCCTCCGGGCGCTTCGCGTCGCACGCGCGCAGGTAGGCGTGCTTGAGGTTCTTGATGGCTTCGATCGCCTCGAGCGCGGCGATGCGCTCTTCGAGTGAACTCGACATGGTGCCTCCGGATCATCTGGGTCGACGCCGGTGATTGTGCCGCTCCGGAACACCGAAGTCGCGCTCACTCCCGTCAGGAGGACCACCGGCGGGAATCATTGCGGCGCTCGCGGCGTTGCCCAGATAGTTGAGACTTCAACATCAGGGCACAATCGCCCGTCGACATCAGGAAAGGTGGGCGGCATGGTCGTCTACAACGAGCTCGTGGCCATCACGGCCGGAGCAGGACTTCTGGGGTTCGCCGGATTCATCTGGCAGCTCATCAAGGACAAGCGCATCGACAGCGAGGGCTGGGCCGGCTTCTTCGGCGTCACCGGGCTCGTGCTCTTCGTGCTCGGCGTGCACACCACGGTCACCTGGCCCTTCGGCGGTGATGGCTTCGAGTACGCCAACATCGCCTTCGGCCAGCCGGCAGCCGCGTTCGGAGCACTGCTGCTGTTGGCCGCGATCTATCTCTGGCGGCACCGCGAGCTGTTCAAGGGCGAGGTCGATGCGGCCAATGCCCAGGCACTCGCGTCACTCAAGCCGGCCAGCATCTTCGTCGGTGCCCTCGGCCTCGGCATGGCGGTGCTCGCCATCAGCTTCGTGCGCTACCAGCTCGGCGCCGCTCCGCCGGAGGAGCCGATCAGCGGGCGCTTCGGCGACATGCCGATCCTCGAGGCACTCTTCCTCGGTGGCCTGTGGGGCGTCGTCGCCGTCGGTGCGATCCTCTTCGCCCTCGCGTTCTGGCTCGAGCGTCCGCAGCTGCTGCGCTGGGCCGTCTATGCCTGGATCATCGGTGGCGTGGTGTTCCTCCTCTTCGGAGCGATGAACTTCTACACGCACATCGGCATGTACCACAACATCAGCCACGGCACCGACTACAAGTGGTGACCGCCTGACCCATTGCACGACACAGCGGCCGCGAGGAGCTCCTCGCGGCCGCTGTCCATTTCGTCCTGGCTACTCAAGCCTTCGCGACGGTGACGTGCAGCGCGTCGCCGGCGTGCACGTCGTACGCCGTCGCCAGGGTCTCCCCCGCGATCAGCTCCTCGTGCGTGCGGGCAGCGTCCTGGATGTCGTCCGGGCCGGCGATGACCAGGGAGATCCGGTCGGAGACCTCAAGGCCTGCGTCACGCCGGGCCTGCTGCACGGAGCGGACCAGATCGCGGGCCAGGCCCTCGCGGGCCAGGTCGTCGGTGACGACGACGTCGAGCACCACGAAGCCGCCGCCGGGCAGGATCCCGGTGGCAACACCCTCCGCGCCCTCGCCGGCCACGGTCTCGAGCGTGTACTCGCCCTCCACCAGGGCCAGGCCACCGGAGGTGACCACGCCGTCGGCGTCGACCGACCAGTCACCCGTCTTGGAGCCCTTGATCGCGACCTGGACGTCCTTGCCCAGACGCGGACCCGCAGCGCGTGCGTTGACGGTCAACCGCTGCTCCACGGCGTAGGCGGCCGCCTCCGGTGCGTCCAGGTCGACGGCCCGCACGGTCTTGACGTTGACCTCGTCGGCCACCAGTGCTGCGAATCCCTCCAGGGCAGACGCGGACGGCAGCACGACCGTCAAGGATGCCAGCGGCAGCCGGTTGCGCAGGTTGCGGGCCTTGCGCAGCGCCGAGGCAGCCGAGCAGACGTCCCGCACCTGGTCCATCGCGTCGAGCAGCTCGTCTGCGGCCGGGAGCTCGTCGACGAGCGGCCAGTCGGTGAGGTGCACGGACCTCTCACCGGTGAGCCCGCGCCAGATCTCCTCCGTGGTCAGCGGCAGCAACGGCGCGATCGTCCGACACACCACCTCGAGTGCGGTGTGCAGCGTGTCCATCGCCTGCTTGGCCTCGGGGCCGTTGCCCCAGAAGCGCTCACGCGACCGGCGGATGTACCAGTTGGTCAACACGTCGAGGAACGACCGCGTGGTCTCGCACGCGCCGGCGATGTCGTAGTCGTCGAGCTGGGTGGTCATCGTGGCGACGTACTCGCGCAACTTGGCGAGCAGGTAGCGGTCGAGCACGTCGGTGGAACCCGTGTCCCACCTCGGCTCGTGGCCGGCCGCGTTGGCGTAGAGGCTCAGGAAGTACCACGAGTTCCACAGCGGGATCATCACCTGGCGCACCGAGTCACGGATGCCCTGCTCGGTGACGACCAGGTTGCCGCCCCGCAGGATCGGCGACGCCATGAGGAACCACCGCATCGCGTCGGCGCCGTCGCGGTCGAAGACCTCGGAGACGTCGGGGTAGTTGCGCAGCGACTTGCTCATCTTCTGCCCGTCACTGCCCAGCACGATGCCGTGGCTGATGCACGACTGGAAGGCCGGTCGGTCGAAGAGCGCGGTGGCCAGGACGTGCAGGGTGTAGAACCAGCCTCGGGTCTGACCGATGTATTCGACGATGAAGTCACCCGGGAAGTGGTGCTCGAACCACTCGGAGTTCTCGAACGGCACGTGGTTCTGGGCGAACGACATCGACCCGGAGTCGAACCACACATCGAGGACGTCATCGACGCGGCGCATCGTCGACTGCCCCGTCGGGTCGTCCGGGTTGGGTCGGGTCAGCTCGTCGATGAACGGGCGGTGCAGGTCGGGCTCGCCGTCCTTGTTGGTCGGCAGCCGCCCGAAGTCACGCTCGAGGTCGGCGAACGAGCCGTAGACGTCGATGCGTGGGTGTTCGGGGTCGTCGCTCTTCCACACCGGCACCGGGGAGCCCCAGAAGCGGTTTCGGGTGATCGACCAGTCGCGGGCGTTCTCCAGCCACTTGCCGAACTGGCCGTCCTTGATGTGTTCGGGCACCCATCGGATCTGCTGGTTGAGCTCCATCATCCGCTGCTTGATGGCGGTGACCTCGACGAACCACGACGAGACGCCCTTGTAGATCAGCGGCTGCCGGCAGCGCCAGCAGTGCGGGTACGAGTGGTCGTAGGTCTCGCGCCGCAGCAGCACGGTGCCGGGCGTGACGGAGCCGATCACGTCGCCGCCGCGGGTGGCCTCCTTGAGGTGATCGATGATCGCGGCGTTGGCGTCGAAGACCAGCGTGCCGGCGTACTCCGTGACCGGGGCGGTGAACTTGCCGTCCTTGCCGACGGGCATGACGGCCTCGATGCCCTCGCGGTCGGTGACCTCCTTGTCGACCTCACCGAAGGCGCCGGCGGAGTGCACGAGGCCCGAACCGTCGGTCGTGGTCACGGCGTCGTCAGCGGCGACCACGCGGAAGGCATTCTCGTGGCCCAGGTAGTAGCCGAAGGGCGGTGTGTAGCGGCGGCCGACCAGGTCGGCGCCCCGGTAGGTGCCGAGCACGGTGAAGTTGCCGTCGACGTCGGCCAGCTCCCGGGCGTACGACGCCAGGCGAGCCTGCGCGAGCAGGAACTTCGCACGCTCCTCGGTGCCGGGCACCGGCGCCTCGACCACGACGTAGTCGATGTCGGAGCCGACCATCACCGCGAGGTTGGAGGGCAGGGTCCACGGGGTGGTGGTCCAGATCAACGCCTTCGCGCCGTCGAGCACCTCGTCGTCGCCGGTGGCCTCCAGGGTGAAGCCGACCGTCACGGCCGGGTCCTGGCGGACCTTGTAGACGTCGTCGTCCATCCGCAGCTCGTGGTTGGAGAGCGGTGTCTCGTCGTTCCAGCAGTAGGGCAGGACGCGGAAGCCCTCATAGATGAGGCCCTTCTCGTGCAGCGTCTTGAAGGCCCAGATCACCGACTCCATGTAGTCGGGGTTGAGGGTCTTGTAGTCACCCTCGAAGTCGACCCAACGCGCCTGGCGGGTGACGTAGTCGCGCCACTCGCCGGTGTACTTGAGCACGGACGCGCGGCACAGTTCGTTGAACTTGTCGATGCCGAGCTCGTGGATCTCGTCGGTCGTCTTGATGTCGGCCTGGCGCATCGCCTCGAGTTCGGCAGGCAGGCCGTGGGTGTCCCAGCCGAAGCGGCGCTCCACACGCTTGCCACGCATGGTCTGGTAGCGCGGCACGATGTCCTTCACGTAGCCGGTGAGCAGATGACCGTAGTGCGGCAACCCGTTGGCGAAGGGCGGGCCGTCGTAGAAGACGAACTCCCCCTCGCCGTTCTCGCCGGCGTCGCGCTGGTCGACCGACGCCTGGAAGGTGCCGTCGGCGTCCCAGTAGGCCAGGACCTGTTCCTCGATGTCGGGGAAGCGCGGGTTGGCCGGGACGCCGTCGCTGCCGGACGTGGAGACCTTCGGATAGGTCATCGGTGCTCTCCTGGGTTCGTGCCTGTGGACATCTGCCACGAGGACGACCCCTGGGGACCGCGGTACCACCTCGCTTGCCACCGTTGGAGTGCGGTGGCCGCTTCGTTGGGGCGATGACGGGCCCAACCCGTCCGGTTCTACTGGGCCTCGGTCGGTGGTCTCGACAGGCTCGACCATCGGCGAATGCTGTTCTTCCGGAGGCTCACCGCTGATGACGGCTCAGACGCCTGTGCTCCGAGGGTACCGCCCCGCCTCGCAGCCGTGCGAATCGGTTTCGTGGGTGGGCCGGTGGTGCTCACCTGCCGACGCGTTTGGCGGTGAAGTCCACCGCGGCCCAGCAACGGTTGGGACCGTCGTACCGGAACCTGGCCGTGACCTTCGTGCCCTTCGCCCGGCCGTTGAGGCTGGCCGTGTAGGCCGGTCCCTTGCCCTTCTCCACGATCTGGACGATGCCCGACTTCGGCACCTTCCGCTTCGGGATCGAGTAGGTGTTCCACGTGTAGGTCGGGAAGTCGGGATAGCCACCGCACGTGGTCATCGCGTAGGCCCGGAATCCGGCGATCCTGCCCTTCTTCACGGTGAAGTTCACCCGCTTGTCCTTGCTGCGGTAGGTCCCGTTCTTGATCCGCTTCGGGGCCTTGGCCGGCCTGACCTTGACCGTCTTGGTCGCCTTGCCGGCGGCCGGGCCGGTAGCGGTCAGCTTCAGCTTGGCGGCGCGCTTCCTGGTGAGCTTGACCTTGATCGACACCGAAGCGGTGCTGCCGGGGTAGAGGGCGTAGCCGGTCTGCCCCTTCTTCACCTTCAGCCCCGTGCCCTTGCCCTGGACGACGATCCTGCTGGTCTGGTGGGAACCGACGTTGCGGACGTCCACGTCGAGGGTCGTCCATTCGCCACGCAGCAGCTTCAGCTTCTTCGAGCCGAGCAGCTTCGCGGCCTGCACCTTCAGCTTCGGCTTGGCATGCGTGGGCGTCAAACCGCCGATGAGGGCGTCGTAGCTGGTGTTGGCGCCCACAGGTGTCACCGTCGCGTAGGCACAGTCGTAGTCATCGCGGAGCGTCGCACTGGTGTCATCGAGGAGATACCTCGCTCCCGCACCGGACCAGCCCGCCGCCCGGGCTCCGCGGGTCGGGGTGGAGAAGTTGACCTGCCCCTGGCACACACCACCGTCGTCGACGACACCGAAGCCAACCAGCAGTCGCCCTTCCTCCGCCGGGCCGTTGGGAGCGGCCTTCAGCACCACCGTCGCCCGTGCTCGATCGTCTCGAGGCTCAACGCTGACCGTTGCACTCACGAGCTGTCGAGCAGCGACACTGGTGCTCGGCAGGCCGGAGGGCCGCTGCTTCAAGGCGCCCGACAGCTTCACCACCGGCGGAGCCGCCGCTTGGGCAACGGCCGGCGCGGCCGCCCCCGGTGGCAGCGCCAGCAGGGTGCCGGTGAGTCCGAGAGCACCGGCGAGGATGCCAGCGGTGACAGGGCGAATGCGCATGTGGTCTCCCCAGATCTCGGCGGCACACCACGAGCCGCACTCGAGCAGCGCCGTACCCATGCCCCGGAACTGGGTACCGGAAACCCACACGACGGAAGGAGACCCATGTCAGAGATCGGAATCGTCGTCATCGGCGGCGGCCTGGCTGGT
The DNA here is from genome assembly GCF_021555175.1 of Nocardioides alcanivorans. Lineage (GTDB taxonomy): Bacteria > Actinomycetota > Actinomycetes > Propionibacteriales > Nocardioidaceae > Nocardioides > Nocardioides alcanivorans. The sequence continues at coordinate 54,287 of NZ_JAKGRW010000046.1, read as the reverse complement.
GCCCGGACCATTGCTTCCTCCGCGAGCAGGGGTACGAGGGTCCACTCACGTTGGTCGGCGCCGAGCCGCACCTGCCCTACGAGCGGCCGGCGCTCTCCAAGGACCATCTGCTCAAGGGCACCCCGCTGGCGGAGTTCACCACCTTCGACGCACCGTGGTACGACGCCCACGACGTCACACTGCGCCTCGGCGTCTCCGCCGTGGTGCTGGACCTGGCTGGGCACAGGGTTGCGTTGTCCGACGGCGAGGAGCTCGGCTACACCCGCCTTGCCCTCGCCACCGGCTCCCGACCGAGGCAGCCCGACCTCGACGGCGCCGGAGCCGAGGGCGTGCACCTGCTACGCACGATCGAGGACTCCGACGCGCTCGACGCTGCCTTCCGCGAGGGGGCTCGGACAGCGATCGTCGGGGGCGGCTGGATCGGGCTCGAGGCCGCGGCTGCTGCACGCTCACGCGGTGCCGAGGTCACCGTGCTCGAGGCAGGTGAACAGCCGCTGGGCCGGGTCCTCGGCAACACCATCGGCGCGGCCTTCGCTGACCTCCACCGGCGCAACGGAGTCGATCTCCGCACCGGTGTCGAGGTCGCGCAGGTCACCGCCACCGGCGGGCGGGCCACCGGGGTGCAGCTGGCTGACGGCGAGCACGTGCCAGCAGGGACCGTGGTGTTCGGCATCGGCGCCCAACCCAACATCGAGTTGGCGGCCGAGGCCGGGCTCGCCGTGGACGCGGGGGTGATCGTCGATGCCGGCCTCCGCACCAGCGATCCCGACGTGGTCGCCGTGGGCGACATCGCCGAGCACGACCACCCCATCCTCGGGCGCCGAGTGCGCGTCGAGCACTGGGACACCGCCCGCAACCAACCGGAGGTTGCTGCGCGCACCCTGCTGGGTGGGGACGCCCACTACGACCGGCAGCCCTTCTTCTTCACCGACCAGTTCGACCTCGGCATGGAGTACCGCGGGCTGGCGCCCCGCCCCGACGACGTCGTCGTGCGCGGCCCCCTCGACGGTGCCTGTCTGGCCTTCTGGCTCGACGAGGACGATCGCGTAGCGGCCGCGATGAACGTGAACATCTGGGACGTCGGCGACGACCTCGACAGCCTCGTCGGGGACAGCGACCGGGTCGACCGCGCCCGGCTCGCCGACCCACAGGTGCCGCTGGCCGACGTACGCCGCTGAGCGGCGCCTCCCGCGAGGTGGGCGGCCGGTGTTTGGGGGCACCCGGAACGGGCAGCGTGCAAGGCGAAGTGACACACGAGTTCTCGAGGTGAGTGATGTCCGACCAGCCGATGGATCCGCAGCAGCCCCCGCAGCAGTTCCCGCCTCCCCAGGGCCCGCCTCCCCAAGGCCCGCCGTACGGCCCGCCACCGGCTGGCGGTGGCGGCAACAAGCGGGTGGCCATCGCGATCGTGGTGGTCCTGGTGCTCCTGGTCGCGGGAGGCATCGCAGCGGCGATCGCCCTGGGCGGCGACGACGATGACGACTCCGCAGGTGGTGCCGGTTCGCCCGTGGCGGCCGTGGCGGCCGCGATCGACGCGATCGAGCGCGGCGACTGTGCGGCGGCGGCCGAGCACGCGCCGGCCCTCGACGAGGCGCAGTGCCATGCGCTGGCCCCTCGCGGCTTCAGCTACGGCGACGTCACCGAGGTGGAGGCCGACGATGCCTCGGCCACCGTCGAGGTCACCGTGCAGATCGAACAGACCGAGCAGGACGTGCCCGTCCAGGTGGGCCTGGAGCGTGAGGACGGACGCTGGCTGATCGTCGACTGGAGCGACGCGGCGTCGCTGATGGGCCACGCCGCAACCGACTCCGGCGGCAGCACCGACAGCGGACACAGCGACGACGAGGGCGAGGGTTCCGGCGCAGGCGCCACTCGCGACATCGACCCGACCCAGCAGGAGATCCTCGAGGTGGCGGACCGTTTCGTCACGGCGATCGAGCAGAACGACTGCGATGCGGCTCGCGCGATATATCTCGAGCCCGATGAGGAGGACTGCGCCGACCTCGAGCTCGACGACCGGTCCAACACCACCTTCGGGGAGTCCCACGGCCCGATCGGCGACGGGCAGAACGCCACGGTGATGGTCGACATCACCGTGGCCGGTGAGGAGATCCTCCAGGGCTTCGAGATCACCCTGGTCAACGACGCGGCCCGCGGCTGGGTCGTCGAGAGCTGGCACGCCCGGGACTGACGAGCCCGACAAGACACGACGAGGCGCCACCCGCCCGGGTGGCGCCTCGTCGCCTTCAGCGGGCCTGGCCCGCGCGCTTGGTCAGAAGGTCCGGGCGAACTTCCACGCCGAGTGGATCGCACCCTCGATGTAGTTCACCTCGCCGGCGTCACCGACGACCTCGACCGAGACCCCGGCTGCCGCCAGCTCCTCGGCGAGCGGAGCACCGGCATGGGTGTCGGCGGCGAACACGACCATCGACGCCGGAGCGGAGAGCTTCTCCTCCCCGACGGTGAACTCGACCTCGTCTGCCGTGATCCGGGTGACGGTGGCCTTGCGATGGATCGTCACACCGAGGTCGCCCGCCTTGCGGACTGCGGTCCAGCGACGGGGCATCGCCATCGGAATGCCCAACTGCTGGCCCGCCTCGACGAGGGTGACGTTGCGGCCACGCTCGGCCAACCACTCCGCCAGTTCGAGACCCACCAAGGAGCCACCGATCACGACGACGTCCTTGCCCATCGGCAGGAAGGTCTTGGTGACCCTGCGGATCGCCTCGGGGCTCTTGGTGACGCCGGAGAGCTTGCCGAGCTTGCCGATGGTGCGCAGCAGCCGACCGCCGTCGGACGCCTCCGCGCTACCCAGCAGGAGGTTGCGGAGGGTGTCACCGGTGTGCACGTGCGGCAACTCGCCCCCGGTACGTCGGGACGCGGCCGCCGTGCGCCGGTCGCCACGACGACGTGGTCGGGACCGATCTCCTTCACGAGGGCTGGCGTGACCTCGGTGTTGAGCCGCACCTGGATGCCGAGACGCTTGACCTCATTGGTGAGCCAGTCCAGCAGCCGCTCGTTGTCGGGGGTGGTCAGGGTCGAGAACCACAAGGTGCCGCCGAGGCGGTCGGCCTTGTCGATCACGGTGACCTTGTGGCCACGAAGCGTGAGCAGCCGCGCCGTCTCGAGGCCGGCAGGGCCCGCGCCGACCACCAGCACGCCTTGGGCGGTGCGAGTGGGCTCCAGCGGGAGGATTCCCTCGTTGCCCAGCGGCGGGTTGACCGCGCAGATCGGGGTGTCGTCCCAGAAGTTCTCCTGCACGCAGACGTAGCAGTTGATGCACGGACGCACCTGCTCCGGCGTACCTGCCTTGATCTTGTTGGCGAGGTCGGGGTCGGCCAGCAGCTGCCGTCCCATGGCAGCGAAGTCGAAGGAGCCGTCGCTGATCCCCTTCTCGGCCACCTCAGGAAGCATCCGGCCGACGGAGATGACCGGCACGGAGACGTGCTTCTTCACCTCGGCCGCCTGGCTGGCGTAGGCGCCCACCTTGTTGGGCAGCGGGCCGTCGGTGAAGTTCGAGAACGGGTTGCGGCCCCAGCCGGTGACGTGGATGGCGTCGGCGCCGGCCTGCTCGAAGAGGGCGGCGGCGCGGCAGGACTCCTCGAGCGTGAGGGCGCCCTCCTGGCCGAACTCCTCGCCGGCGACGCGCACGATCACGGCCATCTTGTCGCCGACCGCCGCCTTCACAGAGGCGATGACCTCGCAGGCGAGACGGGCCCGGTTCTCGAGGGTGCCGCCGTACTGGTCGGTGCGCTTGTTGTCGGCCCGGTTGAGGAAGCCGCTCAACACGTAGCCGTGGGCGCAGTGGATCTCGATGGCATCGACACCGGCCTTCATGCAGCGCACGGCCGCGTCGGTCCAGGTCTCGATCAGCCAGGCGATGTCGTCGAGGGTCGCCGCGTGGTAGGACGGCTTCTTGCCCTGGGTGACGGCCCCCATCCGCTTGAGCTCGTCCATGGTGTTGTCCGCCATGGCGCTCATGTCGAGGTCGTAGTCGGGGACGCTGGGCACCAACAGCGGCCGGTCCTGGAGCGTGTCGATCCGGGAGATCTTGCCGTGGTGAGTGCTCTGGACACAGAGCTTGCTGCCGGCCGCGTGGACGGCGTCGGCGAGGGCCGTCAGTCCCGGGATGAACCGGTCGTCGGACAGGCCCGGCTCCTTGGTGCTCGCGGCGCCGACGGGAAAGGCGATCGCTGAGGCTCCGGTGATGATCAGACCTGTTCCGCCGGCCGCCCGGGCCGCGAAGTGGTCGATGTCCTCCTGGTGGATCTCGCCGTCGACGCAGACGTTGAGGTCCATTGCCGGCATCACGATCCGGTTGGACAACGTCATGGGACCGATACGGCCCTCGGAGAGCAGATGCGAAAAGTTCTTAGTCCTGGCCACCTTCGCAGGCTAGACGCCGCTCAGGACACCGGCGCGACCACGCCCCGCTCAACGGGAACGCCCGCAATCACCCGGCCTCACCGCTTCAGCCCGGGCAGTTGGAGTCCGCCTTCTCGCCGGCCAGCCTGTCGATGGTCCACTTGATGAGGTCAGGCACCATCACCTGGGCGACGGTCAGGTGGTCCGCACCGGCGTACTCACGGTAGTCCAGGGGCTGGCCCGCCTCGCACCGTCGTGCCACCCAGTCGCGCTGTCGCGCGACCGGAACCACCTGGTCGGCGTCACCTTGCGCGAGCAGGACCGGCACGTCGATCCCACCGTCGGGCAGGTTCTGGTCGAGGAGCCTGCGGAAGGTCGTCCCTTCGTCGAAACTGGGCAGGACCGGCTCGCGGAGATCGCCGGGCAGACCGTCGAGCACCTCATTGCCGCACCGTTGGCCGATCTTCTCGATCGTCTCCCGGTTGGCCGGGTCGACCTCGTCCCACAAGCCGCTGTCGGGATAGACCCGACGCCACGAGTCCAGCAGGTAGGACTGCAGTCGCCGCATGACCGCGTTGTCCTCGGTCTGTCCCAGCATGCCTGCGAGGTCGGTCGGCGGTGCGGTCGCGGCCACGCCCAGCAGCTTCACGTCGGGTGCGTAGTCGGAGGCAACCATCCCGGTCCACAGTGCGGCGTGGGCGCCCTGCGACTGCCCCCAGACCACCGCCTTGCGTGAGACCTTCAGGTCGGGCATCCCACGGACTGCGCGAATCGCGTTGAGCACGTCGTGGGCAGCCTCCTCGCCCACCAGGAAGCCGTGGGGTCCGGGCGTGCCGAGGCCGGCGTAGTCGGGTGCCACCAGCACCGTGTCCTGCTGGGCGATCGCGTTGAGGGCGCCGCCGTCGGTGGCGATCGGTGTGGTCCGCGCGGACGGAGCACACGCCTCGGCGACTCCGGTCGTGCCGTGGGCGAAGGCGACCACCGGCATCGCGGTGGCGGGCCGGTCGACGAACGCCGAGACCAACGCCGACGCCTCACGGACCGCCCCTTGACGGTCTTCGGTGAGATAGACGATCCGCCAGATGTCGACCGCGGTGGCGTGGGTGCCCTGCCAACGTTCGACGCTGACCAGGTCACCTGCTTCCGAGGCGCCGGGGAACTCCTGGCGGTCGGCGGGCTGACGGCCCGGCTCGTCCACGTCGCGTTGGGCCCAGACGACGATCAGGCCGATCACGAGCAGCATGACCACACCTCCGGTCAGGAGGTAGGGCAACGGGCGACGGGCGAAACTCACGTGGGACATCATGGCCGATCGACGGTCATGTCGACCGGTGAACCAGCCGTCCGTGGCCACTTCGGTGCTCCGTAGAGTAGGAACCGTGACTGAGACGAAGACCGCCCACGGGTGGGGCCTTGCCACACTGACTGCCGACGACACCGTCCTCGACTGCTGGTTCCCCCAGCCTGCCCTGGGCCTGCCGGAGTCGAGCGATGCTCCCGCCGAACTGACCGCACTCGCCGGGCAGGACCCGCTGCGCGACGTACGCCGTGAGGTCCGGTGGGTTGCCATCGATGACCTCGAGGCCGCCCCCACCTCCACCGAGGAGGTCTGGCTGCGGCTGCACCTGCTCTCCGCCCGCCTCGTCCTCCCCCACGGTCTCAACCTCGACGGCATGTTCGGCCTGCTCGCCAACGTGGTGTGGACCAGCGCCGGCCCGTGCGCCGTCGAAGGCTTCGAGCTCACCCGTGGCCGGCTGCGCGCGGCCGGCCAGCACGTCTCGGTCTACGGGGTCGACAAGTTCCCCCGGATGGTCGACTACGTCGTGCCCACCGGCGTCCGCATCGCCGACGCCGACCGGGTGCGACTGGGTGCGCACCTCGCCTCCGGCACCACCGTGATGCACGAGGGATTCGTGAACTTCAATGCCGGCACGCTCGGCAGCTCGATGGTCGAGGGGCGCATCTCCGGCGGCGTCGTGGTCGGCAACGGCTCCGACATCGGAGGCGGTGCCTCGATCATGGGCACCCTGTCCGGTGGCGGCAAGGAGGTCATCTCCATCGGTGAGCGCTGCCTGCTCGGCGCCAACTCCGGGCTGGGCATCTCGCTGGGCGACGACTGCGTCATCGAGGCAGGTTGCTACATCACCGCCGGCACCAAGGTGACGCTCGAGGACCGGACCACGGTGAAGGCCCTCGAGCTCTCGGGTGCCAGCAACGTGCTGTTCCGCCGCAACTCGGTCAGCGGCACGGTCGAGGCAGTCGCCCGCAAGGGCGAGGGCATTGCGCTCAACGAAGCGCTCCACGCGAACGACTGATCCACATGCGGATGCGCGGTGCCGTCCTGGGCGGACTGGCGGCGCTGACAGTGGTCGGCGGGATCTTCGTGGCGGTCGAGCTCGGGCTCGGCCCCTTTCCCGACCCCGAGGGATGCACGGCTGAGGTGGGCGGCCACACGGTCTCGCTCAGCACGGAGCAGTCCGAGAACGCCGCCCTGATCACGGCCATCGCGGTCCGCCGTGGCCTGCCCCCGAGGGCCGCGAGCATCGCGCTCGCCACGGCGTACCAGGAGTCGAAGATCGAGAACATCGAGCACGGCGACCGCGACTCACTCGGCCTCTTCCAGCAGCGCCCGAGCCAGGGATGGGGAACGGAGGAGGAGATCCTCGACCCCTACTACTCCACCAACGCCTTCTACGACGCCCTGGAGAAGGTCGACGGCTATCAGGACATGCGGATCACCGAGGCTGCCCAGACCGTGCAGCGCTCGGGCTTCCCCGAGGCCTACGAGGACCATGCCGAGGATGCCCGCGCCCTTGCCTCGGCACTCACTGGTCAGTCCCAGGGGGCCAGTTCTCCTGCGTGGTGAAGGACGACGTGCCCGAGGAGTCGGACGAGCTCGACGCCAGTGGGCTGACCGGGCGGGCCGCGACCGTGCGCGCCGACCTGCAGGCTGCCTTCGGCGAACTCTCACTCGGGGGTTCGCTCCCGGGGGTGTCAGCGACGGTCACATGGAGGGCTCGGCCCACTACGACGGCCGAGCCATCGACGTCTTCGTGCGGCCGATCAACAAGGCCAACAAGGCGAAGGGATGGGCCATGGCTTACTACCTCGTCGCCCAGGCAGATCGGCTCGACATCCAGACCGTCATCTTCGACGGTCGCATCTGGACCGCGGGCAAGCGTTCCGAGGACGGGTGGCGCGACTACTCCCCCAACACGTCAGGACGCACTGACGAGCAGATCGCCGTGCTGGAGCACCGCGACCACGTGCACGTCGACGTCGCCGACTGAACCTTCACTCAGAAGGCGCGAACCTTCACTCAGGCTCGTGGAAGATGCGGACCGGCGCCGCAGGGCACGCCGTACGCCGGCGCAACTGAAGGTTCGGTCCTTCTGAGTGAAGGTTCGCGGCTTCGGGTCAGGTGAGGCGGGCGACGGCGGCGTCCACGCGCTCGTCAGTGGCGGTGAAGGCGATCCTCACGTGGCGCTGACCCGCGGGACCATAGAACGAGCCCGGCGCAACGAGGATGCCGCGGTCGGCGAACCAGGACACGAGGTCCCAGCAGTCACCGTCGGCGTCGTCACGAGTGGTCCACAGGTAGAGCGATGCCTCGGAGTCGTCGACCCGGAAGCCCGCGGAGAGGAGGGCCTCCTTGAGCTTGGCGCGCCGCGCGGCGTAGCGAGCATGCTGCTCCAGCACGTGGGCGTCGTCGTCCAGGGCCGCGATCATCGCGAGCTGCTGGGGCCCGGGCATCTGCAGGCCGAGGTTCTTGCGCACGGCCAGCAGCTCCGCGACCACCTTCGGGTCACCGGCGACGAACGCACACCGGTAGCCGGCCAAGTTGGAGCGCTTCGACAGCGAGTGGACGGTGAGGATGCCCTCGTGCGAGCCACCGCAGACGTCAGGGTGCAGCAACGAGACCGGGCGGGGCTCCTCCCAGGAGCACTCCAGATAGCACTCGTCGGAGATCAGCAGCGTGCCTCGCTCACGACACCACTCCACGACCTTGCGCAGGTGGTCGATCGGGAGCACCTTGCCGGTGGGGTTGGACGGCGAGTTGATCCACATCAACGCCGGCGTCTCGGGCCCGATCGCGGTGAGCGAGTCCGTCGCCAGCCCGCGTGCGCCAGCGAGCGCCGTACCCACCTCGTAGGTGGGGTAGGCGAGACGCGGCCAGACGACGAGGTCACCCGCGCCGATCCCCAGGTGCACGGCCGCGCTGGCGATGAACTCCTTGGAACCGATCAGCGGCAGCACACCGTCGATGCCGAGCCCGGTGACACCATGACGGCGCCCGAGCCAGTCGACCACGGCCTGCCGCGACTCGGGCAGGCCGAGGGTCGTCGGATAACCCGGGTTGTCAGCAGCGGCTGCCAGCGCCTTCTGCGCCACCTGCGGCGTCGAGTCGACCGGCGTGCCGACCGAGAGGTCGACGATCCCGTCCGGGTGCGAACGGGCCCGGTCGGCGTACGCCGTCAGGTGGTCCCAGGGGAAGTCCGGGAGCCGCGAGGAGACGGAGATCAGTGGTCCTGGTTCTGCGGCGGCAGGGCGGCCACGAACGCGGCATCCTGGTCGATCTCGCCCATCTTGGCGGCACCGCCGGGAGAACCGAGGTCGTCGAAGAACTTCACGTTGGCGTCGTAGTAGTCCTTCCACTCCTCCGGGGTGTCGTCCTCGTAGAAGATCGCTTCCACAGGGCAGACCGGCTCACACGCACCGCAGTCGACGCACTCGTCGGGGTGGATGTAGAGCATGCGCTTGCCCTCGTAGATGCAGTCGACCGGACACTCGTCGACACAAGCCCGGTCCTTGACGTCGACACACGGCTGGGCGATGACGTAGGTCACCAGTTCCTCCTGAGGGGCAATACGAATCACTGCTTGTTTGGAGCCAGCCTAGTATCCCGTCATGGAATCTATGGAGGGACTCCACGAAGTGGGCAGGCATCTGCTCGGACCTCACGTCGTCGGACAGCGTGTGGTGGTCCGTCGGATCCTCCGCGGGCAGACCGGTCCGACCGGTGGTCCGGCCTTCACCGACACCCTCGGCGTGTGTACGTCGTGGGGCGAGGGCCGCTGTCTGGTCCAGCCCGAACGGGGCCCGGAGGTGGCGATCGCCATCGCCGACATCGTCTCCGGCAAGCCCGTCCCTCCCCGCCCGTCGATCAGGCACCGGGTGTCCGACCGCGAGGCGGAGGGACATTCGCTGCTGCTGTGGCCGGACGTGGTGCGCGAAGACCTCGGCGAGTGGGTGCTGCGCAGCGATCCGGCTCCGGTGGGTCGACTGCTGAAGCGGGCGAACTCGGCGCTGGCGGTCGGGGATCCGGGCATGGCGATGAGCGAGGCGACGGCCGCAGTCATCGAGTTCTACCGCTCCCGCGGCAGGGAGCCGATGGTGCAGGTGCTCGCCGACTCGACCGAGGAGACGCACTTCGCCCGGTTGGGTTGGGAGCAGCTGCCCGGCGGCGACGCCCTCTTCATGATCGGCTCCGTCGCGCGCGCCTCCCGAGGGCTGCGCCCGGTCGCCGGCTTCGACCTCGAGAAGATGCTGGCCGGCGACCAGCCGGTGACCACGAAGGTCGGCATCGCCAGTGACGGCCCGCGACTCAACGTGGAGCTGCGCCGTGACGGCCGGCTGGTCGGCGGTGGCCGGGCCGCGCTCTCCTCCGACTGGCTCGGCCTGCACGCCCTGTCCGTCGAACCGGAGCTACGTCGCCGCGGCCTCGGCCGTCGGGTGATGGTCGAGCTCGTGGAGTGGGGCGCCGAGCGGGGCGCCACCACGTTGTGGCTGCATGTCGAGACGGACAACCACGCCGCCATCGCGCTCTATCAGTCGCTCGGGATGACCGAGCACCACGCGCTGCGCTACCTGGTGCCACCGGTGCACTGACCTGGTGCTGCGCAACCTCGCGCCCCAACTGCAGGTTCGCGAGATCCAACTGCAGGTTCGCGGTCAGTCGTCGTCGTTCTTGTTGTTCTTGTTCTTGTTGTCGTTCTGACCCGGGGGCGGACCGCAGACGACCCGGTCGACGGCGATGTAGGCCGTGTGGAACTTCTCGGTCTTCTCGACCTGCTTCTTCCCCGGCTTGTGGAAGTAGCGGAAGACGTCGACGTCGAAGCCGCTGCTCGGCGCAGCATTGGCCACGCAGCCGGGCGTGGTGACGTAACGGGTGGTGGCGCCGCGATAGTTGTAGCGGTCACTCGTCTTGGTCGTGATGTCCCAGATCTTGGTGGAGTACATCTTCACCGTGACCACCCCGTTGGAGGAGTAGCCCGGGGTCACCTTCGCGGAGATCAACACGCCGTAGTCGGTGTTGTTGCGGAAGCGCAGGTCGACCGATCCCCACGCGACGGTCGCCTCGCGCCCGACCGGATAGCGGTCGATGTAGAACGAGTGCGGCTTGTGCTCGACGTCTTCCAGGCCGGCGAAGAACATCGCGTTGAAGGTCGTGGTCGCCATCTGCGAGACACCACCGCCGAGGTCCTCCTTGAAGACGCCGTTGCTGATGATCGTGCCGGTGGTGAACCCGTTCTCCACCGTCCGCTCACCGACGATGTCGTTCATCGAGAAGACCTCACCGGGCTTGAGCACGGTGCCGTCGATCTTCTCGGCGGCGCGACCGATGTTGACGTTGCGGTAGTTGGCCGGCGGGTAGTAGGTGGTGAAGGAGGAGATCTCCTCCTTGATGCCCAGTGCCTCGGCGTCCTCCGTGGTGAAGTCGGGCTGGCTGACCTGGGCCTCGACCTCTGCCTGGCGCTCGCCGGCTGGCTTCACGACCAGGTCGAGGAAGGTCGAGGTGATGTCTTCGGTGGCGAAGTCGACGCCGGGCTTGGCCGGCACCACCTTCGGCTTGCCCTTGACCAGCTTCACCGTCGCGTCGACCGGGGCGTCGTCGCGACCCACCATCTTGTTGCGCACGAGCTTGTCGAGGCGCTCCTCGTCGAGGACCGGCTCGAGCGAACCGTCGCGCGGCTCCAACGACAGCGCCTTGGTGTAGGCCTTGGGCGCCAACTGGACCTTGGTGCCTTCGAAGTTCAAGGTGACCGCTGCGGAGACCGCCGGGTTGGCGAACTCGTCGAGCGCCTCCTGCACGTCGGCCTCATCGATCTCCGGGGCCACGTCTGTCAGTGCGAGTTCGGCGGTACCGCCGTGGAGCACCGCGTCGACGAGGGCGTCCTCGGCTCGGTCACGGTCGATGCCGCGCCCGTCTGCCGGGGCGGACGTACGGACGTCGCCCTTGCGGAAGCTGACCTTGCCGTCGACCGGCACCTTCCCGAACTGCTCGTCGAGACCGGTCAGCACCCTCTCGAGCGCCCCCGCGTCGACGCTGGTCACGGGTTCGACGTCCTTGCCGCCCGTGTAGTAGTCCCACAAGCGCCCGGGCGACCAGCTGCGGCCGCCACCGGCCTCAGCGACCGTGGCGTCGGCGTCGAAGGTGATGCCGAGCTCGGAGACGGGGACGCTGGTCTGCTGCCCGTCGACGGTGACCTTGACCTGCTTGCGGCCACCGATCGCCTCGTCGAGCTTGGCGACGGCGGCGGCCTCCTCGAGGCCACCGATCTTGATGCCGGCCACCTCGGCACCGCGTGGCACCTTGGCACCCGCACCTGCATAGGCACCCGCGTAGCCGGCTGCAGCCAACGCCAGGACACCGACCACGGTGAACGCGACGACGCGTCCTCCCTTGGACTCCTTGGTCTCCCCCGACCCGGTGTTGTGCTCATTCACGCAGGCCAGCCTAAGTGGTGAGGGGTTGCGTCTCCGATTCGGCGCCACGTCGCGCGCGGGAGGCAGGTGAGGGCAGCGTCACGATGGCGGCCATCATCAGCAGCAGTGCGCAGCCGAGGAACAGGTAGCCGCGGAGGTCGGCTGAGATGGCGTAGGAGCCAGCGCGGGTGCCCTGGATGGCAACCAGCACCAACATGATCCAGCCGGTGCAGAAGCCCACTCGCAGCCAACCCGGAGTCCACGCAGCCGCTGCGGCCGCCGGCGCTGCGACGGCGAGCAGGAACCACAGCCAGTTCTTGTCGTGCACGGCCGTGGACGCCAACCCGGTGACGAGCCCGACGGCCAGGGCGAGCAGCGTGAGCCCCACCTTCGCCCAGGCCCGAGCACTCATGACAGGCCGGCGAAGAGGTCGGTCTCCAGCCCGTCGGGACCGACGGGGCCCGGAGTGCCCTTCGCGATCCGGTAGAACTCGACCCCCATCGCCTCGGCCCCGACATTGTTGGAGAGCGCGAAGAACGGCCCGTCGGTCGTGATCTGGGTGCGATGTGCTGCCAGGGCCGCCATCTTGGCCGCGATGTGGGCCGTGCCGTCGACTGCACAGGACAACGCCTCGTCCTCGGCGACGAAGTGCGGCAGCGGGCCGTCGGGGTCCATGCCCTCGAAGGTGGTCAGGTCACCTGCCTCGCGCAGGCTGCGCAGGCCGGCACGCATCCGGCTCGCCGACATGGCACCCCAGTAGACCTTCGCGACGTCCCATGCCTCACCCAGGTCGGGCCGGTGCGAGGGCACCGCCGCCAGGGCGACGGCATAGGTCGCGACCCGATGGGCCTGGACGTGGTCGGGGTGGCCGTAGCCGCCGAACTCGTCGTAGGTGACCAGCACCTGCGGCCGGACCTCCCGGATCACCGAGACGAGGTGGTTGGCTGCCTCCAGCAGGTCGGCGTACCAGAAGGCGTTGTCGTGGATCGTGTCGGCGGCAATCGCGTGACCGTCCGCGTGCCACTGCATGCCGGAGTCCCGATAGGTGCCGAAGCCCCCGAGGAACCGGTGGTCGGTGACGCCGAGCGCGCTCATCGCGTCCGCGAGCTCGGTACGCCGGTGCTCACCGAGCGTGTCGTCCTTGTCGGCCGCGAGGTGCTCGAGCTCGGGCACCAGGATCTCGCCCATCTCACCGGCGGTGCAGGTGACGAGCGTGACGCCCCGCCCCTCCGCGACGTACTTCGCCATGGTTGCGCCCTGACCGATCGACTCGTCGTCGGGATGGGCGTGGACCAGGAGCAGGCGCTGGTCGGGGATCTGGCCGTCAGTCATGGCGCCCAGCCTACGGATCGAGCCTCTTGATCCTCTTGGGTGCGTCCGGGAGTTGGAGCGGGGCCACCTCCGCAGGGGCGACGAGGTCCTCCTCGAGCCAGCCCTCGTGGGCGTCGACCAACAACTCGAACTGCACCGGCGGGGCGTCGGTGACCACCGCCCACTGATGGTCCTCGTCGTCGTCCTCTCCGGCCAGCCGTTCGGGCTCGACGCGTGCCGCCCACCCGGCTCGGCGGAGCTCGAGCTCCACGATGCGCGCGGTGTCCTCGTCGAAGAAGATGCCTCTCACAAGGGAACATCCTCCCTGTCGCCCCGGTGCGATCGCAACGCGCGGCACGCTGAGGCCTCCCGCGAACCTGCGGACCTCGGTAGCATCCTCAAGCCGGGCAGGCGCCCGCGGTCGACGAAGTCTCAGGGAGCGCAGAGATGAGCAACATCCGGATCCAGGCCGGTGGCCAGAGCTACACCTTCCCTGCCACCCAGCCGGTCCGCATGGGCCGCTCACCCGAGGCCGATGTGGTGCTCGAGGGAGGCAGTGTCTCGCGACAGCACGCCTCTCTCGTGCCGGGCCCGCAGGGCTGGCAGGTGGTCGATGCGGGCTCGACCCACGGCACCTGGGTCAACGGTCAGCGCGTGCAGCAGCTGCCCCTGACGGGCCAGACCACGGTGGTGCTGGGCCAGGGTGCCGACGCCGCGACCCTGTTGATCGTCGTGGAGGGCGCTGCCGCCGACCGTCCGGTGCCCGGAGCACCGACGATCAACCCCGCGGCGTTGCCGGCGACGATGGTGCCCAGCGGTCAGGGCGCGCCCGGGGCGCAGGCTCCAGGCCTCCTGGTGCGCACCCGCAGCGGCGACAAGCGCTTCGGTTTGATGGCTCCGGTGCGCATCGGCCGTGAGCCCGGCCTGGAGATCACCGCGGACGACCCCTCGGTCTCGCGACAGCACGCACTCATCGAGCCCCGCCCCGACGGCTGGTGGCTCTCCGACCGCTCCACCAGCGGGACGTACGTCGACGGCGAGCGGATCAGCCAGCACAAGGTCGACGAGCCCACCACCGTGATGCTCGGGCATCCGACCGCGGGCTATGAGCTCGAGCTGGTGCCGGTGATCGCCGCGGACAAGGCAGCCAGGGCCATCCAGGGCGCGAAGCGACGCAAGACCTTCGGCCGGGTCGGTCTCATGGCTGCGGTGCTGGTGCTGATCCTCGGCGGCGTGATCACGGCCGTCGCGCTCTCTGGCGGCGACGACAAGGAACCCAGCAACTCAGGCCTCACCGAGGCCGAGCTCGACCGCGCCAAGGCAGCCAGCGTCTTCCTGATCGCGGTGGGTGCCAACGACCAGCCCACCCACACCGGTTCCGGCAGCATCATCAGTGAGGACGGGCTGATCCTCACCAACGCCCACGTCGGCAAGCCGTCGAGCCCGGGCCAGGGTGCGAGCGAGTTCGCCGATCCCGAGTACCTGCTCGTCGCGCTCACCCAAGCCTCCGACGACAAGCCGGCCGAGCCCGCCTTCCGCGCGGTACCGATCGTGAGCGACGGCTACCTCGACCTGGCCGTCCTGCAGATCGTCGCCGACGCCGACGGCAAGGAGCTCGACAAGGACTCCCTCGAGCTGCCCGCACCGATGCCGCTGGGTGACAGCGACGACGTACGCACCGGCGACTCCATCACCGCGCTCGGCTATCCCGGCATCGGCAATCCGGGCGCGGGCATCAACCGACCGTTGACCATCACCCGTGGCGTCGTGTCGACCTTCCAGCGCGACGAGGTCGCCGACACCGAGCGGGGCTTCATCGATTCCGACGTGCGCCTCGGCTCCGGCAACTCCGGCGGCGCCTCCATCAACGACGACGGCGAGTTGATCGGCATCAACACCGCCGTCATCACCGCTGTCTCGGAGGCCGCGGGCGCCATCACCCAGGGATCGGCGCTGCTGCGTCCTCTGGCGCTGGCGGACGAGGTGCTCGAGATCGCTCGCCAAGGTGGCGACCCCGACTACGTGTCGCCGTACGCCGAGGACCTGCCGGACCCGGGCGAAGTGCCGGAGAGCGCCTCCGCCGAGGCCAGGGGCTGGACCTTCGACGGCCAGGGCGGCTGCACCGGCACCAGTCCGCAGACGCTCTCGGTGGGAGCGGAGCAGACGATCTTTGCCGAGTTCACGGTGAGCGGTCTCGAGGAGGGCACTCCGATCGGCATCGGCTTCGTCGCCCCCGACGGACAGACCCAGCTGGGCAGCGCGCAGGACACTTGGAGCTTCGGCACCGAGTCGAAGTGCGTGACGGTGCAGTTCACCGTGCCGGCCGGGGTCGACGGCGTGACAGCTGCCTTCTTCGTCGGGCAGGGAGAGGTCCTCGCGGAGAACCGGCTCACCTTCCAGTGACCGTGCACCTGCGCCGATCCCGACCGCTGCAGGCCGAGTCCGATGCGCTGGCTGCGGCGGCGGGCGGGCGACTCGGGCTGCACGGGCTGGTCGATGCACTGGTGGCGAATGCGGATCCGAGGACTCGACAGGGGCGCGGTGCGTTGGCACCGCGGCTGCTGGGGCGTGCCGTCGACTGGGCCTTCACCTGGGACCGGGCCGACCGGCGTGACCGGCGGTGGTGGCCCCAGGGCATCACCTCGTCGTCCGACGGCGCCGACCCGGAGCGAAGTCGCGGCCGCGACCTGGTCGTCACGTCCTGGTACTCCAAGAAGCCCGACGGGGTGACCCACGGCGCCCGGGTCACGGTCGTCGACCTGGCCACCTTGCGCTACCAGCACGTGCTCCTCGTCGTGCCGACGGTGGTCGACGGCGCCCTGACCCTGGAACCGCTGCGCGTGCATGCCGGCGGCCTGGTCTGGCACGGCCCGTGGCTGCACGTCGCCGCGACCGGCCGCGGCTTCATGACGTGCCACTGGGACGATCTCGTGCGGGTCACCACCGGCCAGGAGGGGCTCTCCGTCGGCCCGGGCGGGATCTCCGCCTGGGGACACACCCACCTGCTCCCGGTGCGCTTCACCCACCAGGGTCTGGGCACCGACCAGGCGCCCAAGCTCCGCTTCTCCTTCGTCTCCCTCGACCGCAGTGAGCCCCAGCCGCACCTCCTGGCCGGTGAGTACGGCCGCGCTCGAGGGCAGACCCGCCGGGTGGCCCGCTTCCCAATCGATGCGGAGAGCGGGTTGCTGGTCGAGGACGACGACGGCAGCACCGTCGCCCTGCACCTGGACGAGTCCGGGGTGACCCGGATGCAGGGCGCCGTGGTCGCCCGCGGCCGCTGGTATGCCACCGCGTCGGTCGGTGCGGTCCTCCCGGGATCGGTGCATGCCGGTACCCCGGGACGGTTGCGACCCCACCACCTCGCCACCCCGATCGGCCCGGAGGACCTCAGCTACTGGCCGGAGCAGGACCGGCTCTGGACCGTCACCGAGCATCCGTGGCGCAGATGGGTCTGCGCGATGCGACGCAGCTGGTTCGACTGAGGGGCCTGCCCGTGTTCAGGCCTTGGCCTCCAGCGGGAACCTCGCGAGCTGACGCGACTGGGCGACCAGGCGGTCACTGGAGTCCCAGACCTCACAGTCCTCCTCGAACATCCCGCCCGCAACGTTGCGGGTGGCATGCCGCACCCGCAGCCAGCCGGGTGCGGGCACGGCCCGGACGTGCGCGGTCAGCTCGACCGTCGGCGCCCACCCCATGACTCCCAGGTCGAAGGTGACCGGCGGCAGGACATCGACGGCGAGCAGCAGCGAGATCACGTCCGGCTCGCGGTCGGGGAGCCGGAACCATGCCTGGATGACTCCGTCGCCGCTCGGTGCGCCCACCGCCCAGCCGGCGGTGGCGGGATCGATGCGGAGGTCGACGCGCTCCATCAGCGGCGCCACTCGGCGCATCTCCTCCGGCGCGTCGCTGGAGGCGAAGCACTGCTCGATCGGCGCGATCGCGGGCGGCTGCGCTGTGGTCCTCACCGGCCCCGAGAGGCGAGCGTGGTCGCCGTACGTCGCCAGTGCGGTGATCTTGGCGGTGCCGGCCTGCTCGAGCTCGGCCGCGAGGGTGGCGGTGCCGCCCTTGCGCACCACACGGGTCGTGATGGTGGCGTCCCCACCGACGCCGGGACCGACGTAGTAGGCACTCACCGAGAAGGGGTGAGGGTGGTGGGGCACGGTCTGTTGGAGGGCACGCCCGATGTTGGCCAGCAGGTAGCCACCGTTGAGTCCGCCGCCCACGGACCAACCCGCATCGAGATCGGCCGAGAAGACGGCACCACCGTCGTCGTGGGACGTCGCGGTCACGGCGGTGTGGCGATCGAAGTCGGAGAGCATGCGCCGAAGCCTACGAGGCGCCCTCCCTCGTGCTCACCGGCCCTTCTTCACCTGGGCAAGCACCGCACGGAACTGCGCTCGTGCGCCAGCTGCGTTGGGGTGGGCCGGCACCACGATGCCGATGTCGTTGAAGGTCACACCGAGCGCTTCGGCATAGCGCTTGTTCGGCGCCGCGCACACGTCATGGCCGACGGTCGGGGCGAAGGTGTCGGCGACCTCGGTGCCCGTCCTGCGCGCGGCCCGGTCGAGCATCGTGTTGAGGTGGAGGAACGACTGGTGCAGGTAGCCCATGTCGGGGTCGGTGATCGGCACCAGGGGCCAACATCCCTTGGCCGGCACCGCATTGAGGTAGTTGACCAGCAGGATCCGGGCGTGCGGGGAGCGCTTCCTGACCTCCTTGATCGCCTTCACGACCTTGGGCAGCGAGGCGTCTATCGCCACCTTGAGCGTGTCGGTGCCGCCCTGGGTGAAGAAGGCCTTGCAGCCCCCGAGCGGCAGCTTCTGCCCCAGCAAGGGCACCGGCAGGTCGGGCAGGGTCGGCAGCGCCTCGATGCCTGGCACGTTGAAGGGAAGCACCGAGAGGCAGTCGAACGCAGCAGCAGCGATGCCGGCGTCGTTGCCCCCGATCCCCATCGTGACGAGGTCCGTCCGTGCGGTCAGCCGGTCGAACTGCGGCGGATTCGTGCCGCCCAGCGGCAGCTTCTGTGGAGCACTGAAGTGCACGGTCGTGGCCGAGCCGCAGGTGGCGTCGGCGAAACGTTCGACCTTCAACTCCTGCGCCAGCAACTTCGGGTAGTTCACCGGCGACTGGAAGCAGTCGAGCGGCGCATGGGTGGCATCGGGCAGGCCGTTGGCGTCGATGAACATCGTGTCAGCCGACCACGAGTCACCCAGCGCGACGTACTCGCGGATCGGCCGCGGCGCGACGCCCTTCTTCCCGTGGCCGCCCGGCTTCAGGCTGGCGCCGGTCTTCTTGGCTGCGATCTCGACAGGCGTCTGGGCTACAGGGGGCGCCGCTCCCGCACTCGACGACGGCGATGCCGGCGTGGTCAGCACCGTGCCGACGACGGCCAGGGTCGCGGTCAGGGCCAGTCCGGCCAGTCGGGTTGCGTGCATCGTCTGCTCCCTGGGTCACTGGGGTGGACCCTTCCGGGCCGCCTTCAGTGGGACCAACGACCCAGATGTGGCAGAGGTCACGCACGCCCTCAGTCGGCCGTCGACGATCAGTAGCCGGTGACCCCGTCCACGCGCTCGCGCAGGAGGTCGGCATGGCCCAGGTGCCGCGCGTACTCCTCGATCATGTGGAGGTAGACCCAACGCAGGTTGACCTGCCGTCCGTGCCTGACTCCGGGGAGCGGGGCATCGAGGTCGGTGACAGCCGCCGCGAACTCGCGGGAACGCACGAGCTCGCGCTGATAGCGCGCCAGGTCGTCCCAGACCGTGCCGGGGTCGACGGGATCGAAGTCACCACTCGGCCCGGTCTCCCTGTGGTGGAGGGGCTCGGCCAGCCCGGCGACCGTGTTGGCGAACCAGGCCTGCTCGACCGTGGTCAGGTGCCTGACCAGCACGGCCAGGCTGAGGTTCGACGGCTCCACGGCCGCCCGGCACAGCTGATCTGCCGCGAGTCCGGCGATCTTCCGCGGCAGGGTCTGGCGGTAGAGCTCCAGCCAACCCTCCAACGCCTCCCGATCCGGCGCCAGCGCCCCCGGGGAGGCACGCCGCCCCTCGGGCTGCGGGGCCCGTGTCGGGTCGGTACGGCGTGCCCGCCAGTCATCGGCAAGGAGGGCGAAGACCCAGTTGTCGGTCCACTCCCCCTTGCTCCACCAGCTGCTGCGATGGGCACCCTCGAGGGTCATTCCCAGCCGCCGGGCCAGCTTGGCGGAAGCGGTGTTGCGTGGATCCATCTGGGCCACTGCTCGATGCCAGCCGGCGTCGAAGGCGTGCTCCATGGCGGCGGCGACCGCCTCGGTGGCGTAGCCCCGGCCACCGACCTCGGGGTGGAAGACCCAGCCCAGCTCCCCCTGCCGCGCCTCGGCATCAGTGGGCCACACCGCGATGTCCCCGATCACCCGGCCATCGAGTTCCACCGCCAGCGCGAGCACGTCGTCGGGTCCGCCGAGTCCGGTGCTGCGCAGCCGCTTCACGACCTGCTGCTCGGCGTACTCCCGGGTCCACGGCTCCACGAGGAGGTAGCGCGCCACCTCCGGGATGCGTTGATAGTCGAGCAGCGCGTCGATGTCATCGGGGCGGAAGGTGCGCAGCAGCAGCCGCTCGGTCCGGATCGGAGCGGTCAACGGGGCCATGGGGAACGACCCTAACGAAGGCGCCGGTAATCTGCGTGCAGCAAGGATCCGCGACCGCGCGGGTCCCGGAACGGGCTGGGGAGGGTCGGATGGCGTTGCGTGCCCGCGACCAGGACCGCAACCAGGTCGTCGAGACCCTCCAGCAGGCGTTCGTCGACGGACAGATCGACGCGGATGAGCTCTCCCGCCGGAGCTCGAAGGCACTCGCAGCCGTGCACATGGTCGAGCTCGAGAGGCTGATCGGCGACCTGCAGGGAGCGACCGCGTTGGCCCCGGACCTGCAGGGAGTCGGCCGCGCCGGGGACGTGCTGTCCGCACCGGCACCGAAGCCTCCCATCAAGACCCTGTTGGCGGTGACCGCCGTCGCCTCGTTGCTGGCCGCGCTCGTCGGAATCCCGTTCGTGCTGGCCGACCGCGACGACCACGACGTGTCGGCCGCCGCCCCTGCTCAGGAGCTCGACGCGGAGGAGCAGCGGGAGCAGGAAGGACTCGAGCACGCAGCCACGATGGCGATCACGTGGAGCGAGGTGCGCGACGAGGTGAGCGGCCGCGCCTACCCGGACGGCGCCTACTGGCCGATCAAGGAGCTGGGCCCCTTCCGGGTGGATGCAGCGACGCTCACGACGGTCTTCGAGGAGTGGGAGAAGGCCTTCCGGGCACCCTACGTGCACAGTCTCCGGATCAACCCCGGCTACCTCCGCTTCGAGCGCCCGCTCGGGCGCACCCGGCCGCGGGTCGAGGACTGGGAGTTCACGAAGGGGAAGGAGGGGCTTCGCCTGGCCGACGAGGCAGACGACGCCGGTCGCGACCTGGATCTCATCGACCTGCACGACTTCGACGTGGAGGCGTTCGTGGCGAACATCGAGCGAGGGGTCGAGGGCCTCAACGTCGAGGACGGATCGTTGAGCTGGGCAGACGTCCTCGTCGACTCCTCCGCGGGGGTGCCGGTGGTGCAGATCTGGATCACCAACTCCTACGACGAGACCGGCTGGATGACCACCACCCTCGACGGTCGGATCGTCTCGGAGAGTCCGTTCACCCCGTCCTGAGCCCCAGCCGGGACCGGGTGCCTCACTCGTCGCGCAGGTGGTTGATCGCAAACCACTGGTCATGCGCGCCCGGCGCCAGCATCAGTGGCAGGTCGACGGCCTCCCCGTCCTTGAGAGTGAGTCGCACGTAGCGGTAGGCGCGCCAGCCCGGCGTGTTCTCGACGGACGTCTCGGCGATCTCCGCCCACGCCACGCTGCGGTCGTCGAGGTGGATGCCCGCGCTGTCGACGACGACGGAGCCGGCTGGCAGCAGCTGCCGCACGCCGAACACCAATCCGATGACCAGCACCGGCGAGAAGACGATGAGCCCGATGTAGCCGGGGCGCGGTTCGTTGCTGAGCGCGAGGTCGATGAAGAGCGCCGCGAAGCCGGCGACGAAGACGATCGCCACCACACCGACCTTCCACGAACGGCGCAGTTCGAACCGGCCGTGGGCGCGATAGCGCTGGACCAGTTCCTGTGCGAGCGGGGTCAGCATGTCGGGGCGGAGGTGGCGGTCATGATGAGCCCAACCCTACGAGGACGGTCGGCGCCGTCAGTCGGCCCACTGCGGCACTTCGTCGGCGAAGACCTTCACCCAGTAGTGGGGCAGCGCCTCACCCAGCGTGATCCAGCGGACCTCGGTCGGGTCCTGCGGCGCGGGGACGGCGACCCGCACGTCGGGGCCGTGGCCCGCGAGCCGCTCGCGGCACACCCCGCAGGGGCTGAGCACCAGGAACGATCCGTCGGTCGCCCGATGCAGGCACACCGACGCGACGATCGGCTGGTCGAGCCGGTACGCCGCGCAGTAGGGCTCGATCTCGTGGCACACCGTCGTGCTCGGGTTGAGGAACTCCGGGCTGGTTCCGGTCAGGATCCTGCCGTCGGCCAACAGCACCGCCGCGGCACCGCTCTCGCCACCTTCGGGGAAGCGTGCATCGATCAGGTCGCGACAGGCCGCCACCGTCGCCGCGAGTCCATCGACGTCCGGCTGCGCCCCACCTCGTGTCATCGTGTCAGCCTCTCACGTCACGGGGCCGGGGCGTCCGTGCCGCTCTCCACGTAGACCGACGACCCGAGCTCCACGAACTCCGCGGACTTCTCGGCCATCCCGGCCGCGACCCGGTCGCGGACGTCCTGGCTGATCCGCATCGAGCAGAACTTCGGACCGCACATCGAGCAGAAGTGCGCCGTCTTGCTGGCTTCGGCAGGCAGGGTCTCGTCGTGGAAGGCCTCGGCGGTGTGCGGGTCCAGGGAGAGCGCGAACTGGTCGTGCCAGCGGAACTCGAACCGGGCCCGGCTCAAGGTGTCGTCCCACTCCCGGGCCCCGGGATGTCCCTTGGCCACGTCGGCGGCGTGGGCCGCGAGCTTGTAGGTGATCACTCCCGTCTTCACGTCGTCGCGGTTGGGCAGGCCGAGATGCTCCTTGGGGGTGACGTAGCAGAGCATCGCGGTGCCGTGCATGGCGATCGCGGCGGCGCCGATCGCGGAGGTGATGTGGTCGTAGCCCGGCGCGATGTCGGTCGCCAACGGACCGAGGGTGTAGAACGGCGCGCCGTGGCACCACTCCTGTTGGAGCACCACGTTCTCCTCGACGAGGTTCAGCGGCACGTGTCCCGGTCCCTCGACCATCACCTGCACGTCGTGCTCCCAGGCACGTGAGGTGAGCTCGGCGAGGGTCCGCAGCTCGGACAGCTGGGCCGCATCGTTGGCGTCGGCGGTGCAACCGGGCCGGAGACCGTCGCCGAGCGAGAAGGACACGTCGTAGCGGGCAAAGATCTCGCAGAGCTCATCGAAGTGCGTGTAGAGGAAGTTCTCCTCGTGATGGGCCAGACACCACCCGGCCATGATCGACCCACCGCGGGAGACGATGCCGGTGATCCGTTGCGCCGTGAGCGGCACGTAGCGCAGCAACACCCCGGCATGGACGGTCATGTAGTCGACGCCCTGCTCGCACTGCTCGATCACGGTGTCGCGGAAGACCTCCCAGCTGAGCCTCGAGGCGTCACCGTCCACCTTCTCGAGGGCCTGGTAGATCGGCACCGTGCCGATGGGCACGGGTGAGTTCCGCACGATCCACTCGCGGGTGGTGTGGATGTCGTCTCCGGTCGACAGGTCCATGACCGTGTCGGCACCCCAGGTCACTGCCCAGGTCAGCTTGTCGACCTCCTCGGCGATGCTGGAGGTGACGGCGCTGTTGCCGATGTTGGCGTTGATCTTCACCAGGAAGCGTTTGCCGATGATCATCGGCTCTGCCTCCGGGTGGTTCACGTTGAGCGGCATGATGGCGCGACCCGACGCGATCTCGGTGCGGACCACGTCGACGTCGACGTTCTCGCGAATCGCGACGTACTCCATCTCCGGCGTCGTGACACCGCGCCGTGCGTAGTGCATCTGGGTCACGGTGCGGCCCGAGGTCGCGCGGCGTGGTCGCGCTTGGCGCCCACGCCACTGCTCGCGCGCCTCGCCCCGACGTACGGCTCCCTTGCCGTTGTCGAGCAGCTGCGTCGCCCTCCCGTCGTACTCCTCGGTGTCGGCTCGCTGGACGACCCAGGATGCTCGCAGCGGAGGCAGGCCCACCTCGGGGTCACTTCCCGGTCCGGCAGTCGTGTAGCGGTCGAAGGTCTCGCCGTTGGTCAGGGCGACGCGGGTGAACGGGACGACGACGTCCGCATTCCCTCCGGTGCGGTGGACGGTCTCGTGGCTGGGGTGCAGTTGCATCAGTTCTCCTGCTGGTTGGGGTGAGGTCGTGCCGGGCCGTTGGTCATGCGACGGCTTCGAGGAGCCGGGTCACCACCGCGGCCGGGTCACGAGCGCGCATCACGGCGCCCATGACGGCCACGCCGTGTGCCCCGGCCGCCCGGAAGTCAGCGGCGTTGGCGGCATCGATGCCGCCGAGTGCATAGAGGGGGTCCCGGCGGCCTCCGCGACGAGCCCGGCCACACCGGCGGTACCGAGGACCGGGCCGTAGCCCGGCTTGGACGGTGAGGGCGCCACCGGCGACAAGGTGACCCATTCCGCGCCCTGCGCCACCGCCTGCCGCAACTGCGACCCGTCGTGACAGGACCGTCCGTGACGCGAGCCGACCACGGGCTGGTGGGCTGCCAGGTGTACGCCGGCGGTGGCCGGCAGCGACGTACGAGCCGAGATCACCGTCACGTGGCGAGCAAGCTTCACGGCGAGGGCCGCCCGCGCTGCCTCGGAGAGGTCGAGCTCACGCAACACCATGACGGCGAGGCCGGCAGAGGCGCACTCGGCGACGGTGCGTTCCAGGCAACGACCGTCCGGCAGCTGGCTCCGATCACTGAGGAGCAGCAGGCGGGGCGGGCTCACACCATCACCCGGCCGTGCATCGGGCTCGAGGCGCGCGGCTCCTCGCGACGCGGGATCCTGCCCGCGCCCGCCGCGAGAGAACCGGCAAGGACCGCGTGGCGCATCGCCGTGGCCATCGCGACGGGATCCTCCGCCCGGGTGACGGCCGTGGCGACGAGCACCGCGTCGCACCCCAGTTCACGGGCCAGGGCTGCCTCACTGGCGGTCCCGATGCCAGCGTCCAGCACCACGGGGACCGACACCGCTGCCCGGACCGCGGCGATGGAGTGCGGGTCCGCGATGCCGCGGCCCGAGCCGATCGGTGATCCCAGCGGCATGACAGCGGCGCAGCCGACGTCGACGAGGCGACGCGCGACCACGGGGTCGGCCGTGGTGTAGGGCAACACCGTGAAGCCGCGCTCGACCAGGGTGGCAGCTGCGTCGACGAGATCGACCACGTCGGGGAGCAGGCTGTGTTCGTCGCCGATCACCTCGAGCTTCACCCAGTCGGTCTGCAACGCCTCGCGGGCGAGTTCCGCGGTGAGCACCGCTTCACGGGCGCTCAGGCAACCGGCCGTGTTGGGCAGGATCCGCACGCCGAGCTCGCGCAGCGTGGCGAGGAGGCCGCCCGCGACCAGGGAGGAGGTACGTCGCATCGACACCGTCACCAGGCCCGGCTCTGCCGCCGCGACCACCCGACGTACCGCTTCCAGGCTGGTCAGGCCGCCCGTCCCGATCCACAGCCGGCTGGCCAGCGTCTCGCCGGCGAGAAGGAACGGTTCCACGCCGCTCACCCGCCCTGGTGGGCGGTCACGACCTCGACCCGGTCGTCGTCACACAGCTGGGTGTCGGGCCAGTCGGCCGCCCGGACGACCGTGCCGTTCACGGCGACGGCAACGCCACGCGGGTCCGGCACCAGGTCAGCGAGTCGGATCCCCTCGCGATGTCGTGTGATCTCCCCGTTGACGATCAGCTGCACGGTCTTGGGCTTCCTCACAGGCATGGTGTTGTCCTCTCGAAACGGTCGGGATGGAAGGGGGCGGCGACGTCAGGTGGTGGGGACTCCTCGACCAGGGCCCTGACCACCGCAGCGGTGACGGGGGCAAGGAGTACGCCGCCGCGGTAGTGACCGCCGGCCACGATGGGTCGCTGCGCTCCGGTGCCCTCCAGGACGCCCAGCAGTGGCCCGTTGTCGGGCGTGCCGGGGCGGTCCCGAGCGACGGCGTCGATGAACTCCGCCGTGTCGAGCCCGGGCAGCAGCTGGCGGGCTGCGTCCAGCAGCCGGGCCATTCCCCCGACGGTCGGAGCGGAATGGCCCGGGTGCTCCTCCTCGGTCGCTCCGATGACGACTTCCCCGTCGCTGCGGGGGACGACGTACACCGGCTGGCCATGGACCCGCGCCCGCACCATGTGGGTGGGCGCGTCCGGGGTCCGCACCCGGATCACCTCGCCGCGCACCGCACGGACCGATGCCAACCCGGTCGCGCCGGTGGCGAGCACGACCACGTCTGCGGCGAGCACGCGACCGTCCTCGAGGAGGACCCCGCCCTCGACCGGGGTGGCCCGCTGCCGCACCACTCGGTCGCCCAGCACCGCGAGCAGTGCGACCGCCACCCGTCGGGGGTCGACGTGCCGGTCGTGGGGAAGCCAGACGCCACCGGCAACCCGCGAGCTGAGACCGGGTTCCCTGCGCCACAGCGCTTCCCGGTCCAGTGGTTCGACCCGTACACCCGACTCCTCGAGGAGCGCGCACGAGCGCCGTACGTCGATCAGGTCGTCACGGTCCATCCCGACCAGCAGGGTGCCGGTGCTGCGCAGGTCGACGTCGGTGCCGGAGCGCTGCTCCAGGTTCGCGGCGTACTCGGGCCAGCGCGCCAAGGAGTCGAGCCCCAGTCGCAGGAGGGCCTCCTCACCGAACCATGCCTCCCCCGCAGGCGCGAGCATGCCGGCAGCGGCATGGGTGGCCCCCGTTGCAGGCGCCGGGTCACAGACGACCACCTCGTGGCCGGCGCGAAGGAGCTCGTCGGCACAGCTGAGGCCGATGATGCCGCCCCCGATCACTGCCACGCTGCGGCGGTTCACGCGGTTCACGCGGTTCACGCGGTTCACGCGGTTCATCCGGCGGCGGCGCGGTCGGCGAGCTCCTGCACGGATCGGGGCGGATCGGAGGTCGACGCCCGATCGAGCGTCGTCGGATCACTGACCAAGTGGATGCGTGGCAACACGTCGAGATTCACTTCCTTCGCCGGCATTACCCGGAGCAGGTTCGACGGTCAGGGTGGCGACAACCCCATCTCAGCCCGTGCCATCGGGCTCCCGTGTGTACGGGCGAGACGTTAACACGTGCGGACGGCGGTCGATCAAGCCCCGGGCCCGCTCTGATGTGACCTGCGGGCTCACTTCTGGCCAAGAACGAGCCCCGAGCTCACATCAGAGCGCGAGACTCACCCGTGGCCACCGCGAATAGGCTCGGCGGCATGGAACTCACCCCAGAATCACTGAGGCGACGCATCCTCGAACGAGGCCTGCCCGAGGCGGCTGCAACGATCGCGACGCAGGGAGGCAGCGCGGTGCATCCCGCGCTGGAGTTCACGGCCGAATCCATCTCCTTGACGAGCGATGGACCCTCCATCAGCGTGATCCGACACTCCGGGCGCACCGACCTGGTGCCGCTGTGGACGTCGAGTGCCACCGTGACCGTCTTCTCGGCAGCAGACGGCTCGTTCCTGGAGTGGAGCGCCGAGGACGACGAGCAGCCGTGGCAGAGCTGGCCGGACTTCGCTTCGGCGGTCAGACACCTCCTCACCGATCTCTACGAGAACATGGTGTCTGACGAGCACCGACATGAGGTCGCGGCCCTGCTGCTGCCCGAAGACCAGATCGCTGCAGCGATGGTCCCCGAGGAACGGTGACCGGGGCAGGTCGGCCGAACCATATTCGTGCACCCCGCGCTCGTGGTCCTCAGTCCTTCGGCTCGTCCGCCCAGCCGTCGAAGAACGCGTCGGAGTGGTTCTCGGGGTCGAGGGTGTTGTGCCGCAGACGAATCCTTCGCCCGAACCTCCGGGTGGACGGGCGCAACTGCCACTCCCCCAGCTGGACCTGCCTGCGGAGCGTCCGCTGACCTGGCAGGTCCACGCTGACGACGAGGGTGTAGTGGCTGGGGCTTCCAGATCCTGGGATCCCGGGGTGGGTCATCACCTCGTCGACCATGCCAACAGATACGTGAGCGTCTGCGTAGAGGGCGCGTGACTGTTGGGGATTCCGGTGGGGCTCACTCCGGCGGCGGCGCACTCCGTGCCATCCGCCGAAGAGCACGTCCTCCAGGTCATCGGGGTCGAGGGTGTTGTGACGGAAGCGGACGGCCTGCCCGACATCAGCGTCGCTGAAGTCTCCCGCGCCGAACCAGATCTTGCGATGGATCGTCACCGAGTCCGGCAGCACGGCGCTCACCAGGAGGTCGTAGTTGTCGACGGACTCCCCGCTGGAGTGCGTGATCACCTCGTCGATCCTGCCGACGGACTCGTGGCCGTCGCGAAATCTTGCCTCGTCGAGACGGCCCCCTGCATGTGAGCCGAAGGCAGCGCAGACGAGGACGAGCACCACCGTCACGGCGATCACCCCCAGAAGACGGGGCGGTTGTGGCGACCCGCGGCCACACTCCAGGCAACGAACGCGATCCCACCCAGCACCAGCAGCAGAACGGTCCCGAAGAAGAAGTCACTCCGGCGAGACCAGCGACGGATGCTCGCCCGGGTCTCCGGCGTCCTCGCCAGGCGCATCCACTCCTCGGTCTGCCGTCTGCTCATCCGAAACCCCTTCTTTGCTCCTAGGGCCGCGCCCTACCAGCCGGTGCGGTACGCCGCTGTCATCGACGCGTGACCCGCTCGTGACTCCATGATGGATCCGAACCGCAGCTACCGATCACAAGAAGGCGTTGCCCGTAGGGGTCCGAAGCACACCTGCCCAGCGATGTCCCCGACGTCGTAGGGTCCGCGCATGCCACTCTTCTTGACACCCGCGTTGCCGGACCAGGTGGACGGCGCTCGCCTGGGCGGTGCTCCGCCGGTCGCGATCGAAGCGCACCCGCTCATGCGGACGCATCGTTACTTGTTGACGCTGCCGGCAGATTGCCGGCCGTGGGCGGCCGGGGTCGAGGTCTCCGTCCTGCTCCGGGCAGGTTTCAGCATCGGCGACGACGACCTCGTCTATCCGCGGATGGCCATGCGCGCCCTCGTGCACGAGCCGTCGCCGCGTGGGAGCCGCCCCGACCTCGGCTGGCCCGGACTACGATCCGTCGCGCTCACCGCGATCCCGGACGACGAAGGCATGACCCCGTTGGTGCGGATCGACGACGAGCCGGTCCTGATCCAGAACCAACCGGACTACGCAGCGGCAGTGCTGGCGGACGGTCACCGCTTCCTCTTCCAGGTCGACGAGGACGGATGGCCGGTCGACGGCGAGCTGGCGGACGTGATCGATGAATACCTGTGGGGATACGGATCCGTCTACTTCTACGCGACGCCGGGGCCGGGCGGAGTCGTCTCCGAGGTCGTCGCAGGGTTCATCGACTTCTGATGCTGCCTTGCCGGGCTGTGAGTTGAGGCCATCGTCGACCCTGTCGCGCTCATGGTCGGCGCTGATCCGGCCTCGACCCGGCTGGAGTCAGGACCTCGATGCGATTTCCGAATCCGTCGCGCGCATGAAAGCGGATGTATCCCTCGAATGTGTCCCTCTCCTCCCACGAAAGCTCGTATCCTCCGTTGCCGATGCGCTCCGCCACCGCCTCCAGTTCATCGAGTGACGAACAGACGAGACCCGGGTGTGCCTTCTTGGCAGGGACGAACGGATCGTCGACCCCGCAATGGATCTCCGCGACGACGGCATCCCCCTCGAAGGCACGGAACCAGCAGCCGCCGCGGCCGAGCAACGACGGAGGCTTCTGCACCTCCACCAACCCCAGGGCCTCGCCGTAGAAGCGACGTGCCTCGTCCTCCTGACCGCGCGGCATGGAGACTTGAACATGATGGAGTCTCACACCCACCCCTCCTTCATCTTGATGTCGACACGTTGGCGCGGAACTCCGCCGAGCTCCACCAGGTGGCCAGCATCCGCCGGCAGCGACAGTGCGATCAACCTGGCACGCCGATCCGATCACCGAGCCACTCGTCGATCCCAGCAAGTGCGGCACGCCCCATGGACGTCGCGTGGCCGGAGAACGCGTGCGGCGAAGCGGGATAGATACGCAGGTCGACGTCGACCCCGGCGGCCATGAGCCTCATCGCCATTGCAAGGTTGTCCTGCAGGAGGACGTCGTCCGCACCGACCACGATCAGCACCGGCGGAAGACCGCTCAGGTCTGCGAAGATCGGCGAGAGATCCGGATTCGTGCGATCCGTGACCTCGCCGACGTACGCACGGATGAAGTACTCGTCCGCGATGAGCCGGCCCGGCGGGGTCCGCGCGGAGAGGTCGTAGGTGCCGCACTGGAGCACCGCGCCGGAGAACGCGTGGATCCCCCGATCACGCAACCGCAGCATGGTCGCGGCGGCCAAAGTGGACCCTGCGGAGAACCCGGTCATGGCCAGCGTCGTCGTGCCGAACCGAGCCCCGGCATGCTCGACGAGCCACATGGCGGCCGTCTCGCAGTCGTCCGGCGCGGCCGGCCAAGGATGCTCCGGGGCCAACCGGTAGTCCACGCTCACCACGGCAACGCCCAGCGCCTCCACCAGTCGCCGGTTGCGGACGTCGCTGCCTGCGGCCGATCCGAGGTAGAACCCACCGGTGTGGATCTCCAGAATCACCGCCACGGGCGAGCAGTCGATGGGGTGGTGGACACGCACAGGCACGTTTCGTCCGTCCGCGCTCACGACCTCGACGGTCGGAGTCGGGCGGCATGCGTCGGGTTCCGGCACCGCCTGGCGAACCTCAAGAAGTTGATGCAGGTTCGCGGGCCCGCGACCAGGCGGTCGGCGCGAGTAGAAGTCGCGCGACTCGTCGACGAGCGCAAGGAGCCCCGGATCGATGAACGCAGAGAGGTCGCAGCGCATGACGTGGATCGTAGGCCCGAGAACGGCACGCGCCCCGGAGGCAGCCACGATCAGCTGCCCTCGGGGCGCGTGCAGGAATGCACCCAGTCGCTCAGTCGATCACCGAGCGGGCGATCTCCGCGATCCGCCTCTCGGTGTCCTGGTCCACGGTCTCGAAGTACCACGCGGCCGGCATCAGCGTCCCGTCCACGCCTCCTGCCGGGGCAAACGCCGCCTTCTCCGTGATCGCGAGGTTCATGCGGTCGTCGTTGCGCAGGGTGAGCAGCGCCGGCGTACTCGCGGACGCGGCATAGGCCGGCATCCCGTACCAGATCCGGGGCTTCAGGCTGGGGGCGGCCACCACGATGAGGTCATGCACGCTCCGCATGATCGACCGCCGCGGCTCGTCCATCTCCGAGATCTTGTCGATCACCTGGAGGAGGTTCTTCTCGTCCTTCGATGACATGTCATGTCCTTTCGTCGACCGATGTCATGCATCGGCGAGATGAAGATGGCGCATCGCTGCGCCGTACCCCATCCGGACATGTCCTGAACCGCTCAGGCCTCTCCGCAATGATTCACGTGGTGGTCACGTGGGAGCACAATCGGCGGAAGGTTCCGCCCCAAGCAGGATAGCCGAGCCTTGTCAGTGGGGCGAAGGTCCGTACCGTGCGGATCAATTGATGATCTCGGCGTCGGACTCCCGCATCGCCGTCAGCCGCGCGCGCCACATGTCGACCTCGGCCGGCTCCAGACGGGTCCAGTCGGCGATCTCCTCGATGACCCGCAGCGGACTCCCGCTCCGGTAGGACTGCGTCGGGTTGCCGGGGAACTTCTTGTCGGTGACGTTCGGGTCATCCTCGAAGGATCCGGTCGGCTCCACGAGATAGACATGGGGTTCGGCGCCCTCGGGTCCGAGCATCGCGGCAATCTCGGCGGCCAAGCCACCGCCATCGCGCCGCGCGGTGAAGTAGACGTGGTTCATGGTCACGTCAGACCGGTAGTTCGAGCGGCGTCCCGCGGTGATCAGATCGCCGGGAAGCAGCACCGCCCGGGTGCCGTGGTAGTACGCCGGGTACGGCGGCTCCTCCGGGGTGTCCATCAGCAGAGTCTCCCACGGGGTGCCAGCCTGATCGAGTCGATGCAAGTCGTCTTCGCAGCCATTCCTCTATCCCGTCCAGAGCAGCGCGGGCCGTCGATGTTGCGTGCCCGGTGAATGCGCGCGGCGATGCGGGAAGGACCCTCAGGTCGACGTCGACTGGGCCGTCCCGAAGTATCGAGCCAGTCGAGGCCCGGCGTCAGCGGTGACCCCCGCTTCCCGTGCACGATCTCGTGGAGCCGTCGCGCCCGCCCTCCCCTGGGCCCTAGGCTGCTCCAGTGGTCCAGCACTTGCCCCTCCCCGCGCAGGTTCGCTGCAACCGCGGTTTCGGGTGGTCCTTCAAGATGATGCTGGCCATCGTCTTGGCGATGACGGTGATTCTGATGATCGGCACCCGGGGGCGTGAGCCGGGCGGTGCGTTGATCGGCCTGGCGATCGGCACCTCGGTGGCGGCGCTCTTCTGCGTCGTGCGTGCTGTCCTTCTGCCGCGACTGATGATCGACCTGCCACATGGAGTCCTCCGCACCCGCACCGGCGCTGTGCCGTTCACCAGGATCGCTGTCATCGACGTTGTCAAGGAGAAGGCCGGAGTGTGGGCGGCGTTCAGCGGAGACGACGGGCGCACGCTGGCTCGTATGTCTGTTGCCGACACGATGTTTGCCCCACCGACCAGCGACCAGTGGGCAGCCCTTGGGCAGGTGATTCAGTCAGCTGCGACCTCCCGCGGTGTCTCGCTCGAGGCGCAACCACGAGCAGCAGGCAACTGGGTGTCTCCTGCCGACGCGATCGCCATCATCGATGCCCAGGCTGCCTGGTGCTCAGCGGGCCAGCGTTCCAGTGACCGCCGGGCGCCGGCGACCGCACTGGTGAAGTCCTCGATCGCCCTACGTCCCGGAGGGGGCTCGCTCATCTAGGTCTCTCTCCCAACCCTGTGCTGGTGGTGTTGAGGAGCCCTCTGGTCGTCGGCCCAAGGCCACCGTCCGTCACCGCATGCGCAGAGTGGGATCGTGCCGCCAGGACCTCGGCCACGCTCGGGCATTCAAGGACAAGGGCTGGCGCGGCGACGGCGATCCCTGGCCATCACCCTCCCGGGTCCGGAGCGGGTGGCCCGACTGCCAGCTAGCCGCCTACGAGCGATGGGGCGAGGACCGCGGCGGCGAAGCGCTCCACATCCGCCCGGCTCGGCCTTTGCTTGTCGCGGTCAGAGAAGAGCAGATGCCCACCCCCTACCAGCGACATGGCCAGCGCATCGACGTCTGTGTCCTCCGCTATCCGCCCTCCGTCCCGTTCGGCGGCCAGGTATGCGATCACGGCTTCAGTCGATTCCGCCAGGATGGCGATGCCCCCGCGGCGGTCGCCTTGCGCAGCCTGGTTCGCAGTTCGTCGCGGAACGTGATCAGCGGGATGATCGCCACGGGCACCGGACCGAAGAGGTCGACCAGTGCGGACGAGAGGTTGCTCGCCACGGTTCTGGACCCGACCGACTCCTGCAGCTCCGCCGCTCTTCGCAACAACTGGTCCATGCGGTCAAGCACCAACTCCGCGAGGAACTCATCGAAGTCCGCGAAGTGCCGATGCAGGACCCCTTTCGCGCAACCAGCCTCGGCGGTCACGGCCCGGCTGGTCAGCGCGTTGGGGCCTTCGCGCAACAGAACCCGCTCGGCGGCGTCGAACATCTGTTGCCGGGCATCTGGCAGATGCACTCCAGACGGCACATCTTTCTCCTGGTCGTTTGCAAGTGGGCATACGCCCACCTAAAGTGGGCACATGCCCACGCTACCCGGTCACGGAGCTTCCGGCACCGAACGGCTCGAACTGCACCGAACGCGCGAGATGGCCGAATCATTCGGCGTCGACGCCGCGGCGTACCACGCCGCCCGACCGAGCTACCCGGACGCCCTGGTGCAGAGAATCGTGGATGGCCAATCCACTCCCAGCATCCTCGACATCGGATGTGGCACCGGAATAGCTGCGCTCCAGTTGCGAGAAGCTGGCGGCGACGTCGTGGGTATCGAACCGGACCAGCGGATGGCCGAGTTCGCACGCTCCAGAGGGCTGTCGGTCGAACACAGCACGTTCGAAGCGTGGGACCCGAGAGACCGATCATTCGACATCGTCACAGCAGCGCAGTCCTGGCACTGGGTCGATCCGACAATCGGGCCGACGAAAGCAGCCACCATCCTTCGTCCCGGCGGACGCCTGGCGATCTTCGGGCACGTCTTCGAACCACCGGAGGACGTCGCACAAGCATTGGCCGACGCCTTCCGGCGCGCAGTCCCCGACTCACCGTTCACCACATCAGGGCGGCGTCCACTGCAGACGTACCGAGCGGGGTACGAGCACATCGCCGAGACCCTACGTGTGACCAGCCTCTTCGGCGACGTCGACGTGTGGCAGTTCGACTGGACGAGAACCTATCAACGCGACGAATGGCTCGCCCTCCTCGCGACGACGGGCAGCCTCACTCCCTCCCGTTCGAAGCAAGGGCCAAGGTTTTGCAGGCCGTCGGACGCGCTGTCGATGCACGCGGCGGATCGTTCACGATGGAATACGTCACGCTCGCCGCCGCGGGCCGCCGCAGCACCATCGTGCCGAATGGGGATCATGACGGTCTATGAACGCGCGGAGCACGGCAGAGGCCAGCTGAGAACCTGAACTCTACCGAGCTCCGGCACGGAGAACACCTTCTTGTGCCGACCGCCGCCCTGTAACAACGCCTCCCCACCCATCCCACAACGAGGCGACCAGGCTGGCGTGCGGTCGCAGAGGGCGGCTCAGACGTTGAAGCGGAACTCCACCACGTCGCCGTCGGCCATGACGTAGTCCTTGCCCTCCATGCGAACCTTGCCGGCTTCCTTGGCCTTCACCATCGTGCCGGCGTCGACGAGGTCCGCGAACGACACGATCTCGGCCTTGATGAAGCCCTTCTGGAAGTCGGTGTGGATGACACCGGCCGCCTCGGGGGCGGTGGCGCCCTTGGGGATCGTCCAGGCCCGCGTCTCCTTGGGCCCGGCGGTCAGGTAGGTCTGCAGGCCGAGGGTGTCGAAGCCGACCCGGGCCAGCACCTCGAGGCCGGGCTCGGTGACGCCGGCCTCGGCGAGGAACTCGACGGCCTCCTCGTCGTCGAGCTCGATCAGCTCGGACTCGAACTTCGCGTCGAGGAAGATCGCCTCGGCTGGCGCGACGATCTCGCGCATCCTCGCCTTGAGCTCCTCGTCGGCGAGCTCGTCGGCATCGCAGTTGAAGACGTAGATGAAGGGCTTGGCGGTGAGCAGCGAGAGTTCACGGAGCAGCAGTCGGTCGATCTTGGTGGCGATGATCGGGGTGCCGGACTCAAGCGCCTCCTTCGCCTCCCGCGCCGCCTCGAGGTTCGCGACCAGCTCCTTGACCTTGCGCGACTCCTTCTCGAGCCGGGCGATCGCCCGCTCCACCGTCTCCAGGTCGGCCAGGATCAGCTCGGTCTGGATCGTGGAGATGTCGTTGGCGGGATTGACCTCACCGTCGACGTGGGTGACGTCCTCGTCGCGGAACACGCGGGTCACCTGGCAGATCGCCGACGACTCCCGGATGTGGGAGAGGAACTTGTTGCCCAGGCCCTCACCCTGCGAAGCGCCACGCACGATGCCCGCGATGTCGACGAACTCCACGGTCGCCGGCAGGATCCGCTCGGAACCGTAGATCTCGGCGAGCTTCGCCAGTCGCTCGTCGGGGACACCGACGACACCCACGTTGGGCTCGATCGTCGCGAACGGGTAGTTCGCCGCGAGGACATCGTTCTTGGTCAGTGCGTTGAAGAGCGTCGACTTGCCAGCGTTGGGGAGTCCGACGATACCGATGGTGAGAGCCACGGGCGGGAAGTCTACGTCTCGCCCGGCCGCCGGAACGAACCGAGCAGGTCGTCAGCCGAGCGCAGGAAGCACGTGCTCGCCGTACGCCTGCAGGAAAGCCGCCTGGTTGCGTCCCACGTTGTGCACGAAGACCCGGTCGTAGCCGAGGTCGAGGAGACGGCGCACCTCCCCAGATGGGTGGCGGGGTCAGCGCTGATCGGGAGCCGTCCGAGCAGGTCCTCCGGCCGCACCAGTCGCGCGATCTGCTCGATCAGCTGCGGGCTGCGCAGATCGCCTCGGGCGAAGCGCATGGCACCGATCGGGTAGTAGGCCGCAGCCTGGGCCAGCGCCTCCTCGTCGGTCGGCGCCCACGAGACGTTGAGGTGCAGCCACTTCGGCATCGCTTCGGGGTCCTTGCCGGCCTCGCGCGCCCCGGCCCGGAAGCGGTCGATCACGAGCGCCGCCTGGTCGTGGGGTACGCCGACCGCGAGCAGGCCGTCGGCCGAGCGGCCGGCGCGCCGTGCGGTCACGGGTCCGCCGGTCGCCACGAGCACCTGGGGCGGGCGCTCCGGCATCGTCCACAGCCGGGTCGTCTCGAGTCGGTAATGCTCACCGGAGAAGCGGATGTCGCGTCCCGCGACGGAGGCGGTGAAGAGTCGCTTGATCAGGTCGACCGCCTCGAAGAGGCGATTGATCCGCTCCGGCGCCTCCGGCCAGTAGCCCCCGTGACGTGCTCGCTCAGCGCCTCCCCGGCGCTCACGGTCAGGAAGTGTCGGCCCGGGTGCAGCGCCGCAAGAGTGGCGCTCGCCTGCGCCAGGCTGGCCGGGTGGGAGCGGTAGCCCGGCACGGCCATGCCAGCCCCGAAGTCGGTGCGGGTGTGCTCCGCCAGGGCACCCAGCACCGACCACACGTGCGGCGCCTCGCCCAGGCTCGGGAGCCAGGGCTGGAAGAGGTCGGTGACCAACGTCCCGTCGAAGCCAGCGGCCTCGGCGAGCGTCGCCAGGTCGATGGCCTCGCGCGGCCGGACACGATCCGTGGCGGCGACGTACCCGATCCGACCCATGGGCCTGCTCCTCACTGGCGACTGCGCGGGCGATCCTATCCGCGTCCGGCGATGTCGCGGCCAGCGGAACCGCGCACCGCACGTCCGACGGGGGTGCGTTTCGATGGAGCCCCAGCAAAGGAGCACGTGTGACCACGATCGTCTATCCCGCCCGCATGGTGCGCACCATGGACCCGAGCCGGCCGACTGCGGAGGCCATTGCCGTGCGCGGTGACCGGATCCGAGCGGTCGGCTCGTTGGACGAGCTGACGACGTACCCCGACACCGTCGTCGACGACCGCTACCGCGACCGGGTGCTGTTGCCCGGGTTCGTCGAGGCGCACGCCCACGTGCTGTCCGGTGGGATGTGGCGGCACACGTACGTCGGCTACTACGACCGCCGTGACCCGCACGGCGCGCTGTGGAGCGGATGCACCTCCCTGGACGCCCTGGTCGAGCGGCTGCGGGAGGCCGACCGCGCCATCGAGGATCCGGCCGAGCCGATGCTCGCCTGGGGGCTCGACCCGATCTACTTCGGCACCGAGCGCCTCGACCGGCGCCACCTCGACCAGGTGTCGACGACCAGACCCATCGTCGTGATGCATCAGTCGTTCCACCTGGCCAGCATCAACTCCGCCATGATCGCCGCCAACGGGATCGAGGAGATCACCTCGGTGCCCGGTGTGGTCCGCGACGGCGCCGGCCGAGCGACCGGCGAGTTGCAGGAGGTCGCCGCCATGAGCTTGGTGCGCACCATGCCACCGGTCATGAAGTCAGGCTTCGACGAGGAGGCGCTGCGGCTGTTGGGTCTCGACGCCCGCAACAACGGCGTCACCACGATCACCGACCTCGGCAGTGGCGAGCTGATGGTGGAGGAGTCGGTCGACGCCTTCCG
Organism: Nocardioides alcanivorans; assembly: GCF_021555175.1. GTDB lineage: Bacteria > Actinomycetota > Actinomycetes > Propionibacteriales > Nocardioidaceae > Nocardioides > Nocardioides alcanivorans. Next base: position 17,053 of record NZ_JAKGRW010000046.1, on the reverse strand, counting down.
CCGCGTGGTCGAGGGCGACGACTTCCCGGCCCGCCTGTCGGTCTTCCACATGGCGACCGCGGCCGGCGACCCGGCCGTCGCCGCCGCGCGGCTGCAGGAACTGCGGGCGACCTCCGGCCCCAAACTGCACCTGGGCCACGTGAAGATCATCCTCGACGGATCGATCCAGGGCTTCACCGCGCGGGTCAACGCACCGGGCTATCTCACTGGCGACGACAACGGCATCTGGGTGATGCCGCCGGAGACCTTCCACCAGCTCTTCCGCACCTTCCACGCGGCCGGCAGCACCATCCACGTGCACTGCAACGGCGACGAGGCGACCGAGTTGATGCTCGACACCGTCGAGCAGGTGCTCGCCGAGGTTCCGCGCTGGGACCACCGGCACACGATCACGCACGCGCAGATGACCACGCCGGCGCAGTACCGACGGGCGGCCGCACTCGGTCTCTGCGCCAACCTCTTCGCCAACCACCTCTGGTACTGGGGCGACCAGCACCATGACCTCATCCTTGGTCCCGACCGGGCGCGTCGCCTCAACTCAGCCGCGACGGCGCTTGCCGCCGGCGTGCCGATCTCATTGCACTGCGACGCCCCGGTGACGCCGATCAATCCGCTCGCCACGGCCTCCCACGCCGCCACCCGACTCACACCGTCCGGCCGGGTGCTCGGTGAGGCCGAGCGGATCTCGATGCCGCAGGCGTTGGAGGCAGTGACGCTCGGCGCGGCCTACATGCTCAAGCTCGACCACCTGGTCGGATCGCTGGAGCCGGGCAAGTACGCCGACCTCGCCGTGCTCGAGGTGGACCCGCTGACTGTCGACGACGTCGCGGTGCGGGACCTGCAGGTGTGCGGCACCGTCGTCGGCGGCAAGCACCACGGGAACTGAGCACCCATGACGGTGCCGATGCTGCTCCTCGGCGGCTACCTGGGAGCCGGGAAGACCACGCTGCTCAACGAGATCCTGGCGGCAGCCGACGGCGAGCGGGTGGCTCTCCTGGTCAACGACTTCGGCGCGGCCAACATCGACGCGGCGCTGGTGCGGGCACGGCGGGGTGACGACGTAGTCGAGCTCGCCAACGGTTGCGTCTGCTGCACCCTGGTCGACGGAATGGCGGCCAGCGTCGAGAAGCTCTCGACCCGGCTCGACGACTTCGACCGGCTGATCGTCGAGGTCAGCGGGGTCGGCGACCCACGCCAGGTGGCCGCATGGGCCGGTCATCCCGGCTTCCGTCCCGCCGGCGTCGTGGTCTGCGCCGACGTGCTGACGGTCCGCCAGCGGGCCACCGATCGGTGGGTCGGAGACACCGTGCGGCGCCAGCTCCGAGGGGCCGACCTGGTGCTCCTGACCAGGACGGACCTCGTCGACACCGACCGGGTCGGGGAGATCGAGCACTGGGTCCGCGGCATCGCGCCCGACGCCGAGGTTTCCGCTGACCGGCGCGACGTCGTACGCCGGATCCTGACGCAGGCAGTGCTCCCAGCAGTCGCGGTCGAGGCGGTCGAGCCGCCCACAGAGGGTCCGGAACCTGCCGACCACGTGACCTGGACCCTGACGTCCGCGGAGCCGGTCGATCTCGACGCAGTCACGGCAGCACTGGCCCATGTGGATCCGGCGGTGATCCGGATGAAGGGCGTCCTGCACACCCGCCAGACGCCGCACCGCCGTACCGTCCTCCAAGTCGCGGGCGGCCGGGCCGAGGTCGTGACCGAACCGATCGGTGCGGGGCAGACGGGCCGGGAGTCGACCTTGGTGGTGATCTGCGCTGCCGCCGAGGCGGGGAGACGTGAGGAGATCCTCGCCCCCTGGCTGGCTTTCCTGGAGCCCTTCTCCGCAGGGCCGGGCACGTAGTCGCCCGGTCTCAGCACGGTGCGGTTGCCGTGAGCTCGCGGGGTGGGGATATCGTGGACTCGATCCATCGGGCGGGACTTCGCCCGGTGACGCCAACCCCGGACTTGGGGCGGTTGATCCCACGCGGTCGAGTGTTTTCCGACTGCTCATCGATCCTGCCCACGAGAAGTCCGGAGCCCATGCGCCTTTCGCACCCCCACGCCCGTCCCGCCCGCCGCCTGCTCGCCGCTGCTGCGGTGGCTGCCCTTGCCTTGCCGCTGGTTGGCTGCGGGGCCGACGCCGACGAGCCGAACGACCAGGACACCCAGACCGCGGCCGGCTATCCCGTCACCGTCGACAACTGCGGCACCGAGGTCACCCTCCAGCGCCCGCCCGAGCGCGTGGTGACGATCAAGTCCACCTCCACCGAGTTGATGCTCGCCCTCGGTCTCGAGGACAACATCGTCGGCACCGCCTTCGCCGACGGCCCGGTGCCCGAGCAGTGGGCGGCCGCCGCCGAGGGTCTCGAGGTCATCTCCGACCAGGCCCCCAGCCAGGAGGTCGTGCTCGACGAGGAGCCCGACCTGGTCTTCGCCGGGTGGGAGTCCAACCTCGCTGCCGACACCGCCGGCGAGCGCGACACGCTGGCCAAGCTGGGCGTGAACTCCTACGTCTCGCCCGCCGCGTGCCAGGAGCCCGACTACCAGCCCGACAAGATGACCTTCGACCTGCTCTTCGACCAGTTCCGTGAGGCGGGACAGGTCCTCGGCGCCCCCGACGCCGCCGAGGAGCTGGTCAAGGAGCAGCAGGCCGCGCTCGCCGAGGTCGGCACCGCCGCCGACGGCACCACCGCACTGTGGTGGTCCTCGGGCGAGGACACCCCTTCGTCGGCGGCACCATCGGCGCTCCGCAGATGGTGCTCGACGCCGTCGGCCTGACCAACGTGGTCACCGAGGAGACGACCTGGACGTCGCTCGGTTGGGAAGCGATCATCGACGCCGATCCCGACGTGCTCGTGCTGGTCGACGCCACCTGGAACTCCGCCGACAACAAGATCAAGTCGCTCGAGTCCAACGCCGCGACGCGCGAGCTCACCGCCGTGAAGGAGAAGCGCTACCTCGTCGTCCCGTTCCCGGCGGGCGAGGCCGGCGTCCGCTCCGTCTCCGCCGCTGCCGACCTGGCCGACCAGTTCGCCGGTCTGGGACTCAGCCAGGACTGATGGGCCAGCCCTGATGACTGCCCCCACGATCGCCTCCGCGCGCACTCGCCCGGCTGCCCGCCGGGTGGGTACGACGACCCTCGTCGTGGCCACTCCCCTGCTGTTCGCGGCACTCGCCGTGTCGGTGGTGGTGGCCGTGACGATCGGTCCCGCTGACCTCACCACCGGTGAGGTCTGGCGATCGATCGGCAGTCATCTGGGCCTGGCCACCAGCGACCTCTCGGTGCTGCGCGACGGCATCGTGTGGGAGTTGCGCCTGCCGCGGGTGCTCACCGCAGCCGCGGTCGGCGCCGGCCTGGCGGTCAGTGGCGCGGTCATGCAGGCGCTGACCCGCAACCCGCTGGCCGACCCCTACCTGCTGGGGCTCTCCTCCGGCGCCAGCCTGGGCGCCGTACTCGTGCTGCTCACGGGACTCTCGGTCTCGCTGACCGGCGCAGCCTTCACCGGCGCGATGATCGCGATGGTCGGCACGCTGGTGCTCGCGAGGTCACTGGGCGTGATCACCCCCAGCCGCACCGTGCTCGCGGGCCTGGCGGTGTCATCGTTCTTCGGGGCGATCACCTCGCTCGTCGTCTTCTGGAACACCCAGGGCGACTCCTACCGCCAGATCCTCAACTGGCTGCTCGGCTCGCTCGCCGGTGCCGACTGGGACGCCGTGCAGGTCTCGTGCCTGACCCTGCTGATCATCGGCCTACCGGTGATCTTCTTCGGCCGGGTGCTCGACGCCTTCGCCTTCGGAGACACCGCCGCAGCGGCACTGGGCGTCAACGTCTCGCGGACCCGCTGGCTGCTGCTCGGCGGGACCGCGCTGCTGACCGGCGCCATGGTCAGCGTCAGTGGTTCGATCGGCTTCGTCGGCCTGGTGCTGCCCAACGCGGTGCGTCTGGTCGTCGGGTCGCGGCACCGGCTGCTGCTCCCCTACTCGGCGCTGGTCGGTGCGATCTTCATGATCTGGGTCGACACCGGGGCAAGGACGCTCTTCGAGCCGCGGGAGCTCCCGGTGGGCATCATCACCGTGCTGGTGGGCGCCCCGGTCTTCGTGCTGGTGCTCCTGCGCAACCGGGAGCGCGCATGACCCTCCAGGTCCACGCCATCACCGCCGACGTGGGCGGCGCTCGCATCCTCGACGAGGTCACCTTCGCCGCCCCGGTCGGTCAGGTCACCGCGCTCGTCGGCCCCAACGGCGCCGGCAAGTCGACACTGTTGCGGGTGCTCGCAGGCACCCAGAAGGCGACCCAGGGTGGCGTGAACTTCGAGGGCATCGACCTGCTCTCCATGCCGCGCAAGCAGCGCGCCCGCACACTCGCGCTGGTCGAGCAGGACGTGCACAGCGAGTTCTCGTTGACGGTGCGGCAGGCCGTCGAGCTCGGCCGTACGCCGCACCAGTCCGCCTTCTCGTGGGGCAACGAGCACGACGAGGCGGCCGTCGATGCGGCGATGCAGCGCGCCGACGCCCTCGAGTTCTCGCACCGCCAGCTCGGCACCCTCTCCGGAGGCGAGCGCCAACGCGTGCAGCTGGCCCGTGCCCTGGCCCAGGAGCCCCGGCTGCTCCTGCTCGACGAGCCCACCAACCACCTCGACGTACGCGCCCAGTTGCGCACCCTCTCGCTGCTGCGGGACCTGGCCGACACGGGCATCACCGTCGTCGCAGCCCTGCACGACCTCAACCTGGCCGCCGAGTTCTGTGACCACGTCGTCGTGCTCACCGGCGGGCGGATCGCAGCCTGCGGTGAGACCACCGCAACCTTGAGCGCGGAACTGATCGGGACGACGTACGGTGTCAGCGCGGACGTGCTGACCCACCCACGGTCCGGGCGGCCGCTGATCGCCTTCTCCCGCTGAGGCCCGGGCTGACAGGATGGGCGGGTGAGTGACTCCGAGCTGCCCGTCCCGCTGCGCGAACCGGCCAACCACGTCTCGCTCGACGCAGTGCGGATGTGGCGGACCACCAGCTGGCTGACCGTCATCGTCACCCTCGTCATCGCGGTGGTGCTCTTCTTCGTGCTGCCGAGCTGGCCGTGGTGGGCGACGGTGGTCGCCGTCGTGATCATCGTGCCCGAGATGGTCGAGGCGATCGTGATGCCACGTCTGCGCTACCGATTCCACCGCTGGGAGGTGACCGACGAGGCGATCTGCACGCGCACCGGTTGGATCACCACCGAGTTGCGCATCGCGCCCCTCAACCGGGTCCAGACCGTCGACTCCAACCAGGGGCCGATCATGCGGCTCTTCGGGTTGGCCGAGGTCACCGTGACCACCGCGTCCGCCGCTGGCCCGGTCTCCATCGAGGGGCTCGACGCCGAGGAGGCCAAGGCCGTCGTCGCCCGGCTGACCTCGATCACCGCTGCCTCCGAGAGTGACGCCACGTGAGCGACGAGCAGCCCGGGGCCGTGCCTCCGCCTGACGAACCCGCGTGGGAGCGCCTCGATGCCCGGATGCTGCTGCTCGGCCCGGTCCGGGCCGTCGGCGGCTTTCTCGTGCCGGCCGTCATCGCCGCGGTCGGGATCGGCAGCCAGAGTGGTCGGCACGGCGTGATCATCGCGGCCGTCACGCTGGTCGTCTCCATCGTGGTCGGCACGCTGCCATGGCTGACCACGACCTACCGCATCACCAGCTCTGCACTCGTGATCCGCAAGGGCGTGCTCAATCGGCAGACCCTGACCGCACCGCTCGACCGGATCCGCTCCGTCGATCTCGAGGCCACCTTGCTGCACCGGCTGCTGGCGCTGCGCAAGGTGGAGGTGGGCACCGGTGTCGACGACGGCGGCATCGAACTCGACTCCCTGAGGGCAGGCCGCGCGGAAGCGCTGCACCAACACCTGTTGGCGTTGGGCACCCGACGCGCCGCCCCGCTCACTGCCGACGTGGTCGATGACACCTTGCCGGCATCGGAGGCCGGCACAGGGCAGCCTGCGATGCAACGCGAACCCCAACAGCCAGCCCGCGTGCTGGCCACCTTCGACCCGAGTTGGGTCCGCTTCGCACCCTTCAGCCTGGCGCCGCTGGCCATTGCCGGAGTCGCCATCGGTGCGGCGAGCCAACTGGACCTGCCCTTCGGCTCCACCGGCGAGGCCGTGTGGGACTGGCTCGTGCGCCTCTCGCTCATCGCTCTCGTGCTCCTGCTCGTGATCGGTGGCCTCGCGCTCTGGTGCGCCATCACGATGCTCGGCTACGTCGTGCAGTGGTGGAACCTGCGCCTGGCCCGAGAGGACGGCAACCTCCGGCTCACCCGCGGCCTGCTCACCACGAGCTCGACCACCGTGGAGGAGGCCCGGATCCGCGGCATCGAGCTCAAGGAGCCGGTGCTGCTGCGCGCCGTGCAAGGGGCCAAGTTGAATGCCCTCGTCACCGGCCTCGACGACGGCACCTATGGGGTGCTTCCCCAGGTGCCGCTCGGCGTCGCCCGCGACATCGCCGGAGCCATCCTCGAACCCGATCCGGCAGCCCCGCAGACCCTCACCCTGCAGCCCCATGGCCGGGCCGCGCGGCGTCGCGCGCTGCTTCGAGGAGTACGGGGCTGGGCCACCCTCGTCGGCGTCGCGGCGGTCACGTTGTGGTGGTTCGACCGGCTGAGCTGGCAGTGGGGCGTGGTTGCGGTCGTCGTCGCCCTCGGGTGGGGGCTCTTCACCGGATCACAGGCGTATCGCAATCTCGGCCACGCACTCACCGACCAGCATCTGGTGGTCGGTGGTGCCTCGCTGACCCGCACCCGATGGGTGCTGGAACGCGACGGCGTCATCGGGTGGGTCCTCACGGCCAACTGGTTCCAGCGACGGGTGGGCGTGGTGACACTGACCGCCACCACGGCCGCAGGCTCCGAGTCGGTCGACCTGGTCGACGTACCCCGGCCCGAGGCCGAGGCCATCGTCCGTGCCGTCACCCCCGTCTGGCCCTGACCTCGAAGACGCCCGCGTCGCAGCCGAGAGCGCTCAGGTCCTGCCCCCGGCGGGGCTCAACCCACGGTCAGGTTCAGCGTGCTTCCCGGTTTGATCCGGTAGACCCCGCCGAGCAACTCGAGCAACTTCATCGGCGGTGGCAACAGGTGTGGGGTGTCGCCGGTCTTCACCTTGAGCCGGAGCCGGTGCCCGGCCGGCACGGTGACGAAGGACGAGCGGATCTCGATGTCGTAGCGGGTGACCTGCCCGACGGGCACCTTCTGCGCCGACGCCTTGGTGAGCGGGTGGTAAGGCATGATCCAGTCGTCACCGGCGGCCCAACTGCGTTCACTGTCGATGGCCCGCAGCGACCCGAGCTGCGCCCCGCCCGTGATCAGTTGCTGGGTGCCGTCGGGAGCCACGTCATAGACCTCGGTGACGAACATCGTCTCGGTCTTGTTGGAGGTGGCGTTGAGGGTCAGCGACATCGGGCCCGAGAGCCGGAGCGGTTCCTCGAGAGGTGCGGTGTCCCAGGTGGCGTCGCCCGGCTGCAGTGCGTCGAGCAGCCCCTGCAGACCCGCCTGTCCGTGACAGAACTCGACGAACGCGCGCAGTGCTCCGGCACCCCACTGGTTGATCGACTGCGAGCACGCCAGCGAGATGCCCTTGAACCAGACCTTCTGGTTGTCCCCGGCCTGCGCGGCAGCGGTGAGCTGTTTGCCCGGTGACAGGTGCAGCCGCTCCACCCGCGCCTGCTCCGACGGGAAGGCAGCCATGCGATAGCTGCTGCCATCGGCCTCAAGCACTTCGAAGGGCTCGTCGGTGTCGGTGATGCCGGTGTCCGCGCCCTTGAGCCAGTGGTCGAACCACGCCAGCTTGATGCGGTCGAGATCGATCCCCGCGCCCTGGTTGCCGTGGTCCCACGGCCCCCACAGGAGCTGGTAGTCGCCGGTGACCTCCTGGTCGGGCCGCATCGGCGCGGTCACCGGCCGCCCGGCCCACGCGTTCTGCAGTCCGCTGTAGAGCAGCGGCTCGCCACGCTGGAAGACGTCGTACTGGCCACCCACCACGAAGGCCGCCACCCCGTTGTCGACCACCTGCTGCAGCACGCGCTGCGGAGCCCGCTCCTGCCAGTAGTCGGAGTCGTGGACGCGGCCCTGCTGCAACAGCACGTCCAGCCCGGTGGTGAGCTCGAACGGGATTCCTGCCAGCCCGTGCTCGATCGCCAGGCGCAGCGCATCGATCGGGTCGGACATGCGCTCCGCCAGCGGGGTGAACGTGCGCAGCCCGAAGTAGCCGGCGATGAGACCGAGCGACGACTCCATGTTGACCACACCACCGCTGACGAAGAGATCGCGGTAGGGGTCAGCAGCCGTGAAGACCGGGAAGATCGCCTTGAGCGGCGAGTCGGGCCCGACCTCGGAGGCGGTGAAGACCTGGTCGATGCCCAGGTAGGAGAAGCCCGTCGCACCCACCTTGCCGGTGCTGTTGGGCAGTTGCGCTGCGAAGTCGACCAGTTCGGCGCCGTCCTCGGCCTCCACCTGGCCGAAGAGCTGCGACTGTCCCTCGGAACCACCCGTGCCGCCGACGTCGACGGTCAGATAGATGTAACCGCGCTCCACCAGGTAGTCGCTCACCTGCCCGTCCAGCGACTTCCCGTAGGGCGTCTGCACGAGGATCACCGGGAACGGCCCGGGCGCCGCCTCACCCGTCTCGGGATCGGCCGGTGCGTGCACCGCACCCCGCAGCACCCGCCCGTCGCGCATCGTGATCGGGATGTCGGTGGTGACCACCTTTGCGTACGTCGCCGGGCCCGGCTCCCAGTCGGCGGCGGATGCGGGAGCCGCGGTTCGTCGTACGTCGGGTGGCGCGGTGGCGTTCGCTGCCGCGGGCAGCAGCAGCGCCAGCAGCGCGAGCAGGATGGTGACGCCGTTCAGCCCGGAAGTGGGGCGATCGTTCCACATGCCAGTGCTCAACGAGAGGACGTGACGCGGGTTACACGAGCCCACCTCGTAGGGTCGAGGCGTGCGCATCGCGACCTGGAACGTCAACTCACTCCGCAGCCGTATCGACCGGGTCGAGGCGCTGCTCACGCGTCACGACATCGACGTGCTGGCACTGCAGGAGACCAAGGCCCGCGAGGACCAGCTGCCGATCATGGGGCTGCAGTCACTGGGCTACGAGATCGCCGCTGCCGGCTACAGCCAGTGGAACGGCGTCGCGCTGATCAGCCGGGTCGGCCTGGCCGACGTGCAGATCGGCTTCAACGAGATGCCCGGCTACGGCGATCCACTCGCTGCCGAGGCGCGGGCGATCGGTGCCGTGTGCGGCGGCGTACGCATCTGGTCGCTCTACGTGCCCAACGGCCGCAAGATCGACGACCCGCACTATGCCTACAAGCTCGACTGGCTGGCCCGGCTCCGCGCCCACGCGCAGGACTGGCTCGGCGAGGACACCGCACTGGTCGGCGACTGGAACATCGCCCCCGAGGACGGCGACGTCTTCGACATCGCCCAGTTCAAGAACTCCACCCACGTCACCGAGCCGGAGCGCGCCGCCTTCCGTGGCTTCCTCGACGACGGCTACGTCGACGTGGCGCGGCCCCACACGCCGCACCCCGACGGCTACACCTACTTCGACTACTACCGGCAGCGCTTCGAGCGCAACCGGGGGATGCGGATCGACTTCGTGCTCGGCTCCCCCACCCTTGCGAACCGGGTCACCCATGCCTTCATCGACCGCGACGAACGTGACCCTGCGCGGTTCGAGGGCAAGCCGAGCGACCACGCCCCAGTCATCGTCGACCTCTCCGACTGACCCCTCCCTCGGACCTGCACGTCCTGCGGGCCGCCACTCTGTCGGGGGTTGGTGCATGGTGGCGCCATGGAGACCGCACAACTGTTGATCGGACTGGTCGTGGGCCTCGCCGTCGGCGCGGCCCTGGGTTGGCTGGCCGCGTCACTGCGCCACGGGCGCGAGACCCTCGGTGGTGGCGTCGCGACCGAGGCGCTCGCCGAGAAGGTCAACCGCGACGCCGACCTCAACGCCGGGCTGAAGCGCCTGCAGGAGCAGATGACCGCGCTGTCGCACGACCGCGCCCAGTGGCAGGGGCAGTTGCGACAACAGGTCGAGGAGGTGCGCGTCAGCGCCACCGACCTGCGCCGCGAGACCACCGCGCTGGGCACCGCCCTGCGCCGCCCACAGGTGCGGGGCCGGTGGGGCGAGATGCAGTTGCGTCGCGCCGTGGAGCTGGCGGGGATGGTGGAGCACTGCGACTTCACCGAGCAGTTGAGCGTGACCACCGACGAGGGGGTGCTGCGCCCCGACATGGTGGTGCACCTTGCCGGGGGCCGCCAGGTGGTGGTCGACAGCAAGGTGCCGCTCGACGCCTTCCTCGACGTCACCGCGACCGACGATCCCGACGAGGCGCGCCACCACCTCGGCCGCCACGCTGCGCAGGTGCGTCAGCACGTCGACCAGCTGTCTGCGAAGAAGTACTGGCGAGCCGTCGACCTCTCCCTGACTTCGTGGTGCTCTACCTGCCCGGCGAAGGCTTCCTCTCCGCGGCACTCGAGGGAGACCGTGGCCTGCTCGAGCACGCTGCCACCCGCAATGTCGTGCTCGCCACCCCCACCACGCTGATCGCCCTGCTGCGCACGGTGGCACTGGGGTGGTCCCAGGCCCAGGTCGCCGAACGAGCACAGGAGATCCATGAGCTCGGCCGCGATCTCCATGCCCGTCTCGGCGTGATGGGTAGCCATCTCGACAAGCTCGGGCGCTCCCTCAGGGGGTCGGTGGAGGCCTACAACTCAACGGTCGGCTCCCTGGAGAGTCGGGTGCTGGTGACGGCCCGCAACCTCGAAGACCTCGGCGCCGGCGACGGCGAGATCACCGCCCCTGAACCGGTGCTCGTCGAGCCCCGAGCCCTGACCGCCGACGAGCTCCGTCAGACCGGCTGACGCGAGGCGACGATGACTGGTCGAAATGTCCGCATGACCTGCAGCGACATCCCCCACCGACACCCTGTTGGGCCTAGGTTTGATCCCGTGGCCCGCGCACGCACGATCTGGGAGGAAGGCGACGAACCGGCAAGGTCCGTCGCCACGCTCGGCGTCGCTGTTGCGGTCAGCCTGCTCCTGGTCGATCTCCTCGTCACGAGCTCCGTCAGCGTGCTCTTCGACATCGGCTTCGTGCTGCTCTGCATCATCTTGGCGCTGCGGGTCCGGCGTGATGATTTCACCCTCGTAGGGGTGCTGCCTCCGGCGCTGATGGTCGGCACCTTCTGGCTCCACGCGCTCTTCGTCACCGACGAGAGCACTGCTCAGGCACTGATCCGCACGCTCAGCGAACACGTCGGTGCCCTGGTCGCCGGTTACGTGTTGTTCTTGGGGCTCCTGTGGGTGCGCCACGAGTTCCTGCGCCGTCGACGACGCGACCCACGCCAGCCGGTCGGCTGACCGCCCTGGCTCACTCCTCGAAGCGGCTGGGGTCACCGGCGCCCACGCGCATGACCTCCGGCACCTTCTCCGAGAGATCGACCACGGTGGTGGGCGTCGCCGTGACCTCACCTGCCTCGACGACGATGTCGACCTGGTGATCGAGCTCTTCCTTGATCTCCCAGCCCATCGTGCGCGGCTCGGTCTCACCGGGCAGGATCAACGTGCTGGTGAGCATCGGCTCGCCCAGCTCCTCGAGGATCGCCTGCACCAGCGGGGTCTCCGGGATCCGCACTCCAACGGTCTTCTTCTTGGCGTGCATCAGGCGACGCGGGACCTCGCGCGTGGCGGGGAGGATGAACGTGTAGGGCCCCGGCGTGCACGCCTTGATCGAACGGAACGACGCGTTGTCGACGTGCACGAAGTGGCCCAGCTGCGCGAAGTCGCGGCACATCAGCGTGAAGTGGTGCTTCTCGTCGAGGTCGCGGATCCTCAGGATCCGGTCGCGACCGTCCCTGTTGCCGAGCTGTGCACCGAGGGCGTAGCCGGAATCAGTCGGGTAGGCGATCAACTGGTCGTCGCGCAGCGCCTCGACGAGTTGCGCGACCAACCTCGGCTGCGGGTTGTCCGGGTGGATGTCGAGATAGCGAGCCATGCACTCACCCTACTGGCCGCGCCGTCGCACAGCGGCGCAACAAGCGCTACCTCGTCGCGCCACCAGTGCGACCTCGCGGGTCAGACCTTGGCTGCAGCCTTCTCCGCGGCGCGGATGTCGCGTCGCAACTCCGGCGGCAGGGCGAAGATGAGGGACTCCTCGGCGGAGTGGACGGCGCGCGCATCGGGGTAGCCACGCTCGGCGAGGAAGGCCAGCACACCCTGGACGAGGTCCTCGGGGACCGAAGCACCCGAGGTGACGCTCACGTTCGCGACCCCATCGAGCCACGCCTCGTCGATCTCGGAGGCGTCGTCGACGCGGTAGGCGGACCGGGCACCGGCCTCGAGCGCGACCTCGGCGAGCCGTACCGAGTTGGAGGAGTTGGCGGAGCCGACCACGATGACCAGGTCGGCCTGCGGGCTGATCTCCTTCACCGCCATCTGCCGGTTCTGCGTGGCGTAGCAGATGTCGTCGCTGGGCGGGTCGAGCAGAGCCGGGAAGCGCTCCCGGATCGCGGCGACGGTCGTCATCGTCTCGTCGACGGACAGCGTCGTCTGGGAGAGCCAGGCGACCCGCTCCGGGTCGCGTACCACGATGTTGGCGACGTCCTCGGGCCCCTGAACCAACTGGATGTGCTCGGGCGCCTCACCTGCAGTGCCCTCGACCTCCTCATGGCCCTCGTGGCCGATGAGGAGGATGTCGTAGTCCTCCGCTGCGAAGCGCTTGGCCTCGTGGTGCACCTTGGTGACCAGCGGACAGGTGGCGTCGATCGTCTTCAGTCCGCGCTCGGTGGCCTCGGCGTGCACCGCCGGGGAGACTCCGTGGGCGGAGAAGACGACCGTCTCGCCGGGCGGGACCTCGTCGAGCTCCTCCACGAAGATCGCGCCGCGCGACTCCAGGTTGGCCACCACGTGCTTGTTGTGCACGATCTGCTTGCGCACGTACACGGGCGCACCATAGAGGTCGAGTGCCTTCTCGACGGTGATCACAGCGCGGTCGACGCCGGCGCAGTATCCCCGCGGGGCGGCAAGGAGCACCGCCCGCTCGGCCTCGTCGGGGCTGAGCACAGCAGGCATCGCGAGGTCCACGTTGTCGCCAGTCATGCCCTCACTCTATCGGCGCACCGAAGTGTCGGTACGGCGCAGTAGGGTCTGGCGCATGCCATCGCTTCGAGACGCCACAGCCGACGCCCCGGCCCCGGTGCGTGCGGTCGCGCAGGCGGTGGCCGGATACATCGACAAACTCGGCACCGTGTGGGTCGAGGGCCAGATCGCCCAGGTCAGTCGTCGTCCCACGACCCGCACGGTCTTCATCACCCTGCGCGACACCGTGGCCGACCTCTCCGTCTCGGTCACCTGCGCCCGTCACGTCTTCGACAGCCTCAATCCACCGTTGGTCGAGGGCGCCAGCGTGGTGGTCCATGCCAAGCCCACGTTCTATGCCGGCCGTGGCACGTTCTCCTTGCAGGCCCGCGAGATTCGCCTCGTCGGCCTCGGCGAGCTGCTGGCACGGCTCGAGCGACGCCGACAGTTGCTGGCGGCCGAGGGCCTCTTCGCCGCTGAGCTCAAGCGGGGGCTCCCTTCCTCCCCAGACCATCGGTCTGGTCACTGCGCCGGGCTCCGACGCCGAGCGCGACGTCCTGGAAAACGCGAAGCGCCGCTGGCCGGCGGCCAGATTCCGCGTCGCGGCCGCTCGCATGCAGGGCACATACGCCGCTCGTGAGGTCATGGAGGCGCTCGAGGTGCTCGAGCGTGACGCCGAGGTCGACGTGATCGTGGTTGCGCGCGGTGGCGGTTCGGTCGAAGACCTGCTGCCGTTCTCCGACGAGGCGGTCGTGAGAGCGGTTCACGCGATGCGCACCCCGGTGGTCTCCGCCATCGGCCACGAAGCAGACCAACCGTTGCTCGACCTCGTCGCCGACGTCCGGGCCTCCACCCCGACCGACGCCGCCCGGCGGATCGTGCCCGATCTCGCGGAGGAACAGCACCGACTCGACGTGGGCCTCGGTCGCCTGCGCCAGGCGCTGGGCAGCTGGCTCGACCGCGAGCAACATCGGCTGACGACGCTGCGCACCCGTCCTGCGATGGCCGATCCACGCCACCTGCTCGATGCCCGCAGCGACGAGGTGCAGCAACTGAAGCAACGCGCGCGACGTACCCTGCGCCATCGCTTGGATCGGGCCGGGGACGACGTGCACCATGCCGCCGCCCGGGTCGCCGCTCTTTCCCCTCTCGCCACCTTGCAACGCGGCTATGCCGTGCTCCAGGACGCCGATGGCCATGTCGTCACCTCGATCGACGAGGTCACCACCGGAGCGGCGGTCTCCGTGCGGGTGGCCGACGGTCGGGTGGGCGCCACCGTCGACACCCTCACCGCCCTGACCCCTGTCGTGCCCGACCCGGAGGAAACCGATGACTGAGCAGCAGTCCCCCAGCTACGAGGAGGCCCGCGAAGAGCTGGTAGCCGTCGTGACCAAGCTGGAGGCCGGTGGCACCACGCTCGAGGAGTCGCTAGCACTGTGGGAGCGCGGTGAGAAGCTGGCGCGGCAATGCCAAGCGTGGCTCGACGGCGCCCGCGAGCGACTCGACGCCGTGGTCGAGGCAGACCAGGACTGACCGCCCCACTCCTCTCACCGCCCCGCCGCGTCGGGCGCCCTTTGCAACCCCGGCTCCCCGGGTGATCGAGCCTGTACATCGTTGGCCGAGCCCGTACGTCGTTGCTCGAGCCTGTATGCCGGTGGTCGAGCTTGTACCCCGTTGGTCGAGCTTGTCGAGACCTTGCTCGTGGGTGTCGAGACCCCGCCCCGGGCCGTGCCGTCCGGGGCAACCTCCCTCGCTGGGGCGGCGCGTCGTGCGCACGGTTCTTCGTGTTGGTTGCGTCGGGCGGGCGCCCGCCGCGGCCAAGCCCCTTGACGCTCCGTCGGCAACCCCGGACGTCCCACCCCGGCCCCATGCTCGTTGGTCGGGCCTGTATGCCGGTGGTCGAGCCTGTACCCCGTTGGTCGAGCCTGTCGAGACCTTTCCCCGCGGGTCAGAGCTGGTCTCGACAGGCTCGACCACCGGGATCCTGTTCGCGAGCCCACGGCATCCCCGCCGGTCGAGTCCGTACGTCGTTGGTCGAGCTTGTCGAGACCTCTCCCAGGCTGGTGGCGTGCCTGTGCCCCGGGAGAGCGTGTGTTCTCCCGGGGTGGGCGGGTGGTGCATTGTTCGGCAGGCTCTGCTTGTGGTGGGTGGTGCTCAGTGGCTCTCGCTGATGTCGTGGGTGCCGTGGGGTGTGACCAGCCAGGTCCTGCCGTGCTGGCTGGTCCAGATATACGTTCCGTCCCTGGCTCGTCGGTAACGCCACCTACCGTGGGTTTTCATGAGGTGGTGACGTCGACACAACGGCGCCAGGTTCTCGGGCCGGGTTTGCCCGGGTGGACCACCCTCACCAAGTGGTTGGTAGGGGTCGATGTGGTCGAGATCGGCGTCCCAGCTGGAGCGTTCACAGTTGGGATACACACAATGTGGGTCACGCAACCGGACCAGGGTGTCCATCCATTCGGGTGGATCATGACGATCCACCGCATCGGTCCTGTTCAAATCCACCACCGGGGTGACGGTCGCAAGCGAACCGTGACGGGCCAACCAGTCGCGTAGCTGGGTGGTGAGGACCTGCCCGAGCCGGTCGGTGGACGTGATGCCGTCGCTGTTGAGGCCGAGTTCGTGGGGGTCGAGGCCGAGGGCGAACAGGTCGGCGAGGTTGACGTGGGTCATCACCCGCAACCCACGACGCCGTCCGAACGGCCCCGGTGTCGTCACCAACCGACCCGGCTTCACCCCGATCCCCGGGTTGCCCAGCACCGGCTCGCCACCCACTGCCGCAGCGTCGGAGGAGGTGCTGCCGGTACCGGTGCTGGCATCGGTGCTGCCGCCGGTACCGATGCCGGTGCTGTCGCTTCCGTCGGTGCCGTCGGTGCTGCTGCCGGTGCCGTTCTCGCTGTCGCCGGCGGTGCTGTCGGTGGTGGCGTTGGTGTAGTTGAGTGTGGGTTGGTCGGTGTCGTCGGTGAGCCGCCCGATCGCCTTCGCACGACGCTGGTTCACGTCGTCGGTGTCACCCAGACGCCGCATCGTCTCGGCCTCGGCGGACAACAAGTCCATGAACCGGGTCAGATCCAGCGAGTCGCCGACGGCCTGCAGCTCCGAAGTACCAGCAACACCGCCGGCTCCTTCTTCGTGTCCGGCTTGGGGTGGTGCAACCACACACCCCAATCAGCCTTTCCCTTCGGCGTGGTGGGGTCTTTGACCAGTTCGGGGTGGAACTTGGCGATCGCCATCGCCAACCACTTCTCGATGGTGGGCCAGCCGGTGAGGCCGGTCGCGGCGAGGTGGTCGTCGAACCAGCGTGCCGCCTCATACGACAACTTCCTCGTGAGCAGTGCGACACGGCGGGCGTTCCACCCCGGCACCTCCAGGGCCTCGACCTTCGCCCACAAGTGGGGCAGCCGGTGCACCAGGTCCAGGGCGTCGGCGACCAACGCGAACCCAGCAGCACGCGACATCCCACCTGATGCGGCGAGCTCCTCGACCGCGAACAACGCGACATCAGGGGTGCCGTCACCCGAGATCGCCTGTTCACAGTCGGAGGGAAACAGCGTTTCGTCACCCACCACCGCCTTCGGCTTGTCAGGGGACGGTGGGTGCATGATCGCCCACTGGTAGGCGAGGCGGAGTTTGCTGCGGATTGCTTTCAGCTCGACGATCCGGTTCTCGGCGAGGAAGCCGAGCAGGGTCCCGCCATCGAGGTCAGAGACCTCGTAGGGCTGGTGACGGGCGTCGATTTCGATCATGGAACCAGTCCAACATTTGGCTCCGACACAACACGGGGCACCGGGACTCAGGCTGTGGACAACCACCGGCCGCACTGCCGGGACGAGGTCTCGACAAGCTCGACCACCGGAGTACAGGCTCGACCAACGGGGTGGGCGGGCGGCTGGGTCTCGACAAGCTCGACCAGCGGGGTGGGCGGGGCGAGGTGGTCTCGACAAGCTCGACCAACGGG
>NZ_JAKGRW010000045.1 GCF_021555175.1 Nocardioides alcanivorans | reverse complement strand
CGTCGGCCGAGACACCTGCCGTCGTGAGGGTCACCGGGTGATCCGCGGGCCCAGAAGCGATCGCCTCCTCGGCGAGGTTCTGCGAGCGTACGGCGAACTCGTCGAGTCTTCGGCGGAGGCGCCACGGTCCGCGCCGGCGCGCTCGCGGCCTGCTGGAGGCGTCGGGCAGTCCTCCTGCGGTCGCGCCAGTCCCGCCCGCCCTTCGCGGCGGTCGCGTCGCAGCGAAGAGCGGGTTGCGGGTGCGGGGGCGGGTCGAGGCGGAACTTGAAGCGGACATTTGGCCACTTCCGGCGGATGAGGCGTCGCTCGACGCGGGAAGGTTATCCGCGCAGTCTCGGCATACCGAGGGAAGCGCGTAGTAACACGGTGAGCCTGGGCACTGGGTCCACGTTGAGGGTGCTCGATCTTCGCCATATTGTTGCTCCATCTCGCTGCCGGGCAGCCGCACCGAGATAGGTCGTCGATCGACTTGGGGTCGAGATTTTCCAGCGCAGCGGAGATCAGCCGCGGACACCGGGTCGGAAGCCCTTCAATCTTGGTTGCCCGACCGGTGGCTGCGGCAGGATGATGGCCTGGCACAGCCCTTCGGGAACCGGGGTTCAGACAGCCTGTCGAGGTTTGTGGGCTCGGCAAGGGTCCACAGCACAATCAGTGGATTCCGTTGCTGGGTGCGACGATATCTGCGTTATCTTCTAGCAGCTGTTCGATCTGCCAGCCGACCTCGACATACTGACACGTCAACGTCATCTATGCCGACACTAAGAAGCTCGCATCGACATACTGAGGTTCCACTCAACCTGGATCACGAGCCATCGAGCTGGGGGAGAGGGCCGCTACGTGCCACGACGTAGCTT
The DNA here is from genome assembly GCF_021555175.1 of Nocardioides alcanivorans. GTDB lineage: Bacteria > Actinomycetota > Actinomycetes > Propionibacteriales > Nocardioidaceae > Nocardioides > Nocardioides alcanivorans. The sequence goes on along the minus strand of NZ_JAKGRW010000045.1, from coordinate 59,194 downwards.
GCTGTGCCTGCTGTTTTTGCCACGAGCTCGTTCCATCGAGGCTCACCGAGATCCGCCCGGCGCGAGCCTACGATGAGGCAGACCGGCGGAGGAGGGCGGGCGGCGGCTGCGACCGGACGAGAAGGAGGTGCGCTCCACACGTTCTTCGAACCTTCTGCTTCCGCACGATTGATGACGGCTCCGAAGGAGGTCATGGGACCTACGAACTTCGAGCTTCAGCGACGTCGACGTCTTCACCATAAGCCACACAACAACGTCAAGTACTCGAGTACTCAGGCGTGCATCGCCTACCGTGACTTCAGGGAACAAACCAGTTACGTCGTTTTTCGTGTGCCGCTTCAGCAGGCGATGCGCGCTTCCTGGAAGTACTCGAAGTACTTGACGTTGTTGACGTGGTTGAAGGCGTCGACGTCGCTGAAGCGCACTCGGAGTTCGTAGGTCCCCTCCTTGACCTCCTTCGGAGCCGTCATCGGCGTCGACGGAGGCAAGGGGGAAGGTTCGAGGAACGTGTGGAGCACCTCCTTCTCGTCCGGTCTCAACCGCCGCAGCCGCTCCTCCGTGAACACGAAGGGGGTCAGCACCGTGGTCGCCTTGAGATAGACCCGACGCCCCTCGGCGGTCTCGTCGAAGACCTCGTAGGCCATGGTGAAGCTCGCCGGGCGGATCTCGGTGACCCAGCACTCGATGGAGACGGGCTCGTGGCGAAACAGCAGGGGCGCAGCGAACTGCACGTCGTGGCGCACGACGACGAGCCCCTCCCCCAGCTCGATGGCTCGTGATCCGGGTGAGTGGGTCCTCAGCATGTCGATGCGAGCTTCTTGCAGGTAGTCGACATAGATGACGTTGTTGACGTGTCCGAGCATGTCGAGGTCGGCCCAGCGGATCGGGCAGCTGTAGAGATGGCGCACGGGGACATCGTCGCACCCGGCACAGCCCAGCGGGACCTCCACCCGTGTGCTGTGGACCACCCACCGAGCCCTCTCCTCGACGCCGACGGGGGCTAGTCTGAAACCCCGGTTCCCCCTCTCGAAGGAGCGTCATGCCCGAGGCCGTCATCGTTTCTGCAGCCCGTAGCCCCATCGGTCGGGCCAACAAGGGGTCATTGAAGGACTTCCGACCCGACGATCTCGCGGCGCTGATCATCCGCGCTGCGCTCGAGAAGATCCCCGCACTCGACCCCAAGTCGATCGACGACCTCTATCTCGGTTGCGGGCTGCCCGGCGGCGAGATGGGCAACAACATGGCGAAGATCGTCAACACCCTCAACGACATGGACCCGGTGCCCGGAGCCACCGTGACCCGCTACTGCGCTTCCTCGGTGCAGACCACGCGGATGGCCTTCCACGCGATCAGGGCCGGGGAGGGCGACGCCTTCATCTCCGCCGGGGTGGAGACCGTGTCCCGCTTCAAGTTCGGCACCTCCGACCACATCCCCAACACCCGCAACCCGCTCTTCGACGACGCGACCGCCCGCACCGAGGAGATGGCGAAGGGCGGGCAGGACTGGCGCGACCCACGGGAGGACGGCCTCCTGCCCGACGCCTACATCGCCATGGGGCAGACCGCGGAGAACGTGGCGCGGATGCGTGGCCTCGACCGCCGGGAGCTCGACGAGTTCGCCGTACGCTCGCAGAACCTCGCCGAGAAGGCGATCGCCGACGGCTTCTGGGCCCGCGAGATCACCCCGGTGACCACTCCTGACGGCCAGGTTGTCTCGGCCGACGACGGCCCACGCGCCGGCGTCACCTACGAGGGCATCGCCGGTCTCGACCCGGTGTTCCGTCCCGACGGTGTGGTCACCGCAGGCAACTGCTGCCCGCTCAATGATGGCGCTGCCGCCGTGGTCATCATGTCCGACACCAAGGCCGCCGAGCTCGGCCTCAAGCCGCTTGCGCGCATCGTGTCGACCGGCGTCTCCGGACTCTCCCCGAGATCATGGGCCTCGGACCGGTCGAGGCGACGAAGCGCGCCCTCGCCAGCGCTGGCATGAGCATCGGCGACATCGACCTCGTCGAGATCAACGAGGCCTTCGCCGCGCAGGTCGTCCCGTCCTACCAGGACCTCGGCATCGACCTCGACCGTCTCAACGTCAACGGTGGTGCGATCGCCGTGGGGCACCCCTTCGGCATGACCGGCGCGCGCCTTCAGAACACGCTGCTCAACTCCTTGGACTGGCACGACAAGTCCACCGGTCTGATCACCATGTGCGTGGGCGGCGGCCAGGGCATGGCGCTCATCTTGGAGCGGCTCTGAGTGCCGCGAGCCCGGACCCGGACGAGGTCCGTTGGCTGAACCGTGACCAGCAACGCACCTGGCGTGCCTACCTCGTGGGCACCACGTTGTTGCTCGACAAGCTCGACGACGAGTTGCGGGCAGAGTTCCGGATCGGGCTGAACGAGTACGAGGTGCTGGTCCGGCTCTCGGAGAACGACGACAACTGCATGCGGATGTCATCGCTCGCTGACGCCATGCGCTTCAGCCGGAGCCGGGTCACCCACACGGTCAAGCGGATGGAGACTGCCGGCCTGGTCCAGCGCATGCCGTCAGGAACCGACGGACGCGGCGTGACCGCGCAGCTGACGCCGGCGGGGCATGACCTCCTGGTGGCCGCGGCGCCGACGCACGTGACCGGTGTCCGCGAGCACCTGGTCGACCTCGCCGCAACAGACGACTTCGCGGCGATGGGCAGGATCTTCAACGCAGTGGCCGACCAGCTGGTGCCGGAGGCCCCCGAGGCCGACATCCGCTGACCACGTCACCACTCCGGTTGGTGAAATCGCGGCGGCCCGCCCCCGAATGCTCGGGAGCGGGCCGCCGCGGTCGTACTCAGCTCAGTCGCGGGTCAGGCGGCGGTGCGTGACCCGGTGGGGCCGCGCAGCCTCGATGCCCAGGCGCTCGATCTTGTTTGCCTCGTAGGCAGCGAAGTTGCCCTCGAACCAGAACCACTTGCCGCCGTCCTCGTCGTCGCCCTCCCAGGCGAGGATGTGGGTGGCGATGCGGTCGAGGAACCACCGGTCGTGGGAGGTGACCACGGCACAACCCGGGAAGTCGAGCAAGGCATCTTCGAGTGCGGAGAGAGTCTCCACGTCGAGGTCGTTGGTGGGCTCGTCGAGGAGCAGCATGTTGCCACCCTGCTTGAGGGTGAGCGCGAGGTTGAGACGGTTGCGCTCACCGCCGGAGAGCACTCCGGCCTTCTTCTGCTGGTCGGGGCCCTTGAAGCCGAAGGAGGCGACGTAGGCGCGCGAGTTCATCTCGAAGTTGGCGACCTTGATGTGGTCGAGCCCGTCGGAGACGACCTCCCAGACGTTCTTGTTGGGGTCGATGCCGCCACGGCTCTGGTCGACGTAGGAGATCTTCACGGTCTGCCCGACCTTGAGCTCACCGGAGTCGGGCTCCTCGGACCCCGTGATCATCCGGAACAGCGTGGTCTTGCCGACGCCGTTGGGGCCCACGATGCCGACGATGCCGGCGCGCGGGAGCGAGAAGGAGATGTCGCTCCACAGGGTGCGACCGTCGAAGGCCTTCACCAGGTGCTCCGCCTCGAGCACCACGTCACCCAGGCGCGGGCCCGGCGGGATGTTGATGTCGGCCGTGTCGATCTTGCGGGCCTTGTCGGCCTCCGCGGCGAGCTCCTCGTAGCGAGCGAGACGCGACTTGGACTTGGTCTGGCGGGCCTTGGCGTTGGAGCGCACCCACTCGAGTTCCTTCTCGAGCATCTTGGCGCGCTTGGCATCCTTCTGACCCTCGATCTTGAGACGTTCCTTCTTGGTCTCGAGATAGGTCGTGTAGTTGCCCTCGTAGCCGTGGATCGAACCGCGGTCGACCTCGGCGATCCACTCGGCGACGTTGTCGAGGAAGTAGCGGTCGTGGGTGATGGCCAAGACGGCGCCCGGGTAGGACTTCAGGTGTCCCTCAAGCCACTGCACGGACTCGGCGTCCAAGTGGTTGGTGGGCTCGTCGAGCAGGAGCAGGTCGGGCTGCTGGAGCAGCAGCTTGCACAGGGCCACTCGGCGCCGCTCTCCACCCGAGAGATTGTCGACCAGCGCATCCGGCGGCGGACAGCGCAGGGCGTCCATCGCCTGGTCGAGACGGCTGTCGAGGTCCCATGCGTTGGCGTGGTCGAGGTCGGTCTGCAGGTCGCCCATCTCGGCCAGGAGCGTGTCGAAGTCGGCGTCCGGATTGGCCATCTCCTCGGAGATCGCGTTGTAGCGGTCGAGCTTCGTCTTGATCTCGACAACCGCTTCTTCGACGTTCTCGAGCACGGTCTTGCCCTCGCTGAGCGGGGGCTCCTGCTGGAGCATGCCGACGGTGGCATCGGGGTCCTTGATCGCGTCACCGTTGTTGGGCTGGTCGATCCCGGCCATGATCTTCAGCAACGACGACTTGCCGGCGCCGTTGGGTCCGACGACACCGATCTTGGCTCCGTGAAGGAACGATTGGGTCACGTTGTCGAGGACAACCTTTTCACCGTGCGCCTTGCGGACGTTGCGCAGTGTGAACACATACTCAGCCATGACAGGTGAGCCTACGGCCCGGAGGACCCTCGACTCCAACCGGGCCGCCGACTCAGGACGTCGACTCAGCTGGCTCTGGCCACGTCGTGGTCATCAGTGTCGTCGGAGTCACCTTCCACCATGTCGGCCAGCACCTTGCCGTCACTGCTCATCTGGGGGCCACCGACGCCGAGTGCCCCGTTGGCGGCGGCCAACCTGCCCGGGTCGACACTCTCCGCGGTGCTGCGCACGAAGGTGCTGCAGCCCCGATTGAGGTCGTGACCGACATAGGCGGCGTCGACCACCATGGTCTGGCGGTCGTTGCCGTTCTCGTCTCGCCAGACCTGGGTGCTGAGCTTGCCGTAGATGGTGACGGCGTCACCCTTCTTGAGCGAGTCAGCGCAGTTGCGGCCCAACGTGCGCCAGGCATTGACGGTGTACCAGTTGGTCGCAGCGTCGACCCACTCCCGCTCCTTGGCGCTCCAGCGGCGCGGGGTGGAGGCCACTCGAAAGGTGGCGACGCTGTTCAGCTCTCCCACCATGCGGGTCTCGACCTCGTTGCCGAGATAGCCGCAGATGTTGACGTAGCTCTCGTTCATGGACTGCTCCTGGATCGGGGGTGTGGACACCGATCAGGGTGCGCTGTCACCGCGACATCCGGCAGCGCGCCGACGGATCCTGTGGAGACACTGCGTCGTCCACAGCGTGCCTCGCCGAGAGCGGACCACCCCGCTCAGGTGGGCAGCGACGCGATCGTGCGGGGCGACGTACACACCTCAGCGGCCTCAGCCGTCTCACCTGCCGAGGAAATTGCACACCTGGTGGCTGTGGCTACGCACACCAAGAAGGCAATTCCCCGCCCGGGCGGGGAATTCCCAGAACGTGAACGATTCAGCGAAGGGCGTCGTTGAGCCCGGTGCGAACAGCCTCGTAGGAGGCGAGCTCGGCCTCGATGGGCTGCACGACGAGGGTGTCGGAGACTTCGCGGATGGCAGCGCGCAGTGCCCGATCGGCGGCGCGCGCCCTGGAGCGGGCTGCCCAGCCGACGACCAAGCGGGAGACGACCGCGAGCACCAACCCGAGGCCGAGGCCTGCGATCAACAAGAGCAACGGCAGCGGTACGCCGGCAACGTCTGCGGGGTCGACCCACGGACCGGACTCGGCCGAGGAGACCGCGCCCATGACCAGCCAGATCCCGCCGGCGACGGCAGCCAGGATCAACAGCCACTGGAGGAGCCGCACCAGGTGCGCCCACCACGGCAGGCCACGGGCGCCCAGGTCGACCGAGGAGAGTGCGCGGTCGAGCTCGCTGGTGACCTCGTCGCTGCGTGAGGTGGCAGCGGCGCGAATGCTGGTGCGCCACGGCGGCGTCATGAGGGCGCTGACCTCGTCGGCGAGCGAGCGCACGGCGGAATCGATGCGGGCCCCCTGGACGGGCCCCACCTCGGGCACCCGGACCCTGGTTCCGCTGATCTCCTTGGCGTCGCCGCCCAGGTCGAGGTGGAGCTTCTTGAGAGGATCGGTCCTCAGCCTGGAGACCCAGGAGGTGAGCGGCCAGCCAGTGGCCCGCCGGGCCCGCACCCGGGTGGAGTCAGCGACTGCCTCCACGACGACGGGCACACCCGCAGCGTCGGCGAAGGCGGTCTCGAGCTCGTCGAGACGCTCCCGCGGCGGGGCCTGGGGACGACCGGTGCCGGATTCGGCTGCCAGCGCGCCCGCAGCGGCGCGGATGTCGGCCTCGAGGCGGGTGCGAGTGGCCTTCTTGGAGGCGACGCGAGCGGCCAGCTCGTCCTTCAACTCATCCATGCCGTCGCCGAAGCGCGCGCTGATCGCGAGCACCGGCACCTCGGAGAGACCGTCGTTGTCCATGAGGCGGCGCACGTCGGCCAGCATCGCGTCGCGCTGTTCGAGCGGCACCGTGTCGATGTGGTTGAGCGCGACGACCATGACCGAGGCGTGCCGCGCGAGCTTGCGCAGGTAACGCTCGTGGAGTGCGGCGTCGGCGTACTTCTGCGGGTCCACGATCCACACGAGCACGTCGGCCAGCTTCACCAGCCGGTCGACCTCGAGGTGGTGGGAGAGCTCCGTGGAGTCGTGGTCGGGCAGGTCGAGCAGGACGGTGCCGTGAAAGCGGCGGTCCTCCTTGCCCGTGTCGACGATCGAATCACGCGTGGTCTGGTGGCGCGCCGGTATGCCGAGGTACTCGAGCAGTTCGCCGGCGCCGTCATCACCCCATACACAGGCGGTCGCCCAGGACGTGGTCGGACGGCGGACCCCGACGGCCGAGAGCTCGAGGCCAGTGACGGCGTTGAAGGTCGACGACTTGCCGGATCCCGTGGCTCCGGCGATCGCGATGACGGTGTGCTCGGCCGACAGACGCAGGCGGGCGAGGGTACGCTCCACCATCTCCTCGGCAGACTCGACGAGCTCGTCGTCGAGACGACCCCGAGCGTGTCCCACAGCGGTCTCCAGTCCGGCGACCCGCGGTCCGAGGTCAGAGCCACCGGCAACCAACCGCTTGGCTCCATCGAGCATCGACGTCATCTTCTCCCTCTGCGATCCAACCTCGGTTGCTCCAACTCTAGTGCCACGGAGGTGGCGCAACGATTCGGCGTCACCTCAGCGGAACTCACGCCGAGTGATCACCCGGCGCGTGCTGCTGCTGCGCAAACCGCTCGTCGGTCACCCGGCGAGCAGCCTGGCGCAGCCGACCCGATGCCTCGTCGTTCACACCGAGGGCATCGACCAGCCGCACGAAGCGGTCCTGCTCGGCCGACAGCAACACCGACGTACGGCGATCGAGGTCTTCACGGGCGCGTGCGGCAAGGGAACGCACGGCCTGGTCACCGAAGACTGCCTCGAGAAGCTTCTGGCCCAGTACCGCGCTGCCTCCTGCGACCCCGGCCTCGGCGCCCGTGACACCGCCGGTGTGCACGAAGACCACCATCATCAGCGCGACAGCGAGCCCGTTGACACCGAACGCCATGAAACGGGCGCTGGTGCGCTTGTCGGCCCCCTCGGCCCTCACCATCGCGAGCACGCCCTGCTGCCATTCGCGGACAGCCTGCTCCGCCTGGCGGCGGAACTCCCGGGAGGCACGCGTGACGTCGGCCTCGCTGGAGGCGATCAACGCCTTGCCCTGGGCGGTCGAACGCCACGAGGCCGCAGCCTTCTCGGCGGCCTTCTCGGCGTGCTCGAGCAGGAGCTTCTCAAGGCCTGACTCGACAGCCACCTGGACCCGGTCGGCCTGCTGCGGCTTGCCCTTGATGGCGTTGACCAGGCGATCGCGGATCCGACCGACCTGGGTCTCCAAGGAGCGGAGCAGCTCCCCGGTGCCGACGAACTCCTGCCAGCGGGCGAGCACCTCACCACGCATCAAGGTGCCGTCCGCGGTGGCGGTGTGGACGTCGGCGCGTGCCCTGTCGTAGGCCGCTGCGACGTCGTCGCGGAGCCCGTTGACCGCATCGGCCTGCTCGGCCGCAGCATCAGCGATCGTGTAGGCCCGGCCGGAGACGCTGCGGATCGCGCCGCTGAGCGTCTGGCGTACGACGGCGTCGCGCGCCTCGCTGTCGGCAGCGAGCGACTGCAACCAGCCGCGGATGTCGGCGACGTTGACCGGCGGCAACAGGCCGTTGTCGTCGACGGGGCTCTCCTTGACGATGAAGAGCGGCGAATCCTTCAGACCGCGGCTGGCCAGCATCCGCGCCAGGTGGGTGGCCACCGGATCGACGGCCTCCTGCGGTGTCCGGTCGAGCACGATCGCGACGGCCGTGCCTCGATCGGCGGCCTGCTTCAGGAAGTCCCACGGCACCTGGTCGGCATAGCGGGCGGCGGAAGTCACGAACAACCACAGGTCGGCGGCAGCCAGCAGCTGCGCGGCGAGCGTGCGGTTGGCCTCCTCCACCGAGTCGACATCGGGAGCGTCGAGGATCGCCAGACCCCGCGGGACGTTGGCGGACGCGACGAGCTGCAGCGAACGCGGGTCGATGGTGGGCACCTTCACCCTCGCGAGGTCCGGCAGGATCCGGTCCTGGCCAAACCAGCGCGCGTCGTCGGGGTGGTGCACCAGGACCGGCGACATGGTCGTCGGCCGGAGCAGTCCGGACTGGGTGACGGGGCTCCCCACCATCGTGTTGACGAGAGTGGACTTGCCGGCGCCGGTCGACCCTCCGACCACCGCCAGCATGGGTGCGTCGATCGTCGTCAGTCGAGGGATCATGTAGTCCTCGAGCTGGTCGACCATCTCGGTGCGGCTCTCCCGATGCGCGTCGACGCCGGGGAGGTCCAGTGGGAGCGTCGCCTCCTGCAGTGCGCTGTGCAGCTGCACGAGTGAGGTGAGCATCCGGTTGGACTCGGTCATCGGTGGTGGCCTCCTGCGGGCGTGACGGGGAAAGCGATCTGGCCCCGGGCGTGGTGCATCTGGTCGACGAAGCGTTGGCCGCGCTCCACGTGCTTCGGGGGCGCCGTCCCCCGAAGCACACGGTGATGAAGGTATCCCAGTTCCACGGCGGCCTGTTGGTAGTCCCGCATCAACGTGACCCCGTGCACGCCGCCGCGCTGCTTCGCGAACCTACGGGCGCGCCGACGAGCACCCAGATCCACGACGTGCGGGATGTCCTCCGCGGGAATCAGGCCCCTCCTCGATGCGTCGTCCAGTGCTGCCGTCAGCAACAGCCGCTCACGGCTGCGGACCCAGACCGCGAGCAGGATCATCAGGGCGAAGAGAGGCGCCATCACCAGGAAGTAGACACCGAAGAACCCGACCCCCTCGGCAAGGAGCGTCGACCCGTTCCAGGCCGCGTGCAGGCCGACTGCACAGAGATAGCCGACCACCGGCGCAAGCCAACGGACAGTCCGGCTCGTGCTGGCGATCGCAAGTCCCACACCGATGCCGAAGAACGCGGTGAAGAACGGGTGGGCGAACGGACTGGCGAGACAACGTACGACGAAGGTCGCGCCGAGGCTGCCCAGCCCGCCGGGCTGCTCGGCGGAGGTGCCGCCGTACGCCGCCGCGAGGTAGAGGATGTTCTCGGTGAAGGCGAAGCCGATGCCGACCATGCCTGCATAGACGATGCCGTCGAGAACGCCGTCCAACTCCTGGCGACGCCAGATGAGCAGCAGGAGCAGGAAGAGGCCCTTGGTCGCCTCCTCGGCGAACGGCGCAACGATCGCCAGCGATGCCTGCTCGGAGAAGCCGGCCACGAAGCCGCCCAGCCCCTGCACGACGAGGGCGCCGAGAGTCGCCACGAAGGCGCCCCACGCCAGAGCCGCCGCCAGCAGGCTGCGCGGTTCCGGTTCATAGCGGTCGAGCCAGAGATAGGCGGCGACCAAGGGCCCGACCGGGATGAAGGCCAGCACGGCTGCCAGCGCCAGCGTCCCCGGCTCTCCGGAGAGTGCCAGTAGCAGCGCGATGGGGATCGCTGCCAGCAGCGCGATCACCGAGACCACGACGGTGAAGACGAGGCTCTCTGACCGGTGGGCTGGCATGGGCAGAAGGGTATCTGCCGGCTCGGGTCGCGCGCGTATGGTGGGAGGCGTGAACGAGCAGCAGGGCACCCAGACAGGCAACGGCAACAAGGTCAAGACGGAGACGCACGACCCTTCGGTCCCCCAGGCGTGGTCGGCATTCATGCGTCAGGGTTGGGCCGACCGAGACTCCACCAAGCCGGCGAGCCCGGTGGCCGCCCCGGCAGCCCGACGCCGTCAGGCCCTGGCCGAGGCTCTGCCGGGCGAGACGCTGGTCCTCCCCGCCGGCGGCTACAAGGTGCGCGCCCACGACACCAACTACCGCTTCCGTGCTGACACCGCGCACGCCTACTTCTCGGGCAACCAGACCTCCGACGCGGTCCTGGTCATCGAGCCCAGTGGAGAGTCGGTGCTCTACGTGCGTCCCCGTTCGGGACGCGACACGGACGAGTTCTTCCGCGACCGTGACTACGGCGCGTTGTGGGCGGGCGAGCGTCCCTCGCTGCTGGAGCTCTCCACCACGTTCGGCATCGAGTGCCGCCACGTCGACGAGTTGGCCGACCGGCTCCTCTCGGCTCCCAAGACCAGGGTGCTGCGTGGCATCGATCCGCGCGTCGATGCTCTCGCGCTCGCCGATGCCGAGCGCGATCGCGAGCTGGGCCGCATCGCCTCGGAGCTGCGTCTGGTGAAGGACGACTGGGAGCTCGGCGAGCTCGCTGCTGCGTGCGATGCCACCACCCTCGGCTTCGAGGACTCGGTGCGGGAGTGGGACAACGTGCTGAAGTACGGCGAGCGGTGGATCGAGGGCACCTTCTTCCGACGCGCACGGGCCATGGGCAACGACATCGGCTACGACTCGATCGTGGGCGGCGGCTCGCATGCCACGACGCTGCACTGGATCGACAACACCGGCCCGATCACTCCGGGCGAACTGGTGCTGCTCGACATGGGTGTCGAGGGCCACCACCTCTACACGGCCGACGTGACCCGCACCCTGCCGGTCGACGGCACCTTCACTCCCTTGCAGCGCGATCTCTACTCGCTGGTCTTCCACGCCCAGGAGGCGGGTATCGCCGCCGTGCAGCCGGGGGCGAAGTTCCTCGCCGCCCACCAGGCCGCGATGGAGGTGCTTGCCCACGGCCTCGACGACATGGGCCTGCTCCCGGTGTCGGCCGAAGAGGCACTCGACCCCGACTCGAAGGTCTACTCCCGCTGGACCCTGCACGGCACCAGTCACATGCTCGGCATGGACGTGCACGACTGCGGTGCCGCGGCTCCGGAGGCCTACACGCACGCCGACCTCGCCCCGGGCATGGTGCTCACCGTCGAGCCCGGCCTCTACTTCCAGGCAGATGACCTGCTCGTGCCCGAGGAGCTGCGTGGCATCGGCATCCGCATCGAGGACGACATCGTGGTCACCGACGACGGCAACCACAACCTCTCCGAGGCCCTCCTCGCTCCGCCGACGACGTCGAGGCGTGGATGGGTGAACTCAGCGGCCGCTGAGATCCGCCGGCGACTCGGCACCGGACGCGGCCATGGGAGAGACTCTCTGCGTGCAGTTCACCGAACACGAGATGACCGTCGCCGTCGATGCGATCGCGCTGGAGCTGTTCCTCGCCCGCAAGGTTCCGTGGCGGCGCCGCAAGGGCAAGGACGACTGGGCACAACTCGCGAAGTTCAAGAAGTACCAGCTCAAGGCTGCCGCGGGCGAAATGGTGCTTCCTGCGCTCACGGCACTTCCCGAGCGCCCCACTCCGGGCGGTCAGCCGACCTTCTCCATCGAGGAGCTCGTCGCAGCCGCGGAGGCCGGCGCACGCGGCTTGGCCGAACAACGCAAGGCCGGCAGCTGGGACGCCATGCCGGAGAAGAAGCGCAAGCGGCTTGCCCGGATGATCGCGCTCCTCACCCAGCGCGCCATCACCGCGATGCCGCCTCGCCGAGACGAGCAGTCGCAGCCGGGGTGATGGCAGGGCAGTGCAGGATGCTGCCATGACACCTGACCCGTCGACGGCCGCTGCGTGGTGGCGCGACGCCGTCATCTACCAGATCTATCCGCGTTCGTTCGCCGACGCGAACGGCGACGGAGTGGGCGACCTGCCCGGGGTCACAGCACGGTTGGAGCACGTGGCGGCCCTCGGCGTCGACGCCATCTGGCTCTCACCGTTCTATCGCTCCCCCATGGCCGATGCCGGCTACGACGTCGCCGACTACCGCGAGGTCGATCCGGTCTTCGGCGACCTGGGCGACGCCGAGAGGCTGGTCGCACGAGCCCACGATCTCGGGTTGCGGGTGCTGGTCGATCTGGTGCCCAACCACACCTCCGACGAGCACGCGTGGTTCCGAGCGGCGCTGGCCGCGTCTCCCCTGAGCCCGGAGCGGGAACGCTACGTCTTCCGCGACGGCCGCGGGCCGCGCGGGGAGGAGCCTCCCAACAACTGGTCCAGCATGTTCGGTGGGCCTGCCTGGACTCGGGTGAACGAGGCGGACCACACCCCTGGGCAGTGGTACCTGCACCTCTTCGACAGCAGGCAACCAGATCTCAACTGGCAGCATCCGCAGGTCCGTGCCGAGTTCCTCGACATCCTCCGCTTCTGGCTCGACCGCGGAGTCGACGGTTTCCGGGTCGATGTCGCCAACGCACTGGTCAAGCAGGAGGGCCTCCCCGATTGGGATCCGATCGCGGCGTTGGAGAAGTTCGGTGCCGAGGACGCGCCCGTCCCGCCGATGTGGGACCAGGACGAGGTGCATGAGATCTATCGGACGTGGCGTGACGTCGTCGACTCCTACGATCCCGCCGGCTCGCGAATCCTGGTGGCCGAAGCGTGGGTGGAGCCACCCACGCGGCTGGCCCGCTACGTGCGCGGCGACGAGATGCACCAAGCCTTCAACTTCAACTATCTCGGCGCCTCGTGGGAGGCCGATTCCTTGCGGCAGGCCGTCGAACGCTCGATCACCGCGAACCACGCGGTCGGCGCGCCGACCACGTGGGTGCTCAGCAACCACGACGTGGTCCGCCACGCCACCCGGTTCGCCACGGCTCGACCAGGTGACCACATCGGGATCGGCATCGGTCCGCGCGACCCGCAGCCCGACGCCACACTCGGCCTGCGACGAGCGCGGGCAGCGAGCGCACTCATGCTGGCGCTCCCGGGATCCGCCTATCTCTACCAGGGTGAGGAGCTCGGCCTGCCCGAGCACACGACGTTGCCCGACGAGGCCCGTCAGGACCCGACCTGGTTCCGCACCGACGGCGGCTTGGTCGGGCGTGACGGCTGCCGGGTGCCGATCCCCTGGCACGCGGATGCCCCGGCGTTCGGGTTCAACACCACCGGGGCCACGTGGCTGCCACAACCCCCGTCGTACGGTGAGTTGGCCGCAGACCGGCAGGCCGGTGTGGCCGGTTCCACGCTCGAGCTCTACCGAGCAGCCCTGCGGCTACGACGTGAGCTCGCCCTGGGACTCGGCGAACTCACGTGGGACACGACGCTCGGCAATGAGCGTGTGGTGGCGCTGCGACGTACGACGCCCGCTGGCGAGATCTTGGTCCTCACCAACCTGGGCGACCAGCCCGTGCCCGTGCCCAAGGGGATGCGGGTGGTGCTGAGCACCGACGACCAACTCCCCGCGGGCCCGGCCGTCGGCGCCGACGTCACCGTGTGGGCGATCCCTGACTCTCGCTCGCCCGCCGGGGGTCCGCCAACCTGAGCACCTGCCGGATGACCAGACACACGGCTTCGCCCGATAGAATCCACGCCGGTCCTCAGCGACCATGCCTCCGTAGCTCAGCTGGATAGAGCATCGGCCTTCTAATCCGACGGTCGCAGGTTCGAATCCTGCCGGGGGCGCAAGTGAAAAATGGGCGCCGCGTGGGGCAGGAATGGGGCAGCGTCGAGCCGGCACTGCCCCACACGGCGTCCCTCGCCGAGAGCGTGCCAACCGGGGAGCCTCGGGACCCTGCGCGGACCACGTCCTCGTCGCCCACGTCAGACGAATGGGGGTCTCGACAGGCTCGACCAACGGGTTGGCTCGGGCAACGGGTTGGCTCGACCAACGGGCGGGGCCGGGCAACGGGCGAGCGACGGGGTTGGGTTAGCCGACCTTGCCGATGACCTTGGCGGGGTTGCCCACGGCGAGCACACCGGCGGGGAGGTCGTCGATCACGACCGAGCCGGCACCGACGACGGTGTCGTTGCCGATCGTGACGCCCGGATTGACGATGACGCCCGCGCCGAGGGAGACGTTGTCGCCGACCGTCACAGGTGAGGCAGCTGCCCACTTGTCGCGGCGCGGCGCTGCCTGCACGGGCAGTGTGAGCGTGAGGAGCTGGACTCCAGCACCGATCTGCACGTCGTCTCCGATGGTGACGTCGCCGTGGTCCTGCACCACCAGTCCGGGCCCGATGACACAACGTGCGCCGATCTTCACCCGGACTCCGAACTCCACGTGCAGCGGAGCCCTGACGAGGGTCTCCTCCCCCAACTCGGCGACCAGGTTGGCCAGTTTGAGCGGCCGCTCGGTCGAGGCCGCGTCGTTGAAAGCGCGGCATCGCTCCTCGGCGACCTCCTGAGCAGCGCGCAGGCCGCGGTCGTCGTGCCGGAACGGTTCACCGTCGACCATGCGCTGGCGCATCGTGGTGATCTTGATGTCGACCATGCTCAGTTGTCTCCTTCGGCGGACCAGCTGGTTGCCAAGTGGGTTGCGATCTCGGTGCGGAGGTCGGCCTTCACCGCTTCGGGCGCGAAGGAGGCGTCGACGGCAGCGACGGCCAGCTCCGCCACCCCGGCCTCGTCCAGTTCAAGCAACTCGGCTGCGATCGCGTATTCCGAGTTCAGGTCCGTGCCGAACATCGGCGGGTCGTCGGAGTTGATCGTCACCACCACCCCCGCGTCGCGGAAGGCCCTGAGCGGGTGCACGGCGAGTGACTCCACGGCCCGGGTGGCGATGTTGGACGACGGACACACCTCCAGTGCGATGCCACGCTCGGCGAGGTGCGCCAGCAGCTCCGGGTCCTCGGCGCTGCTGGTGCCGTGGCCGATGCGCTCCGCGCCCAACAGACGTACGGCGTCCCACACCGTCTCGGGCCCCGTCGTCTCGCCGGCGTGGGGCACGGACCTGAGTCCCGCCGTACGCGCCGCATCGAAGTGGCGCTGGAACTGCGGACGGGGCACCCCGATCTCCGGACCGCCCAGACCGAATCCGACCAACGCGTCGACCCGATGCTTCAAGACGTAGTCGAGCGTGGCGTCGGCAGCCGGGAGTCCACTTTCGCCGGGGATGTCATAGATCCAGCGCAGGGTCAGACCGAAGTCACGCTCGGCCCGTTCGCGTGCCGACTCGATCGCCTCGGTGTAGGCCTCGATGGGGATGCCCCGGATGACCGATGTGTAGGGCGTGCAGGTGAGTTCGGCGTACCTCAGGTTCTGCCCTTCACGCATCTCACGTGCCACCTCGTAGGTGAGCAGCTCGACGTCTTCAGGCGTGCGGATCAGGTCGACGACGGCGAGGTAGACCTCGATGAAGTGTGCGAAGTCGCGGAAGGTGAAGAAGTCGGCCAGGGCTTGAGCGTCGCTCGGCACCACTCCGGGGTGGCGCTCGGCCAGCTCCGACACGATCCGCGGGGAGGCGGACCCCACGTGGTGCACGTGCAACTCAGCCTTGGGCAGGCCCGCGATGAAGGCAGTCAGGTCACTCACAACGGGTCAGTCTGCCACCGCCTACTGCGCAGCCTCGATCGCCTTCACCGTCTCGGCGGCGAGCTCCTCGATGCTGGCACCGAGGACCTGCTCGCCGTTGACGAAAACAGTCGGGGTGCCCGTGACGCCACGCTTGGAGGCGTCGTCGGTGCCGTTGACCACCCACTGCTCGAACTCATTGTCCCGGATGGCAGCCTCGACCTCAGGCGAGTCGGCGCCCACCGAGGCGGCCTGCTCGATGAACCAGTCGGCCGACGGAACGTCGTCACCCTCCGGCTGCTGCTCGAAGAAGAGGTCGTGCAGGTCCAGCGCTGCTTCCATGTCCCCGGAGTCCATGACCGCGCCCACGGCGTTCATCGCCAGCACCGAGTACTTGTTGAGGAAGGCCATCGGGCGGTAGACGACAAGTGCGGCACCGTCCCCGGCCAGCCCCCGCAGGGAGTCTCGCGACGCCGCCTCGAAGTCGGCACAGTGGGGGCACCGGAAGTCCTCGAAGATCTCCACCTTCGCCTTGGCATCCGCTGAGCCGACGCCGATCCCGTAGGTGTCGACAGCAGTCACCGGCGCCGAGGTTGCGCCCTCGGTCGCCGACTCGCCGGGGTTCTTGGCGGCGTCGCCGGTGCTGTCACGGCTCGACTGCACCGCCCAACCGATGCCCACCACCAGGGCGAGTACGGCGACGATCACCCCTGCGACGGCCAGGTTGCGGCGACCGGGAGCTGCGTTGTTCATCGATTCTCCATTTCCGGGGCGACCTGTTGGTCACCGAAGACGACATTGTCGAGACCGAAACGCGTGCGCGGGCGCCACACCAACCACAGGGATGCCGCCATCAGCGCGACGTCGCGGGCGATGTCGCGCGGATAGGCGTCCGACGCATCAGGGTCGAAGCCACCCCCGCCGAAGCAACCGCAGTCGATCTGGAGGCCACGGCTCCAGGCCGAGGCGATGCCGATGATGAAGGCCAGGAAGAGCAATGCGGAGATCACCGACATGCCACGCACCAGCAGGCCGAGGATGAGGCACGCACCGACTGCCACCTCCAGCACCGGGAGCAGGTGACCGACAGTGGGCACGATCGCTTCCGGCAGCAGGTCGTAGGCCCGGACGGCCCGCACACTGGCTGCCGGATCCGGCAACTTCATCGCGCCGGCGACGATCCAGACACCGCCCGTCACCAGCCGAAGAACGGTTCCCACCCACTCGCGCATGGGCTGAGCCTAGGCGGACAGCCTGAGACCAACCTGAGTCGGTGGCTGCGAGTAGGGTCGTTGCCGTGAACGACAGACTGGTGTGGATCGACTGCGAGATGACTGGCCTCGACCTCGGCGCTGACGCGCTGATCGAGGTGGCGGCCCTGGTGACCGACTTCGAGCTCAACGTGCTGGGCGAGGGGATCGACCTGATCATCAAGCCGCCGGCCGAGGCGTTGGAGCAGATGGGCGACTTCGTCCGTGACATGCACACCACCTCGGGTCTCCTCCCCGAGCTCGCCGGGGGCATCACCTTGGCCGAGGCCGAGCAACAGGTCCTCGCCTACCTCCAGGAACACTGCCCCGCCGGATCCAGGCCCCCACTGGCCGGCAACACCGTCGCCACCGACCGCGCCTTCCTGGCCCGTGACATGCCCGAGCTGGAATCGTTCCTCCACTACCGCATCGTCGACGTCTCCTCCATCAAGGAGCTGTCGCGCCGCTGGTACCCGCGCGCCTACTTCCAGTCCCCCGAGAAGCGCGGCAACCACCGCGCCCTGGCCGACATCGGCGAGAGCATCGAGGAGCTGCGCTACTACCGTGAGGCTGTCTTCGTGCCCGCTCCCGGTCCCGACTCCGAGACCGCCAAGGCGATCGGTCAGAAGTACGCCGGCTCCGTGACTGGCCTGGCCGACCCCGATTCGCCTTCCACCCCTGACTATGGCTACAATCTCTCCGTCCGGTTGGCGCAAGCAACCGGCATGGTGGGTATAGCTCAGCTGGTAGAGCGTCGCCTTGTGGTGGCGAATGTCGCGGGTTCGAGTCCCGTTACTCACCCCAGGTGAACAGCGGGCCGGGAGATTCTCCCGGCCCGCTGTCGTCGTTCTCCCGAAGCTCGTCGCCGCTCGATCACCGCTCCCGCTGCCAGAGCATCTCCAGCCCGAGCACGACGGCACAGATGACACCCACCGACCCGGGGCCCGCCACCAACGCAACATGGATCGGGCTGCCCTCGTCGGGCAGGAAGAGATCGATCCAGCCGAGCGTCAGCGCGACAGCGGTCGAGACCCCGCCGATCCGCGACGTCCACTCGAAGAGTTGCGCATGCCACGGGTCGTCGTCGCTCGGCTCGCGGCTGCGGATGTCGATGCTGAAGAAGATCAGCAGGACCGCCAGGAACGAGATGAGGCTGACCATCTCAGATGAAGGCATGTGACGCATGCCCACGCACCGTAGCCCCACCCCCGCCGGGCCTCGGCGTTGGTCCGCGTAACGACCCACGCCCCCGGCTCGTTGCAAGCTGACGTGGTTGCCAACATGAAGACACGAGTTCGCCGTATCGGGACGACGCTCACGGCCGTCGCGCTCGGCCTCGGGATGCTGACCGCGCCGACCAGCGCGACCAGCGCGGCAGGAGGGACGTCGTACGTCGCTGCGGTCGCTCCCACCCCGGCTGCAGCCAAGGCGGCGAGCGGACCGGGCACTCTCGACGATCCCTTCTACAGGTGGCGGAAGTCACTCACGAAGGTGAAGCCGGGCACCGTGCTGAGGACCCGAACCGTCCCCTACAGCATCCAGGGGCTCAAACTGCCGCTGCGAGCGGTGCAGATCCTCTACGTCACTCGTGACTTCAAGCGCCGGAAGGTCGTCAACGCCACCACGGTCGTCCGCCCGGTGGTGCCCCTCGGCACGTCGAAGGTGATCTCCTACCAGTCGTTCTACGACTCGCTGAATCCCGCCGACCAACCCTCCACCTCCATCGCCGGAGGCAAGGGGCTGGGTCCGGCGATCGTCAACGTCGAGACGCTGTTGATCGCGCCCGCCCTGCTCGCGGGCTACACGGTCAACATCCCCGACACCCAGGGGCAGACCGCCAACTTCGCGGCCGGGCCCGAGTACGGCTACACCACCCTCGACTCGCTGCGTGCGCTGCACCGGACACCGCTGACGGGCGTGGGCAAGAGGACCCCCATCGGCCTGTTCGGCTACTCAGGAGGTGCCATCGGGTCCGGCTGGGCAGCAGAGCTCGCCGCGACCTACGCTCCCGCCATCGCCCGACGCATCGTCGGCACCGCCATGGGTGGGGTGCTGGTGCACCCGGGCCGGAACCTCCGTTACGTCGAGGGTTCCAGTACCTGGGCAGGCGTGATGCCGATGGCGATCATCGGGGTCAGCCGGGCCGAGGGCATCGACCTGACGCCCTACCTCAACAAGCGTGGTCGACAGATCTTCAAGGAGATGCGCAAGGCCCCGATCAGCAAGGTCCTCGGAAAATACAAGGGCTTGATGTGGAAGGACATGGTGAAGCCCCGCTACGACCGGCCCGAGAAGGTCAGGCCGTTCGTCAAGATCGCCAACAAGCTGATCCTCTCCACCCACGGCACGCCGAGTGGCCCGATGTTCATCGGCCAGGGCACGTGGGGCGAGGGTGAGGGCACCAAGGGAGACAAGCCAGGCATCGGCAAGGGCGACGGTGTGATGATCGCCGGCGACGTGCGCACGATGGCTCGCCGCTACTGCAAGGCCGGCGTCGACGTGCAGTACCGCGAATACAAGCTCACTCACTTCACGTCGATCGCGGTCTGGCTGCCCGAGGCCTACACCTGGCTGCTCTCCCGCTTCGGTGATCGGGCGGCCCCCGACAACTGTGGCTCGATCGCCAAGGGCAACCCACTCAAGAAGCTGAAGTTCGTCAAGAGCCGCTGACCGGCAGTGCCTTCTGTCTGGGTCCGTGTCCGTGACGTCGGTCGGAGCTGACCGCTAACGTCTCGACCATGAGCTCCCATGACGTGGTGATCGTCGGCGGTGGCCACAACGGCCTCACCTCCGCCGCTCTTCTTGCCCGAGCCGGACTCGACGTGGTGCTGCTCGAGCGGCTCCCCCACACCGGTGGTGCGGCCGTCTCGGCCCAGGCCTTCCCCGGCCTGCCGCCACGGCTGTCGCGCTACTCCTACCTCGTGTCGCTCATGCCCGAAGCGCTCATGGCCGATCTCGACCTCAACCTCCGCCTCGCCTCCCGCTCCGTCGCGTCCTACACCCCGTGGACGCGCGCCGGCCGCCACGGCGGCCTACTGGTCGAGCGCCCCGAGGGACCGGCCACGGCCGCCTCCTTCCGGGCGCTCACCGGGAGCGATGCGGAGTACGGCGCGTGGCAACGCTTCTATGCCGACGTTGCCACGGTCGCTGACGCGGTGGCCCCGACGCTGCTCGACCCCCTGCCCCGCGTCCGGAGCCTCTCCGACCAGGTCGACCCCGGCGTCTGGGCGAGCCTCATCGAGCGTCCGCTCGGCGAGGTCATCCGTCAAAGCTTCACCGACGACACCGTCCGGGGCGTGGTCGCCACCGACGCGCTGATCGGCACCTTCGCCGATCTCGACTCCCCTCCTTGGTGCAGAACCGCTGCTTCCTCTACCACCTCATCGGCAACGGCACCGGCGAGTGGCGGGTGCCCGTCGGCGGAATGGGTGCCGTCACCGACGCCCTTGCCCGGGCAGCCAGTACCGCAGGTGCCGACATCCGGACGAGTGCCGACGTACGCCGCGTCGTCGTCGCGGACGATGGCGCAGAGGTGGAGTGGGCCCAAGGCGGCACCCGACACCGCGCTCGGGCCCGGGTGGTGCTCAGCGGCGTCGCGCCGTGGGTGCTGCAGCGGTTGTTGGGCAGTGATGCCCACGCGGCAAAGCCTATCGGTGCCCAGCTCAAGATCAACTTCCTGCTCGACCGTCTTCCACGCCTGAAGTCCGGTGCCGACCCCGAGATCGCTCTCGCCGGCACGCTGCACGTGGCCGAGGAGTTCAGCCTCCTGCAGCGGGCCCACACCCGGGCGGCAGCCGGTCAGGTCCCCGATCCGATGCCCGGCGAGATCTACTGCCACTCCCTGACCGACCGGTCGATCATGGGTGGCCACCCGGGTCACACGCTCACCTACTTCGGGTTGCACACTCCGGCACCGCTGTTCGACCGGCCCGGCGCCAAGGACGAGGCCGTACGCCGCGCCGTGGCCGCGATCGACGCCCATCTGGCCGAACCCCTTGAGTCGTGCATGGCGCGCGACGTCCACGGCGATCCCTGCATCGAGGCGAAGGTGCCGCAAGACATCGAAGCCGACCTGGCCATGCCTGGCGGCCACATCTTCCACGGTGACCTGGCGTGGCCGTGGGCGACCGCGGGCGAACCCCTCGAGACGCCAGCACAGCGCTGGGGCGTCGAGACCGACGTGCCCCACCTGCTCGTCTGTGGTTCAGGTGCCCGTCGAGGCGGCGCTGTGTCAGGACTTGGCGGCCACGACGCCGCTCGGGCCGTGCTCGAGCTGCTCGGCTGAACCACGACGCGGGATCAGGGAGCTGAGTGCCAGGGCGAGCACCGAGGCGCCCAGACACACCACGAAGCTGCGGGTGATGGCCGAACCCGACGCCATCTGGTCACCGGCGACCACGACCGTGGATGCCGACAGTACGGCGGAGAGCACTGCGGCCGAGCTCGTGGTTCCGAGCGAACGCATCAACGAGTTGAGGCCGTTTGCCGCCGCGGTCTCCGTGACCGGCACGGCCCCCATGATGAGTGCAGGCATCGCGGCGAAGGCCATGCCGATGCCGGCACTGACGAGGACCGCGATCATCACCACCGTGGCCAGGTGGGTGTGGGTCACGACGGCGAGCGCATAGCCGAGGCCGATGATCACGGTGCCGGCCAGCAAGGAGGTCCGTGGACCGCGGGCCGCGGACACCTTCGCGCCGATCCGGGAGAAGATGAACATCATGACGCCACCCGGCGCCGTCACGAGACCGGTCTCCACCATGCTCAGCCCGAGCCCGTAGCCGCTCTCCTCCGGTGCCATCAGGATCTGGGTGCAGATCAACGACGTGCCGTACATCGTGAATCCGACCGCGATTGAGGCGATGTTGGTGAAGAGCACCTGCGGCCGTGCCGAGACCCGGAGGTCGACCAGGGGCTCGCGTTGACGCAGCTGGTGCCAGCCCCAGATCGGGAAGATGACCACCGCAGCCGCGAACAGTCCGATGATGAGGGGACTCGTCCAGCCCTCCTGGTTGCCGCGCGTGGTGCCGAGCATCAGGCAGACCAGACCGGCGGCCAGACCGATCGAGCCGACCACGTCGAAGCGTCCCGGCGACTTCACGGGCGACTCTGGCACCAGCCAGATCACCGCGACGAGGCAGAGGAGGCTCATTGCCCCGGCGATCCAGAAGAGTGCGTGCCAGTTGGTGGCGTCGGCGATGACCGCAGCGATCGGGAGCCCGATCGCACCACCCAGGCCCATGCTCGAGCTCATCAGGGCGATTGCGGGACCCACCCGCTCCTTGGGGAGCTCGTCGCGCAGGATGCTGATGCCGAGCGCGACGGCCCCGGAGGCAGCTCCTTGCAGACCGCGGCCGATCACCATCGTGAGGATCGAGTCGGCCAGCGCGCTGACCACCGCCCCCGCGGTCAAGCAGAGCAGAGTGCAGATCAGGATCCGCTTCTTGCCGAACATGTCGCCCAGCCGCCCAGCGATCGGGGTGAGCACCGCAGCGGCCAGGAGAGTCACGGTGACGGCCCAGTAGGCATGGGCAGGATCGGTCTCGAGGAGCACCGGAAGCTGGGGCACCAGGGGCACGATCACCGTGTGCATCATCGAAACGACGATGCCGGCGCTGCACAGCACCACCAACAGACCCCGGGGTGGGGTGACCGAATCAGCCATCCGGCCTCCTCCTATCCACGCCATGTGCACATTACACAGAGATGATGGTCACATCACCTCTGCTTCGACTGAACGGGAACAACAAGAAAGCCCCCAGCGTGATGCTGGGGGCTTCCATCGGTACGCCATCAGGGACTCGAACCCCGAACCCGCTGATTAAGAGTCAGCTGCTCTGCCAATTGAGCTAATGGCGCTTGCGACGTGGAAAACATTAGCACCGGAGACATGACCGCGCGAAATCGGGCCACTGCCCTGCGGTCACAGATAGAGGCCCGCCGATGCCTCACCCAGACGGTCGGCAGCGACCGCATGCACGTCACGTTCACGCATCACGACGTAGACGTCGCCGTTCACCTCGACCTCGGACTTGTCCTCGGGGTCGAAGAGGACCCGGTCACCGGCCTCGACAGCCCGCACGTGCGGGCCGATCGCCACCACCCGTGACCATGCGAGGCGGCGTCCGCCCATGGCCGCGGTCGCCGGAATGACGATGCCGCCTGACGAGCGGCGTTCGCCGGACTCACGGTCGATCTCGACCATGATCCGGTCATGGAGCATCTTGATGGGCGTCTTGTCGCTCACAGGAGGGATCAGCTGACGATCTTGCGGATGATGCGCAGCACCACGATGGTGCCGACGACGCCACCGACGACCTTGAGGATGTTGTCGGTGCGCGGCTGACCAGTCTCCGTGTCGACGAAGTGGGCCTTCACGCTGGCCACCTGCCGGTTGGCGATCGTCTTGGGGCTGGTCCGGTGGACCAGCTGGTCGATGGTCGCGGCGAGCCGCTCGCGGGTCGCCTCCATCTCCGCTTCCAGGGCGTTCATCTCGTTGCTCACCCGCGAAGGCTACCAAGCAGGCAACCATCATGGGCGCCGCGATACGGTCGCCACGAGTCTCCGACGACGAAGGACCCGATGTGACCGAGCAGACACGCCTCTCCGCTGGCGACCTCGCCCCCGACTTCACCCTCCCCAGCGACGACGGCAACGAGGTGACGTTGTCCGACCTGCGGGGCCGCAAGGTGATCGTCTACTTCTACCCGGCAGCGATGACGCCGGGCTGCACCAAGCAGGCGTGCGACTTCACTGAGTCGCTCGACTCCCTGAAGGCAGCCGGATATGAGGTGCTCGGCATCTCGCCCGACAAGCCCGAGAAGCTCGCGAAGTTCCGCGAGCGCGACTCGTTGACGATCACGCTGCTCTCCGACACCGACAAGGCCGTGATGACGGCTTGGGGCGCCTTCGGGGAGAAGAAGCTCTACGGCAAGCTCGTCCAAGGTGTGATCCGCAGCACGATCGTGCTCGACGAGGCCGGCACGGTCGTGGTGGCGCAGTACAACGTGCGCGCGACCGGCCACGTCGCCAAGTTGCGCCGGGATCTCGGCCTGGACTGATCGGCGTGCACCGTTGAACGGCGGGGTTCAGCGGTCGAGAATGGCAACTCCCGTCACGCCGAAGTGGTGGAACTGGCAGACACGCAGGTTTTAGGTACCTGTGCCTTTGGGCATGAGGGTTCGAGTCCCTCCTTCGGCACAACCATCCACACCCACGAGGAGTCTTCGTGAACAACCAGCCGCCCAACCAGCCGTGGGGCCAGCAGCCCGGCGACCAGCCGTGGGGTCAGCAGCCCGGCGGTCAGCAGCCCGGCGAACAGCCGTGGGGCCAGCAGCCCGGTGACCAGCCCACCCAGCAGGCGCCGCAGCAGTGGGGTCAGCAGCAGCCCACCCAGCAGTTCGCCGCACAGCAGCCGCAACCGGGCCAGTGGGGCGGCCAGCAGCCGCCCGGACAGTTCGGGCAGTCCGGTCCTGCCGGTGGCGGCGAACCGCCGAAGAAGAAGACCGGTCTGATCATCGGCATCGTCGTGGCCGTCCTGGTGCTGATCGGTGGTGGCATCGCCGCCGCCATCGTGTTCACCGGTGACGACGATGACGACAAGAAGGCCGACGAGAACACCAGCGAGACCACGGACCCCACCGAGGACCCGACGGACGACCCGACCACGGAGGACCCGACGGACGACCCGACCACCGACGACCCGACGTCCGACGGGCCGGACACCAACGGCGACTCCGTCTCCGGTCAGGGATACACCTACGCGCTGCCCGAGGGATGGATCGACGCGAGCGACGACCCGAGCGCCGCGGGCACGCCGACCATCGACACCGTCATTGCCTGGGGCAGCCAACTCCAGGGCAGCCGCGCCAACATGATCGTCGAGACCCAGGCTGCCGGCGGTGCCAGCAGCCCGGAGGACCTCAAGGACACCTGGGTGCAGACGATGACGCAGGCCACCGGCGGGGCCACTCCGCAGGACACCGCGTCGATCACGGTCGACGGCCAGGAGAGCATCGGGGTCCGCTTCGAGCGTGACAACGGTCAGGGCGTCGACATCGTGCAGATCGCCCACCTGCTGGTCAGCGGTGACACGGCCTACGCCATCACCTTGAGCTTCCAGCCCAACGACGAGTCCGACGTCGCCGATCAGTTCGACGAGATCATCTCCAGCTGGGACTTCCAGTGAGTTGACGCCGTACGCCGGCCCCCTGGTCGGCCGGCCACGGCAGGCACGAGGCCCATCACCTGTGCAGGTGATGGGCCTCGTTGCGTTGCAGGTGTCGACCGGTGCCGACGAGCAGGCTCAGGAGTCGAGCGCCGCCGCCACCACGGGAGCGATCTCGGCCATGGCCTTGCCTCGGTGCGAGATCGCGTCCTTCTCCTCGCGGGTGAGCTCGGCGCTGGTCAGCTCGTGGCCGGCGGCACAGAAGAGCACGTCGTAGCCGAAGCCCCCGCTCCCCGGGTCGTCCGGATGATCCGGCCGTTCATGCGGCCGTGCACGACGTGCTCGGTGCCGTCGGGCAGACACAGCGCAACCGCACAGGTGAAGTAGGCACCACGACGTTCGTCAGGCACGTCCTCGAGCTGGGCCAGCAACAACGCATTGTTCCGCTCGTCTGACTTCGGCGGCCCCGACCATCGCGCGGAGAGCACGCCCGGCATCCCGTTGAGCGCGTCCACGCACAGGCCGGAGTCGTCGGCAAGCGAGGGCAGGCCCGTGACGGCAGCACCCGCGCGTGCCTTGAGCAGCGCGTTGCCAGCGAAGTCGGGCTGGTCCTCGACGGGCTCGTCGTAGGCCTCGACGTCATCGATCCCCAGCACCCGGACACCGGGGACCAGCGGCGCGAGGATCCGCTCCATCTCCTCCAGCTTCTTGCGGTTGCGTGAAGCCAGGAAGATGACGGCCTCAGCCATCGGCGAGTGCCTGCAACTGCCGCAGGGTGAGGTCGGCGCAACCCTTGGTCGCCAGGTCGAGCAGCGCATCGAGTTCGGCGCGGTCGAAGGCAGCGCCCTCAGCGGTGCCCTGCACCTCGACGAAGGAGCCGGCGCCGGTCATCACGACGTTCATGTCGGTCTCCGCGCGCACGTCCTCCTCGTAGGGCAGGTCGAGTCGCGGGGTGCCGTCGATGATGCCGACCGAGACCGCCGCAACGGAGCCGGTGAGCGCCTTCTCGACGCCCAGGTGGCGGCAGGCGTCTGCCAGGGCGACGTACGCCCCGGTGATGGCCGCCGTACGCGTGCCACCGTCGGCCTGCAGCACGTCGCAGTCGATCTGGATGGTGTTCTCCCCCAGCGCCTTGTAGTCGATGACCGCCCGCAGCGAGCGGCCGATCAGACGGGAGATCTCATGGGTGCGGCCACCGATGCGCCCCTTGACCGACTCACGGTCGGAGCGGGTGTTGGTCGATGCCGGCAGCATGGCGTATTCGGCGGTCACCCAGCCGAGCCCCGAGCCCTTGCGCCACCGCGGCACCCCTTCGGACGCCGAGGCGGCACACAGCACCCGGGTGCGTCCGAACTCGACGAGGACGGAGCCGGCCGGATGGTCCAACCAGTTGCGGGTCAGTTTGATGTCTCGGAGGGCGTCGTCGGTGCGGCCGTCAGCTCGGTTGCTCATGGCCACGACCCTACGACGCCCTCACTCGACTACTTGATCTCGGCCTTGTTGACCCGGATGAAGCCGATGACGAGCGGCACGACGATCCAGATCAGCGTGCCCGTGCCGATCTGGGCCCATTCCTTGCCACTGATGCCGTCAGGCTCGAAGAGCATCGATGAGGAGGTGGTCAGGTCGAACCACAGTAGTGCGTCCTGGGCCGCGGTCCAGATCGCCGTGACGATGCTGATCAGGGTCGGCACCGCGAAGTAGGCCACGATGGCAAACGCGCTGTTGAGCAGGGCGATGCCGAAGGCCCAGCCCCAGATGGCTCCGAGCAGCAGGGCCAGCAGGATCCGGATCAGGAAGGGCCCGCTGACGTCTTCCCACGGGTCGGAGGCGCCAGCGATCGGGGTGAGCACCAGGGCGATGGCAATCGCAATGAGGTAGGCGGCCACCACGAAGACCACGGCGGCGGCGAACTTCGCGAGCATCACCCGGCCGCGGTGCGGCACCAGCGCGAAGGTCACCAACCCGGTGCGCTGGCCCCACTCCTGGGTGACCAGCAACACCGCGAGAATCGGCAGCAGGATCCCCTGTGGCATCGCGGAGAACTGTAGGAACGCCAGGAACGGGAGGTCGTCCTTGGAGAAGATCAGGAACAGTGCGTTGACCACCACGGTGATCGCTGCGATCGCGATCAGCAGCCACATGCCGGCCCGGGTGTCGGTCATCTTGCGGATCTCGACGCCGATCAGCTTCACCAACGACGGGCGGCTGCTGGCCGAGATGTCGATCATGCCCGGTTCAAGGGCGGTGTTGGCACTCATGCCCGGTCTCCTGCCGTGTTGTCGGTGTAGCCCTCGCGCTGGGTCTCAGCGGTGAGTTCGAGGAAGAGGTCTTCGAGACCGCCGTCGGCGGGCCGGAGCTCGATGAGGGTGATTCCCTGTGCGGACGCAACCTCTCCGATCCGAACGCTCTCGACGTCGGCCCGGAAGCCGTCGGCGACGGCGACCGGCTCGACGCCCTGCGCCCGCAGGGCCTCGAGGAGACGCTCCTGCTCGACGGCACGGAAGTAGGTGCCGGAGTCCTGGAGCAGTTCCTGGGGCGTGCCCTGGGCGACGATGGCACCGCGGCCGATCATCACCAGGTCATCAGCGATCTGCTGCACCTCGTGGAGCAGGTGACTGGAGAGGAGCACCGTGCCGCCACGGTCGGCGTACCCCTTCAGGAGACCGCGCATCCAGCGGATGCCCGCCGGGTCGAGCCCGTTCGCGGGCTCGTCGAGGATCAGCACCTGCGGGTCACCCATCAACGCATTGGCGATGCCGAGCCGCTGCCGCATGCCGAGTGAGTAGTTGCGCACCCGGCGCTTGGACTCGGACTCGGAGAGTGACACCAGGGCAAGCATCTCGTCGACGCGCTTCTTGGGCAGGCCCATCGTCGCCGCGCTCAGCGCCAGTACCTCACGACCGGTCCGGCCGGCGTGCTGGGCCGAGGCGTCGAGCAGTACGCCGACGTGGCAGCCCGGGTTGGGGATGTCCAGGTAGTCGTGTCCACCGACGGTGACGACACCTGCGTCGGGCCGCGTGAGGCCGACCATCATGCGCATCGTCGTGGACTTTCCGGCCCCGTTGGGTCCGAGGAAGCCAGTGACCCGACCCGGTTGGGCGGTGAAACTGATCCTGTCGACGGCGAGGAAGTCGCCGTACTTCTTGGAGAGGTTCTCAACCTTGATCATGCCCACCACCCTGCCGCAAACCTCCGTCACGCACACCGTCCTGCGGGCTCGACACACCCCCTACCAAAGTCGGTTCCTGACTCCTACCGACGCCCACTGCCGGGCGGCGGCACGGCTCACTACGCTGCCGGGGTGAAGACCTACCTGCGCTGGCAGGTCCCCGCACGCCCGTGGGAGACCGCCAGGATCAGTCGCCGGGCGAGCGTTGCCCGCTATGTCGGGTGCGTGCTGATCAGCGGGGCTCTCTGGATCACCGTCGCGGAGTTCCAGGAAGACCACCCGGGTGTCTTCGTCGTCGACATGCTGCTCGGCATCGTCGCCTTCGCCGTCGTGCACCTGCGGCGCCGCCACCCGGTGCCGGTGGCCGTCCTCACCGCCGTGATCGCCTGCTTCTCCGCCGCCGCGGCTGGCCCGGCAACCCTGGCCGCCGTGTCGGTCGCGACCAGGCGGAACGTCCCGCAGATCCTCGTGATCGGCCTGATCAGCCTCGGGTCGGCGCTCGGCTTCGCCAGCTACATGCAGGTCGAGACGACCAGCTACCTCCTCGACCTCAGCGTCAACATCGCCTTCGTCGCCGCGATGATGGCGTGGGGCATGTACATCGGTTCCCGCCGCGAGCTGCTCCACAACCTCCACGACCGCCTCGCCCGAGCCGAGGCCGAGCAGGAGCTGCGTGCCGCGAAGGCCAAGGGCGACGAACGTGCCCGCATCGCCCGCGAGATGCACGACGTGCTGGCGCACCGGATCAGCCAGGTCTCGATGCTCTCGGGAGCACTCTCCTTCCGTACCGACCTCACTGCTGAGCAGATGCGCGAGCACGCCGGCCTCATCCAGACCCAGTCCAACGCTGCCCTCGACGACCTGAGGGCGGTGCTCGGCGTGCTCCGCGACCGAGAGAGCGGAGAGCTCCTGGACCGTCCGCAGCCCACGTGGGGCGACCTGCCCGACCTGATCGCCGAGGCACGCCTGTCCGGCGACCAGATCTTCGTCGACGACCGGGTCGTGGACCCCGGATCCATGGCGGCGACGACGGGCCGAGCGGCGTACCGGACGGTGCAGGAGGCGATCACCAACGCCCGCAAGCATGCCCCGAGCGCCACCGTGCACCTGCTCGCCACCGGCGGCCCCGAGGAAGGGCTCCACCTCGTCGTGCGCAACCCGATCGGCTTCGTCCGCGGCGTTGCTCCGGGCGCCGGACTCGGGCTGGTCGGCCTCACCGAACGGGCTGTCCTCATCGGCGGCACCCTCGAGCACGGACGAAACGGAGACGACTTCGTCGTCCAGGTGTGGCTACCGTGGTCCCCGTGACTCCCGCCCTCGACGCAGCCACCGAACCGATCCGTCTGGTGATCGTCGACGACGACCCGCTGGTGCGCTCGGCCCTCACCCTGATGCTCGGAGGGCAGAGCGACATCGACGTCGTGGCCGAGGCAGGTGACGGCGCCGCGGGGATCGCGGCAGTCACCCAGCACACGCCCGACGTCGTCCTCATGGACATCCGGATGCCCGGCATGGACGGGCTCGAGGCGACGAGGGTCCTTCACGAGCGGCCCGATCCCCCACGGGTCATCGTGCTCACCACGTTCGAGGCCGACGACTACGTCGTCTCCGCTGTCGCCGCCGGTGCCGAGGGGTTCCTCGTCAAGGACACTCCGCCCGGCGACATCGTGCAGGCGGTCCGTTCCGTCGTCGCCGGCGATCCGATGCTCTCCCCGTCGGCCACCGCCTCACTGATCCGCCAGGTGCGCAACGACGCCCCGGACCGTACGTCGGCAGCCCTGGCCCGAGCCGACCGGCTCACCGACCGGGAGCGCGACGTGGCCCTGGCAGTCGGGCGCGGACTGAGCAACGCGGAGATCGCCCGGGAGCTCTTCTTGTCGTTGCCGACGGTGAAGGCCCATGTCTCCCGGATCTTCGACAAGCTCCAGGCGACCAACCGCGTGCAGATCGCGATCTGCATGCACGACGCCGGTCTCGTCTGACGCGAACCTTCACTCAGAACACGCGAACCTTCACTCGGAATGAACGAACCACCAGGTTCGTACACCAACTGCAGGTTGGCGTGTTCTGAGTGAGGGTTGGCGTGTTCTGAGTGAAGGTTCGGGTCAGATTTCGTAGACCGCGCCGACCTCGGCCAGATCGAGCTGGCCGTCCCAACGGGTGCGCGCCTCGTCATAGGCACGCTGCTTCTCGTGCCACGGCGGGATGTGGGTGAGCACGAGGCGGCCGACCCCGGCACGGGTGGCCAGGTCACCGACCTCGACGCCGGTGAGGTGCAGGTCCTCGGGGTTGTCGTCGCCATCGCAGAATGCAGCTTCCGCCAGCATCAGGTCGGCACCGGCCACGGCCCGTTCGAGACCCTCGCAAGGCCCACAGTCACCGGAGTAGGCGAGCACCCTCCCGGCTGGATCGGTCACCCGCAGCGAGTAGGCCGGCACCGGGTGCACGACGTCAAAGGCCTCCACCGTGAACGGGCCGAACCTGAAGGCATGCTCGGGATAGAGCCGGAACTCGAACTCCTCGTGCATGCCGGGCTCCGGGGCCAGGTCATAGGCGCCTGCCAACCGCGCGTCGGTGCCGGGAGGCCCCCACACGGGAATCAGGGGGCGTGGCCACTGGGATGATAGCGACGCAACACGTAGTAGCCGCAGAGATCGAGGCAGTGATCGGCATGCAGGTGGCTGAGGAAGACACCGTCGATCGCGAGCGGATCGACGAAGTTGTGCAGGCTGCCCAGCGCACCGCTGCCGAGGTCGAGCAGCACCCGCCAGGTGCGGCCTGCGAACTCCTCCTCCAACAGATAACAGCTGGCGGGCGAGTCCGGGCCGGGGTAGGAACCCGAGCAACCGACGACGGTGAGCTTCACACCAGACCCCCGACGTACTGGTGGGCTGCTGAGAGCTCGGGACCGAGGAAGCGGCGGCCGATGCGCTCGAACTCCTCCGGCGCGCCCGTGGTCAGGAACCGGTGCTCCGGCGTCCCCTCGCTTCGCATCATGCTCCCCCTGACCAGCGTGCGGTAGACGTCTTTCGCACACTCCTCGGCACTGCTCACCAGCGTCACTTGGTCTCCCATCACGTAGGAGATCACACCAGTCAAGAGAGGATAGTGAGTGCATCCGAGGATCAGCGTGTCGACGCCCGCCGACGTCAACGGGTCGAGGTAGTCGTGGGCAGCGGCGAGGAGCTCGTCACCGCCGGTGATGCCCTGCTCGACGAAGTCCACGAACGTCGGGCACGACTGGGTGTGGAGTTCGACGTGCGGCGCGGCAGCGAAGGCGTCGTCGTAGGCCATCGACTCGGCGGTGGCACGCGTGCAGATCACCCCGATGCGGCCGGTGCGGCTCGCCGCAACGGCACGCCGGGTCGCTGGCAGGATCACCTCGATGACAGGCACGTCGTAACGCTCGCGGGCGTCGCGCAGCATGGCAGCGCTGGCCGAGTTGCAGGCGATGACGAGTGCCTTCACGCCCTGGTCGACCAGGTGGTCGAGGCATTCAAGGGCATACTCACGCACCTGTCCGATCGGCTTGGGGCCGTAGGGCTGGCGGGCGGTGTCACCCAGGTAGAGCACGGACTCGTGCGGCAACTGGTCGATGACCGAGCGCACGACGGTCAGTCCGCCGAAGCCCGAGTCGAAGATGCCGATGGGTTCGTCCGTCACGGCTCAGGCCCAGAGCTGACCCTCGAGGCGAGCCTCGGCCTCGTCCATGGTGCCCTCGTAGGCGCCGGTGGAGAGATACTTCCAGCCGCCGTCGGCGACGACGAAGGCGATGTCGGCCCGCTCACCCGCCTTGGCGGCCTTCACGGCCTGGCCAATGGCTGCGTGCAGGATCGCTCCGGTCGAGATGCCGGCGAAGATGCCCTCGAGTTCGAGGAGGTCACGCACCCGGCGTACGGCGTCCCGCGGCCCCACCGAGAAGCGCGAGTCGATGAGCGAGGCGTCGTACAGCTCGGGAACGAATCCCTCATCGAGGTTGCGCAGGCCATAGACCAGCTCGCCGTAGCGCGGCTCGGCAGCGACGATGCGCACGTCGGGCTTGGCCTTGCGGAAGAAACGGGAGACACCCATGAGCGTGCCCGTGGTGCCCAGGCCCGCCACGAAGTGCGTGATCTCAGGAAGGTCGGCCAACAGCTCGGGGCCGGTGCCCTCCTCGTGCGCAAGGGCGTTCCCGGCATTGCCGTACTGGTAGAGCATCACCCAGTCGGGGTGCTCGGCTGCCATCTGCTTGGCCACCCGCACGGCCTCGTTGGAGCCGCCGGCTGCAGGCGAGGAGATGATCTCGGCTCCCCACATGCGCAGCAGCTGGCGCCGCTCCTCCGAGGTGTTCTCCGGCATCACGCAGACCAAGCGGTAGCCCTTGAGCTTGGCCGCCATGGCCAGCGAGATGCCGGTGTTGCCCGACGTCGGCTCCAAGATGGTGCAGCCGGGCCGGAGCAGTCCGTCCTTCTCGGCCTGCTCGACCATCCGCAGGGCCGGCCGGTCCTTGATGGAGCCGGTCGGGTTGCGGTCCTCCAACTTCGCCCAGATCCGGACATCCGGACTGGGAGAGAGCCGGGGCAGGCCAACGAGCGGCGTGCCCCCGACGGAGGCGAGGAGATTGTCGAAACGGGCCATGAGGGTGACGTGGCTCAGTTGGCGCCGCCGGCGACGGCCGGAAGCACCACGACCTGGTCACCGTCGGACAGCTTGGCCTCGAGGCCACCGATGAAGCGGACGTCCTCGTCGTTGATGTAGACGTTGACGAAGCGACGCAGGTCGCCGTTGTCGATGAGACGGTCCTTGATGCCGGCGTGGTTCGCCTCGAGGTCGTCGATCAGGGCGGCGAGGGTGGCGCCTTCGGCGGTCACCGCCTTCTCGCCGTCGGTGTAGGTGCGCAGGATGGTCGGGATCCGGACCTCGATGGCCATGGGAGTGCTCCTTGTCGTGGTTGAACGCGTGCCGCTTCACACGCTGGTGAGGAAAGCTCTGGTCAGGCGAGCTCGGGGACGACGGTGACCTCTTCCTCGGTCACTTCGCCGTCGACGATCCTGTAGGACCTGAACTCCACCGGTCCGTCGTTATTCCCGTGCTCGCGCGTGGAGACGAGCACGTAGTGGGCGCCGGGCTCGCTCGCCAGACCGATGTCGGTGCGGCTCGGGTAGGCCTCGGTCGCGGTGTGGGAGTGGTAGACGATCACCGGCTCCTCGTCGCGGTCCCACATCTCCTTGTAGAGAGCCAGGAGCTCGGTGGAGTCGAACTCGTAGAACGTGGGAGAGCCCGCGGCGTTGACCATCTCGACGACCCGCTCCGGCCGGTCGCTGCCCTCGGGACCGGCGACGATGCCACATGCCTCGTCGGGGTGATCACGCTTGGCGTGCGCGACGATGGCGTCGTAAGCGGCCTGGTCGATGGTCAACACGGGAGACAGCCTAGTTGAGCCGTCCCGAGCCCCGGACGGGCGCCGTCCCAACCGGTGGATGGTGAGACGAATCGGCCCGGAAAGTGGTCGTCGTTTAGGCTGCGCTCATGTCTGAACTCGATCCCACCCTGGACCGTGCGTACCGCACCGTTCTGGACCGGAACCCCGGCGAAGCCGAGTTCCACCAGGCGGTGCGTGAGGTCCTCGACTCCCTGAACCGCGTGGTTGCAGCCCGCCCGGAATACGCGGCCGGCAGCATCATTGAGCGCCTCTGCGAGCCTGAGCGCCAGCTCATGTTCCGGGTGCCGTGGACCGACGACAAGGGCAACGTCCACATCAACCGCGGCTTCCGCGTGGAGTTCAACTCCGCCCTCGGCCCCTACAAGGGCGGCCTGCGCTTCCACCCCACGGTGAACCTCGGCATCGTGAAGTTCCTCGGCTTCGAGCAGATCTTCAAGAACGCCCTCACCGGCCTGCCCATCGGCGGCGGCAAGGGTGGTTCCGACTTCGACCCCAAGGGCCGCAGCGACGCCGAGATCATGCGTTTCTGCCAGTCCTTCATGACCGAGCTCTACCGCCACATCGGTGAATACACCGACGTGCCGGCCGGCGACATCGGCGTCGGCGGCCGCGAGATCGGCTATCTCTTCGGCCAGTACAAGCGGATCACCAACCGCTACGAGTCCGGCGTCCTCACCGGCAAGGGCCTGGCGTACGGCGGCTCGCAGGTGCGCACCGAGGCCACCGGCTACGGCACGGTCTTCTTCACCCGCGAGATGCTCGCCACGAAGAACCGCAGCCTCTCCGGCCGCCGTGTCATCGTGTCCGGTTCCGGCAACGTCGCCATCTACGCCGCACAGAAGGCGACGCAGCTCGGCGCCCAGGTCGTGGCCTGCTCCGACTCCGGCGGCTACGTCGTCGACGAGGACGGTCTCGACCTCGATCTGCTCAAGCAGATCAAGGAGGTCGAGCGCGGTCGCCTCACCGACTACGCCGCCCAGCGGCCCAACGCGACCCACCACGCCGAGGGCTCCGTCTGGTCGGTGCCCTGTGAGATCGCCCTCCCCTGCGCCACCCAGAACGAGTTGCACGCCGAGGACGCGAAGTCGCTGGTCGCCAACGGCGTGCTGGCCGTCGCCGAGGGCGCCAACATGCCGTGCACGCCCGATGCCGTCGCGATCTTCGCCGACAACGACGTGCTCTTCGCGCCGGGCAAGGCCGCCAACGCCGGCGGCGTCGCCACCAGCGCACTGGAGATGCAGCAGAACGCGTCGCGCGACTCGTGGCACTTCAGCCACACCGAGGAGCGGCTCGACCAGATCATGATCGATCTGCACGACCGCTGCGCCACGGCAGCCGACACGTTCGGCGAGCCGGGCAACTACGTCGCCGGAGCCAACATCTCCAGCTTCGTCCAGGTCGCCGACGCCATGCTGGCCCTCGGCGTCATCTGACGCAGCACCCGTCCGGACGCGGCGTACCCCCGTCACGGCAACGCCCTCGGAGGCCTCGGCTTCCGAGGGCGTTGTGCATTTCCCTCAACCCCGGCCGCTTCTCGCCACTCAGTCGTCAAGTGCCTCGACGAGGGTCTCCTGGAGATAACCGACCCACTCGTAGATGTCGTGGGCCTGGCTGACCGGGTCGTCGTCAGGGAGAGCCGCCCAGCGGGCCTCGTCGCCGTCCTCGACCCCGAGGCGGGTCGCCAGGGCCAACCGGACGTCGGTGAAGGAACGCATCCACTTGATCGCCCGCGCCTGGTCGAGCTCCACGTCGAGGTGGAGGCCGTCCTCCGTCAGCTCCGGCGGTAGGCCCGCCTCCTCGAGATCATCGATGATCGCGATGGCCGCGTCCGCCTTGCTGCTGCGCAGGGTGCCCTCGGTGAAACGCCGGAACTCCCCGCCGCCTCCTCGTCGCCGTGGTAGGCGTCCGGGAACAGTCGAGCCAGCACCGGGTCCTCGGGTGCCGTGGTGGGACCCGTGAAGTCGAACATCGCCTCCAGCGGGTCGCTCGCGGTCGGCGCTGCCACTTCGTCGCGGAGCAGTTCGACGAGCTGGCTCGCCAGCGAACGCAGCAGGTCGGCCTCGAAACCGGTGAAGTTGGCGATGATCCGCCCGCTGCGCCGGTGCCGCTCGAATCCCGTCACTGCTCTCCTCTGTCCGCTCGCACTCAGCTGGCCTGTTCCATCGTCGCCCAGAGGCCGTACTCGTGCATCGCCTGCACGTCGCGCTCCATCTCCTCGCGGCTGCCGCTCGAGACCACCGACTTGCCGTCGTTGTGGACCTCGAGCATCAGCTTCTCGGCCTTCGCCTTGTCGTAGCCGAAGTAGCTGCGGAAGACGTAGGAGACGTAGGACATCAGGTTGACCGGGTCGTTCCACACGATGGTCACCCACGGCTTGGCCAGGAAGGTGATCTCGTCCAGAAGTTGCGTGGCCTCCGGTTCGGCGTGGATCGGGCTCACCCGCCCATCGTGGCACAGTTGCCCACGTGACTCCTGCACCGGCCACGCCGTCCACCGCCCTGCTCACCGACCACTACGAGCTGACCATGCTGGAGGCCGCGCTGCGGGTCGGCACAGCAGGTCGCCGCTCGGTCTTCGAGCTCTTCCCCGGCGCCTGCCCGGTGGTCGGCGCTACGGGGTCGTCGCCGGTGTCGGCCGGGCCCTGGACGCCCTTGAGGCCTTCCGCTTCGACGACGACACCATCGCCGCGCTCGACGGCGTCGTCGACGACAAGACCCAGTCGTGGTTGGCCGACTACCGGTTCGCCGGTGACATCTGGGGGTACGCCGAGGGTGAGGCCTACTTTCCCTACTCCCCGCTCGTCGTCGTCGAGGGAACCTTCGCCGAGGCGGTCCTCCTCGAGACCGTGCTCTTGTCGATCTACAACCATGACTCGGCGATCGCCTCCGCCGCCTCACGCATGACGATGGTCGCGGGCGATCGGCCCTGCATCGAGATGGGCTCGCGACGTACCCACGAGGAGGCGGCCGTCGCAGCCGCGCGGGCGGCCTACATCGCTGGTTTCACCAGTTCCTCCAACCTGATGGCCCGGGCCCGCTACGGCGTTCCGACGGCCGGTACGTCGGCCCACTCCTTCACGTTGCTGCACGACTCCGAGGCCGACGCCTTCAAGGCCCAGGTCGCGGCCCAAGGGCGGGGTACGACGCTGCTCGTCGACACCTACGACGTGGCGGAGGCGGTGCGACTGGGCGTGGAGCTCGCCGGATCCGAGCTCGGCGCGGTTCGACTCGACTCCGGCGATCTGGGCTCCCTGGCCCGAGAGGTGCGAGCACAGCTCGACTCGCTGGGGGCGACGTCGACCAAGATCATCGTGACCTCCGACCTCGACGAACATGCGATCGCCGCCCTGGCCGCTGCTCCCGTGGACGGCTACGGGGTGGGCACCAAGCTGGTCACCGGGTCCGGCCATCCCACCTGCGGCTTCGTCTACAAGCTGGTCGCGCGCGTCGGTGCTGACGGCGAGATGGTGTCGGTGGCGAAGAAGTCGAAGGACAAGATCTCCGTGGGCGGCCGCAAGTACGCGCTGCGCAGGCTCTCCTCGCGTGACGTCGCGCAGACCGAGGTGGTGGGCATCGGTACGCCGCCGACGGGCGACTCCAACGACCGACCACTGTTGGTTCCGCTGGTGCGTGAGGGCGAGGTCGTCGGTCGCGAGTCGCTGGAGACCGCGCGGGAGCGGCATCGCGCAGCGCTTGCCGAACTCCCCCGTGCGATCGAGATGATGTCTGCCGGTGACCCGGTGATTCCGACCGTCTTCGAGTGACACCTGGAACGGGCCTGGGTCAGCCCCTGCGCTGGCGGGCTGCCTCGTAGAGGATCACGGCAGTGGCGTTGGCCGCGTTGAGGGACGAGGCGTGGCCGCCCATGGGGATGCGGGTCAACACGTCGCAGGCCTCACGCCACGCCGCCGACATGCCGGAGTGCTCGTTGCCGGTGACGATCAGCGTCGGTCGCGTGA
This sequence comes from Nocardioides alcanivorans, assembly GCF_021555175.1. GTDB lineage: Bacteria > Actinomycetota > Actinomycetes > Propionibacteriales > Nocardioidaceae > Nocardioides > Nocardioides alcanivorans. The sequence continues at coordinate 21,591 of NZ_JAKGRW010000045.1, read as the reverse complement.
GGTCGACGTCCCAGACGTCTCGGCTCGCGCCCTCGTCGGTCCCGACGACCTGGATGTCGACGCCGGCAGCCCGGGTCCGGGCGACCCAGTCGAGCACTGGCGGCACGCTCGGCGCCCGCACGGTCGGCGTCATGATCGTCGATCCGGTCGAGGCGCGCAACGCCTTGGGATCGTAGGGATCGGCTGCATGCCCGGTCACGATGACACCGTTCCCGCCGAGGGCGTCGACGGACCGCACGATCGACCCGATGTTGCCCGGCGAGCTCGGCCGGTCGAGGGCGACGTACAGCGCGTCGCGTGGCGTCACGAGGCGAGACAGGTCATCGGGCGGGATGGCGACCACGAGAAGGAGCTCCGGCGCATCGTGCTCCTTCTCACCGAGTTCCTGCATCAACTCGGCGGAGACGAGGTAGCACTCCGCACCCGCCTGCTCTGCCGATGCGAGCGCCTCGTCCGCCCACCGCGACCTCGGCTCGGAGCGGGTGGCGAGCACCGCACGGACCTCCAGGTCCGAATCGAGGGCGAGCGTGATCGCCCGGACCCCTTGCACGACCATCTCGCCGGCGCGGTTGCGCTTGGTGCGGTTGGAGAGGAGGGTCTGCCAGCGCTGGAACGTGGCATTGCGCGTGGTGACTGCCTGCACGCGCCGCGGACGGTGTTGCGATGACATCTGTTCCGGGTCCCTCTTCCTGGTCTGCTGAGGCTCGTGCGTCGCGAGCGCCCGTCGGATCGTGTCATGGCCGGGCTCATTGAGGCCACGGCCTACGCTGGAGGCATGACTCGCGCACTGATCGTGGTGGATGTGCAGAACGACTTCTGTGAAGGCGGCTCGCTGGCCGTGCCGGGCGGTGCGACCGTCGCCCATGACGTGGCCGACCTGTTGCGAGCGTGGCGCAACGGTGGCAAGGGGCTCCCGACTACGCCCACGTCGTGGCCACCAAGGACCACCACATCGACCCGGGTGCCCACTGGGCGCCCCGCGGCACCGAGCCCGACTACCGCACCTCGTGGCCCGTGCACTGCAAGGTGGGCACCGAGGGCGAGGCGTTCCATCCCAACCTGGACCCCGCTCCGTTCGAGGCGGTCTTCCTCAAGGGGCAGCACGCTGCCGCCTATTCCGGCTTCGAGGGAGCCACCGCCGAGGGCATCGGGTTGGCCGACTGGCTGCGTACACGCGGCGTCACCGAGGTCGACGTGTGCGGGCTGGCCACCGACCACTGCGTCCGAGCCACTGCCCTCGATGCCCGCAACGAAGGTTTCGAGGTGCGGCTGCTCGTGGACCTGTGCGCCGGCGTCGCCCCCGAGACCACCGCCACCGCACTCGCCGCGATGCAGGCAGCCGGGGTCACAGCCGCCTGACGTCTCGCCGCCCAGCCGGGCGACGGCATTCCCCGACCGCTCAGGCGCCCGTGAAGTCGGGGTGACGCTTCTGCGCGAAGGCAGCCATGCCCTCCTTCGCGTCGGCGGTGCGCAGCAGAAGGGTCTGGCTCGTGCGCTCGAACTCGAGCGTCTCCTCCAGGCCCGGCAACGCCATCGCGTTGATGGCCCGCTTCGTCGCGGCCTGCCCCAACGGTGCGCCGAGCGCGAGGCGACGTGTCACGCCCGCCAAGGTGGCGTCGTACTCCTCGTCGGGGACGCAGTGCGAGACCAGGCCGGCCTCGTGGGCGTCAGCGGCCGGCAGGGGTTCGGCGAGCAGCGCCATCCTCATCGCGCGGGCACGCCCGATCGCCGCGGTCACCGTCGCCGGAGCTCCGCCGTCGGGCATCAGGCCCACCCGGGCAAAGGCGAGCAGGAACGCAGCTGACTCCTTCGCCACGGCAAGGTCGCACGCCAAGGCGGCGCTGAGGCCGACTCCCGCTGCGACGCCGTTGACGCCGGCCACGACCGGCTTGTCACAGTTGACGATCGCCCGGATCAGCCGGTTGGCGGCATCCATGGCACGTATGTCGAGGCGCGCGTGGGCACCGTCGCCGATGTCGGCACCGGTGCTGAAGGCCGCACCCGTGCCGGTCAGCACGACGACGCGGACGTCATCACGGGTCGAAGCTCGCTCGAGCAGCGAGCAACAGGCATGCACGATCTCGCCGTTGAGGGCGTTGAACACCTCGGGGCGATCGAAGCGCAGGGTCAGGACCCCGTCCGTCTCGGTGACGACGAGCCCGGGAGTGCTCTGCTGTGTGGTCATGCCCGGAGGTTAGCGCCAGCAGGAGGGCGGGGATCAACACCACTGCCGGGCGAGCGTGGTCACCACGTTGTGGTTGCGGTTGGTGACCACGCCGAGGAATCGCTCCGCGCGCAACGGATCGACCGCTCCCTGCTCGTACCCCTCCCCGAGGAGGAGATGGGCGGCCCTCCCCGCACGATGACCCGGTGGTGCTCGGTGGAGAGCCCTTCGACCTGCTCACGTAGGGCGTCATCGAGCTCCTCCTTGAGCAGCCAGACGTAGTGGCGAGCGAGGTGGTCCTCGTGGAGCTCCTCGGAGTCGGTTCCGATCCGGGCGAACTCCGATCGGGTGAAGACGATCGTGGGCACCTCGAACCCACGGTCGGCACGGAACGCCTGCTCCAGAGTGGCCTCGATCCGCGCCCGCGAGCGCATTCGGGTCTCGAAGCGCACGTTGCCGGTGTTGATGTAGGTGGCCACGTCGGTGAAACCCGCACCTTCGACACTCGCGCGGATGTCGTCCTTCGGGAACTTCCGCTTCGCACCGAGGTTGATCGCGCGAAGGAACGCAAGCCGGGTCGCCATGCCACCAGTCTGGCAGCACGGCCCGACAACCGCTCAGGGCAGCAGGAAGGAGGCCCGCCACGCGCGACGGTTGCGCGGTCCCCCGACCATGTCGCACTCCTCCAGGAAGGGCATCACCTTCTCACCCATCCATGCGATCGTCGCACGGTAGTGCTCGTTGCCCAGCGCAACCTTGCGGGCCTCACGCGGGTCGAGTCCGACGCTCGCATACACCTGGGGGTTGATCAGCGACCTCATCATGATGAATGCCCCCTGCGCGGTGACGGTCTGCGCGAACACGCGTTCTGCGCGCGACATCTGGCGCACCGCCTTCTGCAACTCGTCACGGGCGAAGCTGACGTGCCGTGCCTCCTCGATCACGTGGATCCGCGAGACCTGCCGCACGATCGGCTGCACCCGCTCGTCGTGCATGAGCTCGCGCTGCAACCGGTCGACGGGCTCCTCACCGATCAGGATCGAGGCGTAGGCCGCGGCGCCACGGCTGATCGTTGGGTAGATCGGCGCGAAGCGGTGGATCAACGGCGGCGGACCGTACGCCGGCACCCCCAGTCGCCCCAGGGCCTTGCCGAACATCAGCGAGTGCCGGCACTCGTCGGCGATCTCGGTGAGTTCGAAGTGGGTGCGTTCCGAGCGCGGGTCGCTGCGGTAGACGTCGCGCAACAGCATCTGCATGAGGATGATCTCGAACCAGAGACCGACGCTCGCGACGGAGCCGATCTCGTGCTTGGAGAGCTCGATCTGCTGCTCGGGAGTGAGCCTGTCGTAGGTCGGCGTGCCCCACAACGACAGGCGCTCCGGGACCATGTAGTGCAACCCGGGGAGGACTTCTGCCTCCCAGTCGATGTCGACCTCGGGGTCATAGCTCTGGCGGGCCGCCGACTTCAGCAGTCGGTCGGCGAGCGGGTCACTGATGGTCACGGAACGGGCTCCTTGCAGATCGCGGATTAACTGTTACTGCCGGTAACACCTATCCGCTAGTGTGGCTCGCATGACATCCCCCGTCAAGGATCCCGACGGCCGCAGCAGCCGCTGGGACGACCATCGCGAAGAACGCCGCGGCGAACTGGTGCTCGCCGCCGTCACCGCCATCGAGCAGTTCGGCCCCGACGCCGGCATCGCCCGGGTCGCCGAAGCGGCCGGGGTCAGCAAGCCGGTCCTCTACCGCTACTTCGATCACAAGCAGGAGCTCCATGACCGGGTCATCACCTGGGCGGCCGAACAGGTGGTGGACCGGATCGCCCCGGCACTCGCCGAGCCCGGAGCGATCCGCCGCCGCATCGGCAACGCCGTCGACGCCTATCTGGGCCTGCTCACCGAACACCCCAACGTCTTCCGGCTCGTGCTGCGCCACCGCGGCACCGACGGTGCCCTGATGCCGCCAGGCAGCCACCGCATCAGCGCCACCTTCGCCCGATTCATCGGCGACGGCATGCGTGCGCTGGGACTCGACGCGGGCGGCGCGGAACCCTGGGCCCACGGCCTGGTCGGCTTCGGACTGAGCACCGGCGAGTGGTGGCTCACCCGGGAGACCATGTCCCGCGCAGCCGTCGGAACCTACCTGACCGACTTCATCTGGCACGGATTCGCCGGCATCGCTGCCGAACACGGCATCGATCTCGAGGAGCTCGCCACCCGGGCCACGGCCGCCACCGTCACCGAGCTGCGGAGGAACGACTCATGAACGACGAAACGCTTCCCGCCGACGAGTACGACGGCCCCGCCACCTTGTCCGTCGACGACCGGCAGGTGCCGGTCGAGGTCACCCTGCGGGGCGCCTTCCAGCCGATCGACGGCCGCTTCCACTGGTACGGCCGCGTCACCGCGACCGACGCACTGGACGACGTACGCTCCGGTGCGATGGCGACCCTGACCACGCCCCACGGCACGGCCGAGGCCAAGCTCTCCGACCTCGACCCCTGGCGCCGCTTCCGCATCACCGGCACCGGTCGCCCGCCCTTCTGAGGGGTAGTCCCGGACAAACTTGTCGCCTCGCGGGCGATTTCACTACGAATTCGTCAGGGACTACCCGAATCAGAAGGCGCCGAGCCCCTCCGCGACCAGCAGCAGGCCGAAGAGGGCGAAGAGGGCGGCGGCGCCGTACTTGATCGTCTTCTCGGGCAGGCGCTTGCCGAGCATCGCGCCCACCACGATGGCGAGGGCGTCGGCGGCGACCATGCCCACGGTGCTGCCGATCCAGGTGCCGAACCAACCCTCTTGGGTGGCCAACGTGATGGTGGCCAGCATCGTCTTGTCACCGAGCTCGGCGAGGAAGAAGGCGACACCGACGGCGAGGATCGCGAAGCCGGTGCTGTTGCGCGCCTTGGCCGCCTCCTCCTCGGTGAGTTCGTCACCGCGGAGGGTCCACGCCGCGAAGCCGAGGAAGGCCAGGCCGGCGATGATCGCGATCGTGTCCTGGCTGTCGGCGAAGGCGTCGCCGACCCAGTAGCCGATGCCCACCGAGGCGAGGTGGACGATCGCAGTGGCTGCGGTGATGCCGATGAGCACATCACGGACGCGGTAGCGGGCGGCGAACGTCATCGCCATCAACTGACTCTTGTCACCGAGCTCGGCCACGAAGATCACGGCGGTGCTCAGCAGAAAGGCATACATGCTGGTCTTCTTCTCCTTCGGCCCGGCCGAAGAAGAACGATCCGCAGGGGACGCACCTTCGACCGGGCGCGTCCGTTCATGGGGATGCGCACATGGTCGAAAGTCTCGTCCGCCATCCGAGGATGGCCCGTCGTACCGGACCCGGAGGTCAGTGTGTCGACACGACTGTTGGGGACTACTCCCTTTCAACAGGCCACCCTACGCACCCCCACCCCGCGAAGGCCAGCCGGGGTGACCGACGACACCGTCAGAGGTTGCCGCGTGCGTCCTGTTCCCGCTCGATCGCCTCGAAGAGCGCCTTGAAGTTGCCCTTGCCGAAGCCGAGCGAGCCGTGGCGCTCGATGAACTCGTAGAAGACCGTCGGCCGGTCCCCGAACGGCTTGGTGAAGATCTGCAGCAGATAGCCGTCCTCGTCACGGTCGACCAGGATGGAGCGCTTCTTCAGCTCCTTGACGGGGACCCGAACCTCGCCGATGCGGGCCCGCAGCTCGGGATCGTCGTAGTAGGAGTCGGGGGTGGCCAAGAACTCGACGCCCCGGTCACGGAGCACGTCGACGGTGCGCAGCAGGTCGCCGGTGGCCAGCGCGATGTGTTGGCACCCAGCGCCGTCGTAGAACTCGAGGTACTCGTCGATCTGCGACTTCTTCTTCGCAATCGCCGGCTCGTTGAGCGGGAACTTCACCCGGTGGTTGCCACTTGCGACCACCTTGCTCATCAGGGCCGAGTACTCCGTGGCAATGTCGTCGCCGACGAACTCGGCCATGTTGGTGAAGCCCAGCACCCGGTTGTAGAAGTCCACCCACTCGTCCATGTGCCCGAGCTCCACGTTGCCGACGCAGTGGTCGACGGCTTGGAAGAGCCGCTTCGGCGCACCCTCGGGGCGTACGGCAGTGCTCGAGCGGGCGACATATCCCGGCAGATAGGGACCTGAGTAGCGGCTCCGGTCGACGAGGGTGTGGCGCGTCTCGCCGTAGGTCGCGATGGCGGCGGTACGCACGGTGCCGTGCTCGTCGCTCGTGTCGTGCGGTTCGTCGAGCACGGTCGCCCCCTGCTCGCGGGCGTGCGCGATGCATGCGTCGACGTCGGGGACGTCGAGGGCCAGGTCGACGACCCCGTCACCGTGGCGCCGGTGATGATCGAGCAGGGGGCTGTCGGGCGCGACCCCGCCGGTGAGCACGAACCGTGCCGAACCCGAGCGGAGCACGAAGCTCCTGGAGTCACGGTGTCCGGTCTCCGGCCCGCGGTAGGCCTCGAGGTCCATGCCGAGCGCGAGTTGGTAGAAGGAGGCAGCCTGAGTGGCGTTGCCGACCACGAAGCAGACCGCGTCGAGCCCGTTGACGGGGAAGGGGTCGTGGCTGGAGTCATGGTCGACCAGGCCGATCAGCTCCCGAAGCTCCTCCGCGGAGAGGTGGGCCCGGCGTTCGTCCTCGGTCAGAGCAGTGCGCAACTCGGTCATGCTTGTGATCCTGACCACATACGACAATCTGTGCAACACTCTCTAAATAGAGTGTGCAATCTGCTCAGCGAGAGGCCCGGGGATGGACCAGCTGGACGTCACCTTGATCGATCTCTTCGCCGAGGAGCCGCGCGTCGGCGTCCTCGAGGCGTCTCGCCGCCTCGGCGTGGCCCGCGGTACCGTCCAAGCACGCCTCGACCGGCTTGCTGCCGCCGGCATCGTCACCGGCTGGGGTCCTGACCTCGACCCCGGCGCGCTGGGTTATCCGGTGACTGCCTTCCTCACCCTCGAGATCCGGCAGGGTGAGGACGCCCCCGGCAGTGGCCACGACCGGGTCGCAGGTCATCTGGCCGCTGTTCCGGAGGTCATCGAGGCGTGCACCATCACCGGCGCCGGGGACCTGTGGTGCCGCGTGGTCGCGCGCACCAACGCCGACCTCCAACGTGTGATCGACAAGGTGCTCGCGGAGTCCGCGATCGTGCGCTCCACGACGGTGATCGCGCTGGCCACCCAGGTTCCTCGCCGAACGCGGCCGCTGGCCCGCGCCAGCATCGTCGACTGAGGTTCCGACTCCGCGGATTCAGGGCTGCTCGGCCGCCTGCACCGGCACCGGTGGCCATGCACCAGCATCGAGCAGTTCTCGATCGCCCAGCGGCTCCGCCAACTCGATCTCGACCTCGACCGGCCGGTTGCCGACGCAGAGCGCACTTCCCTCGACCGCCTCGGAGGTCAGCAGCACGCTCACCTGCCGATCGGTCTCCTCGACCTCCGGCTCCGAGAGGTACGGCGTCGCATCGCGTCCGCTGGTGCACTCGCGTTCCGTGGCCAGCACCGTGATGATGCGAGTCTCGCGGTCCACACCGCCCTTCGGCGCCGTCACCTCGACCCGGTCGCGTCCCGGCTGGTCCGCGATCTGGAGTTGGCAGTCACCCCACCCCTCTGCGTCCCATGCGTCTCCGTCGCGCGCAAGCGTCAGCACCGACGCCCTCGGCCCCGGTCCCTGCTCGCTCCACTCCCCCAACCCGAGCACGAGCTCGCGAGGACCGTCGACGAGCACGACGTACTCGGCCCGCAGCGCTCCTCTCTCCAGGAGCTCAGCAGGGGCGTCCATCGGCATCTCACGCCGCAGCTGCGCGAAGGAATCACGAATCCGCGTGTCCTCCTCTGCCGTCGGCCGGACAGCTCCCTGCGCCATCGCCGAGACCGGCCACGAGTCGGCTCCGCCGCAGGTGACCAGAGGATCCAGTACCGCCGACGGATCGTCCCCGCCGGCCCCGGGGTCTTCCCCGACCTCGTTGTGCGACCACACCTGACCGCCGACCACGACGATTGCCGCCGTCGAGGCCGCGAAGACACCCAACGTCGCACGTCGTCGAGTACGTCGCACCCGGGCCCGGCGTCGCGCGCCGGCTGCCAGCCCCGCCGCGCGGTCACGCTCCCCCGTGTCGTCGTGGAGGGCATCGCCCAACTGCCGTTCGAAATCACTCATCCCGCTCACCCCACTCCGTACGGAGCACCGCCAGTCCACGAGAGACCCGCGAACGCACCGTGCCCTCACGCACCCCTGTCAACGTCGCGATCTCCGGATAGTCCAGTTGCTCGTAGTAGCGCAGCACCACGGCAACACGCTGGTCGGCAGGCAGCCGACGTACCGCGTCGCGCATCCGGTCGCGCTCGTGGAACGCGAAGCCTTCGGGGGCCGTTTCCTCGAACACCGCCGCGGTGGGATGCTCCCGTCGCCGGAACCGGCGCCACCAGGAGGTGTGGGCGTTGACCACCATCCGCTTGACGTAGGCATCGACGTCCTCCAACCGCCCGATCCGCTCCCAACGAACCAGGGCTCGGGAGAGTGCCTCCTGCACCACGTCGTCGGCGTCGGCCGGGTCTGCCGCCAGCCTGCGGGCCAACCGGAGCAGGCCGGGGCCGCGGGCCGCCACCCAGGTATCGAAGTCAACCGGCGCCGTACGCTCGCGTTCCACCACCACCTCCATACCCTGGGAACGCTGCTCGGTGCCGCTCTGTTGCGAAGCAGTCGAGACTTCTCGGTGCATTCTCGCGCCCTCGACGGCAATCCGGGCGCTTTCGGCGACGATCCGGGCGCTTTCGGCGAGGTCAGGTGAGGCGCGTGGCGAGGTCCCGGGCGGCACGGGTGATCGCGGGGGCGATGCCCTCGACGTCGAGGGGGCCGAGGGTGACGATGCCGACCGAGGCCTCCAGCCCGGGGATGCCGACCACCGGCGCCGCCAGGCCTTGGCCCCCGGCTGCAGCTCGCCGGTGGTGACGGCGTACTCCCCGCCTCACCGGACCGCCCGAGCAGGATCGCGCGACCGGCCGCCCCCAGGGTGAGCAGGTGCCGCGCGCCGACCCGGTAGGAGACGTGGAAGTCGGTCCAGGTGGGTTCCACCACGGCCAGGGCCATCGCCTCCTCACCGTCGGCGACGGTCAGATGTGCCGTGCACCCGGTCGCCTCGGCGAGGTCGCGCAGCACCGGAGACGCTGCCGCGCGCAGGTGCGGTTGGAGACCGGCCCCCAGTTGGAGCACACCCAGACCGACATGAAGGCGTCCGGCGCGGTCGCGACGCACCAGCGCGTGGGTCTCCAAGGTGGTCACCAAGCGGTAGACCACGGTGCGGTTGACCCCGATCGACGCTGCCAGCTCCGTCATCGTGAGTCCGGCCGGCGCCTCCGCCAGCCGCCGGAGCACACGCAGCCCCCGATCCAGGGTCTGCGACGTCTCGGCGGGCACGCGCTCAGCGTAGTGGAGCCGAGCCGAGTGAGCGCACGATCAGGAGGTACGTCGTACGGCCCAGTCACGGATCGTGTCGATCCGCTTGCGCAGCTGGTCGGCCGTCGCGACGGCCGCAGCCGGACCACCGCACTCCTTTCGGAGGGCAGCATGCGTGATGCCGTGCGCCTGCCCGGTGCGGTGGTGCCAGGCGGCGACCAGGCCGTTGAGCTCGCGGCGGAGCACCGCCAACTGCTCATGGGTGGTCACCTGCTCGACCGTGTCGGCACGCGGCGCACCGGCAGCCGTGGCCTTCTGCTTGGCAGCGCGCTCGGACTGTCGCGTCCGCAGCAGGTCCCGCACCTGGTCGGGCTCCAGGAGGCCCGGGATGCCGAGGAAGTCCATCTCCTCCTCCGACCCCACGTGCACCTCACCGGAGTGGCCGAACTCACCACCGTCGTAGAGCACCCGGTCGAACGTCGCCTGGCTGCCCAGGGCCTCGAAGTTCCCGAGCAGGTCGTCGGCAGCACCCTCTCCAGCGTTGGCCTGGTCGATCAGGTTCTGCTCGGCCGCGAAGATGTCGTCCTCGTCGCGCACCGGTCGACCGAGCGCATGGTCGCGCTCCACCTCCATCTCGGAGGCATGCTCGAGCAGGTGCGGCACCGACGGCAAGAAGACCGAAGCCGTCTCACCGCGCTTGCGGGCGCGCACGAAGCGGCCGATGGCCTGGGCGAAGAAGAGCGGGGTCGAGGTGGTCGTCGCATAGACGCCGACGGCCAGTCGCGGGACATCGACCCCTCCGACACCATGCGCACCGCGACCATCCAGCGCGAGTCGTCCTCGGAGAACGCGGAGATCTTCTTCGAGGACGCCTTCTCGTCGGAAAGGACCACAGTGGGCGCCTCCCCGTGAGCGAGCGCAGGATCTTGGCATAGGCACGAGCACTGGTCTGATCGGTCGCGATGACGAGCCCGCCCGCATCCGGCACGTGCCGGCGTACCTCCGAGAGTCGCTTGTCGGCGGCCTGCAGCACCGAAGGGATCCACGCACCCTGGGGGTCGAGCGCGGTGCGCAGCGCGTGGGCGTGCATGTCCTTGGTGAGCGGCTCGCCCAGACGCGCGACGATCTCGTCACCGGCTCGGGTGCGCCACTGCATCTCACCCGAGTAGGCCATGAACAGCACCGGACGGACGACGTGGTCGGCGAGCGCGTGCGCATAGCCGTAGGTGAAGTCGGCCTCGGAGCGCGGGACACCGTCACCGTCAGGCAGGTAGCGCACGAACGGGATCGGGTTGGTGTCGGAGCGGAACGGGGTGCCGGTCAGCGCCAGCCGACGGTGCGCGGGGTCGAAGGCCTCGCGGATGCCGTCGCCCCAGGAGAGGGCATCACCTGCGTGGTGCACCTCATCGAGGATCACCAAGGTCTTGAAGCGCTCGGTACGCAGCCGGAAGGCCAGCGGATTGACCGCGACGCCCGCGTAGGTGACCGCGATGCCAACGAAGTCCTTCGACGTCTTGCCCTGCCCTGCGGCGTAGGCGGGGTCGATCGGGATGCCTGCACGTCCGGCTGCCTCGGCCCACTGCACCTTGAGGTGTTCGGTGGGCGCGACGATGGTGATGCGGTCGATGATGCGGCGCCCCAGCAGCTCGGCGGCCACCGTCAGCGCGAAGGTGGTCTTGCCGGCGCCCGGGGTCGCCACCGCGAGGAAGTCACGCGGCTGCTCGGTCAGGTACTTCTCCATCGCCGCCGCCTGCCAGGCGCGCAGCGATTGGGCCGTGCCCCAAGCAGCACGATCCGGCCAAGCCGGGGTGAGTGCACTGGGTGGCGCGGCCTCGGGCCGTCCCGTCACTCGCCGTCCCCGCCGAGCGGCAGGCTTTCGTAGATCTCCTTGCACTCCGGGCACACCGGGTACTTCTCCGGCGATCGGTTGGGGACCCAGACCTTGCCGCAGAGGGCGGTCACGGGAGTGCCCATCACCATCGCCTCGGTGACCTTGTCCTTCGGCGCGTAGTGCGAGAACCGCTCGTGGTCACCTTCGTCGGTCGGGACCGTCTTCCGGTCCTCGAGGACGTCCGTCTGGCCGAATCCGATGGGGGTGCTCACGGGTCACACTCTACGCCAGGGACGGACGAGTTTCAGTTCTGGTGCGGGTCCGCCGGGCGTGTGGTGACCCACGCCAGCTCCCCGGCTGGCGGCGCAGGACGTCGCGCCGCAGGTGACTCACGTCGAGGCGGAAGGAGTCTCCGGGCAGGGAGGGGACGACGTACCAGCTGCCCTCGGCGATCTCGTCGCGCAACTGGTGCGCACTCCAGCCGGCGTAGCCCGCGAAGACCCGGAAGTCGGCCAAGGCATCGCTGACCACCTCCACGGGCGAATCGAGGTCGACCAGACCGACGTCGTCGAAGCAGGGCCGCCATCCGGGCGGCGCGGCGTCGGGGTCCACGAGCCGCCCCAGGCCGAGCGCCCCGTCCGTCCCCACCGGTCCACCGCGATGCACCACCGACGCTCCGAGGGGACCGTGCCAGCCTGGCAGGACGTCGCCGAGACGAGCCGGCGTCGGCTGCGTGAGGACCACACCGAGGGCACCGTCGTCGTCGGTGTCGAGCAGGAGCACGACCGAGCCCGCAAAGTGGGGGTCGAGCAACTCCGCCGAGGCGACGAGCAGTGCTCCGGGGCGGGGATCCATGCCGTCAAGGATAGGTCGGAGCCCGGCGGCGCGCAGGGAGCCCGAGGTCGGGTCAGGCGACGAGGTGGGCCCGGAGCCGACTGAGGAGGCTCTTGCCGGGCGTCACGTGGGCACGTAGCGCGTGGCCCTCCCGGGCGGCCTGCTCGATCTGGGCGCCGACACGAGCACCCCGCTCCTCCACGTCGAGACGGGAGGCACGGCCGGCCATGAGCGCAAGCATCTGGTGCTCCTTGGCCGTTGCGGTCAGCATGGCCGCTGCGATCGGGGCACTGCCGGGTTCCGCACGGCGGGCATCGAGGATGGCGCGGACGCCGGGCAGCAGGTCGGCCGTCTCCCGCCAGCCACGCACGACCGCGGCACCGAGGTCATGCGGTTCTGCGTCCAGGGCGGACTCGAGGTGGCCGGCCAAGGCCGTGTGCCAACGCAGCTGGAGGGCGCCGATCAGGTCGAGGTCGTCATCGAAGCTCTCGCGGACACCGGGGACGTCGTCGGGGATGGTGCCGTCGCAGCGGAGGTTCGCCTCGCTCACGATGGCGCGCAGCACGTCGCCGCGGCGGTGAAAGGTCTGCCAGGTCATGGTGTTCTTCCTCTCCGTTCACATACCGCCAGTACGTACTCAGAGTACGGACACATACCGACGGTATCCAAACGCGCCGCACGTGACCTCTGGCACACCGGCGGTATGGCCCGATCTAGACTGCGCCCCATGAGCAAAGCCACGGCCAAACGACTGCTGTCCGAGATCCCGGGAGCAAGCCGTCGGCAGCAGTACTCGGCCTCCACGCGCAGGGCCCTCGTGGAAGCCGCTCGTGAGCTCTTCACCGAACGTGGCTATGCCGCCACCTCTCTCGACGCGATCGTGTCGCAGGCCAAGGTCACCAAAGGTGCCCTCTACCATCACTACAGCGGCAAGCAGGCACTCTTCGAGGCGGTCTTCGAGCAGGTGGAGCAGGCCGCGTCCAAGACCATCACGCGCGCCGTACGCGGCTCGAAGGATCCGTGGGAGAAGGCGAGCGCCGGCCTGCGTGCCTTCCTCGAGGCCGTGCAGGAGCCCGGCTACCGCCGCGTCGTGATGCAGGAGGGCCCAGCCGTGCTCGGCCATGAGCGCTATCGCGAGCAGGAACAGCGCTCGTCCTACGCGATCGTGCTCGACATCGTGCGCAACGTGCTCCGGGCCGGCGACTGGGAGCTCGATGAACCCATGGTCGACACCTTCGCCAGCATCTTCCACGGTGCCCTCAACAGCGCGGGCGAGAACGTCGCCACCGCCAGCGACCGCGAAGCGGCCAGCGCCCGCGTCGAGGCGGCCATCGGGTTGATCCTGACGGGCCTGCGCTCCCTCGTCGACCAGGGAGCCGACCTGGAGCTGCCCACCGGTCAGGACTCCTGACGCCAGCAGACACCAAGGCCCTGCTCCCCGTCAGCGGGGGCAGGGCCGAGGTAGGCGCAGATCAGTCGAAGGTGACCCCGCCGCGGTCGTTGGGGACGAGCTCGACCCAGGTGTTGCCAGCTGGCACCTTGAGCTGGCCGTTCTTGGTCTTCAGGGTGATCACACCCGAGAGGCCCTTCTTCACGAAGGTGCCGCGGATGGCGCGACCGTCGTGGAAGAGGGTCGCCGGCCCCTTGCCCTCGAGCTTCGTCTCCGGCACCGGGTTGTTGCCCGGGTCGAGATATCCGGCGTCACCGATCTCGACCTCGAGCACCAGCACCGAGTCGGCCAGGAACTGGTCGTCGGCAGCGGCGTAGGTGTTCTTGTTGACGTAGTGCCCGTCCTCGAACGCCCACGTCGTCGTGTGGCTGCCGAAGCTCGCCGAGATGGAGGTGGCCGGCTGCCCCTTCGGGAGATCGTCGGCCTCGCCCCAGGGCAGGTAGTCCTTGGGGCGGTCACCGCCGGCCTTCGTGTTGGCGGCGATCTCCTTGAGATTGGCCATGACGCTGTAGACGCCGGAACGGGAACTGTCGCGGTAGAGCCCGGCGGTCCCTTCCTGGTGGAACTTCACACCGGCGTTGTTGAGTCGGGCGATCGTCTGACCAGCAGCACCGCTGGTCACCATCTCTCCATTGACCGGCTTCACGATGCCGATGTCGGAGGCACGCATCGACCGGATCGGCCCCGCCACCTCCGGCAGCTCGGAGTAGTAGAAGACCGCAAGGCGGGTGAGCCCACCTTCGACCAGTTCCTCGACGACCAGGTCTGCCTTGCTCAACCCGATCTGCGGAGCACTGTTGCTGGTGTTGTCGATCTTGGCGACGAGCACCGGGTGGTCGAGTGTCGACGAGTCGCCCTTCTTCACCTCGAGGCCGGTCAGCGGCCAGGTGCTGGCCAGCACCTGCTCGTCGCCCTGTCCCTTAGGGTTGCTCTTCTCGCCGTCGCCGCCACCGGAGTCATCGCCCCCGCCGCAACCGGCCAACACCAGACTCGCAAGGGCGACGGCAGCAATGGTGGGACGGAAGGCACGCACGGGATCTCCTCAGGAGTTCGCAGGGGGAAGTTTCGCCTTGAAGTGTGCAGCCGCGACGCCGCAGGAACGCGGAGGCGCGCCCGACACACTCCACAGTCGCGACCTGTCGGTCAGCGTCGCAACGTCGCAGCGAACCAGGAGTTGGTCCACGGCGCAGCGTAGGAGACCCGCTTGCCACTGCTGGGAGCGTGCAGCATGACGATCTTGCCGTTCTTGCGGCCCGCGAAGATGCCCGCGTGGTAGACGCCACCACTGCCGGTGAAGAACATCAGGTCGCCCGGTCGCAGGGCCGAGCGAGGGATCCGCCGAGCGAAGGATGCCTGCGCGCCGGAGGTGCGCGGCATCTTCTTGAAGCCCGCTGCGCGGAAGCTGAAGTGGAGCAGCCCGGAGCAGTCGAAGGCGTTGGGACCGGCAGCACCGTAGCGATAGGGGTCACCGAGCTGCTTGCGGGCGACGGCGAGGGCACGCTGGGTCGCCGTCGTCTTCTTCTGCTTGCGGATGCCGAGCTTGCCGGGCTTGGCGCCGCCCGCGGTCGCCTTCTTGACCGCCCGAGGGGTTTCGGGAGCGGTGTCGGTCGGGGTCTCGTCGACGGCCGGAGCAGCGTCGGCGGGAGCAGCCGCAAGGAAGGCCAGGCTGACGAGCAGGATGCTGACCAACACGCGGGCAGGCAGCACCAGGAGTCGCGAAGTCGCGAACATGGAGGGTCCTTTCCTACGCCTGTGAGGTGAGCTGTCGGGTTGGGGCCGGAAAGTGCCCTGCCGTCCTCGCTGCTGCGATGGACTGCTTCACCCCAAGCGGCCTCGGTCGGTTTCCCGACCTGGCCGCGCGGAACGTGTGGGTCCCCCACTCCTGCCCGTCTTGAGTCGATTCACTGGACGCGACCCTCGGCGGGCAGGACTCGGCGGAACCGTGGTCGCGGATGTTCAGTTGTGGGTGGCCGCGCTTCGTTGCGCGGGACGAGCCGGGACGCTAGGCGCCCGAGGCGGCAAATTCAAAACTCAAGAAGAGCAGAACGGGTGTGACGTACGCCGCCACACCCGTTCTGTCCGGGAAAATACGTTTTGTACGTGGCCCGGATCACTCGATTCCCTGCTCCATCGTTGCCGGTCAGCCCAGCGTGAAGCCGCCGTCGACGTACAAGGTCTGACCCGTGATGTAGGAGGCCTCATCACTGCAGAGGAAGGCGATGGCAGCGGCGATGTCGCCGGGTTCACCAAAGCGTCGGACCGGGTTGGCGTCGGCGTTGGCCTGACGGAAGTCCTCGACGCTCATCTTGAGGCGCACTGCCGTGGCGTCGGTCATCTCGGTGGCGATGAAGCCCGGGGCGACGGCGTTGACGTTGATGCCGAAGGGGCCCAGCTCGATGCCGAGGGTGCGGGTGAGGCCCTGGACCCCCATCTTCGCGGCCGAGTAGTTCGCCTGACCTCGGTTGCCGAGGGCCGACGTGCTGGAGAGGTTGAGGACCTTTCCGTACTTCTGCTCGACGAAGTGCTTCTGGGCGGCCCGGGTCATGAGGAACGCACCCTTGAGGTGGACACCCATGACGAGGTCCCAGTCGTCCTCGGTCATCTTGAAGAGGAGGTTGTCGCGGGTGATGCCGGCGTTGTTGACCAGCACGTGGATGCCACCGAGCTCCGTGACGACCCGCTCGATGGCGGCCTCGACGGAAGCGGCGTCACTGACGTTGGCCCCGATGCCGATGGCCCGCGCGCCGGAGACGCTGTCGGAGATCCGGGTCGCCGCGTCGGCAGCCGAGCTCTCGTCGAGGTCGACGATCGCTACCGCCGCGCCTTCTTGTGCAAACCGCTCAGCGGTGGCGAAGCCGAGTCCGCGCGCGGCTCCGGTGACGACTGCAACGCGTCCGTCGTAACGACCCATCTGAATCTCTCCTCAGTTTTTCGTCGGTGTGATCCACCACATCAAACCAAAGCCCTGCGGAGCCGCTCCGCGTAGGTCGCCGCTTCGCCTTCCCCGTAGGGGTGTCGGGGCCAGAAGAAGCCCCGCAGGCCGTCTCCCTTGGTGCGGGGCACGACATGCAGATGCAGGTGTGGCACCGACTGGGAGACGACGTTGTTCATGGCCACGAATGAGCCCTGGGCACCCAACCCGTCGACGACCGCGGAGGCCAGCCGTTGGGCTGCTTCGAGGAACGGATCACGCAGCGCGGCGGGAAGGTCCGGCAGGGTCGCGACGTGCTGCTTCGGCACCAGCAGGACATGTCCCTTGAAGACCGGACGGCGATCGAGGAAGCCGAGCAGGTCGGGTTCGTCCAGGACGATCTCGGCCTCGGTCGCGCCGGCGACGATCGCGCAGAAGATGCAGTCCATTCCCCCACGCTAGTGGGCGTCGCCGTTGGTTCGGCTCTGCCCGCTGGTGGATCGTCCGCCCTCGAACGGGTCCCGCGAGACGAGGGCGCAGTGCATCGCCCCGCCGGCAACGACGAAGAATCCGAGCTGCAGCCAGGACGACTCGGACCAGGCCACTGCCGGGAACGAGACCTGGGCTCCAGCACTGAGCACCACGCCGAAACCGATCGCCAGCAGCGTGGCGCCCCGCGAGTACCACCGGTGCAGGGTGCCCTGCCCGGCCATGGTGTGGAACAGCACGAGGAACGTGAGGGAGACGAGCTGGACCGCATCGGCCAGACGCGTCGCCCTGTTCTCCAACGTGGGACGCGACGCATTGCCGGTCGAGGCGAGCCACAGCACCAGCACGCAGACGAGCAACAGGACCCCCAGCGTGGTCGCCACCCACCGCACCGGCTCCCTGCGGACAGGCAGCTCGTCGGAGAACCACAGCACCGCCGTACCCCCGAAGAGGGCCGCCAGGCAGCCGAGCCACTGCACCAGGTAGAGGAGATCCACGGGCCAGATCGTCCCACCCCACCGGACCGGTCAGACCTCGGGGTCGGCGACCACGAGCCGGCTGCCCCGACGGACCGGCAACGGGAGCACGGTGATCACCACGAGTGCGACGAAACCGCTGATGATCTTGTCACCCAGCGACGTGACGATGTTGGAGGCGCTGACCGCGACGAGCAGGTAGGAGGTCATCTCGCTGACGGTCGCGGTGATGTTGTCCTGACCGGCGCCGACCGAACCGCCATAGGCGATCATCAGGATCGGCACCGCGATCAACGAGCAGACGACAGCACACAGGGCATTGAGCCAGAAGAAGCGTGGCAGCGTCAGGCCCCAGCCGAAGCGGCGTACCCCGTAGCCCCAGACCAGCGCACCGACGATGTTGACGAGGGCGAAGGGCAGCGAGACCGAGCCACTGCCGAGAGAGCCGAGGAGGTTGGTGCCACCACCGACCAGCGCCCCGAACCACGGCCCCAGCGCGATCGCTGCGATCGCCGTGCCGACCATGTCGAGATAGATCGGCAGATGGAGGAAGTCGACCACCTCACGGCCCACGATGTTGAGCAGGAGGCAACCGAGGATGACTCGACACACCTGCCGGGCACTGGGTTCGGGCACCGGCTCCGGCTCTTGGGCCAGGACCGGATCGCGACACTCGAGCAACCAGCTGTCGACGTCGTCGTCCGTGGCGCCCAGCACCTTGGCTGTGTCGCGGTAGAGGTCGAGGTTGAGCCGGGAGCGACCGAGCCGGAAGGAGTCGTAGACCGTGGTGCGGGCCACTCGCGCGGCATGGGCCGACATGCCCGTGCCCTCACGCAGCACACTGACGCGCTGGGCGATGTCTCCGTAGCTGGGGTTGCCGGCACGCTCGCGGAGCAGTTGGAGGCGCTCGACGAGACGGTCCCAGTAGGACGCCTCACCCGACTCTCCAACGTGCTCGACCACCGCCCGATTCTAGGAGATCGGCCCGACAGCCACCCCGGGTTCGTGCAGTTCACCCTTGCTCGGGTGCTTGGCTGGTTCCATGACCGATCGAGGATTCAACGGCATGTGGCTTCCCCCGAGCAGGACCCGCGCGCAGCGGACGCACCCAGCAGGGGCGAGCGCGAGACGCTCGTGGGCTATCTCGAGGCCTACCGGACGACCCTGGAGCTCAAGTGTGACGGCTTGACGCCGGAGCAGCTGGGCACCCGGTCGGTGCCGCCGTCCTCCCTCTCGTTGATCGGGCTGGTCCGGCACCTGGCCCGGGTGGAGCATCACTGGTTCCGCCGGATGATCGAGGGACGGACGGAGCTCAGCCGCCTCCACGCGGGCGACGAGGCGGACGCCGGGTTCAGCTGGCCCGGCGAGGCCGACCAGGCGCTGGTGGCCGACGCGTGGTCCCAGTGGCGCAGCGAGATCGCCCATGCCCGCGATGTCCTCGACCACGCCGACCTGGATGCGCTCGTCGAGGTGGACGGCATCCCGACCGAGGTGCGGGACATCGTCGTCCACATGATCGAGGAGTATGCCCGTCACTGCGGACACGCTGATCTCGTGCGGGAGTGCATCGACGGTCGCGCCGGGCAGTAACGTGCCAGCGCCCTGCCGAGACAGCGGCAGCAAGGTGTCACCGAGCGACACCTTTCTGCCGCTGTGTTCCAAGGCAACGCGACGTCCGTTTCTCGCCAGAAGTTCATGGGTGGAGCGGACACGCTGGCCCCATGACAACGACCACGGCAGACGTGACCACGACCGCAACCAAGGTGGCCCTGATCACCGGAGGAAACCGCGGACTGGGGCTCGCCACCGCACGGCTCCTCGGACAAGCGGGAGCAACCATCATCATCGCCGCACGCGACGAGGTGCAGTCCCACGAGGCCGTCGTCGCCCTCCGCAGCGAGAACATCTACGCAAACGCGCTCCACGTCGACGTCAACGACCCGGCCAGCATCGCGGAAGCAGTCGACCGCGTCGCGCGCGAGCACGGGCGGCTCGACATCCTCGTCAACAACGCAGGGATCCTGCCGGAGGCAACCGCTCCCGAGGCAGATCAGCCCCTCGATCTGGGCCTGTTCACCCGCACCCTCAGCACGAACCTCCTCGGCGCCGTCGCCGTCACACAGGCGTTCCTGCCGCTGCTGACCGCCTCGGACGCCGGCCGCATCGTCAACGTGTCCAGCACGATGGGCTCGCTGTCAGACCAGGTCAACCCGGAGTCGCCGTACTTCGGCATGATCCTGCCGGCGTACCAGACCTCGAAGGCCGCCCTGAACGGGCTGACCATCGCCCTGTCGAAGGCGCTCGCAGACTCGGCAGTCAAGGTGAACTCGGTCTGCCCCGGCTGGGTGCAGACCGACCTTGGTGGCCCGGTCAACCGTGCTGCCGCGCCGACCACGGCCGACGAGGCAGCCCAGATCATCGCCACCGCAGCCCTCCTTGATGACGAAGGACCGTCCGGCACGTTCTTCGACGCTGCCGGCGCGGTCGGCTGGTAGCAACCGCTCGGCGTGGAGGACGACAACGCCTTGGGGCCCGACGTCCGGAGACGTCGGGCCCCAAGGCTTGAGAGAGGCGTGGGGGCTTCCCCGAAATGGCGATTTGCGCCTGAATCTGGACCCAGGTTGAGCCGCTGCAGCCCCTCGTGCACACGCTGAACGCGATCTGTGCACACGGCCTGCATTGCCTTCCAGCAATCTTGGGAACATCGGCGTCCGCAGCCGAAGGCTCATGACCACCGCTGGCACGTCTCCCGCTGGCTATGACCGTTCAGTTACAGCTCGACGTCCGGACTTCCAGCCGCCTCAATCACGGCCTGCCCTCCGGTCTGGGTGAGGTTACGGACGTCCTCCGTGGGACACAAAGAATGTTCGGCCCCGCGGTCCGGCCTCGCCGACTGGAGAAACCGCGAATGCCCGAACGCAACGTCAAGCGAAAGAGGCTGTCTAAACTGGACCAATTGGGGAGGTCCTACGCCCAGCCGCCGCCCGACGTCGCATTCGGCCACTCGCCAGGCCGGTACTTGACTGCGTAGCGGCCCGCCGGAAGGAGCGAGATCGTCATCTCGAGGACCTTCCCGGTAGCCGGGTCCCGCACGTGGAACGGCTGATCGGGCTCGTAGTGCCAAGTCTCCGGACCCTCGGTGATCTGAGGCCCACGGGCCGCTGCGTAGCCCTCGCCGGAGGTCATGGCCGTAAAGAAGTACCTACCGCCGGCCACGTTGTCGCGGCGCGGGTTGATGCGCCCGAAGTCGAGAATGTCGATCCACCCCGTTCCTTCCGCTACGTTCCACTCGTTCATCTCTGCTCCTTCGGCAAGCCGGTTTTCTCGTCTGGGGGCATGTGTTTCAGGTCCGGAACCACCCTCGGGTGCCCGCTGTCGATGGCGCAAACCCGGCGGAGCCGTACGTTGTCCAACGGATCCGGACAACTCGGGCGAGGGCCATCTGACCAGAATCGTAATGGACGACCAGAGGTCATCCGTCCGGAAAACACAGATGGCAGACGGGGGCCGTCAGCATCTCGCGGGTGATGTGACAAACCTCGGTGAAAGCGCTGAATGGCCATCGTCCGTGAGCCCTCACCACGGCGGACCTTGAAGCCGCGTGCAAGTACCGGGCGGCTCCGTGAGAGAACAGCACGTCACCCGCGGATCTATCGTGCGCGCCGAACTTTTTGTTCCACTCGCAATCCCAACACAAGCCCCCGAAGCCTGTGTGTCCGCACGACAATTGATCCTTCATCGCGGCGCTGCCGTGCCGCGGCCATGGTGGAATGCCAGCGAGCTGGCCCCGCCCGTCGAGGTCACCCATCGGGCGCAAGTCGTCGGGAGCAACTGAGAGTTGTGCCCTATGTTGCGAGCGCCAAACGGGGCGCCCCCGTTCGACCAAGTCCCGGACCGTCGACCAGCCGGCCAGTTCAACGTGGGTACCGACGAAGCTCTCAGCACGAGCCGCGGACTCGTTGACCTCTCCTGCAAGGCGGCACCAGACCACGATATCGGCCTTGTCGATAATCCGAGGAAGTTGGTCGAGGTTCAGCGAAAGACCATATCGTTCCCAACTT
>NZ_JAKGRW010000044.1 GCF_021555175.1 Nocardioides alcanivorans | reverse complement strand
ATTTTAAAAACGCTTGCGTTTTTGCATGTTTTCATCGAGGTAGACCGACGTGATGCCGTGGGCCTTGGCCAACCAGAAGAACGGTACGGCGACACCGGCCCCGGTGGAGACCACCACGTCGGGGCGGTAGGCCTTGAGCAGCTTGCGCGCGAGTCCGGTGTTGCGCGCCAGGTTGGGGAGGTTGCGGGTGGTCGGGTGGTGGGCCCAGGTGACCTCCTCGTCGGCCAGCTTGGTCACCGCGTCCTCGGTCTCGAAGGTCACCCAGTGCCGTTCGTGCTCGCCCCACCACGGGCGCAGGCACAGCAACTGGGCCAGGTGGCCCCCGATGATCCGACAAGCAGAACGCGCATTCCCTGTCCCCACAGAAACGATTTGGCGTGGGTTCCGAGACCGGAACCCACGCCCCAACCCTAGGAACGCGGGGGCCGCGGGGCATGCCCGAAATAGGCGATCTACTGGCCCGGAACCGGATCGGCTCAGGCCTGCGGCGGGGCCCAGTGCGCTCGACGTGCCAGACCCACCGCTGCGATCTGTGAGGAGACCTCGAGTTTGGACAGGATCGACTTCACCTGGGTGCGCACCGTCGCCTCGGAGACGACGCTCAGCTGCGCGATCTCCTTCACCTGGCGTCCTTCGAGGAAGTGACCCAGCACCTCGGACTCGCGCCGGGTCAGTCGCTCGAGCTTGGCGCGGGCATCACGCACCGCGGCCTGCCCGGCCTGCCAGAAACGCAGCAGGTCGGCGCGCTCCTCGCCGTCGATCACCGGCAGCCCCTGGCTGACCTTGCGGATGTTGGCGGCGATGTCGTTGAGGGGCGCGCTCTTGGGCAGCACGTTCTTGGCGCCGTGCGCCAGCACCTCACCCCACCGGGCTCGGTCGGTGTTCCCGGTGACGACGAGCACTGACGTGCCGGACCGAGTCAGCGGTTCCACCAGCCGGGCCCCGTTGCCGTGGCGTCCGAGGTCGAGGTCGAGCAGTACCACGCGCGGCGTGGAACGCAGGATCGAGGGAAGCAGGGTGCTGATGTCGCGGCCCGGCTCGCCGAGTGACACCCGCCTGACGTCGTACCCCTCGAGTCCCAGCGCGAGCACCAGGGATTCGGCGAAGAGGGTGTGGTCCTCGACCACGGCTACTTTCACGCGCTGCATTCGGCCGCCAGGGGAAGGATGACCGCGAAGCGAGCTCCGCGGGGACTGGGGATGAGGCGCAGGTCGGCGCCGTGGGCGCGCAGGCCCTTGCGTGCGGCGTGGAGACCGAGGCCCTGCCCCGTCGAATCGGTGCCGTGGGCGCCACGGTTGAAGAGGTGCTCGGTCAACCCTTCGGGGAGCCCAGGACCGTCGTCGGCGACGTGCAGCACCACGCTGGTGGCCAAGCGGGTGGACCAGATCTTGATGCGGGCCCCCGGGGCGTGACGTTTGGAGTTGCACAGCAAGACGTGGACGGCGGTGGTCAGGATCTCCCGGTCGGACCAGACGGTCAGTCCGGACGGGCGGATGTCCACGTCGCACCCCTGGGTGCGCAGTGAGATCACGAGGGGATCGAGGACCTCGTCGAGGGCCACCCAGGCCTCCGTGTCGGCGCTCGCGTGATGGGCGCCGAGGATGGCCTGGAGCCGGATCATCTCGGAGTCCACCATCGACTGGAGGGCGGTCACCTGCACCCGCTCCAGCCGGTGGGCCTCGGTGGCGAGCAGGTGGGAGGCCGTGCTGAGGCCAGCGATCGTGGCGCGTGCTTCATGGAGGAGCTCGGCATCGTGCTCGACGACGTCCTCGGCCCGCTGCGCGCGTTCCGCCAGCTCGGTCAACCGGAGCAGCTGCTCCTGATGGGCATCATGGGTCAGGGCCAGGCAACTGGCCAGGATCTGGAACGTCGCGATCGTGCTGATGACGGCGCCGGCGGTCGCAGGCAGGGTGACCGGATAACTGCTGACCGCCAGGAAGTGGTGGTAGCCGATCCCCAGGGCGACACCGATCATCAGGTGCCAGGCGTAGGGGGTGGGCAGCCAGGAGAGGTTGATCACGAAGACTCCGCACACCAGCACCGTGAGCACGAAGCAGACGCTGACCAGCACCACGACCCAGGGCGGGTCAGGCGTGACGAGGGACCAGCCGACGAGCAGGCGCAGGCCACTCAGGGCAAGCCCCGCTCCGAGTCCGAGGAACAGCGGGTGGCACCAGGCGATCGGCGCGCGTCCGCGCCACGCGGCGCGGACGGCCAGGACCAGCACCAGCATGACCAGGAAGTCGACGGGGGAGATCCTGCTGTCCCAGCGAGGGGCGTCGGTCGGCAGGTAGCTCTGCGGCAGCAGGTAGACACCGACAGTCATCAGCCCGAAGGCCACCCAGGCAGAGCAGTCCTCGTCACGGTAACGCCACGGCACCAGCAACAGCAGTGCTCCACCGATCATGGAGACGGTGAAGCACAGTTGGGCAGTCGCCGAGAGCGAGGTCATGGCCTCGGGCCCGATCACGAAACTGAGCGCGATCAGGCCCGTGGTCGCAGCAACGGCTGCAATGACCAGTGTCTGAGTGAATCGCTCACGCTGAGCGAGCCGACCGTCGATTCCCCCCGGGTGCCGACGATGACAGGAGTGACCCCCGAATGATCAGTGTCCTGCACCGAACCAGTGATGCCGGTTGGCGCCGCTCCTCGTGGCGGATAGGTGTCTGCCACGAGGACACCATACGTCCCGATGTGTCCCAAGTCACCAAGCTTGGGGACGTTACCCAAGATTGGGGAGCGTGCCGTCGCCCGGGTGCCGGGAAACGGACTCACCGGCCAGCCGGCATCCCGCATCGACCACGCTGGGGATGTGTGGCCGATTGACACCGGGGCGACCGACCGGTGAGCCGCTCGTGTGCCCTGCTCGTCTCCCACCATCCTCCTGCGCGAGCGCGGGTGCGTCCCCAAATTCGGGGTTAGTTCCGCTCCGACGACCCATCCGGGGCCCTGGGCCGTCCACGATGGCGTCCCGACATGGGGGACGGGCCCTGTCACGAGCACGAGGGGAGCTGGGAGGTGGCGATGCGAGCCAGCCAGCGCACCGGAGCGGTCACCGCACTGCTCCTCGCCCTGCTGCTGGGCGTCCTCGGTGCCGCCTTCGGCTGGACGGTCTCGGAGCGGGCCCAGCGCACCCACTCCGCGACGGCGGTGGTGTTGTTGACCCCACTCGAGGGGAACCCGTTCAACCCCGATGCCCGCGAGGGGGTGCTCAGCCTCGAGACCGAGGCTCGCCTGGTCACCTCCGACGCCGTGAGCAGGGTCGTGGCAGCGGAGACCGGTGGCGAGATCACGAGCCTCCAGAGCAGTGTCTCCGTGGAGGTCCCGCCCAACACCCAGTTGCTCCGCATCACCGTCGAGGACGAGGACGAGGCCAGGGCAGTGGTTGTTGCCGACAGCTTCGCCGCAGAGTTCCTCGACTACCGGGCGACCCGCACCAAGGCAGCTGTGTTCGACCGGCGGGCCCACCTGCGTGAGGAGGTGCGGACGGCGCGCGGGGAGTTGGCGGGGCTGACCCGGCAGCAGCGACGCCTGGAACCGGACTCGGCGGAGCGGATCCTGGTCGACCAGCAGGTGTCAGCGGCTGCAGTCCAGGTCTCGCAGCTCCAGTCGGAGCTGGCGGCACTGGGCTACGTCAGCGAGGACCCCGGCCAGGTGGTGACGCCGGCGCAGGTGGCGGCGCCCGGACTCCTGGGGCGCCCGTTCCTCGGCGCCGCGGTCGGCGGAGTCCTGGGCGTCGCAGTCGTCCTCGGCACCTTGGTGCTCCGCCGAGGGCGTACGGTCGGCTCGGCCCTGGACCTGACCACCGCTGGGCACGACGTGCTCGGCCACGCAGACGCACCGGACGGCGTGCGTGCCCGGCTGCTCCTGGCCCACCCCGATCGTCCGTTGACCTTGCTGCTCGCCGAACCGTCTGGGACGGGCCAGGCCGCTCCGCTCGCGGCGGCCTTCGCCGACGACCTCGCCACCGCGTTCGCCCGCGCCCACCTCACGACGGTGCACGTGCGCCTCGCCCCGGTCGCGCCTCAGGAGGCCGACCCCGATGCGGACGTGCGGGTGGCGCCCGGCCTCGAGGAGGTCCTGCTCGGCAAGGCCGACATCGACGAGGTGCTCCACACCGAACGCGAGTGCCTCGCCACGCTCACTCCCACCACCGAGCCGCTCCGCGAACCCTGGGGTGACCTGCTTGCCTCGCCGGCGCTCGGCAATCTCCTGGCCGACCTCCGCGAGCGGGCGGAGATCATCGTGATCTCGGCAGCCACGTTGCCCGGAGCCCCCGGCGAGCTCCTGCTGGCCCACGCCGACCACGTGTTGGTGCGGGCCGTCGGCAGGAGCACCAGGGCTCGCGATCTGGACCTCGCGTTGGAGGCTGCCGCCGCCGGACCCGCTGCGGTCGGAGTGGTCCACGACGTACGTCGCCGGGCGCCGCGGGCGGAGGTGGTCGCCCGATGAGTCACACGACGCGCGCCAGGTCGGAGCACACCGAGCAGCACCTGGCGGGGATCGCCCGCGGAGGAGTGCTGGGCCTGGCGGGTTCGGTCGTTGCCGGTGCGGCGGGCTTCTTGCTGGTCGTCGTGGTGGCCCGCGGGCTGCCCCTGCACGGCGCCGGCACGTTCTTCGCCATCACCGCTGCGTTCGTGCTGTTCCAAGGACTTGCTGCGGTCGGCACCGACACCGGGTTGGCCCGCTTCCTGCTGCGCCACGAGGCCGCCGCGGACAGCGCCGATCTCCTGGCCACGGTGCGGGGCGCCCTGTCGGCCAGCGTCGGCATCGCATCGTTGGTCGCGGTGGCCGGAGTGGTGACCGCGGGGCGGATCGGCGCCACTCTCGGCTGGGACACCGACGCCGTGCTGGCGTTGCGGATCGCCCTGGTCGCCCTGCCCGCAGCGGTGCTCGCCGACGGGTGCCTGGCCACTGCCCGGGCCCTGACCGAGATCCGCAGCACCGCGCTGGTCGATCGGCTGCTCAGGGCCGGGTCACAGCCGGTGCTGGTACTGGTCGCGGTCGTGGCCGACGCGGGCCTGGTCGGTGTCACGGCGGCCTGGGCGCTCTCCCACGTGCTCGCCGCGATCGCCGGGGTCGCGGTGCTGAAGCGCACGCTTCACCGGCGTGGCCACGACGGCCTCCGCACGGCCGGTTGGGGGAGCCGAGCGTTGTGGCGGGAGTTCTGGAGCTTCACCTGGCTGCGCGGGCTGGCCCGGCTCGCCCAGATCGGCATGCAGCGGGCCGACATCTTGTTGGTCGCGGCGATCGTCTCGCCGACGGGTGCCGCCGCCTACACCGTCGCCACCCGCTTCGTTCCCCTCGGACAGATGACCACTCAGGCCGTGCAGCAGGTGCTTCAGCCGCGGCTGACCCAGATCCTGGTTGCCGGCGACCGTCGTACGCTGCGCGAGGTCTATCAGGTGTCGACGGCGTGGAACATGGTCCTCGCCTGGCCCCTGTATCTGGGCGTGATGGCGCTCTCGACCCATTATCTGGGCATCTTCGGTGACGCTGCCGGTTCCGACGGGGCCCGCCTCGTGGTTCTGGTGATGGCCGCCGCCATGCTCGTGGCAGTGGCCTCCGGGCCGGTGGACACGGTCCTGCTCATGTCGGGACGAAGCCTGGCCAGTGCCGGGAACGCCGTGACGGCGCTCGTCGTCGACGTCGTGCTCTGCCTGGCCCTGCTGCCGGTGTGGGGGATCGTCGGTGCAGCCGTCGCCTGGGCGGCCGCAGTCATGGTCAGGTGCGGCCTGGCCTTCTGGCAGGTGAGCCGTTCCCTGCACGTCCATCCGGTCTCCCGCACGACGGTGCTCGCCGCGTCCGTGACGGTGATCGGGATCGGCGTTCCCTGCTGGCTCTTCACCGTGCTGGGGATCGACGGTCTCTGGCTGGTGTTCGCACTGGCGGTCTGCGCCGCCGGCTACCTGGTGGCGCTCCATCGGGCGCGTGAAGGCCTGGCCCTGGACCAGGCATGGGCCGCACTGGGAGTGAGGGATCGAGAGGCATGGAGATGACCGGACACACGGCAGCCGAGGTGACGGAGCGAGGCAGCGTTCCGGTCGGCCACGGGAAGAGGACACGTCGCTGGAGTCGCGGAGTGAGGGACGCGCTGCCACCTGGGCTGCGTCGTACGGCCCGCAGGATGGGACTGGCCTGGGGCATGGCGACGGCCCGTTGGCGGCTGCTACCCGACATCATCGTCGTCGGCGCCCAGCGTGCCGGCACCACGACCCTGTTCCGACTCCTCGAGGAGCACCCGCAGCTGGTGCGCCCGACGCTGGTGAAGGGGACGGGATTCTTCGACGACGACTTCCACCGGGGGATGCGCTGGTACGCCGGCCACTTCCCGCTGCGCTGGTCTGCGCGGTCGCTCACCAGTGGCCCTCCGCGCAGCTTCGAGTGCAGCGGCTACTACCTTTTCCACCCGTTGGCGGCGGAGCGGATCGCCCGTTGCCTCCCCGGCGTGCAGGTGGTCGTGATGGTGCGCGACCCCGTCGAGCGCGCGCACTCGGCCCACCGGCACGAGCGCGCCCGGGGCTTCGACGACGTCGACTTCGAGGAGGCGGTCCGGCGCGAGCCCGAACGCCTCGCCGGCGAGGGTGAACGTCTGGTCGCCGTCCCCGGCTCGACCAGCTTCAGTCATCGCCACCACGCCTACCTGGGACGCAGTCACTACGCGCATCAGGTGCGACGGCTGCGCGAGGTGCTGGGCCCCGAGCGGGTGCACCTGGTCGAGGCCGACCGTTTCTTCGCCGAACCGCAGAAGGAGTTCCGGCGACTCCAGGAGTCGTTGGGACTGGATCCCTGGGACTGCGGTGAGGTCGAGGCGTGGAACGCGCGTCCCGGCGCCGGGCTCGAGCCTGGGCTGCGGAAGCGATTGCGCGCCGAGTTCGCCGAGGACGACGACGAACTCTCCATCTGGCTCGGACACGCACCCATCTGGCACGAGGAAGGCTGAACCCATGGCACTGATCACCTGGGCCCACCACCCCAAGGGCAAGCAGCTCAACCGCGCCGCGCGCGAGGCCGGTCACCGGCTGGCGCAGCGCACCTACCGGGTGGCGCAACGTACGCCGATGCCGCGCGGGGTGCGCGACGGTCTGCGGACCCGGCTGACCTGGCAGCAGGGACTGCGGACGGTGTCACCGGACCAACTCCTCCTGGGCGGGCAGAACAAGTTGACTCCGGCGGAGTTCGCACTGCGTTCCGGCGATCCGCTGTGGCCGTCGCGACGGGTGGTGGACGGCCCGCACGCCGAGCTGCTGCGGCTGGCCGAGCAGCGAGCCCTCACCGACGTGGAGATCCTCGGCACCGCCTATGCGGACCTGGCGCGCACGTGCATCCAGCTGGACGGCACCTGGTTCACCGCCACCGACAGCGCCGGGATCGTCCGGGTGGCCCGGGCGTTCATGGAACGCTCGCGCCAGGACCTGCTGGAGGATGTCGGCGGCCCGCTCGGTCGCCACCACACCCCGCCCGGTCGTCCCGTCGAGGTCGCGCCCGTCCGGGACTCGACGTGCTTCCAGGTGATCGACGGTCACCACCGGGTCGCTGCGGCCGCGGTCCGGGGCCAGACGGAGCTGCTGGTGCGGGTCAACCGGTGGAGCGTCGACACCCCGCTGCAGGAGCTGCTCCGCGAGATGTCGTGGATCGGTGGCGACCCGATGCTCTATCAGCCCATCGACGCGCCCGAGCTCGTGCAGTGGCCGACGGTGCGGACCTGCTGGGACCGCCTGGAGGCGATGGTGGCGTTCCTCGGCCAACGCGGTGAGCTGGGTGGTGACAGCTATCTGGACGTCGCCAGCTGTTACGGCTGGTTCGTGGCTCGCATGGGGAGTTCGGCTTCGACGCAGAGGGCGTCGAACGCGACCCGCTCGCCCCGGAACTGGCCGCCATGGTCCACGGCATCTCGCCGGAACGGATCACGACCGGAGAGGCGATCGCCTTCCTCGAGCACGCCGGCCGGTCGTGGGGCGTGGTCTCCTGCTTCAGCCTGCTGCACCACTTCGCACTCGGCCGGGGTACGACGGACGCGGTCGGTCTGGTGCAGGCCCTCGACCGAGCCACCGAGCGCGTCCTCTTCATCGACACCGGGCAGTCGCACGAGAAGTGGTTCCGCGACTCGCTCCCCGAGTGGGACACCACCTTCGTCCAGCGATTCCTGCGTCAGCACACCAGCTTCGACCGCATCGTCGACCTGGGGCCCGATCGTGACGACCGACCGCCGTTCTCGGGCAACTACGGAAGGCATCTCTTCGCCTGTGTCCGGGAGTCATGACGTGAGCGCGGTGCCGGCGGAGGACACCTCGCTGATCGACGCGATGGCCGTGCTGTGGCCGCACGCGCAGGTGACTCGGGGAGCGGGGCAGGCCGCGCCGGGCGACCGCCACTTCTGGGTGTTGCCGGGCGGGCGGCAGACGGCCGTCCCCAGTGTCCGCTCGGTGGCGGCTCGTGTGGTGGGCCACACCAGTGCTGCGGCGGGGCCGAAGGCGGCAG
The DNA here is from genome assembly GCF_021555175.1 of Nocardioides alcanivorans. Lineage (GTDB taxonomy): Bacteria > Actinomycetota > Actinomycetes > Propionibacteriales > Nocardioidaceae > Nocardioides > Nocardioides alcanivorans. The sequence goes on along the minus strand of NZ_JAKGRW010000044.1, from coordinate 58,730 downwards.
CACTGCGGCTCGGCCTCTCCGGCGCCCTGCGGCTCGGCCTCGGGTCGGTCGCTCGCGACCGGATCCGGGTGACCGGATCCGGGGAGGGGTCCCTGGCCGAGTTCCTCGGCTCGCTCCTGGGTGAAGAGGTGCAGCTGGCCGTCTCCACCGGCACCGCACGGGTCAATCGCAAGCCCGTCATCGAGGTCTTCGGGGCTCGTGGGGCCACCCGGGGTTTCGTGAAGCTGGGCCTGTCGCCCGTGGTGTGGGGCGACGTACGCGCCGAGGCACGGGCGTTGGCCGAGGTGGCCGTGCTGCCCGACCACGGCATCCGGGTGCCGGAGGTGATCTGGCACGGCACCTGGCGCGGCATGCCGCTGCTGCTCGCGACCGGAGCTGCCCCAGGACCGCTGGCACCGCCGACGTGATCGGAGTCGACCCCCGTGCGGGAGATGAAGGTCTTCACGGAGGTCTCGGCGGCCGGCCGAGAGGCTCGGCGACACGGCGTGGACGGAGCGGGTGCGGGGGCGTCTGCTGGGGTGACCGACCCCGCCCGTCGCGGGGCGGCGCTGGACTGCCTGGCCACGCTGGTCCGGGCCGGCGGAGACCGGCCGGTCCGCTCTCGGCCTGGCACGGTGACTGGACGCCGTGGAACATGGCGCGCTCGCAGGGGCAACTGAGCCTGTGGGACTGGGAGAGGTTCGAGACCGAGGTGCCGGCCGGGCTCGATGCGCTGCACCACGTGGTCAACACCGCTGATGCCTCCACTCCTGACGCGGTACGCCGTTCCTTGGGGCGCGCGGCGCCGGTGTGGCGCGCCGTGGTCGGCAAGAGCCCCGACGCGGAGATCGCGTCGGGGCTCTACCTGGCAGCCATGGCCGCCCGTTATCTGGTCCTCGCCGAAGGAGAGGGCGGTGAGTTCATCGCGCCTCGGGCCGACGTGTTCCTCTCCGCCTGGCGCGACTGGTCACGAACGCGGTAGCCGCGGGTGTTCTTGGCCGCGGTGCGGAAGCTGTCCCACTTCGCGCCCTCGCCGAGGCGCCAGGTCGAGATGCTGTTGAGGGTGGTGTTGAAGTAGGCGAACGCCACGCCGTCGCGGTCCACGAGCTGCTTGTGGGTGCGCTTGATCCAGTTGGGGTCCTCGGCGAAGGCCTTGTCGGAGAAACCGGTCTCGGCCAGTCCCCAGGCGACGCCTTCCTGCTTGGCCCACTTCTGGATCTTGGCGAAGTAGGCGCCGTCCATGTCGGTCGCCTTCAGCTCCTTGCCGTCCTTCACGACGCCGTGGGAGTTGTAGACGTCGAAGCCGGCGACGTCGACCTTCACCCCACGCGGCCAGATCTTGGCGAGCGAGAACTCATCGGTCCCGTAGAACTCGTGCCACCCGGTGAGCACCACGGTGTAGGCGATGTTGTCGCCCTGGTTGCGGACGATCGTCGCGAGCCGCTCCTGCACCTTGCGCCAAGTCTGGATGTTGCCATCGTTCTCCGGCTCGTGGTGGAAGGCCAGCCAGACCGGGCCGTCGAGCGCGGCGAACTGCTTGGCCAACGACTCTGGCCCAGGCGTCACCCTTGCCCGCATTCATCTGGTCCCAGTTGTGGGGGAACTTGAAGCTGACCCAGGGCAGCCGGCCCTTGGCCAGGTCGGCCTTGGCGGTGCGTACCGCTCCTGCGACCTGGTCGGCGCGGTAGTAGGTGCGGCGGATGCCCATCTGGGCGTCCATCTCGGACTCGAGTGTGGCCGGGTCGGAGTTGGACCCGTAGGCCATGCCCAAGTAGCCGCCGCACTCGGGCAGGCCGCGGCTGCTGTGGCTGCAGCCGTTGCTGAGGGTGCCGGTGCGCTTGTCCTGGGTGCTCTGGTTGCCGTTGCTCCTTACCTGCTTGACCTTGGCAGCGTCGACGGCCACGGCGTGACCGCGCTTCAGCCCCTTGGTGCGCAGCACCTGACGGAAGGTGGACGAGGTGCCGCGTTGCTTCGTGGTGACGTTCACCTTGGTCCAGGTCCGGGCCGGCGCCCACGTGCTCGTGCGGTGCTTCTTCTTCGCACCGGACGCCGTGCGCTCGACGACCACCAGGGTCACCTTGCGAGCCGTGCTGGGCTTCACGCGGATGCTCCAGCGGAGCTTGTCGGCGGTCCCGGGGCGCACGGGACGCTCGCTGCGGATCCGCAGTGGGGTGCGCTTGGTGGCCGTCGCCTTCAGCGCACGCTTGCCGCTCCAGCTGCTGGTGGTGCTCGAGAGCTTGACCTTCGAGCCGGGGGCCGACCAGTGCGTCGTGCCCCGTTCGAAGCCGCCGTTGGCGACGTTCGTCACGGGTGCTGCCGCCGCCAGCGGGGTGGCCGACGTGAAGGAGAACAGGAGGGCCGGTGCGAGGACCGCTCCGACCAGGGCAGGGGACAGAAGAGCATGTCGCGGTGCCACGAAAGAATCACAACCTCGGTTGGGGCGTGACCGAATCGATGGGCCACGCCGTTTGCTCCCCAGCGGAAGCGAGGCTACGGATCTTCCGGCGAGACATCACCGCATGGTACTCAAAATGGGGGATGCTGTGAGAGTGCTCACAGCATCCTCACCCTGAAATATTGGGTATTTGTGGGTCCCGGCCAAGACACCGGGCCGGAACTGTGCTTGCCCCCAAGGTCCGCCGGCCGGAGAGCGGCGTCAGATGCCGTGGCCCCGGCGGTGGGCCAGGTGCATCAACCGCTCGGCGGAGACGAGGCGCAGTGCCACCGCTGCCGCGAGATAGCTCCGGGGCTCCGCCGGGCGAGTGCGCATCGCGTGGCCGGCGGAGCGGAGGGCCCCGCGGCGGTGAAGTGCCGCGAGGGCGAAGGCCCGCCGTCCCAGCAACCGGGCGTGTGCGGCGGGGTCCTCCCGGAAGACCTGGTGCTTGTCCAACCCGTAGTCGATGGCGCGCACGATGAGGTCCCAGTCCTGGGAGAACTGGGACATGCCCCAACGCACCCTCACCAGGGGCGCGGCGACGACCCCCAGGGGGCCGTGCTGTGCGGCGCGGATGATCCAGTCGAAGTCCTCCCCGTAGCTGCCGGGGATCTCCTCGTCGACCAGGCCGATGTCGCTCAGTGCGCTGCGTCGTACGACGACGGTGGAGGGTGCGCCTCCATCACCCGGCGACGTACGAGCGTGGCGAGCTCGAGGTCCTCGGATCGGGGAATCCGCACCACCTCGTGGTCCGCGTAGACCACGGTGATGCCACTGACCACGGTGTCGTGGCCGCGGACCAGTTCCGGGACCTGCCGGCTGAGCTTGTCGGGGCGCCAGAGGTCGTCGTCGTCGCAGAAGGCGACGTAGGGCGCGGAGCCGGCTTCGATGCCTGTGTTGCGCCCGCCCGCGAGCCCCGGCGTGCGCAGGTTGGTCAGGACCCGCACCGGGCGCATCGGATCGCTGTCGGCCACCGAGTGGTCTGCGGCGCAGCCGTCGAAGACCACGTGGGTGGTGACCACTCCGGCATGGTCCTGGGCACGGATCGCGGCCAGGGCCTCGCGGAGCAGCTCGGGACGGTTGCGGGTCGTGACGACGACGTCGACGGGTTCAGGCATGGTTCCTCCTCGAGGTGTCGATCTCGGTAGCGATGCCACGGATCCGGATCAGCGAGACCACAGCCACCACCGCCCAGCCGAGGCAGCCGAACCACACGGTCCAGTGCAGGAGGTCGCGAGGCAGCAGCGTTGGGCCTAGGCCCAGCACGACGATCTCGACCTCGAGCGCCCACGGGAAGGCGACCATGTTCATCCGCTCCGTGAACCGCAGCCAGGTCCGCAGCCCGCGCGGTCGGTGGCGCCAGCGGTGGTCGAAGCCTCCGCCGCCGAGGCCGGCCCGACCCGCCAGACCCTTGCGGTGGGCCAGTGACCAGTTGTGGATGCCGAGGACGGCGAGCAGCAGCACGGCGGCGGCCACGGGGAGGTCGCCGTCGGCGGCCAGCCGTCCGACGAGCGCGGCGGCGGCGAGGTGGGTGCCGATCACGTCGACGGAGATGTCGAATGCCGCCCCGCGTGCGGAGGAGGTGCCCCGGGATCGGGCGACCATGCCGTCCAGACAGTCGCAGAAGAAGCGGGCCAGGAAGAGCGCCCCGCCCCAGCGCAGCTGGCCCGTGGCGAAGCAGGCGGCTGCCCCAGTGCCAACACGAAGGCCAGGCCGGTGATCCGGTTGGCGGTGACCCAGTCGAGCTTCACGAGCTGCCGGCTCAGCGGCACCGCGAGCGGGTCCACCGTCAACCGGCCCCAGATGGTCCTGGGCTCCGGCGGCTTCTCCGCCGTGGGAGACGGCACGTGCTTCGTGGTCATCGTGAACTCCTCCGGGTGCCGCCGGCAGGTGCCCGGCGGTGTCGGTGCTTGTCTTCGGGCAGGCGACGCCTGGCCGCGCTGAGGCCGAGGCCCGCGAGCATGCCGAGGGCGCCGCCACTGGCGGCGTTGATCGCCAGGCGACTCGGCACCGGCCGCGGTTCCTCGACCTCGACCACGCGACCCACCTCGTCGGGGGCGGCACGGAGACGGGCGTCGGCGGTGGTGAGTCGGCTGATCAAGACCTGACTGGCCTGGTCGCGGGGAGTACCTCGCGCAGGTCCTCACGCAACCGGGTGAGCAGGTCGGTACGGCGTTCGGCGACGTAGGCCTGACGCGCCTCGAGGTAGGCGTGCACCACGGAGAGTGCCTGTTCTCGCGACTCCTCGGCACCCGGAGCCTGCACGGTGACCAGCAGGATCTGCGTGTGGGGCGGCGCGGTCAGGCTGATCCCCGTGGGGTGGGTCCCGGCATGCTGCAGCGTCTGGTCGGAGAGCAGGAGAGCGGCCTCGGTGTCGAGGGTGACTCGCAGCTCCCGGCGGGTCAACTGGCTCTCGTTCACCAACGTGGTGACCGCCGGCACGGAGTAGGGGTCCGGCGGGAGTGTGAGGGCCACGTGTACCTCGGTGGTGTGCTCTGCCGGCGCGAACTGGTGGGAGAGCAGAGCCGCGGAGGCGCCGCCGACCAGCAGCAGCGCCAAGGTGATCGGCGCGGCCACGACCACCCGTTCGCCGAGCTGCCCACCCGTGCGCACCGCTCCCAGCGGCTTCTCCTCGCGCTGCTCACGGGCAACCAGGCCGACTGCGATCGCCACCAGCATCAGGGGAGCCCGAGGGTGTCATAGACGAAGAGCTGCACGATGAACGCGGCCAGCACGAAGGTGGCCAAGGTCTCGTTGGGGGTGCGGCAGCGCCAGCTGCGGGCGAGGGCGCAGGCCAAGGTGCTGAGGAAGAGTGCCAGGCCGAGCCAGCCCTGGGAGAAGAGCACCAGCCACAGGTGTCCCTGGGTGCCCAGCGGGGTACCCCGCACGCCGGGCAGTCGGGGGTGGAGCCGCCAGCGATCGAGGAGAAGCTGCCCTGCACGTCGCGGGTGCTGCCGAAGCCGAGCACCGGGGAACCGGTGGTCACCGAGTCGACGGTCGCCGAGGCGAGGCTGCCGCGCCGGTCGTTGCTGTGCTGGTTCTCGAAGCGTTGCCCGACCACGGAGAGCAAAGGCCCCAGCAGCACGGCACCGACCAGTCCGGCGGCGAGTCCGCCCACCAGTACGGCGCGTCCGTGGCCCCGGAGCACCGCCAGCAGGGTGCCACCGACGGCCGTCAACAGGAGGCAGGCCCACAGCCCACGGTTGAGGGAGTGCACGGCAGGCACCAAGGCGGCCAGGACCAGCATCGTGACCGCCACCCGTGCCCACAGCCGTCGTGCTCCGATCAGGGCCCAGGCGACGGCGTACACCAGGGAGAGGGCGAGCACGCTGCCCCAGGTGTTGGTGAAGGCGAACGGGGCCTTGGGACGTGCCTCCGCGGTGCCCAGCACCGACTGCACGTCGGCCACCTCCGGGTGCACGAGGGTGGTGACGAAACCATTGGACCGTAGAGCGCCGGGCAGCACCCACTCGATCGGCGCGGTGAACTCCAACGCCGGCCACATCATGCCGACCAGGCCACCGCAGACGGTGATCAGGCAGAGTGCGGCGATCCAGCCGTGCACGCGGCGGTCCGGCAGTCGTTCCCGGGAGCTGTTGACCAGCCACACCGCCACGACGGTGCACGTCAGGTACCAACCCAGCCGGTAGCCGAAGACCATGAGCCTGCCCGAGCCGAAGCCGCCCGCGACAGCGCCCGGAGCGTCGCTGGCGAGCAGGAACACTCCGGCGACGACGCAGCACAGGAAGAGCAACCACGGCACGGCCCCGGCCGGGAGGTGGAGTGGCCCGCGTCGGCGCACCAGGTCGCGCACCAGCACGGCGGCGACCAGCAGCGGTAGCAGTGCCGCCACACCGAGGGCCCACCACAGCGGATAGCCGAGCAGCAGCACGGCCAGCGACCGGCCCGTTGCCGGCGCAGGCTGGGCTGGGGCGACACGTCCGGGCTGCACGGCTCCAGCCAACGCGTTCCGCAGGAACGCGACGTCACCAAAATGGGTGATCTGTCTGCGTCGGCCGAGCCCCGCGACGAATCGGGCACCTAGGTTGGGCGCCTGCTGGAGGGGGACCGCCAGCATGGAGGTGTGTGTCATGGGGATCCGCGTTGTCGTGCTCGCAGTCACGATGGTGCTGGCCACGCTCAGTCCGGCGACGGCTGAACCGGAGCCGGCCATCGACGAGCTCTACGGGGAGGTGGCCGTCAAGGACACCCCGGACGTGCTCGACGGGCGGGTGAACTCGGTGACCGTGGTCGACGGCACCGTCGTGCTCGGCGGTGAGTTCACCAAGGTGCGTGACAACACGACGGGCACGGTGCTCACCCGCCGCAACCTGGTGGCCTTCGATGCGGTCACGGGTCGGGTGGTGCGGGGCTTCGCGACGTCCGCCGACGGCCCGGTGAACTCCGTGCTCGATGCCGGCGACGGCACCACGGTCTTCGTCGCCGGCCACTTCGACAAGGTTGCGGGGGAACACGGCGCAACGTCGCTCGCGTGCGGGTCGCCGACGGGTCGCTGGTGGCGGGCTTCAACGCCGGCAAGGTGACCGGCGAGGTCCGCGACCTGGCCCTGGTCCGCAACAGGCTCTGGATCGCCGGTGCCTTCACCCACGTGGGCTCCCGCGCCCAGAAGGCGCTGGCGACGATCGACCCCGCGACGGGCGCACCCACGCGACACATGGCGCTCCCGCTCGCCGGTCAGCACCACGGCGGCACGACCCAGGTGCTCGCGATCGATGCCACGGCCGCCGGTGATCGGCTCGCGCTGGTCGGCAACTTCCGCACGGTGGGCGGCGCGGCGCGCCGTCAACTGGCGGTGCTCGACATCGGTGCGAGCACCGCAAAGGTCGCGACCTTCCGCACGAACTTCTATGCCGACACCTGCTCGGGCAAGAACACCACCTATCTGCGCGACGTCGCGTTCGAACCCGGTGGATCCTGGTTCGTGGCGGTCACGACCGGTGGGGTCGGGGGCCCGGGCCGGCCGTGTGACACCGCAGCTCGGTTCGAGACCCAGGCCGGCGCCACCGTGCCCACGTGGCTCGCTCGGACCGGCGGCGACACGATGACCGCGGTCACCGTCGCCCGGGGCGCGGTCTACGTGGGAGGCCACTTCCGGTGGCTGAACAACCCGTACGGTGCCAATCGTCCGGCTCCCGGGGCGGTGCCCCGGTCGGGGATTGCCGCGCTCGACCCCTTCAACGGCCTGCCCCTGCCATGGGACCCGGGCCGCACCCGAGGGTGGGGGTGTTCGACCTGCTGGCCACCGACGAGGGCCTGTGGGTCGGCTCCGACACCGATCGGATCAACTGGCAGCTGAAGGGCAGGATCGCGCGGATGCGACCTGTCGGACGGGTCCTCGCCACGTCGTCGGGAGCACCGTTGCCCGGCACCCTCATCGGGACTGGCCTGCGCCGGGAAGCCGCGACCGGGGCACTCGGTGAGACCGGACCAGGACCAGCGCTGGACGGGATCAGGGCTGCCTTCTCCCTCGATGGGGAGCTCTTCCACGTCGCGGCCGACCCGGTCCTGCTGCGCAGCAGCTTCGACGGTGACACGCTCGGCCCGGCCCAGGCGGCCAATGCGTCGGACGCCCTGGTGCCCCTGGCGCAGTGGCGTGACGAACTCCGACGGATCACCGGACTGGTCTACGACCGCGGCCGGGTCTACTACACGCTCACAGGCGACAACCGCCTGTGGTCACGGGGGTTCTCGCCGGCGGGCGGGGTGGTGGGTGCCGAACGGGTGGCCGTCGACACGGGCGGCGCCGGGGCGCCGTACGCCTCGATGCGGGGCATGTATCTGGCCGGCGACCGCCTCCACTGGCTGACTGCCGACGGCACGACCCGCAGTGCTCCCTGGGTGCGCCACCCGCGGTGGAGCAGCCCCAACCTGGCGCAGTCCGTCGCCGTCGCGGGGAGCAAGGTGCCGACCGGCCGGGGCGCGGTGCAGTTCGTCCTCCAGGAGGGTGACGGTGCCGGCCCCTGGCCGGACGCCAGTGGGGTCTCCGCCTACACCGTGCAGCAGGTGGGGAGCACCGTCAGCAAGCGGCGCAGCGGGCGCAAGGTGGCGGTTCAGGCTCCAGCCAGCGTGCGCTCCGGTGACCTGCTGCTCGTGCACGCGGCGGGGGAGCGCAAGCCCAAGCTGGCAAAGGGTTCCGGGTGGCGCCAGGTGCAACGGGTCAACAAGTCGGGGTTGCGCGTGGCGGTCTGGAGCCGGACCCTGCGCGCCGGGGAGAAACCGCCCAAGGTGCGGGTCAGGACCCCGGGCAAGGGCCAGGTCCGAGTGACCCTGATCGCCTACCGCTCGCCCGACACGACCCTGGCGGCGCTGACGGCCAAGGCCTCCAGCTCCGGAAGGGCTCGCGGCACCAAGCCACCGCGCCCGGTCGCACGCTACGGCAGTTGGGTGGTGCGGTTCGTTGCCTCGGTCGGCAAGGCGAAGGTGCGCTGGAAGAGCACGCCGCGCTCGACCGTCCGGCGCCTCGCGGCCAGTCCCGGGCCTGCGGTGCAGGTGGTCGACAGCAACGGTCCCGTGCCGGTCGGCGCGATGAAGACGAGCAAGGCAGAGGTGCGAGGTGCGTCCCGCACGGTCGACTCGGCCGTCGTCATCGGACGCCGATAGGGGTCGTCGAGCCGGCCGCGAGGCGCCGGTCGCTCATCGAAATGAGGGATGTTCGGCTGCACCCGCTGCGGTCACCGCACCGGCCTCCTACGTTGTCGAACGTAGGGACTCGGGCCAATGCGACGGTGAAAGGAAAACCCCTGTCATGCGCAAGATCCCCGTGTTGGTAGGAGCGCTGTGTGCCCTCCTGGTGCCAGCGCTCGCAGCCGTGCCGGCTGGCGCGGATTCATCTCCGGCGGGACAGCTGGTGAGCCAAGTGGCCGCCAGCGGCACGCCACATGTCCTCGACGGCCGGGTGTTCTCGGTGACGAAGGTCGGCAACACGATGCTCCTCGGGGGCACGTTCTCGAAGGCACGCAACGACGGCTCGACGACGGAGCTCACCCGCTCCAACCTGCTTGCCTTCGACGCCGACACGGGACAGATCCGCACGGGCTTCACCCCGAACCCCAACGGGGTCGTGCAGAAGGTCGTGGACGCGGGGGACGGCGAGACGGTCTATGTCGCCGGCAACTTCACCAGCATCTCCGGAGTGGCCCGCAACCGCATCGCCCGGATCCGGATCTCCGACGGTTCGGTCGTCTCGACCTTCGACGCCGGAGCCGTCACGGGACAGATCCGCGACGCTGGCCTGGCCGACGGGCGGCTGTGGATCGGGGGTGCCTTCACCCACGTGGGAGGGAAGGCGCAGCGTGCCCTAGCGACCCTCGACCCCACCACGGGCGCCCGGACCACGTTCATGGGGATGACGCTCGCGGGCAACCACAACGACGGCAACACCCAGGTGCTCAAGTTCGACATCTCACCGGACGGTGACCGCCTGGTGGCGGTGGGCAACTTCCACACCGTCGACGGCGTCGTCAACCACCAGCTGACCGTGCTCGACACCAGTGGTGGTGCCGCTGCTCCGGCAAGCCTCGTCACCAACTTCTACACGCAGGCGTGTTCCCAGTCCTTCGACTCCTACATGCGTGACGTCGACTTCGCGCCCAGTGGCGAGTTCTTCGTCGTCTCCACCACCGGGGCCTACGGAGGCAGCAACGGACCGTGTGACACGACCGCTCGCTTCGAGACCGACGCGAGCGGCTCCGCCGTCCAGCCCTCATGGGTCAACTACACCGGCGGCGACACGACGTACGGCGTCGAGGTCACCGATGCGGTCGTCTACGTGGGCGGTCACTTCCGGTGGCAGAACAACGCGTTCGCCGGTGACCGGGCCGGCCAGGGCGCCGTTGCTCGTGAGGGGATCGCGGCGCTCGACCCGATCAACGGCCTCCCGTACTCGTGGAACCCCGGCCGTACCAAGGGGGTGGGGGTCTTCGACTTCCTCGACACCCCACAGGGCCTGTGGGTCGCATCCGACACCGACCGGATCGGCGCTTGGCAGCTGAAGAGCCGGATCGCGCGGATGCGTCCCGACGGCGTCAGCTTCCCGGCCGTGCGGACCCCGCAGCTGCCCAACGACCTCTACGCCGTCACGAGCGGTGCGCTGTCGCGGGTGCCGATCACCACCTCGACCGTGGGGGCGGCGCAGAGCGTGCCCACCAGCGGCATCAACTGGGGCAACGTGCGCGGTGCCTTCATGCTCAACGGGTGGCTCTACCTGGCCCAGTCCGACAGCACGTTCGTCCGCCGGAGCTTCGACGGCACCACGCTCGGGGCTGCCGAAGCTGTCAATGCGAGTGAACAGGTCGTGACCTTCACGGACTGGCGTTCCGACCTCTCCCGGATGACAGGCCTCTTCTACGACTCCGGTCGGGTCTACTTCACGCTCAACAACAGCAATCAGCTCTTCTACCGCTACTTCACCGCGGAGAGCGGCGTCGTGGGAGCCAAGCGTCTGGTGGCATCCAACAACGTCTCCGGCATCGACTTCGCCCAGGTGCGGAGCATGTTCGGGACCGGCAGCGAGCTCTACTGGACCACTCCCGACGGCAACCTGCGTCGGATGACCTGGGCCCAGGGCGACCAGTCCGGCCGGCCGGTGGCGGGCACCGCGACGATCCGCTCGGGACCCGGGGTGGACGGCATCACCTGGGCGGGCAACGCACGTTTCCTCTTCCAGAACGCCAGTGGCCAGGGATCTGGGCCCAACCAGGCACCGCAGGCGTCCTTCACTGCTGACTGCACCTACCTGTCGTGCACGTTCGACTCCTCGGCGAGCACCGACCCCGACGGGCAGATCGTCAACCGCCAGTGGAACTTCGGTGACGGCACGACCGCGAACGGAGCGGTGGTCAGCCACACCTACGCCGGGGCCGGACAACGCACGGTGACCCTGACCGTGACCGACGACGACTCGGCAACCGGTGCGAGCAGCCAGACGGTCACGCTCACCGAGGCGCCCGAGCCGGCGCTCTCGTTCGTCGGAGCCAACTCCGACAACCGCAACGCCACCGCGCAGCGGGTCACCATCCCCGGTAGCGTCCAGGCGGGCGACACCCTGCTGCTCGAACTGGTGGCGAACACGACCGGTCCCAGCATCTCCGACCCCGCTGGTTGGACCCAGCTGGAGTCGTACTCGGCCAACAACGTGCAGGGCCGGCTGTGGACTCGTCAGGCGACCGCCGCCGACGCGGGTGCCCAGGTGAACGTGAATCTGTCCGCCATCGCGAAGGCGGACCTCAGCGTCACGGCCTACCGGGGTGACGGGGGCACGAGCGCCGTCGTCGACAGCGCCATTGGGGTGACCCTGGCCAACGCCACCAGCCACACCGCACCCACCGTCTCGGCGCCCGCCGGCACGTGGCTGCACACCTACTGGGCGGCGAAGTCGTCGAGCGACAGCAGCTGGACGGCACCCGCAGGCAGCGCCGTCCGGACGAGTTCGAGCGGCAGTGGTGGCGGCGGCATCTATGCACTTGCCGTCGACAGCAACGGTCAGGCGGCCAGCCAGGGCGGCGCGGTCGCGGTGATCGATCCGGCGACGAGTCGTGTCGTGATGTTCAGCGTCGTGCTGGGCCTGGGCTGAAGGTGCACGCGGGATGGAGAAGACGATGATGCCGCCGCCGATCCTCCTTCCCGTGCTCCTGGTGCTGTCGGGATGCGGGTTCCTCCAGGGGCCCGCATCCTCCACACCCGCACCGGACCCGGCCACGAGCGCAACGGTGACCTCGACGCCGGGTGCCACGACCCAACTCCTGATCGACTTCGATCGGGTGACGGCGGAGTTCGGCACCCTCCTTCCCGAGGCAGTCAATGCCGGTTCCACTCCCGTGCGCACGGAGATCTCCACCGTGCACGCCGGACGCATCCGCCTGGCACCGGGACCCAGCGGTGACGGCGCGGCCCGCTTCCCGGCGTACGACGGCACCGCCAGCGCTCCGGCCGCCGCGCTCCTGGTCTGGGACGAGACGGAGGGAGACCTGTCGCCCGGGAAACGTGACTTCACCTTCGGGGTCACCTTCATGCTCGATGCCGTGTCTGACGGCGAGGACTCCGACAATGGCGACAACCTGGTGCAACGAGGGCTCTTCGCCGACGAGCAGCAGCTCAAGATCCAGGTCGACCACGGGGTGCCCTCGTGCCGGATCGCCGGCACCGACGGCGAGGTGGTCGCGAAGTGGACCGGGCCGGTCCGTCGGGACACCTGGGTGTCGGTGCGGTGCAGCCGGGTCGGCAAGGAGGTGACCCTGGAGATGCTGGACGCGACGACGGGTGAGTCACGGGGCACCGTCACCGAGACCGGGAGCACCGGGGCTCTCGACTTCCCGCTGACCACGCCGTTCGGCATCGGCGCCAAGGTGCTCGCCGACGGCACGGTGCCGACGTCTTCCAGCGACCAGTTCAACGGGGTGCTCGACGAGGTGCACTTCGATGTCCGGTGATGCGCAACCACCGGTGCGGGGGTGGTGGTGATGGGGCGTCTCAGTCGTGGCTGGGTCCCGGTGCCGCGGGGGTTGCCGACCCGGGTGGCGATCATCGGTGACCAGCTGCTCACGGCGCAGGCGGTGAGTGCGGCCCTGGCCACCCGGGGCTACCTCACCGGGGCGTTCGAGTTGCCCCGCCAGCTCGAGGACCCGCGAAAGATGATCCGCGGCTGGGGGCCCGGGGTGAGTGTCGCCCTGCTCATCCACGAGCGGATCGACCGGACCCACACCGGGCGGGCGCTGCGTCTGCTTGCCGCGCTGCCGGGGCTGCCGTGGCTGGTGCTCACCGGGGTGCGTGAGGGCCCGCACTGGGGCGCGGTGCTGCAGGCGGGAGCTCGCGGGGTGAAGCCGGTGACGGTGAGCCTCGACGAGTTGGAGACCGCCATCGAGTGGATCACCTCCGGCAAGTCGTTGCACAGCGCGGGGGAACGGGAGCGACTCGTGTCGGGGTGGCAGGAGTGGTCGACCGAGCATGAACTGGTGTTGGCCAGGCTGGAGCTCCTCAGCCCACGTGAGAGTCAGGTGCTCGAGGAACTGCGCCAAGGTGCGTCCGTCACGGAGGTCGCCGAGCGGAGTGGGGTCTCGGTCGACACGGTGCGCAGTCAGGTGCGGGCGGTGTTACGCAAGCTCGAGGTGCCTTCGCAGCTGGCCGCGGTGGCGATCCTGCAGCAGTCGCTCGACCTGACCCCGAGCAACCACCACCAGGACTGACCGGGAGAGGAATTCTGTGTCCGCCCCGCGAGGTCGCTCGTCCCTGAGCCGCTGATCACTCGCTGAGGGGGTCCACCCTGCGGCGCCGACGACCGCCATGCGGGCCTGGTGTCGCAGGGTCTCGCTGATCCGGGCGCGGGCGCGAGGGTCGTCGCTGCTCACGAACTCGCCGGCGGCCGACACCATGAGGTTGACGAAGAGCCCGGCCAGCAGTGCCAGGTCCCGGGCACCCCACGGAGCCAGGTCCGGCATCCGGGCAAGGTCGCGGGCGAGCTCTCGCTCGAAGAGCTGCAGTTCGTGGCGGATCGCCTCGCTCACGGCGGCCACTCCGCCGTAGCGCTCGCGGCACAGGAAGCGGAAGTGCCGCACGTCGGCCGCCAGATGGTCGGTGAGCACACCGACCGAGACGTCGATGAGCGTGTCGGGGGAGAGCTCCTCACGTCGTACGTCGGACAGCACCGTCCGCAGGCTGACGAACGACTCATCGACCAGGGCGAGGCCGAGCTCGTCGAGCGTGGTGAAGTGACGGTAGAAGGCGGTCGGCACGATGCCGACGGCCTTGGTCAGTTGCCGCAGCGAGAGTGCGCCGAACGAGCTGTCGGCGAGCAGGTCGAGCGCGGTGTCGAGGATGGAACGCCGGGTGCGGTCCTTCTTCTCCTGTCGGCTCTCGGCGGCGGGGGTCGGGGTCACGGTCAGCAGTCTAGGCGGCGCCGTCGTTCTGTTTTCAGTGCACGACTGTGCACCGTGTTGGAGGTCACGCACCGATCCGGTTGACGGGACGCGGTGACCCTTGGGAGATTTTCGGTGTACAGATGTTCACTGAATTCCGAGAGGGTGTGTCGCCATGAGCATCGCCCAGACCCTGATCCGTTCTCGCGTGGTCGAAGCGCTCGCCTCCCCGCACGGAGTGGATCGCTACCTGGAGCTGGTCAACCCGATGTGGGCGGCGCGTGAGGTACGGGCCCGCGTCGTCGAGGTACGTCGCGAGGTCGAGGTGCCGGGGCATCCGCCGGTCGCGACGCTCACGCTGCAACCCACCTCCACCTGGCGGGGGCACCGCGCCGGCCAGCATGTGCAGGTCGGCGTCGACCTGCCGGGCGCCCGGCGCGCCACTCGGGTCTTCTCGCTCTCCAGTGCCGAGTCCGGGGCTGGCGACCGTTTCACGATCACGGTCCGGGCGAACCCCGACGGTCAGGTCTCGAAGCACCTGGTCAGTGCCGAGCCCGGCCTGGTGGTGCACCTGTCGCAGGCGCAGGGCGGGTTCGTGCTGCCCGATCGGCTTCCCGACCACCTGCTCCTGATCTCCGGTGGCTCCGGCATCACGCCGGTGATGTCGATGCTGCGCACCCTGCAGCGACGCACCCACCGGGGCCGGGTCACCTTCCTCCACTACGCGCAGTCGCCGGCGCACCAGATCTTCGCCGACGAGCTGGCCGAGATCGCGCGGGCCGGCTACGGCATCGACCTGCACCTGCTGCACCCCGAGCTCGGCGACCCCGCGCTCAGCCCCGCGTGGCTCGGCCGGGTGGTCCCCGGCTACCGCGACGTGCCGACGTGGGTGTGCGGGCCGCAGCCCTTGGTGGATGCGGTGCGCGCCGCCTATGTCGATCCTGCCGACCCCGATGGCGCGCCATCCCCACAACTCAACGTCGAGTGGTTCAAGCCGCCGCGGGCCTCCGCCGGAGACGTTGGCGGAGAAGTGAGCTTCACCCGCAGCGGCAAGGCCGCCGTCAACACCGGGGCGAACCTGCTCGAGCAGGCCGAGGCCCTCGGCCTCCGTCCCGAGTTCGGCTGCCGGATGGGCATCTGCTTCTCCTGCACCGCCATCAAGACCGAAGGGACGGTGCGCAACGTCCTCACCGGAGAGACCTCCTCCCTTCCCGACGAGCAGATCCGCATCTGCGTCTCCGCCCCCGACGGCGACTGCTCCGTCGTCCTTTGACCTCCCACACGAGTGGATCGTCCCTAACATTTTTGTAGATTCTCGGTCGAAAACTACAAATCTGTTAGGGACGATCCGGAAATGGATCATTGAAATGAGCAAATTAATCGGAAAGTCTGAAACGACGAAGACGTCCGAGAAGACGGATGGATCGGGAAAGTTCCTGCTGAGTGCTGAGCAGTTGGAGGCGTTCGGCGCTGAGATGGACGCGATCCGGCAACGGGTCATCGCCGATCTCGGTGAGGAGGACGCCAGCTACATCCGCAACGTCGTCAAGACCCAGCGCGGTCTCGAGATCGCCGGCCGGGCGCTCTTCTACCTGCCGCCGGCCTGGCCGCTCGCGGTCGCGACCCTCAGCGTGGCGAAGATCCTCGACAACATGGAGATCGGCCACAACGTGATGCACGGGCAGTACGACTGGATGGGCGACCCCGGTCTGAGCTCGCGCATGTTCGAGTGGGACAACGTCTGCCCGAGCGACCAGTGGAAGTACTCCCACAACTACATCCACCACACCTACACCAACATCCTCGACATGGACCGCGACATTGGTTACGGCATCTTGCGGATGGATCCCGAGCAGGAGTGGAAGCCCTACTACCTCGGCAACCCCGTCTATGCACTTGCACTCATGGTGCTCTTCGAGTGGGGCGTTGCCTTGCACGACCTCGAGGTCGACCGGATCTTCGCCGGTGAGAAGAGCTGGGCGGAGACCAAGCACCTGCACGCTGGCCTGATCCGCAAGATCCGCAATCAGGCGCTCAAGGACTACGTCGTCTTCCCAGCCCTCACCGGGCCGTTCTTCCTGTCCACGCTGGCGGGCAACGCGACGGCCAACCTGATCCGCAACCTGTGGGCCTTCAACATCATCTTCTGTGGCCACTTCCCGGCGGGTGTCTCCACCTTCACCATCGAGGAGACCCAGGAGGAGACCCGCGGCGGGTGGTACTACCGGCAGCTGCTCGGATCGGCCAACATCACCGGAAGCAGGCTGTTCCACGTGATGAGCGGCAACCTCAGTCACCAGATCGAGCACCATCTCTTCCCGGACATCCCAGCGCGCCGCTACCCGGAGATCGCGGCCGAGGTGCAGGAGATCTGCGAGCGCTACGGGCTGCCCTACAACACCGGGCCGCTGCACAAGCAGCTCGGTAGCGTGGCCCGCAAGATCGTTCGGCTCGCCCTGCCGGACCGGCTTCCGTGGCGCAAGCAGCCCCGTACGTCGCCTGCTCCGGCCCAGATGCCGGCTGCTGCCTGAGGACGGGCTTGTCGCAGCGCCCTGCCGTGGCCGACACTGGAGGCACCATGAGCAATGAACGTGACCGCATCAGCAGCGCCGAGATCCGCAAGGACGCCGTGCAGGACTCCGTCGAGGCCACGATCAACGCGGTCTCCCAGGTCGGTGGCGTCGTCGTGGGCGCAGCACGTGACGTCGCCCGCACCGTCGGTGGTCTGGCGACCGAGCTCTTCGAGATCCAGGATGCCGCGCGCAGGGCGCGCCACGAGCACCGCGAGGACTGAACCCGACCCGCCGAAGCGGGCGGTCCCGGTTTTCCCCACAATGCGCGAAGCGGTGCCTGTCGTTGCGCTCTACGCTCGACTGGCCCCCTCGGGATGACTGGATTCGAGCGCGGAGGTGCTCCATGCAGGTGTTCGCCAAGGCGCTCGGCGCCGCACTCCTGTCGGTGGGGTTCCTGGCGGTCGTCGCGCCGACCGCGGGCGGCGCGGCCGCGCCGCCGGGCGCAGCGTGGACGTGGGGAGCGAATTCCTACGGGGAGCTCGGCACCGGCGGGACCGCCTCTCGGCCGGCGCCCGCTGAGGTCGATCTCGACGACGTCGTCGACCTGCACGGTGGGCGTGAGCACGTGGTCGCGCTGCGGGCCGACGGCACGGTCTGGACCTGGGGAAGCAACCAGCACGGACAGCTGGGCATCGGCGGAAGTGCCAACCGCAGTACCCCCGTTCAGGTTGCCGGGCTGAGCGGGATCGTCGCCGTGGAGACCGGTCACAACCATTCGATGGCGCTGGGTGCCGACGGCTCGGTCTGGAGCTGGGGCTTCAACTCGGACGGGCAGCTCGGCGACGGTACGACGACGCTGCGGCGGACCCCGGTCAAGGTGTCCGGCCTCACGAATGCCGTCGACATCGCGGGTGGCCGGGACATGGCCTATGCGATCCGGGCCGACGGCACCGTGGTCGGTTGGGGCCGCAACGACGAGGGTCAACTGGGGGACGGCACCACCGTCCGCCGGCTGACGCCGGTGCGGGTCGGCGCGCTGACCGAGGTGGTCGACGTGGCGGGTGGCCGCGACCATGGACTTGCGGTGCGCAGTGACGGGAGCGTGTGGTCGTGGGGCTCCAATGACTACGCCCAGCTGGGGCTCGGCGATGCCGGTGCCGCCACGGACCGGCTCGCCCCGCAACAGGTGGTCGCGACCGGCATGGTCGAGGTGATCGCCGGGGCCCACCACTCCTACGCTCGGGACGCCGACGGCCAGGTGTGGTCATGGGGGCGCAACTACCGTGCCAACCTGGGCGACGGCACGACCACACAGCGCACCCGTCCGGTGCGGGTCACGGGGGTCTCCGATGCTGTCTCGATCGCCTCCGGCCGCGACCACGGAATCGCGGTGCTGGCTGATGGGAGGGTCAGGGCTTGGGGCGAGAACGGTGCCGGACAGCTCGGGGACGGCACGACGACGGATCGGACGCAAGCAGTCGTCGTACCCGGAGTGAGCGGAGCCAGCAAGGCAGGAGGCGGGGAGCCGCCTACTCGGTGGTGCTCGTGGGTGGCGCGGATCCCGATCCAGACCCCGACCCCGACCCGGATCCGGATCCGGATGCGAGCGCGGAGGTGGCGTACGTCGGCGCCGCGAGTCAGAACGCCAACACCCAACGGCCGACGGTCACGGTGCCAGCGGCTGTGCAGCCGGGGGACCGGTTGGTGCTGACCGTCACCACCAACAGGGCTGCCTCTCCTCACCGCGCCGGCCGGTTGGGCCAGCGTGGGTGAGGTATCCGCAGGCACCCAGATGCGGTCGTGGGTGCTCACGCGCGAGGCGACCGCGAGCTCCGCGGGAAGCACGGTGCAGGTGGTACTGGACGACTACTCCAAGACCGCCACGCACCTCGTGGCCCACCGGGGCGCCGGCGTCCCGATGGCCGTGGGGCGGGCGGAGACGGCGACGACGGCCCAGCACGTGGCGCCTGCTTCGACCGTGGCGACGGCCGGGAGCGCCCTGCTCTGGGTGTGGGTCGACAAGGTCTCCGCACCGCACGGCTGGAGCCTGCCCTCCGGAGTGACCGAGCGCGCCGCCACGCAGGGCAGTGGCGGCGGCCTGGTGACCTCGGTGGCAGGTGGGCGACTCACGATGCCATCGGGACCGGTCGCTGCCGTCTCGGCGACGGCGGGAGCCCCGAGCAGCAAGGCGATCAGCTGGACGGTCGTGCTGCCGCCCAGCTGATTCGACCCGGGGCACGTGCCGAAGCGTCGGTCAGTGCTCGGGGTTGTTGGGGCTGAGCTTGTCGATCCACGCGAGTCCGATCGCGGAGGCGATGAAGGCCATGTGGATGATCGTCTGCCACTTCATGACCTCGGGGTCGATGTGGCTGGCCTCGATGAAGGTCTTCAGGAGATGGATCGAGGAGATCCCGATGATCGACATCGCCAGCTTCACCTTGAGCACGTTGGGGTTCACGTGCGAGAGCCACTCGGGCTCGTCGGGGTGGCCGCGCATGTTGATCCGGGAGACGAAGGTCTCGTAGCCGCCGATGATCACCATGATCAGCAGGTTGGCGATCATCACCACGTCGACCAGGCCGAGGACGATCAGCATGATGTCCTCCTCGCCGAGATGGTTGAAGTCCTGGATGAGGTGGACCAGGTCCTTCCAGAAGAGTGCGACGTAGACGCCCTGGGCGACGATCAGGCCGAGGTAGAGCGGAGCCTGCAGCCAACGACTCACGAAGATCGTGGAGCCGATGACTTTGGCAAGGGGGTTGGACTGCGGGTCGACAGCCTTGGTTTCGCTGGTCATGAAGGTGCCTTCGGACGTTACGGGCGATTGGGGCTCGCACATTCTGCCGGGTGCCTCCTCGTCACTCGCCGCCCAGTCGGCTCGCCGGCACCAGTGCCAGTGCGCCGACCGTGGCAGCAGTCAGCACCAGACCGGTGGCAGCAGCCGCGGGGGCGGAGTCGGCGAAGGCCGCGAAGACGACGCCGCTGAGGGCGATGGCAGCCCCCATGGCGAGTTGGTCGTTGAGCTGGAGGGCCGACGACGTGCGCCCCTCCGCCCCCGGCTCAGCCGTGGCGAGGGCCAGGACCGACAGGGTGGAGAAGGCCATGCCGATGCCCAGGCCGGCGACACCCCATGCAGCCACGGGGAGGACGAGCGGTACGTCGGCGATCGCCACGGTCGAGAACCCGCCGACCCCGGTGGCCACGAGCACGGCGCCGATCCTGACCCGACCTGCCTCGTCGGCGAGCAGGGGCCATCGGGCTGCGAGGACGGCTCCCGCGCACCAGGTCACGGCACCGACGGTCAACACCCAGCCGGCTTGGGTCAGGGTGAGCCCGCGTTCGAGCACCAGCAGCAGCGGAACGTAGACCTCGGCTGCGGCGATGGCCGTGCCGATGGCTGCCCGGGACCCGAGGACGGCGGGAAGGCCGGGGCCCAGGCGCCACGAACCGACGGGCAGGAGTCGCTGGCCGGCCACCAGGATGGCGACCACGCCGACAGGCACGAGGGCCGGCCACCACGGGACCACCTGCTGGCCGGCCAGGCTGATGCAGAGTGCGCCTCCGGCGGCGACGAGCGCCACTGCAGGCGCCCGCGCTGCGCCTCGGCCTTCCCCGGCCGTGACGGTGCGTCGGCGACGAGGAGCCACGAGGCCACCGCCAGCACCGGCACCCCGAGGAAGACCCAGCGCCAACCGAAGGCGTCGGCCACCTGTGCGGCGAAGAGTGGCCCGACGAGTGCGGGCAGCACCCAGGCCATGGTGAGGATGGCGAAGAGACGCGGTCGCATCGCCTCGGGGTAGGCCTGCGCGATCACCACGTAGAGCGCGACCCCGAGCACGCCTCCGCCGTAGCCGTGGACCAGGCGGCCTGCGACGAAGAGCGGCATCGAGGGGGCGAGTCCGGCGAGTACGACGCCCGCGCAGAAGATCACCAGGCCGCGCCGCGAGCACCGGCCCTGGCCCGAGTCGGTCCGCGGCAGGGCCAGCCGTGGTCAAGGCGATGACCGACGCGGCGAGCGGGCCGGCGAAGGCGACGGCGTACCAGCGGAGGCCATCGAGTTCGCGGGCGATCTCCGGCATCACGGTGGAGACGGCCAGGGCCTCGAATGCGAAGAGGAAGGAGAGGGAGAAGACGCCGACGGTGGTGCGCCCATGACGGCCACGCCACGGTGAGGGCACCGCGGCATCGAGCAGGGCGGTCACCGCTCGACCACCAGCACGACCTTGCCGACCGACGCGCTCGTCTCCAGGGCGCGGTGGGCGGCGGCTGCGTCCGCGAGCGGGACGGTGGTGCCGACGTACGGCACCCGCGACCCGTCGGCGGCGGCGGCGAGTGCCGCACGTTCGAACTCGGCGAGGCGCGCCATGATGGGCGGCCCGAGGACATCGACCACCGGCCGGTCGGGATCGTCGTAGTCGTTCGGTTCGCCGGACGACCAGCCGAAGCGGATCAGGCGCCCGCCGGGCGCGAGACTCCGGTAGAGGGCCAGTCCGATGGGGCCGGCGACGCCGTCCAGGACGACGGTGGGGTCACCCAGCTCGTGGAGACGCTGTCGCCACTCCTGCGAACGGTGGTCGAGGGCGAGGGTGGCGCCGAAGCGGTGCGCGAGCTGCACCTTGTCGGGGCCGCCGGCCAGCGCCACGGTCCGAGCGCCGACGGCGGCAGCGCCCTGCAGGAAGAGCAGGCCCATGCCGCCGGCTGCGGAGGTGACCAGGACGACGTCGTCGGACGTGAGCTTGGCGAACTCCAGGATGGCCGTGGCGGTGCGCCCGGTGCCGATCGCGGCCACGGCGGTCGGTGCGTCCAGGCCGTCCGGTACGACGTGGGCCCGACTCGCGTCGACGACCGCCTGGTCGGCGTACCCGCCACTGGCGAATCCGAGGTGGGCGACCACGCGGCGTCCGAGCCACGACGCATCGACGTCGTTGCCGATCTCGTCGACGACGCCGGCGACTTCGCGGCCGGGGATCATCGGGAGTTCGGGCGCCGTGCCGGCGCCGAAGGACTCTCCTGCGCGGATCGAGGTGTCGAGCAGGTGCACTCCGGCCGCCTCGACGGCGATGCGGAGCTGGCCGGGAGCAGGGGAGAGGTCAGGCAGGGTCTCGAGGTGGAGGACGTCGGCGGGGCCGAATTCACTGTGTCTGATTGCGTGCATGACCCCATCCGACAACCTCAACTTAAGTTGAGGTCAATGCCTCGTCCCATTTTCTTCCGGCACTGGCCTCGTGATGGCAGAAACCTCACCTAATGTTGTGGTCATGGTCGACGCGAATCGAGAGCTGCGCTCGCACGACATGACCCCGGGTGAGGTCGCCGAGCGTTCCGGTGTCGCGGTGTCGGCCCTGCACTTCTACGAGCGCGAAGGTCTGATCACGAGCACGAGGACGGCAGGCAACCAGCGTCGCTACCACCGTGACGTGCTGCGCCGGATCTCCTTCGTCCGGGTCTCACAAGGTGTCGGCATCCCGCTCGCCGAGATCCGTGCTGCGTTGGCCACCTTGCCCGAAGGACGCAGCCCCAACAAGGCCGACTGGTCGAGGCTGTCGCGGGCGTGGCGAGCCCAGCTCAACGCCCGGATCACCCAGCTGGAGAAGTTGCGCGACACGCTCGATGACTGCATCGGATGCGGTTGCCTCTCGATGCGGTCCTGTGCCCTCGCCAATCCGGGCGACCGGCTGGCCGAGGTCGGCGACGGTCCCGTCCGCCTGCTCGGCAGGACCACTGACCGCTTCACGAAGTAGCACTCGTTGCGCGGCGAGCTCGCGGTTGTTGGGCGTCAGTTGAACTGGTCGCGCAGCTCTCGCTTGAGCAGCTTGCCGCTCTGGTTGCGCGGCAACTCGTCGACGACGTGGACCTTCTTGGGCAGCTTGTACGCAGCCAGTGTGCTGCGAAGGTGCGCGATGAGCGCGGCCTCCTCCACGACGTACCCCTCCTTGACCACGACGACCGCGGTGACGGCCTCGATCCATTTCTCGTCGGGAGTGGCGATCACCGCGACCTCGGCGACACCGTCGTAGGTGTAGATCGCGTCCTCGACCTCACGGGAGGCAACGAGGACACCGCCGGTGTTGATGACGTCCTTGATGCGGTCGACCACGGTGATGTAGCCCTCCTCATCGCGAGTGACCATGTCTCCGGAGTGGAACCAGCCGCCCTTGAACGCCTTCTCTGTCTCCTCGGGCTTGTTCCAGTAGCCGACACACAGTTGCGGCGACCGATAGAGCACTTCGCCGGGCTCGCCGGCTGCGACGTCGGTGCCGGCCTCGTCGACGACGCGGGTCTCCACGAAGGTGATTGCGCGGCCGCAGGACTCGGGGCGTTGCTCGTGCTCCTCGGGTCGCAGCACCGTGGCGAGCGGGCCGATCTCCGACTGCCCGAAGCAGTTGTAGAAGCCGAGCTCGGGCAGCCGCTCCGAGAGTCGCTGGCGCACCGGCACCGGCATGATCGAGGCGCCGTAGTAGGCCTTGCGGAGCGAGCTCAGGTCGGTCGTCTCGAAGTCGGGATGGTTGGCCAGCGGTACCCAGACGGTGGGAGCGAGGAAGAGCGAGCGGTGCCGGTTCTCCGCGGTACGACGGAGCAGTTCGGCGACGTCGGGACGTGGCAGGAGATGGCTCGTGGCGCCGACCATGAGGTGTGGGAGGAGGAAGACATGCATCTGTGCCGAGTGATAGAGCGGCATGCAGTGCAGCGGATCGTCATCTGCGGAGAGGTCAAGGGCAATGACCGACGAGACGTATTCGTGCATGAGGGCGCGGTGGGTCATCATCGCGCCCTTGGGCGCGGAGGTGGTGCCTGAGGTGTAGAGCAACTGCACCAGGTCGGTGTCCTCGTGGTCGGTCTCGACCACGGGCACATCACCGGAGCGCCACGCATCCAGGGCGCTGCCGTCCTCACCGTGCAAGGTGATGATCTGCTCGAGCGCGGTCTCATCGCGGATGCTCTCGACGCCGGCGCGGAGGTCGGGATCGACGAGTGCGATGCGGGCGCCGGAGTCGCCGATCAGGTAGCTGAGCTCGCGCCCGGTCAACGCATAGTTCACCGGCACGTGCACCAGTCCGGCGCGGGCGCACCCGAGGAAGGCCAGCACGTAGGCATCGGAGTTGGCACCGACCGTCGCGACCCGGTCGCCCTTGGTGAGCCCGAGCGAGCGCAGGTACGCCGCAGCTCGGGTGATCCCCGCGTCCAGCTCCGCATAGCTCCAGCGCCGCTCGCCGAAGATCAGCGCTGCGCGATCCGGGTGTCGACCTGCGCTGCGGCGGACGATGGTGTCAACAGTGTTGTCACGGGGGTTCGTCATGCCCGGAGGGTAACCGGAGTCACACCACAGGTCACGCTTCCTGCTTCGTTCCGGGGCTACGTGCTGCGGATCCGCTCGGCTTCGGTGTTGAGCGCAGCCGTCATGAGTTCGCCGATCGCCCAGAGCGCAGCCTCGTGCTGCTCGGCGATCGGCACGGTCGACGGGTCCGTGCCGGGCACCGTTCGTGGCTCCAGCTCTGCGAGGTCACCGACGACGGCAACGTCCAGGGCCTCAAGCCTCGAGCGAGTCGTTGCGGCGCGGTCGTGCAGCCACGGGGGCGGGACGAAACCGAGCGGAGTCTCGCGGTCACGGTGTCGGGCGAGCACCTGCTTGGCGAGCTTGCGCTTGATGGTCCCGCGCAGCTCCCAGTCCGCACCTGAGGCTCGGACTCGTTCGTTGGCTTCGCGGAGCACCAGGCACGATGCCGCGCCGAGGGACTGGTTGGCAGCCGGCAAGGGCTCCACGTCCGGCAGGTCGAGCGCGGTGGCGGTGCGGAAGCGGTCCCACAGCACCGACGCCGGCGTTCCTGCCGCGGGCACCGTCACCACGGTGACATGACCGGGGCCGAAGACACGCGCCCAGTTGCGGGCGATGCGTGCGGCCGCCTGTTGCCGCCAGAAGAGGCGGCCGGGTTTTCCCTTGTTCTGCTCGACGGACGTCAGGTAGTCGGCCCAGTGGCTGCTGCCCCCGCTCTTCAGGTTCTCCTGCCACATCGCCGGCACGCCACGACCGAGGTCACGCACGGTCATCACCACGTCGACGCGTGGGTCGCCGGTGGCGGCGAGGTCGTCCGCAAGGCGCTGGATGTCCCGGGTGCTGCTGCGGCGAGGAACTCCATGCTCAGCAGCACGGAGCCCTGGTGCTTGGTGATGTCGGCGGCCAGTTTCTCCCATCCGGCAGCCGGCGCGAGCCCGATCCGGTCGCGTCCGATCAGTTGCTTGACGGCCGAGACCTGGCGTTGCCACGGGGTGGGATAGAAGATGCCGCGCCCGGCCAGCTGCTCATGGTTGGCGAGCAGGCGGGCCTGCAGATAGGACGTGCCGGACTTCATCAGTCCGATGTGCAGGACGACGCGACTGGCCACGGGGCGATGCTGTCACATGCGGATCACCGTCCGACCTGCACCACGGCGGCTCCCCGGGATCCGACGCGCCCTGAGGTCAGGTCGCCGACCTTGATCGGCAGGTCGAGGGGAGCCGTGAGGGAGACGACGATCGTGCGGTTCCGGACCGTCACTGCCACCTGCAGGCCGCGATGCGTGTGCAAGGCCCCGGTGTCTCGAAGGTAGTCGTGGACCGCGGACCTGGCGAGATCGGTGGCCAACGGCGCCAGGTCCCCGTCGAGACCTTGGCTGAAGACTGCCGACCCACGGACCTCGTTGGCGCCGCTGAGCGCTGCGCCGTCGGCGAGGTTGTCCAAGGACTGCCGTTGCAGATAGGCGGCCGAGGCGTCGAT
This sequence comes from Nocardioides alcanivorans, assembly GCF_021555175.1. Taxonomy (GTDB): domain Bacteria; phylum Actinomycetota; class Actinomycetes; order Propionibacteriales; family Nocardioidaceae; genus Nocardioides; species Nocardioides alcanivorans. The sequence goes on along the minus strand of NZ_JAKGRW010000044.1, from coordinate 33,182 downwards.
GACGACGCCGACCAGCAGCACCAGAACAGTTGCGAATCCGATCACGAGAGGTGTGATCGAGCCGCGCTCACTGGTCATCGGTGAGCCTCGACGTACGTGCCCCGTGGGACGCGGTGCACGGACTCGACCTTGAAGCTGGGCTTGCCGTCGCCCAGGGCGGTGGGCATCAGCGGCAGCGTGACCTGCGTGCTGATCCGCACCGTGGTGACCGAACCGGGGAGAGGCACGGCTCCGGCGCGCACTCGATGTGCAGCGAGAAGGGCTCGTCGAGTCCCTGATCGGCCAGGGCCACGCGCGCTGCTTCGCGTGCACGCCGTTCGGCCTCGCCCACGCTGTCGGCGAGGGTGTAGGCACGCCCGGCAGCTCGGGCGGCGGCACTCACCCCGAACGCGCCGCGCTGCACGTCGAACACGGCGATGAGGATGTAGACCAACGGGACCATCAGCAAGATGCCGAGCCAGATGAACTCGACGACGGCATTGCCGGCCTCGTCGTGCGGCTTCACGGCTGCTCCCGGATCGCGTGCCCGGAGACGGTGAGCTCCACGCCGGGCCCCCACAACCCCAGTGGCGGCACCTCCGCTCTGATGGTGATCTCGACTGCCGGTGCGCCGCGCAGGCTCGTGGTCCGCTGCGTGATGTCGTGGGCGAACCGGCCCGACAGGGCACCCGTCACGTGGTCGCGCGCATATCGTTGGCCCGCGCCGGGCTCCGCGTCGGCCACGGCGGCGTGGCGTGCCGCTTCGGACGCGGCGGCGACAAGCGTGTTGCGGACGTGCAGCACCAGCGCCAGGTGGACGATGCCGAGCACCAGCGGCACGAGGATCACGGTCACGAGGACGAAGTCGACGACTGCCGCTCCGTCTTCGCGTCGGCTAGCCGCCGACCTTCGACAGCGCATTGCCGAGCATCGAACTGAGCCGCCCGTCGGCGAACTCCCACAAGCCGCCCACCAGGCCCGCCGTCATGACCGTCACGAGGACCCAACCGGGTACGTCGCCACGCTCGTCATCGTCCGGTGGAGCGACGAATCGCATCCCCAGCAACCAATATCTGTTCTTCACCCGAGATTCCTTTCTGGTGCTCCTGACTCAGTTCGTCACGAACGACTGCGAGTATGAATGTGTCGCCACCGGCCGGGTCTGACCCATCTAACGACCGGCCCCCGGGTGCCTTTGGGTTGATCTGTCGACCCGGCTGGTGGGGACGACCAAACCACCGGTCTGGCGGGCAGTGACCTCATAGGAGCATGGCTTTACTGAGCCTCGTCGCAGTCGTGTCCGCCCGCCCGACCGGCGGTGACCCATACCCGCCTGCCAGCGAGAGAAGGCCATCACCAGCATGCCTGCTACCACCACTGACGTCACCACCACGCCCGCCAACACCGTCACGATCGGGGTCGACACCCACAAGGACTCGCACGTCGCCGTAGCGCTGAATGCGCTGGGCCGCTGGGTGGCCGAACTGGCCACCCCGGCCACCGCTGCCGGCTATGAGCAACTACGCCGATGGGCCTACGACCTGGGACAGGTCGAAGCGTTCGGAATCGAAGGCACCGGCTCCTACGGAGCGGGGCTCGCCCGCTACCTGCGTCGCTGCGGCGAGCGTGTCGTCGAGGTCAATCGGCCTGACCGCAGCACCCGTCACCGCAAGGGCAAGTCCGACCCCATCGACGCCGAGTCCGCCGCGAGGGCCGTGCTGGCCGGTACCGCGACCGGCACCCCCAAGAACGGTGATGACCAAGTCGAGGTCATCCGCATGCTCAAGATGACCCGCGACTCCGCGGTCAAAGCGCAGACACAGGCGGTCAACCAGCTCAAGGCCGTCCTGGTCACCGCCCCAGACGAACTGCGCGAATCACTTACCGATCTGGGTCTGGCCAGATTGTTGGAGCGGTGCGCCGCACTGCGACCAGGCGACCTCACCACACCCCTGTCGGCCGCCAAACACGCTCTACGGCTGCTGGCTCGTCGCGCCCTCACACTGCGAGCCGAGGCCAAGGAGCTCCGCGAGCATCTGGATCGCCTCACAGCCGCTGTCGCGCCCACGCTCGTCGAGCTCACCGGCGTCGGCCCAGACACGGCCGCAGCACTGCTGCTCGCCGCGGGGGACAACCCCGACCGGCTGCGCAGCGAGGCCGCGTTCGCGGCCCTGTGCGGTACGAACCCCGTGCCCGCCTCGTCGGGAAAGACGACGCGTTACCGGCTCAACCGCGGCGGTGACCGCCGAGCCAACGCAGCCCTGCACCGGGCCGTCGTCACGCGGATGCATTGGCACGAGCCGACCAAGATCTACGTTGCGCGACGCACCGCCGAGGGCAAGACCAAGCCCGAGATCATGCGCTGCCTGAAGCGATACCTCGCCCGACAGGTCTACCGCTGCCTACTGCCCACAATCGCTGAGACCAGCAGCAGAAAACCACCTCAAGAAGACCTCTGCGACGCGGCTTGACAAGACATAGGAGCATCAACCCCACGACCCCCGGCCAGAAGGCGACGAGGACGGTCGCCGGAAGGACCAGGAACACGACCGGCACCATCATCGCGACCTCCTTGCGTGCACCCGTCTCGATCAGTTCGCGCCGTCTGGCCTCGCGCACGTCTCCCGCCTGCGCGTGGAGTACGTCGGCAAGCGGTGTGCCGCGCTCCACGGCGGTCGCGATCGACTCGGCGAACCTGCGGACTTCGGGCACGCCGGTGGCGCTGGCGAGGTCGTCGAATGCCTGCGCCACCGGCATGCCGGTGCGCACCTCGGCCAACACGCCTGCCAGGTCGGCTGACAGCGCGCCGGTGCTGCGGCGTACGACCCGGTCCAGCGCGGCCGCCGGCCCTTCTCCGGCCGCCAGGCTCAGCGCCAGCAGTTCGGAGATGGCCGGCAGCTCCTCGAGCACCCGGCGCTCTCGCTTGCGCACCCGGGCGGTCAGCCGGTTGTCGCGCAGCAGGACTCCGAAGGCAAAGGCGGTCAGGCAGAGCAGGGCAGAACCGAGGACGGTCCCGTCTCCGGACGACGCCCGCACGATCGACAGCAATGCCATGGTCGTGAAGGACGTCAGCCCCCACGCGACCTGCTCGATGCGGAAGTCATGGACCGTTTGGTCGCTGCCCGATCGAGCCAGGCGTCGACGTACGGATGGAGCGCCCCCGACCACCGCGTCGACCCGGTCCGCCGCCCAACGCATGACCCGCGCCATGGGAGGCGACGGTGAGTGGGGATCGACCGCCAACCGCTGCGCCACGCCCGGGAGGTCCCGCAGGTAGGGCCAGATCCGGGTGCCGGGATCGATCCGTCTGGTCAGGGTCAGCACCCGCAGCACCACGAGGGCTCCCACGGAGGCCATGCCGCCGGCCAGCCCGCCCAACGCTGCCGAGCTCATGCGAGCACCCGTCGCTCCGCCGGGAGGCGTCCGATCCGCATCATCACCGCATAGGCCACGACGCAACAGGCGGCCGCGACCAGGAGCACGACCACGCCCCCTGGGGTGCCGAACGCGTCCACCGCGTCGGTCTGCGTGCTCATCATCAGCAACACCGCCCAAGGCGCCGCCACTGCCAGCCGGGCTGCATTCACGGCCCACGACTGCCGCGACTCGAGTTCGGATCGCACCCGTTCGTCGTCACGCAGGTGGCTGGAGAGGTTGCGAAGCAGCCGACCGAGATCGCCGCCGCCGACTGCCCGGGCCACCCGCAGGCCCTCCACCACCCGATCTCCGACCGGGTCGGCCAGGTCGTCCTTGAGTACGTCCAGGGCCACCTCGAACCGACCCAGCACCTGGTAGTTCCGGGCGAAGTGCGAGAACGTCGGCCGCAGCGTCTCGGGCCCACGGCTGGCCAGCGCCGACACGGCTTCCGGCAGCGACAGGCCAGCGCGTACGCCGGAAGCCAGGTTGTCGACGACCTCCGGCCAGATCCGTGCGAGCTCACGTTGGCGGCGGCGAGCCCGGCCGGAGACCCAGGCGAGGGGAGCCAGCCGGCGATTGCGGCGAAGACCACCGCGATCGGCGGGGTTCCGGTGAGGGCCTGCATGGCGACGAACACGATGATCGCGGCGATGCAACAGGCCGCGACCAGGTCCCGTGGCCGGCTGCCGGTGAGCCCGGCACGAGCGAGCAGCTCGGAGAGGCGGGACCGCCGTGCGGTCCCGGCGCCCGCACGCGGCACGCTGCAGGCAAGCCAGATCAGCAGGATCCCGACGCCTGCCACGAGTCCGACCGCCGCGCCCATCAGAGCGTTCCGTTGAGCAGGGTGTGGACGTCGATCCCGATGCGGTCGAAGCGTTCCGGCCGTGGCGGCATCCCACTTCGGCGTACGAGTGTGTCGTGCGCCCGCTCGAAGACCACCTCGGTCTCGATCACCCCCTGCTCGGACCTCCCCGGGACCGCGACGATCTCGGCCACCTTGCGGGAACCGTCGCGATCGAGCGTGAGGTGGACGACCAGGTCGACGGTCGAGGCGACCGTGGGCTGCACGAAGGTGGAGCTGATGTTCTCTCCGGCCAGGAGCGGGAGGGCGCACATCTTGACCAGCGCCTCCCGTGCGGAGTTGGCATGCAGCGTGCACATGCCGGGCAGGCCGGCGTTCAGGGCAAGCAGCAGGTCCAGGCACTCCTCTGCCCGCACCTCGCCGACGATGATGCGGTTGGGGCGCATCCTCAGGCTCTCCTTGACGAGGTCGCGCAGCCGGACCTCGCCAGTGCCTTCGAGCCCGGCCTGCCTGGTCTGCAGGGCGACCCAGTCGGGGTGGGCGAACCGCAGCTCGAAGACTTCTTCAGCGGAGATCACCCGCTCGCCGCCGGGGATGGCTTCGGCCAGGCAGTTCAGCATGGTTGTCTTCCCGCTCTGGGTTGAGCCGGTGACGAGCAGGTTGAGCCCAGCGCGCACCGATGCCCTGAGGAAGGCCGCGGCGCCGTCAGTGAGCGTGCCCAGCTCCACCAACGTGTCCAGGTTGGCGGCCCGCATCGTGTGCTTGCGGATGTTGACGGCGGTGAAGCCGCGCGCGATCCCGGCCAGGGCGACGTGGAGGCGATGGCCGTCGGGCAGCAGCGCGTCGACGAAGGGCTGCGAGACGTCGACGCGCCGGCCGCTGCTCTTCAACATGCGCTCGACGAGCTCGTCCACCTCCTCCGGTGTCAGGACGGTGTTGGTGAGCTCGTGCTTGCCGTCGCGGGCGACGAAGACCCTGCTGGGCTCGTTCACCCACACCTCTTCGATCGTTGGATCCTCGAGGTAGGCCTGCAGCGGTCCGAATCCCGCGACGCGGGCCACCAGCTCGGTGACCACGGCAGCCGGATCAGCGAGCGTGGTGACCTGCCCGGTGAGGCTCAGCCGATCGTGCTCGCCGACGACCTGCTCCGCGATGGCGCGCACCGATTCGGCTTGCGCCTGGGGGTCGAGACCCGCGCGTCGTACCCGGTCGCGCAGGCGCGCGTCCAGCACCGCCACCACGCCCTTGGGCGCGTCGCCAACAACCGACATTGCACCGATCCTCCCGAGAAATCGGATCTTGCCGAGACAGTGTGGTTCGACCGATGTGTGTTTGTCCATGGTCTGCAGCAGGCCTGTGGACAGCGCCTGCGGTCGTTCGCGACGTACGACGGCACTTGCCGGGTCGCGCAACGAGAGCGACTTCGTGGCGCAACGAGAGCGACTTCGTGGCGCAATGAGAGCGACGTCGCGGGTCAGTGAGCGGCGATGGCGAGGACGGCTCGGGCGACGGCCGAGGCGAGCTCACCGTCATCGAGCGGGGTGGGGAGACCCGGTCGTCGTCGAGCAGGGCACGAGCCGCGCCGAGGGAGAAGAGCACCCGCCAGGTGGCCTCGGCCGCGGTCTCGCTCGCTCCGAGGTGCTCGCGCAACCAGGCAGTGACCCGGACCGCGAGGGCGTGCAGGAAGACGTCGTTGGGCTCCTCGAAGACCGATTGTCCGATGGCGTCGACGAGGAAGGCGCGCAGGGACCCGTGGTGGGTGCGGAAGATCGACAGGGCGGCGGCAGCGAGGGCGCCGGCGACCTCCTCGCGGGTGACCCCGCCGGCCAGCGCCCGGTCGGCGAGGGCGAACGCCTCGGCGGTCTCGGCGGTGATCTCGTCGAACCCGCGCTGCTGCGCCGCCAGCAGCAGGCCGGTCCGGTCACCGAAGCGGTGATAGAGCGACCCGTTCGACGTACCCGCACGTGAGGCGACCGCGTTGATGGTCACCGCCGCCATCCCGCCCTCCTCGAGGAGCGCGCGAGTGGCCTCGAGCATGCGGTCGGCCGAGGCGGCGCTGCGGCTCTGCGAAGGGGTGCGCACGGGGACACTTTACAAACTGGAGTGTCCACTCTAATCTCGGTGGGCATGAAGCGAGATCACTGGCGCAAGGTCAATGAGCGTCTCGACGCGGACCGCGACTTCGTCGAGATCTATCGCAACCTGTCGGTCATGGAGTTCCAGTGGGACATGCTCCAGGCGCTCAGCTTTGCGCTCTTCCGCACCTATGCGGTGCCGGGGATCGGTGCGCTCCTCGACGAGACGCGTGCCTTCGGTGACGAGACCCAGAAGCGCTATGACGACACGGTTCTGCTGCTGGAACCGCCCAGCCTGCTCGGCTTCGACCACCCCGAGGCCCGCGCCGCGATCCGTCGGATCAACCAGATGCACCGCAGCTACGACATCCCCGACCACGAGATGCGCTACGTTCTCTCGACCTTCGTGGTGGTGCCGAAGAGATGGATGGACGACTACGCCAAGCGCCCCCTGAGCAGTCAGGAGCTCCGCGCCAGCGTCAACTACTACCGCGAGCTCGGCACCCACATGGGCATCCGCAACATCCCGGAGACCTACGAGGGCTTCGCCGACCTCATGGACTCCTACGAGGCCGAGCACTTCGGGTACGACGCGGGCGGTCGTCGCGTCGCCGACGCGACCCTCGCCCTGATGCTGACCTTCTATCCGCGGCCGCTGCGTCGGCTGGTCGAGCTCTTCAGCCGAGCGCTCATGGACGAGCCGCTGCTCGAGGCGTTCGGCTACGCACGCCCGCCGTCGTGGTTCGTGCGACTGAGCCGGGCCGGTCTCGCCCTGCGTGGCCGGTTCGCCGGCCTGCTCCCCGCCCGTCGCCGGCAGCGGACCGCACTCGACCACCCACGCATCCGCAGCTATCCCGACGGCTACCGGATCGAGGAGCTGGGCACCTTTCCGGGTGGCGGATGTCCGATGCCGCACGCGCAGCGGCAGACCGGTTGACGTGGGTCGGTCGACCGAACCCGTTGCTCAGTCGGGGATCTGGCCGATCGGCTCCTTCTTCTCCGCCTGGAAACGGTCCTCGGTACGTCCGTGGGCCCAGTAGCCCGACAGTGAGAGGTCCTCGCGGGCGACGTCGCGTTCCTTGAGTACGGCGCGGATCGCCTTCATCGACTCCCGCTCGCCGTGGGCGAACACCTGGACCCGCCCCTGGGGCCACGGTGCGGCGGCGATCGCCTCGGCGAGCACGTCGGGGTTGCTCCCGGCCGGGGAGTGGAAGTGCCAACGTAGCTCCACGCCAACGGGCGCGGCCAGCTCCAGGACCTCGGACTCGTCCTCGACCACCAGGTGGGCGACTCCGCGCGCGTCGGCGGGCAGTGCCTCCAGTGCAGCTCCGATCGCGGGGAGTGCGGAGGCGTCGCCCGCAAACAGGTGTACGTCGGCAGTCGGGTCCGGCACGAAGGCGCCGCCGGGGCCGACGAAGGTGATCGGGTCGCCGGGCTTCGCGTTGGCTGCCCACGGCCCGGCGATGCCCTCGTCGCCGTGCACGACGAAGTCGAGGGTGATCGTGCGAGCCACGCCGTCGACGTGCCGCACGGTGTAGGTGCGCGTCACGTCGTGCTCGGGGAAACGGATCTTCACGTACTTGTCGGTCTTGCCGTTGTCGACGAAGGCAGAGAAGCCGGGGCCGCCTGCGACCAGGCGCACCAGGTGCGGGGAGAGCTGCTCGGTGCTCTGGACGGTCAGTTCGATGACGGGACGGGGCGGGCGCTGGGGGCGCCCGGCGCCACTGGAAGGAGTGCTCACAAGGGCGAGTCAACCAGCGCGGGCAAACCTGTGGCGTGCTCCCAGCCACCAGCCGGTAGCCTTGCGTCTGTGGCTGGCCCAGACTTCGACCAAGAGATCAAGCAACTCCGCGCAACGATGAAGACGATCGAGCAGGTGCTCGACGTCGACGCCATGCGCGTCGAGATCGATGACCTCGAGGACCAGGTTGGTGCCCCAGACCTCTGGGACAACCAGGAGAACGCACAACGCGTCACCGGCCGTCTCTCCACCCTCAACGGGGAGCTCGAGCGCTTCACCTCGCTGGAGGAGCGCATCGAAGACCTCGGCATCCTCGTCGAGCTCGGCCAGGAGGAGGGCGACGCCGACTCCTTGGAGGAGGCCGAGGCGGAGCTGGCACGTATCCGCAAGTCCGTCGAGGCGCTGGAGGTCCGCACCCTCCTGTCGGGTGAGTACGACGCCCGCGAGGCGCTCGTGACCATTCGTTCCGGTGCGGGTGGCGTCGATGCTGCCGACTTCGCCGAGATGCTCATGCGCATGTATGTGCGCTGGGCAGAGCAGCACGACTACCCCGTCGAGGTCTACGACACCTCCTACGCAGAGGAGGCCGGCATCAAGTCGGCGACCTTCGCTGTGAAGGCCCCCTACGCCTACGGCACCCTCTCGGTGGAGGCCGGCACCCACCGCCTCGTGCGGATCAGCCCCTTCGACAACCAGGGCCGTCGCCAGACCAGCTTCGCGGCCGTGGAGGTCGTGCCCGTGCTCGAGCAGACCGATGAGATCGACGTGCCCGACGAGGAGATCCGCGTCGATGTCTACCGCTCGGGTGGCCCGGGCGGCCAGTCGGTCAACACCACCGACTCGGCGGTCCGCCTGACCCACATCCCGACCGGGACGGTGGTCAGCTGCCAGAACGAGAAGAGCCAGCTGCAGAACAAGGCCAGCGCCATGGTCGTCCTCAAGGCCAAGCTGCTCGCGCTCAAGAAGGCCGAGGAGAAGGCCCACCTCGACGAGATGCGCGGGGACGTGCAGGCCAGCTGGGGTGACCAGATGCGCAACTACGTGCTCAACCCCTACCAGGTCGTCAAGGACCTGCGCACCGGCTTCGAGTCCGGCAACCCGCAGTCGGTCTTCGACGGTGACCTCGGTGACTTCCTCGAGGCCGGCATCCGGTGGCGTCGTGGCGCCGACAAGGCCGAGGCCAACTGATCCCTCGCGGGTGACGCTCAGTCGGCTGTCGCTGCTGCCTGTACGGCGGCCGCGCACCACCGCTCCAGCCGTTCCGTCGTGGTGGTGGTCGGCTCCTGCTCGGTGAGCGAGCAGCCGAACCAGGTGTCGGTGTAGAGGCCCGCAAGCGTCGTCGTGGTGCCGTGCTTCGTCGTACACGTCGCGGCGAATCCGGGCTCGCCGAGTCCGACACCTGCGTCGGTGCACTTCCTGCCGGGCGCGATCTTCGCGGCCTGTGCTGCCGTCACCGGGGGGACAGCCACCCAGGCGCGGGCCTGGCTGCCCGTGGTCGAGGTGAAGACGCAGCCGAACTCGTGGGCGACGTCGGTGACGCCGGGGGCGATCTCGGCCTTCTCGCCGTTGCCGTAGTGGGCGCTCTCCGGCTCCTCCCCGACGACGGCCTCGACGGCACGCTCGTCGATCCGTTCGCAGAAGTCACCCGGGCGCACCGGGAGTTCGGCATTGCGGGCCGACTCGATCGTGGGCAGCGGTGTCTCGGAGTCGGGCTCGTCGGATCCGGAGCACGCGCCGAGGGTGAGGGCGAGCGCGGCGGCGATGAGCAGGGGGAGTGGCCGGGACACGAACAGCAGCCTACGGGGACCGGTCGGCGGCAGGCACCACGCGCACGGCCTGCCTCCCCGCGCCCTTGGCCGCGACCACTAAACTCCGTCCAGTGATCCGCTTCGAAAAGGTTGTCAAGACCTACCCGGGACAGACCCGAGCCGCCCTTGAGGAGGTGTCGGTCGACATCGAGAAGGGGAGTTCGTCTTCCTCGTCGGCCAGTCGGGCTCCGGCAAGTCGACCTTCCTGCGGCTCATCCTCCGCGAGTACCGCCCGACCTCGGGCAAGGTGCACGTCGCCGGCAAGGAGATCAATCGCCTCGCCTCGTGGAAGGTGCCGCGGCTGCGCCGCCAGATCGGCACCGTCTTCCAGGACTTCCGGCTGCTGCAGAACAAGACCGTTGCCGAGAACGTCGGCTTCGCCCTGCAGGTGATCGGCAAGTCGCGTTCGCAGATCGACAAGCTCGTTCCCGAGACGCTGGAGCTGGTCGGCCTCGAGGGCAAGGCCGACCGCCTGCCCGACGAGCTCTCCGGCGGAGAACAGCAACGAGTCGCCCTTGCTCGGGCCTTCGTCAATCGTCCCAAGATCCTCATCGCCGACGAGCCCACCGGAAACCTCGACCCGACCTCCTCGATCGGGATCATGAAGCTGCTGGACCGGATCAACCGGACCGGCACCACCGTGCTCATGGCCACCCACGACGCGAGCATCGTCGACCAGATGCGCAAGCGGGTCATCGAGCTCGAGGACGGCCACGTCGTGCGCGACGAGTCCAGTGGCATCTACGGCAACCAGAACTGAGAGACATGCAGCTTCGACACGTCTTTTCCGAGCTCCGCCAGGGGTTGCGCCGCAACCTCACGATGCACATCGCGGTGGTGCTGACCCTCTTCGTCTCCCTGACCCTCGTCGGGCTCGGCATCCTGCTCAACTCGCAGGCGCAGAAGACCGAGGACTACTTCGGTTCCAAGCTCCAGGCGACGATCTATCTCTGCAACGGTGCCCGCGGCGAGGTCGGTTGTGTCGGTGCAGTCTCCGACGCCGAGAAGGCCGCGATCGTGGACGCGATCGAGGACAACGGTCACGTCAAGAGCTGGTACGAGGAGTCGCAGCAGGTTGCCTTCGACCGCTCCAAGGAGCTCATGGGCGACAACTTCCGGATCTCTTCGCCCGACGCGATGCACTCCTCGATCTGGGTGACCCTCAAGGACCCGCGCGACTACGACAGCGTGGTCAGCTCCGTCCAGACGCTTCCCGGTGTGCATTCGGTCTTCACCGCCAAGAAGATCCTCGACCCGATCTATTCGACGATCAACGCGTTCAAGTACGGCTCCCTCGCGATCGGCGGGTTCCTGATCCTGGCGGCGCTGCTGTTGGTGGCCAACACGATCCGCCTGGCGGCCTTCGCCCGCCGGCGGGAGATCGGCATCATGCGGCTGGTCGGTGCCTCGAGCCTCTACATCTCGCTGCCCTTCCTGCTGGAGGCACTGGTGACTGCGGTGATCGGAGTCGCGCTCGCCGCCGGTGCCCTGGGAGCGTTCATGAGGTTCGGTGTGCATGATCGGCTCTCCGACAGCCTGCGCTTCATGCCATGGGTCGATTCGGCCGACTACCTGGGCGCAGTCGGCTGGCTCGCGATCATCGGTCCGCTGCTCACGGTGCTTCCGACACTCGTACTGACGAGGAAATACCTCAAAGTCTGACCGTCGTGGTCTAACGTCAAGGCGTTCACTTCCCCGGACACAAAGGTCTCACCCGTGGCTCGCCTCTTCCCCAGCGAGCGTCGGCACCGGACGGTGGCCCTTTTCGCGGCCATCCTGACGGTCCTCGGCGTCGCCCTCGCCCCGCTCGCGTTCGCCGACGACCTCAAGGACAAGCAGCGCGAGGTCAAGAAGGAGCTCGAGCACGCTCACGACGACCTCGAGCACTCCAGCGCCGCGCTGCGTCGCGCCACCAAGCACCTGGAGCGTTCGCAGGCGCAGCTCGCCGCGGCGCGGAGCAAGCTGGCCAGTACCCGCGGCAAGCTCGACACCGCCCGGGTGCTCGACCAGAAGATGCAGGCGGAGCTGGTCCAGGCCGAGGCCGACCTCACGCAGGCCGTTGCCGACCTGAAGTCCGGTCGTCAGGACGTGCGTGACCAGCAGGGCAACGTCGATCGCATGTTCGCCGACGCCTACGAAGCTGGCGATCCCACGATGGAGGGCTTCGCGGCGCTCCTCAACGCCGAGGACCTCGGCGACGTGGCCAGGGTCCAGGCAGCAACCCGGGACTCGCTCCAGGAGCAGGACACCCAGCTGGCCGAACTGGAGGCTGCCGAGGTGCTGCTCGGCGTACGACGCGACGAGGTCAAGGAGCAGCGTGACGACGTGAAGGTGCGTCGCCAGGAAGCTGCAGCCAATCTCGAGCTCATGAAGAAGCTCGAGGCGCAGGCTGCGGCAGAGAAGGCCTCCGTCGCCGAGCTCGTGTCCGACAGTCGCGATGCGACGCGCAGGGCTGAGAAGGTCAGGGCCCGCGACGCCAAGACGTTGCGAGCACTCGAGGCGGACCAGAAGCGGATCGAGCGGATGCTGCGTGAGCGTGCCAGGAAGCAGAACGGCAACACGTCCCGCACCACCGCGAACAACTCGGGCGGATTCCTCAGCTACCCGGTCAAGGGCGGCTACGTCACCTCGTCGTACGGCATGCGGACGCACCCGATCTATGGCTATCGCAGCCTCCACGACGGCACCGACTTCGGCACCGGCGGCTGCGGAGCGCCGCTCCTCGCCACCGCCGACGGCACCGTGATCTCCGAGTACTTCCAGACCGCCTGGGGCAACCGCCTGATCCTCGACCACGGCAACGTCAAGGGCGTCGGTCTGGCCTCGATCTACAACCACGCGTCGAACTACACCGTCAGCGTCGGCCAGAAGGTCAAGCGTGGTCAGGTCATCGGCTACGTCGGCACCACCGGCTGGTCGACCGGCTGCCACCTCCACTTCACGGTGATGGTCAACGGCTCCCCGGTCAACCCGATGAACTGGCTCTGAACTTCGCGCCCGAGCCTCCGGTGAATTCCGGTTGCCACACCTGAGAGACTTGGCCCATGGTCAGGGAGCAGGGCACGAAGGTGATCGCCCAGAACAAGAAGGCGCGCCACGACTACCACATCGACGACACCTGGGAGGCCGGGCTCGTCCTGGTCGGCACCGAGGTGAAGTCGTTGCGGGCTGGTCGCGCCAACCTGGTCGACGGGTTCGGTGAGATCGATGGCGGCGAGGCCTGGCTGCACAACGTGCACATCCCCGAATACAGCCAGGGCACGTGGACCAACCACATGTCGCGACGCAAGAGGAAGCTGCTCCTCAACCGAGTCGAGATCAACAAGATCGAGAAGAAGCTGGTGGAGAAGGGCTACACGCTCATCCCGCTCTCGCTCTACTTCAAGGACGGCCGGGCCAAGGTCGAGATCGCGCTGGCCCGAGGCAAGAAGCAGTGGGACAAGCGGCACACGATCGCCGAGCGGCAGGCCAACCGCGAGAAGGAGCAGGAGATCGGTCGCCGCCTCAAGGGCATGCGATGACGGAGCCCGCTCCGGTGCGTGAGCTCGTCGAGACCCTCGGCATCCCCGGTGTCTTCGACGTGCACACGCACTTCTACCCGGAGCCGATGGGCACCAAGGTGCGTGCGGTCTTCGAGACCGCCGGGCCGTTGATCGGGCGCCCCTGGCCGATCAAGTACCGCGGCACCGACGACGAGCTCGTCGCCACCCTGGAGGGATTCGGCGTCAAGCGCTTCTCGCAGCTCACCTATGCCCACAAGCCCGGCATGGCGGACTTCCTCAACGAGTGGTCCGTCGGATTCGCGCAGCGGTTTCCCGCTGCCCTGCGGTGCGGCACCTTCTATCCCGAGCCCGAGGCGGCGGAGTACGTCGCCACGCGGCTCGCAGAGGGCGTGCAGCTCTGGAAGGTGCATGTCCAGGTCGGTGCCTTCCATGTCACCGACCCACTGCTCGACAAGGCATGGGGACTGATCGCCGACGCCGGCACCCCGGTGATCCTCCACGCCGGGTCCGGACCGGTGGGCACGGAGTTCACCGGACCGCAACCGGTGGCGGAGCTGCTGCACCGGCACCCGACGCTGCCGCTGGTGATCGCGCATCTCGGGGCGCCGGAGTACGAAGACTTCCTGACGATGGCCGAACGCCACGAGCATGTACGGCTCGACACCACGATGGCGTTCACGAGCTTCTTCAACGAGATGGGCGGTGAGTTCCCGGGCGACCTGTTGCCGCGGCTGGCGGCCCTGCGCGACAAGGTGCTGCTGGGTTCCGACTTCCCCAACATCCCCTACGCCTGGTCCGAGCAGATCGACGTGCTGACTGCGCTGACCGACCGGCACCAGGGCATCGACGACGCCTGGCTGCGAGCAGTGCTGTGGGGCAACGCCGCAGCACTCTTCGGCGATTGAGCAGGCAGGTGGGCTGACTCGAGTCAGCGTCCGGTCAGCCGAGCCATGAACTCCGGGGAGCGCAGCAGCGCCTCCTGCTCGACCGATTCGGCCACCAGCAGTGGTTCCACCGCCACCGCCTCGTCGATCGCCAGGCCCAGTAGGCGCTTGGCGGCACGCACCCCGGCAACACTCCGCTCGGCGATGTCATGGGCGAGCTCGAGCGCGGCAGCATGAGGGTCGGCCGCCGTACGCGTGGCCAGGCCCAGCGCGACGGCGTCCGTGCCGCTGACCTCCCGTCCGGTGTAGACCAGCTCGCGCAGCACGTCGGGGCGCACCACGCCGCGCAGCAGCGGGAAGCCGGCCATGTCGGGCACCAAACCCCATCGTGCCTCCATGACCGCGAGTCGGGCGTCCGGCGCCGCGATCCGGATGTCTGCGCCCGCCGCGACCTGCATACCGCCGCCGAAACAGACACCGTCGATCGCCGCGATCACCGGCACCGGCAGCTCGCGCCAGCCCCAGCACACGTGTTGGAAGTAGTTGGCGATGCCGTGGGTACGAGGCGCCAGGTCGAGTGCCTCCGTGTTGCTTCCGAGGAAGGCGAGGTCGATGCCGGCGCAGAACGTGCCTCCGGCGCCGCGGAGCACCACCACGCGCACGTCGTCGCGTTGCCTGAGTTCGGCGATGGTCGACTCGATCCCGTCGAACATCACTCGGTCGAGGGCGTTCTTCTTGGCGGGCCGGTCCAGCGTCACCGACGCGATTCCGTCCTCGGCAACCTCCAGCCGGATCCCGTGCTCCGTCGTGCTCACAGTCAGCTCCTCGTCAGCATGTCGCCCCGAGCGGGCGACCCTGTGCCCAGCCTGCCGGGTCAGCGGTCGTCGCGGAAGACCGGCTTGCGTCCCTCGTTGCGGGCCAAGGTGGCCTCCTCGAAGTTGTCGGTGAGCAGCCGCAGGTAGAGCTGCCCCAAACCTTCGCTGGGCATGTAGTTCTCCAACGAGGTGGCGGCGACACCGGCCTGCAGGGAGCGCTTGGTGAGCTCGATGCCCGGCAGCGACAGTTCCGCCATCCGCTCACCCATCGCGACCGCCTCGTCGACCACCGGATCGACAAGGCGGGAGACGAGCCCGATCCGCAGGGCCTCCTCGGCCGGCACGTCCCGCCCGGTCAGCATGATGTCGGCGGCGTGGCTCAGGCCCACGGTGCGGGGGAGCAGGTAGCTCAGGCCCAGCTCACTCGCGGTCAGTCCGTTGTTGATGCCGGCTGCCCGGAAGTAGGCGGCGTCGGAGGCGATCCGGACGTCGCAGGCGAGCGCCAGACAGAGGCCGCCCCCGATGGCGGCGCCGTTGACGGCTGCGATCACGGGCTGGTGCAGTCGACGCAGCGTGAGGATGACGTCCTCGAGCACTTCCAGGCTGCGCAGGGCGTACGTCGGCCGCGTGAGTCCCTCGGTGTGCGGCGGCCTGCCCGCGGACTTCTGGTCGGCCCCGGCGCTGAACCCGTCCCCCGCGCCGGTCAGCACCACGGCTCTGATGCTGTTGTCGTTGCCGATCTCGCGCAACGTGTCGCGCACCGGCACCATCACGTCGAACGCCATGGCATTCATCCGCTCCGGCCGATTCATGGTGACGACGGCGACGGAGGGCACGGGCCGGTCGATCAGGACGAAGTCCATCGCTACCCACCCGCTCTCAGGCCGGGACCTGCGGCGCCGCGAGATCCTGCGCCGTTCGGTAGTCGGCCTTGCCGGTGACATGGCGGGGGACCCTGTCCACGGAGAGCATCGTGCGGGGGATCTTGTAGCCGGAGATGTGACCGCGCAGGTGGGCGCGCACCTCCTCCAGGTCGAGTTCGACGCCGGGGCGCGGCTCGACGACGGCGGCGACCTGCTGACCGAAACGCGGGTCGGGGAGGGCGAACACCAAGGCGTCATAGACCCCGGGGTGCGCCTTGAGGGCCACCTCGACCTCCTCGGGATATACCTTCTCGCCGCCCGTGTTGATGCATCCGGACCCGCGGCCCAGCAGGGTGAGGTGGCGCCCTGGTTCGATGCGCACCCAGTCGCCGGGGACGGCGTACCTGGTGCCGTCGATCTCGAGGAAGGTGCGGGCAGTCTTCTCCGGGTCGCCCAGGTAGCCGATGGGGATGCTGCCGCTGCGGGCCATCAGGCCGACGGCGCCGATGTCGGTGTCGGGGTCGAGCAGGCGATGCTGTTCGTCGACGACCGCGGTCTCGGGGCCGATCTTGACGAGGGTGCCACGGTCGGTGCCGTCGGGGGAGACCGTCCCGTTGCCGGTGAAGCCGGTCTCGGAGGCGCCGATGATGTCGATCAGGGTGAGGTCCGGGAAGGAGCGGAGCCAACGTTGCTTCACCTCCGTCGAGAGGATGGCTGCCGCGCTGGTGACGACGGCCAGAGTGCGCGCGTCGTACTCACCGCGGTCGTGCTCCTCGATGAGCGGGCGGGCCATGGCATCACCGATCATCGAGATCGTCTGCACCCGCTCGCGCTCGAGTGTCTGCCAGATCTCCGCCGGGTCGAAGCGGGGGAGCAGCACGTTGGTGTGGCCGCCGAAGAGCCGCAGCAGCAGGCCCCACTGGCCGTTGGCGTGCATGATCGGTCCGAGGTGCATGCAGGTCAGCGGGTGCGCGGTCGCAGCAGCCAGTTGTGACTGGCTGTGCTCGTGCAGCCGCTCGCCGGTGGCGAAGTCGATGCCGCCTCCGAGGGTGCGCCACACGTCCTCGTGTCGCCACATCACTCCCTTCGGATAGCCGGTGGTGCCGCCCGTGTAGACGATGTAGATGTCGTCGGCGGAGCGCTCCTCGAAGTCGCGATCGGTGGACTGGCCCGCCATTGCTTCCGCCCACGCGGTCGTGGGGTACGTCGGCACGTGGGTCGTGTCGTCCTCGATCACCGTCACGGCACGCAAGGTGCGCTCTCCGAGGGCTTCGGTGAGCACGGGCGTGTACTGCCGTTCGTGGATGAGCGCGACCATGCCGGAGTTGTCGAGGAGGTAGGAGAGTTCTGCCGGCACGTAGCGGTAGTTGATGTTGATCGGCACAGCGCGGATCTTGAAGATCGCGAGCATCGCGACGACGTGGTCGGTGACGTTGCGGGCCATGAGGCCGACGTGGTCGCCGGTGCGGATGTCCTGCTCGAGCAAGTGGTGGGCGAAGGCGTTGCTGCGGGCCTCGAGCTCGGCGTACGTGAGCCGCTCGTCCCCGATGATGAGCGCGGTGCGGTCGGGGCACACGTCCACGACGTGCTCGAAGAGGTCGGCGATGGTCAGCGCCACAAGGGTCTCCAGGTGTGAGTCAGGACACGTCTTTGGTTGTATTCCGCCATCAACTTGCACCCAAACCCAGGGGAATGCCACTGGCCGGGAGCCCAGCCGGTCCCGGGTGAGAGGGTTCTCATCCGGTTGTCACGGTCGTCTCACGGCGACGGCCGAAGGTGGTGCACATCCCGAAACGGACACCACAACTCGGAGGAGACCGAAATGTCCCGCATTCGCAAGACCGCAACCGCCCTCGTTGCCGCTGGCGCCCTGACCGCCGGTGCCTTGGGCATGCTCTCGGCCCCGGCCCACGCGGACGGCCCTGAGAAGGAGCGCAACTTCCGGGTGGCCAGTGCTGACGTCGACTTCAGCGTGGACCTGGACGATGGCCGCTACGACATCGACGTGGACGTCGACGACGCCAAGCCGGGCACCAGGTGGAAGGTGGTGCTGAAGCACAACGGCAAGAAGATCGCCAAGGGCACCTGGCGCGCCGACCGCGATGACGACGGCGACGTCGTCGACATCGACCGCACCCGTCCCAACACCGCGGGCAAGGACAAGTTCAAGTTGACCGTCAAGCAGGTCGGCAAGAAGGCGAAGAAGAGCCGCACCATCACGATGCGCTGATCCTTCAGCTCCGCACGGCGGGCGTGGCCGGAATACCGGTCGCGCCCGCTGTGTTGCACCCCGTAGACTGCGAGAGCAGTTTGTTTGACAACTCAAGAGGGGCTGATCGGTTTCGACTGGGGACGTACGTCCCAGGGGAAGCGGGTCGAGAAGCCAGCGTCATCTCGTAAACGATCGCTGGAAACCAATAGTTGCCAACGCTAAGCGCAACGACTTCGCTCTCGCCGCCTGATTGCGGTGATCGAAGGGTCTGACCGGGCATCCGTCTCCGTCCCGGACCCAGGCCTCATTTAGGAGACTTGCTGATCACTCCGTGTCACGGAGGGTGATCGGGACTTTTCCGTGACTGAGTCTGTCGGCGACGTGTCTGTGCGAGCGCCGGGACTGAGAAGACGACATCGCAGACTGCACCCGGAGAAGACCTGGCACTGCGCTTTAGGACGCGGGTTCGATTCCCGCCAGCTCCACGCCGAGGGCTTTCCCAAAATGGGCCCGAACAGTTTCCCGAATTAGGGACTGCTCGGGAGACCTCCAACAGTCCCAGCAGAACAACGAGAGGGCCCCAACCACGGTCGTGGTTGGGGCCCTCTCGTTGTCGGGTCAAGAGTCCTCAGGCGGCCGTCTGCTCGAGTCGCTCGACGTGCTCGAAGACCTCGTCCCCGCGGAGGATCAGGCTTTCGATGACCTCCCCGTCGAGGGGGTGGTTCATCAGCGCGCTGTTGATCCGTTCGCCGGACTCGCGGCTGTGCTTCTCGAGGATGCGGATGTTGTAGCAGGCGGCTGCCGCAGCGACCGCCAGCGTGACGAGCGGCAGGCCGACGACCTGGACGAACCCGCGCCGTACGTCCTCAGTGCCGCGGTTCTTGATGTTGCCGAAGACCGCCTCGACGGCCGAACGCAGGGCGTAGGCGAGCTCCCACTGCTCGCTGCCCCAGTAGTCCTCTTGCAGGTACTTCATCGGCGTACCGGCCTCGATCTGGATCGTCTGCTGGGTGCAGCAGGCAGGCAGTTGCTCCCGGGCCTCTGCCTGCGGAGGGTTGGGAACCACGGGAGCTCCGACCTGTCGCGCCAAAACCACGGTGCCCTGACGCAGGGGGCAGCCCACGGTGCCGGCGACCGCAGGGCACTGCCAGCGGGTGACACCCACTTTGGGGTCGTCCTCACCCGCAGCCGTCGTCGTGGGTGATGCCAGGGGGCCCTTGACCATGCGCAGGGCGAACTTCTCCCGGTAGGCAATCTGGTTCCGGAATTCAGCCTGCTCCGTGGGGTCGTCTGAGGGAGTCAACGCCTCGAGGTGGGGCGCCATGCCGGGGCAGTGCGGGCGGCCGTCGAGCACCTTCGAGCCGTACTGGTCCATGGCCCCGGGCTTGTCGACGCGCAGGTCGAGGACCTGGTGGACCCGGCGCCGCCAGAGCTCCATGGCCCACCGGTCGTAGCGCTTGTAGCCGTAGTGACGGTCACCGATGAGACGGACGAACGGGGCCCGCTCCCGGATCTGGTCCACGAGCCGCAGAGACACCTCGACGATGTCGGCGTTTGCGGGAGTGAGCTCGAGCGCCTGGATGAGGACGGGCAGCGGGACCTTGCGAGCGGGGTCGTTGGTGTTCACGACGACGTGGGCCTTGTAACCGTAGATCCCGATCTGCGCCCCGCTCTTGGCGGTCTTCCCACCCCAGGCGGCGTCAGGACAGAGCCACGAAGCTGGATTGCGTCGCTCGGCCTCTTCGCCAGCCGCCGCGAGGATGTCCGGTGCCACCTGGACGTACGGCTCCTGGATGGAGGCGTCGCGCGGGAGCGCCTGGGTGTTGTCCTCGTCGGTGAGGGGACGGTCCTGGCCGCCCTCTTGGTGTCGAGAGCCGCGTGGGGCCTTGGACCAGGCCCAGATGCTGGTGTCGTCGATGGCGTAGGTGCCGTGCCCGACGTCGATGAGATGCGTTCCCGTCAACAGCCGGGTGACGATGTCGTTCACCACCGCGTGCCGCTCGGCCTGCCGCTCTCGAAGCAGCGCCTTCTGGTCCTCCTCTTGGAGGCTTCGCCGCTCCGTGTCGGTGAGGCAGTCGGTGGTGTAGGAGAGGTTCTTCCCGAGGCCCTCGGTCATCGTGTACAGCTGCTTGCGGGTGAGCTCGCGGACCTTCTTCTTGTTCTCGTAGACCACGATCTTGAACTTCACCCGGGTATCGAGGGGCAGGGAGTGCGCGATGACGTACATCTGCTCGACAGTGGCCTGCCCGGTGGTGAAGACCGCGGTCAGCTGGAGGGCGTAGTAGAGGGCGCCGTCCAGTCCCTGCTTCTTGCGGCCGCGGTTCGAGCTACGGCAGTGGCGGTCCAGGAGCTCGCCGACGCCGGTGGACTTCACGAGCCAGTGGTGGCGGAGGAAGGCAGCGTCGAGCTGCGCAAGCAGGTTGGGGTGGAGACGAATCTTGGCGGAGATCGTGGCGGAGATCTTGGCCTCCTTGGTGTCGTGCGTCGCGATGAGCGGCGCGAGGGTGGGGTTGATTCCCTCTGCGAAGTTCGAGTCGTCGGTAGGGGTCGGGCTGGACATGGGTTCTGTTCCTGTCGTCTTGGTTGAAGGACGACCGGGACCGTGAGGACCGGTGATGTGGATGCCAATCGCCGCACCCGCCAGCCAGCCGTCAGCGGAGAACGGCTGCGTCCGCGCTCTTCGGCAGGTGTTCCAGGAGGTCGACGAGGGTCCGGGCTGTCGTCAGTCCGGCTGCCTGCAGCAGGACGTTGAGGGGAGTGGTGCGCTGCAGGTGGGTGGCCAGCCACGTGGAACGCAGACGCGCCTGCGCGAGCTCCGGCACCTCCTTGCTCAGCACGGCACGCGCGAAGACGCTGGCGGCCACGTTGGCGCGTTCCGCGTCCCGGCCGAGCAGGAGATGTCCTCGTTTGGCTCCCTCGAGTCCGATGCGGACCATGTCCTCGTACTCGCGCAGGACCCACACGGTGCGCTGATTGCGCTTCTCGGTGTTGTCCTTGCTGCGGCGGAGGTTGGTGACGTGGACCTCGATGCCCGTGTCCGGGCCGTGGTCTGTCACGTCGCTCTCCCGTAGACGCTTGATGTCGGTGGAGTCGATGCCTGCGCCTGCGCCGAGGCCGACCAGCAAGCACATCTGACGCACCAGCTGCCTCGTGGGCTGCACCTGCGCCACCCGTCGGATGACCGCCATCTCCGACAGGCTGTACGGCGGGGCGACGCTGCGGTGAGCCAGGGGCGGCCCCTTGACCGGTGCATCTTCGGGGTGGATCTGATCGGCCATCGCCATCAAGCGGGAACGCCGTGTCTGGCGCGTCGAACCGCCAGCGTCGACCAGCACTTCGCTGTCGTAACGGCCGACGTTAGTGCGGGTGAGGGTCGAGGGCTCCAGCGGGAGTGCGACAGTGCGTGCCCAGTGAAAGAAGTAGGCCAGGTGGGTCACGTGCTTGCGCATGCTGTCTTCCCCACGCACCGACGAGGCAGCCAAGGTGGCCTCGACAGCACCCTTGAGCTGGGCCCAGTGCGGGCGGACGTCCGCTTCGAGAGAGATGTAATTCTCGCGGATGTAGGTCCGCATGGACTCCGGCAGCGACGCTGCCCTGGTCTCACGCTCGGCGTTGGCCGCGGCTACGGCCAAGCGCATCTGGCGGGCCGAGGGCTTTCGGCGGCGGCGTGCCGGAGCGGCCGGCTGGGTTCCGTTTTCAGGGTGGGATTTCTCAGGTGACGCGTGGTGCGGGTTAGTGGACACGGTGGACGAACCTCCGGGTGCGGGGTGGACGGGTGCCTCGATCTCGGTCGTGCCGAGGTGGTCCTCACTGTGCTGCCGTGACGTCCTGGTGCAGTCGCCGCGGAGAGCTGCATCGTCTTTGCTCGTTCCGGCCGCGGGGGCTGTCCCTTCGCGCAAGATCTCGCGGTAGACCGCCTGGTCGACCGTCGGCAGCAGGAGGGCTGCTTCGGTGGCGGTGCGGCGAGTCGCTCCGAGCCCGTGCAGCGCCGCCGACAGAGGGGCGGCCATCGGGTGGCTGAGCGCGTGCACGTGCTGGGTTCGCCGCACCTGCGCCTTGGTCAGGTCGACCCCCAGTTCCTTGGCGACCGCTCGTGCGTGTGTCCACGCAGTGGTGCTCAGGCCGACCGGGCTCTGGAGGGACGCAGCAAGGACTGCGTCGTCCTCCGCGGCCGTCGTCAGCAGGGACCAGACCTCCGCGGTGTAGACGGGCGGGAGCGGGCGGGTGGACGCGGACTCGTCAGCCGTGCTCGGCCGACGGTTCGTGGTCTCCGATGCCTTGCTGTTCTCGGCCTCGTGCGTGGAGTGTCCGGCGTCGAGCGCGGCGCGGGCCTTCAGGACGCGGCGTACGCGACCGCGGATGTTGCCAAGGGCGCCATCTCCGAGACTGGTGGGGTTTGCCCGCACGAACCGCTGGAGGGAGTCCTCGGACATCGCCTCATCGAGGTCGTTGACGAGCGGCAGTGACCACGCCAGGAGTTCCAGGACGGCGCTGGCGATGCGTCGCGCTTCGGTGACACCGGCGGCCGGCGCGGCCGAGATCCAGGGCGCGAGGTGGTCTCGGTGCGTCGTCCAGACGGCCGCGGCGCGCTCGCTGCTGGGGTTGTATCCCTCCGCCCAGGTGCTGAGGTCGCCCGTGGCGCGGTCGTGCCAAGCCTTCGCGGTGGGGCGGGTCGAGGGGACCGTGTTCTGGGTCTGCTTCTGCTTGCTCACGCGACGGACGGTCCCGAGTGGCTCGGGCAGCGCCAATCACTGCCACCCCTCCGTGCAATGCGCACCGATGCCGGTTCGACCTTCCTCTTGTGGGGCCACGAACAGCACCGACTGTCGGGGTCGGGTCACAAACGATTCAGACCCCCGCAGACGTCGGGGCACCCGGCCCCGGTGCTGCGGTGAGCCAGCTGGAGCCACATGATGAAGAACCAGCCGTCACAGCCCGTCGCCTCGGGTGTGACCTACACCGCCCCCGTCGGGCGCACGGTCCGGTCGTTCGCCGCGGAGGTGGTGCTCATCCGCAACTGGGTGGAGCTCATCCGCCAATGCGCGATGGCCACTGCCCACGGCACGCTCGGAGGCAATCTGCCCGAGTGCGAAGAGCTCCTGGAACTGCTCGAAGCCACCGAGACAGCCATCCTCACCGGTGTCCACGAGGGGGCTGCCCTCCTCGACCGAATGGCCGCATGGGAGGCGTCCCTGCTGCACATCGCTCCACATGTGCCGCCGACGCACTGCCTGATGTGCCAACGCGCCAAGTCGATCCCCGACGCGCTGCCCACCGAGTACGCGTGGGCGATGCGGGTGATCGCCGAGGCGTCGTGAACTAGGCACGAGGGGTCGGAGAGCCATGGGCTCTCCGACTCCTCCGCGCGTGCGTGCCGGCCGTGATGGCAGGGATTGCGCTCCGGATCACCTCGCCGGACGTTGATGCTCATCGCCGGGCATCCGCACGAACCAGATCCCGGTTCGGCAGGCATCTTGACAACTCAACAGAACACGCAGCCCCGTGAAGTAACGAAGCGAGTCGGGCAGGCGACAAGAAGGAGGTGATACGCAGTCGCCCGCCCCGCCTCGTCTCGGGTTCACCTGCAAGCACCGCGGGGCATGGGCCAACATGCTGGTGAAACAGCAAGCCGAGGTCTGAACCGCCCCGGGATGTCCGGAGATCGCGAGGAGCGGCGTCAAGCGAGGCGGCACAACGTTGAACGTGCCTCCACCGGCCACATTTGATCAGTCGTGACACGGTGCCTTGAGGCTACTGAAGAGGACCGCTGAACCGAGGTCAGGATCCCGACCCTCATCCACGACAAACCCCAGCAGGTGCCCGCATCGCCCACACCCCGCCCGGAGGAACTCACCTTCAAACAGGCGAGTGCTCGCGAACTGGAGACGACCACCGTCGCTTCGTCGATGATCCTGCAGACGCTCCGCGAAGTGGTCGAGCAACGGGCTCAACCCCGCGACTGGAATCCGCCGATTGCGTAGATGGAAACCTTTGACGAAGTTCGGGAACACCTGGCCCTCGCGAGCCACGCTGAAAAAGGTGCTCTTGGGACCTCTCAACAACTCAAGCACTGGACGTTCGATCGCCGGCGCGGCCACCCACGGCACTGGGGTGCCATACGACGTTGGGACGCCCTCCTGCAAGACCGGCAGCTCTACCTCGGGCGCCAAGCACCGATACAGAATCAGGTCGCGCGCCTCGGCAAGGTCGACCGAATCCGCCTGGAACCTCAGCCGCTGCTCGGCTTGGCGGTAGTTCCAATCCACCAGCATCGGCACCAAGTCATCGCCAGAGACATCCACCCTGACATCGTGCCGGACTCGGGAACCGCCGGAGCACTTCTTGTCGAAGTTCCCCAGCAGGATTTGGGCCGGTGCTGAACAGGCGCTCCGCAGCTCCTAGCCAGAGCTAGGGAACGAGGAGCACCAACGCGTGGGGCACAGTGCACCCCGCAGGGGCGTAGCTTGCGGCGGGCGGGATGGCACAACTCTCGAGGTGTGAGCAGGCGACTGGAGGAGGCCCGCTCACTCCAAGAATCCGTCGAGCTCGTTCACCACCTGCACCTCAAGGTCCATCACCCTCGCAACCCGGTCCAGAAACTTCGTCGAGGTCACGAACCACTCGCGCCCAGCGCGCGTCGAACGCGGCCTCTGGTGATCGGCGTCCTCCAGCCACGCATGGAACCGCCGCTCCACAACCAACGACTGCGCACACGGGTAGACCCGCAACAACACCGGATCCTCCGGCAACGCGGTGAACCGTGATTGCGCGCCGGCACGGTGAACTGCATCCACCGCGGAGTGCCCCACCTTCAGCAAGGTCCGGCCGGTGTCCGGTTCGTATGGATGACGCAGGTAGTGCGGCAACGTGTAGACGTAGATCCCGGGGACGTTGGCGCTCTCGGCTTCCACCGTCGAACGGTGTGCTTCCTCATCCTCGCTCGCCTGGGCCACCCGGTCCTCAGCAACCGCGGCCAGCACCCGCTCCTGCTTCGTGAACTCCTCACGCAACTGCTCACTCAGCGGCTTGCTGCGCAACCACGCCCGCAGCCGTCCCGCAGCTCCGCGCGCCACCGACGGCTTCGTGGTGACCTCACCATCGCGAACTACCGAGAGCAGGAAGGCATAGTTGCTCGTCCAACCCGTCGTCTCGATGGCCTCACGCTCAGCCATCTGTTCCTTGGGCAGGTCCTCCTGGAGATAGCCCCAGTAGCGGCCCAACAGCGTGGTGTCCTCTCTCAGCAGGGCCTCGACCTCCGCGCGCCGATCGAACACCGCCAACTCCCCACCGTCCAACGGGGCGCTCATCAGGCACCTTCAATGATGTCCAACGGCGGCAGACCGTCGACGATCTTCAGCGTCTCCACACTCACCGTCACAATCCGGGCCAACAGGTCCACGATGTAGCGAGGATCGCCCACCTCACGCGACCAGTCGTTCGGATCGTTCACGATCCCGGACTTCTTGTCGGTCTTCACGTAATACCGGTCGATGATCCACTCGATCGCCGACCTGCTGCCCAGCATGTAGCGGTACGCGTCGTCGGGAATCCCTGACAGCGTGATCCGGTCGTTGTAGTAAATCACCGTGCGGTCATGCCGCTCGCCCGCCGCCTTCTGCTCCGCAGTGGGCTTTGCGAACCTCATCTTCTTGTCGCCCACCGCGAAGAAGTCATACGGGTCACCAGTCGGCTCCACGTCGAGGCCCTCGAGGGGATACGGCCCAACGGCCTCGTAGCCCACATGCAGATCGGACAGGCGCCGCCCCGCTTCAGCGAAGCGCGCGAAGTCACGGACCATCGGGATGCGCGGCAGCATCTTCCTCAGGTCGGCTGCGTAGGTCTCGCGGTACTCCGTTGAGTGCAGCAGCCCGTAGACGTAGAAGAAGATGTCGTCCTTGGAGATCGCTTGGCCGGGGTACGCGGCCTGGAATCGGGCGAGCGCGTCATCTGTGATGTTGTCGATCCGTCGGTAGCCGTCGATGACTTCCTCGCTGTCTCCGAGATCCAACATTCCGGAGTCGTCGACGCGTTCGTAGCTGTAGCGCGTGCACCATTGACCAGAGTTCGAGCCGAACAAGGCGACATCTGGGACGATCTCGGTCATGACTAGGCTGAATGGTTTCGCCGCCCCGGGGTTCAGTACGTAGTAGCCGGGGTTGCGGACCTCCGGCACTGGCGCCAACCGGGGTGTGACTCCCCGCCGATGGATCAGAAGACCGTCGTAGTACAGGAACTGCCGGAAGAACGGCCGATAGAGCGCCACGCGTACTTGGCTCGGATCCAAGGCTGGACTCCGTCGCTGGCCCCAGGCCTTCTCGAGGGACTCAGACCAACTCATGCGCCGCGAATCCATGACGCGTTGCTCCGTGGCGACCGACTCATGAAATGCTTTGAGAAATGCCTTGACGTTGGATAGCAAGTCGGCTTCGGAAGACTGATACACCCACGAATCTCTGGACGTCAGCACTCCGTATGCCGTGGTGCCGAAGACCGCAGACAAAGTCGGGAAATTGCCGAAGTCTTCACGCCGCTGGTTGATCCAATCCCCGTGTTCGTTCGGCTCAATCTCAAGCGTCGCCAGCCTCGTGACGTCGATGCTATCTGCGACCTGGCCCAGCTTTTCCTCACGGGTGAGATAGTCGCCCACCTCGCTGTAGTGGACTTTGGTTGGGCCGGTCGCGCCAGGGTCTTTGACGAGCACCGTGATCGCCACCGTGGCCCGGCTGCCTGCCCCGAAGACCTTGCCGCCTTCCTTGCGGGACTGTTCGCCGGCGGTGCGTTGGTTGCCGCGCAGGTTGTAGATGTGGATGGCGCTGAACTCGTCCGCCAAGGTCTTTCGCATGCCGTCGGCAGTGTTGGAGTCGAGGAAGCCGCCGTTGGTGACGAACGCGATGACCCCGCGGTCCTTGATCCGCAGCGTGGCCCACTTGATGGCGCGGATGTAGGAGTCGTAGAGCGAGTTCTTGTTGGTGGCCGTGGAGAGTTTCGCGTACGTGTCGCGGATCTCTGCATCCAAAGCGGGGTAGGACTCGTTGGCGTTGTTGTCGTTGGCGGAGTCTTGTCCGGATGAGTAGGGCGGGTTGCCGACGATGACGGTGATGTCGAGGTTCTTGAGCCGCTGTAGGCGGGCGTTGTTCTCGACGAAGAGTTCGTCATCTGTTCTGTCATGGGGTTCCCAGGACTGGAACGTGTCGGTGAGGATCAGGCCGTTGAACGGCTCCGCTGCCTGCGTCGGGTCAATGGCGGCGATCTGCTCGGCGTAGGTCTGCTCGATGTTGACGCAGGCGATGTAGTAGGCCAGTAGCAGGATCTCGGAGGCGTACATCTCGGTTGCGTACTTGCGCGCCAGGTCGTGCGGCTCGATTAGCCCGGACTGGAGGAGTCGGACGAGGAAGGTGCCGGTGCCGGTGAAGGGGTCGAGAATCGTCACGCCCTCATCGGTCAGGCCCTGGCCAAACTCCTGGCGCAGCACTGCGTCAGCGGAGCGCAGGATGAAGTCGACGATCTCGATGGGGGTGTAGACGATGCCGAGTTTGTCGACGGTTTTCTTGAACGCGACGGCGAAGAACTTGTCGTAGAGCTCGACGAGGATGCGTTGCTTGCCTTCGGCGTTGTCGACGCCGGCGACCCTGCGGCGCACAGAGTCGTAGAACCCCTCGAGGGTCTGGTTCTCTGCGCCGAGGGGATGCTCGTCGAGGCTGGCGAGCATCAGTTCCATGATCTTGGCGACGGGGTTGGTGGTCGCAAAGTCGTAGCCGTCGAACAGCGCTTCGAAGATCGGCCGGGTGACCATGTGCTGGGCCAACATGTCGACCGCCTCAGCGCGGGAGATGTTGTCGTTCAAGTTGGCGCGTAGGCCGGCGAGGAACACTTCGAACTCGGCTGACTGGGGCGAGTTCACGTCGGCGAGGAGACCGTTGATACGAGTGACGTGAGCGGCTGCAATGTCGGCGACGTCCTTGGCCCAGGTCTCCCAGTAGCGGCGTTCGCCGACCTTCTTGACGATACGGGCGTACATGGCGTCGCGGAATGCCTCGGTGGCGAACTCCATGAACGCTTGGGTGGTGTCGCCTTGGGCGTACTCCTTGCCCTCCTGCGGGGTGGCCCCGTCGCGGTCTCCGTCGCCTACGGGCGTGGTGATGGAGATGATTTCGAGCTTGTCGGTCGGCTTTGCCTTGTTCAGTTCGATCTTGTTGACCAGGGCGTGGAAACGCTCGTCGTGGGAGCGCAGGGCTTGGAGGACTTGCCACACGACCTTGTAACGCTCGTTGTCTGCCAAAGCAACCTCGGGTGCGACTCCAGAGGGGACCACGACGGGCAAGATGATGTAGCCGAGCTCCTTGCCGGGCGCCTTGCGCATCACCCGCCCAACGGACTGCACGACGTCGACCTGTGAGCCGCGTGGGGTGAGGAACAGCACCGCGTCGAGAGCGGGCACGTCGACGCCTTCGGAGAGGCACTTGGCGTTGGTGAGAATGCGGCACGTCGTGTCGGAGGGATTGGACTTGAGCCAGGCGAGATGGGCGTTGCGTTCGCTGATCCGCATGGTGCCGTCGACGTGGCGTGCCTCGACCTTCAGCGGGGTCCGGGCGTCGGGGAGGTCGATGATTGCGCGGTCGACCAGCGGTGGGAAGGCTGCGGTGGCGGCCTTGGAGGAGCGGATGTCCTTGGCGAAGGCGACCGCGGTGCGCATCGGTGCGCGGTTGACGGTGCCGGTGTCGTGGCCGAGGGCGTCGGTGGGGCCGAAGTTTTTCGCCAGCCCGTTCCAGCAGCCGATCAGTTTTGCGGCGTCGTCCAGTTTGATCTCGCCCGACTCAGCCATGGCCTGTTGGAAGTTGTCCGCGACGTACTGCTCGTCGACGGCCAGCACCAGCACCTTGTAGTCGGTGAGCCGGCCGATCTCGACGGCGTCGCCGAACCCGAGACGATGGAACTCGGGGCCGTAGATGGTTTCGTCGCCCATGTCGGCCAGAACTGCGTCGGCGTCCTTGGCCCGTGCTTTGACTTCGTCACCGAACACCCTGGGAGTGGCGGTCATGTACAGCCGCTTTGCCGCGCGCAGCGCCTGAGCATCGTGGACCTTCACGAACGCGGAGTCGTCCTGGCCGGCCAAGGTGGCGCCGGTTGTGCGGTGTGCCTCGTCGCAGACGACCAGGTCGAAGGCGGCCAGCCCCTGCTTCTGGGCTTCGATGATGACGTCGATCGACTGATAGGTGGAGAAGACCACGGTCATTCGCGGCTGGGCGTACTTGCCGACGCTCATCCGGGCCAGCAGCGTGGTGGCGTCGGTGGTGGCCGGTTCGGTGAGGTCGATGGTTGACATGTCGGCGTCATCGCTGTTCTGGCGGCCCACCCGGACGTCGGAGCAGACCGCGAACGGGCGAATGCTGAGGGTTGTGTTCGCCATCCATTCGCGCAGCGACTGCGACAACAGTTGGATCGAGGGCACCAAGAACAGCACCGAACCTCCCTCGCCGACCAGGTCCTCGGCGATACGCAGGGAGGTGAAGGTCTTGCCGGTGCCGCAGGCCATGATCAGCTTGCCGCGGTTGTGGGCGTTGAACCCGGCACGGACGTTCTCCAGAGCGCGGGCTTGGTGCGGGAACAGTTCCTTTGCGCCGGTCGGGACAACTACTTCAGGGGTCTCCCACCGGAATTGGTCCCAGTCGATGGCTGCGTCGTCGAGGTAGCCGATGTCGACACGTTGGACGACCCCTTGTACTTCCTTCTCGACGTTGCCGGTCCACCCGGCGGAGGTGTCGAACACGTACCGCGTGGTGATCTGGAACTCCGGGCGCATCGTGGCCGCGAGGAAGGAGTCGATGTGGGCCTTGGAGACCTTCTGGCCCTCGTCGTAGAACTTGCACTGGATCGCGCTGAATGTGTCACTGTCGCGGTTGGCAGCGACCAGATCCACGCCGATGTCCGGCACCCCGGCGGGGCGTCCCTCCCAGTCCGACCACAGCCAGACGTCGGAGAACTTTGCCGTCCATTCCGGGTCGGTCAGCAGGTAGGAACGGACCAGCCTCTCGAACCGGTCACCCTTGTCCCGCTCGTCGAGGGCGGTGGAGCGCAACTGGTCAAGAAGGTCATGGATCGTGGTCGGCACCCCGGCATCTTCTCGCACGCGGTGTCCGGGTGTATCGGTTCGGGTGGGATTGGTCCGATCGGCGAGCGTGTGTCGGGGCCATGACCTACTTTGCTGCACATGAAACGGTTGCCAGCCCTCATCCTCGCGGCCCTCCTGGCGTACTCAGCCTGCGGAGGAAACAACGCGGATTCCGACCCCGATCGTGCCCGCGAGGGGGAAAGCTCTCTTCGCCGACTCTGAGGGCTGATGTCGAGCCGAACTTCGAAGACCAAAAGATCGCCGAGACCGCGCTCCTGCAGCTGTCCGACTTCCCCGCCGGTTGGGAGGCCCAACCGGCCAAGGACGAGGACGACGACGACGATGAGGGAAAGAAGGAGATTGCGACCTGCGTCGGCGTGCCCTACGACCAGCTGTATGACGACAGCAACGCGACTGCGAACTCTCCGGACTTCACCTCACCCGACGACGTCGAGATCTCAAACACGGTCGGCGTAGCCGGGGATGAAACTTGGCTCGCGGAGGCATTCGAGGTCACCAGTCGGCCGGAGTACCGAAACTGCATGGCGAAGTCGATGCAGAAGGTCATGGAGGATGGTGCCGAAGACGAGGATCTCGAGCTCGGCGAGGTCACCGTTAACGAGTTGTCCTTCGAACAGCACGGGGACGAGAGCGTTGCTTTCCGCGTCACGATGCCGATCGAGAGCAGTGGCTTCTCCTTCGAGTACGTGGGCGACTTCGTCATCGTGCGGATCGGGCGTGGCCAGGTTGTCACCACAGCCTTCTCTTTGGGTGGCACCGTTGACGCGGAAGACTTGAACGGCTACGTCCAACTCGGCGTGAGCCGACTGCAGGACGCACTCTGAGGGTGCGCATGGGACCAAGCGAATTGCTTCGACGGTCGTGGAGATCCGCCTACAAGCAGCGCATCCGTGTGTGACGAACCAGCAGACAACTGATGCTGTCAGGATGCATGCGTGGATCGATCTTCGATAACCTCCGTCGAAATATCCGCTGAGGATGTGCGGAAGGCTTGGATGGAAGTCCTGACTGCCGATAGCCCCGTTGATTGGCGAGAACAATCTGCTGATCAGGGCGAGCCCTTGCCTCGGGCTTTCGCGGCGTACGATGCCGCGCGACATCACGCTGGCACCTACGGCAGACCCTCGTTGCGGCGCCAGGTAGTCGGCAGACTTGGTGAGCATGCCGCCGAAGCGTGGTTTGTTCGCTGCGGAGACCGGGTGGATCCTCTCTACAAACTGCCTTACCAGCAGCGTGCCGCCGACTTGGTCGTGAACGCACGCCGCGAAATACCCGAACACCCCAGGTTCAAGGCTTACCTCGGAGAAAATGAGCGACTTCGGAAAGGTGCAGAGGTTGGCTGTGAAGTGCAACGGGAACTGGAACGGCGTATCCGTGCATTCGAACAATGGCCGGCTGCGATAGAGGCGTGGGAGGCGGAACACGGACATCGCGACACGGTTGTGGTGCTGAAGGACGTTCCGGGGCCGTTCATGCGGAATGGTCTGGAGGTGTGGCCATCTGACTCTGAGGTGGTCCTGGACCCCGAAGTTGGATACCGCCGGGTACGTCGGTTTCAGGTCCATCCGCCAAAGAAGCCGGCAAACCCTCGTGTGTGCGACTTGGCAGTGGAGGTGAAGACCTGGTCCGAAGCGAGTTGAATCGCACTGGGTTTCGTTCCTATGCGTTCCCTTGGACAGCGAGTGCTGGCCGGGATGATTCTTGGGCAGCGTAGTACGCGGCCTCGACCTCGAGCGGGGTGCGCATGTCGAGCTCCCCGTGAAGGCGTTGGTTGTTCCACCACCACACGTACTCCAGCGTCGCGAGCTCGACCTGCTCGATCGTGCGCCACGGCCCGCGCCGTCTGATGAGTTCGGTCTTGTAGAGCCCGTTGACGGCCTCGGCCAGCGCGTTATCGAAGGAGTCGCCGACGGTGCCCGTGGAGGGCTTCGCGCCGAGTTCGCCGATTCGGTCGGTGTAGACGATCGAGAGGTAGTTCGAGCCGTGGTCGGCGTGATGGACCAGCCCGGTCAGATCGACCGCGCCCTCGCGCTTTGCGTCCCACGCGGCCATGTCGAGCGCCTGCAAGGGGAGGATGTCGGCCTTCAACGTCGCGGCGACGTTCCACCCGACGATCCGGCGTGAGTAGACGTCGGTCACGAACGCCACGTAGGCGAACCCCGACCAGGT
This sequence comes from Nocardioides alcanivorans, assembly GCF_021555175.1. Lineage (GTDB taxonomy): Bacteria > Actinomycetota > Actinomycetes > Propionibacteriales > Nocardioidaceae > Nocardioides > Nocardioides alcanivorans. The sequence goes on along the minus strand of NZ_JAKGRW010000044.1, from coordinate 784 downwards.
CGCGACGTAGGTGATGTCGGCAACCCATAGCCGCCGCGGCGCGGGCGCGTGGAAGCGCCGTTGGACCAAGTCGGCCGGCTTCACCGCCGCCGGATCCGGCTTCGTGGTGAACACCTTCTTCGACCGCTTCACCCCACGAACGTCGGCGAGTTTCATCAGCCGAGCGGTCTGATCGCGACCGATCTCCCAGCCCTGGCGTCGCATCAGGGCGTGCATCTTCCGGACCCCGTAGACGCCGTAGTTCTCGACGTGCAACCGGGCGATCTCCGGCACCAGCAACTCGTCCTTCAACGACCGCGCCGACGGGGCTCTGGTCTTCGCGGCCCGGTAGCCACGGGAGGTGATGAACCCACGAACTGCCGGACGCAGCACCCGGCAGATGGCCTCGACCCCGAACTGATCCTTGTGCTCGTCGATGTAGCGGATCATCTCGTCGTGGGGCGGTCGAGTTCCTTGGCGAAAAACACTGAGGCGGACTTCAAGATCTCGTTCGCCCTGCGGAGCTCGGCTACCTCACGCTTGAGGCGCTTGATCTCCTCCGCCTCATCCGTCGTGGTCCCGGGCCGCTTCCCGGCGTCGACCTCAGCACGGTGGACCCACAGCCGCAGGGTCTCGACGTTCATCCCCAGCAACCCCGCGACGTGCCGCAACGCTGCCGTCTCGTGCGGGTGCTCCGGGCGGACCTCAGCGACCATCCGCACTGCCCGCTCACGCATCTCGTTCGTATACCTGGCCATCGTTCCCATCCTGACTGATCAAGCGGAACGAAACCCAGTGCGATTCA